>CAYNRE010000026.1:0-245759 GCA_964399535.1 uncultured Pirellulales bacterium | reverse complement strand
CGGTCCGCGCCGCTCCGACGAATCGACCCCCTCGCGCACGCTGAGCAACTCGTGCACGCTGCGATAGAAGTTGCGATCGAGCTGGTATTGCATGGGTGCCGCTCGCCCTACACGTGTTGGGCCGCGCCGGGGGGCTCGCCTCAGGGCGCCCCCTGCCCCGCGGTTTTCGCGTCGCTGCCGCGAGCCGCCTTGCCGGGGGGCAAGCCCCGCCTGAGACTGGGCCGCGAAGGCCCTCGGGTAGGGGCTACTGGCCCGGATGCGTCTGGCGCCACCGCTGGCGCACCTGCTCGGGCGAGGCGGTCCCGGTGGTCCCCAGTTGCTGGACCGTAATCGAGGCAACCAGGTTGCCCACCGCCGCGGCTTCCACCGGGTCGGCCCCGCTCAAGAGCGAGAGTACGATGCCGCTGGTGGCGCTGTCGCCGGCCCCCACCACGTCGATCGGACCGCTAACCGGGTAACCCGGAACATGCACGGCCTTCTGGCCGGGCCGCACGACGAGCATGCCTTCGGCGCCCAGCGTGCAGTACAGCGAAAGCCCGCCCCGGTCGGCCAACTGCTGGGCGGCGGCCGCCGCCACCGGAAAATCGTCGACCGGCTCTCGGCCCAGTGCCCTCTGGCACTCGGCCAGGTTGGGCTTGAGCGTTCCCTGCTCGAACTCGGCGATCTGGGTGCGGCTGTCGACGAACATCAGCTTCCCGGGTTCGCGGCGGGCCAACCGAGCCAGAGCCTCGCGAGTGCGCGGGTTCACCACCCCCCAGCCCGGTTCGTTCACCTGATCGAGCACGATCAAACCGTCGACCCGAGCCCAAACCCGCTCCAGGTGCTCGATCACCGCCGCTTCGGCCTCGGCGGCAAGCGGGCCGCGGGTGCGCAGGTCGAGCCGGCTGAGCTCGCACCACTGGCCGCTGGCATCTTGCCGCATGGGCTTGGTGTAGGTGGGCGTTTGCCGCTGGGGGCTGCGCACGATCGCCGAGACGTCGACCGGCAGCTTGGCGAGGGATTTGAGCAGATCGTAGCCTTCCCCGTCGTCGCCGATGACCGTGACCGGCACCATCTGGCCCGCCCCCAGCGCGGCCAGGTTATTCATCACGGTACCCAGCGCCCCCGGGTAGTTGCGCACGCGGACCACCTGGTGCGCTTCGAGCCCGGTTTCGATCGACAATTCGGCGGCGGCCGCGTCGATATCGAGGTAGCGGTCGAGGAACAAATCGCCGACCAGGCCCACCGTGCGGCGGGGAAATTCGCTCAGCAGCCCGTCGAGCCGCGGCCAGGCGATCACGTTGGAGTTCTCCGGAGGTTGGCCAGTGCCGGGGCGCCCAATCGCGGCGCATTGGGGTGCGGTCGCTGTTGCAAGCCGCCCGGGGGATTCAGGTCGGCTCCCAGGCGTTCGACGCTCGCGACCCCGCCCTTGCGGCGACAAATTAGCAGCTTGCCGGTCGACTTGCACCCCCGAGGGGGCCGCCTGGGCCGCGGCCGCCCCGGCCCGCCAGTGTGACGTGCCGAGGCGGCCGTTACGGCCCAGGGGCTTTAGGAATGCCTGTCCCGTTGGGGAAACAGGCGTCTACCAGCACTGCCACCTGCTTCGCAGTCGCCGAGCGCCAACACGCCCGAAGAGGCCGTCAGGCCCAAGGCAACGCACGCGACAAGAGGCGCGGGCAGGGCGGCGCTGCTGCCTGCGAGCCTCGGTTAGCGGCGGAGTGTGAAACACGCGGGCTGCGAATCGTGCCACCGTTGGCCTCTCCCTCCCGCGGAGTTTCACGAATCACTCTCCGACGGAACCGGGAGATTCGCCCGAACGATGCTTCCTCGGTATCACGGCGATTCAACCTCGACCGGTGGTCCGATGCTGCGGTCAAGCGCCTCGATCTCGTACTGGGAAACAAGAGCCTGGTAGGTGGCGATGAAGACGAGCAGGCCCATCAATCCCGAACCAGGACCCTCGCCCCGCGCAAGTGCCTGACATTCGACAACCTCAAGATACTTGCAGACCTCCTCCACGAGCGCGGGATTACTGCGATGAATGACTTCCAGACGGGCAAGCAGGACGTTAGACGCCCCGAGGCGAAGCGAATCATCGAGAAGCTTGTTGATCACAGCGTCAGCAACGCCAACGCGGGCCACTGGGAGCCGGCGGGTGCGGATCTTGCGAAGGGGGCGACGGCGAGACGAGCAATCTTGTGCCATGGGACGAATCTCCTGTGCACCTGTTTCGTGGGTGTGATTAATCCGGTGTTATCGAGTCACTAGAAATAGGTTGTGCAGTCGGGGAAGCGTCCGCGGGCTGGGGGAGACTCGCAGATCTAAGCAGAATTGTCGTTCTCCCGTCCAAGAAGGGCATACACTTGCGGCGTGATCGGCAGTGCTCGCCGGCCCTGCTCTTCGAACGTTATCCACGGAAATACGTTATCAAGCTCGAAGAGCGAACCGTTCTTCTTTGCCCAATTGGACAGCGCGCCGTTGAGCGAGCACCGAAAGCTCATTACTTCTAGGTGGTGCCCGAAGCTTCTAAGATCCTCAAGGGCCGGAATGAAGCCCCGGCCATCAAGGTGCCCGGCACCGTCACCACCGACAAGGCACACTACGCCGGGCTCGCACCGCGGAGCCAGAAGGGTCCTAAGATGACCTTGGAGCACCAAGTCCACCGCAATTTCGCGACGCGACCATGCGCCCAATTCGAAGGTTTCCAACTCTATTCCCGCTGCCCGCCACACCGTCTCGACGCGATTTTGACCCGGATTTGCCATGGCCCACGCCGCGTAGCCCGAAATCCAGCGACGATCGCGCTGAACCAGCTGGCGCAATCCTGAAGCAAAGACTCGCACGGACTCGGACACCTGTTGCGACATGCCGCGCAGGAGCGCCGTTTTCTTCGCCGCGCTCGCCACGTTGGACAAGTCGAGGGTCAGATAAACGGGCTTAGTCTGATTAACGCGAGCGACCATGTTTCTACTCCTTGTTGGGGATTGAGTGACTTCCAGCAATGAATCAATAGGGTGTTTACAGAACTAGGGTCTCTATCCAGCTGGCCAGACGGGCGGCTTCACGCTGGTTGAGATTAAGTGGCAGCGTGACGTGCACGCTGAGACCGGCTCGGAGCACGAATACATGCTCCCTTAACTCGCTGCTCGAGACCGGACTGCCGGAATCCTCGCGGGCGTCCGAATCTCCTGCGGCCACTGCACGCTCGCTCAGAACTTCCCGTGCGACAGCGACGGCGTTTTCCGTCCAAGCAAAGCGAGTGGGTTGACCGCGGCGCCCCAGAATGACTCGGCCACAGCGGGCGCTTTCAAGGGCCTTGAAAAAATCGAGTCCTTGCGACCGCCGCAGCCCCATTTCCACGGCCTCGTCAAGTAACGTCTCACCCCGCTTGGGTGCGCGCTCGCGCTGGGCCAAAGCTTCGACCAGGGCCCGCGTTTCAGGGCAATCGCGGAGGTGCCTGCGTATGACTTCGGGGTTCCACCCCTTCGGACCGTCGGCTGCTTCGCTCATCGTTGGGCTCTCCCGTATTGAAATGGGGCGAAAACTCGCGTGCCAGGCGGATCATACGGTCCGCCGCACAGATAGTCAATTACAAAATTTCACCAAACTCATAAATGGGCTAAGACTCGCTCCCCATAGAACTACAGGGTGGTTGATTGGGGTGAATGGGCTGTCTGGGGTGGGCTGGGTTGCCTTGCCGTGGGTGGGTTGCTCGAACAGGGCGTCCCCATTTCTCATGCGTTTTTGTTGTATTTTTTGTAGCATTTCTGCCGTTTTGCTGCGATGTGCGACACTCTGCTTCGCCCGAAAGCGTGTGTCTTCTATTTTGCATTTAACCTTCCTGTCGATATATGTTGTTTACCTATTACTCAATTTGATCTTTTTTTGGTTATTTGCAGAAAAAGAAGCGCCTGTCATTCAAAAGCCTATTTCTCAGCCCTTCTGTTTGTTTTCCGCTGGCATTTTTCACTTTTTTTCGACTTTTCCTGATTTCTGATCACAGATTCCCTTTCTTTTACGATTTCGCTCGCTCCTTTTTTTCTGTTTCTTTTCACGGGTGTCCTCTTGAATCTTTCGAAGGTTCGATTTCCTCCGCGAACTCTCGTTTCTCTGCGATATTTCGAATTCCAGGAGGATCGCTTCGGAGGGGGAGTTCTCCCCAGCCCGCTGCACCTCCGTTGGCCTGGCACCTGAAGCATTTCGCTCGCCGTGCGAATTGAATGGACCAGCCAAGGACCTTGCGATCGGCCGCCCGTGGCCAAACCGGTGAGTTAGTCCGGCTGCTCATCCAGGCGTCGCGACGTTATGCTGGCGCCTTCGGCGTCTTCGCCTTGCGGTAAGTGTCTGCTGGAGGGGGCAGACCTTGGGCCGATTCGGTGGCATCTTCCCCTGAACCCTTCGGATTCCATGGCACGTTCGATTCGCAGCTTTATCGCCGTCGATGTCACCGGCGAAATTCGCACCAAGGTTCGGCGGCTGATCGACGAGCTGCGCCCGGAGAGCGACTGCGTGCGCTGGGTTGAGCCCGACGCGATGCACCTGACGCTCAAGTTCCTGGGCGAAATCAACTACCGCGACGTGGCCGAGGTGACCCGCGAGCTCCAGCGGGCCACGGCCGATATTCCGCCATTTCTGGTCGAGGTTTGCGGCACCGGGGCCTTCCCCGTGCCCGAGCGGCCGCGCACCGTTTGGGTCGGGGCGGGCGACGGCTCCGCGGACCTGGTGGCGCTGCACGATGCGATCGAGAATCGGCTCGCCCGGCTGGGCTTTCGCAGCGAACATCGCCGGTTTCGCCCGCACCTGACGATCGGCCGGGTCCGCGGCACCGACGATGGAGAACCCCGCCTGGCCGCGGCGCTGGCCGCGCAAACCCAGTTCCGCGCCGGCGTGGTCGACGTGGGTGAAGTGGTGCTTTACTCCAGCCAGCTCGAACGCCAGGGCCCGATCTACGAACCGCTGTCGGTAGTCGAGCTGCGCGGGCGCTAAACCGGCCGGCGGCCAGCCCGTTGGCCGTGCGACCCGACCGACCCGAGAATCACGCGCGCCGCCGCTTAGGGGGGTAACCCGCCGGCGACGCATTAAGGTGGCTAGCCGATGGACGAGATTCGCACACCCGACGACCCCGCGCTCGACCCATTGTGCCAGGCCCTGGCGGACCGGGCCGACCGGCTGCAAACCGTGGCCGATTGGCCCCGCGAGCAACTGCGGCTGTGCGGCCAGGCGGGGGTGCATCGCTGGTTCGTCGACCAGGCGAGCGGAGGGCTGGGCTGGAGCGAGGCCGATTTGTTAGCCGCCTACCTGCGGCTTTCCCAGGCCTGCCTGACCACCACTTTCATCCTTACGCAGCGCAGCGGCGCGGTGCGCCGCATCGCCACCAGCGGCAACGCGCCGCTGGCCCAGCGGTTGCTGCCGGCGCTGCTTAGCGGCGAAACGTTTGCCACGGTCGGAATCAGCCACCTGACGACCAGCCGCCGCCACCTGGGCCGACCGGCGCTGCGGGCCGAGGCCACCCCCGTTGGCTGGCGGCTCGATGGCTCGAGCCCCTGGGTCACCGGCGGGCTGCATGCCCAAACCATTGTGACCGGGGCCACCCTCGACGATGGCCGGCAGTTGCTCGTGGCGGTGCCGACCGCCGCCCCCGGGGTTCGAGCGATGCCCGCCCTGGAGTTGGTCGGCGTATCGGCCAGCGCCACGGGCGAGGTGCGGTTCGATCGGGTCGAGGTCGAAGCCGATTGCCTGTTGGCCGGTCCGGTGGAAAACGTGATGGCCCAGGGGGCCGCGGGCACCGGAGGGCTGCAAACCTCGGCCCTGGCCTGTGGGCTCTCGGCCGCGGCCGTGGCCTATCTTCAGGACGAAGCCCAGCGGCGCCCCGACCTGGGCGCGGCGGCCGATCAATTCGACGCCCAGCAGCGCGAGCTGGCCGGCGACCTGTTGGCCGCCGCCCGGGGAACCGGCGGCTGTTCGGCCGAGGACCTACGGACGCGGGCCAACGGGCTGGTGCTGCGGGCGACCCAGGCAGCGTTGGCGGCGGCCAAGGGAACCGGCTATGTGCATGGCCACCGGGTGGGTCGCTGGTGCCGCGAGGCGCTGTTCTTTCTGGTTTGGAGCTGCCCCCAACCGGTGCTGGCGGCGAACTTGTGCGAACTGGCCGGTTTGGGCGATTGAGGCCACCGGCAAGGCCCACCCCTTTCGGCCTGGGCCCCTCGACAGTATCATCCGTGGTTTCGATGAACCACGGTTTTTCAGCCAGTTGCGGACGGTCGCGTCGCGCGAGGAGTGGTACCCGTTATGTCGCATGAAAACGTTCACGTTGTTTGGCACGATCACAGCGTCAGCCGCGAGGAGCGCCAGCAGCTCAACGGTCACAAAGGTTGCGTGATCTGGTTCACCGGGCTGTCGGGCTGCGGCAAGAGCACCATCTCGAATCTGGTCGACCATAAGCTTCATGCCCAGGGCAAGCGCAGCTTCGTGCTCGACGGCGACAACGTGCGGCACGGCCTGAACGCCGCTCCCGGCATGCTCAAAGAGCGCCACGGCGAAGAGTACGCCAAGCGGTTCGGCCTGGGCTTTTCGGCCCAGGACCGCGAGGAAAACATCCGCCGCATCGGGGCCGTGGCCAAGCTGTTTGCCGACGCCGGGCTGATCACCCTGACGGCCTTTATCAGCCCCTACCGCCGCGATCGCGATGGCGTGCGGGCCATGATGCCGGCCGGCGATTTCATCGAAGTGTTTGTCGACGCCCCGCTCGAAGTTTGTGAATCGCGCGACCCCAAGGGGCTGTACAAAAAGGCCCGGGCTGGCGAGATCAAGGGCTTCACCGGCATCGACGACCCTTACGAAGCCCCCGAAAAGCCCGAGTTGGTGCTGAAGACCGGGGAAATGACCGCCGAGCAGGCCGCCGACCAGGTGATTGCCCACCTGAAATCGATCGGCGTTCTCTAGCGGCCCGCCCAGCCCGACAGTGGTTGGTTTGCCCCGAGGGGCTTGCGTCGGCGTTTCAGCAGCGTGGCGGTCGAGCGCGCCCAGCCACTCGTCCGCGGTCGATGCTGCGCAAAAGTCGGGGCGCTGGTGAGCAGCCAGGGGCGCGGTAGACTGCCGCTACCAGCGGACGGGCCCGTGAACCTGGGCAGCCGCCGCCGCCCCGGAGTCTCTGAGGAAGCCAGCGTGAGTTTCGAGTACGCGCTTTTGATCGACGGGCAGTTCCGCCGCGAGGCATCGGGCGGACGAATCTCCGTAACCGAACCGGCCACCGAACAGCCGTTGGCCAGCGTGCCGGCGGCCGGCCGCGACGATGTCGACCAGGCGCTGGCCGCGGCCGCTCGGGCGTTTCGCCAGGCCGCCTGGGCCAAGGTGCCGGGGCCGGCCCGGGCCGAGGTGCTGTATCGCATCGCGGCCGCCATCCGGGCCCATGCCGAAGCGCTGGCCCTTTGCGAAGCTCGCAATGGCGGCAAACCCCTCGACTCGGCTCGCTGGGAGATCAACGCCGGGGCCCGCTGCTTCGAGTATTACGCCGGCGGCATTACCCGCTTCGGCGGCGAGACCATTCCGGTCAATAACTCGGGGCTCGACTACACGCTCCGCGTGCCGGTCGGCGTGGTCGCCTGCATCGTGCCCTGGAACTTTCCGTTCCTCATGGCCTGTTGGAAAACCGCCCCGGCCCTGGCCACGGGCAACGCCGTGCTGCTTAAGCCCGCCAGCCTGACGCCGCTCACCGCCCTGGCGCTGGGGCAACTGGTGCACGAAGCGGGCGTTCCGCCGGGCATCTTCCAGGTGCTGGCCGGTCGCGGCAGCGAATTGGGCGACTACCTGGTCACGCACCCGCTGGTGCGCAAGATCGCCTTCACCGGCGAAACGGCCACCGGCGCGCGAATCCTGCGTCTGGCCGCCGACGATATCAAGCGGGTCTCGCTCGAACTGGGTGGCAAGAGCCCCAACATTATCTTCGCCGATGCCGACATCGAAGCCGCCGCGGCGGCCGCGCCGGGCTGCGTGTTCGACAATGCCGGGCAAGATTGCTGCGCCCGCAGCCGGGTGCTGGTCGAGGCTTCGGTCTTCGACCGCTTCGTCGAGGCCTTTGTGGACCACACCCGGCGACTGGTCGTGGGCGATCCGCTGGAGAGCGGCACGCAAATGGGCCCGCTCATTTCGGCCGGACAGCGCGAGCGCGTGGAACAGTACGTGGCCTTGGCCCGCCAAGAGGGTGGCCGTGTGCTCACCGGCGGCGAGCGGCCGCGCCCGCGCGGCTATTACCTGGAACCCACCATCGTGGCCGGGCTCGAGCACACGGCCCGCACCTGTCAGGAGGAGATCTTCGGCCCGGTGGCCGCGGTGATTCCCTTTCGCGACGAGACAGAAGCCATCGAGCTGGCCAACGGCACCTGTTACGGCCTTTCCGCCTCGCTCTGGACCCGCGACATCGACCGGGCCCTGCGCGTGGCCCGGGCCGTGGAAACGGGCGTGCTCAGCGTGAACACCAACTCCAGCGTGTACCAAGAGGCCCCTTTCGGCGGCTTCAAACAGAGCGGCTTCGGCCGCGACTTGGGCATGGAGGCGATGCGGTTGTACACCGAGGTGAAAAACGTGTTTATCAAAGTGACGGAGCTTCAGTCGTGACCAACCCCGAGTCGGCGAACACTCCCTGGCTTCCCGCCTGGCTCTCGGAAGACCCGATCGACACCGTCGTCGTCGCCTTTCCCGACGTGTACGGCCGGCTGATGGGCAAGCGCTTCACCCGCACCCACTTCGAGCGCAGCGTGGCCCGCTCGGGTACCCATGCCTGCAACTACCTGCTCACGGTCGACATGGAGATGAACCCCCTGGCCGGTTTCGAGCTGGCCAGTTGGGATCAGGGCTACGGCGATTTCCACCTGGCGGTCGACCTGACCACCTTGCGCCACGTTCCCTGGCAAGTGGGCACCGCGCTGGTCTTGGGCGATCTGGCTTACGAAGACCATCGGCCCGTGGCCCCGGCGCCGCGCCAGGTACTGCGGGCTCAACTGGCCCGCCTGGCCGAGCGCGGCCTGATGGCCTATTTCGGTTCGGAACTCGAGTTCTACCTGTACCGCGACTCCTATGCCGAGGCCCGTACCAAGCACTACCGGGGCCTGACCCCCACGTCGGATTACCTGATCGACTATCACCTGATGCAGCCCACCCGCGACGAGCCGCTGCTGCGGCGGCTGCGCAACGAGATCGAGGCGGCGGGCATTCCGGTCGAGGGCTCCAAGGGGGAATGGGGGCGCGGCCAGCACGAGCTGAACCTGCTCTATGCCGAGGCCTTGGAGATGGCCGACCGCCACGCCATTTACAAACACGGCGCCAAGGAAATCGCCGCCCAGGAAGGCTACGCGCTGACCTTCATGGCCAAATGGGCCGCCGACGAAGCCGGCTCAAGCTGCCACGTGCACACCAGTCTCTGGAAGGCCGACGGCTCGCAGAATCTGTTCTGGAACGCGGCCAAGGGCCAGGCCTCGCCGCTGTTTCGCCAGTTCCTGGGCGGGCTCATGAAGTACGGCCGCGAGTTGGGCTACTTCTTCGCTCCCACGGTCAACAGTTACAAGCGCTATCAGCACTCCTCGTGGGCCCCCACCACGCTGGCCTGGGCCCACGACAATCGCACCACGGGCTTCCGGGTGATCGGCGAGGGCCAGGGCTTCCGCGTCGAGAATCGCTCGCCGGGGGCCGACGTGAACCCGTACCTAACCTTTGCCGCCACGCTAGCGGCGGGGCTGGCGGGCATCGACGAAGACCTGGACTGCGGCGAGCCCTACCGGGGCAACGCCTACCAGGACCCCAAGCTCCCCCGGCTTCCCGGCACGCTCGACGAGGCGGCCGACCTGTTGGACCACAGCCGGTTGGCCCGCCAGGCCCTGGGCGACGCGGTGGTCGATTTCTATGTGCTCTCCGCCCGGCACGAAGCCCGGGCATACCGCGAAGCGGTGACCGACTGGGAGCGAGTGCGGTACTTCGAGCGGATCTAGGGGGCGGGCTGCGCGGGGAAGGCGAAATCCAAGGTAGTCGAGAGCTGTACGTCCGTCCTCCACTTCATTTTTTTGTAACGCCCGGCTTTCATACTCGACCTTCCGACTCGCCAAGAGATTCCTCATTAGCTCCCATGGAGTTTGGCAGGAACTCGTCCTCGCGTCTTCGTCGTTAAGAACCAACTGCGCAAGCCTTCGCTCGAATCGGCCACACTTCTACCCTCCGCCGAGTTAGACTCCCGATTGCGGCAAATTGATTTCGGGTTGTTAACATAACGAGCGTAGTTCTCGTAACATCCCCGTCTTCGCTACGCATACTTGGCGACCACTTAGGATTGTCTGATTGTGACTCCTATCGACTTTCGCAACATTCGACCGATTCGGAACTCGGCCAACAACGGCTTTGAGGAACTGTGCTGCCAGTTGGCCGCGTGCGAACCGGCACCCGACGGGTCCCGATTCGTGAGAAATGGTACTCCAGACGGAGGCGTGGAGGCCTATTGGATATTGCCTGACAACTCAAAACACGGCTGGCAGGCTAAGTTCTTTGACACTCTCGGCAAACCGCAATGGCAACAGTTAGACGAGTCAGTTACCACTGCACTCGACTCTCACCCCACTCTCACGCATTACACCATCTGTCTTCGTTTTGACCTGCCAGATGCTCGAGCCGGTCGTGGCAAGTCGATGCGCCAGAAGTGGGATGAACGGGTCAGACAATGGACACAAGCTGCGACCGAACGAGGCAGGACCGTCACGTTCGACCTGTGGGGCAGTCACGAGTTACTTACGCGCCTCTCCCATGCGCAGCATGCCGGGCGAAGGTGGTTTTGGTTTGGCGGAACGGACCTATCTAAGGAGTGGTTTGCTTGTCATCTCGACGAAGTTATTGCAGCGGCTGGCCCGCGGTATAGCTCCGAACTAAGTATCGATTTACCGATCTCACTTCGGTTCGCATCGCTAGGCTATACAGTTGACTTTCGGAATCGCCTTGTACAAGTACGGCGCGAATATCGGAATGAGATGAACAAGGCAGTTGATTCACTAAAGACCATGTCGGCAGACACAGAAGTAACGGCTGCTATCGAGGCGTTTGCGCTTGCAGGTCACGCTCTATTCGGTGCATTGTCTCGGTTTGGCGAGGACCTTCCACCTGTGTCTTTGCACCATGAAGTTGTCAACCAAGCGCTACAGGCCCGTGACACGGCTGAGCGAGTGGCACAAGAGCTTAATCGACTGTCCTCGGCGGATTCCAGTGCGACGCCAACGGCTTCCGATCCACACAATCGTGACAGGTATCAACGTCAGTATTACCATCTTGACACTTTTACGACTGCGCTTCAGACTGTTGAAGACTTTATAGATGAATCGTCAGCCAAGCTTGCCTGTCGGCCTGCCTTACTGCTCGCCGGGGAAGCAGGCACTGGCAAGACTCACTTGCTCTGCGATGTCGCACGCCTACGACACGCTGCCGATCTTCCGACTATCGTTCTACTCGGCCAACAGTTGGGACGCGGACCAATTTGGGCACAAATCCTACATCGCCTCGGTCTGAACTGCACACGAGACGAATTCCTCGGTGCATTAGAGACTGCCGCAGAAACTGTCGGTGGGCGCGCGCTGATCCTTCTGGATGCAATCAACGAGGCCTCAGAAGTCGCTTGGCGCGATGAACTTCCGGGGATGCTTGCCGTCATTGCGCAGCATCCTCGGATCGGCATCGCAGTGAGTTGTCGATCGACCTACGAGCGGCAGCTTGTCCGCGACGACTTAGTGTCTTCACAGCTCTCACGGGTCGAGCACGAAGGCTTTGCCAGCCGAACCTTCGACGCGATTGCTACGTTCTGCGCCTATTACGACATTGAAACCCTCAATGCACCACCGCTTAGCCCAGAATTCGAGAACCCGCTGTTCTTGAAGCTTTTCTGTCAGGGGCTGAAGAATCGCGGACTGCGTCGGCCTCCGACGGGTCACCACGGTCTCGAGCGGATTTTTTCTTTTCTGCTGGAATCGGTGAACGACAAACTCAGCCAGCCAGAGGAACTTGACTATCCGGCTTCGCGGCCAATCGTTCGGCAGGCACTCGACGCGCTAGCCGACGCAATGTTAGTGACGGTTAGATATCAGTTGCCCCATGAGCAAGCCCGGACACAGCTCAGCGTCGTTTTTCCCCAGCCTGGAATTGGGTATTCCAATTCCCTTCTTCGCAGGCTTATCGACGAGGGAATTCTCGCCGAAGATCTACATCTGGCGAAGGGGACGGATCGTCCAGAACACGTTGTCCGGTTTGGGTACGAGCGACTGGCTGACTACTACTTGGCGCGGAGGCTTCTCGACCGCTATGTCGAGGAGCCCGGAATCGCCAAGGCATTTTCGCCCGATGGACCAATCGACCGCATGTTTTCGGAGAACCGTGCGTACCGATTGGGTGGTCTGTTGTCGGCATTGATCGTCATGGTACCAGAGCGAAAGGGCCTGGAACTTGATGAGTTGATTCCTCGGCTGCAGACGCACGCCGCCTATGCCGAGGCGTTTCAGGAAGCTCTTCCGTGGCGAGAGGGCAGGCACGTGACGCCACAGGCGATCACTTATGTCGAGCAGCGGCTCGCGCAGAACGCATCCAACTCGGCACGATTTACGTCTAGTGACCCACTCATGAATCGTCTTCTGTTACTCGCCGCACAGCCAAATCACCCGATGAATGCCAGATGGCTCCATGCCCGTTTGCTGTCGCTTCCGATGCCGGAGCGGGATTTGGTGTGGTCGACATACTTGCATCGGACTTGGGAACGGCGGCGCTGGCAAAGTGGCCAGGTGATTGAACGTCTAGTTGATTGGGCCTGGCCCAATGACGCATACACGCGTGATCCATGCGCAGGCTTCGATGAGGAAGTCATAGAGTTGGCGGCGATCACGCTCACGTGGTGCTTTACCACTTCGAATCGATTTGTTCGTGACCGAGCAACGAAGGCTCTCGTGTGCGTGCTGCGTCATCGACTTCACCTAGTGCCACGGCTTCTACAAGAGTTCCAGTCCGTCGACGATCTCTATGTGAAGGAAAGACTCATCTGTGCAGGCTACGGCGCCGTTATGCACTCCAATGATCCGCAGCAAGTCAGCCCAGTCGCACTTGCCGTCTATCGTCACATCTTCGAGAAGGGGGCGCCCCCAGCCCATATCCTACTTAGAGATTATGCTCGCGGGATCATCGAGTACGCGGTAAACATCGGATGTGTGATCGACGTAGATATGACAAGAGTCCGACCTCCGTATTCCAGCGAGCCTGTGACAGCAGAGCCGCCCTCGTGGCAGGAACTTAAAGAGCAGTACGACGCAGATGGGTATTACTCCCTTGTAGGTTCGCTGGCGCCCGAATGGGGTGACTTCGCTCGGTACGTCTTGGACACCGAGTCGCATAGCCACGGAATACACACATGGACCGACCAGTCGGACCCGTTTGCAGAGTATCGCCGCCTGGATGCAGATCGACCGGAGCCGCCGGATTCCTTGGCACATCGATGGCACAATCTCAAGTACGGTTTTCGACGTCTACGTCAAGCCGACGATCATAGGCCGCAAGAAGCCACCGACGAGGACGACGAGGAACAGCCATCTTTTGGCGAGGGGACCGAGGATGGCGCGGAAATGCATTTCGGGTCGATTTCGTTGCCCGTTGAGCAAGCACTCGAAGCTTCCGCTTTTCTGGCATCGTTGACCCCGCAGGAACGGAGGCAGCTGGAAGAACACGAAGAATACTGGGACAAACGCACCGTGGCGCATGATGCCGCGAATGAGGTGCATCGTTCGCAGTGTCTGGAACGCGACTTCGCATCCCGCTGGATACTCACACGCGTCATCGAGCTGGGGTGGACACCTGAGCGGTTTGATGCATTTGAACGAGGACTAGGTGGGGGTTTCGTGAGGGACTCGCAAAAGCCGGAACGAATTGGAAAGAAATACCAGTGGCTGGCCTACCATGAACTGGCGGCCCGTGTCCTAGACCATCGGCCGTTACACCACGATTCCCTGGACGGTAGCCAACAATACCATGGTCCTTGGCAGCTCGGCCTACGTGATATCGACCCGTCGTTTCTGGTGAAGAGCACTCCGCCAGCCCGATTAGTACACGAGACTTGGTGGGCCCCCCTCCCGAATCCTCTGATGCAAACCCAGGAAATTCCGGATCGCGAATGGCTGGCCGACAGAGAGTCAATCCCCTGTCTAGCTCCCATTCTTTCGCTCCAGCGACCAGCGGACGGTTCTTCGTGGCGTGCTCTCGAAACGTCCGGAGCATGGAATGAGTCGGGAGAAGTGCGCGAGGTGTTTGGGCGAACGCATGGGCGCCGTATCACGTTCAGTATGAGCGCATGGCTCGTGCCCGAATCAGAAAGGAGCGCGTTCCTTGACGGCATCCGAATTGGAAATTGGATCGGGATGGACGTCGTCGCCCCTGACTTCTACGAACCTTTTCTCGGCGAGTATGGCTGGTCGGGAAGTTTCGGCCAATATGTGAAGGACGCTTCCGCGAGTTTCGCGTGCACGAAGGTTTTGAACAACACCCAGATGAAGTTTTTTGATAACACCAATACCGCCGTTGCTCGAACTGCAATGCGATACCTGCATGAGGGGGGAAGTTTCGATTGTTCGTTAACCGAAAAGTGCGCAGGGTTTACGCCGTCACTCTGGCTGGCGCAGGGCATGCATTTATCGTGGGGGCGTCGGTGGTTCGAATTTGTTGATCGGGCCGGCGCGGTCGTCGCCTATGACCCGTCCTTCGAATCACCGGGGCCGCGCGCCCTTGTTATTCATCTAGATGCGGTACAGCGATTTGTTGCAGAAAACGATTTAGCATTGATCTGGATGGCAATCGGCGAGAAGCTGCTCATCGGCGACGACGATAGTGATCCGGATATCCATCCGTCGATATCGGTTTTTCGCCAAATCTTCTCCATGTCCGGAGGCACCACTCCTCAATCCATCTCGCGCATGTTTAGCTACCTAGGAGAATCTCCAATCGAGTACTGATCTGACGGAAATATGGTGCGATTTGTGCACCAAAATAGGATCGCAGTCTCGCAGGTCACGCCGCCGGGCTATGTCACGCCCGGATACGCACTCTTCGCCTATCCCGCAGTGCTCTTTTGCCCCAGGGCGTCCGAGGTTTCGATTCGCCGTACGTCCGCGAGCCACCCCAAGCGCGGCTCGCGCTGCCTCCACGGCGGCCCCCGCTCAGCCCTCGCTCTTCAACAGCCTCGTCCGGTCCAGAATCATATAGGTCGAGTCGCCCCGGGCCACGTCTTTACCGGCCTCGTTGCGAACCACCGCCTCGCAGTGCAGCAAGCTCCGGCCAATCCGCGGCACCGTACACTCGCAGGTAATGATGCCCGCAGAAACGGGGCGGAAGTACTTCACCCGCAGGTCGACGGTGACCATCGCCGCGCCTTCGTTCATTACCTGTTGAAAGGCGTCGGTCATTAAAATGGCGTGGGCAATGCCCGTGTCGATCAGCGTGGCGATAATTCCGCCGTGCAGGATGCCGGTAGGCTGGGTCAGGTCCTCGCGGTACTGAATTCGCGAGAGCGACCAGCCGGGGGCCAGGTCCACCGTTTCCAAGCCGATGAGCTGGTGGAACTTCAACCGGTTGGCGAAGGCGATGAATTGCTCTTTGCTGATTTGGGGGTTCGATTCGTCCGACATGGTTTGCGTTGCCAACCGTAGGTACTAAAGCGGAAATGGGGCACGGCAGGGGCCCTTGCCCCAGGGTGCCTGTGTTTAGTCGTGCCTCCCGACGGCGCCCGGCTGCCGGCCCCTTCGGGCCGACCATGCCGGTCCCAGGCCAGTTCACCATCGCCGGGAAATCGGGTGGGCCTTACTCGCTCACCAACGCCTTACTCGCTCACGAAATGGTTGACCAGGACCCCGATGCCCTCGATCTCCACTTCGTAGCGGTCGCCTGGCTTCAGGCACACGGGAGGAGTACGGGCAAAGCCTACCCCCGAGGGAGTGCCGGTGAAGATGATCGTGCCAGGCAGTAAGGTCATCGACCGCGACAAGTTGGCCACCAGGTGCGCCACGCTGAAAACCATGTCCGAAGTGCGCGAGGACTGCATCATCTGGCCGTTCAGCCGGCCCTCGATCTTCAGGTCGCTCGGGTCCAGTTCGGTTTCGATCCAGGGGCCGATGGGGGCAAAGCCATCGTACGACTTGCCCCGGGCCCATTGGCCCTCGTTCTTCTGCACGTCGCGGGCCGAAACGTCGTCGCCGCAGGTGTAGCCGAGCACATAGCTCAGCGCCTGGGATTCCGGAACGTCTTTAGCGGCCCGACCGATCACCGCCACCAGTTCGGCCTCGAAATCGACTCGCCCGGGCGCTTCCCGGGGCAGCTTGACGGCGGCGCCGGGGTCGTTGACGGTAGTGGTCGACTTGATGAACAGCAGCGGCGAAGTGGGCACCTCGGCGTTGCCTTCCTTGGCGTGCTCGGCGTAATTGCGGCCGATGCACAACACATTGGGCGGCACCACCGGGGCCAGCAGCGTTACCGACGCAAGCGCCAGCGGGCTTCCCAGTGGCTGCCTGGGGCCCCACAGGTCGCCCGCGATCGGCTGCAGCTGGTCCCCCTGGACCAAGCCGTATTGAATCGTACCCGACCCGTCGCGAAACCGGGCGATCTTCATACGCAATCTCTCCCCTTCGGCTCCCGGGCGGGCCACCGGCAAACAACCCGGGCCGGCCCCGCGGCGCCCCAGCGGCAACCAGGCTTTGGACAACCCAGGCCGCACATCATACCATGGGCCAGCGGGTCGCGAGACGCTGGCCGCCTGCCCGGCTGGCCGCCTTTTTCGCCAGGCTTGGGGTGCGTGGCGGAAGCCCGGTTGGGGCTGGCCGCGGCGCCATCGGGCCAAGGGCCCGCGCGACTCGCTTTCAAGTGGCATTCAAGTTTAATCGGAAAGTAGGATCCTGCGTGAATTTCCAATGGATGGAACAGTTTCGTGGCCGGTTGGCCGAGGGAAGAACCTGTCTGGGCCTGGCTGTTACGTTTGCCGATCCGGCCGTGGCCGAAGCGCTGGCCCCCAGTTGCGATTACCTGTGGCTCGACCTGGAACATAGCCCGGTGGGCATCGAGAGCCTGGCCGCCCAGTTAATGGCGGCCGACGCTGCCCAAACCGCGGCCTTGGTGCGGGTCCCCGGTTGCGACCCCTACACGATCAAACGGGTACTCGACAGCGGGGCCGAGGGGATCATCGTTCCCCAGGTCGGCACGGCGGCCGAGGCCCGCGCCATTGTCGAGGCCTGTCGCTATACGCCGCGGGGCCAGCGCGGGTTCGGACCGCGCCGCGGCACCAACTACGGACGGCAACCCATTGGCGAATACACTCGCCGGGCCGCCGAACAGGTGTTCGTGGCCATCCAGATCGAAACCGCGCAGGGCTACCAGAACCTGGACGCCATTCTCGAGGTGCCCGGCGTCGATTCCATTGTGATCGGGCCGGCCGACTTGTCCGCCTCGCTGGGCCCGTTGGGCCAGTTCGACCATCCGGTGGTCGACGAGGCGGTGCGAACCATCATCCGCCGTTCGCGCCAGGCGGGCCGCTGGGTGGGCATCGGCCTGGGACTCGATGCGGCCCAGATCGGTTATTATGTCGATCTGGGGGTCAACTGGGTTATGTGCGGTTGCGATTTCTTGTACCTGGTGGCGGGCGTCAACCATGTGTTTGGCGAGGTCCGTGCGATAACCGATCAGAAGTAGGCCGGGGCCCAGCCCGCGATCGTCGGAAGCATGGTCCTCGCGTTGTTGAGTTTAAGGTAAGTGCCGCGATGAGCGAGTTCTTTCAAGATCCGCCGCAGTTGGGCAATCAATTCCGCACCGATCGTTTGCTCGAAGGGGTGCTCCGCCGGCTGCTGCCGGCCGAGGTACACTCGGCCGTCGAGCCCGACCTGGTGCGGTTCGGCGACCGCGTGGTGGGCGACATTGCCGTGTGGGGGGAAGATGCCCACCGCAACGAACCCTATCTGGTGCCTTACGACGCTTGGGGCCGCCGCATCGACGAAATCGTAGTCGCCCGCGGTTGGCGCGAGCAGGACCGTATCAGCGCCCAAGAGGGGATCGTGGCGCTGGGCTACGAACGGCCCTGGGGCGCGGCCTCGCGGTTGGTGCAGTTCGCCCGGCTGTATCTTTATCACCCCTCGTCGGCGCTGTACTCCTGCCCGCTGGCCATGACCGACGGTGCCGCGCGGCTGATCGAGGTGCAGCAAGATTCTTACCTGCTCGAGCGCGCCTGGCCCCACCTGGTGAGCCGCGACCCGGCCGAATTCTGGACCTCGGGCCAGTGGATGACCGAGCGCTCGGGGGGGAGCGACGTAGGGGGCACCGAAACCGTGGCCCGGCCCCAGCAGGGGCGCTGGCACCGGCTCTACGGCACCAAGTGGTTCACCTCGGCCACCACCTCGCAAATGGCCATGACCCTGGCTCGCATCGAAGACGCTCAAGGACGCACCACGCCCGGCAGCCGAGGCTTGAGCCTGTTCTACCTGGAAACCCGGGACGAGGCCGGCCGACTGAACGACCTTGAAATCCTCAGGCTCAAAGACAAACTCGGCACGCGCTCGCTCCCCACGGCCGAGCTGCGCCTGGCGGGCACCCGCGCTTACCTGGTTGGCGAACCGGGCCAGGGAGTACGCAATATCGCCGCGCTGATGAACATTACCCGGATGTATAATGCCACCTGCTCGCTCTCGGGTATGCGGCGGGGATTGGCCCTGGCCCGCGACTACGCGGGGCGGCGACGAGCCTTCGGCAAACTGCTGGCCGACCACCCCCTGCACCTGGAAACCCTGGCCCGGCTTGAAGTCGACCTGGCCGGCGCCATGCAGTTGGTCTTTCACGCCGTGCAACTTCTGGGAAAAGAAGAGGTGGGGCAGGCCTCGGACGACGAGCGGGCCATCCTGCGATTGCTCACGCCCGTGAACAAACTCTTCCTGGGCAAGCTGTGCGTGGCGGCTGCCAGCGAAGTGCTCGAGTCGTTCGGCGGCGCCGGCTACGTGGAAGATACCGGCTTGCCGCGCCTGTTGCGCGATGCCCAGGTAACCGCCATCTGGGAGGGGACCACCAACGTGCTCAGCCTCGATACCCTGCGGGCCATTCAAAAAGAAGAAGCCTTTGGCCCCTGGGCTCAAGCGGTGAAACAGCGAATCGCCGGCATCACGCTGCCCGAGGTGGCGGCCGATGCGGCCAAACTGGGGGCCCTGCTGGGCGAGGTCATTGCCTTCCTGCCGCGGGCCCTGGCCGAAGACCCTTCGGCGGTCGAAACCGGGGCCCGCGACTTTGCCCTGGCCTTGGGCCGGGTAACCGCGGGGAGCCTGCTCTTAGAGCACGCCCAATGGAGCGCGGCCCATTGCGAGGAAAGCCAGGCTCGCCGCGACGTGGCGATCGCCCAGCGCTGGTGCCGCGGTCCGATCGCGGCGCCCGTGGTGTTCGACGCCGAGCATCGGCAACTTTCGCGGCTGCTGGCGCTCGACGAGGCGGCTGCTCGCGAGACGGTAACCAACTAGGGCCCTAAACGCGCCGTAAGCCGGGAACGACCCGCTTCGAGCGCCGCGCCCCGGAGGGCCGGTTCGGCCCCCTCCGGACGACTTTTTTCGCCGAGGGATTCTGCGATGCGACCGGTCGACCTGCGCCAGGGAGTGCCACAATTCACGCTGGCCCACTACGAAGAAGACTATGCCGATCGGCACCTGGTGCACGGGGCATTGGAAAAGTGGGCCCGCGAGAAACCCGAGTTTCCCGCCCTGATCGAGGTCGACACCCAGCGCGAGTACCACTACCGCCAGTTCGACCAGGCGGCCACGGCCCTGGCCCTGCAACTGCGGGCCATGGGTTATCGGCCGGGCGATTTTCTGGCAACGTCGCTGCCCCTGCTGGCCGAACACATATTCTTGGAATACGCCTGCTTCAAGATCGGCGTGATTCACGCCCCGCTCGATTTGCGGTTGAAGGCGCCCGAGGTCATCCGCTCGCTGGAACTGATCCAGGCCAAGGGGTTTGCCTTTCTGGGCCAAACTCCGGTGGCCGATTTCCGGCTGCTGGGCCAGGCCGTGCAGCAGGCCTGTCCTTTCGTCGAGCATTTCCTTCAGTTTTCGCCGCCGGCCGAAACCATCGAGGGGGCGCACTCATTTCATTTGCTGGCGACGGAAGCTCAGCGATTGGCCGCCGAAGCCCGCACCGATCCGCTCAATTCCGCCGCCTGGCTCGACTATCAGACGGTGCACGCGGGCATCGAGCCCGGCGACGGTGCCCAGGTGATTTACACCACCGGGTCCACGGGGCTGCCCAAGCCGGCGTTGTTGTCGCACCGCAACATCACCGCGCAAAACCTGTGCCTGGCCGGCGCCTTTGAAATGCTCGACGCGCCGCGGATGCTGGTGAATTTGCCCCCCTCGCACGTGGGCTGCCAGGCCGAACAGCTCATGACCACCATCTTCGGCGGCGGAACGGCCGTGGTGCTGCACGTGTTCGACGCGGCCAAGTCGCTGGCGGCCATCGAGCAATACCAGGTCGCGTGCTTCGGCCAGATTCCCGCCATGTTTGCCCTCGAGTGGCGGCTGCCCGATTACGATCGCTTCGATCTCTCGTCGCTCCGCTTCGCCCTCTTCGGCGGCCAGCCGGTAACGCGGCAGTTCCTCGAACAACTAGCCCGCATGGCACCCCAATGTGGCACCGGGCTGGGGCTGACCGAAATGGCGGGCTTTGTCACCTACACGCCGCTGGGGGGAACCATCGACCAACTGCTCGACAACGTGGGGTTCGACATGCCGATCACCCCGCTTTCGATTCGCCAGCCGATGAACCCCGACGGCTCGGCTGGCCCCGAGTTGCCCGATGGCGAGGTGGGCGAGATCTGTTTCGCTGGGCCGCAGGTGTTCCTGGGCTATGTAAACAACCTCGAGGCCACCCGGAAAACGATTTCGACCGACGGCATTTGCTACACGGGCGACCTGGGCCGCAGAACCCCCGAGGGGCTGAAGTTCGCCGGCCGGGCCAAGCTGGTCATCAAGCCCAAGGGGTACCAGGTTCACCCGGCCCAGGTCGAGAACCACTTCTGCCTGTTGGCCGACCATGTGACCGCCTGCGGCGCGGTGGGGCACCCGCACGAGGTGTTCAGCGAGGGGATCGTGCTCTTCGTCGAGCGCAAGGCGGGCTGCGCGCTAGAGCCGGCCGAACTGCTCGCCCGCCTGGCCGAGCATGCCCGGGGCATCGCCGGCTATATGCGGCCGCTGCACTACGAGCTGTTGGCTCCAGGCGCCCTGCCGCTGAACCGAGTGGCCAAGACCGACTACGTGCTGCTGCGCCAGCGGGCGGGCGAAATCGTAAGCGACCTGCAAACCGCCGGCGGCTGGGACCGCGGATAGTCGGACCACGTCGGCGGGACCAATTGCGCCGGCCAGCAAGCTGCCGCGCTCCGAGCGGTATCCTAGCGTCGCGCTAAGATTTAGAATCGCGGCTTGGTCTAAATCGGTTGGGTGAATCGGTTGACGGCCACAATCGAGGGCACCGATATGTTGGCTTCGACGCTCACGGTTCGCGAGCTTCGTCGGCGCTGGAAGCCACACAAAGAGCGCCTGGCGAGCCTCCAGCCGAATCACCCGACCAGCATCCGGTTTCATCGGGCCGCGAGTTGGCTGGCCCGAATCGAAGACCTCGACGCCCAGCAGCATGCCGACCAAGTGCTCGTGTTTCAGTGGATCGCCTTCAACTGTCTTTACGGCCAGTGGAATGAAACCCGTCAGGAACCGCTTTCTGATCGGGAATGTTGGCGGAGGTTTCTTGAGCGTGTCTTGTCGATCGACCATACCGGGCACCTTGCCCTAGTGCTCGAAGAGCAGAAACCGCTGGTGCTGTCCGTGCTGGACGACCCTTACCTGAGCAGCTTCTTCTGGCAGGATCCCAGCGGTGGCCGCGCATCGCATTCGCGACGTGTACGGCAAGAAGCATTGACCTGGTATCTCGAACGCCGTTGGCTCGTGATACTCGAACGCACGCTGGATCGCGTGTATCTCATGCGCTGCCAGTTGGTGCACGGTGCCGCCACCTGTGGGAGCAAGTTGAACCGCGATTCGCTTCGGCGCGCCCGGTTGGTTCTCGGCCACATGCTGTGCGGAATGACGTTGGTCTATATCGACCACGGCGCCGACGAAGACTGGGGGCCCATGTGCTACCCGCCCCTGCGCGCGGTGCGTTAATACTCGCGCATTACGCTTCGCCCTACGACTTACACTCCCTTGCGATCCAGCCTTCGATGGACTCAGCGCTTGGTTTTCTCAGCGTGCGCCAACCAGACAGATAAGAGCCCGACGGAGCATGGGATCACCTCGCCGGTATCTGGCTAGAAAGGAGTTCGGGACCGAGCACAGCGACCCGCCGGCTGCCATGCGTTACGCTATCGAGACAATCGCCACAATGCAATTGTGGTCGCCGTGGATATCAGAATACTCCAGTCTCACACCAGAAGAACAGCGATCATGAAGACTTGGATCTGTCCGATTACGGTGGCTTGGCTGGCCTTCTGCCGCCCCCTATTGGTGGAAGCCACTGAACCCACGAGGGACAACCTCGCGAAAAGAAACTGCATCGTGGTCACGCCGCACGGTCCTCGGGATGGGGGCGACTTTGGGCCACACACGCCGGGAAGTAAGACATCCGGCTTGCAAGAAGCGTTCAACGCCGCCAAAGAGCAGGCCAAAGACGTTTTTCTTTGTGGAGGAAGCTGGACCGAGAGCAAGACTGAGCCCGTCGTGTACTTCCTGCAAGAGACGCTTCACATTCCCTGGATGCAGAACTTTCGTTGCGACAGCGGAAACTGCGTGATTCACTATTCCCCAATGCATGGCGACGCTGTCGTAATCGACAGCCAAATGAGTTGCACGTACCGCTTCGGACTCATCGTATCGATGTCATCCGGCGCGACGGTCCGCCTCAAACCGACGACAGCGGGCCCGGACCGCTTCAAGGTCATCACCAGCACCGACTTTTACTTTAACGCACTCGTCGGCGGTGGCGGGGCATGGCCGAGCGGCGAGGCCTACAACAGCACGTTGGACAAGAAGCGAAAGTGGGTCGGCACGGGAATCTTGCTGGATGGCAGTGAAGGCTCGATCGACGCCAACCGCATTTACGTGACCGAGATCGTCGGCTGTGAACGGGGCGTTCATCTCAGCGGCGCTTGCACGCACAATGCCATTGAGGTGACTACCATTCATCTTTCGCAAACGCACGTTCAGCTTGGCGAGGATGGCGTGACGCCAATCCAAGTTCGGGCGAACCGAATCGCGGCACACTTGGAAGCCCAAGGCATTGCGGACGCTAGTGGTGCCATCGTCTATGGAGACGAAAACGTCTTGACTCTCTCGTCGGAAGGCATGGCCAAAGACCGCGACGTCGTTTTCGGTAGGCATGCCGGGAACAACCTGGTGACGATGGCGACGCTCGCCGGCTTCACGGATCAGTCCCTGGCCGCGACGAACCGAATCCTCTCCGCTTCGTCGGCGCACCAACTGACCGCGACGCCAGTGGTACCCCCCTCCGGCGTCGAGGTCCTCAATCGCTATCCTTGGCCAATCGCGATTCGAATTCTCGCCCCGGGCAAAGTTAACCGCTGGACCGAGGTGCCTAGATCAAGTCAGCCGCTGTCGTTCGAGGGACCGTTGGCAAGCGGACAGACCATCTTGCTCAATCCGGGTGATCGCCTGACATTCGATTATTCCGAGCAGCCTGCTTGGAGTTGGAAGGCGCTGCAATGACGTCGGCGTCGTGGCAAGTAACGGATCGGGACGAGTTCGGCCAGGCGGTCTTGATTGGAATCCTGCAGGATCTCAATCGGAGCGCGGCGGGTTTCTAACCGGATCAGGGGGATGGCGCGTGACATTTTGGGACAAGATGGTTGCGGGCAAGTCGCGAGCTGCACTCCAACACGACGATCGCACGAGGCTGTCCGTTTATTGGAGCATGCCACCCGAGCAACTTCTGAGTGAGTTGCACACCTCGCACGGTCGCCCCGAATAGCGCGGCCACGCTGCACCACGGCAGCCAATCTCCCATCAGCGCGTAGAGCGTGGCTTCGGAATTGCCCGGCACCGGGCCGCACGTAACCACGCCACGAACCGGCTCGGCAAAACACTGGCGCACCCGTCCGCGCGAATCGACCCATCCAGAAAAGCCGTCCACGACGTTGCGCACCAACGGGCGGCGAGTTTCGATGGCGCGAAACTGGGCGTGTCGAAGCATCTGGGCCCGGAGCACGCCGCGGCGGTCGGCGCTTTCGCACGAGGCCACTACGAACAACTCCGGCCGGGCTTGGCGCACATAGCGGCGAAAGAAACCAGCAAAACAGGTGTCGAAACAAATCGCGGTTCCGGCGCGAACCGCTTCGCCCGCTTTGCCGCTGACCGAGATCGTGGGCATCGCCTGTCCGCGGTCATAGCCGGCGCTCCTGCGATCCATGCCGGGTAGCACCATCCAGGGGGTGAATTCCCCGTAGGGGATTAAGCAGGTCTTGTCATAACAGCCCTGGTAACCTGTCGACGGCGAGGCCAAGGCGAGTGAATTAAACGTCTTTCTTCCGAAGGAACCCACAAGCGTCCGCGGCAGCCCAACCACCACCGCGCAGCCGCTGTGTTGCGCGGCGGTTTCGATCTCCCCGATGCGCTTGCGAGACCACGCCTCGCTGGCGCGCCAGCGAGCGTCGCTCGCCGGCAACCCGGGGTCGCGCTCGGCAAGCGAGTCCAGGTCGCCCAGTTCCGTCCACAAGAGCAGGTCGCAGTTGCGCGCGGCGGCTTCGGTTTTCAGCGACCAATAGGGTAGTCTGGCTACCGGCAGATTTTCATCGACCAGCCCCACGACGATGGGCGTACCCTGGCCGGCCTGTTGCAGGCGCCACCCGCCATACAGCAGCGCGCCGGCCGCGATGCCAGCAGGCGGAACCGCCTTGTGGGCAATCCGCAATAGCGGCACCCCGGCGCGCCACGCCAGGAAACCGTCGGCGATAGCCCCATTGACCATCGCGATCAAGGCCGACACGGCCCATACTCCCGCCAAATCGGCCACCTGTACCGTCGCCAGCCAATTGGTCTGGGTCATGCCCAATTGAAGCCAAGGATACGGCGTTTCGCTCAACAGGTGGTTCCACGAATACCGGGCATACTCGTAGCTAACCCAGGTAACCGGCAGCGCGAGCCAAAGCGAATGCCGCGCGGCAAGCTGGCGCCCAAGCGCTACCGCGAGCGGCAGCAACGGCGCGTTGACCTGGGCCATCAGCGCCCAGGCATAGGCCCGCTGCCCCACGAGCCCCGACCCTTCGTAGCTCGTTCGAATCCAATCGGTGCTGACCAATTGCGCGAACAGCGCCGCCAGGTAGAGACAGGTGTAGTACCCCAGCCCGGCCGGCCGCTTCAGACTGACGGCAAGCGGCACCAGGGCGATCCAGGCCACGGGGGCCAGATCGAAAGGAGGGAAGCACACGGGAAGCAGCGCCCCGGTGCCGAGGGCTAATGCCCAGGACGGACAAACCAAGCGCGACCCACGTTAGCGACGGGCTTTCGCAAACCGTTGCTCTCGACGAAATTCGCGCGGGCATCAACCGTCACGACCCGCGCGGCGTTTGGGCACTCGGACAAGTCGGAGCCAGCGCGATTGCCCGGCACGGCCTGGCCAGCGATACCGGCGGACCGAACCCCTGTTTCGGCAGCGGAGATGAAATCATCGGCTGCGCGGCCTTGATCGCGGAAGCGGGGCCTACGGGCGCTGATTGCATGAGGTGTTTCGCCGTGGGATTGGCGGGCGAAACCAACGAAAGCACGGCCGCTCGCAGCCTGCATCCGGGGGGCGTACACGTTCTGTTCTGCGACGCCAGCGCTGCGTGGATCGCCGATGCAATCGACCTGGCCGTGTGGCACGCCCTGCACACTCGAAACCAGGCCGAGAGCGCTACGCTGCCCTGAGTGCGCACCTGCTTCAGGTGGTTCCATTCCCACCAGTCCGACCGGCATGCGATTGATGACGCAGAATCGGCACGCGTTCGCCCCGGGAGCATGCTTACCGGCGTGCCCAGCGGGCTCAGCCGCCCCGCGTCGGGCAAACGCCGATTCGCACCGCGCCCGAGGTCTCGGCCGCGGCCACGGCGGCCGCAGCCTGGTCGAGCGGATACCAACGCTCGACCAATTCGGCCAGCGGGTACCTCTCGAATTGCGACTCCAAAAAACGCACCGCCTGGCTCAAATGGCGGGGGGCGTAATTGTGGACCCCGCGGAGGGTCAGTTGCCGTCGCACCAGGTCCTCCATGGCGATCGACACCGCCGGGGCCGGATACACCGCGCCCACCAGCACCAGCGTGCCTCCCAGGCCCAGCAGCGGATGAATCGCCTCGAAGGCCGTCGGCGAGCCGGAGAGCTCGATTGCCGCGTCGAACCCCAACCGACCCACGCGCGCGTCGGCTACCGCGGCTAGTTCCTCGGGCGCCACCGCGGCCGAAGCCCCGAATTGAGGCGCCCGCTCACGCCGCTGGGGCGAGGGGTCGACCGAGATCACTTCCGTGGCCCCGGCCGACCGGGCCATGGCGCAGGCGGTCAGGCCGAGCAGGCCCGCGCCCAATACGCAGACCGACCGGCCCGCCAGCGCGCCCGCGGCTTCGAGTGCGGCGGCCACGGTGGCGGTGGCGCAATTGGCCGGGCAAACCACGGCCAGGGGCAGCTCGTCTGCCAGGCGCACCACCGAAGTGCCCCGAACGAGCAGACAATACTCGGCCAGCCCCCCCAGCAATTCCTGTCCGGGGCGGAGCGGCTCGTGGCCATATTTAACGGCCCGCTGACATTTCTGCGGCAACCCGCGCAGACACAGCGGGCAGCACCCGCAGTGGGCCACGATGGCCCAGGTCACCCGGTCTCCCGCCGCCAGTGGCTGACCCTGTAAATCCAACCGCGGCGCGCCCGGGCCAAAGTCGACGATTTCGCCCACGATTTCGTGCCCCAGCACGGTGGGCAGGGGCGCCTTGCGGCGGCCGGCAATCGTATGCAGATCGCTGCCGCAGAGGGTCGAGCCGAGCACGCGAACCAGGATTTGGCCCTGCTCGAGCCGCGGCAGCGCAAACTCGCGCAGCGTCAGTTGCCCGGGTTCGCCCGAGAACACCATGGCCCGAGCCAGGCTCATTCGGCCCCCTCCCAGGCACCGGCCCGCGCGGGCGCTCGCTGGCGATGCATGAAATAATGGTTGCTCAGCCCGAGGCAAATCAGCGAGGCGCCTACCGCGCCCCAGCAGGCCCAGCGAAACCAGTCGAGCAACTCGGGCGTAACGGGGCTGGCGTGCCGGGCGATCATCACCAGCGCGTAACCCAGGTAGCCCAGGGCATCGGCCCAGTACATTAAGAACCCCAAATTCGCTCGACGGCGGGTAAGCGCAAGCACCCGTTCGAGCAGCGTGGTGTGCACGGCCACATAGGGAAGGTACAGGCCCAGACCGGTCAGCACCATCAGTCCAAACCCGCTCAGGGCACCGCCGGCCAGGGTCAGCCAGGCCAGCCCGATCAGGCACAGCCCGGCCGCGCAGATTGCCAGCGAGGTTTGAAAGGCCCGGCGATTCTCGCGGATCAGGGCCGTGCTGCCGTTTACGGCCAGCACGCCCAGCGCCACCCAAAGTTCCGATTGGGTAAAGGTGCCCGGGGCGGCGGGGCTACCTAGGTCCCTCCACAGTTCGGGGGCGAAATCGGAGCGCAGGCTGCGAACGATGGTCACCGCCAGATACATCACAAACAGCGGCACCAGTCCCCCGGCATACTCGCGCAAGAACCGCCGGCGATCGGTTCGCGACATCGTGCCTCGCACGGCCCGAGCCGCTTCATCGTCAGCCGAGGGAGGCGGTAACCGCGAGAGCATCGCCACCGAGACCAGCAGCGGCGCCAGAAACAGCGCCCCGGCCAGGCTGGGCATCCAGTCCTCGGGCACTCCGCGCTCGAGCAGCCAGGCGCCGGTCGACTTGGTGAAACCATCGGCCAGGATGAAGCTGGTACACAGTCCGGCCGTGAGCGCCTCGGTCAGCCGGCGACCTTCCAGAAAGGCCAGCACCAGGCCGAACACCATGCCCAGCGGCAGCCCGTTGAGCAGCAAACACAGGGCATTCCACGGCCTCGGCACGAGGCCGAACAGGATCAGGGCCGCTTCGGCCCAGGCGATCAGCCCGACAATGGCCCAGGCCCGGCCCTGGCGAGGCATTTCGGAGATCACTTTGATGCCGACAAACTTCGAGATCACATAGCCCGCCGCCTGACTCATCACCAACAGCGACTTGAAATCCAACCCCAAGGCTCGGGTATCCGCGAAGCTGCCCGCGGTAAAGGGGCGGCGGAACCCGTAGGCGCAAAAATAGCAACCGAATG
Source organism: uncultured Pirellulales bacterium (assembly GCA_964399535.1). Taxonomy (GTDB): domain Bacteria; phylum Planctomycetota; class Planctomycetia; order Pirellulales; family CAYNRE01; genus CAYNRE01. The sequence continues at coordinate 217,384 of CAYNRE010000026.1, read as the reverse complement.
CCGCCGCCACGGCCCACACGGCCCAAGCGCCCTGGCGATCGGCGGTTGTTACCTGGCATGAGGCACCCTCGAGCGGCATCGCAACTCGCCGAAAAACTGGTTCTCCCGGCGGCGACGCTTGCCGCGCCTGGGCCATCGACTATAACGGCCCGTGAGGGGGACGCGAAAACGATTGCCGATAAAGAATCGGTGAAGGCCCGACGCGATGACCGAGCCCGCTATGGCTGATTTCTCGCCGGTTACCCAGCAGGTGCTGCGGCTGTTGGGCCAGCGCGGCGGTTCGCAATACGGCCAAGAGGCCGTTACCCAAGAGGAACACGCCCTGCAGGCCGCGCTGTTGGCCGAGCAGGCAGGCAGCCCGGCCGCGCTGATTGCGGCGGCCCTGCTGCACGACCTGGGGCACCTCTTGCATCGCTTGCCCGACGACGCGCCCGCGCAGGGCATCGACGATCGCCACGAGGCGCTGGCCGCGCGTTGGCTGTCCGAGCGATTTCCCGCGGAAGTGACCGAGCCGGTGCGGATGCACGTCGACGCAAAGCGCTACTTATGTACAGTCGAGCCGGCCTACCGCGACCAGCTGAGCGCCCCGTCGCTGCGCAGCTTTCATCTGCAAGGGGGAACCATGACTGCCCTGGAAGTGGAGCAGTTTCGCAACAGCCCTCACGCCCCGGCCGCCGTGGCCCTGCGCCGCTGGGACGACGCGGCCAAGGTGCCGGGCCTGGCCACTCCCGACCGGCTGCACTTCGCCCAATATATTGAGCAGGCGCAGGCGGCGCGAGGGTAAACAGCCCGCTGCCGCACGTTGAGACACCCGGCGGCGGTAATTTCCCCGCGGAAATCGTCTCACCGCCGCAAGCAACTCGCGGCCTGGCGGGTCCGAGGCGCAGTCCGCGCTCGATTCGGGCCCACGCGGTGCTTACGCCATCGGCACCGAGGGCTTGATCCCCTCGGGCGTATCGTCGCTTTCGATCTCAAACCAGCTCTTTTGGAACTCGACCCGGTGGGCCCCGCGAATGGCCTGGTTCGAGACCAGGGCGATCACGGCGTCGGCCATGGCCACCTTGGGGTGGCAGCGGGGCACGTTCTGGGGGTCGCGGTTGCGAATGCACCAGGCCCAGTGCTCGATTTCTTCGGTGTAACCCCGGCTCACCGGGCCGGCCTCCAGGGCGCTCTTGCCCGTGGCCGCCGCCGCGCCGCCGCTGGAATCGGTGGTATCGAGCGTGGGGCCCGAGCCGCCGGCGCTCTTGGTCACGCCCACCCGGGTGGTGGTGGCCGAGCCCTTGTAGAGCATCACGTCTTGCTCGCGTTCCAAGATCAGGGTGCCCTTGGTGCCCATCACCACTTCGCCGTAGCCGCCGAAGCCGTTGCCGTTGATCGAGGAGTAGGTGACGCAGATTTTCTTGTTGGGGTCTTCGGCATAGGCCTCGGCCGGAAACTCGAAGATGCAGTACACGTGGTCTTCCGAGTCGCGATCGCGAGGGAAGATGTGGCGCCCGCCCACGGCGGTCACGGTGAGCGGCAGCACCTTTTGCCCATCTTGCCGGGTGGCGCTGATGAAGATGCTGGCGGCGTCGAGCTGGTGGCTGCCCAGCTCGGCCATCAGGCCCCCGCCGGTGCGGTTCCAGAGCCGCCAGCGAATGAGTTCCTCGATCGCCGAGCGGTGGTAGCCGTTCTCCAGCGTTTCCTCCTGGTAGCCGAACTCCGAGGCATTGACCGCCTCGTCGAGCGCTTGCAGCTCGTAGAGCCGTTTGCGCTTCAGCAACGATTCATAGGCCAGACCGGGCTTGGCCTTGGCCAACTCGGCTTCGATCTTGGCCAGGTTGGCTTTCGACTCCGCGGGCAGATCTTGAGCCCAGCTATCGGTGCCGGGCAAATTGCCCCGGTGCCACTGGGCCCGAATGTGGTGCAGGTCGCCCAGCAGCCCCCGGCGAATCAGGTCGACCGCGTTATCGTAAAGAATGCTGTAGTGCCGCTGGTGGCCCGTGGCCAGGAGCAGGTTGGTCTGCTGGGCCACGCGGGCCATTTCCTTGCACTCGTGCACGCTGTGGGCCATCAGTTTTTCGGTCAGCACGTGTTTGCCCGCTTTGAGGGCCTCGATGGCCACCGAGGCGTGCAGGTGCAGCGGCAAGGCGATAATTACCGCTTCCACGTTCGGGTCGGCCAACAGGGCCTGGTAGCCGCCGGCGGCCGCGTCGTACACCTTTACCTGGCGGCGCGCCTCGTCCTCGGTGCTCCAGCCGTAGATCTTCATCAGTCCCGGCCGGACCTTCAGGGCCGAATCGCTCGACTCGTCGCCATGAAACGCGCGGTGCACGTTGTAGGGGCGAATGTCGGCGATGGCCACCACCTGGGTGTACTTGGGGTTGTGGGCGCCGAGCAGCACATTGCCTTCGTCGCCGGTGCCGATCACGCCGATCCGCACCGGGTCGCCCACGCTCTGGCCGTAGCCGAAATAAAACGCGCCCAGGCCGGCGCCCGAGGTCACCCCGGCCGCCAGCGCGCCTTGTAGGAATTCGCGGCGCGTCAGTTCGCTGCCGATCGCGGTCTGGAAGTTCTCTTGGCCGATCGCCTTCTCTTCGGGAGACAGGTTCATCGCGCGCTCCGTTTGCCAAATAGCTTTCGCCGCAGTGGGACCAGGAAAAAGTCGAGCCCTCCCCAGCGTCCCACGGGCGTGGCCGCCAGCGCCAACAGGGCCAGCATTTCCACGACTTCTTTATTGACGATTAACGACGACCCCGCCGAGGGCGGATCGGGCGGGTAAACCGTGGGCCAGGGCCACTGCGAAAGCACCAGCGTCAACAGGAACGCCGCGCCCCCCAGGGCCGCCAACCGTGTGAACAGGCCGATCGTCAGACACGCGCCCACGGCCAGGTTCGAAAAAATGGTGAGCCGGTCAATTCGCTCCAGCTCGGTGCGGGGATGCGGCACCGGCCCCCGGCTCCGCTGCTCGCCCGTGGCCAACCGATCGAGATCGGCAAGCCACTGGTCGGTCAGCCGGTCCACTTCGCCTAGCCAGGCCTGGGCCTGGCTGAGCAGCTTTTTCTTCTGATCGATGATCCGCTCGTGCTGAAAAGCCACCTGGCTCAGGCGCGGATCGGCCTCGGCGCGGTCCCACCGCTCGAGCTCGGCGAAGTAGTTCTTGATTGGCTCTTCGTTCTCGGCCAGAAACGCTTCCAGCTGATACCGACGCAGGGCCAGTAGCTTCTCGGCCTCGCCGGTCTGGCGGGGCGAATAGCCGAAGTGCTTCGTAGCCCGCCCGAGGGCCGCGTTCCACTGGGCCAGCACCTTTTCCGCGTCCAGCCGCTCGTGCCCGTAGTAGTCGGGCAGCAGGGCCAAATACCGATCGGCCAACGGCCCCTTGGCCTGGCTAATGTAGCCCCGCGACGAGAAGCCGGGGTTGGTAAGCTTGGCAAGCCCCTGATACATGAAGTGCCAGCCGATGCCGATCCGCAGCACCACCAGCGCCACCACGCCGGCCAGGCCGATGGAAAAACCGCGTCGATTGCCCACCGCAGCTTCGGCCACGCCACACCCCCCACACAAACAGGCTCTGCCAGAACCTCTGGTTAGCGGCGCCAGACGGGTCGCACCGCTCGTCGTCGACTCGCCGGCCTCGAGTCTGACTCGGCATTTTAATCCCCCGTGGCGGCCCCGACCACGGGCCCCCCGGGAAAGCAACTTGGGCGGACCCCCGCATCGTGCTGGCCACACCGGGGGGGTGTGCCTTAGCAGCCTGGCCATAGAAACCAGCCGGCCGAGCCCTCGCTGCGCGGCCACCAAGCCGCGGCGATGCCAGTCGCTTATTTCGCGAGGCTGCCCAAGGCTTGGCTCCGCACGCCACGAGGCGAAAGCGCCTCCCCACAAGCCAATATCGTTGGAGGGCGGCTGGGACCCCTGGCCGGCCTGGCACCGATCGAAGCGGCGCCGATCGAGCCAGTTACCGATCGAGCCAGTTACCGATCGAGGCGGTACCCAGTCGAGCTGCGTGCCCCCGGCGAGGCAGCCCCCTTTGGGCGCTCAGTCGATGTAGCCCAGCTCGCGCAGCCGCTGCTCGACCCCCGCTTGTTCGCTGGCGGAAAGAACGGGGCTGGGGGTCGACGACCCGCGCCCGAGGAAATGGGGCCGAGGCACGACAGTTCCCCGAGCAAACAATTCTCCCAGCCAGCGGCCCGACATTGGCCCCACCGGCGCCACCCCCAGGATGCCCAGCGCGGTCGGAGCCACGTCGGCAATGTGGGCGTGGTAGTCGCGGCCGAGCTGCACCCCTGGCGCGTTGACTAGCAACACGCCCTGGCTGCGGTGGGTGCCGCTCATTTGGCGATCCTCGCGCACGATACCCGGTTCGCGATCGAACTTGGTCCGAGTGTGGTAGCCGGGCGTGGGCCAGGCGACCAGATCGGGCCAGCAGTATTCCAGCGGATCGATCTGCCAGCGCTCGGCCACGATTTCGGCCGCGGTAAACAACGGCACCCCGGTCGCGGGGTCGCGGGCATTGAGTAGCGTGCCCTGCAAGTCGGCCAGCGCCTGGGCGCACAGCCGAGGATTGATCAGCGGCCCCCCGCCGAAGCGCTGGGGGGTGTTCAGGTAGATCAGCGCGCCCAGGTGTCCGTGTAGCACCACGGCGGCGCTGCGCCGCCGATCGACCGGAAGCAGGATCTCCAACGGCCGGCCCAAGAGCGACACGCTCCGGCCGGGGCTGGTCTGGCGGTGCCACCATTTTTCGAGCTTCCACCGGGTGCGGGCCAGGCGATAGCCAAGCCCGGCCGCGGTGCTGGCGGGCGTCATGAGCTTGTGGTCTTCGAGCAGCCGGGGAACGGAAATGCGCCCCAGGAACGGACCAAACCCGTGATCGCTTACCACCATTACGGCGGCCTGCCGCTGCGTGGCCAGTTCGCACAGCTCGCCCAGGCAATCGTCGAGGGTACGGTAAGCATCACGGACGCGGCGAACCCAGGGCTCCGGGGCCTCGGCAGCCGAATCGATCCCCAAGAGGTGCCAGCAGCGGTGCTGCAGCGAGTCGAGCGTTTGAAACTGAACCACCAGCAACTGCCAGTCGACCATTTCATCGGCCAATCGGGCCGCCGCTACCCGGCTGCGAAAGGCGGCCTCGGTCTGGGCCACGCAATGGTTCAATTCTTCGAAGCGCGAGGGACGTTTCTTCCAAACCGTATTGATGTTGTACTCGGCGCTGGTGGCGATGAGCCGGCGGGCAAACTCCGGATAGGGCTCCAGCGCGGCCTGAATCGAGAGGCTGTCGATTCCGCCCACCACGATGCCCGGCACGCCACTGGGCGCCGGCCAGGTCATGGGCAGGTTGAGCGAGACGACCTGCCCTCCGGCGGCGGCCACGGCGTCGAACAGCGTCGGCCGGCGCAGCCGTCCGGCATGGTTCATCTGCACCAGCCCACGGCGATGGTCGAAATAGCGGAAATCGAGAATGCCGTGTTCGTGCGGCCGAGTGCCCGTTTGAAAACTGGTCCAGGCCACCGGCGTAACCGGGGGCTCGGTCGATTCCAGATGCACCATGGCCGAACGGCGCAGCAACCAGCCCAGGTGAGGCATCACCCCCAGGTGCACCAGGGGCAAAAGGGCGTCGTAGGTAGCGCCGTCCAAACCGATGATGACCAGCCGGGACGGGTGTCGCATTGCCGAAGGCTTCATGCCTGGGGGCTTCCTCTCTGGACGGCCAAGCCGGCCTGGTTCGTCAAACGGCCCGACCCGAACTGTTGGCCGGCCGCCGCATCGGCCCGCTGCCAGCCGCCAAAGTCAGCGGCCAGCGCGAAGCAAATCGCACGTCGAAGTATTCGCGCCGCCGGCGCCGCTCGCGGCGGGTGAGCATCCAGCCCGTAGCCCACTGCCGCCAACCGCCACCGCCATGAGGGCCGCGGGCCACGGCGCAGAGCCAATCGTGGTAACGCGCCGTCAATCGCTCGATAGCGGCCGGCCAATGGGCCGGCAGCGGTGCCTTGCCCGCCAGCGCCAGTACGGTGTGCGGGCGACTCTCGGTTCCTAATGCCCCGATCAATGCCCCCTCGAGCGGAGCCAGCAGGCGTTCCAGACACGAGGGCGTCAGCCGCCAATAGTCGTCGGGAAAGGCGTGCACCTGAAAATCAAAGGGCACGCTGCAGAGCATGAACCCGCCAGGCGCCAGGACGCGAATCATTTCATCGACCGCCCGCCGCACCTCGAATACGTGCTCGAGCGTATCCAAGCACAAGATGGTTTGGGCGGATGCGTCGGCCAGGGTCAAGTGGGCCAGGTCCTCGATTCGATCCACGCCCGGACCAGGACGTTGATCGCAACCCACGTAGTGTTGGCCCGCGAAATACCCCCGCAGGTTGGCCAGCTCGTGCTGGCTGTCGACCAGGTACGAACCGAATTCGTAGACCGGCCCGCGCAAGGCGAACGACTCGGCTGCCATCCGCACGAACTCTTTTACCCAGGGTCGCATCGTGGATCACCGTGCGCGGGGGGAACAAGGGTGGGAAACCAGGGACGCTTGCGGCACGCCGTCTTGGTGGTCGGCTTGGAAGTGCCGCGGGCCGGCCGCCGCGCTCGACGGTACCTTCCGGCGGCAAAACACCAGCACCGGGGGTGCGCTGGGGCGATCGGCTAAAGCGAAGCGCAGCACGCCGCCAGGCCAATGGGCCCTGAGGCGGCGGAGCGTGGCGGCCCGGGCCGTGGGCCCTTCCAGCTCGCGCTGTTCGCAGACCAGGTAGGCCCAGTTGGGGTCGTCCAGGGCCAGGCGTCCGGCGTCGAAACGATAGGTGGTCAGGCCGCTGTAAAGCGCGGTCCAGCCGCGCGTATCGACCACGCTCTCTGCGGGCAGCGCCCGCGCGGCCAACCAGTCGGCCGCGCGGCGGTGGCCTTCGTGGCTGGCGTGGGCCGGTCGCCCCAGCGCGATCAAGCACCCCAGGACCGAGGCGACACACACCGCCGCGGCGCGCCAGCTGGGTTTCGCCCGCAGGATGCGACCGAGCAGCTCTCCGGAAAACGGCCAGCGGAATTCCAGGAGTGCGTATACCCCCCAGCCGATCAGGGGAATTGAAATGGGTACCAGGTGCCGCGCGACCAGGTAGCCGTGCTGGGCCGCGACCGCTCCGGCGGCAGCCAGGTACAGAACTACCAGCGTGGCGCTGAGCCACCGTGCCCGTCGCAACTGGCCGCGAAAGCCGGCGATCGCTCCGCCCAGCGCCGCCAGGAAAGGCCAGATCAGCGCCGTGGCCCGCAACAGTTCCACGCCCAACGCCCGGCTAGCCGCCCCGGCGCCGCGGAACCGCGACGATTGGCCCGCCTCTTTGAGCGCGAAGTGCAGATCGGCTGCCGCCGCCGAGTCGGGCTGGGGCGAGGCGATCGGGGGCTGGAATTCTCCGATCAGCAAGGCTCCTGGCGCCCCGATGGTACCGAGCGACCCGACGGTGCTCTGCGCCCCGGCACCGTTGTCTTGTCCCAGCAGTCGCCCAGCGATCTGCGGGCCCGTCCAGCTCGAGGTGTACCCCAGGTACGGCAGCCACACCGCGGCAAACCCCGCCAGCAGCGCCCCCGCACCGGCGGCCCGCACCCGCCAGCCAAGCCAGCGACGCACCTCGGCGACCGGCAGCAGGGCCATGGCCAGAAACCCGGCGGCCAACCAAACCAACCCTTCGGCCCGGACGAACACGCCCGTGCCAATGGCCAGGCCCGACCCGGCCAGCCAGGCGAAAAGGGCTGGTTCGCGCTGGGCAGTCACGGCCCGCGACCAGCACCACCAGGCCATCGCCAAGGCCAGTAGCTGCAGCGAGTCGGCCAGCCCGTCGGCACCCAACCGGGCAACCTCGGGCAAGCAGCTCCAAACGGCGGCCGCCCCGCAGGCGACGCAGGTGCCGAACCAGGCGCGGGCAGCCAGGTACACCGGCACCACGGCCGCGATCGCCGCCCAGGCGGCCCCCCACTGCACGGCCCTCGCCCAGCGCGCAGGCCGGTCCGGGAGCACCCGTTGCAGGGCAGCGTCGACTTGGGCGACCCACCAGGGGAATCCGGGCGAAACCGAGTTGGCGCGGAGGAATGGCCCGAGACCCTGCTGTTGAATCTGTTGGGCTTGGGCCACGTAGCGCACCGCGTCTTGGGCGGGCACGACCGAGCGAGCGATCATCCAGCCCTGGACCGTGCCCGCCAACAGGCAAAGTCCCGCCAGAATCGAGAGCTCGGCGCGAAGACGAACGTCCATGATCGTCTCAAGCGGGGGCCGCGAGGGGGGGAGCCGAAGTCGCTGCGGAGCCACTCCTTGCTAGTTAACAAGGGGCCGCCGCGCCCGGGCGCGAGCCGATCCGTCCTCGCTCCGACCGGGCAAGGCGGAGACACTATCGGGACTCGGCGACCGGGTCAATTCGAGGTGGCCGCCTTCCCGGCAAGGCACGGCAAATAGGCAGCACGGGCAGAATATTCGGTTCATCCAGCCGTACATTCCTACCCTGGCCGCCAGCGTTGCAGTCGCCCCCGCAAGAATGCCGAATCTCGTCTAAGCGAATGCCGTAGGAATTCAGGAAGCCTTCGGTTCCTTTTCCTCGCCGGGCCGGATGCCCGTCTCGCCTTACGCGGCAGGAGGCCGCTCGCTAAGATTCGCCGCCCGACCTTCATCGGGCCCCCCCTTCAACCCTGATCGTAGGCCGATATGGCATTTGTGCGGGCCCATCATTTGGAAGACCGTCGCCGTCGCGTATTGACCGACGAGGTCCGCGGCACCACCAGCGGCGCGCCTACGAGCAGCCCGGCACGCGCGGCCCGCAGCGGGGGTTCCACACGTTCGGTCGAGGTCTGGAACATGCCCAATTCGCGACGCATCGTCGATCTGGTACCCCGCCAGTGGTGGTCGCCGCTGGCGATTCTGGCGGTCGGCGGGGCCCTAATCGCGGGGCTGGAAGGGCTCTATGCCTGGATGCCCCGCATCGCGGCTCATACCACCGATGGCCGGGTGATGGCCTTCGACCTGGATAGCGAGGGGTCGCTAGGTGCCTGGTTCTCGTCGCTGACGCTGTTGGCCGCCTCGCTGACGGCCTGGCTGGTCTTCACCATTCGTCGCCATCAACCCGACGACTACCGCGGCCGGTTCGGCACCTGGCGCTGGGCGGCCCTGGTCGTGTTCGTGATGAGCGTTGATGAAGCGGCCAGCCTGCACGAGGGGTTCAAGGAGCTGATGGCCTACCTCACCGGCCAACGGTTTGGCGGCGACGGATCGCTCTGGTGGGTGCTGGCCTACCTGCCCATTTTGGGCTACCTGGGGCTGCGCATCCTCTGGGATGTGCGGCGCTGGTGGGGTACGGTCGCCTGGTTCTCGCTCTCGGCCGGCCTGTACGCCGCGGCCGTGGCCGTGCAATTGGAGTGGATCTGGCCCCAGTCGGGTGCCCGGGGCGTAATGCTCGAGGAAGGCTGCGAAATGGCGGCCAACCTGACGCTGCTCGTGGGCCTGTTGTGGCATGCCCGGCTGCTGCTGCGGGTGGCCAGCGGCCAGATGCCGATGCGGCGCGGGCGCGACAAGGCGGCCGCCGCGGCAGTGGAAACCAAGCCCAAGCGGTCGCGCGCCGAGCGCACCGCCAGCGCGGAAGCGCCGAGCGAAGAGCGTGCTCGGACCTCCACGGCGGATGCCGGCGCTTCGAAGACCGCGGCGGCTTCGTCTCGCACCCTGGCCGGGTCGGGTCGAAGCGATTCGGGCAGCTCGTCGAGCACTCGGCAACTGCGCGTCGACGCGGCCGAGTCGCCCCCCGCACGGCCCCTTTCGAGCCTGTCACGAGCCGAGCGCAAGGCGCTCAAACGCCAGTTGCGCAGTCGCGACCGCTATTCCAGCGACGACGAGGACGAATAGTGCCAGGAGAGGAGCGGCCAGCGCGGCCGACCCCCTGGCTGCGCCGCAGGCGATTGACGCGGGGCGGCCCACACTTCTAGGCTACCCCACTGGCGCTTCGCGCCGCCCCTGCCCCGGCCATCCCCGCCCTCTGTGAGATTCGGCTTCCATGGTTCGAACCCGCTTCGCGCCCAGCCCGACCGGATACCTGCACATTGGCGGGGTGCGCACCGCGCTGTTCAACTGGTTGTTTGCTCGCCGCCACGGCGGGCAGTTTCTTTTGCGGATCGACGACACCGACCAGGCCCGCAATATCGAAGCGGCCCTGGCCCCCATCTTGCACGGGTTCCGCTGGCTGGGCATCGACTGGGACGAAGGCCCCGAGGTGGGCGGACCCTACGCTCCGTACTTCCAATCGCAGCGGCTGCCGCGCTACCAGGCGGCCGCCGAGCGGCTGCTCGAGTCGGGCCACGCCTACTGGGATTACGCCACGACCGAAGAGATTGCTGCCGAGCGCGAGAAGGCCCAGGCCGAGAAGCGCCCCTTCCTGTACAGCCGCCGCTGGATGGCCGAAAGCGAGGGAGACCGCCGCTCGTTCGAGGTGGCGGGCCGCCAGGGGGTGGTGCGGCTGAAGATGCCCCGCCAGGGAAGCCTGGTGCTCGACGACCAGATTCGCGGCCAGGTCGAATTCCAATGGGCCCGCGAGCAAGACCACGTGATCCAGCGGGCCGACGGCACTTGTCTCTATCACCTGGCCAGCGTGGTCGACGACCACGATTTTCAAATCACCCACGTGATTCGAGCCGAGGAGCATCTTTCCAACACGCCCCGGCAGGCTTTCATCGCCCAGTCGCTCGGCTACCCGCTGCCGGTTTACGCCCATTTACCCTACGTGGCCGAACCGGGCTCGAAGAACAAACTTAGCAAGCGCAAGCTCGACAAGTATCTGAAGAATCGCGACTTTGCCCAGGTGAACGAGCACGGCTGGGCCATTGCCCAAGCGCTGGGGCTGGCCACCTCGGCCGATACGTTTAACCCGGTGATCGTCGATTTCTACGAACAGGTGGGCTACCTGCCCGAGGCGGTCATCAATTACCTGATGCTGCTGGGCTGGTCGCTGGACGACAAAACCGAGTTCTTCAGCCGCGAACAGATGATCGAGAACTTCTCGCTCGAGCGGGTCAACCAGGCCCCGGCCAGCTTCGATCCGAAGAAGCTCTGGTCGTTTCAAGACCATTACATGCGCCAGCTTTCGACCGATGAGAAGCTCGAGCGGATGTGGCCTTACCTGGAGCGAGCCGGCTGGGTACCCGCCCCCGCGCCCGGGCAGCCCCGCGACGCGGCGGCCGAGACCAAACTGCGAAAGGTGATCGAAGCCGCTGGCGACCGGCTGAAAGTGAGCGGGGATATACTCGCCTACGCCGAGCCGTTTTTTCAGGATCCGCTCGTGTACGACCCCGAAGCGGTCGAAAAACGCCTCAAGCCGCCGGGAACCCAGGCCCTGCTCAGCAGCGTGGCTGAGCGATTGGCCACGGTCGAACCGTTCGAACCTCAGGCAATTGAACATGCCCTGGGCGAACTGGCCCAGGCCCAGGGGATCAAGCTGGCCGAGATCGTACATCCGCTGCGGGTCGCTACGACTGGCCGCGGCGTGGGGGCGGGTCTCTGGGATTGCCTGGCAATCTTGGGCCGGCAGACTAGCCTGACCCGGCTGCGCGAGGCATGCCAGCGCTGGACAGCCGCGTAGGGCCCTGTGGCCAGTGACGCTACCCAAGCACACCCCAAGCCAAGCTCGCCATGCCCGACGCCTGGAACCCTGATCAATACGGCCGCTTTGCCGGTCCGCGCAGCAAACCCTTTTTCGATTTGCTCGCGCTCGTCGATCCCCGGCCTGGCATGCGGGTCGTCGACCTGGGCTGTGGCACCGGCACGCTTACGGCCGAAATGCATCGCCTCCTGGGCGCCCGCGAAACGTTGGGAATCGATCGCTCAGCAGCCATGCTCGCCCAAGCCCCCGCGGCGCCCGCGGCAGGGCTCGCGTTCGCAGTGGGCGAAATTTGCGCCTTCGCCGCCGATCCGGCCCAGCGGGGCCAATGGGATCTGGTCTTCTCCAACGCCGCGCTGCACTGGGTGCCCGATCACCAGAGCTTGATCGAACGACTGGCCGGGCTGCTAACGGTCCAGGGGCAACTGGCCGTGCAGGTGCCGGCGATGCACCAACACCTGGCCCACCGCCTGGCGGCCGAATTGGCGGCCAGCCCGCGATTCGCCGGGGAGCTTGGCGGCTACGTGTACGAAAGCGACGTATTCGAGCCCGAGGCCTACGCCGAGTTGCTCGACGAGCTTGGCTTTCGCGAGCAGCAAGTGCGGTTACAGATTTATGGCAACCACCTGAACTCGCGCGATGAGGTGGCCGATTGGCTGGCCGGCAGCCTGCTCACGACTTACCAAGAGCGCCTTTCCGCCGAGCGGTTCGCCGAGCTACTGGCCGAGTTTCGCCGGGGACTCGCGGCTCGTTTGCCCGATCGCCGCCCTTTTTTTTACGGCTACCGCCGAATTCTGTTTTGGGGGCAGCGGTAACTCGCGCCAAGGCGCGCGCCGGGTGGCGCCGTGGGAGGCCGGCCGGCAAGCAACTGCCCGGGCTGCGTAAAATGCCAAAAACTACCGGCTAGGGAGCGGGCAGCTCGGTTTCTCCGCCCTCGATCGTGGCCAGGCTGGCAAGTAACCCCATCTCGACCGACAGGCCGATGCGCCGCACCGAAGCATCGCAGAAGGCAAACTGCACGATGCCGGGATGAAAGCTGCCCCAGCCGCGCCGGCAGGGCAACGAACCTCCGTTGCCGGCCGCGGCCTTGCAGCGGTCGTAGTCGCCCCACAAGATGCGCGGCTGCGGTGTCACCGCCGAAAGGCTGTAGTGCGCGTAGCTATAGGCCCAAAGGGTGCGAAACGCCGGGCTGGTGCGGGTCGTGCTTTCGCCGATCAGCAGGGTGTTGCTCGTTCCGTCGCGAATGTTGCGCTGGCGTTCGACGGTGAAATTCTTCACCCCGATGGTGTGAATGGCGCCGCGGTCGGCCAGGGGGAAACTACCAAGTTCTGCGGAGTCCAAATAACGCACCCCGTCGCTTCGCCCCGACACGGCCCGGTACGAGCCCGGCCGATACCCCAGGTTCATGGCTAGTGCGCAGCCGGGCCCGCTGGCGGGCACTATGAGCTGCTCGGTCGGCAGGTCCGAGGGACACGTATAGGCTGCCAGCGGCGCCTCGCGCACGGCGCGATTGTCGGGGGCCTCGTTGAATTCCTCGAAGTTGTAGCGCTGGTACAGCGCCCCCTGCTCGAGATAGGGCAGCAGCGACAAACACCAGTTGGCCCGATCGGCGGTGGGGTAGCCGGCCGGCCCGGCGGCACCGCCGTAGCAAATGCCCGGAGTGCCCGTCACATTGCCCGGCGGCAGCGAGCCCACGGCCTCGTGATAGGCCAGTAGCGCCAGCCCGATTTCCCGCAGCCGGTTACCACACTGGGCCGCGCGGGCCGCTTCCCGGGCGGCTTGAACGGCCGGCAGCAGCAGTGCCGCCAACAGGCCCACGATGCCGATGGCCACGAGCAACTCAACCAGCGTCAGGCCGCGCCGCGCGGGTTGTCGGTCCCCGCGCTTGGTCATCGCCAAACCAGACGACCGAGCAAACGCCCTCGGCGGCCGAGCCGCGTCAAGCCAAGCGTCGCCGCCGCGCCCAGCGCGAGCAGCGTCGCCGCGTTTGGCTCGGGCACCGGGTTAGCGGCGCTACAGGTCTTGCCGAAATTGGCGGCCCAAAGGGCATAGTCGCCCACACCCACTTCGCCGGAACCATCGAAATCGCCAGCCAGCCCCTCGCCCGACTGTCCGAATTGCGCGGCCCAGATGGCGTAGTCGGCGGCGCCCACGGTGCAGTCTTCATTGGCATCGCCGATCAGCTCGGAGGGGGCCAGCGTAATGTCGGACGCGTTCATGATCCAGAGCCGGTAACCGTCCATCGCATCGCCGGTAAGGCTGAACGAGGCGTCTTGATCGAAGATACCCACGGCGTCGAACTGGCCCGTCGGCGCCGCGAGCGACGAAAAGCTGGCGTTGCGGCCCAGCATCAGGGTGAACAGCCGGCCGTCGTCGTCACTGACGGTTACCTCGGCGTTGGCGGCCCAGGCGGCGGGATTGGTCAGGTGCAGACCGGAGAGCTTGACCAACTCGCCCTGGTAGCGCTCGCCGCCGGTTTGGCGGGTCGGGTCGAAGCGGACGGCGTCGGTCGTTTCATCCCACAGATCGGCCAACGTCAAGGATGCAGGGGTCGGCAAGCCCACGCCCGCCTCGACCAGCGCCAGTTCGAAATCCAGATCCGACGCGATAAAGTGCTCTTCGTTAATGTTGGTCTTGCCGGCAAACTCCAGCGCTCCTTGCCCGTGAATCTCAACCAGGTCGCCGGCACGAAACACATGCCCCGTAGCGCGGTCCACATTGACGCGGCTCACCTCGGCTTGCCACGCCTCGGGCGTGTAGCTGTCGAGAAACGGCGGCACATTCTCGTACCACTGCCCCATAAAGACCGCCGCACCGCCGAAATCGCTCTCGTCCACGGTTTGCACGAAAACCTGCCACTGCGCACCCAACTGGAACGGTCCCGGGTTGGAGAGTACGGCGGCGCTGTCGACCATGTCTTCGGGGTTGTTGAGCAAGATGCCCCGCAGCCGCACGGGAAATGCGTCGGTAGGGTAAGCGCGCGACCCGTTGGCGTTGACCGCTTCGAGCGCGCTGAACTTGGTAAGCGGAAGCGTGCCCCAATCAATGGACTCAACCCCGCCGGCAAGCAGCGATTGAGTTAGGTTCGACTCAATTATTAAACCAACGACGATCAGCAACGAGAGACCGTACAACCGATGGTGAGGCGCTCGCATGACCCAAACTCCCAGGTGTGAATGCCAATGGTGAGGTGCCCCGGGGCGCTGGCGTGCGGGTGGGCTGGCTGGCGGCCGCGCGGCCCTTACTTGCGCGAATAAGCTCATTCACGCAGCCGCTTCCGGTGTGTCTGCCGGCAGCATAGCGGGACGCCGGGGGCGACGTCCAGGTGCGGCGCTGGTTTAGACGTCGCTACGATTGCCCCGGCGCGGGGGGCTTAAACCGGTCTTCACACGCCGGGGGCCGGCAACCAGCGCGGATGGTCGACGCCCGCTTCCCCCGGCCCGCGGGTCAGCCGGCGCGGCTCGCTTCCGTCGGGGCGCATCAGCCATAGCTCGGGCGAAGCGCCGACTCGAGCCCGGCAGAACGCAATCCAGGCCCCATCGGGCGAAGGCGCGGCGCGAAAATCCCAAACCCCCGCCTGGGCCGGAGTCAGCCGGGTTAGCCCCCCGTCGGAGACGCGGAAACTTCCGATCGAAGTTCCGCCCTCGGCCAGCTCGGGATGGTAGTCGCGGTTGAAATGGTCCACGTCGACGCGGTTGGGCTGATACTGCCAGGCAGGCCGCGCCGCCGCGGAGCGGACCGATGCCAGTATCTGGCCATCGGCCCCGCAACACGGCTGGTTGGAACCACCCCCCCGGTGTTTCGCATCGCCGTAGGTGGCCGCGAACCAGAGCGATTGCCCCTGGCTGAGCAGCCGGTGCCCGCCACCTTCGGGCCGCCCCACGCACAGGTCCGACCAGTCGTGCCCCGGATCGTCTTGATACAGACAATCCTGGTACACCACCCAGTCGCCATCGGGCGACCAGGCGGTGCCGAAATACAAATGCCGCGGGTCGGCCGCCACCAGGCGCCGGTCCTGGCCCTGCCGGTCGGCTGTCCAGATTTGGTAGCCCTGGGGGCTGGCCAGGTGGTAGGCCACCCGCTGGCGATCAGGACTCAGGCTCAGTCCGTAGGGCAACCCTTCGCCCGGTTGCGTAAACGGCTCGGCACCGGTGCCATCGAGAGCCATTCGCATAATCTGGCCCACGCCATCGCGAATTACCTGGACGAGCAACTGCTCGTCGTCGAGCACCAGGGCCGGTGTGTAGAACGGTGCCAATCGCTCCCTCGTACACAGCTCGTCGAGCTGCCCGCTGTCCAGGTCGTAGCGCCACAGGTGGGTCGGCGTCTGGTGATAATACTGATCGAAGGGGCGCCCCGGCCCGTCGCGCCGCGGCTCCATGCTGAGCAGCACGAGCCGCCCATCGGAAAAAAAGCCGGCCGGCTGCCAGGTGGCTTGCCCCGGCGCGTCGAACTCCAGGCAGCGCTCGCCCGAACCGTCGGCCGCGATAATCCAGGTCTTGCCGCCGGCGGTATACATCAGCCGGCCGGGCGCTGCCGCGCCGGCCGCGCGACACCAATTTGGCGCGACCATCGCGGCCGTCGCGGCGGTTAGAAAAGCGCGGCGATCAACCCCCTCGACTTCTCGGGACGACATCGCTTCGCTCCCCGGCGCTGGTGGGACGCTTGTGCGGCCCACGGATGGTAATGGTTCGGTTTGATCGTCAAGGCAACCGATAGGGCAGCCCTGCCCGGTAGCGGCGGAGCCGGTCTTCCAGTTGGCTCCGTTGGTCCCCGGCCGAGGCCGCCTGGCCGGCGGGCCCTGCGGCCGAGAATAGCTTCTGCGCCCGCTCGGCCGAAGCCACCGCGGCGCGAAACTGGCCGTTTGCCGCCAGGGCGGCGGCCAAGGCGTCGCAAACTTGCCAGTCGTCGGGCCGCTGGGCAGCGAGCTGCTCGGCCAACTCCAGGGCCTGTTCGGGGCGTCGCAAAGCGCCCTCGGGTGATCCGGCCCAAAGGCGGATTAAAGCAAACCGGGGCGCCAAGGAATTGGGATCCAGCCGCAGGGCCTCGGCGTAATTCCGTTCCGCCTCGGCGAGGTTCCCGCGGCCCAACTCAGCCTCGCCCAGGCCAAGCCAGACCTCGGCCACCTGGGTGTTGAGCGCTTGGGCGGCGGCAAACTGCTCCTGGGCTTCAGCGAATTGCTTCCGATCTAGCAGCAGCCGTCCATAGTCGAGCCGAATCTGCAGACCCCGGTAGCCCAACGCCAGGGTCCGTCGGTAGCTGGCGTCGGCCTCGTCCAGCCGCCCCAGCCGCGCGAGCAGGTAGCCTCGATCGTAGAGTGCCCGGGCATAGGTTGGCTGAATTGCCAGGGCGCGATCCAGCCGCTCGAGCGCTTCGTCGGGGCGGCCTGTCTTGGCCAGCACCAGGGCCAGGGCCTCTTCCATGACCACGTTTCGCTCGGTCACCGCCAGGGCATGGCGAAACAGCGTCTCGGAGTCGGTCCAATAGCCCACCTGCCGCCAGGTGCCGATGGCCAGGGCTACACCAAGGGCGGCGCTGGCGACCGGCAGCCACCGGCGCCAGGCTCCCGCGGTCGGCGTGCCAGCCGCCGCGGCCTGGGCCACGCTGAGCGCGACAGCCCAGGTGAGCCCCAGCGAGGGCAGATACGTATAGCGATCGGCCCGAGCCTGTGCGCCCACTTGCACAAAGCCGACCACAGGCACCAGCATTCCCAGAAACCAGAGCCAACCCACCGCGAGCCAAGGGCGCGAGCGGCTCTGCCGCCAGGCGATGAGCGAGATTATCGCCAGCAGCAACACGTAAACCAGGCAGCGTCCCCACTGCTCGCTGGCCGGCCAGCGCGGATAATACGGAGCCAGGTCGACCGGCCAGACGATTTGCCGCAGGTAATCGCCATAGGCCAGCGCGATGTGTCCCAAACGCAGGGCCCAGGGCTGCGACGACCCTTCGACCACGGTTTGCTGGGTTCGCAAGGTCAGCAAGCTATCGGCCGCCACCAGGGCCAAAAGCGGCAGTTTTTCGACGACCAGGTCCGTGGCTCGCGACCAGGCGAAACGAGCCGAACCACTCTCCGACCCACTCGGCGGCGCGCTCCCGGCCTGGCCCGACTTCCAGCGCCCAAGCGGCCAGAAGTCGAGAAGCAACAGCACACACGGCACCGTCACCAGCATGGGCTTGGCCAGCAGGCCCAGCGCCAGGCAAACCACAACGAGCAGGTACCGCCCAATGCCTGGCCGGTCGACATAGCGCTGGTACGCCGCCAGCGTGAGCAGAAAAAACAACCCGCTCAATACATCTTTGCGTTCGGCGATCCAGGCCACGGACTCGACGCGCAGCGGATGCCACCCCCAAAGACACGCCGTGGCCAGGCTCGCCCCCCAACTGCCGCTGAGCCGCCCCAACACCAGGTAAACCAGCGCCGTGCTCAAGGCATGAATCACCACGCTGGTCAGGTGATGGCCGCCAGGGTTCTCCAGCCCGAAAAGCCGGACATCGAGCATGTGGCTGGCCATGGTCAGCGGGTGCCAGGTGTGCAGCACCACGCCCGTGGCCAACCATTGCCAACCGGCCGAAGTGAACCCAAGGTTCAGGTGCGGGTTATCGACCACGTACACCCGGTCGTCGAGCTCGACGAATTGGCAGCGTATCGCCGGCCCATAGACCAGCACGGTTAAGACAGCCAGCAACACGGCCAGCACGGCGCGCGACCGTACCCAAACCGGCCGCTTGTCCGGCACGGGGCTGGGTCCAGGCTCGGTCATGGGGCACTCCGTGGTTCGGGCGAGTCCGCTTCCGTTGGTGGTGCCGAGGGAGTGCTTCGGGCAGGGTCCTGGCGGAACGGGCGCCCCTGGCGAAACCGTCTGCGGCGAACCTCCCATTCCTGGCGCAGGCTCTGCGGCGTGCGATCGCCCGTCGGACCGGCCGCGCCCGGGGCGGCCGAGCGCAACACGGCCTGCTGCAGCGCGGTCTCGGCGGCGCGAAAGTCACCCGTCTCGGCCAGGGCCGCCGCGTGTACTTCCCAGGTACGCCAGGCCTTGGCGGCCGGCCCTTGGATCAATACCCGGGTCATCCGCAGTGCGCCGGCACCGTTGCGCAAACTGGCATCGGGGTGGGTCGACCAGAGCCAGGCCAATTCGAGTGCGGCGTCGCCTTGTAGCGGATCGATCGCCAACGCCTGTTGCCAAAGGGCCGTTGCCCGCCGCGGCTTGCCGGTCCGCGCTTCGAGCATGCCAAACAGGGTCAGGGCGGTCGAATCGCCTGGATCGCGCGACAGCAGCCATTGGCATTGTTGGCGTGCCTCGTCCCAGCGGCCGTGTTCCAAACAGAGCGAAACGTAATGCCGACGCGCCGCCAGATCGGCCAGGCCGCGCCGGAGGGCCTGGCGGTACACGTCGATGGCCTCGCCCGGGCGCCCCATCGCCAGCAGCAACCGCACATCGCCCCGCACCGCGCGGTCGTAACCGGGAAAGGCGGCCAGCGCCTCTTGATAGCGCTGGTGGGCCTGCTCCGCTTGGCTCGCCGCGGCCAACTCGTCGGCCCAACTGGTCAGCGCAAAGAAATTGTCCTGGGTAACGCGCGCCGTATGCTCAAACAGCGCGCGCGAATCGCGCCAGTACCCGATTTGCCGCACGGTCTGCGCGGCCAGCAGCCCCGCCATCAGCGTGGTCGCAACGACCACCGGGCGATACCACCGGGGGCGGGCGGCGACCCAATCGCCGATCCACCAAACCACGGCCAGCAGCACGCCGATCATGGGCAAATAGGTGTAGCGGTCGGCCCGGGCGGCGCCCCCCACCTGCACCCAACCGATCACCGGCACCAGCGTGCCCAGGTACCACAGCCACCCCACGGCCAGGTACCGCCACCGATCGGCCCAAAAGAGCACCGCGAGGGTGACCGCAACCAGCGCCAGGAGGGCGGCAAGCGCCGGATAAACCGCGATTCGGTGGGCCGGATGCGGGTAGAACACGGCCAATTCCAGGGGCCAGATCATTTGGCCCAGGTAGTCTACGTAGCTGCGGGCCGCGTTCAGCGTTCGCAGCCCGAGCCCCAACCCCGCCAGTGGCCGCACCGCTTCGGCATACTGAGCCGCGAGCGTGGCCCCGCAGGCCGCGGCCGACAGGCCCAAGAGCGGCAGCTTCTCCCAGACGAGCCATCCACAGGTGCGCGCAAACGCCCCCCAGCCCACCTGCCGAGGATGCGGCAAGCGCAGCAGGGGCCAGAAATCCCAGAGCAGGAGCACCAAGGGGAGCGTAACCACCATCGGCTTCGATAACAGCCCCAGGATCAAGAGCGTCACCACCGTGGCATAACGGCCCACGCCCGGGCACTGGGCGTAACGGGTATAGGCCGCCAGGGCCAGCATCCACCACAGGCCCGAGAGCACATCCTTTCGCTCGGCGATCCAGGCGACCGATTCGACACGCAGGGGGTGCCAGCTCCAAAGCGCGGCCACGGCCAGGGCCCGCCCCGTTTGCCCGGTGGCGGTCACCAGCAACAGAAACAGGGCTGCCGTGCTCAGGGCATGGAGTGCGAGATTGGTGAAATGATGGCCGGCCGGCTCCACGCCGAACAGCGCCACGTCGGTAACATGGGTGGCCACGGTCAGCGGGTGCCAGTTGCCCACCACGATGGCGCTAGGCAGCCAGGCCAGGGTTTCGCCGGTCCAGCCGGCAAGCACGTGCGGGTTGTCGTACACGTAGCCGTTGTCGTCCAGGGCGATGAAGCCGCCGCCCACGGCCCGAGCGTAGACGAGCAGCGTGAGCAGCCCCAAGGCCAGGGCCAGGCCCCAATCGCGCGCCGTTCGCCGCCGCACCGGAACCGCCACCGGCAATCTCCGTGCCGGGGCGGCCGGAAGCGTGGCCGAGGGAGTCGCGCTCACACGAGCTTGGGGCACTTGCGCCTCACTTGCTGCAGCAAACATTCCGATGGGCCGGCCGCGACCGTTCGGGCGGCGATTCAATCAGGCGACGGCGCTTGGGGCGGCAAGCCCCCCGGCGCCGTCGGCCGAACGGGCGCGGGCGACGACGACCCCAACCCGTTCAATCGCTCGGTAGCCAGCGCCGCCAACTCCGCCCACTGGCCGGCGCCGGTTGCCTGGCACTCGGCAACGACCTGGCGGTACGCGAGGGCCGCTTCGCGGCGCCGGCCCGAGGCCGCCAGCATTTCAGCCAGGTTGAACCTCAGCCGCGGATCGCCCGGTTGCTGATCCAGCGCCCGCTGGTACCAAACGATCGCCTCCCGCGGCCGATCGAGCCGGGCCAGGCAATAGGCTTTACCCAGCGTAGCCAGCGGCTCTTGGGCATGGTACGCCAGCGCCCGATCGAATTCGACCAGCGCGGCCTGAAACTCGCCGCGCCCCGAAAGCACATTTCCCAGCGAAGCATAGGCCAGGAAATTGCGGTCGGTGACCGCGGCGGCGTGTCGAAACAGGCTTTCGGTATCGTGCCAGACGCCGATTTGGCGCCAAGTCGTGGCGGCCAGCGCCAGGGCCACCGCTCCGGCGGCCAGGCCAACTCCACGCAACCGGCGCCGATCGCCACCCGCCCAATGCCCGACCAGCCCAACCACCGCCGTGGCGATCCCGATCGAAGGCAAATAGGTATAGCGGTCGGCCCGGGCATGACCACCTACCTGGATAAGCCCCACCACGGGCAGCAGCGTGCCCACGAACCAACACCAGCCCACCAGCAAATACGGTTGCTGGCCACGCAAGCGCCACGCGCCCCAAAACGTACCCACTAGCAACAGGGCCCCGGTGACCACTGAAATCCAATTCGGCGCCGCGCCCGGATGCGGATAGAAACAGGCCATTCGCGCGGGCCAAACCGTTTGCCCCAGGTAGTCGGCCAGCGAAGCCAGGGCATTGGCCAGGCGCCATACCAGCGGCAGCCGCTCCAGCGAGCGAACCGCTACCTGCGACTGGGTGGAAAGCGTGAGCATGGAGCTGGCCAGTGCCAGCAGCCAGAAGAGCCACTTTTCGGCAATCAGCCGGCCGAGCCGTGGCCAAGCGTCGACACGCAGCAGGTCGTCGGGCCGCCAGCGACCGAGCGGCCAGTAGTCGAGCAGCACCATGACCGCCGGCCAGGTGACCAACATCGACTTGCACAACAGCCCCGCGGCCAGGCTCGAGCCGGCAAGCAGGAAACGGATCGCGCCGCCGCGCACGGCCCAGGCCGCGTAGAACCACAAACTCAAAAGGCCAAAGAACCCGGAGAGCACATCCTTGCGCTCCGAGACCCAGGCCACGGACTCGACCCGGAGCGGGTGCCAGCTCCAAAGCGCGGCCGCCGCCAGGCAGGGCACGAATCGGCCCGTGAGCCGCAATCCCAGCAGAAACAACAGGGCCGTCGTCGCCGCGTGCCAGAGGATACTGGTCAAGTGGTGCCCGCGCGGCTCCAGACCATAGAGCTGGCAATCTGCCTGGTGCGACACCATGGTCAACGGGTGCCAGTTCGAGCCCACCACCTCGGTGGCCGCCCGGCGCAGCCCCTGCCAACTCAGTCCGGGCGACACCCAGGGGTTTCGGACCACGTACCCGCCGTCGTCCAACTCGACGAACTCGCACCCCAGCGCGGGCAGATAAACCGCGATCGAGAGCCCGGTCAGCGCGGCCGCTGCCAAAAACGCCGGCCAACCCAGCGGGTGCAGCGTGGCGGGGGGGGTCTCGGCGCGCTGGCTCATGATTCTGGACCGTCCTGGGCCAAGGGAACGGCCAGCCAAAACAGATCGTCGGCCGTGGCGATTTCGGCGCGCCGGCCGCGACGATAGAGTTCGATCCGGGCTTCGACCTGATCGGCCAAGGCGCCCCACTCCGAGTCGCGCTCGGCCCAGGCTCGCGCCAAGGGGCGGGCTTGCTGGGCGGTCTTCAGCGCCGCCGAAAACTGGCCGTTGGCCGCCTGGGCTAGCGCCAGCGTATCGAGCCAGTAGGGTTGCTGGCCGGCCTGCGAGCCCGCGGCCAGCCGGGCCAGCCCCAGCGCCCGGGGCGGATCGCGCAGCTCGGCTTGGGGGTGCGAGGCCAGAATCCGAGCCAGCCGCAGCGCTACCCGCGGATCGTCGGGAGACCGGGCCAGGGCCTGCTGGAGCCGCTGGAGCAGTTCGCCATCGCGATCGGGCTGCTCGACCAACCGGGCAAGCGTTTCCAACTGGGGAGCCAGTGTCGGGTCGAGCGCGACGGCCTGTTGCAACTGGGCCCGGGCCGCGGGCATGTGGCCCAGCAGCGAAAGAGCCTCGGCCAAATAGGCGCTGGCAGCCGGCCAACCCGTGGCGGGCCGACCGGCGATGGCGGCGTTGAAATGAGCAACGGCCAGTTCGAAATGGGCCAGCTTCAGGTGGACCTCGCCCAGGCTGAAATGCGCCTCGGTGTCGCGTGGCGAGCGGCGCGTGGCCGCCTCGAAATGGACCCGCGCCTGATCGAGCCGCTCCTGCCGCGCCAGCTCGCGTCCCACGGCCACGTGGGCGAAGTAGTTGTCGGGCTCGCAGTCCAGCGTATGGGTGAATAATGTCCGTGAATCGGCCCAGAACCCGAGTTGACGCAACGTGGTTGCCGCCAGACCCAAGAGCAGCACTCCGGCCAGGCCCAGGCCGGCCTGTTGGGCGACCGGCCAGGGGCGGCAAAGGCTCGCCGCGCCCCAAACCAGGGCCACGGTCAAACCAAACTGTGGTAAATACGTATAACGGTCGGCCGACGACTGAAACCCGGCCTGAACCAGCCCGGCCATGGGCATGAGCGTGCCCAGGTACCAGCACCAACCCATGAGCAGCGCCGGCCAGACGCGCACCAGGCCCAAGGCCGCCAGCGATACGCCGACCAGCACGCCGGCGGCCACCAGCGCGGGGCCCGCCGTACCATCGCGATCGGCCAGCAGGTGGGGCAAGAAGAGCGGGTCGGGCCAGGCCATTTGCAGCAGGTATTCCACCGACGATTGCAGGGCGTTACTCAGGCGAAAACCAAGGCTCAGCCCCGCCATCACCGCGCCTTGGCTGGCCTGGTAGGCCATCGTCACCGCCATGGTCGCCGCCGCAAGCACCCACAGTTCGGCCTTCTCGGCGGCGAAGCGGCCTAACCGGGCAACGCGCTCGCGCCAGCTTTCCGCCGAGCGGTAGCGCCCCAGCGGCCAGGCATCCCAGAGCATCATGGCGGCGGGAAAAGTGACCAGCAGCGGCTTCGACGCCAAACCCAGCGCCACCAGCAGCGCCGTGGCCAAGCGCCCGCTCGGGCTGGGCCGGCGGACCCAGGCCACGTAGCTCGCCATCGCCGCCATCCAGAAAAACATCGCCAGGACATCTTTCCGTTCGGCCACCCAGGCCACCGACTCGACGCGCAAGGGGTGCCAGCCCCAGAGCGCCGCCGCCAGCGCGCTTTCCACCAGGCGGCCGGTCGATAGCCAGAGCACGCCGACCGCCAGGCTAACCGCCAGCGCATGAACGAGAACGCTGGTGAAATGGTGTCCCCAGGGATTCAGACCATATACCAGGCAATCCGTGGCGTGGCTCAGTACCGTAAGGGGATGCCAGTTGCCCCCCACGGGGGCCCAGAGCGACCAGGCGACCACGCTGGGTACCGGGCCGGGATGAATCCGACGGTTGAGCACCACATAGGCCTTGTCGTCGAGCTCGATGAATTCGTGCGGCACGGCCCTGGCGAAAACGGCCAGGGTCGCCAACCCCAGGAGGGTTGCCACCACGGCGGGACGGCTCAAGCCACGCGCAACCTGGTCGCGGACGGCCTGTAGTTCGGGTTGGACCGGATTGCGATTCACCGCGCGACTCGCCAGCAGATGAGGAATCGGGCTAAAACATAACCGATGGCCAAGCGTTCACCCAATCGTCGCCCGCTGCCGGCAGCCGAAGCGCCCTCCACCGCAAACCAGCGCGGCGGGGCCGACCGCGCCCCTGGCAGCGCCACCGACGCGAGCCCGTGGACCCCTCCCCCCGCGCTGGTCAGCCTGTTGCTGTCGGCTGCGACGTGCCTGGTTTTCGCACCCACGCTGTGGTGCGGATTCCTCAACTTCGACGACGACCTATACCTGGTCGACAACCGGCCCATGCACGAGGGCGTCTCGCTGGCGAGTTTGCGCTGGGCGGCGACCGCCGTGGTGGGCGCGAACTGGCACCCCTTTACCTTGCTTTCGCACCTGCTCGATTGCCAGCTTTACGGCCTGAACCCCTGGGGGCACCACCTGACCAATGTGCTCTGGCACGCGACCACCGTGGGCCTGGTTTACCTGTTGCTCGGGCGCCTCACCGGTCGGTGGCAGGCCAGCCTGTTCGTGGCCGCAATCTGGGGCTGGCACCCCTTGCGCGTCGAGTCGGTGGCCTGGGTGGCCGAGCGCAAGGATGTGTTATCGGGCTGCTTGGCCCTGGCGACGCTCCTGGCCTACACCGGCTGGGCTCGACACCCCTCGCCGCTCCGCTACCTGGCCACCTTCTTGCTGCTCCTACTCGGCCTGTTGGCCAAACCAATGCTGGTTACGCTGCCGGCCGTGATGGTGCTTCTGGACTACTGGCCACTCGGTCGGCTCGCGCCAACCCCGGAGGAGCAAGGGGGCCGGGGGCCGGGGAACGCGTTTGCCCGTCGGCTGATGGAAAAGGCTCCGCTGCTGGCTCTGGCTGCCGCGATGGCCCTGGTGACCTACTGGGTGCAATCGCGACACGGCTCGGTCCGCGGTTTCGACCTGCTGCCCCTGGAACTGCGTTTGTCGAACGCGGTTTGGGCCACGGCCACCTATGCCCGACAGCTGGTTTGGCCAGGGCCGCTGGCCGTTTATTATCCGCACCCCCAACTGGGCTGGAGTGCTCCCCAGGTCTGGCTGAGCGCGACGGGTTTGCTCGGTATTTCGGCCGCCGTGGTCGTTGCCCGTCGTCGGGGCTACCCCGTGGTGAGTTGGCTCTGGTTCCTGGGCATGCTGGTTCCGGTGATCGGCTTGATTCAGGTCGGGGGCGCCGGCCGATCCGATCGGTACACCTACCTGCCCCACCTGGGTCTGGCCTGGGGGCTGGTCTGGGCCTGGGCCGATCTGGGCCGCAGCGGCTGGGTCGCACGGCGGGCCGCTTTCTGGCTGAAGCTGGCACCGGTCCTCGCAGGGCTGTTCGTTGCGGGCCTGGTCATCGAAACCCAGCTTGAACTGCGCCACTGGAGATCGAGCGAAACTCTCTTTCGCCGCGCGCTGGCCGTTACGGGCGACAACGATCTGGCCTGGAACAACCTGGGCTGGGCACTGATTGAAGAAGGCCGCCCGGCCGAGGCGCTCGCGCCGCTAAGAGAGGCCCAGCGGCTGCGACCGGAACAGGTGGAACCGGTGGCCGGCGAAGCGATGGCCCTGCAGGTCCTGGAGCGCTGGGACGAAGCCGAAGCCGCCTACGCGCGCGCGTTGCCGCTGGCCCGGGGTAGCCAGGCCGAGTTGCTCAACAACTACGCTTGGCTGTTGGCCACACATGCCGACCCGGCGCGGCGTCGGCCCGCCGAGGCTCGCCGCCACGTCGAGCGCGCGATCGCGCTCGAGCCCGAGCCGAGGAGCGATTTTCTCGACACCCTGGCCGCCACCTACGCCGCCGAGGGGCGCTGGGCCGAGGCGGTCGAGGCTCAAGCCCAGGCCCTGGCCGCGGCGTCGGCCGAGCAGCCCGATCGCAACGAGCTGGCCCGGCGATTGGCCGAGTATCGCCGCCACCTGGAACCATCACCCCCTGGCGACGGCTCGTAAGCCGTTATCAGAAAATTGGTAACGGCCATCTCGTGGTGGCCCGAGGGGGCCCGGAGGGGTACGCCGTGCTTCGGGTTCTCGCGGGTGGCCTGCGGCCAGGCGACCGGGGTTGGGCGCTAGGCGGCCGCCGGTCGCTGGCAGGCGAGGCGTGGAGGGTTCGAAGCGGCTGCGCCAGGTGTTTTCGAGGGGGATTGGAAGGATATCGGGGTATTATCAGCAATTCAGAAAAATCTGCGGAAACTGTTTGACTTGCCCAAGGGGGGTCGCTAATTTGGGAAACATGTCCCGAACTTTCGGGTACAAACGGTTAGTTCGGCTACGGTTTTTCCCAGGCTTGGTGTGGCTGCGGGGTAAGTCACGCGATCGGACTGCGAAAGGGGGTGTGCCGCGTAGCGAAAGGATTTCCACACGGTTTGCCGTTTGCGAGCCCGGGGCGGAGTGAGAACCTGAGGCAAACAGCCCAGGCCGATCGCCAGGAGGTAGTCGGACAGCAAACCTCGAACTGACGTACTTGATTTGGTCTTGTCGTTTTTCTCAACATCTTTGGAGTGTCGCTAATGAGTCGGACAATTCGAGTGGTCGCTGCTTTGGCGGCGGTCTCTGCGCTCGGCTTGGGCGCCAGTGTCGCCAGTGCCAAGCCGGTTCATCTTTCTGTCAACAGCTCGTTGAGCACCATTCAGCTCACGATCAGCGCGGTTGGCGGTGGTCTCACCGCTGCGGCTACTGCGACGGTAGCCGACGATCTTCCGCCCGCTGAAGCTCCGTATTCGACTCCGTTCACCACCACGTATCCGTTGGCCGGCTTCGGCAACAACTCGGGTGGTTTGGACGCTGAGTTGGTGTGCATCGGGACCACCCCGGATGCCTTCCAAATCGCCGCCGGCGAGGTTGACCTGACCGATGTCGCCCTGTCGCTGAACCTGGGCTTCCTGGGTGCCGTCGACGCCGGTGGCACGGGGCTGGGTGCCTCGCTGTCGTCGGGCATCGTGTTGCCCACTTCGGCGATGCCGGGCATGGGTACCTACGACATCGGTGGCGCTATCCTCTCGCTCGATCAGGGCATGATCACCTACAACGGCACGGGCCCGTTGGGTGGTGCTCTGGGAAGCGGATCGTTCAATTTTGAAGGCGACGACGCCGTCGATTTCCCGCTGCCCTCGGGCACGCTGGCCACGGTGAAGACCGACGCTGGCGGTGGGGTGACGGTCACGATTCCGATCAATGTCACCACCACGGTGTTGACCGATCCGATCGACGTGACGGCCATCCTCAACGGCCAGATCGTGCTGACCGGCATCAAGGTCCCCGAACCGGGCACGCTGGTGTTGATCGGCCTGGGCGCCGTAGCGATGATCCCCGTGATCCGCCGCCGCCGCCGCTCGGCCTAGGGCATCATCCCGCCTGAGTTAGCGACAAGTTCGAGGTTTTGAGCGAGGTCGCTCCCCAACACCCCTGGGGAGCGACCTCTTTTCGTTTTCGGGGCACAGCTCCTGGCGGGCCCAGTACCGGCTCCCCCCACTCCCCTCCGGCAAAGTTCGCTCAGACTCGCCTCGCTGCGGGCCACTGGCGAACAGCCCGGGCAAATTACGGCCGCCCGGAAAACGACCGCTTCAGGCCGCGGGGCCCATCTCGCTGAACCCGACTCGCTTAGCCCTTGTCACTCGGGGACCGGGCCGCGACAATCGCCCCCAGCTTTTTTCGAGGGCCTTTCGGGCCGGACCGGATGCTCCGCGCCCGGCGAAAGCGCCCAGCAGTGGGAATCAGACCATGGCAAGCTGCGTGTTGGCCTATTCGGGGGGCCTCGATACCTCGGTGATCCTGGGCTGGCTGGTCGAACAGGGCTACCAGGTCCATGCGGTCTACGTCGACTTAGGGCAGCCCTGCGAAGACCGCCAGGCCATGCTCGAAAAGGCCCGCACCTGTGGGGCGGCTTCCTCGCGGATTGTCGACGTTAAGGAAGACCTGTGCCGCGACTTCGCCTTTCCGGTGCTTCAGTGGCAGGCCAAGTACGAGGGGGTTTACCTGCTGGGAACCTCGATCGCCCGGCCGATCATTTCCAGGGCCTGTCTGGAAGTGGCCCGCGAAGTCGGGGCGACCGCCTTCGCACATGGAGCGACCGGCAAGGGAAACGACCAGTGCCGGTTTCAACTGGCCGCCGAAGCGCTGGACCCCGGCGTACAGGTCATTGCTCCCTGGCGCATGGAAAGCTTCCGAGCCCAGTTTCCCGGTCGCGCAGAGTTAATCGCCTTCTGCAACGCCAAGCAGATTCCGGTCAAGGCCACCTCGCAGAAGCCCTATAGCTCGGATGAGAATTGCTTGCACATCAGCTACGAGGCGGGTCGGCTCGAAGCGCTCGACGTGTGCGGCGTCGAACTGGTCGATTTCGGCATGACTGTTTCACCCCGCCAGGCGCCCGACGAGCCGGAGCGCATCACGCTGGGCTTCGAGGCGGGCCTGCCGGTTACGCTCGATGGCCGTCGGCTGAGCGCCTACGAAATGGTCCACGAGCTGAATCGCCGCGCCGGCCGCAACGGCATCGGCCGCATCGACATGGTCGAAAACCGCTTCGTGGGCATGAAAAGCCGCGGCGTGTACGAGGCCCCCGGCATGACCACGCTGTACCTGGCTCACCGAGCCGTGGAGCAACTCACCCTGGACCGCGACCTGATGCACCTGCGCGACCGCTTGGCCCCCGAAGTTGCCGAGATGGTCTATTACGGCTTCTGGTACTGCGCCAAGATGGATGCCCTGCTGGCCTTTATTCGCCAGGCCCAGCGGAATGTCACCGGGCAGGTGACCCTGGAAATGTACAAGGGCAACCTCGACATCGTCTCGCGCTCCAGCCCGCTGAGCCTGTACGACGCCGGCATTGCCAGCATGGAGGGGGGCGGCTCGTACAACCAGACCGACGCCGAAGGATTCTTGCGGATCGAAGGTCTGCCGCTTCGCGTGCAAGGACGGATCACGCCTCGCAGCTACTAACGCCGCTGGCCGGCGGCGCCCGCGCTTGGGCCGGGCCCCCCGCCCGGGCCGACGCCGGTGGCGGGTATTGCGACGTGCCCAAGGGTAGCCGAGCCACGCTTCGCCCCAGCCGAATGCCAACCGCCGGCGACCCGAGCCATTGGCTGCCCGCGCCCATCGCCCCCCGGCGGACCGTTGCCTGGCAACCAGGAAGGAAGTCTGCCCCGTGGCAGGAGAATTGGTCCCGGAACTGGTTTTCGACGTGCTGATTGTGCTTGTCGCCGGGGGCACGGCGGGCGCCCTCTCGAAGCATTGGGGGGTCTCGCTGCTGGTGGGCTACTTGCTCGTGGGGGGTCTGATTGGCGAGGCTGGCCTGGGGCTGGTCGGCCACGAGCGAGCCGAGCTCGCGTACCTGGCCGAGGCGGGCGCCCTGTTCCTGCTGTTTTCGGTGGGCATTTCGTTTTCGTTCGACGAGCTCATCGCCCTGCGCCGCCAAATGCTGGTGGGGGGCGCCGTGCAGATGACCCTGGTGGCGATTCCCCTGGCGCTCACGGCCCGTTGGTACGGCTTTTCCTGGCCGGCCGCCGGGCTGGCCGGCGCCGCCGGAGCGCTAAGTTCGACGGTGCTGGTCTTCAAGGCCCTGGCCGAATGGGGGCAAACCGCTTCGCCCTACGGCCAACGGGGCCTGGGAATCTTGCTCTTTCAAGACATGGCGCTAGTGCCGCTGATGCTGCTCTTGCCCCTGGTCACGGGCCGGGGTCCCGCGCCGGGTGCCACCGACTTCCTCAAGCTGGCCGTGGCGTCGTCCAGCTTTCTGGGGGCCACGGTCGCGCTGCACTGGCTGGCCGCCCGCTGGCTGATTCCGGTTCTGGCCCAACTGCGCAGCGTCGAGATCGTAGTGCTCTTCGCCCTGGCCAACCTTACCGGGCTGGCCGCGCTGGCCCACGGGCTGGGGCTGCCGGCCGCGATCGGGGCGCTGGCCGCCGGGCTGGTGCTCAGCGGCAATCGATTGAGCCACCAATTCGACAGTATCTTGCTCCCCTTTCGTGAATCGTTCGCCGCCGTGTTCTTCGTCTCACTGGGCATGTTGCTCGAGCCGGCCGTGTTTTGGCGTAATCCTCTGGAAATTGCCGGCGGACTGGCCGGTATGCTCGCGCTGAAGACCGGGGCTGCCACGCTGGCCCTGCGGGCGACGGGCCTCGCCTGGGGAAGCGCGCTGGGGATGGCGATGGGGCTGGCCCAGGTGGGCGAATTCTCGTTCCTGCTGGCCGCGGCCGGCACCGAACAGGGGCTGATTCAGCCGACCGATTTCGCCCGGATGCTGGCCGTGGGACTGGGGTCGCTGTTGCTTACCCCGCTGTTGCTCCGGCGAGGCATGGAACTCGCCGAGCGGGCCCTGCCCCAGTTCCGGGACCGTCCCGCGACCTTGCCCGAACTGGATCCTCAGAGCCGGGCCCTGGTCATCGGCATCGGCCCCATCGGGCGGCGCGTGGCAGCCGAGTTGGAAACTCTGGGGCTCGACGTAACGCTCGTCGATCGAAGCCCCGTGAACTTGCACCCGTTCGCCCAGCAAGGGTTCGACACGGTTTCGGGCGACGCGCGCGATCCCGAGGTGCTCAGGCGTGCCCATGCCCAGCGATGCCGCCTGAGCGTGGTGAGTGTGCCCGACGACGAGGTGGCGCAGCAAATCGTGGGCGCGCTGCAAACCCTGAACCCGTCGGCCAGCGTGTTGGTGCGCTGCCGCTTCGAAAACCAGGTACCGGTATTGCGCCGCATGGGCGCAGCCGCCGTGGTGAGCGAAGAAGCCGAAGCCGCGGGCCGGCTGCTTACGCTGTGCCGGCTAACCATATCGGGGCCGCCCGAACCGCACGAACCGAGTTGACCCGCCCGGGGCCGCTTACTGCAGCAACAAGCCGCCGGGCGACTCGCCCGCTTCGTCGCGGCGCTGCCACTCGCGACGCACCTCGGAAAGGCCGTACACGCACAGCTCGAACTGTTTGCTCAGTCGCTCGAGCACTTGGGCCTCGGCCTGGTGGTCGGCCGCCGAGAGCGTGCTGGCAATGGAGTAGGAACGCTTCCCCTGCTGGCAGTAATCCAGGAACCGGTCGACCCGCTGGGTTCCCTGCAAGCGTTTGAGGGCCTCGGGGTAAACGCCGGTCCAGAACAAGGTGAAATCGCCAATGTGCCGATACACCTCGCGGCGGGCGTCTCCCTGGCGCTGTTGGGCCTCGAGCGCCATTTCGGCCACCTCTTCCAAGCGGCGGCCGCCGAGATCGCGAACCCGGTAGAGGGCGTCGCTGCGCACGAACCGTACGAGAAGTTCGGCCAGGTAGTCGACCAGCGGCGGGTCGGCAATTCCCAGCCGACACTGAAAGGTGTACTCGGCCAGGCCGGCGAAGAACCGCCGCAGAATCATTTCGGAGCTGGTGGGATACATCGACGAGCGTCTCCTGCGCTACTGGGCCGGAAGATCTCCCGATTTCGGTTCAGCCCGAGCGCCCTTCGGACGCCAGGACCGAGCCCACCGGCAACGCTGCATCGCCAACCTGGCGGGGGATGCCCCGAACGGGGAAACACGATCACCACGCCGGAAAGGGTGGTTTCCAATCCGGGCGCCATGGCCGGTATTTCGCCGCTTGGGGGCCAGGCAGGGCAGACGCGATGAGTGCGAGCGCCTGGGCTCTCGAGGACGCCGAGCCGATTCGGGGCTGGCCGATCGGCCCCTCGCGTGCCTCTTCTCGAACCATAACCTGCGCCGTTTGCAGAGGTCAAGGCAAATCGACGCCGGGGCACGCGCACCCCCGCACCGACCGAGCGGGCTTCTTGCGCTTATCGACCAGCCCCCCACGGGGGGCTGTAGAGAATTCGCCGCGCCCCGGCGGAAAAACTGGGCGGGGCGGCAATTGCCCGAGGACACGCCCCCAGCCGGCTCGACACCCAAGCGGTTTCGGCCGGTGCCGACCGTGTCAGGCGGGGCCGAACGCGGAGCGCAGCTCGGCCGCGAACTGGCCCACTTCGGCAAGCACCTGGGCCCGGGGGCGCGTGGCGGCCTCGGCCATCCGGCGAACGATGGCCGAACCGACGATCAGCCCATCGGCCACGGGCGACAACAGCCGAACATGGTCCGGCGAGCTGACGCCGAATCCAATGCAAATCGGTAGCGGCGTTTGCCCCCGCAGCCAGGCTACGTTTTCGATCAGTTCCTCGGGCAAGGCCGTCCGCTCGCCGGTGATGCCGGTAACCGATACGTAATAGATAAACCCGGTCGAACTGGCGGCGATTTTCAGCGCCCGCTCGCGCGAGGTGGTGGGGGTGACCAATTGAATCAGGCTGAAATCGCGAGCGCGGCAAAGCTGGGCCAGCGGAGCGGCCTCTTCGACCGGCAGGTCGGGCACGATCGCGCCGGCCACGCCCGCTTGCTGGGCCGCCGCCAAATACTTCTCGGCGCCGAAGCGGTAGATGATTGCATAGCTGATCATCGTTACCAGGGGCGTCGAAACTCGGGGGGCCACCTGGCCCAGGCATTGCAGGATGCCGGTCAGCTTGGTACCCGCGGCCAGCGACCGGGTATACGAGGCCTGAATCACGGGGCCGTCGGCAATGGGGTCGCTGTAGGGAATGCCCACCTCGCACAGGTCGGCCCCGTGCTTGGCGAGCGTTTCGAGCACGGCGGCGGTAAACGCCAGGTCGGGGTCGCCGGCCGTGATAAACGGCATGAAGGCCTTGCGACCCTGGCCCCGCAACGTTTCGAACACACGATCGATTGCCGACATCGTTTCCGTCTCGGTTGGTAAACGGCCGCGACCATCGCCGCCGGGCAGCGGGCACCGCGCGCCTGGATCGCCGCGGATCAGCCCAACGATTCGCCCTTGAGCCGGGCGATTTCAAAGGCGTCTTTGTCGCCGCGCCCCGACAGGCACACCACCACCGCCTGGTCCGCGGGGCGCTGAGCCGCCAGCTCGAGGGCCAGGGCCACGGCGTGCGAACTCTCGAGCGCGGGCAAAATACCCTCTTGGCGGGCCACCAGGTCGAAGGCCTCGAGCGCCTGTTCGTCGCGGCAACTGGTGTAGCTGACGCGGCCAGTGTCTTTCCAATAGCTGTGCTCCGGGCCCACGCCCGGATAATCCAGCCCCGCCGATACCGAGTGCACGTCGCAGGTTTGCCCCTCTTCGTCCTGCATGACGTAGCTCAGGCTGCCGTGCAGCACGCCCGGGCGACCGTAAGTAAGCGGCGAGGCGTGATCGCCGGGGCGCGACGAACGGCCCCCGGCCTCGACGCCGACCAGCGCTACGCTGGTCTGGGTAGCGAAGGGGTAGAACATGCCCGCCGCGTTGCTCCCCCCGCCCACGCAGGCCACGACCAGGTCGGGCAGCCGGCCCAACTTTTGCCGGCACTGGTCGATGGTTTCCCGGCCGATGACCGATTGAAAATCGCGGACGATCTCCGGAAAGGGATGCGGCCCCACGGCCGACCCCAGAATGTAGTGGGTGTGCTCGACCGAGCTCATCCACTCGCGCATCGCCTCGTTAATCGCGTCGCGCAGCGTTCGCGAGCCCGTGGTAACGGGCCGCACCTCGGCCCCCATCAGCCGCATGTTGAACACATTGGGTTTCTGGCGGCGTATGTCTTCCTCGCCCATGTACACCACGCACTCCAGGCCAAAGTGGGCGCTGGCCGTGGCCGTGGCCACGCCGTGTTGCCCTGCCCCCGTCTCGGCGATTACCCGGGGCTTCTTCATTCGCCGGGTGA
Organism: uncultured Pirellulales bacterium; assembly: GCA_964399535.1. GTDB lineage: Bacteria > Planctomycetota > Planctomycetia > Pirellulales > CAYNRE01 > CAYNRE01. The sequence goes on along the minus strand of CAYNRE010000026.1, from coordinate 183,390 downwards.
GAAGCGCCTGGCCCAGCGTGTTGTTGATTTTGTGGGCGCCGGTGTGATTCAGGTCCTCGCGCTTCAGATAAATCTGGGCTCCGCCGGCATGCTCCGAGAGCCGCCGGGCGTGGTACAGCGGCGAGGGCCGGCCGACGAAATCGCGAAACAGGCCCTCGAGCTCGGCGGCGAAGGCCGGATCGGCCTGGGCCAGGCGGTACTCGGCCGCGAGTTCGTCGAGCGCCCGGCTCAGCGTTTCGGGTACGAACCTCCCCCCGAACGGGCCAAAGCGGCCGGCCGCATCGGGCCAATGTGTGGAAGCGGGTGAAGCCATCTCGGGGGGGTTCTCGGTCGGGGCCCTGGGAAAGGGGAAAAACAGAGCGACGCGCGGTGCTGGTCGGTGGCAAACGCTCGATTGTCCGAGGGGGGTTCCGCGGGGTCAAGGGTCGCCGGGCCGTGCCCGCGCCCGGCGCGGGGCGCGCCGGCGGCCCGAGCGATCGCTCCGGTCCAAAGTGTGGCTCACGGGTCCCCGGGGTTTGCGTTACACTGGCCTGCCCGTCGTCGCAATCCGCCGTCAAGATCGCAGCGAGAACCAGCTTCGCATGCCCGAGCTGCCGGAAGTGGAAACCATGCGCCGCGGCGTGGCTGCCGTGGTGGGGAGCCGCATCGACGACGTAGTCCGTCCGCGCTGCCGATTGCGGCCCATTCAAATCGAGCCGGGGCTGGCCCAACTGCGTCGCCAGGTGGTGGGGCGCCAGATTGCCGCCGTCGAGCGGGTGGGAAAGCGCGTGGTGTTGCGGCTCCACGACCAGAGCCGGCTGGTGCTCGAACCACGCATGACCGGTTTGGTGCTCATCAGTCAGCCTCCGGATACCGAGCATCTGCGGCTGGGTCTGGCCCTCTCGGGCGGCCCGGCGGCCGAGCTCTGGTACTGGGACCGTCGAGGCCTGGGTCAGGTTCGCTGGCTCAGCGAGGATTGTTTTCGCGAGCGGTACCTGAGCGGCCGGCTGGGGCCCGACGCGCTGGAGATTTCGGCCGACACGCTGCGAAAGCGCCTGCGCGCCAGCCGCCGCGCCATTAAGGTGGCGCTGCTCGACCAACAGGTGCTGGCCGGAGTGGGCAACCTCTACGCCTCCGAGATTCTGCACTTGGCCCGGTTGCACCCGGCGCGGCGAGCCAACTCGCTTACCCTGGCCGAGTGGCAAGACCTGCACACGGCCCTGCGGCGCGTTTTGGAAGACGCGGTCCGCTACGAGGGCTCGACCCTCTCGGACGGAACCTATCGCAATGCCCTGAACCAGGCGGGCAGCTACCAGAATCATCACCAGGTGTACGACCGCGAGGGAGAACCCTGCCGCCGTTGCCGCTCGGGGGCGATCGTCCGCCAGGTTCAGGCGCAGCGGGCTACGTTTTTTTGCCCGCGGTGCCAGCCGCGGCGGCCCGGCCGGTAGATCGATGCGCACCGCGTCGTGCCGCAAGCGACTGGCGAGCGCCGCCTGGCGCCGTGAGCGATGCGGCCGCTACCAACCCAACCAAAGCAGCAACCGGCGCAGCAAGAGCAGCGCGCCCAGCAAGGCGGCGCCCAGGGCCGAAATCAGCACGGCGCCCGCCGCGATGTCGAGGGCCCGGCCGATTTCGGGATGATGTTCACGGGTAATCGCCTTGGCCAGTTGTTCGATCGAGGTATTGAGCACCTCGGCGACCAGCACTCCCAGGATGCACAACCCGAGCAAACCCCACTCCCAGGCCTCGGCCCGCAGCCTAACGGCCACCGCCACCACCAGCGCGGCGAAAACCAGGTGGACTCGGAAGTTCACCTGGGTCCTGAGGGCCCAGGCGGCGCCTCGGCCCGCTTCGTGAAACTTGCCACGCCAGGAGCGACCGGGTTGCTTCGTCATGGGGCTTGCGCGGTTTGGCTCAATCGAAGGAGATTTCGCACGGCCCGTCCCCATCGGGTCCCCCGCTCTCCGGTAGCTGGCGGGCGCCCCTGCCGGCCGTCGACTGGGCGCGCCAAATTGCCAGGGGGGCCGCCCTCGGCTCTAATCACAGGCCGAGGGTCGTGCGGGGGAGTGAGCATGTCGAGCCCTGGGTGGGCTCCGGACCCCGGTAGGTTCGCGACCCATTCTAGACTCAAGACAAAGGAGCCGGCCATGTCTGACCCCGCGGGCAATCGCCCCCATCGTTGTGCGGAGGACTGCTCGGCCAGCGCAAGGCCAGTTCTCGCGAGCCCCTTGGGGGTCAGTCGTCGTCAGTTTCTGGGAACCTCGGCCGCCGGGGCGCTGGCGCTGGGCACCACCGCCTGGCCCCATTGGGCGGTTGCCCAAGATAGCGCCAGCGGGTCGACCTCGGCCGAGTCGCTGGTCAAAGTGCTTTACGACACCCTGACCCCCGGACAGCGGGAAAAGGTGTGCTTCGCCTGGGACTACGTCGACCCGATGCGAGGTCTGCTCCGCACCCGGGTGGCCAACAATTGGCAAATTACCGAGGCCCAGGTCAACAGCGATTTTTACACCGACGACCAGCGCAAGGTAATCCGCGACATCTTCGAAGCGATCATCCACCCCGACTGGCACGCCCGAATCGACAAGCAATTGGAAGACGACGCCGGCGGGTACGGCGAGGATCAGAGCCTGGCCATTTTCGGCCTGCCGGGCCAAGACAAGTTCGAGTTCGTCATGACCGGCCGGCACATGACCATTCGAGCCGACGGCAATTCGACCGACCATATGGCCTTTGGCGGGCCGATTTTTTATGGGCACGCCGCCGACGGGTTCAACGAATCTCCGTCGCACCCGGGCAATGTATTTTGGCCTCAGGCACTGGCCGCCAACGAAGTGTTTAAGATGCTCGACGGGCAACAGCGCAAACTGGCGTTGGTGCCCAAATTGCCCCCGGAACAAGCGGTCGCGTTTCGCGGCCAGGGGCGGCCCGGTATCCCGGTTTCCGAGCTCTCGAGCGATCAGCTCTCTGAGCTGGAAAAAACGCTGGCCGCGCTGGTCGCACCCTACCGGCCTTTGGACCAGCAGGAGGTGGCCGCCTGCCTGGCCGCTCGCGGCGGACTCAAGGCCTGCTCGCTGGCCTTTTACCAAGAGGGGGACTTGGGCAACGACCAGGTTTGGGATTGCTTCCGCTTGGAGGGACCGGCCTTCGTCTGGTACTTCCGCGGGGCACCCCACGTACACGGCTGGGTCCACATTGCCGACGACCCCTCGGTGCCGCTGAACGCCTGAGCCGCGGTCTTCGAGGCCGCGGCGGGCCAGGGTGCCTCGATTGGCGCATTCGACCCTGGGGGGTCAAGCTTCAGCCCCCCAGGGCGAATAACGCGCGGTACCGCCCCTTCCCATCGCGAAGTGCCGAATCACCGTGCGCCAACCGCTTTCAGCCCCTGCCGTCGCGTTCTCGCCTTGGCGAACCGCCGGCGGGCTGCGCTTTCGCCAGGTCCAATACGCTCCGCTGGCCCGTCAGAGCGCTCATCGCCACGCCGAGGGAACCCTCTCGCTGGTGTTGGCCGGAGAGCTTGAAGAGACCACGGCCCAGGGAGTGTTCCGGGCCAGGGTCGGCTCGGCGGTGGTGAAGCCGCCGGGTTACCGCCACGCCAATCACTATGGCCCGCGCGGTGCCCGGCTGTTGCAGGTTACCCCGGACAGCGACGAACCGCTGTGGCCCGAGGGCCCCCTGCCCTATTCGTGGCCCGATTCGCCCGCGTTGCTGCGCAAGCTCCTCGTCCTAATCGACTCGCCCCGGGGCGATGTCGGGGAGGCCGAAACGCGAGTCTGGGATCTGCTCGCAACGCTGGCACCCACCACTTCTCGGCCGGCCCAGCGGCGGCCACCAGCCTGGTGGAAAGCCGCCGAGCAGCTTCTGCGGGCGGCGCCGGGGCAGAGCGTTTCGGTGGCCTCGATCGCGCGCCAACTGGGGGTTCACCCCGTGCACCTGGCCCGGGTCTGCCGCCGCCAGACTGGCCAGACCGTGTGCGAGCTGATTCGCCGCCAGCGGGTATTGGCCGCCTGGCAGGCCGCCGGCAGCCAGGCAAGCTCGCTCGCTGAGATTGCCCTCCGCTCGGGCTTTTCCGACCAGGCCCACATGACCCGCGATTTCGTTCGTGTGTTGGGAATTCCGCCGGGTCGATTGCGGCGCCTGACGCACGCGTCGGGTTCGGCCCAAACGTAGCCGTCGAACCACCTGCTCAGGCCGCGCCCGCCATGCGCCGCCGAGGCAAGGCAGGTTGCATCGGTTCAAGACACCGCCAACCCTCACGGCCAAAAATGGCCGCACCGTCTTCACGGCTTTGGCAACGTAAGGCCACCCGCGTTTTTCAGGGGTACTTCGGCCATGGTTCGAATCGATTGGGCCCTGGTTTGGGCGATCGCACTCTGTGGCGGTTTGACTCCCCTCGCCCCGGTACTGGCCGATCCGGCCGATAAGGGCGCGACTTCCCAGGTACTGGCCGGCGCCGTGCAGGTGCCCGCCGACTGGCAACCGCTGCACGAGCGCTGGGAACGACTGCGTCGCGAGCTACGGGTTGCCGGAATCGCGATCGTCGCGGTCCGGGGCGACCAGGTGGTTCTGCTCGACGCACTGGGTACCTGCGACGCCAAGGCGGCGCAATCGGTTCAGCCAAGGTCGCCTTTCTACCTGGCCTCGGTAACCAAGTCGTTCACGGCGCTGGGCGTGGCCATGCTGGCCGACGAGGGAAAGCTGGACCTGGACGACCCGGTGCGAATACACCTGCCCAGGTTCAAGCTGGCCGACGCCGAGGCGACCGCCCAGATTACGCTTCGCGATCTGATGTGCCACCGCCCAGGGCTCGACTCCCAGCCCATCGCCCAGGCCGAGGCCTATCTCGGCAACCTGACGGAAGATCGCTATTACCGCTGGCTCGAGCGCGCCAGGCCGCTCGGCCAGTTCCAATACACCAACCTGCACTTCACGCTCTTGGGCCGGGTCATCGAAGCCGTTACGGGCCAGGCCTGGCAAGATTATCTGGCCGCGCGAGTTTTTCAGCCGCTCGGAATGGTCGATGCGACGTGTTATGCCAGCCGGTTGTATGCCAACCCGCTGGCGGCCCAACCGCTGACGATCGCTGACCAGGGTTGGCAGGATGTGCCGCTGCGCAAGCACGACGCCGTCATGCACGCCGCCGGCGGCATGGGCGCCAGCGCCGTCGATCTGGGCCACTGGATCGCCTTTCACCTCTCGGGGCGCAATCCCCAGGGGCAATCGCTGCTTTCCGAACCCATGTTGGCCGAGGTGCACCGGCAACAGGTGTCGATGGCCGAGGCCGAGGAATTCCCTCGCGGCGTGGTTCGCGAGGGCTACTCGCTGGGCTGGTTCACGGGCCACCTACACGGTCGCCGGATGCTGGAACACGGCGGCGGCTACCTGGGCACCGCCACACTGGTTTCGCTGTTGCCCGACGACCAGGTGGGGGTAGCCGTACTTATCAACGAGTCGCGCGGGCTGCTGGCCACCCAGATCGCGCTCGACGTATATGCCCAACTGCTCGGCCTGCCTCAGACCGACCTGGTCCCCGAGCTCAAGGCGAGTCTTGCCCGAATCGAGGAGCGAGCCCGCCGGCAAAGCGAAGCAAGCTGGGACCCGCCGGGCACCGCGCGGGGGCTGACGCTGCCGATTCAGTACTACCTGGGCCAGTATGAAAACGAAGATTGGGGCACCTTCCACGTGACCGAGCACCAGGGGGAGCTCCGCTTCCGCTTGGGCCAGCAGCCGGCTCGCAGCCACTCGCTAGCTCCGAACCGGTTTCGTTACGAAGCCGTGCCCGGCCAGGCCTTCGCCGGCGAATTTCAGCTCAGCGGGGGCCAGGTCCGGGGGCTGGTCGCTCACACCCCGACGGGTAAGTGCGAGTTCCGCAAAGTGGACTAGTCTCTCCGCGGCAATGATCGCGCCGGGCAGCAGGGCCGGCGCAACGGTCCGGTGCGCCACACCTCGTACGGCGCGGCCGATTCCCGATTACGGCTAGCGGCTAAGGCGCCGAGGAACCTTCGCTAGCGGCGGCGCCCGATTCGGAGCCCGATGCGGCGCTGGGCTCTGCGCCCAGTTCCGCGCTCGGCGCGGCGTTGGGCTCAACGCTTGGCGTGGGGCTGGGCTCCCCGGCTGGGTCGGCCGAGTCTGGGTCAGCCGAGTTAGTGGAGGTCGGGTCGGCAGCCACCACAAATTGCCGGTACTGCCCGTCCAGCTGTTCAAACGGGGTGGCGGCCAGGCGGGCCAGCGTGCCGGGTTGATCGGTGCCGCTGTAAACGGCGATCAGGTAGCGAACCAGGGCGTCGCGATAGCGCCCCCCGCCGTCGTGCATCAGAAAATGGGCCAGCCCGGCCGATTGGCTGTAAAGCTTGGCGATCTCCGGGTCGCGCTGAATCTCGGCCGCCGAGGCCGCGGAGAGCCGGGCCAGCGGCACGTAGAACTGGCTTTCCAGCAACCGGTACCGGGCATCTTGAAAGCGGATCGCATCGGCGCCGCCCAGCGTGGAGAATCCGGTGCCGTCGGCATGCCGCGAAACGCGGAGCGATTCCATGTAGCAGGCCATGCCTTCGACGATCCAAAAGTTGGCCTTCTCGCCCGGAATGGGCACCCCGGGCCGGCTCTCGCTGAACAATTGGTGGGTGGCCTCGTGATACAGCGTGCTCAGGTCGTGCGGCCCGTCGGAGGCAAAAAAGTAGGCTTGCCGGGTATCGTTCAAATACAGCCCGGTAGTCATGCCGATATCGGCCACGATCGTATGGCGCAGGGCGTTGTTGTACTCGTCGCGGCTGCGGAAATAGATCACCTGGTGGCGCGCGGTGCCGCCGCGCTGCGTGCCCCGGCCTTCGAGCAACTGGGCCAGTTGCGCCTCGCTGGTGTAAAAGCCGGCGAAAACCTGCTGCCAGGCACGATACAGCCGCTCTAGCTGCTGCCCCAGCTCCACGCCCGCCTCGAGGCTGTGATTGGTCGTAACGCGGTAATGGTCGGTCTCCACCTGCCAGCCGCGGCGAATGTCTTCGTGCAAGCGGTGATCGTCGGTCACCGAGATCCAGCGGCCGTTGTAAAACCGCTCGCCCGCCTCGTAGCGCTTCAACTGCGAGGCCGGCAACCAGCCGAAGCGGTCGCTCCAAACCTGTCCGGCCCGCAGCCGGCGCACCTCGAACGGCGTTTGCCACTGGTCGCGAAAGCGCACGTAGCCCAGCATGCGCCGGGCCGCTTCGTGGTCGGGGTTCTCGCGAGCCGTGGCCAGAATCAGCTCGAACGCCAGCGAAACTTCTCGGGCGCGAATCGCCCGGCGAGCCAGCTCGAACCACACCTCGGCCTGTTGTCGTTTGAGCTGCGACCAGCGCTCGGCCCACTGGGTGTGCGCCGGCAAGCGGGCGGCCTCCGGCGGTTTCGCGGCGGCGGCGTCCGCTTCGCCCGTGCCCGACCGGGGAAATTCGACCAGGTACAGCTTGCGCGGGTCACGCGGTCGGGCCCAATCGCGAACTTGTTCGGCTTCGCGCTCCAGGCCCTGCTGATCGGCCCAGTCGGCCAGTTCGGCCAATCGAGAGTGGTATTGGTCGTCCAACTCGCGCCGCTGGCGCCGCAGTTCGTCTTCCGCGCGGGCCAGCTCGCCGCTTGCGCCGACGGCACCCGCCAGGATCAGTCCCCACGCGACCCGGGCAACCCGGGAAGAAACCAACAACGGGCGGGCAAGTTGCGAGCAGCCGCTCATTCGATGCGCAACCGGGCTAAGACGGGCCAATGGTCCGACAGGCGTCGCGCCGGGTCGGGCGACTCGAGGCGCTCCCAGTGGGTCGCCGACATGCCCTCGCCCCGGTAGAAGATGTGGTCGATCCGCTTTTGATTATCCATGGTTACTACGTTTTCGTCCCGGCCGTCGGGGCTGGCTAGCGGTGAAGCCAGGTAGGCATCGCGCCATCCGCCACTAGTGAGCCGCGGATAATCGCCCCGGGTCTGGTGGGTGTTGAAGTCGCCTACAAAGACCAGCGGCAGACCCGATTCGACGAACGGCACCATCTGCTTCTCGCACAACTCGGCCATCCGCTCCTGGCTGGGGGCCGAATTGTCGAAATGGGTATTGAAAAAGAATAGCTCACGCCCGCTGGGGCGGTGCTTCAGTTTGACCCAGACCACGATCCGGGGCAGCGTGTTGCCAAAACCGGTGGAAACCTTTTCCGGCGTGGGGGATAGCCACCACCAGCCCTGGTCGAGCTGCTCGAACGCTTCCTCCCGATAGAGCAACGTGGCATCGGTGTACTGCTTCGACCCCTGGCGATAATAGAACTCGCGATAGCCCTTGAGCCCGTCGACGAAAAACTGCACCTGTTTGGGGGTCGGCTCCTGCAGCCCCACCAGGTCAGCCTGGTGATCGGCCACCACGGCCAGGCACAGATCGCGCCGCTCGGTCCACTTGGGAACGCCCGCGGGCACGGAGAAATCGACCAGCACGTTGAAGGTAATTACCGTTAACTCGAGCGGCTCGGCCGTAGCGGTCGATTGCGAAGCCAGCGCGACCCCGAAACCCGCGAGCACCCCCACTACGGCCAGAGACCGGCGCGGCAAAACAAGCATCGTCGTTCACCCTTGGTTGCTGAACCCGTGTTGGTCGATTCCGTGCGAACGCCCAGGGGCCGAAATGCCCTGGCCCGCCTTACGATTCCTGGAAAGCCGCGTCGAAGGCAACCTGGCTGGGCTGAAAATCGAGCCGGCGGACGAACTCGGCCGCTTCTTGGGCACCCGCCTCGCGGTCCATGCCCGAGTCCTCCCATTCCACCGACAACGGCCCGTCGTACTTCACCCCGTTCAGGGCGCGGATGATCTCTTCGAAATTCACTCCCCCTCGGCCGGGCGAGCGGAAATCCCACCCCCGCCGCGGATCGCCGAAACCGAGGTGGCTGCTCAAGATGCCCGTTCGCCCGTTGAGCGTGACAATGGCGTCTTTGACGTGCACGTGATACATCCGATCGGGAAAGGCCCGGATGAACTCCACCGGGTCGACCCCTTGCCAGAGCAAATGGCTCGGGTCGAAGTTGAAGCCGAACTCCTCGCGGCGCTCCAGCGCCGCCAGGGCCCGTTCGGCACTGTACAAGTCGAAGGCGATCTCGGTGGGATGCACCTCCAGGGCAAACCGCACGCCACAATCGCCGAACACGTCGAGGATGGGATGAAACCGCTCGGCGAATTGCTCGTAGCCGGCGTCGATCATCGCCGGGGGCACTGGCGGGAACGAATACAGCAAGTGCCAGATACTCGAACCGGTGAACCCGTTGACCACGCCCACCCCCAGCTTCTGGGCCGCCTTGGCGGTGCGCTTCAGTTCCTCGGCCGCGCGGGCATTGACACCGGCCGGCTGCCCATCGCCCCACACGTGGGGCGGCAAAATGGCCTGGTGCCGCTGGTCGATCGGGTCGCAAACCGCCTGGCCCACCAGGTGGGTGCTGATGGCGTAAACCTCGAGCTCGTAGCGCTCCAAAAGCTCGCGGCGCTGGGCGCAGTAGTGAGGTTCCTCGAGCGCTTTGGTAACGTCGAAGTGATCCCCCCAGCAGGCCAACTCCAGCCCTTGGTAGCCCCACTGGCTCGCCTTGCGGGCCAATTCCTCGAGCGTCAGATCGGCCCATTGGCCCGTAAAAAGCGTTAGCGGTCGCGGCATGCCAAAGGGTTTCCTTTTCCTGAGATTCGGGACGCGCTAGAAGCCGTTGTGCCGCGGACCCTTTCGAATGCCCGCCACCGACACCGTTCGCGGGCGTGGTTTGCGGCGCGCATTCGGCGGCCTCCGCAGGCCCGATTCGCTCTCCCAACCGGTCGGCAGGCATTTTCGCAGATTCAACTTAGCTGGCAAGCAGGCCGACCCCCTTCCGCGCGGTCCCCAGGTGCTATAGTTGCCAGAGGTGGTGCCGCGCGTTAGGCGAGTTCGTAGCGGCACCCCCTGCCACGCTGCCTGACCCAAGGTTGTTATGGTCGCCACCCGCGGAACGCTCGAGAGATTCGCGCTGCTGGTGAGCTTGGCGCTAGCCCTGGGCGCCCGTGAAGCACGCTGCGCGGGGCTCGAAATCGAACTGACCACTGCCCCCGATGCCCCCCTGGCAGCCCAACGAAGTTGGCACGATTTCCTGGCCAGCCTGCCCGATTGCTCGGTGCGGCTACGGCCAGTGCGACGTAGCGATGGGCCGCGCCAGGAGGTGCGCCAGGCGGGCAGCAAAACCGTCGTCTGGGTGCTGGCCCTGATTAACGCGCGCGGCGAATTGCGAACGCCCGATGCCCGATTCGCGCCGGGGGACCGCGATGCCGCGCGGAACTGGGTGAAGCGGGTGCAGGATCAGGCCGACTCCCCAGACCCGGGCGGCGACCCGTCGGGCGGCCACCCCGGCGGCGATCGGCTGAGGGCGACCGTATCGGCGCCGCTCACCGAGAGCACCCAGGGCAAGCCGCGCTGGGACTGCTTCGACCGATTGCTCGAACGATTCGACCAGCCCGTGGTGATCGACCCGGCGGCCCAAGTAATGATTCGCCGCGGCCGGGACGACGCAACCGATTTGGTGGCCGATGAACTGCGCGGGCTGGCTTTGGGAACGGCCCTTGCCTTGCTGCTCGAGCCCGCCGAACTTGGGCTGAGGGCCCCCGGTCCGGCCGGACTATCGAACACCTGGGTCGTGAGCCCGGGCACCGTGGGAGACGATCGCTGGCCGCTGGGCTATGAGCCCGAGGGGAGCGGCCGGAGCGACGCACCGAAGCTGTTCGAGTTCTTCGACGTCGACCTTCCCAGCGGCACCCTGGAAAGCGCCCTGGCCTGGTTCTCCGCGCGGACCGAGCTACCGATCGTGGTCGATCGCCGCGCGCTAGCCGAGCGTAGCGTCGTGCCGAGCGAGATCCTGGTTTCGCTGCCCCCCAAGCGCACCGCCTACGTGATGGCCCTTAAGGGTGTGTTGCGGCCGTCGCGATTGACGGGCAAACTACGGCTGGACGACGCCGGACGACCCTGGATTTGGGTTACCTTGGCCAACGGCCGATAGGCTCGGACCCTCGGCGCTGACCGGGCTGGAACCAGCCATCTTTTTTGGAGAGAACCCCGCCATGTTCTCGGGCGACGCCGTGGTGGAGCTCGTCGAGCGGTTGGGCTTTACCCACCTGGTGTGGCTGCCTGACTCGGCGCTGGGCCCCTGGGAATCGGCGCTTGCTACGGCCCCCCGGCTACGACTGCTGCGCGTTTGCCGCGAGGGAGAGGCCTGGGCCTTGGCCGCCGGGCTCACACTGGGCGGGGCCCGGCCGCTGGTAATGATTCAAAACACCGGGCTATTCGAATCGGGCGACGCCCTGCGCAATGTGCTGTTCGATCTTGAGTTGCCTCTGTCCGCATGGATTGGCTACCGCAGTTACCTGGTAAAGGGCTCGACCGATTCGGCCAAGCGGTTTACCGAGCCCATTCTGGCCGCCTGGGGACTGGAGTGGCTGCTGGTGGAACGGGCCGAACAAGCCGCAGAGATCGCTCCCTACCTGTTGGAGCGTCGACGCGAGGGACGACCAGGCATCGTGCTCATGGCCGAGGGGAGCCCCTGATGAGCCCGATCGAGCCCGACCGGCACTCCTACGGCATGACCCTGTCAGCCGCCCTGGAAGTCTTACACCGGGTACGGACCGACCAGATCGTAATCACCACGATGGGCGCCGCGCGGCATTGGCCCCGCTTGTCGCGGCACCCGCTCGACTTTCACTACATTCCCTCGGCCATGGGCCAGGCGCCGCTCGTTGGCCTGGGGCTGGCGCTGGCCCAGCCCTGGCGCGAAGTGATTGTGCTCAATGGCGATGGGTGCCAGCTCATGAACCTGGGCTCGCTCGTCACCATCGCCGCCAGCGGTGCTCGGAACCTGACGCTCATCGTGCTCGACAACGGCCACTACGAGGTAACCGGCGGTCAGCAAACCGCAGCCGGCGCGCTGCGCTCGGCAAGCGGGGCGGGGGTCGACTTTGCCGCCCTGGCCCGGGCCGCAGGCTGGCCAACCGCCGAGCCGTATCAAGAGCTATCCGACTGGCAGGCGGCCGCGAGCCAGTTGATGACGCGCCCTGGCCCGCGATTCGTGGCACTTGCCGTCCAAGGCGTGGGCGACGACTACCACCTGGTACCGCCCGGGCCGATGGGACCAAGGCTGCGGGCGTTTCGCGAAGCGCTGGGCACGAGCGCCGAGCCGATCGCCTGAGCGGGGGAAACGCCGCGACGGCGCGGGGGTCTTATGTTTTAGCCGCCCCGCTGCCCGGGGAGAGCGGGAGGCTGGGAGTCCGGCGCAATCCCGCGGCGAGCCGGGCTTAGCGAGTCACCGCGGCTGTTCTGGCAGCAAGGGCGCTGCACCAGTTCCTGCGGCGCGCCCCGAAAAAGACAACTTACTTCTTCTTCTCGACGTGGACCGTGTGCTTGCGCAGGCGGGGGCTGTACTTCTTCAGCTTGAGCTTTTCGCCGCCGGTCTTCTTGCGCAGGGCGTAGTTGTGGTCGCCCGTTTCTTCACAGACGAGAAACACGGTTTCGATCTTTTTCTTGCCCTTGGCCATCCCAGTGCGCTCCGCGGGTTGGTGGTCGGCCCTCTCCCGGGGGCGGGACCGCACCGACCCGAAAGGGAATGTAGGTGTTGGTATTTCCGCGGGCGGCTCTGGGGACCATGTCCGGGGGGCGAGCCATTCGACCGGGAAGCCCTGTAATTTACGCCAGCCCCCGGGGGCTGACAAGGCGGTCTCGGGGCGTCTCCCCACCATTTCTAACCCTGGGTGAGCCAGGGGGTTGGCTCGTCGATCCAGAGCCCGGTGCCGCGTGGCGCGAGGGTCGGCAAGCCCCAGAATGGGCAAAACCGTGCCGACCAATCGACGCCAGTGACCAGGGTCGATTCGCGGCCCGTGGTGCTTCCCCGGCTCCGCGTCGTTGGTTGCTTCTGGCACCTCGCTAGGTGCTCCTCGCTTTACGGGCCTCGCAATCTCAGCGCATCGATTCTCTTTGCGCCTTGGCGCCCTTGCGTTTTTATTCCGCCGGGGCCCCTCCGTCAGTTGTTCCCCGCTCCGCTGGTTGGCCCCTTGGCGCCTTGGCGCCCTTGCGTTTTTTTCCGCCGGGGCCCCTCCGTCAGTTGTTCCCCGCTCCGCTGGTTGGCCCCTTGGCGCGGTTATTTCGCCTCGGACGGCTTGCGGTAGGCCCCCAGATATTCGTCCAGGTCGACCCGCAGGGCGTTGTTGAACAGGTTCGTGGCCACCATCAACCCGCCAAAGGCGGTGAGCGTCACGATTTGGGCGGGAGCGAGAAACTCGCGCAGCCGGGCAAACAGTTCGTCGCTCACTCCGTTGGCGTCGTCCGCCAATTGGCGTCCGTAGTCGACCAGGGTCTGCTCGCGTTCATCAAGTACGAGCGCATCGGGGTTTTCGCCGGAATCGATCAGGTGGCGGCGAAAGTAGGTCGAGCAGATCAAACAGTCGGTGGCCGCTGAAACCGCGTGCACGAAAACCAGCGTGGGCCGCTCACCCAGAAACGGCAGCACCTGGGCCCGCAGGTCGTACCAGGCGTTGTAAATCTGCAGCGCCACCGGGTTGTGGGCCAGGGTCCGCTTCATGTTGGTCATTCGCCCTTGGGCGGCGGTAATCCGGTCGTACTCGGCCTGCATCTCGGGGCTGCAGTCGGCGTATTCCAGCGGGGCGATGCGTGCCATGCGGGTTCACCTGGGGGTTAGACGGCGGTCTCAGGTCTCGGCCGACGCTGACTCGTCCTAGGAATCAGGGCGCCTTGGCCAGCAAAGTTCGGAGCGCAGCTCGGTGATCGTGGAACGCGACCTCGCAAGGGAGAATCAGTTTCGCAAGCCCTCTGAGTGTGGCGCGCCGCGTCGGCAAGCAATGATCAAGACGGCATCCGAACCGATGCGCTCACCTTCAGAACACCGGCCGCGACGTGCCTCTCGACGAAACCACTCCGTTCAGGGCCGCGGACCTTGCAGCAGACTTTGTACCAATTCCGAAATGTCCAGGCGGTGGTCGGCACCAGCCACGCGCCCGTCCTGGCCGATCACGAACATGGTCGGTAGGCCCGAGACGCGATAGGACTTCAGGACGTCGGGCCCTGCCCAAACGGCGGTGATTCCCGCCCATCGCTCCTTTCGGAAAAACTTGACCGCGTCCTCCCGATCTTCATCCACGCTGACCGCGATCAGTTCCACCTTGCCGTTCCATTCGGGATGGTTGGCTTGGAGCCGGTCCAACTCGTCCAGGGCCCGAATGCATGGTCCGCACCAAGTGGCCCAAAACTCGATCAATACGATGCGTCCGGCAAACCCGGACAATTCCGCGACCCTTCCATCAACCAATTGCGTGAAACGAATGTTGGGAGCTGTCGCTCCAATCGGAAGTAGGCGTCCATCGACGAACGTGTTCAACTCCTGAAACTCGCCGCGAATGAGACTGACGACCACCAAGTCTTCCAGAGCCTTTCCGGCTGGAACGATCGTTAACCGTACAGTCGATCCTTTCGGACCGCGAATCATTCCGACGACGCTTGCAAGCTTCATTCCCGTGACATCGACCGGTTCGCCATCGCCCTCGGCAACGGCGATCACTTGGTCCTCCGGCTGAATCGCATGGCTTCGCGCGGCCGGCGTCTCGGGCAAGACTTTGTGAACAAACACCTTGCCATCTTCAACGCGCAATGCGGTTCCGATTCCTGCCTGCGCGGGCGCATCGCTGGCTCCGGCAGCATCGAGCGGTGCAACTCGCGGTTCGTCGATCTGCGCAATCTCAGCTTGCTGAGAACCTCCTGGGGTGATGATTTCGCTCGCAACCGCAAATGGAACCCTGACTGCCTTCGAGATCTGCCGCACCTGTTCGGCCGGCTTGGCGCAGTTCGATGGGAACAGGAGTGAGATGGAGACTAGGGATATCCCGTAAGTCGATCGCAACAGCGACTTCATCTGCAATACCCGGGGTTCTCGAACGCCCTGCAAGGAATGGGTTGCCAACGCTGGCAGCCGCGATCTTACTCCAGCGGCTGCGGATGTTCTCGCAGCCAGGCGGCCGTGCGGCGCAGGGCCTCGTCCAAGTCGACCTGTGGCGCGTAACCGGTCCACTCGACCACTTTCGAAATGTCGGGCACGCGCCGCCCCAGATCCTCAAACCCGGGGCCGTAAGCCGTTTCATAGTCGATCGTGCGAATCTTCGACTGCGAACCGGTGACCTCCAGGATTCGCTCGGCCAACTCGGCAATCGAAATCTCGCGAGGGTTGCCCAGGTTGAAAACCTGACCGGCCGCGCCGGGAAGCTCGCCCAAGCGCAGCAGCCACTCCACCACGTCGCTCACATAGGTAAAGCAGCGGGTCTGCCGGCCGCTGCCGTAAACGGTTAGTTCGCGGCCTGCCAAAGCCTGCCCGATGAGCCGGGGCACGACCATGCCGTACTGCCCCACCTGGCCCGGGCCAATGGTGTTAAAGGGGCGCACGACCAAGGCCTCGAGCCCCACTTCTTTCACATACGCCAGCGCCAAGAACTCGTCGACCAGTTTGCTGGCCGCGTAGCCCCACCGCGTGGCCTGACTGGGTCCCAGCACCAGGTCGTCGGTCTCGCGAAACGGAACCCGAGCGCTCTTGCCGTACACCTCCGAGGTCGAGGCCACGATCACCCGCTGCCGCCCCGGCGTGGCCGCCCGCAGCACGGCATCGGTGGTTCCCACGTTGTTTTCGATGGTGTGGGCCGGCCTCCGCACCGCGTTGAACACGCCGACCGTGGCGGCCAGGTGATAGACCACGTCGGCCCGGGCTACCAGTTCGGCCAGGCGCGGATGCTGGCCCGCGGGCCCCTCGACCACCTCGAAACCTGGCGAGCCCGCCAGCGGTTCGAGGTTTTCGCGGCGGCCCGTCGAGAAATCGTCGACGACCACGACCCGCTGCCCACGGGCCAAGGCGGCGGCCGTCAGGTGCGATCCGATAAATCCGGCCCCGCCGGTAATCAGGCAAGTGCTCAAGCGATCTTCCCCTGCCGAGCGGCAGCTTCACTACCCCCCTGGTCAAACGGCCCCGGCCCTTGGCAGAGGGCCAGCGGGCTGCCGGGGGAGCGTACCGTGCCCGTGGGCTGAGACTATGCGAAAGCCCGGCCCTGGAAAAGGGTTCTCGGGGGCACGCCGGCTCCACCGGCGATTTTGCCCTGGCCACGCCGAAAGCACCGCTCACGGCCCCCCCGCGGAACCGAGTTCGTCTTGCCAGGCAGGCCGGTCGCGCGTCCAATGGGCTCCCCGGCCGCCACCCCCCTGAGCGGCGCGGTCTTTAAGCGGCCTAAACCTCGAGCGGACTGGTGAGCCCCCCATTGTGGAAGAACTGACCCATTACCTGCTTTTGATCCTGGCGGCGGCGCTGGGTGGGGCGATCAACGCGGTCGCGGGAGGCGGGACGCTGGTCACCTTCCCCACGCTGTACTCCGTGCTGGGCGGTACCAGCGTGGCGGGCGCCGCGGTAATCGCCAACGCCACGAGCACGGTGGCCCTGGTCCCAGGCTCGCTCGCATCGGCCTGGGGATACCGCCACGAGCTTGAAGCCTCGCGCCGCTGGGTGTGGGTGCTGGCCCTGCCCAGCCTGTTGGGGGGCGTCGTTGGCTCGCTGCTGCTGGTGGTGGTGCGCGAGCAAGTGTTCAAGAACCTGGTGCCCTGGCTCATTCTGACCGCCACCGCCCTCTTGGCCCTGCAACCCTCGATTGCCCGCTGGACCGGCATCGGCAAGCCCCATGCGGTTCCCTCGCCCGGCACCACGGCGTCCGTGGTCGCGTTTCAATTGCTGGTGGCCATCTACGGCGGCTATTTCGGCGCGGGGATCGGCATTCTGATGCTCAGCAGCCTGGCCTTTATGGGGTTGGCCGACATTCACCAGATGAATGCCCTGAAAACGCTGCTGGCCACGCTGATCAACGGCGTCTCGGTCGTCGTGTTCGTCGCCAGCGGCAAGGTCCATTGGCCCTATGCCGGCGCCATGCTGGTCGCGGCGGTCGTGGGTGGCTACGCCGGGGCGCGCATCGCCCGCCGGCTCGACAAGAACCTGGTTCGGCGGATCGTGGTGACCATCGGTTGGGTGCTGGCGGCCTTCTACTTCTATCGCACCTACGCGAGCTGACGATCGGCAAATCGCCGGCAGCGCCCGGATCAGCGCTTCCAGCAGCCCCGGAATAGTGCGCCCCGGCCGCTTGGCGAGAAACCCCGGCGCACCGGCGGGGTTTTTAACTGGGGGAGTTCACCGCAAGGCCTGTGCCAGCGGCGAGCGCGTTCTGGTGCCTGGCAGGCTCCCGGGCTAGACTTCCGCAAGGATGCGGCGGGGCACGAAGAAGTGGCCTGCCGGGCCAAGCCAGGACGAGCTGCCCTGCGCAAGTTTCGCTTCTCCGCGGTGCGTTCCGCCGGAGGGGGGACGGCGCCCGTCTCAATCACCAGAGTGCCTCGGCGTGGCAATCAGCGAATCGTCGGCCCAGCTCGAACCCCGGCACGACCCCGATGCCCGGCTGATGCTAGCGGTGCGCGAGGGAGATGCACTGGCGTTTGAGCAATTGGTCGGTCGCTACCAGGCCCGGTTACTCCGCTTGCTCGAGCATCTGCTCGGTTCCAAGGAGTTGGCCGAAGATGTAACCCAAGAGGTTTTCCTGAGAGTTTACCGGGCGCGTCACAGTTACTCGCCCGAGGCCAAGTTCTCGACCTGGCTGTTCACCATTGCCAACAACGCGGCGCTCAATGCCCGCCGCTCGCAATCGCGCCGCCGCGAGGTGCGCTGGGGGGGCGGCGCCGCCGGCGCTTCGGGCGAGCTGCCGCTGGCCGAGTTGGCCCTGGCTCGCAGCGCCCTGATGCCCACCCGGCAGCTCGATCGCTCGGAAATGCGGGAAGTGGTACGGGCCTCGCTTTCGGCGTTGAACGAGCGGCAGCGGCTGGCCGTGCTGCTCAACAAGTTCGAGGGGCTGAGCTATGTGGAAATCGGCGAGGCGATGCAGCTTTCGGTGCCGGCCGTGAAATCGCTCTTGAACCGGGCCCGGGTGCAACTGCGCGAGGTGCTGGAACCCTACCTGGAGCGGGGGCAATCGCCCGCGGCCGAGGGCGCCCCGCCCCCAAACTCCGGCCAAACGGTTTCCGAGGGAAACGCGCCATGAGCCAAGGCCCCGGCGGCTTCACGATTTCCGACGACGCTCACGGACCGCTTTCGCGCGAGCGGTTGGCGGCGTATCTCGACGGGCAACTATCGGCCGAAGAGCAGACGGCGATCGAAACCCGCCTGGCGGCCGATCCCCAGGTGCGCCGCGAGTTGCAACTGCTGGAACGGGCCTGGGACGCGCTCGATGAACTGCCCGAGGTGCCGCATTCGACCGATTTCACCCGTTCAACCATTGAGATGGTCGCGTTGGCCGCCACCAGCGAGCGCCGGGCAACTTCGGCGGGCCGGCGGTGGTTGGCCGGGGGCCTACTGCTGGCGGCACTTGGTATCGGCTTCGCCACGGCCTTGTGGTGGCCCTCGCCAACCGATGCGTTGGTCCGCGACCTGCCGCTGTTGGAACACTTGGACGCCTATCGCCAGGTCGACAGTCTCGAGTTTCTCCGGGCCTTGGAAAAGGCGGGTCTGTTCGCCGATCAGGAACCCAAAGGTGACCCAAACTAAGTTCGCCGTGCCACCGGATCGGAACCTGCGCCTCGACGTGTTCGCGCCGGTTGCCCAGCGGCTGCCGGCCTGGGTGGCCTGGGTGGCGGTGGGGGCATCGGCCCTGTTGGTAGCGGCCGTGAACCCTTGGTCCGAGCGGCTTGCGCGCATCGAGCGGCTCACTCCCGCCGAGCGCGAGCACCTGGCCCGCCAGCGGCAGCGTCTCGACGAACTGCCCGCCGAGCAGCAGCTTCGACTCAGGCGCCTGGCCGACGAGCTCGATGCGGCACCCGATGGCCCGCGGCTCGAGCGAGTGATGCTCCGCTACTTCGATTGGCTGCAACAATCCGTATCCGTGGCCGAGCGAGCCGAGCTGCGCGGGCTGCCGTTGGAGGAACGAGTAGCCCGAATCGCGCGCTGGCAGCGCGACCGGGTCGTGCCGCGCGAGATTCAACTCGGCGCCGACGATCGGGCCCAGGTGGCCGCTTGGGTCGAAGCGCTCGTCACCGAACGCTTCGGCAACCGGGGCGATGGAGGCCCGCGCTCCGGCTCGCGGCGTCAACTCTGGACCGCGGCCCTGCTGAACCGCACCCAGGAGGGGTCGCTTCGATCGGCGCTGCCCAGTCTTTCGCCGGAGGACCTGCGCAACCTGGCCGAACGGCTCTCGCCGGCGACCCGAGCGGCGTTTCGCTCCTCGTCGCACGAGGCCCAGCGGCGGATGGTGTATCTCTGGATTCGACAGGCGATTCAATCGCGATTGCCCGAGGTAGCCCCCGATGCCTTGGCCCGGTATTTCGAGGAATCGCTTTCCGCCAACGAGCGCGACCAGCTTCTGGCGCTCGAGCCGGAGGAGATGGAATTGCGGCTCCGCCTGCGCTATCTCAAGGCCCAGCGCAGCGATCGGCCCCGCGGGCGAACGCGGCGCGAAGCGGAAGACCAGCGGCCACCACCGGGTGGTCAGCCCAAGGGGCAACCGGCCTCGCCCGGCGAGTAGCCTGCCCCGCCTAGAAGTCGCGGCCCCTCTGGCAGCCAGGCCCCCGAAGTGCGGCCGGTCGGGTCCGCGGCCGATCGAATCCCGCGTACCAATGCCCGGCAACCGTTCCGGATTCAAGATTCACCCACATTCAAGATTCAATCGCCCCCGAAGGTACGACCCCCATGGCTTGGATTCTGCTGACCCTGGCTGGCGTTCTCGAAGTGGTTTGGGCCTACTCGATGAAGCTTTCCCAGGGGTTTACCCGGCCGGGGCCTTCGATCGTCACCCTGGTAGCCATGCTCGCCAGTTTCGCCCTGCTGTCGCTGTCGATGAAGTCGCTTCCGCTGGGAACCGCCTACACCGTGTGGACCGGGATCGGCGCGGTTGGTTCGCTGTTGGTCGGCGTTTTCGTCCTCGACGAGTCGGCCGGCGCCCTGCGTATGTTGGCCGCGTCACTCATCGTCGCGGGCCTGGTGCTGATGCGGTTTTCGCCCCCCGGTTAAGGCCCTCGGCGAATCGGCAACCGCGATCCTCAGGGGAGCGAATCGATCGGTTCTTCACCCGAGCGCGTGGCCATCGCCTGCAGTACGCCCAGGCTAGTGCTATAGCTCAACAGCCGCACGCTGCCGTCGAGCCAGGCGAACTGCGCCCCGCCCGGGTGATAGCTCCAGTAATGCCGCACGTTGCGGCGCTGGATCGAGGGAAGGGTCGACGGCGGGTAATCGGCCCGACCCGGCATCAGGCCGAACTCCATCGAAAGCACATTGTCTCCCTCGCCCGTGTTGCCGATCCCGGCGCCGCAGATCATCCAGCCAAAGAGCCGATCGTCGGGAATGCCGCGCTCGCCCATGGCCAGCGTCTGAGAGATACCGTCTTTTACATCTTTCAGGGCCACGCAGTAGCGGGCCTTTGGCCCTGGATCGACGCCGCCGTAGAGCAGGCCGTCGTTCACGGTGCGGAAGCTGAGCGGCACGCCGAAGAAACCGACATGTGCGCCGCTAACCCCCAAATAGCTGCCTGGCATTTGCTTGCCTACCTTCACCCCCTTGATCCCGCCATCCCAAACCTGGTTTCCGAGCGGATCGCTGGGGCAACCGAATACGGTAAGCCAATCGTCGGTGGCGCCGGCGCTGGTAAGCGTGGCCGCGAAGCAGGTGCCGTCGAAATTCATGGGCAACTCGGCGAACCGGGCCCGTTCTTCCAGAAACGGCAAGATGGCCGCTTGCCAGGTCCAGTAGCGCATCGACTGATTGCCAATCGGCAACCGGCCCTGCTGGTCGTGGTAGCCGTGCAGGGCCAGGGTCAACTGTCGCAGGTTGTTGGCGCACTGGGTCCGCCGGGCCGCCTCGCGAGCCGCCTGGACCGCGGGCAAAAGCAGCGCGCTGAGCAGCCCGATGATGGCGATAACTACCAGCAGCTCGACGAGGCTGAAGGCTCGTGGGCGCGATCGTCGTCGATCTTGAGAGCGAATCCACGCGATTGCCATGTTCGACCTGTTCTGGCCCAATCGGCGCTGGAAACCGAACCGTATTCGAGGCCAATCGCCGCGGCGATACGACCCCTAGCGGAGCTGAATATCAACGGCCCAAGGAGATTCGGCCGGCACCTCGATGGGCCGGCGCATCTCGCCCGTGTCGTCGGGATCGACCTCGTCAAACTTGTCGGCGGCCTCCTCGTTGGAACTGAGTAGCTCCGCATCGAACAGCGCAACGATCGCTTCGTAGCGACCCGGTCGAGGGCCGTTCCGGCGATCGAACTCGTACCGGCCCTCGGTGATCTCGGTCGTCACCGCCGGGGCCGAATTGCCCGCCTCGGGCAGCAAGGTGAGCGAGCCATCGGACAACACCGGTCGCGAGCCTTCGAGCACAAAGCCCGAAAGCGGAACCCGGTCCGAGCCGGCCCAGTTGCAGCCCCCCACAACCAGGACAGCCACCAATAGTGGGCCGACCGCAAATCGAAATTGGCGAATCATGTCGGGAATTCTCGCAGGGATCGGCGGCCGCGCCTGTGCGGCCCACGCCGGCTGGCGGTAAGCGGCAGGCGTGGGGGCCAGCGGGTGTTGGGGGCGGCGGGCCGTTGCTCGCCGGTCGCCACCAAACCCTTGTAGTAGAATCCGGGCTAAAAAGCCCGGCAAGCGGGCGGCGATGCGGCCCCCCGCTGCGCGGCCCCCGAGGATGACTTGACGCCAGAAACGTTGCGAACCATGCCGCCTGCGGAGGCGATAGCCCTCCAGGGCCGGCGTTTTACACCCGACAGACCTGCCCCCCGGCCGAGCGGCGGATCAAGCGTCGCACCTCTAGGGCGCTCACGGCCGCCAGCACTTGGGAAGTGGGCAGCCCAACCTGCTCGATGACCCGTTCCAGGGGGGTCGCGTCGGCGCCGACCTGATCGAGCACCCGGCGTTCCACCTCGGTCAGCGAAAGTTCGGCGGGGTGCTGGATCTGGCGCCCGTCGTCCCACTGGGCTGCTTCGACCAGGTGGCCCAGTTGCTGCAGTAGGTCGTCGGCCGACTCGACCAAGGTGGCTCCATCGCGAATTAGTTGATGGCATCCGCGAGCCATGCGGTTGTCGATCCGTCCGGGCACGGCGAACACGTCGCGGTTTTGCTCGACGGCGTGCCGCACCGTGATCAGGGCTCCGCTCCGCTGGGCCGCCTCGACCACCAGAACACCGAGCGACAACCCGCTGATGAGCCGGTTGCGCTGGGGAAACATGCCGCTCTGTGGCTGCATCCGGGGGGGCGTTTCGCTTAGGAGCACTCCCTGCGCCGCCACTTGTTGGGCCAACTCGGCGTGCTCCGGCGGATAGATTTCGGTCAGCCCCCCCGCCAGTACGGCCACGGTCCTTCCTCCGGCGGCCAGGCAGCCCCGGTGGGCCGCCGCGTCGATGCCCCGCGCCAGGCCGCTCACGATGGTCATACCGGCGCGGGCCAGGCTAGCCGCCAAACGCTCGGCCTGGTCGAGCCCGTAGCGCGTGGCGTGTCGCGAACCGACGATGGCCACGGCCAGTTGATCGCGCGGCAGCCAGGGACCGCGCAGGAAGAGCACCCCGGGCGGGTCGGGCAGATTCCGTAGCGGCGGCGGGTACCCGGCATCGCCCTCGACCAGCACTTCGATTCCCTGCTGCCGGCAATAGTCCAATTCTTCTTCGGCGTCGATGGTGTCGGCGGCCCGGGCAATCTCGCTGCTGAGCTTGGGGCCGATTCCGGGCACCTCGCGCAACTGGCTGGGGGCCGCCTTCAATACGGCGGCGGGCGAGCCGAACTGGGCCAAGAGCGCCTGCCGCAGGCGCGGCCCGATTCCCGGCACCAGGGCCAACCGGAGCACGTCGGCCCGGTCGTCGGGCGGGGGCTCGCTGGTAACGCGATCGGCCTGATTCATGTGCCCCTCGCTGGGCCGAACGCGCCCGGCCGGCGCGCTCGAGCCCGTTTTCCCGCAGGCTGGCGGCGGCTGCGTCCAGGCTGATTCGCCAAGGGAATTGGCTAGCTGGATTGCAGCACGCCGCGTACCTCGCCGGGGTCGACGCCGTCGACCAGTTCGACCTCGCCCAGTCGCCTGGGAAGTACAAATCGCAGCCGTCCCGACTGCGTTTTCTTGTCGCGGCTCATGGCGCTCAGCATGGCCTCGACATCGACATCGAGCAGTTTGACGGGTAGCCCGAGCTTGACGAGCAGGTCGTGTTGGCGCCGCGTGAGCTGGGCATCGATGCGGCCCAGCCGCTCGGCTAGCCGCGAGGCGCAGAGCATGCCGATCGACACCGCCTCGCCATGCAGCAGGCGCTGGTAGCCCGTGACCGTTTCCAGGGCATGGCAAAAGGTGTGGCCATAATTAAGCACCGCCCGCAGCCCGGTTTCTTCCCGCTCGTCGCGTTCGACCACGTAGGCCTTCAACTCGCAACTGCGCTTGACGACGTGACGGAGCGCCTCGCCCTGGCGCTCGATCAGGGGGTCGGCGTTTTCTTCCAGCCAGGCGAAGAACTTGGAGTCGAGAATCACCCCGTACTTAACCACCTCGGCCAGGCCGGCGCGGTACTCGCGCTCGGGCAGCGATTGGAGCAGCGCCGTATCGATCAGCACTCCGCGAGGTTGCCAGAAGGCCCCCACCACGTTCTTAGCGCCGGGCAGATTGATGCCCACCTTGCCGCCGACCGAGCTGTCGACCTGGGCCAAAAGCGTGGTGGGAATCTGATACAGCGGCAGCCCCCGAGCGTAGGTCGCCGCGACGAAACCGGCCAGGTCGCCGATGACCCCGCCGCCCAGCGCCACGATACAGGTCTGCCGGTCGACCGCCCGCTCGCAAAGCTGCTCCCATAGCGCGGTGGCCTGGGCCGCGCATTTGGAACGCTCGCCCGGGGGCACGGTGAGGGTTTCGACCATCACACCCGCTTGTTCCAGGTGGTCGCGGACCAGCGACCCGTACAAGCCGAACACTTCCTGGTCGGTAATCACCACGGCCCGGGCATGGGGCCGGCCAGCCAGCAGCCAGGGACCCAGCCGCTCGGCGAGATCGGTACCGATCTCAATGGTGTAGCTCCGCTCGCCGAGATCGACGCGTACAGTCTCGATGCGGTCGCTCACCGATGTAGATTCTCGCGAAGAATGGCCGACGCCCTCGAGCGGGCGGGAACCCGACCCGGCCGCGGCTACTTCAACCGCTCAAGGTCGGCCGGCGTCACCGTGATTTTACGACAAAAGCCCGTATGAAGTCGCACGTACTCGATTTGCGACGCGTCTTTGGGCTGACTGTGTAGCTGCTGTTCGAGCCGAGCCTGAACCGACCGGTCGACCGGAGCCAATTCAGCCGGCCACTCGGTATCGGTCTCGATCACCAACGATTCGCGATACGGGTCGAATTGATCCGCCATTGATTCACCTTCCACCAGCGCGGCCGGGTGGTTTCCCCGAGCCGTCGATACCCATGGCCAAAACTGGTCGGCCGCGACCCGGCAGCTCAGCCCGCCCCGCGCCGGGGGGGCAGGAAAACCTCGTGCCCGGCCCGAGCCCCCGGCCCGAAATCGCGCGTTGCCGGTAGTATACTGCCACCGCTGGTCATCGGAAGTGGGGTGCCCCGCGAGGCGCTGTGGGCCCCGCCGAGCACGGCCCCGGGCCCCGACCGGCCTGGGCGCTCCACGGGCGTGAGCGTAAGAGAGTCGGGAGCATGTCGCAGGCCAACTTTCCTTTGGACGGAGTTCGGGTACTCGATCTGTCGCGAGTTCTCGCGGGGCCAATCTGCTGCCAGCTACTGGCCGACCTGGGGGCCGACGTGGTCAAGGTCGAGCGCCCCGGCACGGGCGACGACACGCGCAGTTGGGGGCCCCCCTTCGCCGAGGATGGCACCAGTGCTTACTTCATGGCCTGTAACCGCCGCAAGCGATCGCTTGCCCTGGATCTTGGCCACCCGCGGGCCAGCCCCCTGCTTGGCCAACTGATCGAGCGGGCCGACATCCTGGTCGAAAACTTCCTGCCGGCCACGCTGGTTCGGCTCGGTCTGACGCCCGCCGAGTTGGCACGCCGCAACCCGCGGCTGGTGAGCTGTTCGATCTCGGGTTACGGACGCACGGGCCCTTGGGCCGACCGGCCCGGCTACGACCTGGCGATTCAAGCCAGCAGCGGGCTAATGTCGATCACCGGCGAGCCCCAGGGGCAGCCGATGAAGGTTGGCGTCGCGCTCACCGACGTGGTGACGGGGCTCTACGCGGCCGCCAGCGCGCTGGCCGGCCTTTACGCCCGGGGGAACCAGGGGTCGGGCCGCGCATTTGATTTGGCGCTGGCCGATTGCACCTTGGCCGGCCTGGTAAACGTGGCCCAGGCCGCGCTCGTCACCGGCTGCGCGCCGCAACGTTGGGGAAACGCCCACGCCCAAATTGTGCCCTACGAGGTGTTTCGCACCCGCGACGGCCATCTGGCGCTGGCCATTGGCAACGACACCCAGTGGAGGCGTTTTTGCGAGGGTGTGGGCCAGCCCGCTTGGGCCGACGACCCCCAGTTGGCCACCAACCCCTCCCGCGTGGCAGCCCGACAGCGAGTGGTCTCACTCGTGTCGGCGGCGCTGGCGGCGCACGATACGGGGTACTGGCTCGAGCGGCTGGGGCAATGGCAGGTGCCCCATGCCCCCGTGCTCGGCGTCGACGAGGCGCTGGCCCTGGAACAGACCCAGGCGCGCGGCATGGTCGCCGAGGCGACCGACGCCAGCGGGCGACGCTTTCGCCTGCTGGCCAGCCCGGTACACTGGAGCGGCGAGCCGCCTCGGCGGGGGTATCTTCCGCCCGGGCTGGGCCAACACACCGACGAGGTGCTCACCCAGTGGCTCGCCTACGAGCCGACCGCGATCGCCCGCCTGCGGGCCGAAGGTGTCGTGGCCTAGCCGCCCTACACAACGCGTGGTTGGGCTTGTCCTATAGGCTCGCTCACACGCGCGGAACTTTCCCCTGGTGTGCCGATGAACTCCCCGAGTGCGATCGAACCGAACCCGGTCCTGCCCGGGACGAATCCGCCGGGGCCCGCCGGGCGCACCATTTCCGGTAAGCACGCGTTGCTGGTCATCGGCGCCGTGGCGGTCGTGGCGGCCACGGCGAATCTTTTGTATCAGCAATTCCTGATTCGCAAGCCGCTGGAACTGTGGGGCGAAAGCAACCTGATGCTCCTGCTGCGAGCCCCCCAGACCGAGATCTGGCAACTTGCCCCGGTCGAGCCCCCGCAGGGCGCGGCGGGGGGGCCGAATGCCGAGGTCGAACAGCCACCGCTCTTGACCGACCTGGCCCGCTCGGACGATTGGATCGACCAGTTCGACCTCGCCGGCCAGCGATTGCGCGTCGTCCAACGGCGCGGCGTATCGCGGGCCCAAGGATTCACTCACATCCGCCGGGCCCTAACGCATTCGACCTCGTTCGACTGGGCCGAGCCGCCCGAGGTGGATCCCTCGACGGCACAGTTCGCGTTAGCCTTTGCCGACGCCCGGCAGCGGACCGTGCTGGTTTTTGCTCCCGGCGCCGAACAGGTCTGGCTCGCCGGCAGCGATGCCCGGGTCATGATTCGCCCTTCCGTTCAGGCGGCGTTCGATCAGTTCCTTTCCGGGCAGTTTCCCGGCGAGGAGGGCGCCGCCCCGGCCGACGGGGCGAGAACGATGGCCGAGCAGACCGAAGACCTTCCCGGACAAACCGCGCCGGTGGCGCCATGAGCGGCGAGGTACCGGTCTTCGATTGCCAGCTCTACGTGGGGCCAGCCCCATCGCCCGGCCAGGTGCGGGCTCGGGTAGCCAATCTGCCGGGGATCGAGGTCCTGGCAACTTCGGAGCGCGAGGCGCTGCGCCTGGCGGCCACGGCTTTTAAGCGGGCGGTAACCGCCTATACTGAGTCGGGCCAGCCAATTCCCTGGTTGGTCCCGCCGGCCCAGCGCGAGCCGCAGGAGCAACCGCGACGGCTGCCGGTGCACCTCTAATTCCGTCATAAAACGCGGTGGGCGGAGGGTGGCCAGAGAGCGCCCGCTGCTCGGCTTGCCGAAAGGCGATGGGCCCATGTTGAAACGAGTGCTTTGGGGGTTGGCGGCGGTCTTCGTTTTGGTCGTGTTGGTGGCTGGCGGGGCGGCGCTTTGGCTAACGCTGACCGTTCGCGGCAGCTTGCCGCAACTGGAAGGCACTCGGCAGGTAGCCGGCCTGATCGACCAGGTGAAGATCGAGCGCGACGCGCTGGGGATTCCCACGATTCAGGCCCAAAACCGCCGCGACCTGGCCTACGCCACCGGCTTTCTCCACGGTCAAGAACGATTCTTTCAGATGGACCTGATGCGGCGCAACGCCGCGGGCGAACTCTCGGAGCTGGTGGGGCCCGCCACGTTGGAGAGCGACCGCCAGGTGCGGCTGTGGCGCTTTCGCCAGCGAGCGCGCCACATGACCGAGAGCACCCCCGCCGAGGACCGCGCGCTCGTGGCCGCCTACGCCGACGGGGTAAACGCCGGGCTCAAGGCATTGTCGCGCAAACCCTATGAATACTACCTGCTGGGTTTAGAGCCCCGGCCCTGGCTGCCCGAGGATTCGGCCCTGGTGCTGTTTGCCATGTACCTGGACCTGCAGGGCGAGAGCGACATCGCCTACGAATCCACGTTGGCGGTACTCTACGACAAGCTGCCGGTCGAACTGGCCGATTTTCTCTCGCCCCGCGGTACCGATTGGGATGCCCCCATTCAGGGCCAAGCCTTCTCGCAGCCCCCGATTCCCACGCCCGAAGTGTTCGACCTGAGAAAGCCCGAGGCGGCCGCCGCCATGCGCCAGGTGAAGCGGCAACCTGGGCTGTGGGCCAATCGCCCCCGGGTCGAGCGGTTTCGCCATGGGTCGAACGGCTGGGCCGTCGACGGCCGACACACCCGGCACGGTGGCGCCATCGTGGCGGACGACATGCACCTTTCCATTCGAGTTCCCAATATCTGGTACCGGGCGATGTTCGTCTGGCCGGAGTCGGCCGACCCGGCCTCGGGCGACGTTTCCCCCTCGGCGTCGGGCCGGGCTCTGCAGCAGATTACCGGCGTTACGCTACCGGGCACCCCGGCCATGGTGGTTGGGTCGAATCAGCACATCGCCTGGGCCTTTACCAACAGCGAGGGGGACTGGCTCGACCTGGTGCTCATCGAGCCCGACCCGGCCAACCCCGATCAGTACCTGACCCCCGACGGACCGCGAGCCTACGAGCGGTTTACCGAAACGATTCAAGTCAAGGGCGCGGCCGACGAGACGCTCGAGATTGTCGAAACCATCTGGGGTCCGCTGATCGAGCCCGATCATCAGGGACGGCCTCGCGCGGTTCGTTGGGTGGCGCTCGATCAAGAGGGGGTGAACCTAGGACTGATCGCCATCGAGTCGGCCCGTTCGCTGGAAGACGCCCTACGCCTGGCCAACCTGAGCGGATCACCCGCACAGAATTTCACGGTCGGCGACGCCAGCGGGCGAATCGCTTGGACGATCCTGGGGCGCATTCCCCGCCGCCAAGGATTCGACGGCCGGCTGCCCGGCTCCTGGGCCGATGGCCAGCGCCGCTGGGACGGCTATCTTGCCCCCGAGGAATACCCTCGGGTCGTCGACCCGGAATCGGGACGCATCTGGACGGCCAACGCGCGGATCGTGTCGGACGAAATGCTGAAAACGGTGGGAGACGGCGACTACGACCTGGGGGCCCGCCAGAAGCAAATTCGCGACGGTTTGCTGGCACTCGCTCAGGCCGAAGAGACCGACATGCTGAAAATCCAGCTCGACGATCGCGCCGTCTTCCTCGCGCGCTGGCGCGAGCTGCTGCTCGAATTGCTCACGAGCGAAGTGGTCAAAGACGACCCGCTGCGGGCCGAGGCCCGTCGATTCATCCAAGATTGGGGCGGCCATGCCGCGCCCGACTCGGTGGGCTATCGCCTGGTGCGCGAATTCCGCTATGAAACCATTCCGGCCGTACTCTACCCCCTCTCGGCAAGTTGCCTCGAGGCGGACGAAAGCAGCTACTTCGATCTGGCGGGGTTCGACCGTATCGAGGGGCCCGTCTGGGAGCTGGTTTCCCAGCGCCCGGCGCATTTGCTCGATCCCGATTACGAATCCTGGGAAGCGCTGTTGCTCGAGCAGCTCGACCAGGTGCTCTCGTTCGCAACGGCGGGTGGTCAGCGGCTGGCCGAGTTCACCTGGGGGCGGCACAACACCAGCCGGGTGCGGCATCCGTTGAGCCTGGCCGTCGAACAACTGAGCCCCTGGCTCGATTTGCCCGCTGAGCCCTTGCGCGGCGACCGGGAAAACATCCCCCGGATTGCTTCGCCCTCCAACGGAGCCTCGCAGCGATTGGCGGTTTCGCCCGGGCGCGAGTCGGCCGGCTACCTGCACATGCCGGGCGGTCAGAGCGGGCATTTCCTCTCGCCCCACTACGGAGATCAGTACCAGGCCTGGGTCGACGGCGAACCGCTGCCGTTTCTGCCGGGTCGGGCCGTGCACTCCCTGACGCTGGCGCCCGAGCCGGCCACGGCAACGCCGTAGTTGGTCGCGGGCCGTGCCGGTGAGCGCGCCCGCGCAAGGTCGAGGGCGCTCCGCGCGACTGCAATCGCAACATTTTCGAAGAGGACTCTCGCCGTGCGCCCCTGGAAGCTCCTGGAAACCAGCTACGGAGACGTGAAGCAGCGCCATTTCGAAGTGGCGGTGCTGCCGTTGGGCGCCACGGAACCACACAACTTGCATTTACCCTACGGCACCGATGTGCTCGAGGCCGACATCGTTGGTGAACAAATCGTGGGTGAAGCACACCGCCGCGGAGCCCAGGTGGTGCTGCTGCCCACGATTCCCTACGGCACCGAAACCAACCAGCAGGCCTTTCCGCTCTCGCTGAATTTGAACCCCTCGACGCTGGGGCGGGTAATCGCCGACCTGGTCGATTCGCTGGCGCGGCACGAGATTCGCAAAATCGTGCTGCTCAACAGCCACGGGGGAAACGATCTGAAACCGGTGCTGCGCGAGTTGTATGGCCGCGGCGGAACGCAGCTCTTCTTGTGCAACTGGTACCAGGTGCTGGCCGACGTGGAGCACGAGATTTTCGCCGAACCGGGCGACCACGCCGGTGAGATGGAGACCGCCTTCGCCCTGGCGTTCTTTCCGCAGTGGGTAGCTCGCGAGGCCGACGGCCGGCTGCGGGCCGACGACGGCGCGGTGCGCCCCAGCCGTTTCGAGGCGGTCAACCGCGGCTGGGTGAACATTACCCGGCCCTGGCACCTTTTGACCACCAACACGGGGAGCGGCAACCCCCACGCGGCCACCGCTGAAAAAGGGCAGCGGATGATGCAGTTGCTGGTCGACCGGCTGGCTCAGTTTCTGGTTCAGCTATCGCAAAGCCCCCTGGATGCCGATTTTCCTTTCTAGATGGCCCCGATCGCCCAGGCCCCTGGGGCCGGCCACTGGGGCGGGACAGCCCCGGCCGATTGGGCCCGGTGGTGCCGGCGTTCCGGCCCGTTGACCCTGCGGCGGGGCCCCACTATAAGTGGCGAATTGGTGAAGGCGGGCGGCCTTCGGCGTGCGGTGGCTGTAGCTCAGCTGGTTAGAGCACCAGATTGTGGTTCTGGGGGTCGGGGGTTCGAGTCCCCTCAGCCACCCCTTTTTACGCTTCTCGATTTTTTGGGTCCGGTCTCACCCCGACCCCAGGCCCTGGCCCCGCCCCCTCTCGCCGGGCAGCCCCGGTTGGAAATGCCCCTCCCCCCGCTGCCCCCCCGCTGCTGTTGCCAAACCATCTCACGGCGATTCCAATAAGGAGGTTGCGGGGCGATTCCAGCGGGGAGAATTCGGTCGGGCCGGCAGTTGAGCCCCCCGCGGGCGCCGAGCGGCTCACTTGGTTTTTCCAGAAGCCCAATTGGTCTTTCCAGGAGAACGACGCGATGCAGCGCAGATGGCTTTCGGTATCGTTGGGAGCCCTGGTGGCAATCGCGGGATTCGGCTCGGCCCAGGCAGCCAAAATCGGCGGCTCCCCCCCGGCCAACCTGACCTTCAAAGACATTCGCTGCCTGAACCGCAACTTGAGCGATCTGGGCGAGGCCAAGGGCTACGCCCTGGTGTTCCTCAACACCACCTGCCCGGTGGGCCAGCGCTATCTGCCGCGGCTGGAAGAGCTGCATCAAAAGTACGCCGCCCAGGGCATTCGCCTGGTGGGGGTCTTCAATGCCCAGGACGAGTTGCCTAAGGATATTGCCGCGTATGGCCTGGCCAATCGGCTGACCTTTCCGCTGGTTTGGGATGAGGACCAGAAATGGACCCTGGCCCTGGGCGTAGAGCGGGTACCGCAGGTGGTGCTGCTCGATGGCGCCCAGCACGTGGTGTACTCGGGCCGGATCGACGACCAGTACCGCACGGGCGGCGTGCAGCCCCGGGTGGGGCGGCACGACCTGGCCGAGGCCATCGACCAACTTCTGGCGGGCCAGGCCATCTCGGTGCCCGAAACTCCGGTCGATGGTTGCAAGGTTACCGGCTGGCGGCAGCCGAAGTTTGATTTCGAGGTGACCTTTCACGAACACGTCGAGCCCATTCTGCAGCGCCGCTGCCAGGGCTGTCATCACGAGGGAACCGCGGCCCCCTTTGGCTTGGTAAGCTACGACGAAGCTCAAAGCCAGGGTGAAATGCTGGCCGAGGTCGTGCGCGACGGGCGGATGCCTCCCTGGTATGCCCATTCGGCCTTTGGCCATTTTTCGAACGATCCGACCCTGACGCGGGAAGAGCGCGAGCTTGTGGCCGCCTGGGTCAGCGGCGGCATGCCCCAGGGTGCCGCGGAAAAGGCTCCCAAGCCGCTCGAATTCGCCCCCACCGCGTGGCGGATCGGCGAACCCGACCTGGTGCTCACGATGAGCAAGCCCCAGAAGGTGCCGGCCACGGGCTTCATTCCCTACAAGTACGTGTTCCTGCCGCCGGCCTTTACGGAAGACACCTATGTCGAGGCCATCGAGATTCGTCCGCACAACCGCGCGGTGGTGCATCACTGCAATGCGTTTTACGTCGACCCTAGCACGATGAAGGCCGACAAGGCCAGCTTCATTACCGGCTACGTGCCCGGCGGGGTGCCCTTCACGCTGGTTCCGGGGCTCGCGCAGCGAATTCCCAAGAACAGCGTAATCGGCCTGCAAATTCACTATGTGACGACCGGCCAAGAGGAAGAGAGCACGATTTCGATCGGGTTCCGCTACGCCAAGACCAACGTGGACAAGGTCACCCACTTCATCCTGCTCGACCCGCGCGACATCGCCATCCCGCCGGGGGAAGCGTTCTACGAAATGGCGGCCCGCCAGAAGCTGGAGCGCGACGCGATTCTGCTGGGTCTGTTCACGCACATGCACTTGCGCGGGCGAGATATGACCTTCAACGCCCACTACCCCGATGGCACCCAAGAGACGTTGCTCCAGGTGCCCAACTACAACTTCGAATGGCAGATCGGCTATGTGCTGCCGCAGCCGCCCGACGAAAAGAAACTGCCGGCCGGCACCGAGATGGAGGCGATCGCCCATTTCGACAATTCGACCTTTAACCCGTATAACCCCGACCCGAACTATACGGTGCC
The DNA here is from genome assembly GCA_964399535.1 of uncultured Pirellulales bacterium. Taxonomy (GTDB): domain Bacteria; phylum Planctomycetota; class Planctomycetia; order Pirellulales; family CAYNRE01; genus CAYNRE01. The sequence goes on along the minus strand of CAYNRE010000026.1, from coordinate 150,807 downwards.
GTACGGCGACCAATCGTACGACGAGATGTTCAACGGGTTCATCTTCTACGTGTATGAAGATGAGCACTTGAACCTGGCGATCGACCCCAACACGGGCCGGGTGCTGGCCGGTGGGGCCGCGAGCCCGAATTAGTGACCCATCCGTCGAGATCCCAGTAACCCGTCGAGATCATTGGCTGCTGGGTTCCGAAGGACGTCCGGCTCGACCGCTCGGTCGGCGGCGAATTTCGCTGGGTTTGGGAAGCAACCGAGCACCAACCACTGGGCGTGGACCGAGCGCTGGGTGGTAGTCTGGACACACTTCTGCTCGACACCGACGACGCGGGGACGCCAGCGCCGGCGGTCGATACGCACCGGCCGGGGGTCTTTGGCGGGCTGGTGGCACCAGCTTGCTGTATATTCACTGGCTCTGCCAGTGCCTGTTGACCGGAGCACGGGCGTAGCCCATGAGTACCGATACATCTCTGCTAGGGCTTGGCGTGCTTGTACCGTAGGTCTGGGCCTTACCCTGACAACGGCGCAGCTTCAATCGTCAGGGCTGTGGCCTGACCTACTTGGCTGCAATTGGTGCTCGTTGATCACCTTCGCCCGAACGGATCGCGAACCTTAGTGGCTCGGATTCCGTTCGGGCAATTCGTTGCGGCCTATGGGTGAGCTTCTTGCTCAACTTTGGAGATGAAATCCTCGACGCCATCTTCAAGGACTGTTTCGACGTTGTATTCGTTGAGCACTTTTTGCACGCGGCCTTGAAGATCAGCAGTGTCATGGTCTTTCTGGAAAGACGAAACGACAATCAACCTTTTCTTCCCGTCGAGGCCCGTGCCGTGCTTGTAAATCAAGTCTCCCTCAATCGCGAGGCGCTCGGCGACGCGAAGGGCCTTTCCTTCCTCCGCTGAGAATCGTTGTGGTTTAACGAGGTTCCAGATGCCATTTCGATAGGCATAGGGTACGTGCAATGATCGACCCAAGACTGGAACGGCCACGTCCAAGTCTAGTTTTGCCCGACCCTCGTTCTTCAATTGCCGAAAAGCTGCATTCAGAAGAGCATCAGGTCGATGAACGACCGCTACTGTTTCGACAGCACGTGCAACCCCGCCGACTAACTCGCAAAAAAGATTGTCGAGGTCGGCTTGTGGTTCGAAGACCTTTATGGGACGAGGTTGAGTAAGTTTCAGAACGTTGCCCCGTGAGTCAACGAACTTCTGCAAGTCCTCCAGAGTCAAAAACGCCTCGTGATCAGTTTGCACTCGACGCTCAATGGCACGTTTCGCTCGATTGAGGCTTCCCTTGTCGAGAGAGGCACGTCCGACAAGCTTCGCAGCACGTTGATTCCCCTTCGCTGTTCGTGCCGAAACGAAGTGCAGCTCAGGGCAAGACAGCAACACACCCACGTTGACGGCCTCAAGCCGCGACGCATTCGGGCAGAACTGAATAAGGCTGTAGTATCCCTTTTTTGCGTTCATGTGTTTCTCTCTTAGCTGCCTGTATCGAATAGCTGCCCCGGCCATGCGACGGCTGCCACCTTCGCGAGCATACCGTCCGCCACAAACTCGGCTCTTCGGCAAATCAACTCAACAAGGGCTGCTTTTACAGAGTTCTTGACATCCCAATCATCCGGAATCGTGTCGACGATTTCAGCGACAACTGCTTGATCCAACTCGCGTAATCGAGCGATTCCCGCTTCGATGTCCTGCTGTCTGATCTTGGGAACAAACCCGGGAAATAACCCATACAATCGATCATCCTTCACCCATTGGATCTTCGCAACCTTTTCGTCAAGATCACGGCCGCAGGTAAAGCAGTGCGTGTGGTCGATCGCAAGCAGTTGGGGGCCATCGACTTGAGGATCGGTGGGATCGGCAAGGAACACGTTATCGTAGTTTGGCTTGCGTTGGGTCAAGTCCGGCGGGTACCGGTCACAATTCCTCGTCCAGTTGTCAAATACGACGAGCCCGGAGATGGCTTCTGGGTTCGCAAGGTCGTCAAGTTCTTCGCTCGTTCCACCCCACGGATGGCCTGCAACGGCACGAGTTACAAAGGCGGTGCCAGATTCTGCCTTTCCGCCCCGAAGGTAGGGGATTTCATCGACGCTAGCATCGATGGACATCAGAGCAAATTCAAGTGTTGGGAGACCGAACCACCTGGCCAGTTGAGTCGCGACCCACTCGCAAGCTAGCGGGTGCGGTCCTTGGCGATTCCCACGTGCCTTAACGTATGCGGCACCCGCATCGGTCATGATGCGGGCAGTACCCATGCTCGTGTCCAGTCCTTCCTCGAAGCGGTGGAACGTCGTCGGTTGCCAGGAATTGCGTGGCGGCATTCCGGGACTGCCTCTGCCTTGGGAAAGAATCTGGGAAGTTCACTTTGGTCGAATTCTTGATCGGCTGGTAGATGTGCCCATTGGCGGATAGCACATTGGGCCCCAGTCTGAAATGGACCCGTGATCGATCCAGACGAAGAGAAACCTCGGCAACAGCCAACGCAGCATTGTCGTGCAGTTCCGCAGGTCCGGGTTTTACCCCGACAACCGCAGAGTTTCGATCGCCCGGCCGAGGGCCTGACGGACTTGGCTGCGTGTACGCCCTATCAGCCCATTGAAATTTGCCCTCGTGGCATATTTCAACAAGCGCCAAGCTCGCAGCCGGGCTGCTACGCGGAGTTCCAGGCCCCCCTGATCCACCCCGCCCAGCTATTGGGCTTCGGCGTCGGGTGGGGCTAGGTGAATCTGTTGCTCTTCCTCAACGGCCGCCACGCCCGGCACTTGGCGCAGCGGCGCTAGCTTGTCACCGGCCACTTTGCCCGTGATCAGGCCCAGAGTGGCCATCACCTGGTCCACCTCGAGCCCAGCGGACTTCAGTTGCCGGGCAACCAGCTTGATCTGCGGTACCGATTCGTCGGCAATGGAAACGACCACGCGTTTGGCAGTCATGTCCGGGCACCTCCTCGAACCTCTTGCCCACCTGCGTCTCAGAGCCATGCAGCGGCGCGGCCTGCGCGGCGAGACGCGGTCCGGCGGGTTGTCACTTGCCCGCCGGACCGGTCGGAAAACGCGGGACGTACCGGTATCCGCATTGGACCCTATTGCGGCGCTTGCACCAAGCCCGCGCCCACGTCGGCCGTCGGGAGATTCAAGCGGCGTGCCCGACGGACCACAATATTCCACAGGTCGCGCCCCTGCGCTCCCGTGGCCTGAGCCCACAGGGCGGCGATTCCGGCGACATGCGGCGTAGCCATGCTGGTACCGTTGAGGCGCCCGTAACGGCCCATGGAAACCGGCACGCTGGAGTAAACGTCGACCCCGGGCGCGGCCAGATTTACCTCGCCCCCGGAGAGGCTGGAGCTGCGCGCCGAAAACCGAGCGATCGCCAGATTGCGGTCGATCGCGGCAACCGCCAAAGCATCGTCGGAGTTGGCCGGCGGCGTGACGAATCCGAAACTCGCGGGGCGCTGGGCATTGTTGCCCGCGGCGGCCACGACCAGCGACCCGGCCGCCAGGGCCCGGCGCGAGGCAACCTCGAACGCCATGATCTTTTGGTTAATCTCGGCCCCCAACGACATCGAGATTACCCGGCAGCGGTTGGCCACGGCCCATTCCATGCCGGCCGCGATCCCGCCCGTGCCCCCCGAACCGGCGTTGGAAAGCACCTTGCCCACGAAGATCTGGCTCCGATAAGCCACGCCGTACCGCGGGCCTTGGCCAGGCTGCCGTGGTCCGCAGGCCGTGCCCGTGCAATGGGTACCGTGGCGATTGCCGTCCTCCACGGTTTCGCCGGCAATGAACGAGCGGTGGGTGATCGAGCGGCCCTGAAAGTCTGGATGCGCCAGGTTCAGCCCGGTATCGAGCACCGCCACGCGTATGCCCCGGCCATCGTACCGCGACGTGTGGGCCCGCGTGGCGATCAGGCCCCAAGTGAATTGGGCCGTATCGCCGATGGCGGCGGCCGCGGCCTGCCCCGGCAGTTCGGGCTCGGCCCCAGCCAATCGATCGTACAAATGGCTCACCGCATCGCGATAACCGCGCAGGTAGTCGAGGGCCGCGTTGGGCAGGGCCCCCGAACCCTGGGTGCTCGCCAGCGGATCGTCGACGTCCACGGCCAGCGCGTGGCAAACATACTCCGGTTCCACCGCCAAAACCTGCCCCTGATCGTCGGCCGCCACGCTGGCCAGCGCGCTCATCCGATCTCCGTCGCCGCTGACCACGGCGATGCCAAGGTGCTCCAGGTAAACGCAATCCCCTTGGTGCATGGCCTTGGCGACCCCCTCGGCATCGCCGAAGTCGGACGATAGCGCCACCGCCTTGATGCCGGCCTTCTTGCTGAGCAAGGCCTTCGTACGAACCTCGCTTCCCAGGGTTTCATCGCCCATGATCACGAGGAATCGCCCCGTGGTCTCTGCTTCCGCACCCTCCCCCAGGGCCGGACCGATTCGATCGGGGCCGTTTTCCGAGGTAGCGGGCTCGGATACCTTTGAGTCGGAGTTTCGCTGACGTCGTTGCCTGGCCATGTAGGTACCCCTATTGCTGAAGTGCTCACCGGGTGATACCGCGTTTGCCCCGTGCATTTCTCGGCCACCCGGAATCGACTGGCGATGTGGCCCGAACCGGCAATGGCGGCTCAGCTGCTTTGGAAGCTCTTTCCCTCGCCAAGCTCACCACAAGCTGCGCTTGGCGCGGCTGCCGGCGACTGGCCTCTCGGTGGCCTGGAGTTCGCTGCCCCGGGTTCACCCACTCCGTGGAACGCTTCCCCTGGCAGATCAGCCGACCCGGCCCCCCCGGGTTGCATCCTCTAACCGGCGGTTCGGAATTAATGCTCACCGTAACTTAATCGCACATCGCGCCTCTGATTTATCGCAGGTGGTCCATGAAAGCAAATCTTTTCTGAATATTCTCTTGATCTTGAATTACTGTTCCTCGGCTCTGGCAACCGGGCATTTCACGCCCAACTGGGCCCGGCTCAGAGTGCTGATCGAGTCCCTCCCGGCAGCGCGAGCGCCATCAAGCAACGCTGGAGCCGAACCGAGCCTTGGTCGCCACGAATGCCCACGGAACTGGGCCTACGACCGGTTCAGCCTGTGCGTCGGCCCGGGCAGAGGTTTCCCCCGGGGGGGCGGGGGGGGCGGGCTGGCCGACGCCCGCGGCGTTAGAATCTGCGTTGGTTCGGATCCCGTCGCGTTGGGCTCTGGCCGTCTGTTGAAACAGGCCGTGGTGGCCCTATTTCAACAGCACCAAGCTCGCAGCCAACCACAACGCCCTACTGAGGAGGGCCGCCTTGACTTATCAGCGATCGGCTTACTACTGCACCGCAGGCAGCTTGGCGCTGCTGGCTCTTGCCGCACCGGCTCTGGCCAGCGCCCCCTTTCAAGCCACGGGCTGCAAAATCGGCGAGGTTACTCACAACTCGGCCATCGTCTGGACGCGGCTGACGCGGCAGGCCGAGCGCAATCCAGACGACGCCCCCGCGGTGGTCATCGAGTATCTTCCCGCCGACCCGGCTCACCCGCGGCGGCAGCGGGCCGTGCGCGCCGTGCATCTCGACGGCGATGCCACGGTGGCGGGGCTGCGCCAGGCGGTGCCCGGCTGCGACGGCCAGGTTCGCGTTCGTTGGCGCCCCCAGGGCGAGAGTGCCTGGCAGGAAACCGCCTGGCAACCAGTCGACCCGCTCGCCGACTTTACCCGCCAGGTGCCGCTGACGGGGCTGATTCCCGCGACCGCGTATGAACTTGAAATCCAGTCGCGGGCGGTCGACGAGGCCGAGGGAGCCACGCTCGAGGCCCGGTTCCGGACGGCGCCGGCGCCCGACCAGGCGCGGCCCGTGCGGTTTACGGTGGCCACCTGTTTCGGGAACGACGACCAGGACTGTCCCGAGGGGTTCAAGATCTTTCCCTCAATGAGCCGGCTCGACCCCGATTTTTTCGTCCATACGGGCGACATCATCTATTACGACGAGCTGGCCAAAACGGTCGACCTGGCCCGGTACCACTGGCAGCGGATGTTCAGTTGGCCGACCGCGGTCGAGTTTTACCGAACGCTGGGCAGCTATTTCGAAAAAGACGACCACGACACCTGGTGCAACGATTGCTGGCCGACGATGACCACGCCCTACATGCACGAATTCACGTTTCGCCAGGGCCAGGCCGTGTATCGTGAGCAGGTGGCGCTAGGCCCATCGACCTATCGAACGGTGCGGTGGGGGCGCGACCTGCAGCTTTGGCTGGTTGAAGGGCGCGATTTTCGCAGCCCAAACAACGCGCCCGACGGACCCCAGAAAACCATCTGGGGGGCTGCTCAGAAAGAGTGGTTCCGCCACACGCTCAGCGAATCCGATGCTACCTTCAAGGTGCTGATTAGCCCCACGCCGCTCGTCGGTCCCGACCGCTCGCAAAAGAACGACAACCATGCCAATGCCGGATTCCGCCACGAGGGGGACGAGCTGCGCCAGTTTCTGGCCCGCTCCCCCAACACGGTGGTGCTGTGCGGAGATCGGCACTGGCAGTATGCCTCGGCCGACCCGGCCACGGGGCTGCGCGAGTATAGCTGCGGACCGGCCTCGGACGAGCACGCCGGGGGCTGGCAACAAGAAGACTATGTGCCCGAGGTACACCGCTTTCTGCGGGTTGCGGGCGGATTTCTCAGCGGCCAGGTCGAGCGGCCCGCGGTCGTGGATGGGCCGGCAGCCGTCGAGCTCGTGCTGCGCCTGCACGACGTCGAGGGCCAGGTCGTTTTTGAAGATCGCCTGAGTACCCGAATCGAGCCCTGACAAGACCACGGAGGAATCGCCGCGGTATTTGCTTCCCCTCGCACCGCCGGCGGCGTAGGCTCAAGCGCATGTCGACGCACCAGGCAACCCGCGCCGCGCTCGCGCCCGGCATCGGGCTCTTGGCTCCGGCAGATCCTGGTCGAGGTTCCCTCATGCGAACCCTCTGGGCAGTGTTCGTCATGCTCAGCGGCGCGGCGCTTGCCTCTGCCGCCGAAGGCGACAGCGAGGCACCTAGCGATTCTGGCCGCTCGGCGGCCGCCATCGAGCGCGGGCTCGGCTTTCTGGCTCAAGATGCCCGGGCGTGGAAACGCGACCACAACTGCGCGTCGTGCCATCATGCGAGCCTGGTGGTGTGGTCGCTGAGCGATGCGCATCGGGCAGGCTACCCGGTCGATCGCCCGCTGCAGGACGAGCTGACCCAGTGGCTCACCGAATCGGGCGACGGCCGCACCAGCCAGGCTCGGCCCGAGAGCGCCCCCCACGCGCTGAACGAAAAGGCGGTTTATTTCGCCCTGGCGCTGGGAGCGGTTCACCAGCGCGACGCTGAGACCCAGCAGGCGCTCGAGCGCCTCTTGGAGACCGTAAGCGCCGACCAACAGCCCGATGGTTCCTGGTCGTCCTGGCCCGAGACACGGCCGCCGCTGTTTGGCCACTTTGACGCGCGGGCAACCGCGCTGGCCACGCTGGCCCTGCTGCCAGCGGCCGAGGGGGGCAGCCCAGAGGCCCAAAGGGCCACCGAGCGGGCACTGGCCTGGCTCGACGCCGCGCCCGACGACGGTGAACTTCAATCGCTAGCGCTCAAGCTGGTTGTGGGCACACGGCTGGGCCGGTCGGGCGAGGGGCTGGCTCCACTGGTGCGGCGAATTCGCGATTGCCAGCGGCCCGACGGCGGCTGGAGCCAAACCGTTGAGCTGCCGAGCGATGCCTGGGCCACCGGGCAAGCGATTTATGCCTTGAGCAGGTCGGGGCTGCCCGCCGACGACCTCGCGATTGCGGGCGGCCGGCGGTTCCTGATCGAGACCCAGCGCGAGGATGGTAGCTGGCCCATGACCTCTCGGCCCACGCACCCCGGCGGCGAACCTGGTGGTCCGGGCCCGATTACGGCGGCGGGCAGTTGCTGGGCAGTACTGGGGTTGGTCTCAGCGAACGAGTGACCACGTAGGTTGGGGGGACCAACACCGCTGACCTTAGCCGTGGCCCCGTCCGTTGCTTGCCCGGCGGCGCTTTTGAAACTCGGCAACCGCCGCACTCAACTGGGTATCCAGCGAAAGAAAATCGTCATCGCGGCCAGTGTCAGCAGCACGCTGACCAACCAGAACCAGCCGATGTTACGGCGCCGGGCCGCGCAGCGCGGGCAAAGCCAGAGCGATACTGTCTTGTTGCCGTGAAAGCGGCCCGAGGGCCCTTCGCTTCGCGTATCGAACACGGCTTCCCGGCCGATTTTTGTTCCGCAATTGTCGCAGCGCATCGGCGATTAACTGGAACGTGGCCCACCGCAGGCTTGGTCGTGCGGCTCTGCTCATGCTTGTGAGCACTCGCTCGGCCTTCACGCCTCGCGGAAATGGGCCGCGCTGGTATTGGCTTAACACGCTAGCCGCGTTACGTCCAGTAGCGCCCACCGGCAAGCGGGCCGCCGAAATACCAGATGCGAACCGGCGATCTTGCTCACGCAGGTGAGAGATGAAGAGCTCTTAAACGCGCTTGGGCGACCCCGCTGCGGGGCATTCTCAACCCCCCCTAGGGGTTTCACGTCGCTGTCCACACGAGGATACAATCCGTTGGGATTCTGCCCGAAACTGCGCAGAACTTCGCCCGCTGAGGTGCCTTACTACGAGGACCTGGTCGATGAACCCTCGCCCTGCACACTGGCTTTCGACGTTATGGACTGGAATCAAAGGTCACCGGTCGCCTCGCCGATCGCGCTGCTTTAACCCACGGCGACTGGGTCGTTGGCGGCAGGGCCCGCAACCACTGGAAGCGCGGTGTGTGCTCAGCGGTTCGCCCCTGGGCGCCACGGATTTCGCCCAGGCCTGGTCGGCCGAGTTTGGCCAGCGTGGAACCGACCTTGTGGCCGACCTGAACAACGACGGTCAGGTTGGGCTGGCCGACTATGCGATTGGCATGGCCCGCCAGTCCGGCAACTCGGCCGCGTCACCCGCTGATTCCACGAACTCGGCCCTCGAGAATCCGGGAACCATCGGCCAATTCGAGCCGACGGGCCCCTCGTTCCAATTAAACGAAACGCCCGCGGGCCGCTATGATCAACCACAAGTTTTTGCTTTGAGTGGTGGCCGTTATCTGGCGCTGTGGACCCAGTGGTCGACCAACGATTACTCGCTTCATCTGCGTCGCTTCACGGCAACGGGCGCTCCGCTGGGGCGCGAATTACGAATCGCTGAACGCGTTCTCGGCGAAGCATCGGTCGGGGTTGGCCCCGACGGCAGTTTCACAATCGCCTACCTGCAACGTGAACTTGGTTCAGACCAGGTTCGCCTGGTGGCAGTCGGGTTCGACTCGCAAGGTTTCCAGCGCGGCCCCGCCGCGACCGTTGCCGCCGGCGAACTGATCTCGCGAGACCGGTTCGCCCTCTTGTCCGCAAGCGATGGCTCGACAACCTTCGCCTGGCGTCAAGCGGAAAGGCTCTACCTCCGCCGCTACGACGCTACGGGACTACCGCTGACCGATGCGGTGCAGCTCGATGGGTTGCATCCGGGGAGGGAGGATCAGATCGCGCTCGCCCAGGGAGCTGACAACTCGCTGTGGGTCGTCTGGACCGTCGCGGCACTCCAACCGGTCAGCGCGCCGCCGAGTCAAGTATTGGCCCGCCGATTCGACCTAGCGCTGGCTCCCTTAACCCCCGTGCTCGAGGTGGGCGTCGGAGTCTTAGCGAAGATTGCCGCGGCGACCAAATCCGACGGGCAACTTCTCATTGCCTGGAGCGACCTGGTACCCGGATACCAGGGCCAGTCGATCCATATTCGCGCCTACGCTCCCTTGGGCGACACGGCGGGCCCCGCCTGGATGCTCGAACGCGGCGCCCCGACCACGGTAGATGCCCTGGCGGCCCTCGAGGTCGATGCCCAGCAGAACTGGCTGCTCTCCTGGACTCGCGATTCGCAACTGGTCGTGCAGCGCCTGGCCGCGGAAGGGCCGGTTTCGAACGCCCAACCGATTACGACGGATCCGCCAATCGCCGATACTTCCTGGTATTCCGCCTACCGCATCTGGGCCGCTTCGCCCACCCAGATCGATGGGGGCGTATACCTGTTCCATTCGCTCTCTGCCGACGGCCGGCTCAGGCTCCGCGCACAGCTCCTGGGTGGCCCCGCGGCCGGTCCGGCGGTCGTAGCGGTAACCGCTGCTGAGTTTCCTCGGCCGCTCACGCCTGACACGCTGCTTTGGCAGCCGGTTACGAGAATTACCCTACGCTTCAGCGAGCCGATGGCCACTGCGGGGCCGGAGAGCGTGCTAAACCCCAACCAATACGAGCTGGTTTTGCTCGACTCGCTTCTGGCCATTCCGGTCTTTGCAAGCCATCAGTACGATCCACTGACCGGTCAGTCGCTGGTGATACTCGAGGCCGCTTCGGCCCTGACCGATGGTTCCTATCGACTCACCGTCCGGGGGTCGGCCGAAAGTGCCACAGGCGCCCCGCTCGATCCGCGCCACTTTGAGCCGCTGGCTGCCGACCTGGTGCTTCCGTTCCAAATCGCCACGGGCGTTCGGCCGCCGGAAGGCTTTCGAGTATCTCAGACGGCCCAGGCCGATCAGCGCTGGCCCGTGATAACCGTTACCAGCGATGGCGGCAGCGTGGTCGCTTGGAGCACCACGGAAACGACATCGTCGGGCCAGGGGCTTTTCTTTCAACAGTTCGATGCGCTGGGTCGTCCGCTGGGTACCGAAACGGTGGTCGATGCCAGTCACGTCAGCCCGCCGCTGTTTCTGGCGCCGCTCCCTAATGGCGACTTCGCTCTGGGGTGGACGGAATTGGGCTCGCCGCCGCCCAATGGCCAACATGTGCGCGTGGCGATCTTCGATCGTCAGGGGCAAGTCAAGCGGCCGCCGGCCACCCCGGACGGCATCGGCGCTGGTGAATCGCGCCTGGTAGATCTGAAATCGGATGCGGCGGGCAATCTGTACCTGCTATGGGAGGGCAGTCAACAGCACTGGCTCGAGCGCTACGATCTTTCGCTCGAACCATTGAGCAGTGCCATTCTGGCCGCCGAGGCACCGAGCGCAGCGTTCGTGGCAACGAAGGTTCAAGTGGCGGTGGCCCCGCTGGGTGGGTTCGTGATCCAGCGCGATGTACGCGAGCCATCCTCACCCGTCGACCAGGTGCGCATCGAAATCCAGCGCTACGACGCCGAGGGGGCGCCGCTGGGCCAGCCGCTGCTGGTCGCCAATGGGGCGGGAAACGCCTACATTGGCCACTTGGTAAGCGGCAGCACCGTCGCCATGGACCTAGACGGAGACATTTACGTCGCTTGGCGCGAGACGATCTACCATTATTTCGAATCGCTAATTATCGAAACTCGGCGCATACGCGCGTACAACGCATCGGGGGTGCCGCTGGGCGCGCCGCTGCAGCTTCCCATTCCCGGCGACGCTGTGCTCGTTGCTCCTCCGGTGGTCGACGCTCAAAAGCGAATCTCGATCGTGTGGAGCGGTTACGACCCAACCAACCAGGGCACTCAGAGCGACCGAGACGTGTTCCTTACCGAATACGCCGCGCTGAACCGGCCTCCAACGCAGATCCAGTTGAGCGAGGTCGACCCAAGCACCCATCAAAACGCATTGGATACCCCGGCCGTGGCGATCGACTCCGACGGCGACCTGATTGCCACCTGGGTCGTGGACGACAGCGATCGCGGTGGCATCTTCGCCGTTCGCCGACTCACCCCGCCAAAGGTCGTTGGCGTCGCCACGGGCGGCCACGCTCCTCAGCCGATCGAACCCGGAGGAGTTCTGCGCAGTCCGCAATCCGATCTGGTCATCGAGTTCGAGGGCGATTTGCTGACGCCACTGCGGCCAATTCATGAATTCCGGCTCACTCGCGATGGCTCGCAGATCAGCGTGGGCTATTCCCAGCAATTCGATCCGATCCGTTCGATCACCACGGTACACCTAAGTACGGGTCGGCTCCTCGAAGGCGACTATGTGCTCACGATTGGCGAAGGAATCATCGAGGCGTCGGGAGCCCTTTTCGACGGCAACGGCGATGGCCCGGGAAGCGGTCCTTTTCGCCGCACCTTTCGCTTGCTGCGCTCAGCGACGCCTGGCGACGCCAATGGCGATGGCCTGGCCAGCGCAGTCGATTACGCCATTTGGGCAGCCCAGTTCGGCCAACAGGGCCCGGGGCTGGCTGCCGACTTCAACGAAGATTTCGAGGTGGGCCTAGCCGACCTGGTGCTCTGGGCCGCTCATGCCGGGTCGCCAGGCACGTAGCCCGCGTGGCAACCAGCCGGCCGCTTTACTCGCGCAGCCAGCGCCGCACGCGCAGCACCATCCGCTCCACATTCCCAAGCTGGGCATATTCGTCGACGATTTCGCGGACCATTTCCGGCCGGCTGGTAATCAGGTTGTCGCACCCGTGGTCGAGCATCCGCAGCACCGTTTCCCGGTCGTTGACGGTCCAGACGTGAACCTGCATCCCGCGGCGGTGCGCCCGGCCGACCAGTCCCCCGCGAACCAGCCGTTGATGAACACTCAGAAAATCGACCGGCAGCCGGGTCAGGTCTCCCTGGCTCGCCGAAACGATCTTCCCCACCGGGAGTCGCGGTTCGGCCTTCTTCAGTTCTCGCAAGGGAGCCAACTGGAAGCAGGAAACCACGGCCCGGTCGGTGAAATCGTGGCGGCGCAGCACGTCGAGCACCGCCAAGGCCAGGCCGCCGGCGTTGCCGAAATCCTTCATCTCCACATTCAGACGAATTTGCCCGTCGCAGGCCGCCAGAAACTGTTCCAGCGTGGGAATCGGCTCCCGGCCCGGGGCGCTGCCCTCGCGTAAGCGCAGGGCGGCGATCTCGTCGAGTCGCAGTTCGGTCACAACCCGAGGGTCGCCCGTCACCCGCCGCAAGTCGCGATCGTGGGCCAACACCACCTGTCCGTCGGCCGTCGGCTGCACGTCGAGCTCCACAAAGTCGGCGCCCGCCGCTAGGGCCAGGCGAAGGGCCGCCAGGCTGTTTTCCGGGGCCGGCTTGGGGCCTGCCCGGTGAGCGGTTACCAGCGCCGGCCGCCGCTCGACCAGCTCGGGCGCCACCGCCAAGGCATAGGTCAGGCTTGCCGCGGGCCCAGCCACGGCCAAGAGCCCCAGCATCAACCACCCGCGCCAGCCGGGCACCGGCGTCGCCTGCTGGAAAGCGGGGCCCCGCCCGAAGCCGGGGCTTTGCTCATGGCGAGCGAGCGCCTGTTGGTACTCGTCGACCAGCAACAGGGCAATTCCGATTGCGAATAGAGCCCCCACTACTTGCACGATTCCGGCATCGACGATCAGCGCGGCGAGCGTCACCCAGATCAGCGCCGGCAACTCGCCGGGCAGCCAGCTTAAGAGCCGCTCGTTGGCGGCATCGAGTACCCAGAGCGTGCCCAAGAGCAGCAGATACTTGATGGCCAGCCAGGCGGCGACGAGCAGTATCAAACGCCAGCGGCGGCCGCGCATCAGGCGGCTGCTGGCCGCCAGCGCCGCCATCCAGCCATGGCCATCGACCATGCAGGCCGGCAGGGCCAGCGCCCACCGCGAGAAAAGCCCGGCGGCGATCACGATAAACAGCACCGCGAGCACGGCTCCGGCCGCGGCGGCGAACCAGAACTTGGGGGGTCGTTCGGCAAGATAGAAATTGATGTCGGTGCCGCCCAGCAGCACCCAATACAACCCGGCCCCCAGCACCAGCAGCGGCAGCGCCACCAACAACAGAGCACAGGTTTGCGCCGCCGCCAGGCCGAACAAGCGGGGCGCGGCACCGAGCATGGCCGCCGCGGCCTGACGACTGGTCATCGGCGCGCCGCGCTGCGCAGCGCTGCCCCACAAAATCAGCACGGCCAGCTCCATCCAGATCAGCCCCAGCGAAAGGCTCGCCCCCAGCACAAGCGCCGCGACACCGATCGGCGAACCGAGGAATCGCGCCAGTTCGACGTTGCCCAAGACCGAGTCGCCCGACAGCTCGATCGCCTGGTACGACAACGCCAGCAGCAGCGGGCCCAGGGCCGCGGCCCACAAGAGCGAGATGGCCAATTCCCAGCAGGCCAGCGGGAACCAGGCGCCGCGAGCGGCCCGCGCCAGCCGCCGGCAGGTTTGCCCGATCTCGGTCAGTGGGTGCATCGAATCGCCTTAGCGGTCCAGAACGCCAGCCAGGGTGGAGTGCTGACTTTACCTTAGCCAGGCCGCCGGAACGATCCCCTGCCCCGAACTGGTTTCGGCCGGCCGCGCGGGGCCATGGGCGCCGGACGAACCTGGCTGGGCCCGCGCCATCGAACGCGGCCCGGCCGCCGCGCCGGTTCGGGCCAAGCCCTTGGCGTTGTTTCGGGCAGACCACGTTGCCCCGCGCCGGCGCTGCGATCATGATGGGACCCAACCTCGTTGGCGGCCGCGGGCCGGGTAACCGGCCGAAATCACGCTTGAGCTTAGGGCCGGTTCGCTTGCCGCTGCGCAAACTGGTCACTACTACTACTTCTTCCTCCCAGGCGCATCCGCCTAAGGTTGGGTCATGGCAAAACTTGGGCAATCTCGTAAAGAGAAGTACCAATCGGGCCGATCGCTGCGCGATTCGGTGCCCCGCGCTTCGCTGGCCAACTGGACCTTGGGGGGCGACGGCCGCGACCCGATCGAGTTGCTCGAGCGCACCAGCCAGGGGCGCCTGGCCCGGTTGGCGCCCCTGCGCTTTGGGCGGATGCTCCGCAGCCCCTTCACCTTCCTGCGCGGTTCCCCGGCGCTGATGGCCTACGACCTGGTGCAAACCCCGGTCACGCGCAAACAGGTGCAAACTTGCGGCGATTGTCACCTGCTCAACTTCGGCCTGTTCGCCACGCCCGAGCGAAGGCTGGTCTTCGACATCAACGATTTCGACGAAACGCTGCCGGGCGCCTGGGAATGGGATCTCAAGCGGCTCGCGGTCAGCGTGGTGGTGGCTGGCCGCTCGATCGGAGTTTCCGAGAAGGACTCGCGCGACGCGGCCCTGGCCTGCTGCCGATCGTATCGCCAGCACCTGGCCCAGTTTGCCGAGCTAAGCCCGCTTGAGATTTGGTATGCCTGCGTAACCGCCGACGACCTGATCGAGATGGCCCCCGACTCCCGGGCCCGTAAGCGTCGCGAGCGCCTGGCGGCCAAGGCCCGTCTCCGCGGCGCCGAGCAATTGTTTCCAAAGATTACCCGCGCCGAGGGGGCCGGCTATCAGTTTGTCGAGCGCCCGCCGATTAAAACGCGCGTGGTCGACGAAGCGCTCCTGGAGCAAGCGCGCGAGGGGTTCGCCGCGTATCGCGCCTCACTTCCCGAAGAGCGCCGCTTGTTGTTCGATCGCTACCAGTTGCACGACCTGGCCCGGCGCGTAGTGGGCATCGGCAGCGTGGGCACGCGCTGCTTCGTGGCCCTGTTTCTTTGCGACGACAAAAGCCCGCTGCTGCTCCAGGTGAAAGAAGCCGGCCCCTCGGTGTTCGAGGCCCACACCGGCCGTAGCCCCTTTGAAAACCACGGGCAGCGGGTCGTGGTGGGCCAGCGGATTACGCAGGCTGCCAGCGACCTGTTTCTAGGCTGGGCCCGGGTCGCGGGCTTCGATTTCTACGTGCGCCAATTGCGCGACATGAAGTTTTCACTTCCCATCGAAACCTTCGACGCGCGCCGTCTGGAATACTACGCCGCCGTGTGCGGATGGACTCTGGCCCGAGCCCATGCCACGTCGGGCGACCCGGCCGTTATGAGCGGCTATCTGGGCAAGGCAGATGCCTGCGATCGAGCCTTGGCGAAGTTCGCCCAGTGCTACGCCGACCAGGTCGAGCGCGACCACCAGGCCTTGGTGGACGCGCACGCCGCCGGGCGGATCGAGGCGATCCTCGAGGAGGACGCTTAGCAGCCGTTGAAGGATTCCCCGGGCGGCGTCCTCGCCGGGGCATTCTCCAGCCCAACTCACGTCGCTCGCGGGGGGCGCTATTGCGGCTGGCGCCGCGGCCTGTCGGCGTTACACTTTCGCCGCCGCCGCGTTAGGTCGACCTGGTCAGCGCGACCCCTGCGGCGCGCCGGCGATTGAGCGCGAGAAGGAGCCTGGGCATGGTGAACCAACGCAAGCAGGAAGCGCGCGCCGGGCGAAAACCGCCTGGCGGGGTCTGGATTATCTTGGGGGTGGTTCTGTTTTGCGCGGTCTTCGCCTACGGGGCGTATCAAGCGGCCGAGGCCATGCTCGAAGCGCTGAGTGCCAAGCAGCCCCTTGAAGCGGCCGCACGGCTCCGCTTTTGGCTGGTTTTGGCGGCCTTGGCGGCGGGAGTGGCGTTTGCCGCGCTGAAGTTCGCCAGTCAGTTCATCTACGGCCTGGTCGAAATCGTGGTGGCTGCCACCATGGCGGCCGAATTGGCCAAGACCACGCTGGACAAGGAACCCTTTGCCGCCCTGATGGGCCTGGTGGGCATCGCGTACATCATTGTCCGCGGCCTGGAGAATGCCAGTAAGGGCTACCTGGTGCTGCAGGAAAAGAAGCGCCGAGGCGAACTGTTGTTCGGCCCGCTCCGAGATAAACCGCTCGCCAAGGCCGCCGCACCCTGAGAGCGCGGTTGCGCCATCGCCTGTGGCGGTTCGACCCGCCTCGCCACGCTGCCGTTGCCGCCGGTGATGCCCGGCGGGTTTTGTTTGCTGGGCAGGCCAAACGAAACGTCGACCTATCGTAGGGCCGATAGGCCCGACCTACCCAGCTTCGCTGCCGCGTAAAGGGCGCGTCGACGTGTGTCGGTGATCCGATCAGAGCACGGCTGGGCCGGCCCGGCCGTGGCACCCGGCGCCTTCTTCGACCAAACAGGGCCACGTGCGCCGAGCATGCCCTGGTTCATTCGCGGCACAAAAAGGGGCGAAGTGGCTGGCACAACCCAAGTTTCCAAGCGTATGAAGCCGGAGGTCGTCGTCGACCAGCGGGGACTACCGCGGGGACTGATACCCAATGCTTGACATCGCACTGGTCCACGTCTGTTTCAGTCATTGATGGCACTCAAGCCGTTTGGAAACAGTTTCGAGCGAGGCGATCGTCTATCCGGCGCGGAGCTTCACGCGCAATCGAAGCCCATTGCGTGGATGCAACGTAAGCTGGTTCTCCAGCTCCGGCTCGAACGACGGTTCGGGCAATTCGAGTTCGAACCGGCGGATCAATTCGGCCAGTACCAAGGTGCCTTCCATCATGGCGAACCGGCGGCCAATGCAAGCCCGCCCACCAAGGCCAAAGGGCAAATAGGCGTGCTCGGGAACCTCGGCGGCATGCTCCGGTGCGAATCGTTCCGGTCGGAACTGTTCAGGATGGGCAAACCAGCGCGCGTCGCGGTGGATCGAGTAGACGATGACAAAAAGGAGCGCACCGCGCGGGATCGAAACGCCGCCGATTTCCAGCGGCTCGGTCGCTTGCCGCGCGATGGCGATGCCGGGTGGATAGAGTCGCATCGACTCCTGGAAGACGGCTTGCGACACATTCAGCTTGTCCGCGTGCTCCGCTTGGAGAGCGCCGCCGCCCGCCAGCCGGGTTACCTCCTCGCGCAGGTCGTTTTGAACCTCGACGTGCTTAGCCAACAGGTAAGCAGACCAGGTGATGGCAGCCGCGGTCGTATCGCTGCCGGCCAGAAGCATGGTCATGGCTTCGTCCATTACTTCGCGGTTGGTCAATCGCTTGCCCACTTCCGCATCGGTGGCGTTCAGAAGCGCCGTTAGCAGGTCGGCATGCTGGCCGGGCGATCGTCGGCGCTGGTCGATGAGCGACGCCATCAAGTCGTGGAAGAATTTGAGCACCGAACGGATCGTGCGGTTATCGCGCGTAGGAACCCAAAGCGGCGCGAGCGCCGGGCTCAAGATTTGCCGCGAAACCGCCCCCTGCAATCGTGCGACCACCTCCAGAAATCGATCCGCCTGATCGTGTACTGCCGCGCCGAATAGCGCTTCGGCAACCGACAAGAGCGCAATTCGGCCGGCTGCCTGCGACAGATTGACTTCGCCGCTCGTGAATTGCCCCAGCACGTGCGATGCTTGCCGAATGACCGTCGCGCGATACTGATCGATAATCTGCGGCTGAAACACAGGACCGAGCAATCGCCGCCGGGCGACCCACGCTTCCCCATCGCGCGTGAACAGGTTGTTGCCGATGATCCGCCCGAAGGCCCGTTTCTGGTTGGCTACTTTCTGCAGCGACTTCGACTTTTTCACGAGCACTTCGTGCGCGAGATCCGGACTGGCAAACTGATAAATCGGCTGACCGAGGACGCTGTAGGACACCACGTCACCGTACTGCTGGTGAAGTGCATGTGCAAAGGCCAGAAAGTCGGCCCGAATAGCGCGTAAGTGATTGACGCCGCCCCAGCGGCCGACTGGTCCGCGCGGCGCGGCCTCTGCCATGCTGTCTGCCTTCGCAGTAAACCCCGGATTTCTTCTTGGGCATTCGATGGTCCTGGCTCGGCGACACCAAGGACCAAATTGCTTGCCCATTGTCACGCTGCCAAGGCCCTAGTGCAATTGTCTTCCGCCGCGCAGTCGCCGATCTCTGTTCTCCGGCCCAGTGCCGGCGAGTTCCACGCCCCTGGTAGGACAGGTGCCCACTCGAAAGCTATGCGTCTCCTCGCCATCGTGGATATTCTTGCTACCTGCGAGCGTCATGGTCTACGCTCGCACCGCAATTGTTGAGCGCGAAGAAGCAGCCCTTACCCTAATGGGTCTGGACGCTGAAGAACGAGGTAGTGGACACACCCCTGGGGGAGCAGCAGGCTTCGATGTGGCTCATCCGCGAGGTCGCAGGCCGGAACTTTTCCGACCGACGAGAGCACGTCGATCAGGCTGCGGCCACGCAGATGGCGTCTTGTTAGCTGACTGTTGTCCTGGCTCTGATTAGTTTCATCCACTCTGAGACGGTCCGGCCCTGGCGTCAGTAACGGTCTCCGGGGGTTCAAGCGCCAGCGTCGGCTGCCGCAACGTCAGCATCTCCTCACGCCAGCGGTGCCGGGCTTCAGCCAGTTGGCGGCGCCGCACTTCCTGCGTCGGCGGCCCCCCCGCGCTCCTCGGCGAGAAATCGACCGAGCGAGCGAGTAACCCGCTACTGCGCCTTCGGGCCGCGGGGCACATCCTTGCCAAAGCGCTCTTCCCAGCGCTTCATCATCTCTTTCCAGTTGGTGAACAGAATCCCTTCTCCCTGGAAAAACTGCTTCACCTGGGGGTCGCTAAACATCTGGGCTTCCCAGACGCGCTGTTGCCAGGAGCCGGTAATGTGCCGCAGCCCCTCGGTTTCGATCGAGGGGTGGAAAATAATCTCGGTGATGCCCGGGTCGAGCCCTCGCACCTGGGCATAGAAGTTCTCCAGCTTTTCGGCATAGGTCTTGCCCTCGGGCACGCTGTCGAAATCGTCGAGTTTGGGCAGCGGGTACTCGTCGAGCACCTTCTGCATGAGCTCGCTCGGCGCAATGCCGCGCTGGCGGAACTTCTCGATGATCTTGGGGCTCGGCTCCAGCACCATGGCCGGAATGCGGTATTCGGCGGCCACCCGGCAATAAACTTCGGTGTAGTCGGGCCGGGCGTAGAGCGTGCCCATGTGGGTATCGACGTGCGAAGGGCGAATGCCGCGCGAAATCGCCCGTTCGATCTGGGCGCGAATCTCGGTCTCGATTTCGGCCGGCTTGGCCTTCAGGGCGGTCATCAGCGTTTCGCTGTACAGGTAACCGTCGGAATCGATCATGCCGGGCACCTGCTCGCGCGGCGCCACCGAGGGCCAGCGATACCACTTCCACTCGCTGTTCATGGCCAGATGCAGGCCGCAATCGAACTGGGGGTTTTCCTGGTACCAGTTGGCCATTTCGTTAAACCACGGGCAGGGCACCATCAGCGCGGCCGATTGAATGTCGCCCGCCAGCAGATATTGTTTGGCGGCCTGGTTCGCCTCGTAGCACATGCCCACGTCGTCGGCATGGAAGATCAAGACTCGCTTGCCCGCGGGGTAACCGAGCTTCTCGGCCCAGGTTTCGGCCAGCGCGAGGCGCGGGGCCCAACCGCCGGCGACCAACAGCACCGCGACGATACCCAACCCCACCTGGCATACGACCCGGCGAACACCGACGGCACGGCGGAACTTGGCTTCGCTTTGCAACGCTCGACTCCTCTTGGCTTGGTGACCTTTTCAGGGCAGTTCGACGGAAGCTGGCCTATCGCCGGTCGGCTCCGGTCGCCGCGCTCGGTGGCCCCCCGTGCGACCGCCCGCGCGGCTCGCCCCCCCCGCTGGCTTCCCGGGCCGGAAGAGCGCTGGCCTGGCCCCCGATTATCGGTCGGCCGCCAGCGGGGCTCTAGTGGGTAAACCACGAAGTCTGGGCGGTTTTGCTGGTGCCGCCGGTCTTCCCTGGCGGGGCCGGCATGTCCCGGCGGGGAACTTTTCCCCCCTCGGCTGCGTCGAACCACGTGGGAACAAACTCGTATAACCCCGATCCGCCCCGGTTTGGCCCCCCGCGGCTTTGAAGCGGGGGCAGGCCCGCGCGACGGGTCGCTGTCGCCCCCCACTTTTCACTGGTCCGCATTCCCGCGAGGAACTCTGTCGTGAACCCAAAAGCAATCCTGCCCCTCTGGCGTGGCGTGGTACTCGTGGGATGCATTTGCTGGACCGCGCTGGTCCAGGGTCAGGGCCTGCTGGTAGTGGAAGCCACGGGCGAGCGCGTGCGGTTGCCTCGGCCCGCCCCCACGCCGGGGCCGCGGAGCTACCAGATCAAAGAGTTGGCGGTCGAGGTGCGTCTCAACGGCCAGGTGGCCCAGGTTCAGGTGGGGCAAACCTTTCGCAACACCGGGAGCGAAAACCTGGAAGTTGCCTTCACATTCCCCCTGCCCTACGACGGCGCGGTCGACCAGTTGACCCTGATGGTCGACGGTCGCGAGGTGCCCGGCAAGGTGCTCTCAGCCGAAGAAGCCCGGGCCCACTACGAACAAATCGTGCTCAAGAATCGCGACCCGGCGTTGTTGGAATGGCTCGGCACGGGCCTGTTTCGCACGAGCGTGTTTCCCGTGCCGGCGGGAGCCGAGCGAAAGGTTTCGCTTCGCTACACCCAGCTTTGCCGGCAACAGGGTGGGCTAACCGATTTTCTCTTCCCGCTTAGCACGGCCAAATACACCTCGCAGCCGCCCGAGCGCGTGGCGATCGACGTGGTAATTGCCTCGGGGGTGCCGATCAAGAACGTGTACAGCCCCACGCACTCGGTGCAAGTCGATCGCACCGACGAACGCCAGGCCCGGGTGCGCTTTAGTAGCGAGAACCAGGTGCCCCAGGACGATTTCCGGTTGCTTTACGACGTGGGGCCCGGGCAACTGGCCACCTCGCTGCTCAGCTATCGTTCCTCGGACACCGACGACGGCTATTTCTTGCTCTTGGGCAGCCCCCAACTTCCCGCGGCCGACGCCCAACCGACGGCCAAGACGGTGCTGATGGTGGTCGATCGCTCCGGCAGCATGAGCGGCGAGAAATTTACCCAGGCCCAGGCCGCCGTGCGGTTTGTGCTCGACAACCTGCGGGAAGGCGACCTATTCAACATCGTGGCCTACGACAGCCAGCCCGAGAGCTTTCGCAGTGAGTTGGAGCGCGTGACCGACGAAACCCGCAAGCAAGCCCGCAACTGGGTCGAGCGGCTGTTTGCCGGCGGTGGCACGAATATCGATGCGGCCCTGGGGCTGGCCCTCAAGCAGCTTCGCGACACGGCGCGTCCCACCTATGTTTTCTTCCTCACCGACGGCCTGCCCACCGAGGGCGAAACCAGCGAGGCGCAAATCGTCGAGCGTTCCAAGGCCCTCAACCAGGTTCACGCCCGCGTGATGGCCTTTGGCGTGGGCTACGATGTCAACAGCCGGCTGCTCGACAAGCTGGCCCGCGAACACTTTGGCCAAAGCGAGTACGTGCGCCCGAGCGAGAATATCGAAGCCCATGTAAGCCGTCTGTATCAGCGCGTCGAGTCGCCGATTTTGACCGAAGTGAAACTGGCCTGGCAAATCGCGGGCTCGGGTGAACTTTCGCCGGTCAACCGCACCTATCCACCGCACTTGGGCGACCTGTTTGCCGGAGAACAAGTGGTAGTGGTCGGCCGGTACCATGTGGGCGGCCAAGGCCAGGTGACCATCTCCGGCCAACTGGCGGGCGAAGCCAAGTCGTTCGAGTTCCCGGTGGAGCTGGCCGCCGCTGGCAGCGACCCGAGCAACGCCTTTATCGAAAAGCTGTGGGCCACCCGCCGCGTGGGCGAAATCTTGGACCAACTCGACCTGAAGGGGCAAAACTCGGAACTGGTTAAGGAACTGGTCGAGCTGGCGACCCGGCACGGAATCTTGACGCCCTACACCTCGTTCCTGGCGGATGAAGAGACCGATCTGAACGAGGTGGCCGCCAATACGGCGACCGCCGAGCGGCACCTGGGGCGGTTTTCCGCGACCGAGGGGGCCGACGCGTTCCTGGCCCGGCGGCAGAAACAGTTCTATCAGCAAGCCGGGGGTGGACGCTACGCCGGCACCCCGGCCCCAGGTGCCGCTGCCACCCCACCGCCGACTTCGCTGGGAGTTGCCCTGGCCCGAGACGAGTCGGACAACCTGGTTCCCGTGGACACCGTGCAGAACGTGGGCAGCAAGACGTTTTACAAGCGCCACGGGCAATGGCTCGACTCGACGCTCACCGAAGCGCAACAGAACCGGGCGATCCGCATTGTGCAGTTCAGCGGGGCCTATTTCGACCTGGCGGCGCGCCACGGTCGCGAGCTGGCGCCCTACCTGGTGTTCGACGAGCCCGTGCTGCTTAACCTGGCCGGCCAGGGCTACCTGATTGTGCCCGAGGGCAGCTAAGGGCACTCCGCCAGGGTCGGTTCGCGTCCTCACGGATCAGGAACCGGCCCCGCCGGTGGTGACGACCCTGGCCCCCGATCGCCATTTGGGGGCCTGGCCGCCCGCCCACCTGACCAGCGAACCGGGGTGGGCCGTTCCCGGTTGAGCAAACCCGTCGCAGGGCCGGTTGACACCCGGGCACCCTTGGGGTAACTATCGTGGTTTCCCCGCGATCAGGCGTGGGAAGCTGGGGGGCGGCAGGTCGCATGGGTGCCAAAGCGCACTGCGTGCCGATGCGGCCGCCGCCAGCATGGGCCCCCTTCGTCTAGTGGCCCAGGACGTCGGGTTCTCAGCCCGAAAACAGGGGTTCGACTCCCCTAGGGGGTATACTTTTGTACAGTATCAAGTCGCACCCTGCGGTAAACCCCTGATTTTCAGGGGTTTTTTCATGCGCTGCCATTTCGGCTTGCGGCTCAATTCCACTGTACAAAGCAGTGTACTGCGTCGGATTGCGCGTCGGATTCTGCGTTGCCTGTTCATCGGCGGTTTGGTTGCTCGCCGCAGCCCTCTCGAAGTCGCCATCGGTCACTTGCAGGTAGTGCTTGGCTGCCACCAATTGCGAGTTGCCGAGCCAGGCGCAGACGACGTGAATGGGAAACCGCTGGCACAGCTCGGTCTGCCGGCTGGCGCGTAGGTTATGGAACAGCCGGGGCCAGGGATCCAGACCGGCCCGGCGGAGGATTCGCAAGAACTGCGTCCGCAGGTTCATATTGGTACAGCGGTAGCGAGTCACCACGAACTCGGTCCCCGGCTCGGCCGCGTCCCAAACCTGTTCCAGGTGTGGTCGCAACTCAGGGAACAACGGGATGGTTCTCGCCTCGCCGCCGGGGTGGTGTTCGGTCTTGGGCGAACGAACCGTCATTCGGCCGCGCTCCCAGTCGATGTCGCCCCAGCGAAGGGCCAGGTGTTCACTAGGGCACCGCAACCCGCCATAGCGGCTCAGTGCCACAATCAAGCGCCACTGGGCATCAGGGCAAGCCTCGATGGCCCTGGCCGTGTCGGCAGCCGTTACGAAATACTCCCGGCTCGTGTTTACCTGGGCAGGCGATGCCAGGTCGGCAAAGGGATTCTCGGTCAGCAATCGCTTGCGAACGGCCGCCCGGAAAAACTGCCGCGCCCGTTTCACTTCCCGGCTGACCGTTGTTGCTGACAATCGCCGCAGCAGCGCCTCGCGCCACTCGTCCGCGTCGCCGGGTGAGATTGACGCCAGCGGCCGGCCTTCGCCGAAATGCTCCCGCAGCAGCTTCTCGGTCGTCTTGTAGTTTCGCTGGGTGTTCGGCTTCAGGTTCGCCTTGCTGTCGAAATGGCTTTTCAGGAACGGCCCCAGCGTTGCCTTGGCTTTCGCCTCCGGCGATTCAATCAACCCAACACGAACTAGCTTCACGGCCAGGGCCTCGGGCAGGGCCGCCACCCAGGCCGCCGTCTCGACCTCGATGGGTCGGCCCGAGAACTTGGCTGCCACCAGCGCCTCGACGCGCCGCAGGATTTCCTCGGCGTCCCGCTTGGGCAGCCGTCCAACGTAAATGGTTCGCCGGGCACCGTTCGGGCCAGCAAATAGAATCCGCCGATTGCCGGCCTTGTCTCGCGAGATACTGGCCATCGCTTTAGCGTCCTTTCCGGCTGGGGGCAGCCCGCTTCTTGGCAACGGGCGCCGGCTCTCGCTTGCGCCCCATGTACTGGTTCACGGCCTCGACCAGCAGGCCCGAGCGGGTCTTGCCGTGCTCTTTAGCGTGACGGTCCACGGCGTCGAGCACGCGCTCGGGCATCGTGATATTGATCCGAATGGCGTTCAGCCGCAGCTTGGCCGGGTCGATCGAAACAACGGCCCAGGTTCCCTCGCGATAGTCGGGGTTGCGTTGGTGCTGTTCGATGGAACCGGCTGGCGGAACAGTCTGGCCTTCCTCGATCAGCCCTTCCACGTGTAGTTCAATCGCTTCGCGGGCCGCGGCCAGGGCTTCGTCGAGTGTGCGGCCGGCCGAGAAGCAACCCGGCAGGTCGGGCACGGTCACGCCGTAGTCCGAGCGTTTGTCTTTGTGAATCACGATCGGGTAGTTCATAACAGGTCGCTCCAGCCGGCTTGTTTGGCGATGCTCCGCAGGGTGCCCAGAGGCAAGTCGCGTTTGGGGTGGGGCACCGTGACCAGCCCCGGCCGC
The DNA here is from genome assembly GCA_964399535.1 of uncultured Pirellulales bacterium. Classification (GTDB taxonomy): domain Bacteria; phylum Planctomycetota; class Planctomycetia; order Pirellulales; family CAYNRE01; genus CAYNRE01. Next base: position 125,851 of record CAYNRE010000026.1, on the reverse strand, counting down.
TGAGGGTGTTTGAATTGGTGGTGGCTACCCTTGGTGCGAACGAGTTGCCAACCCTCGCGCCGCAGCCGGCGTATCACGTCGCGACTATCCATGCCGGAAGTATACATACCATACACATTACGTCAAGGGTCGGGGGGAGTGGTGGCCTCGGCGGCCGCCAACGATCAGGCCGCGTCGTGGGCCGCCTCGCACTCCCAATCGGCCGCCGCCTCGGCCAACAGGCGGTTAGGATCGGCCGGGGCCCAGGGGCCGCAGCCCTGGCGATTGTTGTCCCCTCGGTCCGCGTCGGGGGCAGGGCCCTCCCCGCCGCCGCAATCCTGGGGATTGTCCTGGGTATCGTCCTGACCTCCCTGGGCGCTGTCTCCCTGGGGATTATCCGGGCTGCCGTCCTGGCTACCGTCAGGGCTACGGGCCGCCGCCCCACGCTCGTCGGCCGCTTCGTCCCGCGGGTCTGGGCGGGGCTCGGGTGGGCCCAGGTGGCCATATTCCGGTAACTTGGCCGCCTTGGGCTCGCCTGCCTCAGAAAGTGCGGTTTCCCCCTTGTTTTTCGCAAGGTGGCCAAGATGGCCAAGTAGTTCAGTATCAGAGGGCGCATCTGTTTCTTGGCCGTCTTGGTGATCGTGGTCCGGCAGGCGCCACCACCACGGCCCGGGGACCACTTCCCGGAACGCCACCACCCCGAGCGCTTCATGGGCCCGCCGCAGGGTTCGCTTTGAAATGCCGTAAACGTCCGATGCTTCGTCGATCAGCTTGGTCGCTGGTCGGGGCCCCTCGGCCAGGGCCCGCCGCAGGAACGTCTCGGCCCTCTCGGCGGCTTCCGGCTTGGGGCCGCGTCGCCCCTGGGGCCAGGCCAGGGCATCGTCGGCATTGATGCTAACCGGCGCCGGTTCCCATACCACGTGCGGAATCCCTCCCGGCTCTGCCGCAGTCAGTCGGTACGCCAGGCCGGTCTCGTCATCGCCGAGATTGTTCTTCACCGGCGCCATCAGCCGCCGCTGGCCGGTAGGGTCGTCTTTGTCTTTACCGACCGCATAGGCAGCCCGGGCCGCCGCTACGAACGCCATGCTACCCATGGTGCGGTACATGGCCGGCCCTTCTACCTTCCTCAGGTGTGACACGGCCACCACCGCCACCCCGAGTCTGCCGGCTAGCTCCGTGAGCGGAGCCAGCACTCCGCGAACCTCGACGTTGTCGTTGCCCTTGGTTCGCCCCAGGTACGTACTGATTGGGTCGAATACCACCAGCCGGCAGTCGCCCAGCTCGGCAATTACTTCCTCCAGCCGGGCCACGTCGCGCGATAGGTCGAACCCACGCCGGTACTCGCCGTTTTGGTCGACCCCACAGACCGCAGCCAGGGAGTGAATCCGGGCCACGTCCGCACCAGCCGCGTCGAGCCTGGGCCGGATAGTGTCGGCCAGGTCATCCTCGGCCGAGAGCAGCACCACCGAGCCCAGGGGGGCGTGGCCGCTTCCATCGGGCCAAGGGACGCCCCGCGACACTCGCGCTGCCAGGTCGAGCGAGAGAAACGATTTCCCCAGGCCCGGGTCGCCTGCGATGGTGGTCAGCTTCCCCAGCGCGATTCGCTGGGGCCAGAGCCAGGTCACGGCCTCGGGCTCGACGCTGGCGAGGCTCACCAACTCGGCAGCCGGCGCCTCGACCACCCCACCCCGCGTTGCCTTAGCCTCTGCGTCGCGCAGCCGCGCGATAACCTCGGCGTCTGACCACGCGCGCGGAAACGGCGCCGCCGCATCGGCCAGCGCCTTTATCTGCTGCCGCAGCGATTCGGGCTCGGCGCCGTCGTGGGTGTCGAGCCAGTCGGCCAGGTCGCCGCCCGGTTCTAGGCCGGGCAGCTCGACCACCTTGACGATGGCCGGAGGGTCCAGTTTGGCGAGCAGGCCCGCCACGTCTGCCGCGTACTGCCGCCCGGCGTCGTCGTTGTCAGGAAGTATTACAACCTGCTTGCCGGCCAGCGGCGCCCAGCCGGTTGTGCCCGCCACCATGGCACCGCCCGCGCTCGTGGTGGCCACCAGCCCAATCGACCAGGTCGCGTCGGCGCACTTCTCGCCTTCGACCACGAACACCACGTCAGCCGCCGCCAACTCGCGTAGCCGATACAGTGGCCTTGGCGCGGGCATCGCCTCAATCGCCCAGCCGCCATCGACCCGAGCCAGGGGCCGAATGGTTTTGCCGTCTGCCCTCTCCCACCGCAGCACCATCCCAACCGGCTCGCCCTGGGCGTCGTGGTAGGTCCACCGGCCAGAGGGCTGCCCTAGTCGCCGCGACAGGGCTTGGGCGGCTACCTCGCGGGTAAGGTACACGTTCGGCGGCTTGGCCGGCTTACCGCTCGCGTGGCCGTTTCTGGTCGGGCCTGGCGACGAAACCCCCGTTTTCATCGGGCGCCGCGAAGTTGTGTCGCCGTCGCCACTCATTAGGTCGCGCATCGAGAGCCCCACGGCCTCGACAATGGCCCGGGTATCACAACCGGCATGGCAGAAGACCAGACAGCGCCCGTCGTCCCCCTCGCTGACCGATAGACTGGCCTGCCGGTCGTCATGGGCCGGGCACCGTGCCGACCAGCCCGAGCCCGACCGTCGGGGCTGGCAGCCGTGGCGCTCCAGCGCTGTGACAAGTCCATCCGTGGGGGTGCTCACTCGGCACCCCCTTCCTTGCTCGACTCAATCAGCCTCGCCAGGTCGGCAACGTGGTACCGTGTCGAGCGCCCCAGCCGCACCACGGGCACCTTGCCAGCACGGGCCAGGCTCCACAAAGATCGCTCACAGATTCCCAGGGCGGCCGCCGCCTCGCGGGGTGTCAGCAGCAGCTTGGGCGGTGCGTCGGTGCGGGTCGCCCTCGACCAGACGGGGGTGCTAGTCACGGGCCACCCCCTTTCGGGCACGGCGGGCCTCGATTGCGTTAAGCTCGTGCCGTACCTGGGCAATTGCTCGCTTGTCAAACAGTCGCAGGGTACCCGCCCTGGCAGAGGGGCAGATGTGCCGCCGCGTTGCCAGCACATACAAGACGCGGTGTAGCGGAACCCCAAGCGTTTCGGCGAGCTTGCCCGGGGTTGCGAGAGACGGAACGGAACGATTCATGGTTGGTGTTCTCCGGGGGCCACACGAGCCACCCTCTACCAACCGCTGTTCGTTCACGACGAACGACGAAAAAACACTTGCGAACTAGGCAAACACCTCAATTTCGCGTTCATGAACGGGCCGTGAACGCCGCACCGCTTCCTATCTCAGGCCCGCTTTCGCTGTCTCGCAACCCCCTTCGGCCGCCCAATCGGGCTACCTTCGTCGTCTGCCTCTTGCTCCCGAATAAGCTTCGCCAGGGGTTCCTCGCAGGTTTCGTCGGCCAGACAGTCATTCGCCGGAAGGGGCCGAGCTTGGGGGCTCGTTCGGGGCTTCTGGTTCTCCTTCCACCGATCTTGGTATGCCCGCCAGGCGGAGAGTTCCGGCACAATACCCCGGGAGCAACCAATCGCTTCTCTCAATTCCGTTACCGTCACCTTATGCTCGGGTGTCGCGTGTGTGCGTAAGTAGTCCCTGGCGAGTTGATTGAATTCATCCCGGCGTGATCTTGCGCGGTTTCTCCCGCCCCCTGGCGTTTCCGCCGTCGGCGGGGGTAGTGGTTGGGCAACCTGGCGCTGGTCGCGGTTCCATTCGCGTCGGACTAAGGCGCACTCGCTGACCAATTCCTGGCGCACCGCGGCAACTTCCTCATCAGTCGGCCAGGGGGTCATTCGGGCCGCGGCTGCGAGGCGCGGGGCGTCTCCCAGGCGTAGCACCGCTTCCGCGTTAATCGAGTAGCTGCCCGCCTCCAAGTCTTTTAGAGGTTCTGAGATAGCGTCGTCCGATGCGCTGCCGGGGTGGCGTTTTTTGCGGGCGCGGGCATCGACCCCGGCCAGCACTTCGACCAGTGCCCAGGCCCATTGATGGCAGAAGCTGACGGCACCCCTGCACGTTTTCCGGCCATTGATGACGAAGTCTTTACTCGCGGCCGCGTTGGCATAGTTCAGGAGCGTGAAATAGGCTCGATGCAGCCGGCGGAAGTCGGTCGCCAGGTCAGCCCAAGCCTTTGCCTCTCCGATGCAGCACTGGCGATTCACGGCCGCTACGTCGTCAGCAACCTGCGGGTTGCCCATTTTTTGGTGAAACTCGATCAGGCCAGGATCGACCCGGCTCTGAATGATCATCCGCAAGGTGTTGCAGTGTGCCAGGCACAGACGAACGGCAATCTCCAGCTCATCGGCCCAGTTCAATTCGCCAGTCTCAGCGGGCGCCGGTTGTGCCGCGGTGGTCAACCCTGGAGCAGTTAGCTCGGCCTCGCGCTGTACCCCAAGGGCTAAATTCTCGAAGTCGGTCGCCGCCACGTCGCAGAACAGCGGTTGCGAACGCCACGATTCTTGCAGGCGTCGGCCGATAGCGTCGGCCTCGGCTTGCAGTACTGTCGGGTCGATTGACTGGTCGCCAGCCGGCAACGTCGCCGCAGCCGAGTAGGCCAGCACCCTAGCCAGCGTCGGCCCGAAGTTGAAAGCTACGTCGTGCCAAGTCGATTCGGCCAGGCCGCCCCAGCGAACCGGATTGTCATCGTTTCGAGCCCTCAGAATCTCCGCCCGAACGCCGTCGAGAAGCGGCGCGGCCCCTAGGTGCTCGACCACGGCGGCCAGCCAGGGCACTACCACTTCGGGTGGAACCGGGCCACCTATGCCAGCGCGAAAGTGCGTGTGCTGCGCAATCTCCACCATGCCGAGAGCCGCCGCCGTGGCCCGTTGGAGCATTTCGGCCGGAGAAACGGGCGCTGGCGCAGTAGTCGCCATGAATCCATCCTTGTAGCAACGGGCCGAGCCAGGCCGGCCGCGCGAAAGGATGGAAACGCGCAACCGGCCGGGCCCGCTTGGCCGCCGCGATGGCCATCGCAGCAACCGTCCCGAGAGCCGGAATCTATGGCGCGGGTGGAGAATTGTCGAGCACCGCGGCGCCAATTTCGACGGTGCCCCTTGCCCCTGCCATGCCCCAGGTCTTGCCAGCCGCGCCCGTCCCCTGGCCCCCCCTAGATGCAATCGGCCTGCATCTACCCGCCCGAAAAACAGGTGTGAAGAAGAAGCGCTTCACACTTTTGCGCGCGCCCGGACGCGAACAACTTAGGGGCCGCCATGGTGCCCCACCCCCGGACAGGACCCGCGGCCCGCCGCGGAATTGCCCGCTTGGTTGCTGGGTCCGAGCTTGCCGCTGTCCACAATTGGGCTAAGGGTTCGAGCCTGCCGCACCTCGATCGAGTTGCGGGCGCGGTGGGGGAGGGGGGGGTACCCAAATTTTGTTTGCTAGCCGCAAGCTTCGCGCGGGTCGCAACCCGCAGGCCCCTCCCCCTCCCCTCCCGGGGGACCCATTCTCATTTTGAGACTTAAGGGGTTACGTCGAGTCGCCGGGCGTCGCTCGACCGCTTCGCGTGGTCGCTGCCTGGGGCCAACCACCCTCCGCCGGGTGGTGTAACAAAACCGAGAACCCCGCGCGCTAACCCGTGAAATTCTGTGCGCGCCTAGAGGGCGTATGGGGTGCTCGAAACGCCGCTAGAGATTTAACCCCCCCTCCCCCTGGGCGCCCCCCCCTGGCTACGGGATCCCCGTTTTTCGCTTGTGAGGTGAGGTTGTGTAGCCATAGCCGCTTCTGCGGGGTGTGAAAGCAACTCCTCCAGCCGCAGGGGGTCGAGGTTGGTGACACCGAGCAGGGCCTCCCCGCGAAAAAGGGGTTCTTCGGTGATTTTCGTGAATCATCGCAGCTACCGAAGTTCCCCGGCGCTCCCTGCGGCGTTGACTGCCTGGTGCTGGAGAGATGATTAGTGGGTAAGTCCTGCATTGCCATGTGGCACTCGGCTCAGGCTCGCCGGTTCCTTGATTAAGGTGGGGGTAGCGCCCCGCCACCTCGACCTCGCTTTCGAACACCGCGCCACGGCCCGCAAGCGAGTGACGGGCCGAGGCGATGGTGACGGCCGAGGGGCTTCGAGCAGGCCACTTCCAACGTAAAACGGTCTCCCAGCCCTGCCACTCGCTTCGCCGTCGCCGTGCGTCGCTCGCCCCGCCGAGGCTGAGCAGGCCCTTGACGACGCTCGCGACCAGAAGCGCGGGCAGGGCGCCCCTCCTGCCTGCGAGCCCGAGCTAGAGGAGCTTGAGCCACCAGGCGCCAACCCCCAGGCATCTGCGTCAGCCGCTCCACCCACGAAGTTTACCGAAGAACCGCAAGCTTAGGCGACGGCCGCACTGCAGCCCCGTTGTCAGGACCTCATCGACGAGTTGCGGACCGAACCGGTACGGGGCATGGACAAATCGCCGACTAAAGAAGCCCGACAAGAGAGTTGGTTATGGACGTTTGTCACTCGCACGTACAGGGTTTTCACGTTGCGGACGACGTGGGCCGCCACCGTGCTTGAGGAACTGTTCCCGGACACGTTTGCTGGAGTGGTGAACTGCTATCGGGCCAAGATAAACTCGAGAATCGGCCGACCGCAGTGGTGCTCGGCCCATTTGAAGCGCGATTTTCAGGCCTTGATCGATCATCCGGATCACCAGGTGAAACGCCTGGTACGCGACCTGATGCGTCTCAAACAGAAATTCTCTCGACACTGGGCACACTCGCGCGATGGAACCATCGCCCGCCATGGGTTCGAACGCTTGAGGCAACCGATCCGCCGAAAGATCGACGCCTTGCTGCTGCGCGGTGTGTTCAGCGGCAACAAGAAACTGCGAGAAATGTGCTAGCCGCTTTACGATCATCGTGACTCGTTGTAAACGTTCTTCGAGGTCGAGAGGGTCGAGCCGACCAACAATGCCAGCGAACGGGCGCTACCTCCGGCATTCATCTGGCGAAAGTTGTCGTTCGGCAGGCAAAGCGCCGCGGGCAGCCGCGTCGTCGAGACGATTCCGACCGTCGTGGAAAACTGCCACCGCCAATCGAAGTGCACCTTCGAATACCTGACCGCCGCCATCCAAGCCCACTTCGCCGGCCAATCCACGCCGTCACTCCTGCCCGGGGTGTGAACGGTTAAGGAACTACCTAGTTCGGCGATGCCTGGAAAACTGGCCGGTGATCGCAGCCGATAGGGGGCCCTCCCTTGCTACCGCAAGGCACGCTTTCTAGACTAAAGTCCGAAACGTCGCGTTCCAGGGAGGGGATCCGAGCACGCGCGCTGCCCGCCCTGGACGGCTCTTGCCCCGCCCCGCATGGCCCGCCGCCGATGGCCTCTCACGAAGAACTCTACCAGGAGCACATCCTCGATCATTACGAGGATCCGTTCCATCGGGGCCACCTTGCCGAGGCGACCCACGCCCATGAGGATAAGAATCCGCTGTGCGGCGACGTGGTTCGGATCGAGTTGCTCGTGGATGACGCAGGCACGATTCTCAATGCCTACTTCGATGGCCAGGGCTGTGTTATCAGTTTAGCTTCCGCGTCGATGTTGATCGAAACGATGCTCGGCAAGACGGTCGACGAGGTGAAGGGTTTTACGGCCGAGGCGATGCTGAAGCTTTACGGCCCTCGGCTGACACCGAATCGGCAGAAATGTTGCCTACTGTCTTGGAGGGTGCTGCAATCGGCCATTCATTCGCCGATTGAAAACGAACCCCAATAGCCGCGGAGAAGGCATCGCTTGTTGAAGCGCATCGCGGCCATTCGTTGATGGGGACCAATCATCCCGCGAGCTCCGCGCGTTTGCGCGGTCCAGGTGGACGTGTCGAACTTCCAAACCGCGCCGATCGATCATGCCTCCCTGGTGCCAGCGACGTTGCGCAACGACTTCCCCGTATTAAGTGAGGAAGTTGGCCCGGGCCTTGCGCTGGTCTACCTCGACAACGCGGCCAGCACTCAGCGGCCGCGGCAGGTAATCGAGGCCGTCAGCGGCGTTTATGAGCGGACCTACGCCAACGTCCACCGCGGCATCCATGCCCTTAGTGAATCGAGCACCGAGCAGTACGAGCGAGCGCGCGCCGTTGTGCAACGATTCATCGGCGCCGCCAGGTCGCACGAGGTTATCTTCACTCAGGGTACGACGGCTGCGATCAATACCGTCGCCCACAGTTGGGGCGCAGCGAACCTGAGGCCCGGCGACGAGGTGCTCCTGACCGTCCTTGAGCATCACTCGAACCTGGTCCCCTGGCAGCAGGCCGCGGTCCGAACCGGTGCGATCCTTCGCTACGTTCCGTTAACCGACGGCGGCCTGCTCGACCTAGCCGCGTTTGAGCATTTGCTCTCGGATCGCACAAAATTAGTCGCCGTCTCGGCTGCTTCGAATACACTCGGCACGATCAACCCAATCGCCCAAATCGTGGCAAAGGCGCACGCCGCCGGCGCCGTTGTGCTCGTCGACGCGGCGCAAAGCGTTCCCCACTTTCCCACGAACGTACGAGACCTCGACGTCGACTTCTTGGCCTTCAGCGGGCACAAAATGCTGGGACCTTCGGGCGTCGGAGTGCTGTACGGCAAAGAGGCGCTGCTCGACGCCATGCCCCCGTTTCTCGGCGGCGGCAGCATGATCGACGAGGTGTGGCTCGACCACTTCACCCCAGCCGCGCTGCCCGCGAAGTTCGAGGCCGGAACTCCGCCGATCGTTCCTGCGATCGGCCTTGCTGCGGCGATCGACTACCTTGAGCGGATCGGCCTGGAAGCCATCGGTCGCCATGAATGCGCACTTAACTCGTTCGCCTACGCCTCCCTGTCGCAAATACCTGGCCTGCGAATCCTCGGTCCGACGCCGGAGCACCGCGCGGGCCTCGTGAGCTTCGTATTCGAGCCGATCCATGCCCACGACTTCGCCCAGGTTCTCAACGACCGATTCGGCGTGGCCGTTCGCGCAGGGCACCACTGCGCGCAACCACTGCACGCTTTGCTGGGCATCACGGCCAGCACGCGGGCCAGTTTCTATTTCTATAACACTCCGGAGGAAGTCGAACTGTTGGTCGAAGGGGTGCGCACCACCGTGCAGAAGTTTGCTCCCCAGGGCCGTAGGCGAAAGCCCCGTAATCGCGTCGAGTGAATTGTTTCACCCGCTCCGAGACAGATCGGCCGGGCGGCTGTTAGCAACGACCTTCGCGCGTCTCCAGCGGCAGCATGGGCCGCTGCAGCTTCAGGTTCTGTTCACGCCGCCGATGGCGGCGGGCTTCGTGCAGCGTCGCCGGGGCGCCCCGGTGATAATCGATCGGCCGCAGGTAGCCAAACGCTGCATGCAATCGCCCGCTGTTGTACCAGGCGACGATCTGCACCAGCTCGTCGCGGGCCCTGCTAGAGGTCCCTCAGATCCTCTCCCTCCAGGGCCTCGCGGAGCGTCCGGTTCGAACGCTCGATGATCCCGCTCTCCTCGGGGCAATGCGGTTTGATCCTCTGATGCCCCAGGCCGTTTTCGTCGAGCACCGCGCGGAACTCGCGCGAGATGTAGCCACTGCAGTTGTCGCTCCGCAACCGCGGCATGCCCTCGACGTGATCTCTGCCGCGACACAACCTCAGTAACCTGGGAGACCCTCAACCTCTTAGCGCCACCAAATTCGACCGCCCGGCGCCGCCACATTGAAACGCCGTCAACAAAGCGCTCGAAATTGCCCTCTACCACCAACTTGGGTCGCTCCCCGAGCCAGAATTCACCCACAAATTCTGGTGAGGAGGCGAAAATGGGAGCCCCCCGCCGGATCGCGGATCGAGGAAAACCGCCGAACTCTAACCCGCGCAATTCTGCGCGTGTCTGGCGGGCGTATCCGTTGCTCAGACCCCCGCAGAGATTCGAGCTCCCCCTACCCCTGGGCGCTCCCCCTGGCTAGGAAACCCCTTGCGCCAGGCAGTTCCGTAGCCGTAGCCGCTGCTGCGGGGCGTGAAAGCAACTCTGCTAGCCGCAGGCGGTGGGCTTCCGAGATCCTACGCAGGGCCTCGGCCAGGGTTGCTAGTGGGTCGCTTGCGGGGGGTGTTTGTGGTGCTCGACGGGGCCGTTATGCGGATCGTGGGGGCGCTTTTCTCACCCTCACGATTTGCAGTCCGTGTGTCTCCCCATGCACCTCGCGCGTCGGATTGCGTGCCGCTTTGGGGGAGGGGGCCGTTTTCCTTATATTCCTTACGGGTCGCTCACCCCCATGTCGGGGAGGTACGCCACTTGACGCGTTGTCGGCCGATGCAGTCGCCCGGGTAGCCGCGACGCTCGAGTCTTTTGTCGCGCGATAGGAATCCCATGCAGCCGCTGCCCCTACACGTGCACATGAAGTTCTTCCGTAAGCGATTGCCTGCGAGCGAACTTGCGTTACACTTCTCGCCAAGGCGGGGCGGGTCATGGCGCCAAACAGTTTGGTGCGGTACGCGCCATCGAGGTACCGCGGCAAGCGCCAGTGACCACTCGGCGCGAATCCGCCTTGGACCGTTTTGCGTCAATCCTGGACTGCGAGGTCATGTTGACCGACAACTCCGGCAAGTGAGTTCTGCTGATGGACGATGAATCCGCCGAGATCAGTTCCGCGTCCGGCGAGCAACGTGCTGCCGAGGCGCGGCGAGATTTTTTGAGTAGTCTCTCTTCGCTGGCCATGCTCGGTGGCCTAGCGGCGGGCTATGGGACGTTTTTCACATTCGCCGGGCAGTTCTTGTTCCCCTCGCGACAGGAGAGGATTTGGCTTTTCGCCGCCCAAGCGTCACAGATTCCGCCCGGCGAGTCGGCAACGTTTGTGACACCCAGCGGCGCGCCCGTGGTGATCAAGCGCCGTGCCGCATCGGACGCGAAGTCGCCCCCGCTGGTTGACGATTTCGTCGCGTTGTCGAGCACCTGCCCTCATCTCGGCTGCCGCGTCCATTGGGAAGGGCAGCATCATCGTTTTTTCTGCCCGTGCCACAATGGCGCGTTCGACGCGGAAGGACGTCCTACGGGCGGTCCTCCGCTGGCTGCGGGGCAGCATTTACCACGTTATCCGCTGCGGCTTGAGGGAGAATTGTTGTTCATCGAGTTGCCGGCAGAGTCGATCGGCAAATCACTGGAATTGACCGACTGCGCTCGTCCTGCGCCGGGTGACGGGCTGTGCCTGGCTGAATCGCTTCCGCGCGATGGAGGTCGGGTGTGAGCCGCCTCTCCCAGTGGTTCGGCGAGCGAGTGCCCATTTCCGGAGATCAACTCCGCGAATGGACCAATGAGCCGGTGCCGAGTCACATGCGCCGTTGGTGGTTTTGCCTGGGCGGAACTCCCGCCTATCTCTTCGTGGTGCAGGTCATCACGGGCATCCTGCTGGCGGTCTACTTTCAACCCAGTTCGACAACCGCCTACGAGTCGGTCCGTTACATCACCGATGAGGTCTCCTACGGCTGGTATTTCCGCGGTTTGCACAAGTGGGCCGCGACACTGATGATCGCAGCGGTGATCCTGCACCAAATGCGGGTCTACTTTACCGGGGCCTTTCGTCGGCCGCGGGAGTTGAATTGGTTGGTGGGTATGGCATTGTTGCTCTGCTCGCTGGGGTTGGGGTTCACCGGCTACAGTTTGGTGTTTGAGCAACTCAGCTATTGGGGAGCCACGGTGGCGGGCAACATCCTTGACACCGTGCCGGTCGTGGGGGCCGTGTTCAAGCAGTTGCTGTTGGCTGGCGAGCAGTACAACGATCGCACGCTACCGCGCTTTTTTATCCTGCACGCCGCCATTCTGCCGGCAACGCTGATCCTGTTGGTGTTCATTCACATCACGTTGGTCCGGCTTCACGGCGTCACCGAGCTGCGCTTCGAGGATGAGAAACCGACCGCGCCCAAGCATTTCAATTTTTTCCCCGACCACATGGCCACGGAATTGGCCTTCGGCCTGTTCTTGATGGTCTTGTTGAGCGTATTGGCGACGGTTTTTCCCGTAGTGATGGGGCCACGGGCCGATCCGCTCACCACGCCCGAGGTTATAAAGCCCGAGTGGTTCTTTTACGCTACCTTCCGCTGGCTCAAGCTCTTCGGGCCGACGACCGCCGTATTAAGCATGGGGTTCATCGTGGCGGCGATGTTTCTCTGGCCCTGGCTCGACTCGGTCTTGCGGAAGCTCACTAGCCGTGACGACGCCAGTGTGTATATCGGTATCGTGGCTGCGCTGCTGCTGACTGGATTGACGGTTTGGGAGGCAGTGGTAACGCACTGACCGGTTGCTTGCCCTGCTTGGCCTACAGGACCCACATTCGGTTTCTTCACTCCTACGTAACGATAGAACAGATACGATGACGCTACGCGCTAAACAAGCCATCATTGCCATTCTAGGGCTCGTCTTTCTCCTTTCGCTCCTATTGGTGCAAGAGCGCGAGGTGGCGCGCCGTCGAGCCGAGGTCGGGCTGCGCAAGGCGCACGTGGCTGTCCCCGCATCAAGTACAAGCTGTGTCAATTGTCATCGTCAGCAGTCGCCTGGCATCATCGACCACTGGGTTGGCAGCACGCATGCCGAAAAAGGAGTGGGCTGTGTCGAATGTCACAAGGCCGATCAGCGCGATGCAGACGCCTTCAATCACTACGGCGCGATGATTGCCACAATCGTTTCGCCCCGTGACTGCGGCGCCTGTCACCAACAGGAATACGTCGAATTTGCCGCCAGCCACCATGCCAAGGGCGGCAATATTCTCGCCTCGCTGGACAATCGCCTGGCGGAAACCATCGAAGGCTCGCGAGTCCCCTTCAATCCGCACTCTCCTACGCCCGGCATGGAAGTGAAATCGGTCAATGGCATGGCCAGCGCCGAGGTCGGTTGCCAGCAATGCCATGGCAGTAAGGTGGCGTTGGAAGGCACCGATGGCAGCTTGATCACCTTCGAACAACTGGCGCCGGGCGACGATGGCAAACCGACCAATACGGACCAGGTAGCCTTGGTCAAGCATGATGAGTCGGGGCGCCCGCTACTGCACCCAGCCACTTGGCCCAACACTGGCATCGGCCGGCTTAATCTCGACGGCTCGCGCGGTTCCTGCTCGGCTTGCCACTCGCGCCACGACTTTTCGCCCCGCCGCGCTCGCCAGCCCGAGAACTGTGGCAAGTGCCACCTCGGCCCCGATCACCCGCAAAAGGAAATCTACGAGGAATCGAAGCACGGCGTGGCCTTCCGCGACCTACGCGAGCAGATGAATCTCGACGCCCATCACTGGGTGCTCGGCGAAGAATATTCGCAGGCGCCTACTTGTGCTACATGTCACATGTCGGCACATACTCGCAACGGACGCAAAGTGACGCACAACGCTGGTGAACGCATTTCCTGGACCAATCGTCCGCCGGTAAGCATGTTGCTCGACACTGGCGCGGACGGCGAACTGGTCAAGGAAACCGATCCCGAGAAGCGAAAAGCCCTGGTCGTGGATACCTGGCAGCAGAAGCGCACTCGCATGCAGTTGGTTTGCACCCACTGCCATACGCAGAATTACGTCCAGTCCTTCTATAAGCAATACGATGATTTCGTCATCAACTACAACGAGAAATTCGCCAAGCCAGGGCAGTCGATCATGGCGGCCCTCCGCGCCAACAAGTTGCTGACTCCCGGCGAGTTCGACGAAAAGATCGAATGGACCTGGTTCTACCTGTGGCATCATGAAGGACGCCGCGCCCGCCATGGTGCCTCGATGATGGCGCCGGACTACGCCCATTGGCACGGCATGTACGAAGTGGCCGAACGCTTCTACCAGGAACTTATTCCCGAGGCCCGCGAGTTAGCCTCGCACGCCGAGCAGACGGGACAGGCTGGAGCCGCGGCCGCGGTTCGCACGGTGATTGATGAGATCCTGGCGCGGCAGGAGCACCAGTGGTACCAGACCGAACGCCTGCTGCCGCAGCCGCCACACGAAGCACCTGCCGTTCCTGCTGGCGACGAAAATCCCACGGAGGCCCCTGTCCCAAGATAGTCGTCCGCGGACAAACCCTGACACAGGAGTCCTGACCTGCGCGAACACCTGGTCGCGGCGCTTGGTTTGGTTGGTCGGCGCCGATGATCAGAACAGAAGCATGTTTGGGCAGAAGAGATCGTGCAGATCGGCAGGGAGGCGCCGTAATCTTGCTTGGACGTTGACGGCGGTCGAATTTGGTGGCGCTGGTTTGGGATGGAATCTCCAGGCGTCGGGTCGGGGGCGCGGGACGATGTTAGTTTAGCGAAACTTAACTGGCGGTCAGCCGGTGCTTCCCGGGCCAGTGTTCAGTACGGGCGTTTCCGTCCGCGGCGGGCATCCTGCCGGCGGTAGCTTTCGCCCTTGGTCTCCAGGGTGTGGCAGTGATGGGTGAGGCGATCGAGGGCCGCCCCTGTGAGCGTTCGCTGCCTAAGACCTCGGTCCGGTTCTCGAACGGCAAGTTGCTGTGACCAGTTCGGTGTGTCCGTTCCGTGGAGCTTTCAATTACCCACAACTCGGGCCAAGTTGAAGCCGAGATGGATGTCGGTCAGCCTAGAGCCGGTTTCAAAACCGTCGTAAGCAGATGATGATGCAGGCCAAGTGGATAAACGCTTGAAACACGGTGCTGTAGTATTCGTAGCGAACAACCAGGCGGCGGAAGTTGTGCAGCCAGGAGATGGTGCGTTCAATCGTCCAACGCCGGCGATAGCGCCTGAGCTTGCGGCCGTCTTGCGTCGCCGGTCGTTTTCTCCCGCGGCGGTGCGGGCAGACCAGATCCCACCCTTTCGCCAACAGGGTGCTGCGCAGGCGGTCGCTGTCGTAGGCTCGATCGGCGATCAGCGGCGTGGGCGTTTCGCCGACCGGGACCTCGGCGAGGGCTTCTTCCGCAAGCGTGACCTCTGCAGGACTAGCAGACGCGGTAAGGCATGCGAGCGGAACTCCCTGACCATCCGCCACCACCACCAGCTTCGTACCCTTTCCGCGCTTGGTTTTTCCGACTCGGTCGCCCCTTTTTTTGCCGGCGAGAAGGTCCCGTCGACAAACACTTCGTCCCAATCGATCAGCCCGTGCTCGTCGAGTGTGTCGAGAAAGGCGTGCCAGATTTTTTCCAGAATTCCCTCGGCCTCCCACTCGGTGAGCCGACGCCAACAGGTGCTCGGCGAGGGGTACCGCTCCGGCAAGTCGCGCCAGCGAGCGCCGCTTCGTAGCACCCACAAAATGCCTTCGAAGCATGCTCGAACGTCGGCCGGCGGGCGACCTCCTTTGCGATTGGGCTTGCATTTCGGAAGGTGCGGCGCAATCCTCGCCCACTGGGCGTCCGTCAGTTCGACCTCGTGTCGCTTGGCCATCGAAAGTCTCCTTTCAATGACCGTCTTAACCGAAGTCCTGCCAGGGCGCAAGTTTAGTTCAACAGGGTTTTGAAACCGGGTCTAGTCAGCCCGCGCAAATCACCGTATTCCCTGGCGGGCCGTCGTGCCTGCGGGCGAGATAGCTGCCGAGTTTGGCGATTGCGAGGACGTAGTGCGCCTCGTGTTTTGGAGGCGACTGCTTTTGATCACTGTCGACGTGGCTGAGAATCGTGATCTCGGTGTCGGTGAACACTGTGTCGGCGGGCGCCTTGGGATTAGTCCGATGGACCATCGTTAGCCAGAACACCCGCCAGGCAATGATGCAGAACACGGCAATTAGATTCGTCAACCGCTCGGCCGTGCGCAACTGGGCGTCTTCGGCCCTGCAGCCGGATTTCAGCACTTTGTGAAACGTCTCGATCTTCCATCGCTGCGAGTACCACTCCAACTTTTCAATGGCCGACTCCAGGTGGTCTACTGGCAGGTCGGTCAACAACTTCCAGCAGATCGGTTTTCGGCCTTCCGGTTTTCCGCGCTCCCAGGCATGGATCACGGTCAGCGACAGCGGCGGATACTTCTTGTGCTTGCCGATCGGCGGATGCACCGTCATTTGGCTATATCGCAGTTGCAAGGTGACTTCGATCGGCCGACCCTTGGCATCCAACACTTCAACGACGTGCGTCCCCTGAATCGGCTCCCGCGCCATCCTGCGGGCGATGGTGGTCTTTCCCGTCCCGGCCAGTCGATCGACGCATGTCTGCACGAGAAAATGGGTCTTCTCTTCCTGGGCCAGCCAGAACAGCTCGTAAATGTCGCTTTCCCGGTCGCCGATGTGAATGCAGCGGTCGGAATTAGCCAGTTCCGTCGACTGCCGCAGGTTCTCCAGCCAGCGGACGCTCTCCTTCTCTTCGATCGGAATTCGTGTCGTGTTGACCGAGTGCTTGCCGCCTGCGACACCGCCCTTGAGGGCGTTGGTCCCCTTGAACTTCTTGCGGGTCCAGAACTTGACGGCCGTCAGCCCCAGTGGCTTGCCTGCTGTGGTGACCGCCAGGCTCGAATGCATCAGCAGCCTGCAATTCGTGATCGGCTCGCGGCCAATTCGACCCGTGGGGATCCGACGCGTGAGGCCAATGTTCTTGGGCCGCTCGCGCTGGAAGCTAAACTCGGTCGTGTCATGCAGGACGAGGAGCGGCCCTTTCGTCGCGGCCATGCGAGCCGCCGTGGCGGCGAAGTGCCCGGCCAGGATGATGCTTTCATCCACCTTCGCGTTGCTGAAGAAACGGTAGGCTGCTCTTGTTGCAGCCCAGTCCTGGCACGCCGCAGGCAACGCTGCCCCGATCTTTTCGCCCAGCAAAGCGAGCAACTTGCGAAATCGCGCCTTCAATCGCTGGTCAGGAAACTCACACCCCTCGATCTCTCGCTCGACCCAGCCTTCCATGGCTTTGGCCCTCCATGCAGCCCGACGTCTGCAAGCAACGCTCGCAGTCCGGCCGCAGGATAGCCTCGACGCGAAACCTCACCTATGCGAAACAGTTGTGGGTAATTGAAAGCTCCACGGAACGGACACGTAAGTCGTGCGCGAAGCGACGGTGACGGCGGAGGGGCTAACGAGAGGGCCCCTTCCCAAGGGGAGAGCCGGTCTTCCAGCCCTGCCAGAGCAATTCGCCGTCGCCGAGCGCCAGCTGGCCGCAGCCCGGCATCGACGGCGTGAGGCGAACCTGAAGTTGCGGCAGCCGACGCTGCCACTGGAGACCTCGGAGGTCGTAGCTAACGACGGGCCAAAAATGTCTCAGAGTGGGTGAAACAAATCACTGCGAGCCCTAGCTAGCCGAGCTGCAACCACTAACTGCCACGAGCCAGGCATCAACCCGAACCGCTCCACCCACTAAATTTCCCGAAGAACCCAAAAACAAGAATTGACATTCTGGAGCTACTGTCGATGGCCGGTTCTACCCCTGGTGGCAAGTGACGCAAGCGGTGTCTTTGGCGTTCAACGCCAGCACACCAGCAGTGTCAACGTCGAGTAACCGAAGACGGCCGTAGGCGGTCTGGAGAAAGCCCGCCTCAATTCATGCCCATCGCCGCCGTGAGATTGGTCGGCGGGATATCGTCAGGATCGGTTACGATTTCAACCAGGCAAGGTCCTGGATCAGCCAGCGCGCCATCGAGCGCGCCGTCGACGTCGGCGGCGCGCGAGATTCGCCAGGCCCGCAAACCAAACGCGTCGGCAAGTTTGAGAAGATCGGGATTCTGATGCAATGAGCCATAGACTCGGCCCGCGAACTGCACGCGTTGCCGAAATGCGAGCACCCGATAAGAGTTGTCGTTGATGACGAATAACCGAACCGCGATGCGTTCGCGAACCGCCGTTTCAAGATCTTGGACGGTCATCAAGAAGTCGCCATCGCCCAGAAAGGCCAGCACCTGGCGCTGAGGAAAGACTAGCTTCGCGGCCAGAGCAGCCGGAAAGCCGAAACCCATTGCACCGAAATTCACGGCGGAGAGAAACGTCGACGGTTGCTGCGACGGCAAATAGGCCATGGGATACAGCAGGTGCATCCCAGCTCCCACGCTGACCACCGCATCGGGGGCCAACCGTTCGCGGAGCCGTTGGCACACGTAGGCCGGTGAAAGCGGCTCGCGATCGGGGGCGAGCGAACTGGCGAGCAGATTTCGCCAGGCGGCTCGTTCGGGTTCCAGCTCGTGGATCCAGGAAGAGCGCTCGTCGGCCGCGAATGCGGACACAACCTCGTTCAAGTCCGTCAACAGCCGCCCGGCGTCGGCGTAGACGGCCTCGATCGGTACCCGCTTCTGGTCGTTGTCGTGGTCCAGGTTAATCGCGACGATTTCTCCCTGGATCGGCCAGGTATATTCATAGGTAGTCATATCCGAGATGGTGCAGCCGATCGCCAGTACGAAGTCTGCCCGCCGAAGTGCCTCGTCGGCCACGGGGTTGCCCCCGCCGAAGCCCGCCCGGCCGAGCGCCAAGGGGTGGAGCTCGGAAATGGCTCCCCGGCCGTTTCCCGTCGTGGCTACCGGGAACTGGCCTAGCTCGGCGAGCTTGGCCAGAAGCTCGCTGGCGCGAGCAGAGACCACTCCGCCGCCGGCCAAGAGCACCGGTCGTGCGGCCGACCACAGCCGCTGGGCCAAGCGCTGGACCTCGTTCGAGGGAGGCGGAGGCGGTTCATCGACCCTGCGATCGAGTAGCTCCAGATCGACCTCCGCGCGATCAGCCCAAACGTCTTCGGGCACCTCGATCAAGACCGGTCCGCCGGACCCTTCCAGCGCGGCTCGCCAGGCATGGGAGACGATGTTCGGCACATCACGTACCGATTCCAGGCGAAAAGTTGCCCGGCACAGCGGACGGAAGACGCGAAGATGGTCGAGTTCGAGCATTCCGTCGCAGCCAACGAGCTTCCGCTTTATGGAACCGGCGACGGCCACCATCGGCGAACAGTCTTTGGCTGCATTGGCCAGACTGATCATGGCGTTGAGCGCCCCGGGTCCGGAATGCAAGGCCACGACTCCGGGCCGACGAGTGAGTCTCCCCTCGGCATCGGCCATGCTGCCGGCGACTTGTTCGTGTCGGCAACTTACATAGCGGATTCGCTCGCGGGACTCGTAAAGACCGTCGAGAAATCCGATGATGGACGTGCCAATCACGCCGTAGACGCGGCAAACTCCCAGCCGCTCGAGGCAGGCGGTCAGCGCGTCGGCTCCACGAAGCTTGGTCATGTTGATTCGGCCTCTGACGTTCGCGCGATGGTATCCGTCGGTTTCAACACGAACTGGGGTTCCTCGCCGCGGAGTACGCGCACCAGGTTCGCAATCGCGGCCTGGACGACCCGCTGGCGAACTTCGTTGGTTGCGCCGGCCAGATGGGGTGTGAGCAACACGTTATCGATCCCCAAGAGCGGGTGATCCTCGGCGATGGGTTCACGGGAAAATACGTCGCAAGCGGCGCCGGCCAGCTTCCTGACTTGGAGGCGCGCCGCTAGCGCCCCCTCGTCGAGGCACTCGCCCCGGGCCACGTTGATCAAGACGGCGCTGAACTTCATCAACCCCAACTGTCGCTCGCCGATCAGATTCCGGGTTTCGCTGGTCAAAGGAACGTGCAGGCTGACAACGTCAGACAATCGCAGCAGGTGCTCGAGCGGCTTATACGTAGTGCACAGTTCCGCCTCAGTAGTGCTTGTGGCGCGAATGACGTCGAAGTACAGCAGTTGCACGTTGAACGGGATTAGCCGCCTGGCCAACTCGCGGCCCACGGAACCCAGACCGACGATTCCCCAGGTTTTTCCGGCCAATTCGTGGATGCCCTGTTCCCACATCAATTCGTGCTGGGCCCATCGACCGGCGTGCGTGAGCTCGTTCGCCGAGACCAGCCGTCGCAACAGTGCCAGAGCAACCATCAGAGTGTGCTCGGCTACGGCAGATGAATTGACTCCCGGCGTGTTGGAAACGCGCACTCCGCGCCGTCGGCAAGCCTGAAGGTCGATGTGCTGATAGCCGACGCTCGGCTGCTGTACGAACGTCAATCGAGGCATCCTCTCCAGCAGCGTTTCGTCGATCGCTTGGCGAAAGGTATAGTCGCCCAGGGCAACGCTGGCCGTGGCCAGCGTCTCATCCCAGCGAGGACCTTGCGTTTCGTCGGCTGAAACCACTTTCAGGTCAGCGTGTCCTGACTGCGCGACAAGCCACTGCGACAGCAGGGGAGCCGGAACGGGCGAAAACGACACCAGCACGGTCATGGTTCGTTCCCTCCGACGGGCCGATGGCGGCGATACCAGACCCGTGCCGCCGAGTTTGCGTACGTCCGTTCGCCGGTTGAGTGGCCGCGGGCCTCAGGGGATAGGGTTCTCGCGGCTCGGTTCCATCACCGCGATGGACATCGAGGGCTTGACGACCCCCCCCCGCAGGACCGAGGCCATGAATCCGCAGCGCCCGACGATGACCTCCTTCAGTCGCGGGTCGATGGCGTCCAGCACGTAGCAAGGTTTCCGCGGAACCTCGAGTCGCAGTTCGACGGCCTCGCCAACGATCAGCCTGGTTCCCGGCGTCAGGCGCTGCACGTCGAGTCCCGCCACCGTCAGGTTTTCGCCGATCTGCCCGGGTTTAAGAGGAAAGCCCTCGCCACGCAGCGCTTCCAGCACTTCCAGATCGAACAGGCTCACCGCTCGCTCGGGCACAGCGTGCTTGGCGTGGTCCCGGCCATCGCCGACGAAGCCTTCCTCACGCAATTCGACAGTCTCCTGCGGCAACTTGGGAATCCCGCCGGGGGAAATACTTACCGCGACGATCCGGCCGACATTGGCCCGGGTAATCATGGCTCATTGCTCCTTGCCGGCGCAAGGCGGAGTGGCATGTTAATCGTTTGCACGCCGTCGCGCACCGGCTTGCCCTCTGATCGGGAAACGCCGACTGCTCACTTGAAGGCCGAGGGGGCCACCGCGATGGTGCCAAGGTTCTCGGTCTTGTCTGCCGTCAGCTTGAGCTTGAAGCGTCCCTTGGCCCAATCCTTCTTTGCTTCGAGCGCCCCCTGGGTTCCCTTGCCTAATTCATGCCAAATCTGAAATTCGATCTCCTCTCCGGCCGGCAGATTCGCGATGGTGAAACTACCGTCGGCCGCGGTGACCGCGAAGTAGGGGTCGTTGCGCGGCAAGACAAACGCCTTCATCCAGGGATGAATGTTGCAGGTCACCGTGACGGGGCTCGTCTGCGGCCGTTTGAATCGGTGGCGCTGCTCGCCTCCGCCCGGCAGGAGGGGATTGATTCCTACGTCTCCCGGAGGGCTGATGTTGCTGTTGTGGCCGATTGGATCGCTATTCTTGACGACCAGTGTCTGGCTGGTTCGCAGCGGCAGGACGTGGCTGAGAAACACGCAATCTTTCTGGTCGAAGATGGCGTCAGTTTCCGCGCTCGCCGCGTATGAATTGTGAATTCGGCTCGTCTTGCGGGCAAAAATCACAACGTTCTTAATTCCCTTGCCCTCGGCGTCGACAATGAGCGATTCATCGGGAATCGGGTGGGCATCGCAGACGGCGGCATCTTTGCCCCCCGTGGAGAGCGCCTTCCGGGCAGGGGGAGTGCCTTCGTAGGCAAACCGCCCGGTTAGCGTCGCCCAACCTGTGCCGGCGGCCGCCCGGGTGCTGGCGGCCACCGCCGCGGGCGGAGCCAGGTCGATGGCTGGGCTCAGACCGTTGTGGGGCCAGAGCCAGCCCGCCACGGTTCCCAGCGTGCCCAGGGTGGCTCCCGCCACGATTGTGTACTTAATTGGCGTTCGCATCGCGAAGTTCCTCTTGAATCGATGTTGGTAGACCACGCAGACAAATTTCTGACGGCGACTCTGGCCCTACCCCGGCGCAGCCGCCGCGCAGCCGGCGCACTCCTCGGGTGGTGGAGTCAAAATCTGCTGGCGGATCGGCATCGCCGGTGCCTGGATCGCCAGGCAATGCCGTTCCACCGGAAGAAAGGCCGCCAAGAGTCTGCCAAGCTTTTCGTAGATCCCGGTTTCGGCCTTGCGCCTCAGGGCGAGCGAGAACGATGGGACCCACCATGCAAGGTGGTCTCGAACGAAGGCCGCGCGTGCTTCACGACAAATTCTTGCTCGCTCGTCCGTCTCAGGTCGGCCCACGCCGTCGGGAGCCAGGCGTTCCAGCCTTAGCAGCAGGGCGGCGAACTCAAGCTCGACGGCCAGGTGGTCGGGGCGTTCCTGGGGTCGGCCGCCGAGAGAAACGCCAAAGGCCCGATAAAAACCCGCCACGTCGGCCATTTCCTGAGCGCGAAAGAAGGCGTCGTCGTTTGGCTGAAACTCGGTTTCGTAGGGAGGGCACTCGCGGCATTGAACCAGCCCGAAGACGCGATGGTATTCGCTGAGCGCGTCGAACGAGGGGTCGTGCAGTTCGGCCAGCAACGGTTCGAGATTGAGCTCCTCGACAGGCAGTTCGCCGTAACCCAGCGGCGCCGACTCCCCCGCAAATTCACGGCGGAGCAAACCAGCCGCGCCGGCGGCCAAGCCTTGATTGACCGGGTCGAGTACGAGCGTTCGCCACGCGTCGCGGTCGGGTTGCACCAGCAGGGCAGACAGGAACCGGTAGAGCACCTCGGCGGCCAGGTTGCGCGCCTCGGCCTCGCGAAACGCCGATGGGGGATTGACGGTAATCATGATGGCACCTCGTACGCGAACAATGCGCTTAGATCGAGTTGGCGTGCTTCTCACGAGGTCGCTCGTGGATCGGTTCGTCGACCGTTACCCGAACGACTTCCTTGCCAAACTTGTTGAAGCCGATCACGGTATCGTTGAACAGCTCTTGAACCTTGACCTGTCCGCCGGGCATCCTCACGGGAATCTCAGCCACCTTGGGACCTTTCTCGATCTCGAAGCGGAAGAGAATCTGCCGCTGGGCTCGAAACAGTTGCAACACCGCCAGCAGCTCTCGGTCCGGGCAAACATACTGCTCGATGGCCGACTCGACTCCCGGACCGAACATCTGTTGCAAGTACGGGCGGGGTACCCAGCGAGGTGGAATGTAGTAGCCGTTGGGCTCCGTGCCGAACTGCGGATAGAGCGGCAAGGCCACCTGTCGTTCGCGAATTAGGAAGTACAGGGGGTTCGTTGGGTCGGCCTGCCAGCGGCCTTTTTCGTCGATTTGCACCAACCCTTGCAGACGAATCTTGCCGACGCACACGCTCATGCAGCGCGTCTCTACCGGCGCCCCGTCGGGACACAACTCCGGATCGCTTCCTTCGATCCGCGGGTAACAGCCGACGCATTTCTCGCTGGTGTGGGTGTTGGGTCGGTACATCACCTTCTTATAAGGGCACCCTTCCACGCATTTGCGGTAACCCCGGCAACGGCTCTGATCGATCAGCACAATACCGTCTTCGGGGCGCTTGTAGATGGCTTGTCGCGGGCACGCCCCCAAGCAGCCAGGATAGGTACAGTGATTGCAGAGGCGGGCCAGGTAGAAAAACCAGACGCGATGCTCGGGCAATTGGGTCGAACCGTTGAAGGCTCCGGGTTGCCACTTGCCGCCGGTGGCCGAGTCCTCGTGAACGTTGGGCGCGGCCCACTCCTGCTCCGTGGGGAGGTACCCGAGCACCGATTGGGCACCCTCGGGTCCAATGCGTTTGGTGGCGGCCTCGAAAATGGTTTGACCCTCGAAGACACCGTAGGGCTGGGTCTCGTGCTGGCGATCCGAAGCGTTCCAGACCTGAGCCCCTGGGTTAGCGTTTTCGAGCATTTCCAGGAGCCGCGCATCCCAGTGCCGTGGGTAGCCGCCGAAAGGCTTGGTCTCGACGTTATTCCACCACATCGCTTCCTGGCCTCGTGAGAAGGTCCAGGTGCTCTTGCAGGCCATGGTGCAAGTTTGGCAGGCGATACAGCGATTGATGTTGAAGACGAAGGCAAATTGCCACCGCGGATGCGCCTCGGGATAAGGGTAGCTCATCTCGCGGCCAAGTTGCCAGTTGTAAACCTGTGCCATGACTTGGTTCCTTAAGGCAGGGTCGAGCCGCCCCGACTTCGGGTCGGCCCGGCGCGGCACCTAGTTCGCTTCGTTCGCTCCCTCGGTGGGGCTCGTGTCGCGGGTGAGCGGCGTAATTTGCACGACCTCGATCATTTCTTCCGGGTCCTCGGCAATCGTCTCGCGAAATCGCAACTGCCCCCATAGTCCTGTCAACTCGTCAATCTGCCGACGAATCTCGGCTTCGCCGAAGTGAACCCGCAGTTCGCAAAGCAGTGGGTACCCGGGGTGATGGAACAACGCCAACAGTTGTTCGGCCGAGTAGCCCAGCCAGGCAAACTCTTGGAGTAACCCGCAGAGCATCTCCAGCGGGTCGCCCTGCACGGGCTCGGCCAGAAGCTGGTAGGGGTCGTCGGGCTCGGCGGCGCGACTGAGAGGATGCACCTTGGATACCCAGCGTTCGTCGTTGCCATCCTGGTCCATGGTTTAGCCCTCGTTTCCGGAGAGGCGGACATAGCCACCCGCCAAGTAAGTCTGGTTCGCCGCGGAATCGGAATGTGGCCCGAAAGTGGTCGTCGCTCCCACCCACTTACCCTGTCCGGCTAGGCCGCCGGGCTCCGCCTTGACGATTCGAACGAGGGTCTCCTTCGGCACCGTGTTGACGGCGTGGTTGTCGGCCTCGCCGCCGAACATAAAAGCCATTTTCAGCTTGGCCTTGTGAAATAGGGTGTCGGTCTGGTGCATCGGCATGAGCCAGTTGCGCGTGCACGATTGCTGCGAGCCGTACCGCAAATTCGCCTGATAGCCCGTATCCGCCGAACGGGCTCGCCCGTCGGGCCTCGTTTCGTGCGCCTCCACCGTTTTTTCCGTGGCACAGTACGGAGCGTGCTTGGTCATCACCACGCCCCGGGGGTAGCTGGTGTTGAAGGTGATCCGCATCATCAGCCGAGCAACTTTGGCTCGGGCCGGGTCATTCTGCCAACCACGGAACGGGCGATCGGCCTCGTTGGCATCGACGTAGACGTAGTCGCCGTTATCCAGGCCGAGCTCGCGGGCATCCTCTGGCGTGATGTGCAACTGGTGATCGCCGACAAACGGCAGCCGCTTGTCGCGACGATGGGCGTCGGCGTAGTTCGAGTCCCAAAGGATGTGCCAATCCACGTTCGACCAAGAACTGTGCACGCGATGCCGGCTCTTGGGCGTAAGCAGGTAAAAGCGATAACCCTGGGCCCAGAGCGGGTTGACGGTCTGCCGCGCCTCGTCCCAAGGCAACTTCAAGTTGCGAATCGTCCGCTCGTCCCAGTGCATCGCCTCGCGTGCCAGCCCGAAGTCGTCGGGTCGGACCAGCGGATTGGTGCTGATGATTACGTTGGGCAGATAGGGCGTGGCCTCGGGCCCTTCGCGGTGGACGATGAAGTTTTCTCCGTGTCGAATCGCCTCGGGAAGGTCGCAGTACGAGTTGAGCCGGCCAGTGTCGGTCCAAAACGGAAGGTTGTCCTGAATGTTCTCGTAAAAAGGGATCCGAGGATAGGTCCGGAACAGCATCAAGGCCACGCCCGAGTCGCCGTATTTGCCGGCCAGAATGTCGTCGACCCGGTAGCCGCGGGTCGTGGTTGAACTGTCGAGGAGCCGCTGGATGTAAACCTTTACCCCCTCGGCCTTGTCGTCGAGGATGAACTTCCAGTAGTTGGCGAAACGCTCGTCACCGGTTTCCTTGGTCAGTGCCTCGGCCGCTTCGGCCAGGATATGCGTGTCGTCGCGGGTATCGTAAAGCGGGTCCATCCCCCCCTTCCAAATCTGCAGGTAA
The DNA here is from genome assembly GCA_964399535.1 of uncultured Pirellulales bacterium. Taxonomy (GTDB): domain Bacteria; phylum Planctomycetota; class Planctomycetia; order Pirellulales; family CAYNRE01; genus CAYNRE01. The sequence continues at coordinate 100,393 of CAYNRE010000026.1, read as the reverse complement.
GGGTTCGAACAGGAGGCGGTTATCTCGTAGGTCTGAAACTCCATCCATGTATTGGCCGGGTAGACCAAGTCGGCATACTCGCAGGAACTGGTCATCTCCACATCTTGGGCGATGATGCAGTCGATCTTTGGGTTAACGACGAAAAACATGTCGTACGCATGTTTCGCATTGTTGAACAAATTGACGTTGGCGAACCAAAGGAATTTGGTCGGGGTGGGCATATGGGTCTGCCCGGTCAGGCAGACCCGGCCGTACTTGGGCGTATCGACCACCAGCGGCCGATCGCCATGATTCCAATAGGCCGGCTCCTCATCCTTGGTCGTCTTGTTGAGCTGGATGATCTTGCCGTCGGCGGTCGGATCGAGATTGGGTGCAAACGGGTCCTCGGCAATCCAACCTAAGAAGCCAGGGCCCGATTCCGGCGAACTCTGAAACAAGGCTGACTTGTAGTTGCCGGCCCAGGTGAAACATCCCGCCCCCGGGCGCCCCAACTGGCCAGTGAGTAGAATGGGCAGGTATTGAGCCCGGTTGGCCAACGTGGCGTGAAACCAGTGGTTGATTCCCTCCCCCACGTGAATCGCCACCGCGTGCCCCGCCTGGCTTGTTTCCCAGATATCGCGGGCGAGCCGTTCGATCAGGTCGGGATTCGATCCAGTAATCTGGGCCACCGTGGCCAGGTCATAGTCGCGCAGGTGAACCTGGTAACCATCCCAAGTGGTGAGCACCTCGACCTCGCTCCCGTCGACTAGCTTGACCGTGCCTGAATAGGACAGGGCCGGCGTGATTCCGTCGGTCTCCATTCGTGGACCGAGCTGGTCGCGGGTGATCGCTCGGACTTGCCCCTGTCGCTCGTCAAACACGCAGAAGTCGCCGATCTGGGCGTACTGCTCGTCGGTCAGGTGCTGCTCCGTGTACGAGGGGCCGTCTCGATGTAGCCCCGGCTGATGGTCGGCAAACACTTCGCTGGCCCGCAGCCGACGGAGGTTGTCTTTGCGCACCAGGAACGGCAAATCGGTGAAACCGCGGACGAACTTCTCGTCGTACCAACCGTTGTCGATCATCAGCCGGGTGACGCCCAAGAACAAGGCGGTATCGGTACAGCCTGGGCGGACCTGAATCCAGTAGTCGGCCTTGGTTGCCGGCGGGGAGTACTCCGGTGTGATGACCACGATCCGACCGCCCCGCTCCATGATTTCGATGAACCAGTGCGAGTCGGGCATCTTGTTCTCGACCAAATTCTTGCCGCACTGGATGTGAAGCTTGGCGTGCCGCATGTCGTTAAAGTCGCAATCGGCCGCCTGGAGGCCGTGGACAAAGGGGTGCCCGGGCGCTTGGTCGCCGTGCCAGGTGTAGTTCGACCAGAGTCGGCCGCCGAGAGCCTCCTTCGGCTCCACGCCGCGGACGATCTGGTCGGCCAGAGCCAGCATATTCGACCAGCGATAGAGCCCGTATTTGCCGATCACTCCTAACAGCCCCATCCCGCCCCGGAGCTTACAAGTCCGGGTACCGGCGCCGTGACAGGCCTCGATCATCTCGGGCTCGTAGCCGTCGGACCGGAGCCGGGCCGCTCCTTGCTCGCCACTGTAGGTCCGGCTGATCGCGAGTACGGCCCGGGCATGGTAGCGATAGATTTCGTCCCAGCTCACCCGCTCAAAAGTGTCGCTTCCGCGCGAGTTGAATTTGTACTTGTCGCGGAGCGTAGGATCGTCCGAGAGAGAAGGAAACCCATCATCGGCCCATTGCTTCCAGCCTTTCCGCACCAGAGGCCCACGCAAGCGATAGGGGCCGTAGACCCGTCGTTGCTGGGTGAATCCCTTGGAGCAACCGCGCGGATTCCAATGAACCGTGTCGGTGTTTCCGTAAAGATCCCCGCAGATGCCTCCCTCGTAGGCCTGCTCGGAGCGAATCACCACGCCATTGCGCACGAAGGCCCGCATCCGGCAGTTGTGGGTGTCGTTCGGGGCACAGACCCAGGTGAACGACCGATCGACCTTGTACTGGTCGCGATACACCTGTTCCCAGTCGCGGTCGGGGTACGCGCCCAGCGGGTTGGCGATGCTGACCGGCTCGAAGGCCCACAGCCGCTGGCCGAAGATTCCACTGCTGCCTAGGGCCGCCAAGGCGGTCTGCATGAACTCGCGACGTTGCATGGCTAGGTCTCCTTCAAAACGCACCGCGCGACGCGGAAAGAACCGCGTTGGCGGCCGTTGGCCGGTCACTCCAAAATCAGGTCGTGCCACAGCGTAATCAGTTTTTGCCCGGCGCGGTCCCGCGCCGCGCCGTCCCATACGGCCCAAGCCACGGCGTACCGCTCGCCCGAGGCAATCGTCAGCCCGCCTTCGGTCGGCACCGCCAGGGCCCTCCGCAGGACGACGGTCCAGCGCCCCTCGCGCCAGAGGCCGGAAGCCTCGACCAATTGCGAGGCTTTCGGGCGAAACGTGGTGCTGCCGAAGCCTTTGGCCGTTAGCGACCCCGCCGTGCCCGTCCGGGCTGCCAAGGGGTTACCCACGGCTCGAGCGGTGAGAAAGTCGGTGGCCGTGCCGGTTCCAAGCAACTCGGCGTAGACCGGCGTGTCGAACGGATACTCGTCGGAGAGCTGGTCTTCCGCACCATCCGCGCGATAACCGGCCCGCCACTGCCAGAGATCAATCGGAACGGTCGCCGCCCCCATGCCCAGAAACGGTTCGGTCGGACCAGCATAGAACTGGGCGGCCACCATGTCTTCGAACTCGTCTGGCAGCACGGCGCGTTCGTCAGGCGTGGGGTCGTCCCAAGCCATTCGTAGGGCCAGTTCCTGCCCGTCATGAGCGGCCTGCACGGCAACCCGAGGCGTGGCTCCCTCGCGCCACCAGAGGGGAGTGAGCTGAATCTCGATAACCGGCACGCTAGCCCAAACCTCTTCCCCCGGCTCGGCCGCGAGCGTTGGCACACGAGTGGCACGCAGCTGGCGGCGGCGGAGCACCCACGATTCCCGGGTGGCTTCGTCCGAGAGAGAGAGGACGAAATCGACCATCGCGGCCACCTCCTCCTGCGAGAGATTCTGGCTCGCCGGCATGGGCGATCCGGGCAGCCCTAACCAAATCCGCCGATACACCGACAGCCGATCGTGATCCCCCTTGTAGATGCCCAAAGTCAGGTCGCGCGGACGGGTGGCAAACCCCTCTGCGTCGATCATTTGCTGCTGCCCGTCGCCCCGCCCGGTCAGCCCATGGCACGCGGCACAACCTTTGGAGACATACAGTTGCTTACCGTGGTCGATCGTCGCGACCGTGGTCGTGGGGAGGTCTCCGGGCTCGAAGGGTTGGTCGGCGGTGGTTGCCAAATCGACGCGTTCCGCCAAATCGTCCTCGGTCAGCTCCTCGTCGGCCTCGGCGGCCAGTTGCCGCTCCAGGTCCGCAGCCCCCTCGCGGCGCAAAAGTAGTACCGTTTCGATCAACAGTCGCCGGTCCTCGGCCGGCAGGTGTGCCCAAGAAACCATCGACGAGCCCGGCATTCCCCGTAGCAGTACGGCTTCCAAGTCCTCAGACGTTGGAACGCCGTTCGTGGTGCTAATCAGACGGAATCGACCGGCGCGAAAATCGCGCGGTTTGGGATACAAAAACCGGGCAGCCAGCCCTTGGCCGTTGCCATTCTCGCCGTGACACGCTGCGCAATGTTGGTCATAGAGTTGCCGGCCCCGGTTCCCGTCCGATACGGCAGGGGCGTTCTCAACGTCGACCCTGACGTCCTCGGGCATGTCGGAGGCGGCCGCCGTCACGGTATCTTCGGTTGCCGAGACGACTGGACTGGACGGGGAGGCCTCGGCCGCCTGCCGGGCGGCCGCAGAGTCGTCCGGGCGTGGGGCATTTGCGCTAGAGGTCGGCCGCTTGGCAACCGGCGGACTGCAACCCGCCGCCAGGCACCCGGCCACCAGTAGTGGTAATCCGCGCGACCATGAGATCCACGTGTGCGACATGGTTGGCCTTCCCCCTCTTGGCAAGCGAACCGACGTCAGGCATCGCAATGCGGTGGTCGGTCTGACGGGGCTCACGGGTTCGTTCCCTCGGCACATCCGCAGCGGTTGTGAAGAATTTCACAATCCACGCGACAAAAATTGGAGTCTGGTGTCCAATTATGGCGATTCCGAAAGATTCTGTCCAGTCGGTCCCAGGACCAGTTCCTGCTGATTTCCGCCTGAGATTGCCACTGGCTGGCTGCAAAAGGCGCGCCAACCTAGGCCGCCAGGTAGGATTTGTGGTACTATTTTCTACATTCGTATCCAGTTCCCACGAGCCATCAGGCTTGGCATTTCACACAAGTAGACCTGCGATGTTTTCTCGCTCCGCCGAATACGCCTTGCGAGCGGTGCTGCACCTCGCCGCGCAGGATCCACGCGCCCGCACCACCGCCCAGATAGCGCGGGCCACGAAGGTGCCTCGCCCCTATCTCTACAAGGTGCTGCAGGCCCTGAATCGGGCGGCGCTGGTCCAGTCGCAGCGGGGCCTGGGAGGCGGTATCCGCCTGGCTCGTCCGACGGCCGAATTGACCATTCTCGAAGTGGTGAACGCCGTCGATCCGATTCATCGCATTAAGAAGTGTCCCCTGGGATTGGCAGCCCACGGCGTGAATCTGTGTCCGCTACATCGTCGGATGGACCAAGCGATTCACCTGGTCGAGGAGGCTTTTCGCCAGTCGACCGTCGCCGACCTCTTGGCCGAGCCCGCGCCGAAACTTCCGACCTGCCAGTTTCCCCGCGCGGGATCCCGGCCTTCGACTGCCGACACTTTGACGTCGAGCAAATCAGCAACGACAAATAAACAAGCGAATCCGCGAGTCCGCACCCTCTAGCGGTGTGTCGGTTCGCGAGCAATGCACTCGGAGGATCGACGCCATGCAAGCCACGCGCGTGCTACGTGACGAACATGCCCTAATCGAAAAGGTGCTTGATCAACTCGACGAACGCCTCGACCAGCTGGCGAGCCACGACAACTGGTCGTGGCCTTTTGCCGAGTGGGTTGTGAGATTCATTTCCCAGTTCGCCGACGGTACGCATCACGCCAAGGAAGAGGAAATTCTATTTCCCCAGCTTGAGGCGCGTGGAATCCCTCGCGACGGCGGTCCGATCGGCTGCATGCTTCATGAGCACGAGATTGGCCGGAAGTGCGTGGCCGCGATGCGGAAGGCCATCGCCGGACAAGACTCGCAGGCTTTTGCCCTGGCCGCGGCCGAATATCGCGACCTGCTTCGCCAGCACATTTTCAAGGAGAACAACGTCCTCTTTCTGATGGCGGAACGCTGCCTGACGCCTCAAGACGATCAAGCGATCTGCTCGAGCTACACGGCCGCCGAGACGGCTCGAACTGACCTGCCCGGGGCCGTGCAGTTCGCTACCGAATTAGCCGCCTGGGTTCAGGGAGGTTCGCCGCGCCGACCTTGGTGACCGAGCCTTGAATGGGTCTGCGGAATTCTGCCGCCGACAGGGGCTAGGTTGGTCCCAGATGTGCCCCAGGGGCACAGTCAAGCGTGCGGCACTGGCTCGCCTGGTGGGCCAAATCAGCACAGTGCAGCTTACCCAAATGGAAAGTTCGAGAGTTTGCCGCTGCCCGCACGTGCAACTCTTCGATGGGCTGTTGGTCCGCCCGAAAGCCTGCCGAAGACTCTCCTGGAGCCGAGTCCGATCTTTCTAGGGACCCGCCTCCGTCGGCACGGAGGTGGGACATGGAACTTCAGTTCGTTTGGGCCTGGCCTGTGGTGGCCTTTCTGGCACTGGCAGTGCCGCAATCGCTGAGCGTGGCGCAAGGCACTCCCCGCGCCGACACGATGGCCACCGCCCCCCCCGAAGCGGTGACGCCGGTAGAATCGCCGTCGGCAGCCGGCGCGACGACTCGCACGGCCAGTGATGTCCGCACGACAACTGTAGGAACGAAGTCTGGACTAGACTCGGCGGGAAAGCCCGGCGGCGCCACCTCGCCCCCCGCGCCGCCACCAAGCCCTTACAAGCCCCTCTATTTCGATAACGACTTTACCTACCTTCGCGATCCCGCGACCACGGAGTTCTTTCTGGGCGATGCCCTCAAGCAACGCCAAATTGCCCCGAGCCTCATGATGGACGCGGGGGGTGAGTACCGGCTTCGCGATCATCACGAGCACAACTTCCGGGGCGCGCCCTTGGTAGGAAGCGACCTGGACGGACTCGACGACGACTTTCTGTTGGGACGAACGAGGACCTATCTCAATTTGCGATGGGGCAATACTTTTCGCTTCTACGGCGAGGCCTTGGACGCGGTCAGCAACTTCGAGAACCTGCCAGCCCGCGCCATCGAGGAGAATCACTGGGATGCCCTGAATCTGTTCGGCGACCTGACGATCCTTGAAGCGAGTGAGGGGAAGTTGATCGGCCGGGTGGGACGCCAGGAGCAGTTGTTCGGCGCCGAGCGACTGATCTCGCCCCTGGATTGGGCCAATACCCGGCGCACGTTCGATGGAGCCAAGCTCTTTTGGCAAGATCCGAAATGGACGATCAGCGGGTTCTGGCTGCGGCCGGTGCCATTTGCTCAGCACGTAGGCGGCGACACCGAGTTCAATCGCCCCGACTTGAGCCAAGAGTTTGTCGGGTTGTATGCCACGTACAAGCCGGTCGCCGAGCACACCTACGACGCTTATTACCTGCGCTTAGCTGAGTACGACGCGCCGGGCAGCCGATTGACCCCGGTGAACTTCGACGTTCACCTATTCGGCGGTCGCTGGCTCGGTCGCCGCGACGCGTGGCTCTGGGAGCTCGAAGGGGGTTACCAGTTCGGCAGCTATGGCAACGCCAACCAATCGGCCGGGTTTACCGTCGTTGGACTGGGGCACGAGCTAAGCGATAACTGCCACAAACCAACGATCTGGCTCTACTACGATTGGGCCTCAGGTGACCGCGACCCCGCCGACGGCACACACGGCACCTTCAATCAGCTATTTCCTCTGGTGCACAAGTACTTTGGGTTCATGGACCTGGTGGCCCGGCAGAACATTCACGACGTGAACACGATCGGCACGATGCAACTAAACCCGAAGCAAAAGCTGCTCGTGTGGTGGCACTTGTTCTATTTGGATCAGCCGCGCGACGCCCTCTACAACGCGGCTGGTATTCCGATCCGCAGTTCCCCCACGGGTGCCGCTGGCCGTTACGTGGGACAAGAAATTGATCTGCTCTGGACGATTCAGGTCAACCCTCGGGCCGACGTCCTCTTCGGCTACTCCCATTTCTTCCAGGGAAGCTTTGTCGAGGCCACCAACCCAGCGGGGGTTTCCGGCAACGCCGACTTTTATTACTCGCAGTGGTCCTGGAGATTCTAGCTCGCACGGCCAGGTGGCTCAGTCGGCCGTACCAAGTTCATCCTCGAAGGCGGATTGCACTAGGTCGTTTTCGGCGGCTTCGTGAGCTAAAAAGGCTCCGGCGAGCGTCGTAAATCGCTCCACGACCGAAGCCAAGGGGGGCGCCAGAGGCGAGGCCTGTCGCAGGTCGGCCTGAATCTCATCGAGACTTGCCAGCAAGAGGACGTGCTCGCGTTCGAGGGTCTCGGCGCGCGTGCTCAGCCGAGGGGCGACCGCAATTAGCTCGGCAAAATACCCACCAGACTCTTCCTGGTTGAAGTGGTCGACCAGGGCTGCTCGCAGCCGCGTCACCCATGCCAGCGCTTGCCCGGCCGTGGTTTCCGGAGCCAGGAACTCCTGGCGGAGTGAGACCATCCAGGCGCGAAGAAAGCCGTGCTCCTCGTTCAAAGACTCGACGCGCATGTCCGACGCTCGGTAGCGACTCATGCCTGACCTCCTCTAGGCAAGAGAGGACGCGACGAGCGGTTGGCCGCGCAACGTTCGCGGGCACGTGAAACCGCCCTGCGACTCGGTAAGTAGATAATGATGTCCAGTTTAGTCGTAGTATACTCACCCAGGGGATACGTTCAAGGCGGTCCTCGCTCCACCCCGGGACTCTCCCTCGCGGGTTGAGCCCACAGAACAGAATTGATGCGAACCGGCAGCCGATCCGGCTCTCATTGACCGCCGTGCGACGCAAAGACAGGGCAGCCTTGCCTCGGCTAACCCCCCTGCGACGATGGTCGCCAAGGCCCCCAGCCCCGATCAAGGAGCTTTAGCCATGATTGATTCGGCACGGTCTCCGTCTGGCCAGAATTTGTCCGGCTATTCCGCTCCAGACTTCGCCCATAGTCCCCGGGCGGTTTTCTTCGAGGCGACCCAGGCCTGTGACCTGGTTTGCCGCAATTGCCGGGCACGGCCTCAAACGCTGCGGCACCCCCGTGAACTGAATACCGCCGGCGCGCGGTTGCTACTGCGGCAAATTGGCGAGTTTCCTCGTCCCCCGCTGGTTGAGTTCACCGGCGGCGACCCGATGAAGCGGCCCGACTTGGTCGAGTTAGTGCGATATGGATCACGGCGGGGGCTTGAGATCGCCCTTACCGTCGCGGCCACGCGGCTGGTCACCCGTAAGGCGCTGGCCAGATTGGCGCGGGCCGGCCTACGCCGCGTGGCCATCGGCCTGGATGGGGGCGAGGCAGAGCCCCACGATCGCTTTCGAGGCGTCGACGGAAGCTATGCTCGGACCATCGAGATCATCGAGTGGATCCACGCCGAGGGCCTGTCTTTGCAGGTCAACACTACCGTTCACCCCGGCTTAATCCCCGAATTGGAGAGCCTGGCTCGATTCGTGGCAGGCCTAGGGGCGGCCATGTGGTCGCTATATTTCCCGGTGCCCGTCGGCTGCGCCGCCGGCCTACCCCGCCTTTCGCCCGAGCAATACCAAACGGCCTTCGCTATTCTGGCTTGCCAGATCCGGGTACAGCCTTATTTGATCAAGGTGGCCGAAGCTCCGCACTTTCGCCGATTTCTTCTGGAACACGACCGACCTGAATTCGGCCCTGGCGTCAATCGACGCGCCTATTTGCCGGTCAACGACGGCAAGGGGGTGCTGTTCGTAAGCCATACAGGGCTAGTCTATCCCAGCGGCTTCCTCCCGCTCGTATGCGGAATTTTTCCGGACGAGTCTCTGGTCGATATTTACCAGCACTCTCCCGTCCTTCGTGAACTGCGGTCTCCCAACGCCCTGCGCGGAAAGTGCCGGGTTTGTTCTTATCGGGCAGTCTGCGGGGGAAGCCGTGCTCGGGCCTACGCGGTCACGGGCGATCACCTGGCCGCCGAACCCGATTGCAGCTACGTGCCGGTGGTCTGGTGGTAACGGGCTGGAAGCCGGAATCGCCATTCGCCGCGGACAGGACCGCGCCACGGCAGACCGCAGCGGTACACACGAAATTGGATACCTGAGTCTACTTTATTGAAGGATCGACCACGCTGCCGCCGATATGTGATTTAGGAGGGCTCGCGCCCTGCTCTCCCCCGCGGGGTGCCTGCCCGGCTGGAAACCTTGGCGCGGAGCAGGACCATGATTCAGGCGGCCCCCCTTCGTCAGATTACGACTCGTATCGATGCCATCACGCGGATTCCTCCGGAGTATCGCCGACCGGCCCCGCCAATTCCCCGTAGCGTGAAGATCGAGTTGACGGCGCGCTGCGATTTCAATTGCTTCTTCTGCGCCACGGCCAAGCGGCTGCGTCACAAGGCCGATATGGATCGGGATTTATTTCAACGCATCGTCAGCGAGATGCGGACCGCGGGCGTGGAAGAGCTGGGAGTGTTCTACCTGGGTGAATCGTTTCTCTGCCCCTGGCTTCCCGAGGCAATTGAATTTGCCAAGCGGACGGTAGGGTTCCCTTACGTGTTTCTCACGACCAATGGTCGACTGGCTACTCCCGAGCGGGTCGAGGCCTGCCTAGCGTCAGGCCTCGACAGTTTGAAGTTCAGTTTCAACAACGCCGATCCGGAACAGTTCGCCGAGGTAACGCGGGTCAAAGGCGAGGAGTTCCATCGCGTGGTGGAAAACATCAAGTCAGCGCGAAGGATCCGCGACGAAGGGGGTTACTTGTGCGGGCTGTACGCCTCGAGCATTCGTTACGACGGCGCTCAGCAGGTGCGAATGGAGGCCGCGGTCCAGGAGATCCTCCCGTTCGTCGACGAGCATTACTGGCTTCCACTTTATGGTCAGGCAGGACTGACCGCCGGGGAGAAGGGCACCGTCCCGGTAGCGGGCAATCCGGGCCGGCTCGGTGCCATGCGCGAGCCCATCCCCTGCTGGGCCATCTTCACCGAAGGGCACGTGACCTACGATGGGCGGCTTTCGGCCTGCTGCTTCGACCACGACGGCCGTTTCACCATGGGCGACTTGACGACGACCGGTTTCGCGGAAGCCTGGCACAGCGCCCCCTTCGCCGAGCTGCGAGCGGCGCATTTGGCCGGTGATGTTCGCAACACAGTCTGCGAAGGCTGCATTGCTTATCATTGAACGCTGCCGCCCACGCGCGCTCCTCGGGTGAAGCTCCGCCGATCAAACGACCAGCCTTGAGCTGGAAGTCTGTCGATGAGTCCGATGCCAGGAACCGTCATGGCTCATCGCAACCGAAGCCATGCTCCCAGCGGCGCCGCACACCGCGTCCAAAATGGCTTTGCGCGCGGTTCTCGAGTCGCATCCTGGCAGCCACGCCGCGTGCAGAGAGCTTCTACAATTGTTCGCGCTGCGACGGTTACTTTTTCTACCCGTGAGACTTGACGAGCGTCAGTAGCATTTTCACCGGGGTCTTGGCCCGGACGCTATGCGGGAGCCGCGGCGGCAAGTAAATCCAGGTGCCGGCGGCCGCGGCGATCAACTCCTCTCCCAAGCCAATTTCAGCCTCGCCCGACAAGATCTGCAAGAGGGCTGGCGTCGACGCCGTGTGCTGGGACAGTTCCTGCCCGATGGCAAAGGCAAACAGAACCACTTTGATCGACTCGTCCTGGTACAAGGTGCGACTCACGGTGGCGTCGGCCAGACAGCGGAGCTCCTGTTCCAGGCTGGCAACGACCAGGTAGGGCGGGTTCATCCGAGCCACTCCTCCTCCCAGGGCAGGGAAGCCGCCCGAAGTCCGCGGCGCGCACCGCGCCATCCGGCGACAACCTCTTGCGGTTCCACGCGGCCATAAATTGTATCTGTGTATCCATTTATACGCAAACACTTGCCAACCTGTCTGCCCAGGGCGAATCGTGTGTGTGCGATTTCGCTCCTCGATTGCTCGCGTTGTTTGCCGCGACGTTTGAAACTTGAGGGCCAGCTTCGGGGTTCTATGAACAGAGATGGCTTGAGAGGTGGGCTGCAAGTTGCCGCGAGACTGACCGGTCCGCCGAACCGCATTCCGTGGGAGGCCTCCGATGTGCGTCGTATGTAGCTTTCGAGTCCTGGTTCGCGCCGGAGTGCTGGTGCTGGCGGGCAGCCTGTCCTCGGCCGGGCTTGCCCAGGTTCCCAGACCAGCCGATCCGCTTTTGTCCGCGCTCTGGCAAAAGTGGGATGCCAACCGTGACCAGAACGTGCAGGTCGAGGAACTTTCCGTCGAGCTTGCGAAATTGGCGGTCGGCCTCGATCGCGATGGCAACGGGGCGATCAGCCCCGAAGAGTTTCGACAGGCGGTCGAGGAGTTGCCCCGCCTGATCGGCGACCTGGCTGCCAAGGTTCCCCCGACCCGCCAGGCTCGCCGCGAGGCCCTGCTAGACGAAATCGGGAACTGCTCATTGCCGCTCGACGCGGTGGAGGCGGCCCTGGGCGCAATCGATTCGAACGGCGATCGCAATCTGTCGGTTGCCGAGGGGGTCGCTGCCCTGCGGTTTGTTGGCGACCGGATCGAGCAACGACTAGAAGCTCGGCTAGTTGCGATTCACCGCGACCTAGGTGCTGGCGGTTGTCCGCTCCGCCGCTGAGCCCTGATCGCCCTCGAGTTGCTCCCGGGTGGGTTCTAGTCGAAGTAGTGCCGCGTCTTGGCCGCGCACATCGAGCTGAATCGATGACGAGTAACAGCCTGCCGTTGCTGCTTTCAGTTCCCCGCGTGTCCTCCGCGTTTGGCCAGCCGCTGGTGGTGGTGCCCTTGGCTCACCGCCGGCGGGGCTGCAGGTTCCTCGGCGTTGCATTGGTCGCGGTTAGTTGCCTCGCCGCCGGGGGCTGCTCGAACCGGCCGTCCGCGACGAGCCCACCGATTCTCGATCGTCTTCCCGAAAAGCTAAGCGAACTGGGGTTGTTCGATGGCGAGCTCCGCCAACTCCGTCCTGCCCCGGAGGTTCATGCTTACCAAGTGAACTCGCCCGCCTTCAACGATCATGCCGTGGTGGGGCGATGGATTCGTTTGCCGACTGGTCGGCAAGCAGCGTATCAACCCGAGCAGCCCTTCGATTTCCCGCCTGGGACGCTCGTCGCCCAGACGCTGGGCTATCGCGCCGATCGCCGCGATTCGAGTTCTGCCCAGCGGATTGTCGAAACGCGCGTTCTTTGGCGCAAGGCCGATGCCTGGGACGGTGTATCGTACGCCTGGAAGCCAGATCAGTCCGAGGCCGTGCGGGCCACCGGAGGGAAGACATTAGCGGTATCCTGGATCGAACCCGACGGTAACCCCCGCGACTATGCCCACACGGTGCCGAACGTCAACGATTGCCGTCGCTGTCATAAAATTGGCGGCGCGGTCACGCCGCTAGGGCTTACGGCACGGCAACTGAACGTGGTCCGATCCTCCACCGGGTCCCAGCTTGCCAACTGGGTTCAAGCGGGCCTCTTGTCGAATGCGCCCTCGGAGGGGCATTGGCCCCGCCTGGCCGATTGGGCTGACCCTCAATCGGGCGCGCTGGCCGACCGCGCCCGGGCCTATCTCGAAGCCAATTGCGCCCATTGTCACAATCCCGACGGAGCAGCCCGCAATTCGAGCTTATTTCTCTCGGCACGCGTCGATCAGCCGGCGCTGTTCGGCATTTACAAGACTCCGGTTGCGGCAGGGCGTGGCTCAGGGGGCCTACGGTTCGACATTGTCCCGGGCAAGCCCGACCAATCGATCCTAGTGCACCGCATCCGCTCAACCGAGCCGGGCGTTCTGATGCCCGAATTCGGTCGAAAGCTGGTGGACGAGGCGGGCGTGGAGTTGGTCTCACGGTGGATTGCCAGCTTGTCGGTCGAAAGCGGCGTGCCGGCTGGCGATCTGGTCGGCGAGTTTGCCGAGCTTTCGCAAGGTCAGATCGAGCAATGGGTTACCGAAGCCGAGCGGTTCGGCGACGTCGACCGCGGCGAAGAAATTCTACACCGCTCGGAAGTCACCTGCCTGAAATGCCACGCGGTCGACGGCGCGGGCGCCAGCGTCGGCCCAGACCTGGCCCGACTCCCCGCCGAAGTCACTCCGGCCCACCTCGTCGAATCGCTGCTCGTGCCGGCACGGGTTCTTCGTCAAGGATATGCCACGGTAACCGTGGCAACCTCCGATGGCCAAGTTCTGAGCGGAGTTCGTGTGCGCGAAGATGCTCAAGAACTCGTGCTCAACGACCCTGTCCGGGGCGTGTTTTCAGTTCCGCTGGACGAGATCGAGCAGCGCACCGAGGGAGGTAGCTTAATGCCCTCGAACGTGGCGAGCTTGTTCACCAAGGCCGAATTTCGCGATCTGCTGAAACTGCTGTTTCAATTACACCAGGCAAGCGACTCCTCGACTCCTGCGTCACAGCACGTGCGGCGTTACGAAGTGCTGCAAACATCTTCCGCGCTGCTCGACCATCTTTCTCCCGAGGAAATTGTGGCTGATCTGGCACGCAATACTCAGCTCGTCTGGGGACCGGCCTTTTCCCGGCGCCAAGGGCTGTTGCCGCTTTCGGCCGTTCCCGAGAGCCCAGGCGGACGGCGTGCCGCGGTGCGAGTTCCCATTGCCTCCGATCAAGTGCGGCCAGAACGTCTCGCCTTCGACTCCCTCGCTGGCCTCGTCGTCGCCAGCGGCGGGCAAGTACTGCCGCTGGGGGCGGATAACACGGTAAGCATCCCAGCAGGCTCGCAAGAGTTGACGATCCTGATCGACCTGCAGCGCCGCTCACCTCGTCAACTGCGCTGTGAGTGGCGCACCGGCGGAGGCGGCCAATAAGCCATCTTGGAGAGGCCTTCGCGCTGCGGCCTGGCGCACGGCCGGGCCCCCCTCGGCCATTCGGTCAAAGCAGCAATTCAGCAGCGAGCAGACGATCGGTCGCACAATCCGGCTAAGTCGCGCGTGCTATGCGAGCTGGCCGCAATTGCCCAAGTCGACGAAGGCTTTTACGACTGCGAGGACGACAACCCATCAATCGCCGCTCGGGGATCTGGTCTCTTTGATTAACGCAGCTTTTTTGCCGCAACAACGGTTGTGGCCCATTCACAAGCCGGGATCTCCGAGCCAGCTCAGGCTGGCCAGCAACGGCAATCGACCGGCTGCTGCTTGGGGTTCAGCCGGTCTTCAAGGCAGCGATGTAGCGGCCACCCCCCCGCCAATTAGGCCACTTGTCGACCGTTGGGCAGCGAGAGCAAAAACGATTAGAACCCTACCCCATCTGGTCCAGCCGGCCATTCACCCAGTTTCAGCAGCCGGGCTAGCCGAAGGCGGTCGGCCTCGGAGAGCCCACGCAGAGCCTCGGCCAGGTCGGCCAGGGGATCGGCCGACGTGTTGCTCGTGGTGCTCGCCGTGGTGGCCATTGTGGGGATTGTGGGGGCGCTTTCTGGTCCGCCACGTTGCACCGCAGGCAAGGCCGTCTGTGCGCTGCCCGGTGCGCCGCGCGCGTCGGATTGCGCGTCGTCCCGAGAGCAAAGGGCCGTTTCCCCCTTGGTTTCCAGGGGTGGTTCGACTCCCCTAGGGGGTACTCTCCGCTGCGGTTGGCCCACTTGGTGCGTGCCCGTTCACCGGGCCTGGCCGGCAGCTTCAGGGCTCGGCCAGCATCTGGGCCGCGGTTGTGCTCCCCCTCAAGAAACAAATGGTTGACCAGTAAACGGTCGACCGAGAGGCACCAAGCAAGTTCGCGGGCGGCCGACGACCGTACTCCCACCGACACCGCATTCGCCCGGCCGCTAGTCGCTTCGATGCCCAGCGCGCTGCGGCCGCGGCCATGCCGCCGGGGGTACCCTGGTGCCGGCGATGACCGCTGGCTAGCGCCGCCAGCGGTAAATCCCCAGGACCGCCAGCCCACCGACGAGCCCCAGCCAGAGCGTGGCCGGTTCCGGCACGTTGCCACCACCCTGCGGCAGTGTCTTGCCAAAGTTGGCTGCCCACAGGGCGTAGTCGCCCGAGCCAATGGCGCCGTTGGCGTCGAAGTCGGCGGCGAGCCCCTCGCCCGTTTGTCCGAACGTGGCGGCCCAAATCACGTAGTCGCCGGCCCCCACGGTACCATCGCCGTCGGCGTCGCCCACTAGCGGGGGCGAGGTAATCAGCACCAGGTCGAACTGGTAGCTGGTTGTCGCACCGTGCTGCTGTAGCCAGAGCGAATAGTCGCCCGCCGACAGCGGAATCAAGAAGCCCGCCGTACCTTCGGCCACTGCCATGGCGGGAAGCACGTTGAGCCCGATATTTTCCGACTCAGGCCCGAAATGCGTGTAACCGATCATGTCAGAGATCACGGGCGAAGTGGGGGTCACCGTGAACTTTTCGCCCGCCATCATGCCCATAAAGGCCCGACCGTCGGTGCTGGCGTAGCTCGTCAGAATCATTTCCGACATCCGCCAGCCGACTGGGATTCGAAAGGTGACGTAGTCCAGATCGACCGCGCTGGTGGTCGCGATCAGCGAGTTCACTCCCCCTTCGAGCACCCAGGCAGTGGGCTTGAGCCGGTTGCCCGAGAAATCGCCCACGACCGCTTCACTGAGAATGCTGGCCAGCGCCGGCGAAGCGCCCGACGCGAGAAGACAACCCAGCACCACCGCCACGCGCGCGGACCGTGTCGCAGGCCAAATCATGATGAAATCCTAACCGCCGCAGGTCGGCGACCGAGGCCGCACAGCAAGACAAAGAGCGGCCGCTGGCAAGGAGCCCAGCCTGGCAGCCTTGGGAATCCAACTATTGGAAACAATGGGCCCTTTGGCGCGGCCGATCGGCATGGCTGCCGGCGCACCGCCCCCTAGGGCAGCCGCCTAGCCCCTGAATTGAGGCTATTCGGGCTCGGCTGTCCCGTCAAGCAAACGCCTGCGGCGGACTACCGCCGCGGGCAAGCCGTGGCCGGCGTTAGCCTCGTGGGTCGACGCGTTTTGCGGACCTCGTTTCGGAGCAAGTTCCGCGACCGGCGCCCTGTTTGGCCCACGCATCGCTTCGGTGCTGGGTGCGTGCCGATGGCCGCGACGGGCGCCGACCCAAGGTCGCAATCTCTTCGCTTGGCGCGTGTTGGTTACCGATCTCCGGGACACCACCGCGAACCCCCTCCGCGGGCGGATTCCCCCGCGGCCAGCGACGACCTTTCCACCTGGCGCGGATATTCCCTCATTGCCGGACGTAACGGTTGCCGATGCTGTAACGGGCGGGGGATCCCGCCTTGCGCGGGCCGGCAGCCCAACGTTTCGCGGCAAGCGAACCGCGGCCGCCAGCCGGCCAAGGCCCCTGCTCAATGGCACGGCGCCCCCGGGCGCCCGGACCGCCCACGATTCGCGACCGACCCAGGTTCACCGCAGGGCCGCCGAGCAGCGAACCGCCTCGGCTGTGCCGCTACGAGCCCCGAGCGCGCCCAACTGGCGCCGGGGCTCACTTGCCCGGGTTTGGCCGCCGCCCGCACAGACCCACCCGAGCGACCTAGGGGGAAGAGAACCATGATCCGCCGTTTTGCCGTGCTGGCCGCGCTGGTGGTAGCCGCGCTGCTGGCGACCGAGGCCAGCGCCCAGGCGCAGCAGGCCTTCGGGCGCCAGTGGGGCCGCACCTACAACACCCAAGATTGGCAGCGGTTCTATCACTATCCGTACGTGTACTACCCGCAGAATTTCTGGGGGTCGGACTACTACCGTTCGGCCGACAGCCTCTACTACCGCTATCCGCCCGAGATGCGGATTCCGGTCTACAACCGCCGCTGGCACAACGAATACCCCGAGGGGCGCAAGTACCACTGGGGGCACCACTACATTCTCGACGTGTTCTAAGCCGAGCTCGTAGCAGAGCAACGGGCGTCCGGGGCTGGCTACGACCAGCCCTGGGCCGCGAACCGATAGAGAATCTCGCTGGCCCGCTCGAGTTGATCGATGGCCAGCCATTCGTCGGCGGTATGGGCCTGGGCGATCGAGCCCGGCCCGAAAACCACGCTCGGCAGGCCAGCCGCCGAGAGCGCGGCCGCGTTGGTACCGTAGGGAACGCCCACCAGGTTGCTGCGGCCGGCGATGGGCGCCGCCACGGCCGCCAGGCGCTCGGCCCAGGGCCGGTTAGGACCGTCGGAAAGCGTCGAGCCCAACAGGTAGGGCTCGTCGTGCTCGACGGGAAAATCCAGTTCGCGCTGAGCCTTCAGGTAGTCGACCACCTGGCCAAACGCGGTGCGGCCATCTTGCCCCGGCAGCAGCCGGCGATCGATTTCAATCGTGCACCGCTCGGGCACCGTGTTCACGCTGATGCCCCCGGTAATGGTGCCCACGCTCAGCGTTACTTTGCCGCATAGCGGATGCTCGCCCAGGGTGGGGGTCACCTCGCGCTGATAGCGCTCCAAGGCCAGCAGCACCCGGGCCATTTTGTAAAGCGCGTTGTCCCCTTGATCGGCCTGCGAGCTGTGGGCCGAGCGGCCGCGGGTGTGGGTCCGCCAGCGGACCGCCCCCTTGTGGGCCACGACCACATCGAGCTCGGTCGGCTCGGCCACGATGGCCAGGTCGGGCCGCCGGGGGCAGAACTCGGGCCGCTCCTGCCAAAGGCGACCGAGCCGGGCGGCGCCGCTAAAGCCGTGCTCCTCGTTCACCGTGGCCGCCAGATACACGGTGGGCCGTCCGGCTGGCCGCTCGGCGGCTAGCCGCGTAAACGCGACCAGCATGGCGGTGAGCCCCCCCTTGATGTCGCAAGCCCCGCGGCCCCAAACCCGCCCCTCGCGCACCGCGGGGTTCCAAGGGTCGATCGTCATGCCGTCGACCGGCACCGTGTCTTGATGCGCCTCGAGCAGTAGCACCGGCCCAGCGGCCGACGAGGGCTCGGCATCGAGCCGGACGATAATGTTGTCGCGCTTGGGTTCGACGGTCTGGCGAACCCAGGGAAGGCCCAGACGCTGGAAATGTCGCTCGAGGTAATCGGTAACCCGGTACTCGTAAAACTCGGGGCCCGTGAGTGGGCGCCCCATGGGGTTCACACTGGGCAGGGCAACCAGCTCGCAAAGGGTGGTCACCGGATCGAGCAACATGGCGGTCTCTATGGGCAGCGAAACGGGGCTGGCAGCGGGCGGGCAACCCCCGACGGGCGTCGTGGACAGGCCGATTCGGCGGCCCCAAACGACCCGTTCCGCCGAAGCTTCCTGGGGCTAAGCCGGGCATTCTAGCGGGTCGGTTTCGCGCCGGCACCAAAGCGGTGGAAACTACCCAAAATGGGGTCCGAAAAACCGACCGGAACTTCAAGCTGAACAGGAAGTTAGCGACGCTAACGAAAACTCGAAAAAATTACCCCATTGGTGGGATGGTTTTTGGCCTATCGAAGGCAAAAATACATTCGTCAGTGGGGGGCAACCCTCACAAAACAGCCCTTCGCAGGTTCCTGCCCCGCCTGCGAAGGGTTTTTTGTTGCGCCCGCGCGTCTTGGCCAACGCTCAGCCCCCCCCCGACCTCGCTGCGTCCAGCCTACCAAGCCGATCTTGTTCGGAAATCTCTAAGTCCCTACGCTTTGCACCCTGTCGAAACGGCCTGGCTGCAGGGCTCGGGGGGTGGGATGCCCTACCAGAGCGGCAGTGGGCAACCAGGATCGGGCACCCTGGGTCGTCGTAGGCCGCGCCACAAGCATGGGGAGCAATGGGCGATGTCGCCAGTCGAGCACAACCGCCCGGTGCGAATTGCCGTCGTCGGTGCGGGGGCCGTTACGGCCTTTCATCACGTGCCCGGCATTCGGCTCGATCCCCGTGCCCAGTTGGCCGCGGTGTGCGACAGCGACGCCGCGCTGGTCGAAAAGCGCATGAGCGAGTGGGGCCCCGTGCGGGGCACGACCGACGCGGACGCCATCTGCGCCGATCCCGAGATCGACGCGGTCATTATCGCCACTCCCAACTTTACGCATCGCCAACTGGTGCTGGCCGCGGTGGCAGGCGGGAAGCACGTAATGTGCGAAAAACCGCTGGGCCTTTCCGCGGCGGAAGTTGCCGAAATGACCCGCGCCGCCCAAGAGCGCGGCGTGGTGCACATGACCGCTTTTACCTATCGCTTCGCCCCCTCGATGCGGTATCTGAAACACCTGGTCGCTTCGGGTTCGCTGGGCGAGCCTCGCCACTTCCGCTCGCAGCGGTTCCTCGATTGGCCCGAGACCAGTTGGGGCTGGCGGCAGTATCGCCATCTGGCCGGCGCGGGCGACCTGTTCGACATGACGATTCATCGGCTCGATTTCGCCATGGATCTGTTGGGGCCGCTGCGGACCATCACCGGCGCAGTGGCCCGATTCGCCCCGCGCACCGAAACCCCCGACGGCAAGCCGTGCGCCCCCTCCGACGTCGACGATTGGTCGAGCCTGATCGGCGAGTTCGCCAGCGGCGCCACCGGTGTCTGGGAAGGCACTACCCTGGCCAAGGGATATGGCCTGGGCGGCTACGGACACGAGTGGGCCGAGGTCAACGGCAGCGAGGGCTCGGCCGTGTACCGCTTGCACGAACCGAACACCGTTTGGCTGGGTAAGACCGGCCAGGACCTGGCGCCGCAGCCGGTGCCCGCCCAGTGGCTCAAGCCCACGGGCAGCCCGCGCGATGTGGACCAGGGCCCGCCCGCCACGGTGTTTCGCTACGACCTGGTCTGGGAATTCGTTTCGGCCATTGTGCAAGGGAGAGCGGCCGTGCCGAGTTTCGTCGACGGGCTGCGGGCACAACAAGTTGCCGACGCGGTGCTCCAATCGCACCGCGAGCGGCGCTGGATCGAACTGGAACCACTATCGAACTAAGGCGACGGCGGCCCAACGTGCCCCCAATCGACCGTGTTGGCAGGGAGGCCTGCGGTGAACACCTCTGGACGCGACCCCTTTCGTTCCATTCATCGCCGACTGCTGGGCGTGGAAGTGCTCTCCACGGGCAGCTACGTTCCCGAGCGGATAGTCGACAACGCCGAGCTGGCCGCCACGCTCGGTTTCGACAGTGAATGGATTTTGCAGCGCACCGGCATTCGCCAGCGCCGCCAGTGCCCTCCGGAAATGGCCTCGAGCGATATGGCCATCGAAGCCGGGCGCCGCTGCTTGGAAGCGGCCCAAGTCGAACCCGAAGAGGTCGACCTGTTGCTGGTGGCCACGGCCACGCCCGACGTGTACGCCGTGTCGACGGCTTGCCTGGTGCAAGACGCCCTGGGGCTGACCGTGCCCGCGGTCGACATGATGAACGCCTGCGCCGGCTTCGTTTACGCCCTGGTCACCGGCATGCAATACGTGGCCAGCGGCTGTGCCCGCCGGGCCCTGGTGATCGGCGTCGACACCATGTCGCGCGTGCTCAACCCCATGGATCAGCGCACCTACCCGCTCTTCGGCGACGGGGCGGGCGCCGTGCTCTTGGGGCCGGGCAAGCCCGACCAGGGGCTGGTGGGCTACACGCTGGGGTCCGACGGCTCGGGGGCCGAGATGCTCATTCGCCGCATGGGTGGTTCGCGCTTTCCCCCCTCGGTGGCCCTGATGGAACACAACGAACACTATCTCGACATGGATGGCCGGGCCGTATTCAAGTGGGCCATTAAGCTATTTGCTCACACCATTCCGCCGCTGCTCGATTATGCCCAGGTAACGATCGGCGATATCGACACTTGGGTGCTGCACCAGGCCAACCTGCGGATCATCGAACACGTAGGCGAAGACCTGGGCATCGACCGCGACCGGTTCGTGGTCAATCTCGATCGCTACGGCAACACCACCTCGGGCAGCATTCCACTGGCCCTGGATGAAGCGGTTCGCCAGGGGCGCATTGCCCGCGGCCAACTGGTGGGGCTCTCTGGCTTCGGCGCCGGGCTGGCCTGGGGCACCTGCCTGCTGAGGTGGTAGAGCCTTCGCCTGGCCGCTCGCTGGCCAGCGCTGGCCCCACCCGGCCAGGGGCAGGCAGCCATGTCTAGCGGCCCGTTGAAGGTTTCATCGGGCTGCGTTATCGCAGGGATGCGATGCCAGAATAACGACATAAGTCGTTATTCTGCGAGCCGCGACGAGCTTTGCTCGGCGCTTGGCGCTTGTTGAAATAGGCCACGAGGGCATATTTCAATCGACTGCTAGCCTCGGTCTGCCTCCGACAAGGCTTCAATCGTCAGGCCTGTGGTCTGACCTACTCTGCTACAAGGAGAATTACGGGCGATCTGGTCAGGAATTCCCTCGCTCGGGAAGACGGACGTGTTTCAGCGGAAGCGGGTACAATAACCTGATACCCAGCAGCCGCGGACTGGCAGAGCCAGTGCCACTCAGCCGACGGCTCACATTACTTCCTTCTGAAACGGACTCGGGATGAACGACCAATCTGGCCGGCGCGAGTTCTCGAGGCGCGAATTCAATCGCCTCTCGGCCGGCACCCTTGCCGCCCCGCTCCTCGGCCCAGCGGTTGTGCAATCGGCACCACAGGTAAAGAAACCACTCTCGGCGACCGGCGGCCGCGAGCGAGGTTTGAACATCCTCTTTATCTTCACGGACCAGGAGCGCTATACGTCGAAGTGGCCCGCGGGACTCGACCTGCCTGGCCATGAGCGGCTGCAACAGACCGGCGTCACCTTCACCCAGCACTACACCAGCGCCATCATGTGCACGCCGTCGCGGTCGGTGATCCTTACCGGCCTGCAGACGGCCGACAACAGGATGTTCGACAACTGCGACTGCCCGTGGCAGCAGAGCCTTTCACCCGAAGTCCCCACGATCGGCCACATGCTCCGCAAGGCCGGCTACTACACGGCGTACAAGGGCAAATGGCATCTGAACAAAGATTTCGATTCGCGTAACCCGACTAAGTTGTTCACCAAGGAGATGGAGGAGTACGGTTTCGCCGACTACGCCTCTCCCGGCGACCTCGTCGGCCACGAGCTCGGCGGGTACGAGTTCGACCACCTGATTGCTGGCAGTGCGATCACCTGGCTGAGGCGCAAGGGGCGTCCCCTGGCGGACGCCGGGAGGCCCTGGAGCCTCTTCGTGAGCCTCGTAAATCCCCACGATGTCATGTACTTCAACACCGATGAGCCGGGCAAGCCGGTGCAGGACACGGGCAGGCTTCTCAAGCACGCAACGCCAGCCCCGAACCACCAGTTTTATCGCAAGACCTGGGACATGCCGATCGCGAAGAGTCTGCGCGAGCCGCTCGACGCCGCCGGTCGACCCGAAGCGCATGCAGAGTTCCTGAAGGTGTGGGACAGCGTGCTGGGCCACATCCCGCCTGAGGAGGCCCGCTGGCAGCGATTCAATGACTTCTACATCAACTCGATCCGGTCCGTGGACATTCAACTTCAGAACATTCTGGCCGAAGTCGATGCGCTGGGCCTCGCCGAGCGGACGATCATCGTCTTCACTGCTGATCACGGGGAAATGGCGGGCGCTCATGGCCTTCGTGGAAAAGGACCGTTCGCCTACGAGGAGTCAATTCACATCCCGTTCACAGTCGTCCACCCGGACGTCAAAGGCGGACAGACTTGCAAGGCGCTTTCCAGCCATATCGATGTCGCCCCCACCTTGTTGTCGCTGGCGGGCGTTTCGGCCACTCGCCGGAGCGAGTCCGCTGGCCGCGACCTGCCCGGCAAAGACCTCGCGCCGGTGCTGTCCAGCGGAGCGGCGGCCGATGTCCACGCTGCACGCGAGAGCGTCCTCTTCACCTACAGCGCACTGCTCTGCAACGACAACGGGCTCATCAAGATTTGCGGCGAAGCCATCGCCGAAGGTCGAGATGCCCAGGCAACATTGAAGGCGAGCGGTTACAAACCCGACCTGAAGAAGCGCGGCAGCCTGCGGACGGTATTCGACGGGCGCTACAAGTTCTCGCGCTACTTCGCTCCACTCGATCGCAACCGCCCGGCGACGCTCGACGAACTCTACAAGGCCAACGACGTGGAACTCTTCGACCTCCAGGCGGACCCGGAGGAGACCATCAACCTCGCCGCGGACCGGGAAAAACACAAGGATCTGATCGCATCCATGAGTACCAAACTCGAAGCTGCGATCAAGGCCGAGATCGGGGTCGATGACGGCCGCGAGATGCCGGAACTTCCCAAGGTGACTTGGTACATCGACTCGGCGGATCTCTGATAAGGTCTAGCAGGCGAACCAGGCAGCCTAACATCTCCCCGGCACTCGCGTGTGGCAGCCGACGCCCTGGTTGTTCGGTACGAGCGTGCACGAGCTCTGGCGATCGGGGACTTCTCCGACGATCCGGAACTGCTTCGTCGCGTCCCAGATCGGCTTAGCGCGATACCTGCTGTTCCGTACGGGCGGACCGGTGGCCAGGCCGCGGTCGAACGGGTCGTCAATACCCTAACCGAACCCGAACCGATGTTCGTGTGCAAATTCATCGGGCGAAACCGGGGTGGCGCCGACCCACGCAGCGCGTCGGGGTTGCAAAGCAACCTGAGGCGAGAAGGTGGTCGAATCCCTCCTTGCGACTGTGGCGCCCTGACAACGAACGGTCGGAGGGCCCTGGGGCGATCCTCGCCGTATGCCGGCCAGTCGCTCGCAGAGAGTCGAAGTTAGTTCACAGGTTCGATGTCGGGCAGCACCCAGGTCTTCTCAAAGAGTGAAGGCTGGGGGCCGTAGAAGCGGAACAGGATCTCGAACTTCCCTTTAGGATCCGTGGGAGTCCAATTTGACTCTTCGCCCGCAGGAGCCTTTGGACCGAAGTAAAGGTCCACCGTTCCGTCGGCATTGGCGCGCAGTCCCGGGCTCTGCGATGAGCGGCCTGAGTGCGACACCTCGCGAATCAGGGCATGGGAATTTCGATCGTAGAGCGTTGCCGACCAGTATTGCATTACAGGCGGATTGGCAGGGACATTCAGGCGATACGTCTTGCTGCCATCCAGCGTGTTGCCTTCCTTGTCAACAACACACATCAGATAGAACTGGCCTTCTCCCATCCGCTTCGGCAGGAAAAATATGAACGAGAGAAGCAAGCCTCGATCATCGACCGGGTAAATGTCGCGCTCCGCGAACTGCGCACCGGCCGATTTGAATACCGCTCCCATGGACTCGGGGAAAGACCACCTGCTCCCAGCAGCAAAAGCTCCGCAGGTGACGACTTGATTGTATTTTCCATCGAGGTAGACGTGCGCGTGCTGGGCGGCCGCGTTGAGGGCCTGGACCATGTTTGCATCGGGGGCGAAAGCCTTGCCTTTTTCAATACCCAGCGTACGCAACGTGTCAATCAAGGCCCGGTCGCGATCCAGCCACGGCTCGTACTGAATCACGCGATCCAGCGATTCAAAAAAACGTACGTCATAGGGAATGGTTGCGTCATACAAAACCCCTGCCGCATCAACGAAAGTCGTCGGCGGTGGATTTCCCGCCTGTGACATGGGATAGATCTTGATCTGCTGGGCGTACTCGACTGCCTTGGCCAAGTCAGCTGCGCTGCCGCTCTTTCGAATCGACCGCAGTAGTGCATACCCTTGATACGTCGACGAGGGCAATGCGATATACCCGTTTGGCACCTTTCGACCGTAACCTGGAGGAAGGATTAGGTACTTTCCGCCCTGTCCCCGATCCGCACCCGCAGGCCCCACATCCTCCAGCGGCGTCTGCCAGGCATCCATGACCGTACCGTTGATCACGCCCCCATCGGCGGGAGGTATCTCTAGTATGACCGGTCCGACCTCCTTCGTATCGAAGTGGGGCGTGAGATAAATCACGTCGGTGTTAGGCGTGAGTGTCTGATTCTTCCAATCGAGCAGACGCGACCAGAAGAGCATCTGGTTGCTACGGGCCTTCGTTTCACGCAGCATCGCTTGGAGCATGAGATCGCGATTGACCGCCGGCATGCCCCAAATCACCGCCTGGATAGCGCGATGATGCAGGATCTGTCGCTCGATTTCTCCAAACGATGGCGGTTCGATCTGCGCGGCGGGCAGCAAGCCCGCTCTTGTTGGCTTGTCCTGTGCGGACGAATCGATCGTGAGAGAAAGAACTGCCAGGCAGCCGCTGATCAACACAATCTCTGCCGCTCGAGGGGTAGCAATTCTGAGGGACATAGTGGGCTCCAGAGGTACCGCAATACATTTGCCACTGTAGCAATTTCTAGACGCGAGTTTGGATTGCGCCACCCATGGGTGGCGAATCCTTCACTTAACGCGAGCAAGATCGGGCAGTTTCCAGCCCCGATCGAAGTAGGCTTCCGTCGGAGCGTGCAGGCAGGCGCGTGGCAGGCCCACGCCAAGCGTGGGGCATGGCACCCAACTATGGTCGCGTGAGGACCCGAGCACATCTTCCCGCCGCCTGATCTAGTCGGCAGGCTACGGCGAAATCGTGGAGTACGACGAACTGGCAGACCTGTCGGGCGGGGGACAAGCGAAGGCGTCGGGGCAACCGGCCAGGCGGCATACTTCTTCGCGACGGGGCGATTGTTTCTCGCGTCGGCCCCCCGGGCTGCTCACTGTCGCTGAGAAGCTAACCGGGCATTTTGCCCTGGGCCAGTTCGCGGTCCCACTCGTCCATCAGCGGCCAGTGCGTGGCACAGGTGCCCCAATCGGCCAGGGCCAGGTAGCCCCGCAGCCGATTGATGGTCTGGTCGAGTAGCGAGTTGTCCTTGCGGAAGATCGGCCCATGGCTGGGCAAGAGCCACTCGACGTCGCTGGCTCGAATCCGCTCCAGCGAACGGATGAAGGCCGGAATATCGCTGCCATGGTGGGCATCGATCGCGCCCACGCAACCGTCGCGGTAGATGTTGTCGCCGCTGAAGAGCAAGTTGCCCAGCCGAAACGACAACTGGCTGTCGGTGTGGCCCGGCGTGTGCCAAACCTCGAGCTGCAGAGAACCCACCGTGACGCGGTCTCCCTCGTCGATCAGCCGGTCGATGGTCACGGGGGGCATGTCGAGATGAATATCTTGCGCGGCCACTTCGGCAAAGGTTTTGATTCGGTCACCGTTGGTCAGCGGCTCCACCGCCAGCGGATGCGACGTGGTCGTGGCCTTCAAGAGCTGTTTCACCTTGGCCAAACCCTGAATGTGGTCCACGTCGGCGTGCGTGGCGATGACCGTTTGGCACTGCGAGAGGGGAAAATCCATCTGCCGGATCATCTCGACGATTTCGTCGACCGTTTCCTCGTAACCAATATCGATCAGAATCCACTCCGGTCCGTCGAAGACCAGGTAGACGTTGCACCCCAGCCGGGTGCCCGCCTGGTGGTTCAGCTCGATCACATGAGGAAAAACGGGCTTGCGCTGCAGCATTTGCGTCTCGTTGCTCGGTCAGGGACAAGCGCCGCGAGCGGTGTATGGCCGGCTCGGCAGCCGCCGCGATTGGTCCCCCCGCACTCGGCCCCTGGGCGGTCGGGCGGCGGACTGTGTCGCTCGCCGAATTTTAGACGGCCGCTAGGCGTTTGGGGAGGGCGAACCATGGCGAAGTTGCGCGGCACTACCCCGTCGTGGGCACGATGAGAATGCCGTGAACGAATCGTTGAGATTCAATCTCAGCCCGCCGATGGACCAGGGCCCTCGAGTATCGTCGAGGGTTCGTCGCACGCGAGCGAAGCAGCCAGGCCATCGACCAGCGACGGATAACGCAGCACCACCGGCAGCTCGCGCTGTTGCCGCGCCGAACGAACTCGTTTGTTGGTCTGGCCCCGGCTCGAGGCCTCCTCGCCGCCAGGCGGCGGTCGCTCGAACACCGGGGCCGGGCCGCCCACCAGCCGGGCGAGGGCGCCGTAGTACTCGCCGCGCGTCACCGGCCGTCCATCGGAAACCAGGTATTGCGATGGCAGCGGCGCCCGCCGCGCTGCCTCGAGCACCACGGCCACGGCATCGTCAACGTGAATCAGGTTCAAGTAGCTTTTCGGATCGGCGAGGATGGGCTCGCCCGCGCGGATGCCTGCCAACCGTGGCAAACGGCCCGGACCATACAGCCCCGCCATTCGCAGTACCACGGCCCGCTGGCCCAAGGGGTGCCTCGCCAAAACCTGTTCGGCCTGCCAGGCGGCCCGGCCGCTTTCACCACAGGGCACCACGGCGGTTTCCTCGTCAATCCAGCTTCCATCGCTGGTGCCGTACACGCCGGTGGTGCTGATGAAAACGATGCGCCCCAGGTTGCCGGGCAGACGATCGAGCGCGGCGGCCAAACCGTCGACCTGAACCGCCTGGCGCGAAGCGCCGGCCGCGCGATCGTAGCCCAGGGCATAGAGCACGGTATCGAGCCGGGGCCCGTTCAGGCACTGCGCGAGCTGGTCGAGCGAATCGGGCCGAGCCACGTCGCCCACCAGCGGAGCAAAACCCTCTGCGGCCAGCGACGCGGCCCGTTCCGCCCGGCGGGTGAGCACGGTTACCTGGTGCCCCTGGGCCAGCCAGGCCTTTCCGACCCGGGCGCCCAGGTATCCGCAACCGATGATGAGCTGATTCATACCCGGCTCGGTCACGGGGCAACCCGCACGGCCAACCCGCGCGAGCGGCACTAGGATCGCTTTTGGAGGAAGATGTGGGCACCCTTCTTGTTGGCCGTGATCACATCCAGGTGGTTGTCGCCGTTCAGGTCGATCACCTGAAACTGGGTGCCCACGCCGCTGTCGTGATCGAACACGTGAGGGGTCCACGCGGGCCGGCCATCGACGCGGCTCAACTCGAACCAGATCATGATCGCCGGACGGTCCGATTGGACGTCGCCCGAGGGGCCGTGGGCATACCAGCGTTTGCCGCTGACCAGGTCGAGCAAACCGTCCTCATTAATATCGGCCAGGCAAAGCGAGTGGCTCTGCGAGAAGCTGGTGTCGATCTCGTGAGTTTTCCAGCCGTCGGCGGTTTGTTCGTGCCACCAAACGCCGACGGCGTGCGCGCTGGAACTGAGCACATCGTTGTCGCCGTCGCCGTCGCAATCGTACACGTACATTTGCGAGCAGTTCTGGCCGAACGGCGCCGGGTGAAATTGCCACTCGGCCGCGCCGGCGTCGGCGGGGGCCTCCCACCAACCCTCAATCACCAGGATGTCGGTCCGGCCGTCGCCGTTCACGTCGCCCGCGCCGATACCGTGCGAGAACCGGTTCGTGCCAGGAGCATTCGGCCCAGACACGGTCCGCACGATCCAGGGGGCCAGCGGATCGCCCGCCGGTCGGGCAAACCCAATGCGGTCGGCCGCGCCAAACAACAGTTCCCCCAGACCATCGCCGTCGAGATCGCGCATGTCGGGGCTTTCGTTATTGGTAATCGGGACCACCACGTGGCGTTTCCAGGGGCCCTCGGCCGTCTGCGGATTCTCGAACCACCAGGTTTCCTTGCCGGGAAAATCGACCACGATCAAATCGGCCCAGCCGTCGCCGTTCAGGTCGCGGGCGAAATTACAGAACGAGTCGCTGTAGTGCAGCGGGTCGAACTCGTGCGGCATTTCGGTAATGACGTGCATCTGCCAATCCGGGGCGCTGTAGTAAACACTGCCGGCCGCCACGTCGAGCAAGCCGTCGTGGTTGAAGTCGCCAGCGGCGACGCCCTCGCTGCGGAACTTGGTATCGAGCTGAATCCGCTCGAACGAGACCGAGTCGCCGGCGACCCGCTCCGCCGCGTGCGCCAGGGTGCCCGAGAAACCCAACAGCACGCCAACCACCAGGGCATTCCACGGCCTCTTCACTGGAAACTCCCCCGCAACCTCGATGCGAATAATTCGTCTTGGCTCCACCGCCGGAACCACTTCGCCCGCCGAGCACCGAGCGAGGTTCGAGCGGGCCCCTAGTCTAATGGCCGGTTGGGGCGCTCCTCAAACCATTCCCGAATCCAGTCCGGCCCGGCTAGGCACCCGGCCGGCCTCGGCGGCCCTGTGCCGAGGGGGTCCGAACTCGGATTCCGATGGTTCTGAGCGGTGAATCGCCCCCGTCGACTCCCGGCACCGGTCGCCGAGATGCCAGCCCGGGACCCATTCGGTCCTAGAATTGGACAGCAACGAGGACCATTGTGCGCGATTATTCCTTGTCCGAACGATCCGACGCGTCGGCAGTGACCTGGCTGGGGTGCTTTTTTGTTGACGAAACACAACTTCCCAAATAGCCTAAATTACTGAAATAGCCAGATATTCCGCATTCCTCCAACGGGAATACTCCCGGGCGAAGGCCCCGGTTGGAAGAACGTAAGTGGTTTTGGCGATTCACCTTTTCTCCGCGCTCCTCGTCGTTCGGCTGGGTTTCAATCCGCAACAGAGAGATGGCAACGCATGAAGAAACTTTGGCACCTTTCGTTGTCGGCCGCGCTTGGCGTGGCCGCCCTGGTGTCGACCGCCGCGGCAGCGCCGTTGGCCGTTGGCACCGCGCAAGTACCGGTTAGCGCCGAGCCCGATCCCGTTGGTCTGACGATCGACTCGGCCTCGACTCCGTTCACGGTTCCCGGTTCGTTCTCGGGCACCCTGATGTCGGAGGTGATCTCGGGCGACGCCAGCAATCCGCATGGCGGCCTGACGTTTGTGTATACGCTGCTCAACTCGGCGGGCCCAAACTCGATCGGCCGATTCTCGATCGATGGTTTCTTGGGCTTTCTCACCGATGTGAGCTACAGCGATCCGGGGGCCGGGGTGGCTCCGGCCTTTGCCGACCGGAATCCGTTCGGCGATGTGGTGGGATTCAGCTTTCTGTCCTTCCCGCTCGACCCGAACGCGGGCTTCCTGTCACCGGGGTCGACCAGTCGCCGGTTGGTGATTCAAACCGACGCCACGCACTACCACTCGGTGGTCGGTTCGTTGATCGACGGCGGTGTCACCACGGTCGCGACCTTCGGACCTCGGGTGCCTGAGCCGGCTTCGATCGTCATGGCCGGGTTGGGTGGCTTGGCCCTGTTGGGCTTCGCTCGCCGTCGGCGGGTAACCGCCTAGCTCGGTTCGAATTTGGGGATACGCCCAACGCACGGGTCGCTCCTGGCGGCTCGTGCGTTTTTTATTGCGCTCCGCGGCCGGCACACTCAGTCAGGGCGCGGCGAAACTGCTCCGCGCGATCGGCGTAGTCGCGAAATTGATCGAAGCTGGCCGCCCCGGGAGAGAGCAGCAGCGTGTCGCCGGGGCGGCTGCGCGACCAACACCAGGCGACCGCCTGGTCCAGGTTTTCGCAGCCGGTAGCCGGCCCCTGGGGAGACTCGGCCTGAATGGCCGCCAACAACCTTGGGCCCAGCCTGCCGATACAGGCCGCGCCAGCTGCCCGGCGGGCGATGGCCTGGGCCAGCGGCTCCAGGCTCGAACCC
This sequence comes from uncultured Pirellulales bacterium, assembly GCA_964399535.1. Classification (GTDB taxonomy): domain Bacteria; phylum Planctomycetota; class Planctomycetia; order Pirellulales; family CAYNRE01; genus CAYNRE01. Next base: position 70,049 of record CAYNRE010000026.1, on the reverse strand, counting down.
TTGTCGGCCCCGCCCACCACGAGCCAAACCCTGCCCTCCAGGGTCCGCAGGGCCGCGATGGTTGATTCCGGGGTCGTGGCCTGCGAATCGTTGAAGATTCGTCGACCGCCCAGCGACGGCAATTCCTCCAGCCGGTGCGGAAGTCCGCGGTAGCCGGCAAGCGCTCGACGAATGGCCTCCTCGGTGCAGCCTAGGTGCTCGGCGGCAGCCGCGGCGCAGGCCGCGTTGTGCTGGTTCATGGCACCTGGCACCACGAGCGCCGGAACCCGATCTACCGGCCACGCGTCGAGCAACCTTACCGATCCGGACCTTTGCCAGGCAGCCAACTGCGGATCGTGGCGATTGACGACGCAAACCCCGCCTGGCGGTGCCTGGGTCACAACCCGCCGCTTGCTCTGGCAGTAGTGCTCCCAATTCGGATGCCAGTCGAGGTGATTGGGCGTGAGATTGGTAACAACCGCAGTCGCGGGCCAAGGGGCGTCGTCCGTTAGCCAGTAAAGCTGGAAGCTGCTGAGCTCAAGCACAACGACGTCGCTAGCGCGAATCCGATCGATTTCGCCCAGCAGGCTTCGCTCGATGTTGCCGCCGAGCCAGGCGCGGCGGCCCGCCGACTGCGCCATGGCGGCCAACATCGCCGCGGTGGTCGATTTCCCGTTAGAGCCGGTCACCGCCACCACGGGCGCGGGGCAGTCGTCGAGAAACAGTTCGACCTCGCTGGTGATCTGGGCGCCGGCTGCCCGGGCTTCGCTTACCCAGCGATTCTCGGGGCGGACGGCGGGGTTGACCACCACGATTTCGGCCCAGCGCACTACTTCGGGCTGGTGGCCACCCAGGCAAACCCGCTCCAGCCCCGGGGTCGACAGCGCGGCTAGCGATTCGGCCAGCGTCTCGGCTGGCGCCTGGTCGCTAACCGCCACCCGGGCACCCCGGGCCTGGCTATACTTCGCGGCCGCCACTCCACCGCCGTGGCGACCCAGGCCGAGCACCAGCACCCGGCGGCCCAGAAGATCCATAGCGAGGCCATCCGTTGCGGACCGCGGCACCTAACCCATGGCGCCTGGCCCGCGGCGCCTGGTTCCCGATCAATTCAATTCGGCGCGCATCCGCCGCGCCGAGCGCAAATAGGGAGACAATTGATCGAGCTGCTCCGGCGAACACCGGTCGGCGTACGGGTCGAGCAGTTCGAGCGACTCGACCGGGCGCCCCAGCCGTAAATACAAAAGCCCCAGGTCGCGCTGTTCGTCGGGCAGATCGGGTAGCAGGCGCACCAATCGCTGCTGCACGGGCAAGGCCGCGCGCCACTGGTCTTGCATGACGTAGGCCGCCTTCAAGTTGCGGAGCACGCGGGCGGCAATCTCCACAGGGCTGGCCGCGCGAAAGTGAGCGTCTTTGAGCTGCCCCTCCTGCCCGGTCATTCGCTCGACGCGGTGCCGGCACGCGGCCAGCGGTAAAACATCGCCCTGCGTGAAGGGATCCACGTACCAGGTCTCGCCCGGCTCCTCGGCCCCCAGCACGAAGTGACCCGGCGCGGGTACTCCAAACATGGGTAATCCGGCGCGGGCGGCCACCGACAGGTAGACGATTCCCAGGGTGATCGGAATTCCGGTGCGGCGAGCCAGAATCTCGTTCAGGTAGCTGTTGCGCGGATCGTAGTAGGACTCTTGATTGCCGTGAAAGCCCTCGTCGTCGTAAAGCAAATGGCTGATATGCGCCAGGCGGGTACGCAGGGGCCGCGCCTCGGGCGGCAACGCTTCCATTCGCAGCCGGGCCTGATCGCCCAGCCGGTCGAGCTCCGCCAGGCAGGCGGCGCGGTCGAGCCCGGGGTAGGCGTCGGCCGAGAAATCGAGCAACAGGCCAGCCAGGTCGATCGGCATCTGGCCGGCCAACAGCTTGGGAAACTCGCGGTCGCCGTCTGCGTCGAACGACATGGCCAAGGTTACTCTGCCCGAGAAGCGCTCGCTTGCCCTCGTCGCCCCCCCGGGGGCGCTCGCTCCCCCTATTCTAAAACCGGCCGTCCCGCTCGCCCAGCGAACCGGGGCCGCGAATCGGGCGATTACCAGGAGCCCGGCCGGCTCCCGACCGAGGGCGGCGGTTGTTTGCCCCCGCCAGGGCCGATAAGCTCTCTGTCGAGTTCTCATCGTCCCCCCGAACCCGTGAGACCGGTCATGACATCGCTCGCGACGGCCGATGCCGCTCAACCCGCCGGGCTGGCCGACTGGCTGCTGGGTACCAGCCGCGCCCGGCCGCAGCGCACCCTGGCGGGCCTGGTCTGGCTGGCCTGGCTGGCCGCCCTGGCGGGTGCCCTGACCATTGGCCTGGTCGATTCCCGTTCGGCCACCTGGGCCGTTGCCGGGCGAATGGGCTCGTCGGCCCTTTTGGTCCTGGCCGGCATGCTGGGCATCGCCGCCGCCCGGGGAACCGCCGCACAGTTATATGCAGTGCTGATTACCGTGGGGATGGCCTTGGGGCTGATCGGCGACTTGTACAACGCCGAGTTGATGCCCATCGGGCCGTCGAATCCGGTACTGGGGGCGATCCTTTCTTTCGGCTTGGGCCACGTGGCCTATCTCTCCGCGTTTCGGGGCTACGTGCGCCGCTCGGGCGACTGGATGCCTGGCGCGTGGAAGGCAGTGGCACTCTGGCAGTTGGTGGGGCTGGTCGGTTGGGTGATCGCCGTCTGGCTCGCGCCGAACGACTCGGAATTGAAGCTGCCTGCCCTACCCTATTCGTTGCTGCTGGCCGGCACCGCCGGAGTAGCGTCGGGGCTGGCCCTGGGCCAACGGCGTTTGATTCCCTTGGCCGTGGGCGGAGGGTTGTTCTTGTTAAGTGATCTGATCCTGGCCTTTCGCCTGTTTCACGGCAGCTTTCCGGGTGCCGGCGAGGCGGTCTGGCTGACCTATGGCCCTGGCCAGATGCTGATCGTGTACTCCATCTGGGCCGTGCTCGACCGGTTCTCGCGATGACCCCTCAGCGAATCGCTTCGCTCCTGGCCAGCGCCACCGAAATCCTCTACTGCGTGGGGGCCGGACAGCGCGTGGTGGCGGTGAGCCACGAGTGCGATTGGCCGGCCGACGCGGCGCACAAGCCCCGGGTCACGCGCACCAAGATCGATGCTTCCGCGCCCAGCGCCGCCATCGACGAACAGGTGCGCGAGCTGCTCGCGGCCGGCGAGCCGCTCTATGAAATCGACGTGGAAAAGCTCGTCGCGCTGGCGCCGGAATTGATCGTGACCCAATCGCAGTGCGACGTTTGCGCGGTCCGCCTGGCCGACGTTGAAGCCTGTGTCGCCTCGTACCCCGCCCTGCAAGGCGCGCGAATCGTCGACCTCAACCCCTATCGCTTGAGCGAGATCTTCATCGATATCGAGCGTGTGGGCACCGCGGCCGGCTGCGCCGCCGCCGCCCGCGAACTAGTCGACGACTTGGAGCGACGCGTCGACCTGGTCCGCTCGCGCGGCAACTCGCTGGCCACGGCACAGCGGAGGAAAGTCGCTTGCCTGGAGTGGATCGACCCCCTGATGGTCGCCGGCAACTGGATGCCCGAGCTGGTCGAGCTGGCGGGAGGGCAGTACCCCCTGGCCACGGGGGGCAAGCATAGCGGCTACAGTCGCTGGTCAGACGTGCGTGATTTCGCGCCCGAGGTGCTGGTGGTCATGCCTTGTGGATTTGACCTGGCCAAAACCCTGGCCGACTCGGCGACGCTTCAGGCCTTGCCCGGCTGGAGCGAGCTGCCCGCGGTGCGCCAGGGGCGTGCCTGGGCCGTGGATGGGAACGCGTATTTCAATCGCAGCGGTCCTCGAATGGTCGACAGCCTGGAGCTTTTGGCCCACCTGATCGACGCCGACCTTCACCCGCTACCCGCGACGCTATCGGGACTGAACGGAATCTGGGCCCCCCTGAGCTAGCATCGCACCGGCGCAGCCTGCCGGTCGCCCGGCTAAGCGGCCCCGCGGTCGCCGCCCGGGTCGACCGACCGGCCGAGCAGGAGTCACCCGCATTGAAGCACCGATCTTCCGAGGGCCCCTCGCCCGCGGCGCGCCGGCGTTTGTTGAACTGGTTTCGCCGCCATCAGCGGCAGCTTCCCTGGCGGGCAACCCGCGACCCCTACGCCATTTGGATCAGCGAGGTGATGCTGCAACAAACGCAGGTCGCCACGGTGATCGACTACTTCCAGCGGTTTCTGGCTCGGTTTCCCCGCATCGAAGACCTGGCGGCCGCGCCCGAGCAAGAGGTGCTTCAGCTCTGGGAAGGGCTAGGCTACTACCGCCGTGCCCGCCAACTGCATGCCGCCGCGCAAACCGTGGTGCGCGAGCACGCCGGCCGTTTCCCGAGCGATTCGCACTCGGTGCGCCAGTTGCCGGGGATCGGCCGATATACGGCCGGGGCAGTGCTCTCGATCGCCTTCGATCTGCCGGAGCCGATTTTGGAAGCCAACACCATTCGGCTCTTCAGCCGATTGCTGGGCTACTCGGGCGATCCCCGCACCACGGCGGGCCAGGCGCGGCTGTGGCAGGCCGCCGAGGCCTGGCTGCCCCCGCGCGGCGCCGGCGAGTGGAACCAGGCCCTGATGGAACTGGGCAGTCTGGTCTGCACGGTTCGCGAGCCCGCCTGTCAGGTTTGCCCGCTGGCCCAAGCGTGCCTGGCCCACCGCCAGGGCCGGCAATGCGAGATTCCGCTCGCCGCGGCTCCACCTCGGCGCGAGTCGCTGCGCGAAGCGGCCCTGGTGGTGGTTCGTCGGGGCCGGGTCCTGCTCCTGCGAAACCCGCGGGCCCGGCGCTGGGCCGGTCTCTGGGATTTTCCGCGCGCCGGGTTGGCCAACGGGGAGCCGACGGCCTGGGCCGAGTCGATTCGCCGGGAGGTTGCGGACTTGACCGGGCTCGAAATATCGGTCGGCGAACCGATCATCGTTTTGCGTCACGGGGTCACACGGTTTCGCATCACGCTCGAGTGCCGTTGGGGTACCCTGCTACGGCGCCTGGGCCCGCCGCCGGGCGAAACCGAATTGGCCTGGGTTGCGCCCGACCAATTCGGCCAATACCCACTCAACGTCACCGGGCGCAAATTGGCGGCCGAGGTGACCCGGGCCTTGAAAGGCGGCGCTCACGCTCCGGCGCGCCCGCTCAAGGGCCGACCGATTCGTCGTGGGCGGAGCCAAGCGCCTGCCAAATAATCGATCGTTGCTTGAACAGCGGCTGGGTGGTGTCGATCTCGACCAGCGGTGGTCCCGAGGAATCTTCCTCCCAGGCGGCGGCCTGCTGATCGAAGATGCCCGGATGCCCGTCGGAATCGCCCGCCCCCGCGGCGGCGCGCGTTGCCAGCCGGGCCAGGGCAACCTCGCGCGGGCATTGGCAGTGAACCACCAGCGACTGCGCCCCGGTTTTGGCCGCCAGCTCGGTGGCCATCCGCCGCTGGGAGGCCGAGATCAGGCTGGCATCGACCACCACGGTGCGCCCCTCGGTCAACAGCGTTTCGGCCCGCCGCCAAAGCTGGTCGTACACGCGCTGCCGCTGGTCGGGGCGGTAGTCGCCCGCCGCGTAGGCCTGGCCTGGCTGGGGGGGAACGCCCAGTTGCCGACGTATTTCGTCGGTCGAGAGCAACGTGGCCCCCAATTGCTCGACCAGGCTGTGGGCCAGGGTCGATTTTCCCGTACCCATCAGTCCGCCCACCGAGATCAGGCTGGCGGGCCCCAATTGTCGGGCGTAGGCGTCGGCCAACTCCAGGTACTCGCGGGCCTGCTCGAGCGCCGCGGCGTGTGCTCGAATCGTGCCGTTGTGAGCCGGAAGCTGAGCGGCCCGCAACACGTCGACCTTGGCCCGCACACAGGCGCGGTAACACTTGTAGAAGGCCAGCAGCCGTGGAGGAAAGCGGTCGCCCGAACGCTCGCGGTAGACCTCGAGAATCTGTTGGCCCACGGAAGGGGCCTGGAGCCGATCGCACTCCATGGCCAGAAAGCCGAGTTCGTCGACCACGTCGAGCCGCCGAAACTCGGCATTGAATTCAGCGCAGTCGAATACCAGCGGTTCGGGCAGCAGGCAAATATGCTCGGGCCGCAGGTCGCCATGCCCCTCGACGATCCGCCCATCGCAAACGCGGTGCGTCAGCAGGCTGGGCTCGACCAGAAGCAGCCGAAGCTGTGCCGTGTGAACCCGCTCGATCAGATTCCGGGGAAGCTCCACGGCCGGGTCGAGCAGCGCCGCGCGGTTGGCCCGCACGTGGCGTTCGACCGCTGCCAGGTACTCGTCGGCGCGTAGCATCAGCGGGGCCGACTGCAGGTAGAAATCGGTGAGCAGTTGGGCCACCTGCGAAACCTGATACTCGTCGAGCTGGCGAGAAACGATCAGTTGTTCCAGCGTGTGGTCGGCCCGCAAGCGCCGCATTTGCACGAGCCAGTCGACCACCGTGCCCGTGCCTCCCAATTGCCAGCGCCCCTGGGCATCGCGCGTGATTGGAACCAGCCCCAGGTACAGGTCCCGAGCCAGCCGGCGATTGAGCCGTACCTCGTCCTGGGCAGCCTGGTGCCGTTTCTCGACCGTGCCGTAGTCCAGAAAGTCGAACTTTACCGGCTTCTTCAGCTTGTAGGCGTAACGGTCGGTGAGGAACACCCAGGAGATGTGTGTCTCGACCCGGGTGACGTCACGCGGCCCCTCGCGATAGGCATTGGGCTGGCTGAGCCAAGCCACTAGCTCGGTCCGGGCAGTCGCCGACGGCCCGCCGTCGGAGTTGCTGGTCGCCCCGGCACTGCTTGCCATTGTTGGAAAACCCCGCTGCACGAAGTTCGCCGAATGCGACACGGTTGCCATGGAGCTACCCCGCGGAAAAAAAACGCGCCCGCGGCTGGCATCCTGCGACACGCCCGGTTGTCGGCGGGCAACGCGGAATCGACTGCTGCAAACACCATGCCCAGCTTTAACCATGTTGCAAGCGGAGGTGAAACCCGCGGAGAAACGCTGGTTCTCGCGAAATGAGCCTTCGGCCAGCTGTGCGACACAGCACACTTTGATCGGCCAAATCTGAGAACTTGTCTCAGTTAAAACCCCTCCACGGCACAGGGCTGGAACACCCCTTGAGCGGGGACTTGGCCTCTAGTCCGGCGACCGACGGTGGGGAAACCCAGGGCCAAACGCCCTGCAGCCTGTTGAAGCGTTTAACGGGCTGCGTGATCGCAGCAGCGCGATCTCAAAATGGCGACGTAAGGCGTTGTTCTGCGAGCCGTGCGGAGCTTGGCTCCGCACCTGGCGAGGTTGAAAATAGGCCAAGACGGCCTAATTCAACGAAGGGCTAGGGTCTGGGAGCGATCGTCAGTCGCGGATGCCGCCACCTGAGGCGCAGCCGATCGAGCAGGCCGACCCGGGTGCCCCGTAAACCGATCCACTCCAGTCGCGGCAGCGATTCAATCAGGGCTTCGGCTCCCCGCGGCCCGACGGACGAGCCGGACAGATCGAGCCGGCGGAGCGAGGTGAGCCCCGTCAGGTAGCCGGCCCCGGCCGACGAAATCTGGGTATCGACCAGTTCCAACGTGCGCAGTGCCGCCAACGGACGATGCCACTGGGCGAAGCGCGAGACGAAGCGATCGTCGACCTCGGAACCTTCCAGGCGAATGCCGATCAGCTTGTCGAGCACCGTGGCAAAGTCGGGGCCGACTTCTTCCTCGACCCAGTCACAGGTTTCCACCGTGGGCTGGCCCCCCATGCGGCGAATTTCATCCATCACGCTCTCTTGTTCGGCATAGTTGTCGATCCAGCGGGCCAACCACTGGCGCCGGCCCGCTTTGAAGCGAACGTACTCCAAGGCGCGCTCGTAGGCCTGTTGAATGCGGATGAATTCGTCGGCCGAACCGCCATGATCCGGGTGGGCCTGGCGCACCTTGACCAGGTAGGCCTGCTTAACGTCTTCCTCACTTACCGGAGGAAGCAGGCCCAGGGTCGTGAGAAACGCCGGACGCTGGTTCGACGACGACCGCGATCCGCCGGAAGAATCAAACTGCATGAGGGCACCGCTCGAACTAAAACAACGGGAATCGCGCTGATCGGCCGCGACCGAGCGCGGGCCCGGTCGCCAGGAACTACCTCGTCAGAAGTCCGGCATCCAATACGAACTGGCTCCCCGTGATGAATCGCGCCTGGGGCGAGGCCAAAAACACCACGGCGGCCGCCACATCTTCGGGCTCGATCCAGGGGACATCAAGTAGGTTTCCGGCCGATCGTTCGGCAATCTCCCGGGGGGTAGCCCCCTCGAGGGCCGCCAGCCCGTCGTTCATCGGGGTGTTGACCCCCGTGGGGTGAATCGAGATCACGCGAACGTGGTACGGCGCCAGTTCCAGGGCCCAACTCTTGGTGAGCCCGACCAGGCCCCATTTCGACGCCGCGTAGTGGCTCAGCCGGGCCATGCCCCGCAGGCCGGCCACCGACGAGTTGTTGATGATGACCCCGCTGCGGGCTCGCATCATGTGGGGAATTACCTGGCGGGCGACCAGCCAGGCCCCCTTCAGATTGATATCGAGCATGGCGTCCCAGGCCTGCTCCGACATCTCGTGCGCCAGGGCATAGCCGCAAATGCCCGCGTTGTTGAACAACAGATCGATCCGCCCCCAGCGCTGGTCGACCTCGGCGATGGCGCGCGCCACGGCCGCCGCGTCGCGCACATCGGCCACCAGCGGCAGGCATTCCACGCCTAGCCCGCGGCACTCCTCGGCCAGACTGGTCAGTTCATCCGGGCGAGCCAGTTCGTAGCCCGGGTAGGCCAGCGGCTGGCAAACATCGAGCGCGGCAATGTGCATACCTTGTCGGGCCAGGGCCAGCGACGTGGCTCGTCCCTGGCCGTGCGCCGCCCCGGTCACCACAGCTACCTGCCCCGCCAAGGAAGCGTCCATCGTGCTGATTGCCCTCAGAGGATTGCCCTTGGATCGCTGCCTGCCCCGGGCGTGGCTGCCCCCGCCAGGCCCCCGGCGGCCCAACCCATGGGTCCGTTAGCCCGGACGAAACGGGCGCTGGTTATAGCAAGTTTCGGGCGGGACTGCCGAGCGGCTTGGGACGGCGCCGGGCGGCGAGCAGGCTGGACGGCGCGGCTCGCCCGGAAGCAAACCCACTCTCGGGGGGAGAAAATTCTTGGTATTCTGACACGGTGGTCGTGCGGGGGGACGAAGACCCGCTGCCAGTTGGAAACGTGTTACCCGATCCGGAATTAACATGCCCTACGATTTTTCCGAAACGGACGAACTGCGGCTGCTTCGCAAAACGGTACGCAAGTTTGCCGAGGCCGAGATCGCTCCCCGCGCGCATGAACTGGACGAGCGGGAAGAGTTCTCGCTCGAGCTGACGCGCCAGATGGGCGAGTTGGGCCTGTTCGGCACGGTGATCCCGGCCCAGTATGGCGGGCAGGAGATGGACTATCTGTCCTACATCGTGGCGGTCGAGGAGTTGGCCCGGGTCGACGGTTCCCATGCCGCCACGATCGCGGCCCACAACAGCCTGGGGGCCGCGCCAATCTACTATTACGGCAACGAAGAGCAGAAGCAGCGCTATCTGCCCGGCTTGTGTACGGGCCAGGGGCTTTGGGCCTTCGGCCTGACCGAACCCTCGGCTGGAAGCGATGCCCAGAACTCGAAGACCACGGCCGTATTCGATGCCGCGCGCGACGAGTGGGTCATCAACGGCTCGAAGCTCTGGATCACCAATAGCGCGGCCCCCATTACCCGGGGCATCACCGTTCAGGCGGTCACCGGCGAGCGTCCCGGCGGCCGGAAGGAACTGAGCTGTTTTCTCGTGCCGCAGGGCACTGCCGGAGTAACCGCCCGGGCCATGCACGGCAAGATGATGTGGCGGGCCTCGAACACGGGCGAGCTGTTTTTCGAAGACGTGCGCGTTCCCTCCAGCGCCATGCTGGGCGAGCGCGGGCAGGGTTTTAAGATCATGATGGAAACTCTCGACAACGGCCGTCTGTCGATTGGCGCCATGGGCCTGGGGCTGGCCAAGGGCGCGCTCGACTTGACGCTGAAGTACGCCGGCGAGCGGGAAACGTTCGGCCAGCCGCTGAAGAAACACCAGGCCGTGGCCTTCAAGCTGGCCGAAATGGCCACGCGCATCGAGGCTGCCGAGAACCTGCTCTACAAAGCCTGCTGGGCCAAACAAACCGGCCGGCCCTTTCAGCAGCTAGCCGCCATGGCCAAGCTGTACTGCTCCGAAGTCGCCGAGTATTGCGCTCGCGAGGGGCAGCAGACCTTCGGCGGTTATGGGTTGATGAAGGAGTACCCCATCGAGCGGCATTACCGAGATGCGGCCCTGTTGCGGATCGGGGAAGGAACCAGCGAAATCCAGCGGCTGGTCATCTCTCGGCACCTGGGCTGCTAGGCGGCCGCTTTGAAACGCGCCCTGCGGCGCGCGGACCGCGGCGGATCGGCAAGAGCGCTGCAGGCGGAAGGTGAGATCGCGGCAGTTGCCGCGCGAGTCCGCTCCGCCCAGCAAAACGGAAGTTACCTTCCCTCCAGGGAGCGATGCCGGTGAATGGGCTCGGCCCCTTCGTGATCAGCCTGTTGGCCTGCGTGGTGGTCCCGCAACCCGCGGACCGGACGGGCCGCATTCACGATTTCGCCCAGGTGCTGACGCCGTCGATGGCCCAGGCCCTTGAGCAACTGGCCCAAGGCGTGGAACGCGAAACCACGGCTCAAATGGCCGTCGTCACCGTTCCCTCGCTGGACGGGCTCTCGGTCGATGAGTACGCGCACCGGCTCTTCAACGACTGGGGCATCGGACAGCGCGACGCCAACAACGGGGTCTTGCTCTTGGTCGCTCCCAACGAGCGGCGGATGCGCATCGAGGTGGGCTACGGGCTCGAGCCGCTGCTGACCGACGGGCTATGTGGCGAGATCCGCGATCAGTCGATCCTGCCCCCGTTTCGCCAGGGGCACCTGGCCCAGGGCATCGATGCCGGCGCCCGCGAGATTGCCCGAATTCTTCGCGAGCATCCACAGGCCGCGCGGGGCGCGGCCGGCTCCGCCCCGCTGTGGGTCCGTACCCCGCGGCGCGACGCGCTCGGCCTGGTCTGGATTGCCGGCGGTGCCGCCTTGCTCCTGGTTCCCATCATCTGGTTCGTCACCTACCGCCGTTGGTATTCGCCCACCTTTTTCTTCATGGCAACCGCGGCCCTGACCGCCCTCGTGGCGACAGCCGGTTGGGCAGTTTGGAATTTGCCCAGCGCACAGCGACCCTGGATCTGGCTCAGTGGCAGCGCTACCGCGGTGGCGGGGACGCTGGTGACCCATTGGCGGCGATTTCGCCGCTACGGGCCGCGAAACTGTTCCCGTTGCGGCACCCGTCTGGTGCTGCTCAGCGAAACGGAAGACGACGCCAAACTTACCGAGAAACAGCAGTTGGAAGAGAAACTCGGTTCCGTTAACTACGATGTGTGGTACTGCCCGGCTTGCCTGGCCGAGGATACCGAGTCGTACGTCAGCTTTTTTTCTTCTTTTAGCACCTGCCCCAAGTGCCGAGCCCGGGCCTTCAAGGAAGGTCGCCAGAACACCGTGATTCCGGCCACGTATGTCTCGGCCGGCCGAGCCCAGGTGGAAGGGCGCTGTGTGCATTGCAACTTCAAGCGCGTGCGGAGCGTCGTGTTGGCCAAGCTGGTCCGGTCCAGCAGCACCAGTTCCGGCGGTTGGGGCGGCGGCGGCGGTGGTGGTGGTGGGGGTGGCAGTTTTGGAGGCGGTTCGAGCGGTGGAGGCGGCGCCTCGGGAGGCTGGTGAGAAATGCCCTTTACGATCGCGGCCCTGGTCTTCTGCGCAGCCCTAGTGGGCTGGTACCTCTGGAATTTCAACGCCTTGGTCCAGGCCCGCAATGCCGTCGACCAGGCCTGGTCGAATATCGAGGTCGAGCTGAAGCGGCGTCTCGACCTGATCGGCAGCCTGGTGGAAACCGCCCGGGGCTATGCCCAGCACGAAAGCCAAACGTTTCGCGATGTGGCGGAACTGCGGGGCCGGGCTCAATCGTTCGGCACCGCGGCCGACGCCAACGCGGCCCAGGGGGAGCTTGCCCGAGCCGTCCGAGGCATCATGGTTCTGGCCGAAAACTATCCCCAGCTACGCGCGGACCAGGCCTTTCTCAAGCTGCAAGGCGAGTTGGCCGAAACCGAGAACCGCATCGCCACCCGCCGCCTGGCCTACAATCAAACGGTGAACTTGTACCAAAACCTTTGCCAAACGATTCCCACCAACCTGGTGGCCGGGATCCACGATTTTCCGCCGCGCGATTTCTTCGACGCCCCCGATGAATTGGCCCAGCAGGCTCCCGAGGTCCGTTTGACATGAAGCCCTGGCTTGTGCTGACTCCGGCCCTCGGGCTCATGGCCGCCCTGGTGGCCGGCGCGTTTGCCTTGGATTCGGTCCGGGCAGAGCGCGCTCGGCAGGCCGAGTTCGACCAGCTCGACACGGATTTGGCCGCCCAGGAAAAACGATTGCTGGCCGCGCTCGATCGGTTGGCCGAACTACCCCGGCCCGTAACTCAGGCCCGGGTCGCCTACCAGGCCGCCACCAACCGCGATGATCGGCAAGCCCGTTACACCGAGCTGGCCACGATGGTCCAGCGCGAGGTCATGCCGTCGCTCGACGTGAATCAACCCGCCGATCGCCTGGCGCTGGACGAACTGGCCGGGGCGATCAATCGTCGCGAAGTGGTTTCCCGCCGCTGGGATGAACTTGCCGCGGAGTACCGAGCCTGGCAGGCGACCCTCCGCGGGCGCTGGGCCGCCCGGCTGGGAGCTGCGCCACATCGCGAGCTCTCCGTTTCCACCTACCCGGAAGGACGCTGACCATGCCCGACATCGAATCGATCCTCGAAGCTTGCCGGGTCCACCCGGGCAAACGGGTCAAGCTGTCCGACTTCGACCCCGCCTGGGCGGGCGACCCCAGCCGGCCGAAGGCCGATCGGAAAGAATACGCCCGGCAACTACTGTCGGAAGATGTGAGCGAACTGGCCGAGGCCCAGGAACTGCTGTACGCCGCCGACAGTTGGTCGATGCTGGTCATCTTTCAAGCCCTCGACGCGGCCGGCAAGGATGGCACGATCAAACACGTGATGTCGGGAATCAATCCCCAGGGGTGCCAGGTCTTCAGCTTCAAGCATCCCTCGGCCGAGGAGCTCGATCACAATTTCCTTTGGCGCTCGATGAAGGCCCTGCCCGAGCGGGGCCGTATCGGCATCTTCAACCGTTCGTACTACGAAGATGTATTGATCGTGCGGGTTCACCCCGAGCTGCTCGCCGCGCAGCGTGTGCCGGGGGCCGAGCCGACGAGCAAGTTCTGGCAAGCCCGCTACGACGATATCAACAACTTCGAGCATCACCTGGCGCGCAACGGCACGGCGATCGTCAAGTTCTTTCTGAATGTGTCGAAGAAGGAGCAGCGGGAGCGATTCCTCGAACGCCTGGAACGGCCCGAGAAGCACTGGAAGTTCTCGGCCTCGGATCTGGCCGAACGCCAGCACTGGGATGCCTATCAGGAGGCCTACCAGCAGTGTCTGGAAGCCACCAGCACCGAGTGGGCGCCCTGGTACATTGTGCCGGCCGACCACAAATGGGTGACAAGGGCCGTGGTGGCCGCGGTGCTTTCGCGGACCATCCGCTCGCTGAATCTGAGCTACCCCGAAGTGGGTCCGGAGAAGCTGGCCCAGATCGAAGAAGCACGCAAGCAACTCAAGGCCGAGTAGCACTACGCTGGGCGCGGGTTGCACCGCAGGGCAAGGCAACCGGGGCGCGGTCTCCGGGGCGCGAATAGCGCTTACTTATCGGCGACGTTTGCTGAGCTGCACGGCCAATCGAGCCGTAAGCGTCGGCAGGTCCACCCCGTAGCAATCCAGCAGCGCGGCGTCGGCGGCCTGGCCCTCGGCCAGTTGGCCCAAGAAGCGGCCCCATCGCCCCCGGTCTTTGGCCAGCGCATCGACCAGGGCGTAGCTCACCGCGGCCGACTCCTCGGGGGGCAGGGGCGTTTTCCAGATTTCGGACGGCTTGGCCTGAGCCGCCAGCGCCGCGGCGGCCGCTTGGGTCCAGCCGCGCTGGTCGGGATGGCGGGGAGTCAGCCGCACGGCGACCCAGCGGCCGACCCCGCTGGTCAGCCAGGCAGGCTGGTCGCCCCAACTGTTGAGCACCAACCCCGTGAGCAACTGGGCCAGTTCGGCGCGAGCCACCTCGCTGCCCCGCTCGGGCCGCGCATACCAGCAAACATAGGCATCGATGCCGTCGAACCGCCAATGGCCGCCAGCGGTTTCCACAGCCTCGCGCCCCTCGACCATCCGGCAAAACTCCACATAGTCGAAGCGCCGCGACCAAACCAGCAGCGTCACACGGCCTTTGATCAGCGGTTGCTCGGCCGGAACCCGCAACAATTCCGGCAACCGGCTCCAAAGCTCCTCGGCCGTTTCACTCCAGGCCGTCAGAGGCTGGCCGGCATCGGAGCCCAGAAGCAGGAAGTGGTCGCTCGGTAGTTCGCGCGGCGATTCGTCGGGGGCTGTCAGCCGCCAATGCCCGGCGGCCAACTCGGCCCGCTGCGCCGAAAGCTCGTCGGCCGAAAGCCGCTGGCTGCGCCGTGCCCGCACCAAGGCCGCCAACAGGGTTTGTTGATCGGCATCGCCGAACGAGGCCCCTTGAGCGACCCAAGCGGCTAACTGCTCGATCACGGCAGGCTCGAGCGGAGGCCGCCCTCGGGGCATGCGCTGTCCGTCGGGCGCGGTTCCGCGAATCTTTTGAATGAGTAGGCTCTCGTCGGGCTGCCCCGCCTGCCAAAGGGAACCGGAGTTTCCCCCTTCGACAAGGCCCGCGATGCGATCCAGGCACAACCCGGCCGATCGGCGTTCCGCGTTGTGACACTCGATGCACCGCTCGACCAGCACCGGCGCTATCTGCGACAGGAACACTTCGCCGGGCGAGTCCTCGTCGGACGGGTTGCCGGGGTTTTGGGCCAAAGCACCTTGGCCAAGGGCGGCGCAAACCAGTGTCGTCGCCAACCACAGCCCGCGGCGCGGCTGGCGGGGGCTGCTCGGTTTCGATTGGGCAGTCTGCCTGTGCATGAGGACTCGCTCCGCGACCAATCAACGGCTCTCGGGTACTTCCACGCCGGCGGGTGATTCGTTCGACTCAGGTCCAGCCGGCCCGGATTCGTGGGAAACGGCCGATTCGGCCCCGCTGGATTCGGCCACCGGCAATTGTTCGATGGCCGCCAGCCGTGCCGCGTAGGTTGCGGCCGACCGGTTGTCGCCACGGCGCTGGGCCGCGGCCAATGCGCGACGAGCCGCGGCCAGGGCCTCGGTGCGGCGTCCGGCCGCGGCGTAGGCCACGGCCAGGGTGTCAGCATAACTGGCTTCCTCGGGAGGCGCCGACCGGCAAACCGCCTCGGCTACCTCGACCGCCTCGCCCGGCGCGCGGATGGCCGGATCGTTGCTCGTGGCTAACAGCCAGGCCAGCCCGTTGCCGGCCGCTAAAATCGTCGGGTCGGCTCGCCAGGCCCGGCGAAAATGGTCGACTGCCTCGGCCGTCCGCCCCTGCCCCCGGGCCATTTCGGCCAATTGGTAGTGTGCCGGACCAAAGTCGGGCTTCAGCTCGAGGGCTCGCTCGAACAGGGCCGTGGCCTCGGCGTCGCGGTGCTCGATCCAACGGGCCATGCCCAGCGAACAAACCACGGCCGGCTCGTTGGGCGAGATTGCCAACAGGCGTTCGAAGTCGGCGGCCGCCTCGGCCGGCTTGCCTTGCCGCAAATACGCCTGCCCGCGCTCCAGATACACGAAGGCAAAACTCGCCGAAGCGTTTGCTGCCAGGGCCCGGTCGTAAAAGGTTACCGCCTCGGGGTATCGGCCCATTTGCATCAGTAGCCGGGCAAAACTGATATTTGGGCGAGGCTGGCTCGCATGCAGCGTGGCTGCCCGCTGCAAGTGGTCGAAAGCCTGCTTCAGTTCTCCCTGCCGGAGATAAACTTCGCCCAGCAGGTGATGCGCGATTCCGTTGGGTCCGGTTACGGCCAAGGTGTGTTCGAACAGCGACTGCGTGTTGCGCCAGAAACCGTTTTGCCGCCAGGTAAGCGCCAGGCAGATCGCCAGGCTCAGCACCCCTACCGTGCGAAACACCACTTGGCGAGGCCAGGCCGGCACCTCGATCGTGTGCAGGGCAAAGGCCACCGCCAGAAAGATCCCGATTCCAGGCACATAAAGATAGCGATCGGCTCGGTCTTGGAGTCCCACTTGCACCAGGCCGATGATCGGAACCAACGTTCCCAAGAACCAAAACCAACCCACGGGCAGAAACCCCCGGCGGCGCCCGGCGGCCAGCGCGGCCAAGGTAATTAGCGCCAGAATTCCCAAGCAGAACACAACCCGTGGCACCGTTACGCGGTCGATGTTGTAGGGATAGAAGACCCCCAGCCCGATCGGCCAGAAGAGCGATGCCAGGTAATCGACCGTGACGATCACGGCGTGCCCCAAGCGCTCGACCAGGGGCAGGCCCTCGCCCCCCACGCTGCGATGGCCCTGGGCTGCCAACACCAGCCAGCTCGCAACCGCGCTGGCGGCCAGCAAGGGCAGCTTTTCCAACAGCAGTTGCCCGCCGCGGCGAAACACCTGGGCAGGGCTTCCCGAAGCCAGAGCCGCGTCGAACCGGCCCAGGGGCCAATAATCCCACAGCCAAAGCACCAGCGGCAGCGTGACCAACATCTGCTTGGAGAGCAGCCCGCAGCACAACAGCCCCAGCGTGGCCGCGTATCGCCCCACTGCCGGTCGAGCGGCATAGGCCTGGTAGGCCGCCATCGTGGCGACCCAGAAAAAGGTGCTGACCAGGTTCTTGCGTTCGGCGGCCCAGGCTACCGACTCGACCGCGGTGGGATGCAGCAAGAACCAGGCAGCCACCAGCCAACTGGGGGCCGGCGCGCCGGTTCCCCGGGCCAAGGTGAAAAACAACAGCACGGCCGTGGCCAGGTGCCAGGCCAGGCTCATCCAGTGGTGCCCCGCCGGGCCGCGGCCGAAAAGCTGGTAGTCGGCCAGGTGGGTGAGCCAGGTCACCGGGTGATAGTTGTAGGCGTGATAACCGGAAAAGGCCCAGCGGATGCCGGTCCACGACAAGCCGGCATCCAGGTCGCGGTTCTCGGTTATGTAATCTTGGTCGTCGTAGTTGATGAACTCGTGGCTGCCCAGGTCGTGGTAGGCCACGATGCCGACGACGACCAACACCGCCGCCCCACCCAGTGCTCGCTGCCAGCCTTGCATCCTTCGAGTATCCTCCAGAGCGGCCCAACTGGCCAGCGCGGGGCGAAGCACCTCGCGCCGGCGACGCCAGCGGGCTTGGCGGTAGAATGCCGGCCAGGTTGGCTCTCCTCCCCCGGCCCGATCCTGTCCTGAGTTGCTCCGATCGCACTCGACGAGCCCCCCGATGACTCTCCATCAAGAAACTCCCGCTCCCGACACGCCCCCCGAATTGCTGCGCGGTGTGCTGCACCTGTTCGTGGCCTTCGACTGGGGAGACGAGATCGACCTGGCTCGGGCGGCCGAGCTGGTTCCGGGCCAGCAACCGGAGCTGGCGCGGCGGCGGCGCACTCCGTCGTCGATGGGCTACCGACCCACGCCGCTTCGCGTGGCGCTTCCCTGGACCCGGTTTCCGGGGTTGCCGGTGGGCTACGAGGGTGCGGCAAACCTGACTTTGTTCGATCTGGGCGCGGTGAGCCTGCGCTGGCAATTGCCTTTTCGGCTCTCGGCCGACGAGCTCGGCGCGCTGGCCGATCGCCTGGCCGACAACACCCTGATCGAAGACTGGGCCCGCCCGCTGGTTGCCGGCTTGTTCGAGCAGTTGCGGCCGGCGATCACCAACCCGCAGTGGAGCCCGCTCAGCGAGGAATACGTGGTGTTCCAGTTCCATCCGGGATTCGGTGTGGCTCCGCCGGCCGTATTGCTGGGGCCCGAAGCCCCTTGGCTGGCGCGGCTGTTGCGTTTGGAACCGGCCCCGCTCAGCGCCGACGAGCTGCGCGAAGCAACCCGGCTGTATCTGCGCTACTCGACGCGGGATATATTCGTGGCCGAGTGGGGCGCCGCCGTACTCTGCGACGACGACTGCGAGGAAACCCTGCAAACGGTCGAATTGGTCAACCTGCAGTTGCTCGAATACCGCCACATCGACGAGCGGCTCGACTCGCAACTGGCCGAGGCTTACCGCGCCGTTGCGCCGCTGGCCGGTCGGTGGTTTCCGCTCTGGCGCTCCCAGGCCCGGAAACTTCGCGCCCTGGGCGAACTGCGCGTGGAAGCCAACCGCTTGTTCGAACGCACCGGCAACGTGCTGAAGCTGGTGGGCGATCAATACCTGGCCCGGGTCTACCGGCTGCTAGCCGACCGATTCCACCTGGCGGCCTGGGAGCGCAACATTCGCGAATCGCTCGACGTCTTGGATCGGGTTTACCAGGTGGTGGCCGACCAGGGAGCCACCCTGCGGGCCGAAGCGCTGGAGATCACGATCGTCGTCCTGATCGCGTTCGAGATCGGCATGGCGCTGTGGCGACACTGAGTTTCCGCGTTTGGAAACCAATAAAAAAGGCCGGCACCGCTCGGGCGGAACCGGCCCAAAATGGCGATCGCTTCGAAACGCCGGGGTACCCCCAGGGTCGAGCGCGCCGGGCGGAGCAGCCAAGGCAGCCCCAACTCCAGGTCGCGGGGTCAACGCCGGGCGACCGCCAAACACGGAACCGGTTCAGCAGCCGGCCAACTCGTAGCGCTTCGCTGATCGGCGAGTAGCCGAAAAACCAGGCGCGGGGGCAGCACTAGCCGTTACCAGCCAGGGGCTCTTTCTTCTCAGTGATGACGGTGCACTGCGGCGCCATCTCGGCGTTGAGCGCAACGAAGTCTTTCCAGTCCGCGGGAACGTTGTCCTCGTGGAAAATGGCTTCGACCGGGCACTCAGGCACGCAAGCCTCGCAATCGATGCACTCATCCGGGTGGATGTAGAGCATCTTTTCGCCTTCGTAGAAACACTCCACCGGGCAAACCACCACGCAATCGGTGTACTTGCAGGCGAAGCAAGGCTCGCAAACAACATGGGTCATGGACGCTGCTCTCCTTTCGCTCGTTGGCTCACCGGACAGTGAGCTCGATGTGAGCGGGCTATGATGGCTCGGAGCCTAACTCAAGGGCAGGCTCCGGACAAACCTCGAAGGTTAAAAGTTTTCGGCCCGGCCCTCGCCGAAATCGCCGGTGGCAGTTTCCGGCAACCCCAGAGGCGGTCGCACGCCCTGCCGCGGCCGGCCACGCGACTGCAACCAACCTCCTTGGCAACGCGGCAAGTACTTATTCATCAAGCACTTGAATCCGAGCCGCCGAGGGCCTGTCTGCGCGTCATCGTAGCGCTGAGCCCGATACCTGTCAAGCGGCGTAAAGTCTCTCCTACTATCGTTTTCCAAGGGGCCGTTCCTAGAGTCGAACACCGCCAGGTTTGCCTTGCTCGGCACGGCCAAGCCACCTAGAATCGGGGCAGCGCGGTTCGGCGGCTGAAGGACTTCCCTCTGCTACCATATTTGGGGGGGTGTGTACCGGCCTGCCACCGCCACCCCCGAGGGTTCGGTCGTGGCCCTTTCTGAAATCGACCGCCACCTCCTCGAGCGCTGTCTGTCGCGTCAGACCGGCGCCTGGGAAGATTTTGTCGACCGGTTCCTGGGACTGGTCGTCCATGTGGTGAACCATTCGGCCCAGAGCCGATCGATTCGCCTCACTCAGCAAGATCGCGAGGATCTTTCCGCCGAAGTGCTCTTGGCGCTGGTGAAAGACGATTTCGCGGTCCTGCGACACTTTCGCGGCCAAAGCAGCCTGGCAACGTTCCTCACCGTGGTCGCGCGGAGAGTGGTGGTGCGCTCGCTGCTAAAGCGAAACACGGCCGCGCGGCTGACCGAGGCGGCGCTGCAGCAGGGACTTGGCTCGGCGACCGATCCGGAATGGGAAGCCCGGCTGGCCGACCGCGAAGAGTTGGAACGCCTGCTGGACGGCCTCGACGATGCCGAGGCGCAACTCGTGCGGCTGTTTCACCTGGAAGGCAGGACCTACCAGGAGATGACGGTGCTGACCGGTATCCCCGAGAACACGATCGGACCGATGCTGAGCCGCGCCCGCGAAAAAATGCGCCGCGCTAGCGCCAGTTTGCCCGCGCCCAATTCGGGCGCCCGCTGACGCGCTGATCGCCCCCGCAGGGGGCTGCGTACGCCGCGCCGTCTTCGGGCCACCACTCGGCCGCGTGCCGCTACCGATGGGTCGCCCAGGGGGCTCGGTCCCGCTCGGCCATGTTGCTCGGCGAGAGTGCGTTGCTCGGCGAGAGTGCATTGCTCGGCGACAGTGCGTTGCTCGGCGAGAGTGCACGGGGATCGGCCAGATCGACCCGCGGCACATCGGGCAGTGTCGGCTCGCTCCAAAGCTCGGCACTCAGCGGGGTCGACTGGTTCAGCTCGACCTCGCGCAGGAAAAGCGACAGCGAGAGCTGCGCCGGCGGCCATTCGATCGATACCTGGCGCGGCAGGACCACGTCGGTAGCCGGGTCGCGGCGATGATCGCTGGCCAAAGCGGTCGCCAGCCGCACCCCCTGGGCGTCGTACAGATGCTGCTCGAGCACCCACCCCTGCTGGGCATCGAGAATCGTCAGCCGAGTTTGTTCTCCCTCGGGCGTACGACGCACGCTGCGAATCTCGAGCCGACCCTCGGGCAAAACCCGGGGGCCTTCGTGAACTTCGGCCGGGTCGAAATAAACCAGGCCCAGGGCTTCGATCAGCCACTGGGGCCGGACGGGCAACACGTTGCGGGCCGCGCTGGTTTCCAGCGCCGCGTGCCGGCAGTAGTACAGCGCTTCGGGATCGTTGCGCCGAACCCAACACCAGAACAGCTCGTCGTTCGACCCCAGATCGACCTCGGGCCCGGAAAAGGCGGTCTTCGCCTGCAATCGCAAGTGGTGCGGCTGCTCGTAGGCCAGCGTCGCCGTCAGTTGCGGAAACCCGTTGCCCCGCACCGTGATGCCGGAAGCCATCAGAGTTTCGACCCGGGCAGTGTTGCCGTTAACCACGGCCACGACCTGCTCCAGCGAAGGGGTCTCGGGCAAGACCCGGACCGGCGAGAGGGTCTGCTGCGAGATCATCTGCCGGCAACCAGCTCCCGGTAGCCCCAGGGCCAACCCCACAAGCACCAGCATCTGCGCCAGGCGCCTGGCTAGCGGCCGGCCTGGCGCCCGGGTTGCTTGGCGAACGATCATCCGTGATCTCGTCGGTTCGGTTTCAGTCACTGGGTTCAAGCGTCGGCTTCGTGCACGGCGCCGCTGGGCCGCGGAGGGTCCGCGGCCGAATCATCGGCATACAACAGGCGAGCCAGTTGGTGCTCGATCTCCGCCACCCGCTCGTCCGCGGGCCAGGCGACTTCAACCGTCAGGCTGGCATCGTCGCGCGGGCTATACAAGCTCACCACGCTGCGCGGCGTATGAACCGTTTGCGGTTCTTCCATGCGCAATACCCGGCGGCGCACCAGCCACAGCGCCAGCACATAGCGCACGTCGGCCTGTTCGGGGTGGTCGGCCAATTGGCGAAAGTAGTTCAGCAGCACTTCGTTCGGGGCCAGTCGTGGTTTGCGGGAATCGGCCGTCGGCATCCGCGATTTCCACCAGCCGATGGCCTTCTCGGGCGGACCGGTCCAAGCAGCGGTGCTGTAGTCGCGACGCTTCACGTCGGCGCCGTCGGCAACGAGGACCGAGTAGAACTCCTCCCCCTCGGCCAACTCGCGATCGGTCGCGGCGCAGCGCCGGGTGCAGCGATCTATCTCGAAATCGAGCACGGGTGCACCCTTACCCTTTTCGGCCGCTAAAGGCGGCGCGGAACCATTGCGCCTGAACCAGGCAGGACGAGTCGCTAGACCGCCGTTGGTTGCGTTTCCGGCCGACCGAGCGCGGGCGGAGAGTAACCGAAAGGCCCGTTGGAACTCAAGAGAGGGGGGGCCGCCCCCGGGGCGGCGTCGCAACCGGTGGTTGGGGCCCGCCGAGCAGTTTTGACCCCAAGCGCCCGAACTCTCCCCTTTCTCCCGCGCTCACGACGCGGTAAAGAAACGCGAACTGGTTCCCCCCGGACCAATTTTGATCTCGATCCGCCGCGCGCAGCGCGGGCAATGCCCCTGGTAGGCGGTTTGGGCCCGGTTTACGTAAACCCGGCTGTAAACGTCGCAGCAAGTAAAGTGAATGCCGACAAAACGGCGCGCGGCGCCAGCAGTGCTGCCGCCGCTGGGTGGGAGGTCGCTCGACAGGTCGAGGTGTTCGCCAGACATGGCGCACTGGCCGGCAGGTGCTGGTCAAACGTAAATGCAATAGCCCGCTGCGCGATCGTCGGGCGAGCGAGGACCGCTCCCAGGCCGGGGCCGCGGCGCACAGCTACGCAACCCTACGCCGTGCCGGGAACGATGCCTAGTTCAATCTTGTTTGTCGGCGATGCGCGAACCTGGAAATCGGCCATGGTGTCTTGGTCCGAAAGCTCCTGGCCCGTGGGGGGCCGCTAGCATCGCTAGAAGCGGTTTAACCGGCAATTCACGGAAAGTCAGGGGTAACTGAACTTGACCACCCACCAGGGTCGAACTAAGGTGAGAGTATTGTGACGGCCTGCACTGCTTTGGCCGAGGCGCCTCTAGGGCCAGGCAGTGTGGAGCCGCCCTTACTCATAAACAGACGGAAACGTGAACGATGATGCGAACGAACCGGCTACCAGCTCGGCTACTACTTACCGAGAGGGGAGCCTAGGGGTTCGTCCGCCGCGATAGCACGTTCCGGCTGATGAAAACGCGAGCCCTCGGTTCCCCCCTCAGGTGGAACCGAGGGCTTTTTTTTTGGCCCGAGCGAGCCTCCAAGCGGGGTAGGCCGGCCCCGCCAAGACCGGCGACCGGTGGTTGAGAATGCCCCTGGGGGGTGTCATGATGAGCTGTTCGCGGCTGTTATTGGATCGCCGAGAAGTGTGATGCGCTTTCCGAACCCATCAACCCGAGTGCCTTTGTCCGGCCGACCGCGCTACGCGGCCGCGCGACGCGGCGCTCGCCCGCCAACCCGGGCCCGCCTGGGCCTAACCGGGCCGACCCCGACGGGGTCGGCCTGAACCCCTGGGTTGGCGTGCTCTCGGTCGTCCTGAACAGCGTAGTCTGAGTCTGAGGATAATGGTTGCCATGAACGCTCCCTCCGATCGCATCATTCGCATTTTCGACACCACGCTCCGCGATGGCGAGCAATCGCCCGGAGCCAGCATGAATATGGACGAGAAGCTCGAGGTGGCCCGGGCCCTGGTGGACCTGAAGGTCGATATCATCGAGGCGGGCTTTCCGATCGCTTCTCCGGGCGATTTCGAGGCGGTTCGCCGAGTGGCCCGAGAGGTTCGCGGGGCGGTGATTTGCGGACTGGCCCGCTCCAGCGACGCCGACATCGACCGCGCTTGGGAAGCCCTGCAAGAGGCCGAGCAACCGCGAATTCACGTCTTTTTGGCAACGAGCGCGATCCACCGCGAGTTCAAGTTGAAGATGGACCGCCAGGAGATTCTGGCGCGGGCCGTGGCCGGGGTAAAGCGCGCCAAGCGGTATACGAGCGACATCGAGTTCTCGCCGGAAGACGCCTCGCGGACCGAGCTGGACTTTCTCTGCCAGGTGGTCGAGGCGGCCATCGATGCCGGCGCCACCACGGTGAATATTCCCGATACGGTGGGCTACGCCACGCCCGAGCATATTGCCCGCTACATCGGCACGCTCAAGGCGCGCGTGGGGAACATCGACCGGGCCGTGATCAGCATCCATTGCCACAACGACCTGGGCCTGGCCGTGGCCAACAGCCTGGCCGCCGTGGAAGCGGGTGCCGGGCAAATCGAGTGCACCATCAACGGCATCGGCGAGCGGGCCGGCAACTGTTCGCTGGAAGAAGTGGTAATGGCCCTGCGCACCCGGCACGACCAGTACCGGGCCGATACCCAGATCAACTCGCGCCGCCTGGTGCCTACCAGCCGCCTGGTCTCGAACGTGACCGGCATTCAGGTCCAGCGCAACAAGGCCATCGTGGGGCGCAACGCCTTTGCTCACGAGGCGGGCATCCACCAAGACGGCATGCTCAAGGAGCGCACCACCTACGAGATCATGCGGCCGGAAGACGTCGGTTTCGCCCGCACCGATCTGGTGCTGGGCAAACACAGCGGTCGTGCGGCGCTGGCCGACCGCGCGCGAGCGCTGGGCTACCACCTGGAAGACGACCAGTTGCGCACCGTGTTCGAGGCCTTCAAGGTGCTGGCCGACAAGAAGAAAGAGATTTACGACAGCGACCTGGCCGCCCTGATCGAGCAGCAATTTCGCGGCCGGCCCGATGCCTGGCGGCTGGTCGCCTACCGGGTCGACTCGGCCAAGGGACAAACCCCGTCGGCCACGCTCACCTTGGCCCGGGGAGACCAGCAAGAGACCCTGACCCACGCCGCCGGCGACGGCCCGATCGACGCCGTGTTTCTGGCCATCGAGCGAATGACCGGCGTGACGCTGGTCTGCAAAGATTTCGCCGTGCACAGCGTATCGGTGGGGAAGGATGCCCAGGCCGAGGTGGTGGTCGAGGCCGAGTATCAGGGGCGCGCCGTGCGCGGCCGGGGCATTTCGACCGACTCGATCGAGGCCAGCGCCATGGCCTTTCTCGACGCCGTGAACCGCGCGGCCAGCGGCCCCCAATTGGCTCAGCCCGAGCCAGTGCTGGCCACGAACGCCAGCCAGTAAAAAACCCAGCCGGTCAGCGACGTGGCCACCATGTCGAGCGCGGCCAGGCGGGCCCAGACCACGTGCGAGCGGCTATGGGGCCCCGGACCCAGCGGGCTGGGAAACCGACGCAGCGCGCGGACGATCACCACGGTCCACAGCACCGTGGTGGTCACCGCGAAAAACAGGTGCACGTAAAGCACCGTGAAGATCGCGCCCGGCTCCGACTCGCTGCCGTAGTAGGGCGAAGGCTTGGCCCGCTCTTGCCAGCCGTGTAGCCGCATGTCGACTTCGAAGAGCGCCACGGTCACCAGCAGCACCCCGGCCAGCGTAAGCTGCAAGCGTTTGTGCCACTCGAACCGGCGATGGACCCGAACCAGATAAATACTGGTCCCCAACAGGGGCAGCACCAGAAACATGGCCAGGAACACCAGGTCGAGCATGAGCGAAGCCCGGGTCCCCAGAAAACCGTCGATCCCCGGGTAAACCACCGCGTCGTTCATGCATCGCACCTCGCTGGCTTGTGGCTTTCCGCCCCCAACGGCGGGCAGGCCATTGGCAAAGAAGCCTAACGATTCGCCGGCCCCTTGGGCAGCGGTCGACCGACTTTTCTTGGACGAACGGGGGCAGGCCCTGGCGCGCCCTCGGGCACATCGCCCGCCAAACCGCCCGAAGAAAACGGCCCACCGCCTCCGGGGGGCGCCTTGCGGGGCTACGCGTCGCTACTTGCGCTTCCGGGCCGCGGCCTGGCGGGGGCTGATGTCTTGCCCCATCACCTCGATGAACCGCTCGGCCTGGGGAGACAGAAACTTTCCCTTGCGGAGCACCAGGCCGTAGGTTCGCTTGGGAAAATACTTGCTCAGCGGCAGGGCCACGAGCCGTTCGTTGCCCATCAGGCAAATACTGGTCACGATCGATACGCCCAGCCCCAGTTCGACATATTTCTTGATCACCTCCCAGCCCCCCGCTTCGAGCTGCACCTGGTAACGCAGGTTGTGCTGCTCGAACACCAGATCGATCACCCGCCAGGTGGCCACATGGCGCGGAGGAAGAATCAGCGGGTACTGGGCCACGTCTTGAATCGTCGTCCGTTTCTTCTTGGCCAGCGGGTGGTCTTCGGGAGCAATCAACACCGGCTCGTAAACAAAGGTCGGGCGATACTCCACGTCGTCGGGAACGTCGATCATCGACCCCACGGCAAAATCGACCTCGTCCGCCCGGAGCATCGCCAGCCCGTCGCGCCCCGTCACGTTGTGCAGCTTGAGTTCGATACCCGGATAGACCCGGGCAAATTCCTGGACGAACTCGGGCAGGATGTAAAGGATGGTCGACTCGCCCGCGGCAATGTCGAGCCGGCCGTGTTCGATGGTGCCCCGCTTGGCATCAAAGGTTTCGTGAAGCTGATCGATCTCGCCCACCAACGGCGCGGCCAGGTCGTACAGCGTGCGCCCGTCGGGCGTAAGCGTAATCCGCGGCCCGCGGCGCTCGAACAGCGTGGTTTTAAACTCCCGCTCCAGGGCCTGAATCTGGAGCGATACCGACGGCTGACTCAGAAACAGCCGCTCGGCCGCCTTCGAGATGCCGCCGGTTTGGGCCGCGTAACAAAACCCGCGAAGCTGCTGCAGCCGGTTCTGTTTGTAGTACTGCGGGGTGCGCTGCGACGACATGGCGGCCTCGTTCGTTGATGGGTGCGGGCACGGCCGCGGCGCGAAAACCAGGCGGCGCCCCCGCGGCAGGGCGCACCGCGAACGGACCCGGCAATAGCGGCGGCGATTAGAATCATAGCGCCAGACTATACAGAGTATTTCATGGATCAGACCAATACAATGTATTGAAGCAATTGCCCTGTTCTATGGTCGGCGAATCGGCCTACGATCGACCCGGTACCGGCGGGGGGGAGCAGGCTCTCAAGGGCGGGTGAAAATCCACTCTCCGGGAGGTCGAAATCCTGATCCGAAAAGGGGTAAACTACCCCCTGTGCCGCAAGCCGGGCCGCGCGAGACGGGTCATCCGCCTCTTGGCCCGGCGCACAAGGCCGGTGGCTTACCGTGCCCGGTTGGCTGCCGCGGCTTGGGGGGCAAGCCGTCGCGACCAGACCTGGACGGCAGCGCTTCGTTTGGTTTCTCAATTCCTTTGGCAATCAGCGTTTGGGGTGTTTGGGCATGGCTACGACCGCGAAACTGGGTATGGCTGGCGTTGAGATTCTGGCCCCGATTCCCGAGGGGTGCGAGGAAGTTCTTTCCCCCGAGGCGCTGGCCTTCGTGGTCGATCTGCAGCGTCAGTTCAATGCCCGCCGGCTGGAACTGTTGGCTCGCCGCGAAGAGGTTCAGGCCAAGCTCGACAGCGGCTGGAACCCCGACTTTCTGCCCGAGACGGCTGAAATTCGCCAGCGCGATTGGCGCGTGGCCCCCATTCCGGCCGACTTGCTCGATCGCCGGGTAGAGATCACCGGGCCGGTCGACCGCAAAATGGTGATCAACGCGCTCAACTCGGGCGCGAAGATGTACATGGCCGACTTCGAAGACTCGCACTCCCCCACCTGGGATGCCACGCTGCAGGGCCAGATCAATCTGCGCGACGCCATCAACGGCACCATCGAGTTCAGCTCGCCCGAGGGCAAGGCCTATCGCCTCAACAAACAGACCGCCACGCTGTTGGTGCGTCCCCGCGGATGGCACCTCAACGAAAAACACCTCAAGGTCGATGGCCAGCCGGTTTCCGGGGCGTTGTTCGATTTCGGGTTGTTCTTCTTTCACAATGCCCGCCGGCTGATGGACAAGGGGTCGGGGCCGTACTTCTATCTGCCCAAGCTGGAAAGCCACCTGGAGGCCCGGCTGTGGAACGACGTGTTCAATCGGGCCCAGGACCAATTGGGGGTGCCGCGCGGCACGATCAAGGCCACGGTGCTGATCGAAACCATCTTGGCGGCCTTCGAGATGGACGAAATTCTCTATGAGCTGCGCGACCACATCGTGGGGCTGAATTGCGGTCGCTGGGATTACATTTTCAGCTTCATCAAGAAGTTTCGCGGCCGGCCCGAGTGCGTCATGCCCGACCGGGCCCTGGTAACGATGACCACGCACTTCCTGCGGTCGTATTCCTTGCTGGTGATCAAGACCTGCCATCGGCGGGGCGCCTTTGCCATGGGGGGAATGGCGGCCCAGATTCCGATCAAGAACGACCCGGCGGCCAACGAGGCCGCGCTGGGCAAGGTGCGAGCCGACAAAGAGCGCGAGGCCGGCGACGGGCACGACGGCACCTGGGTGGCCCACCCCGGCCTGGTGCCGATTGCCCGCGACGTATTCGACAGCAAGATGCCCCAGGCCAATCAGCTCAACGTGCTGCGCGAAGATGTGCAAGTGACCGCCGCCGACCTGCTGCAGGTGCCCGAGGGGCCGATTACCGAAGCCGGCCTGCGGACCAATATCAACGTGGGCCTGCGCTACCTCGAAGCCTGGCTCCGCGGCAACGGTTGCGTGCCCATCTTCAATCTGATGGAAGACGCGGCCACGGCCGAGATTTCGCGGGCCCAGGTTTGGCAGTGGATCCGCTACCCCAAGGGGGTGCTCAGCGACGGTCGCAAGGTAACCGTTGAACTGTTCCGCCAGACGCTCGCCGAAGAATTGGAGAAGATCAAGGCCGACCTGGGCACCCAAGCCTATGAAGCGGGCAAGTTTCCGCTGGCCGCTAAGATCTTCGACCAGATTATTACCGGGCCCCAGTTCGTCGAGTTCCTCACCCTGCCGGCCTACGAACAGATCGCTTGATTGGCCAGCTCGACCGACGGCCGCGCTCGGCGCACCGAGAGGCGTTTTCTCCCGGCGCCCGGTTCGCGGTGGGAAACCGGCTTCCGCCGGACCAGACGATCGCCGGCTGCGCTATGGGCCGGGCTAGTTGGGGCCGGGCTAGTTGGGGCCGGTCTGGTTGGGCCCAGGCTAGTTGGGCGGGGCCGGGCTGGATGAGCCCGATTTAGTCGGCCTTGGGCCAGGCATGTCGACGGGGCTTGGTTGCCGACGACAACCGGGGGTGGGCAAAGCGGAGCGATTCCCACGTCGGGGCGCAAAAAATTAGAGCCGCCAGGCCAGTGCCGGGCGGCTCTTTCTCGTTGTTGTCGTGGTTTCGGCCGGCGAGAGCTACCTGAAGCAGGCGGGACTTCTCAAGAGAAGCACGCCCCAGGCATTCCCGTCACCTGCCGAAGAAGCTGGCTCGCCCGAGGGCGAACTACTTCTTCTTGGCAGCCTTCTTCTTCTTGGCAGCCTTCTTCTTCGGAGCGGCCTTCTTGGCAGCCTTCTTCTTGGCCACGATTCTTCCTCCCAAAGGGTTCGCGGCGAGATCCTTCTCGGTGCCTCGTCACACTTCATGGCGACGAGAGGGTCCCACCTCCACAACAGGAAACAACACGACACGTATCGCATCGCTGTCTCGTCGCGAGCCGCGTTGAAGTCAGACTTCGCCAGGGCTCTTGACAACAGCGAGATGCTTCCTGCCAACATCCATCCCCCGTAGTTGTACAGATTCCTTCCATTTGTGCAACACGAGTTCTTGATTCTTGAAAAAATTTTTGCGTTGCCGCGCGCCGCGCTTGCGCGCGGTCGATCGTCAAGCGCGACTCGCAGGTTGCGCTTCACGCGCGCCCGCGCATCGCGATGCGCTCCGCGCTGGCGCGCCGCGCAGTGGCGCAGCGCATTGAGCTACCCACCGCGCGTGCGCTGCGCTCCCCGGCTCGTGAGGTTCGACCCATGCCCTGAAAGCGATCGCGATTTCACGGCACGGGTCTCGGCGCGGAAGCCACCCGCGAATCGCCGCGCGGAAGAAAAACGCCTGAAAACCAGGCTAATACAGATAGATGCGCGTTCCATCGCCCAATTCAGCCGAGGGCTGCCGCCGCTTGAGCTTGCCGCCTATCCACTGCCACTCCGCCGGCGTCGCGCGGTAAATGCGCCACTGGTCGCGCCAGGTCCAGCGCGCTTGCGCCCCTGGTGCCGCGCGCGGTACACGCCAGTCGGCCACGAGCGCGCCAAAGGCCTCGCCGCGTCCCGTCCGGCGAAGATGAATCGGATCCCAACCGTACCAGTGCGACTGGAGCGGGACCCGCACCGCACCCCATCGATCGGCGATTTCGACGAGCCGCTCGTCCAATTCCCGCGCACGCCGGCGCGCTTCTTCCCAGCCAAGGCCGCTGCCGGGAAAGAAGGCCCACCGCAACAGCGCGTAGCGCGCGGGCGACAGCCGAGCGATCGACTCGAGCGGCAGCGCGGTCAGCGACGTGCGGGCACCCGCGGCATGCAGCCGGCGGAGCACCGTCTCGATCCACCCAGCCACGATGGCCGGCGGCACTCCGTAAACCAGGTCGTTGCCCACGTCGGTCACCAGGGCTCGCACCGGCTCGACTGGTAAGCTGCGCAAGACGTCCCAAAGGCCCGATTGGAGGATTCCCGGCAGCCGACGGCCGAAAAAACTGCTGGTTTGGCCATACGATCGGCCCCGCCCCCAGGCGGCTAGCACTTCCAAGGGAGCCCCGGCCGAGGCGGCCGCCGCCGAGAGAATGCCGACCGGGTCTCGGGCCAGGTTACTGGCTCCCAACACCACCACCCGGGCCGGCGGCGGCGCGGCGGCGACCGCGAGATGGTTCGTGTCGTTCACCAGCCCCGTCCGCGGCGCGGCCAGCCGCCCCCCATCTGCTCGAGCATCTGATAGCTGCTGTAGGCCAGCCAGCCAAAGAGCAGCGTGGTGTACAGCCCTCCGCCGGCGCGGGCCCCCAGCAGACTCAATAGGGTCATGCCGCCGGCCGCGATCAGCGACAGCCAAACCGCCCAATACCAACCCCGGTGCGGATTGATCCAAAGCAAGACGCTGCGCGAAATCTGTCCGCCGTCGAGCGGAAAAATCGGCAGCAGGTTGACCAGCCCCCACATCAGGTTCACGTACAGCAGGTCGGCGATCAGGTAGAGCAGATTCCGGTTATCGACCAGGCGATCGGCCCCCAGATTCCACCCCAGGAACGGAGCCGGCAGATTGAGCAGGTTCAACACCAAGATCAGCAAGCCCGCGAACAGAAATCCGGCCCCTGGCCCGGCGGCCGTAATGATTACGTCGCTCCAGCCGCTGCGCGACGAGGGAGAATAAATCGCCAAGCCGCCGAACTGGTGCAGCACGATTCGGGGCTGCCACCCGTAGGCCGCCGCCGCCAGGGCGTGGCCGAGCTCGTGCACCAGGATTGAAACGAACACGGCGATGACCCATATCACCACCGTGGCGGTATCTCCCCCTCCCAGCCCCAGGAGCAGCGTCACCACCCAAAACAACGGGTGCACGCGCACCGGGATACCGGCCACGGAGAAATTCAGGTCGTACGGCGTCGGCGGTGGCTCAACCAAGAACATCGGATCGACAAGCTTCCAAGCTAGGTTCGGCGGCCAGTCCGAGACCACCCCAGGGTGCTCTCGATCGGGCGTGGAGCGACAGGGGTCAGCATACCCACGGGCCGGCCGACCCCCAAGCCGCGTGGGCGAGTGCCCCGGTAGTACCCTCCCGGAACGCATGCCCTGACCCACACCCCGAGCCGTGCTTGACGATGGGTCAGGCGGGGCGGAAACTGGAAAAGCCGCGCGTTTTTTTGGGGCGTGCGCGTTTCCGGCCAGCGATCTCTCCCCCCAAGGCTGGCCCGCGCGACGCCACCCCCCGGCTGGACGGAAATGCCCTCAAGCCAGACCATCGTCGACCGTGTTCTCGGTGCCCCCGTCGACTACGTTTCGCTGGCGGTGCCGTTTTTCGGCCTGATGATCGCCCTTGAGGTGGCCTTCGTTCTTTTGGCCGGGCGCGACTACTACCGTTTCAACGATTCGGTGGCCGACCTGAGCTGTGGGGTCATCGAGCAAACGCTGGGCATTTTTCTCAAGACCGCGCTGCTGGCCGCCTATGTATTTGTCTACGACCATTTTCGCCTGCTGGAAATGGGGGCTTGGTCGCTGCCAGCCAAGTTGCTGGCTGCTTTCGGTTTGTTTCTGGGGGTCGACCTCTGCTTTTATTGGTTTCATCGGTTCGCTCACGAAATGGCCGCGCCCTGGGCCACGCACGTCGTGCACCATTCGAGCGAAGAGATGAACCTGGTCGTCGCCTTGCGGCAAAGCGCCCTAGAGGACTGCTTCGCCTGGGGCTTCTACCTGCCGTTGGCCCTGATCGGGTTCCCCCCGCTCTGGTACGCGGCCACCTTTAGCTTCAACCTGATCTGGCAGTTTTGGTGCCATACCCGGGTGGTGGGCAAGCTGGGCCCGCTGGAATGGGTATTCAATACCCCTAGCCACCACCGCGTGCATCACGCGCGGAACCCGCAGTACCTGGACAAGAACTACGCCGGCACGCTCATCATTTGGGACCGGCTGTTCGGCACGTTTGTCGAGGAGCAAGAAGAACCGGTCTACGGCATCACCAAGCCGCTAGCGAGTTGGAATCCGTTTTGGGCCAACCTGCACTACTGGTTCGAGCTGGCCCTCCTGGCCTGGCGAGCTCCGTACTGGTCCGACAAGTTCAAGATCTGGTTCATGCCGCTGGGATGGACGCCGCGCGGCATTCCGCCGGTGCGCTACGCCCGGCCCGTCACGCCTGCCGAGATTCTCAAGTATCACACGCGCGTACCGCTGGGATTGAACCTGTACGTGCTGGCCCAGCTTCTGGCCACGCTGGGGTTGGGTAGCTACATCACCGTGGCCTCGGAGCGGCACACGCCGCTGGTGAGCTTGGCTGCCCCTGCCCTGTTGGTTGGCTGGGGGCTGGCCAACCTAGGAGGAATTCTCGAGCATCGCCGCTGGGCCTTGCGCTCCGAAGTGCTCCGGGTTCTCGTGGCCGTGATCGCCACGATTGGGCTAACCATGGGCCAACCTTGGAGCCTGGCCGTGTCGGCGGCCACGCTACTGGCTGGCTTGGCCAGTCTGGCTTGGCTGGGCCGTTATCGTGCCCTGTTCACGGCCGCGGCATTTCAGCCGGTGGCGCTCGCCGGCTACCGAGCCGATCTCCAAGGGCAACTGCGTGGTTCGGGGCACGCAACGGCTCAGGTCGAAGTCGCCGGCAAGGGGTAATCCCCTCCAGCGAGGCCAGGGCCAAAAAATACGGCCCGCGGTTCGCTCAACCTGGCGGCGGTCGGGGACCGACACCACTGATACGTTCATCGCCTGTGGCAAGGTTCCTCGAGCGGGAAGTGGCTCAATGCGGATAAACTGCGCGGCTCTGGCGGTCTGCGGCCTGGTGGGCCTCGTGACCTGGGCGGGATGCGGCCATCAAAGCGGTGGTGAGCGCTGGGCCAGTCAGCGGGCCAAGTACCTGTTGCCCAGCGAGCCGGCCGATGCCCTGGGGGTGCTGGACCTGGAAGAGTCGAGCCTGAGCGATCACGAGATCACGCTGGTCGGGACCGTGGGGGGGGTTCCCAACCCCTGGGCCGAGGGCCAGGCCGCGTTCGTCGTTACCGACCCCTCGCTTGCCGCCGAAGAATCGGAAGACGAACACCACCACGCTTGTGGCGACAACTGCCCTTACTGCGCCAAGAAGAAGGCCGCCGTGGCGCCCACCACGGGAATGGCCCTGATCCAGGTTGTCGACGAGCAGGGTCAGGTCGTTCCGATCGACGCGCGGCAACTGTTCAACCTGGCCCCCAGCCAAACGGTCGTGGTCCGCGGCCGCGCCGAACGCGACCAACAGGGTCACCTGGTGATTTCGGCCCGTGGGCTGTACATCCGCCGGTAACCCGAGATTTCACTCCAGCGGAAGGAAGAGGGAATCATGCTGCGTCAACGGACTGCCTCATTGGCCCTGGCCGCGCTGATACTGGCCCTGGCGACGGCGCAGACCGCGCCGGCGGCCGAGAAAACCACCACGGCCATCACGGTGCAGGTGAAAGACATGCACTGCGCCGATTGCGCCAAGAAGATTGCCCGCAAGCTTTACGCGGTGCCAGGCGTGGTCAAGGTAAAGACCGACCTGAAAAAGCACCTGGCCGTGATTACGCCCGAGGCCGAGCGGCAGCCCTCTCCCAAGGCCCTTTGGGAAGCGGTGGAAAAGGCCGGGTTCGAGCCGGTGCTGGTAGCCGGACCGGCCGGCAAGTACCGGAAAGAGGTACAGTAACCGGGACCGTGCGGAGAATCGATCTGGCGGGCTGTCGGCTTGGGGCGGCACCGCGCCATCGGCGAGCTAAACCAGTAGCTCGCGGACCACGTTACCGTGTACGTCGGTCAGGCGAAAGTCGCGCCCTTGAAAGCGGTAGGTCAGCCGCTCGTGGTCGATGCCCAGGCAGTGTAGCAGCGTGGCGTTGATGTCGTGGATGTGCACCGGCCGATCGATAACGTTGTAGCTGAAGTCGTCGGTCTCGCCATGCACCACGCCGCCGCGAATGCCGCCGCCGGCCATCCACATGGTAAATGCCCGGGGATGATGATCGCGCCCGTAATCGGTCATGGTCAGATTGCCCTGGCAGTACACCGTGCGGCCGAACTCGCCACCCCAGATCACCAGCGTATCGTCGAGCAGGCCGCGCTGCTTCAGGTCGCGGATCAAGCCGGCCGAGCCCTGGTCGATATCGTGGCACTGTTTGGCCAGGTCGTGCGGCAAATTGCCATGCTGGTCCCAGCCGCGAATAAAGATTTGCACGAACCGCACGTCGCGCTCGACCAGCCGCCTGGCCAGCAGGCAACTGGCGGCGAAGGTGCCCGGAGTTCGCACCTCGGGCCCATAGAGAGCGAGCGTCTGCTCGGTTTCGCTCGACAGGTCGGTTAACTCCGGCACCGACGACTGCATCCGATAGGCCATTTCGTACTGGGCGATTCGCGTTTGTATTTCGGGGTCGCCCGCCAGCTCGTACTGGCGCCCATTGAGTTCGGCCAGCCGGTCGAGCATGGCGCGCCGCAGCGCGGGGCTGAGCCCCTCGGGATTCGAGAGGTACAGTACCGGATCGCCCTGCGAGCGAAGCAGCACCCCCTGGTGCTGTGACGGCAAGAAGCCGCTT
Source organism: uncultured Pirellulales bacterium (assembly GCA_964399535.1). Lineage (GTDB taxonomy): Bacteria > Planctomycetota > Planctomycetia > Pirellulales > CAYNRE01 > CAYNRE01. The sequence continues at coordinate 35,343 of CAYNRE010000026.1, read as the reverse complement.
CCCCAGAGCCGCGAGTACAGGGCCTGGGCTTCTTTCCGGCCGGTCCAGCTCGATTGCAGCACCACGAACCCCGGCAGTTCCTCGTTCACGCTTCCCAGGCCATACGAAAGCCAGGCCCCCAGGCTGGGCCGCCCGGGCTGTTGGGACCCCGTTTGAATGTAGGTAATGGCCGGGTCGTGATTGATGGCCTCGGTGTGGACCGACTTGATGATCGCCAGGTCGTCGACCACCTGGGCCGTATGCGGCAGGAGCTCGCTCACCCAGGCCCCCGCCTGGCCATGCTGAGCGAAACGAAATCGGGTGGGGGCGATCGGGAAGCGAGCCTGGCCCGAGGTCATCGTGGTCAGCCGCTGGCCGTTGCGGATCGACTCGGGCAAATCGGTATCGTACCGATCGAGCAATTTGGGCTTGTAGTCGTACATATCGAGCTGCGAAGGCCCGCCCGACATGAACAGGTAAATCGCTCGTTTGGCGCGGGGGCGAAAGTGGGGCTCTCGGGCGCCCTGGCCGGCGCCGCCGGCGGCCTGGGCCGTGGTCGCCGCGCCGCGGGATGCCGGGTTCAGCAGCGAGGCCAGCGCGGCGGTGCCCAGCCCGGTGGAGAGCCTGCCCAGGAAATGCCGTCGGGTTTGTTCGAGCTGAAGGGCCTGCCAGGGATGCATCGAGCCACCCTCGAAGGGTTAAGGGTATCGGCAACCTGGGGGCGCTTTGTTGAGTGGCGCTCCACCAGGCCGAGCGACTAGTTCTTGGTTACGGTTTCGTCCAGGTTCAACAGCAGGTTCGCCACCACCGTGGTTGCCGCCACCTCGACGGGGTCCAGCGCCTCGTCCGTCGGCGAATCGCCAGCCTCGGCCAGATGCCGGGCTTGGTCGGGGTGAGCACGGTACTCGGCCAGGCTATCGTCGTAGAGCTCGACCAGCGATCGCAGTTCGGCCGCCTGAGGCTGCCGCCCCGTGGCCAGGCGGAAGCCGTAGCTTGCCCGCTCCTGTGCCGTGGCTCCCCCCTGGCGAATGATGCGCTGGGCCAGGTTCCGAGCCGCCTCGACGAATTGCACATCGTTCAACAGCACCAGGGCCTGCAGGGGCGTGTTGGTGCGCGAGCGGCGGACCGTACAGGCTTCTCGAGTCGGCGCGTCGAAGGCTTGCATATTGGGGGGCGGGCTGGTCCGCTTCCAGAACGTATACAGGCTGCGGCGGTAGAGGGCCGCCCCCTGGTCCTGAGCGAACTTGGCCGTATTGCTGCTGGGATATGCCACGGCCTCCCAAAGCCCGGCAGGCTGGTAGGGCTTCACCCCAGGGCCCCCCAGCTGCTCCACCAGCAGCCCGCTGGTGGCCAAGGCCAGATCGCGAACCACCTCGGCGTCGAGCCGGTACCGCGGCCCCCGGGCCAGCCAGCGATTCTCCGGGTCGCGGGCGAACTTCGCCGGCGCGGCCTGAGACGATTGACGGTAGGTCGACGATGTTACGATCTGGCGAAGCAACCCTTTCACGTCCCATCCGCTCTCGATGAAGCGGCGAGCCAATGTATCCAGCAACTCGGGATGAGTCGGAAACTCGCCCTGCTGGCCAAAATCTTCGGCGGTTTTTACCAGCCCCACGCCGAAAAAGTGCTGCCAGAAGCGGTTCACGGCCACCCGGGCCGTCAGCGGGTGGTCGGGAGAAACGAGCCAGCGGGCCAAGGCCAGCCGATTGGCGGGGGCGTCGGCCGGAAGCGGCGGCAGCACCGTGGGCACCCCCGGCTTGACCGGCTCGCCGGGCTGGTCGTATTGCCCGCGAATCAACACGAAAGCCTCGCGGCCCGCGTCCGATTCGCGCATCACCAGCGAGAGTGGAATCTGCCGCTCGAGTTCGTCGAGCTCCGATTGCAACTGCTGGCGGCGGGCGTCTAGCGCGGCCCACTGGGGCCAATGTTGGCGGCGGTAGAAGTCGCGCACTTGGGCCGCCTGCTCGGGCGTGCGATCGGCCGACGGTACGGCCAACACCTGGGCCACCTGCCCAGTTTGCTCAAGATAATTGGGCGCCACCACGCGGGGATCGGTGGAAATCGAGAGACGAAATCGCCCGATGGCGTGCTGGCCGAATTGCGACTCGTGGCGCAATCGAATTCGCAGTTGGCTGCCCGCCGCGGCGGTCAGCGGTTCGGCAAGGGCAAACACGGCCGTGCAGGGCTCGTGCCGCTCGTAGCCGGCCGCGGCCCAGCCGTTGGTGGCATCGACGACGCCGTCGATGGCTTTCTCGATGCGGTAGTCGCCCTGTTTCTGATAGTGATTCGCCTGGGCCGAAGCCCAGCGAATCGGTCGCGGAGCATCGACCGAGTCGGGCACGATCAGCTCGGCCTCGATCTCGCTGAGCACGAAATTCGAGTTCGACGATCGGCCAGGCCCGTTGTCTTTCAGGCTCTCGTCGGTCAAGGCCTCGAGCCGAATGGCCACCAGCCCCGTGGTCTCTAGCGGCGCGGTCACTTGGTAAACGTCACGATCGGGGTTCTCCCCCGATGCCAACACCGATCCGTCCCCCAGCGGCACCAGCGTCGCGCCCCCCGAGGAAGCGAGCCCCGTGGGCGGAAGTGTCTGCCAGGTGCCCGAAGACAGCTCGCGCCAGTCGGCCTCCCAGGCCACTTGGGCCGTGTCGAGCTCGGCGTGCGGTGCCGCGAGCGCTTGGACCACGGCATCCCTTTGTTCGCGCAGTTGCCGCTGGCGGTCCGCCTGCTCGGGCGAGGGAACCGGCACCGACGGCGGCGGCGTCAGCGCGTTGCCGTCCATGCCACGATCGGCCACGTTGTTAAAGTAGGCAAATAGCTGGTAAAACTCGCGCTGCGTGAAGGGGTCGAACTTGTGGTCGTGGCAAACCGCGCACCCCAGCGTCAGCCCCAGGAACACCGTCGAGGTCGTTTCGACCCGGTCGACCGCGTAGCGCACGCGGAACTCCTCCTCGATCGCTCCCCCTTCGCTGGTCGTCACGTTGCACCGGTTGAACCCGGTTGCCACCTGCTGAGACAACGTCGGTTCGGGCAACAGGTCGCCCGCCAACTGCTCGACCGTAAACTGGTCGAAGGGCAAGTTCTGGTTCAAGGCGGAAATCACCCAGTCGCGGTAAGGCCAAATGGCCCGTTCGTTATCCAGGTGCAGGCCGTGGGTGTCGCCGTAGCGGGCCACGTCGAGCCAGTCGCGGGCCAGGTGCTCGCCGAATCGCGGCGAGGCCAAGAGCCGATCGACCAGGTGTTCGTAGGCGTCGGCTCGGTTATCGAGCAGAAATGCGTCGATCGCTTCGAGCGTGGGGGGCAGCCCTGTCAGGTCGAGCGTTACGCGGCGAATCAGCGTCTCGCGCGCGGCCTCGGGCTCGGGCGACCACTGACGCTGTTCGAGCGAGGCCAAAACAAACCGGTCGATCAGCCCCCGGCACCAGTCGGGGCGCGCAACTTCCGGTAGCTCGGCCGCCCGCGGAGGCTGAAAGGCCCAGTGCATTTTCCACGGTGCCCCGGCGGCGACCCAGCGGCGCAAGAGCTCGATTTCTTCGGGCGTCAGTTGCTTTTCGGAGTCGGCCGGGGGCATCCGCTCGCCCGGGTCGCTCGCCGTAATGCGCCGCACCAGGGCGCTCTGCTCCAGGTCGCCCGGCACCACGGCCGTGGCGCCCGATTCCAGCGCGGCCAGCGCCCCCTCTTGGGTATCGAGCCGCAGGCCGGCCTGCCGCTGGTGGGCATCGGGCCCATGGCACTGGAAGCAGTTGTTCGACAGGATCGGGCGGATGTCGCGACTGAAGTCGATCTCGCCCGCGGGGCCGGTTTCCGCGGGCGTGGCGCCCCGGCTGGGCCATGCCCAGAGCCCGGCGAGTACCAGTCCGGCGACGACCACCCCGATGCGTTTCCCCTCGACACCCCTCATGGCCGCTTTCTCCAAGCCGTGTGCGGGCCCTGGACCGATAGTAAAATCTACTGCGCAAGTGATTGGCCGAGCTAAGCTTACATGGTAGCTATTGGCCCAGGGTCGGGCAATTTTCCCCTGCCCTGTGGGGTTGGCCGGGGCCGAATGGCTTCGCCCCAGGCCAATCGGCCGAGCCGGCCTCGCTCGGCCGACCCCGCGTCGACCGCCCCCCTAGAGCGTTGTGATTCCTTGGCCCGCACCCTCTACGAATACCACCCCCGGATTGGTTTTCGCTTCGTGCCCGGCCTGAAGGCCCGGATCGAGCACGAGGGGGGGGGCTACCTGCTGCGCACCAACGAGTCGGGCTTTCGCTGCGATCACCCCTTCGCGGTCCACCGCACTCCCGGCACTTTTCGTGTGTTGCTGTTCGGCGATTCGTATACGGCGGGCGATGGGGTAAGCAATCGCGACCGCTTTGGCGATCAGCTCGAGCGGCTCGTGCCCGGCACCCAGGTCTACAACTTCGGGCTCTCCAACACCGGCACCGATCAACAGTACCTGATCTGGCGCGAGTGGGCCGCGGCCCTGGAATACGACCTGGTCGTGATCACGGTGCTGGTCGAGAACATTCGCCGGAATGTGGCCCGCTTCCGTCCGGCGCTTGATGCCGAAGGCCGGTCGCTCTGGATGGCCAAACCCTACTTCACGCTCGCGGCCGACGGCGGGCTCGAGCTGGGAGGAGTGCCGGTGCGGAAAGAACCGCTCGAGGCCGAGCAGCTATCCGCTGAAGATCGGCAACACATCGATCGGGGCGGCCGACTGGCTTGGGGCCGCCGGCTGGTCAACCGCCTCGTGCCCGGCTGGAAGCGTTGGTTACAATCGCGGAGCCGACTCCAGCCTTTGCCCGCTTACGATCGGCCCGACGACCCCGCCTGGCTGCTGATGAAGGCGATTCTGCGGCAATGGATTTCAGAAGTGAGCTCGCCGGTGTGGATTGTGCCCTGGCCGCTGTATCACTACGTGGAAGAGCTGGCCTCGCCGCGCGGGTACCAGGCCCGATTCGCCGAGCTGGTCGCCGAGTTGCCCCGGGCCGAGCTGGTTGACCCGCTGCCCGAGCTGGCACGGCCGCCGCTGGCCGAGCGGCGTGCGTACCGATTCGCCACCGACCCCCACCCCACGCCGGTTGCCCATCGCGTGGTGGCCCAGCTCTTGGCTCAGCGATTGGCCCCGCTGGTACGGCGAGCCTCGGAGGGCCCGAGATGAGCGGCGCGGTGCTGGGAATTTCGGCCTTTTACCACGACTCGGCCGCGGCCATCGTCCGCGACGGCCAGATTGTGGCGGCGGCACAGCAAGAGCGGTTTTCGCGGCGGCGCCACGACCCGGCTTTTCCCCGCCAGGCAATCAACTACTGCCTGGAAGAGGCCTTTCTCGAGCCCGCCGAGCTCGAGGCCGTGGTGTTTTACGATCACCCGCTGTTAACGCTCGACCGCGTGCTGCGCAGCCTGGCCGCGGTGGCGCCCTCGGGCCGCGACCAATGGCTGGCGGCGGCCCCGGCCCTGCTGGGTGTCAAGCTGTTCGTCGCCGACTTTGTCCGCCGCTCGCTGCGGTGCGAGGTGCCGGTGCTATTCACCCGGCATCACCTGGCCCATGCCGCCAGCGCGTTTTACCCCTCGCCGTTTCCACGGGCCGCCATCCTCACGGTCGACGGCGTGGGGGAATGGGCCACCACCACGCTTGGCGTGGGAAACGGAACCCAAATTCAGCTCCAGGACGAAATCCGTTACCCGCACTCGCTGGGGCTGCTCTATAGCGCGCTGACCTACCACGCCGGGTTCAAGGTGAATTCGGGCGAGTACAAGCTGATGGGGCTGGCCCCCTATGGCCGGCCGCGCTACGCCGAGCGGATTCGCGAGCACCTGGTCGACCAAAGGCCCGACGGCTCGTTCCGATTGCGAACCGAGTATTTCGATTTTGTCGCCGGGCTGCGCATGACCAACGAGCGGATGAACGATCTGCTCGACGGCCCGCCGCGGGCGCCCGAATCGCGAATCACCCGCCGCGAAATGGACCTGGCCGCGTCGATTCAGCAAGTTACCGAAGAGCTGATGCTCGCGCTTGCCCGCCGTGCGTGTCAACAGGCTCAGTGCGACGACCTGGTGCTGGCTGGCGGCGTGGCCCTCAACTGCGTGGCCAACGGGCGCCTGCTGCGCGAGCGGGCCTGTGGCCGGCTTTGGATCCAGCCGGCCGCGGGCGATGCCGGCGGATCGTTGGGCGCGGCGCTTACGATCAGCCATCGCAAGCTGGGGGCGCCCCGCCGACTTCCGCCCGGGGGGCGCGACTTGCAGCAGGGCAGCTACCTGGGGCCCGCCTATCGGTCGGCCGAGATTCGGGCCTGGCTCGACCGCCAGAGTTTGCCCTACCGGCATTGGCCCGATCGCGCGGAGCGAATCCGGCAGGTGGCCAGCGCCTTGGCCCAGGGGCGCGTGGTCGGTTTCTTCAGCGGAAGAATGGAGTTCGGCCCCCGATCGCTGGGGGCCCGCTCGATTCTGGCCGATCCGCGCCGGCCCGACACCCAGGCCACGCTGAACCTGAAGATCAAGTACCGCGAGTCGTTTCGTCCCTTCGCCCCCGCCGTGTTGGCCGACCGGGCGAGCGAGTACTTTGAACTAGAGCAATCGAGCCCCTACATGCTGCTCGTGGCGCCGGTCCGGCCCGAGCGTTGCCTGCCGCCCGCGCCCGGCGACAGTAGCGAGCCGAGCGACGACGATCTGCTGGCCATCGTGCGGCGGGTGCGCAGCGAGATCCCCGCGGTCACCCACGTCGACAAGAGCGCTCGAGTACAGACGGTCGACGAGCACGATCACCCCGAGTTTCACGCCTTGCTGACAGAGTTCGACCGCCAGACCGGCTGCCCCGTGCTGGTGAACACGTCGTTCAATGTGCGCGGAGAGCCGATCGTTTGCTCGCCGCAAGACGCGTACCGCTGCTTCATGCGGACCGAGATCGACCTCTTGGTGCTGGAAGACTGCCTGCTGGAAAAAACCGACCAGCCCCCACTGGCGGGCGACGAGAACTGGAGGGCCCGCTATGAGCTCGACTAAGCCGCTACCGCCCGACGTGGCCGGTGAATTGGAAGCGCTGTTGGCCGAGCTAGCTCGCGCGGGGGCCGCGGCTCGGCAACGGGCCTCGGCCCTGGTACCGCTCGGCCCGGAACCCGAGCGGGCCAGCTACTTCGAGCCCTACACGGCCGACGCACCCGAGTGGGAAACGGTGGAGGCCGCCCAGATCGCACCTTGGCTGGCAGCCTGGTGGACCCAAGAAGGTTGGCCCGAGCTGGCGGCCCTGGCCCCGCGCTTGGCGGCACTGGCCGCGCGGCTCCGCCCCGACGACGACGAGTCGCCGCCGGGCGAGGTTTCGCCGCTGATCTACCAGATGTTCTAGCGGTGCTACGAGTCGGGGCTAGTTGCCCGGATGCACGGTCGGCGGCAACCGCAAGGTGCTTGGACCCGGGAGCGCAATTCCACTGGGCCGACTGGTCGGAAGGGCACGAACTTGCGCAGCGCTGGGCGCGTCGCTCCGCGGGTTGGCGCCGCCGGTGGCGGCCGCCCGGTGCACCGTGGGAAGCCGCAACGTAAACGAGGTACCCCGCCCCGGGGTGCTCTCGACGCGAATCCGCCCCTGATGGGCTTCGATAATTTCGCGGCAGTGGGCCAACCCCAGACCGGTGCCCCCCTTGCCGCTTTCGTCGGGGCCGGCCTTGGTGGAGTAATACGGGTCGAAGATTCGCCTGAGCTGATCGGCGGGGATGCCCGTTCCGGTATCGCGAACCACCAGGTCGATCAGTTCTTGGTCGGGGTCGTGGCTTAGCTTCAGAATCAGCCGCCCTCCGCCCGACATGGCCTGCCGGGCATTGACCATCAGGTTAACCAGAATCTGTTGAATCTGGTTTCCACAGACCATGGCCAGAGGCACCTCGTCGAAGTTCTTTTCGACGGCGATGCGGTACTTGGTCATCTCCCGCTCGAGCAACACCAGCACGTCGTCGATGAGCCGGGCCAGGTCGGTCGGCTCGCGCTCGCCCGAGCGATTTCGGGCCAGGCCGAGAATGTTGGCGGTGATTTTGGCGGCTCGCTGGCCCGCGGTCAGGATACGGTCGAAGGCCTTCTGCTGGGTCGCGGGGTCGTGGTGGCGCAACCCCATTTGGGCATAGTTGATGACCGTGGTGAGCACATTGTTGAATTCGTGCGTGGTGGTGCTCAACAGTTCGCCCAATACGGCCAGGCGCTGGGCGTGGGCCAGTTGCTGCTTGAGGCTGGCCACTTGCTGTTCGAGCGAAGGTTCGTGCGACGATCCGCCTGCCGACATGCCTTACCCCGCTTCCGATAACTGATCCACCCGCTCCAAAGACCCAGAATCGCGATGCCCTCCCCGGCGACGAGAACTGCCCGGCTGGGGCAGCCTGCCTCGCTTCGCCCGCGCACGCGACTTAACTCAAGGTGAACCAAGGATTTAATAGCTTGTTTCCTATCGTCGAAGCTCGCCTGGCAACTGAAGCGGTCCCCGGTATAATCGCCGCGCTGTCGCCAGCGGCCCAGGCGGAACGGCGGTCGCGAGCGAGAAACTACAGCGAGTATGGAAACTAGGACAGCGAGGTGCAGGATGCACACCGTCGAAATGCTGGAATCGGCTCTCGACCTGGCCGGAAAACTCGGATACCGCGTTCGCCAGGATTGGCTGGGTGGGGCGCTCGGAGGCGCTTGCGAAGTTCGGGGCCAGAAGTGGCTCCTCCTGGACTGCGACTCGAGCCCCGCCGAACAACTGGACCTGGTGCTGCGGGCCCTGCAGCAGGAGCCCAACCTGGTGCAATTCGACATCCCCGCCCCGCTGGCCCGGCAATTCTCCCTCCGCCAGGCGGCCTGATGCCCGTCGCCGCCCCTTGGGGCAGTGAAACCGAGCAGTGAAACCGAGCCGCCAAACCGGGCGGCAACCCGCGGCCGGTGAACCCAGCGCACGCTTAGCATCCGGCCGTTTGCCCATGGCGCCGGCATTTCGCGCGAATCCGCTCCGTTGGCCGCTGGCGTCAATCGGCGGTCGGCCCTAATCCCGGGGGCCGCGCCACGTCGTCGCGGGCCGGTTCGAGCAGCCGTTGCCGATCGAAGAATTCGGCCAGCGCCTGGGCATAGGCTCGATGGGCCGCGGCCGAGGGGTGATTGTCGAACTGCTGCATGGCCAAGGCCTCGGGGCCCCACACTCCGGCCGCCACCAAGGCCTCGCGGGCATTGAAGTAGGGCACGCCGCGGCGCGCCAGTTCGGGCCCCACCTCGACATCAAGCTGTTCCCAATCGGCACTGTCGAAGTTCTGAAATGTCGCCACCGCCAAGGGGATGCCGCGCTCGTGGCAGACGGCCTCGATCTGGGCCAGCGCGTCGAGGCAGTTATCGAACCCTTGCCGACGAGCCGCCTCCATCACCCAGTTCCAGGTCTGTGCCGGAGGGCCTTGATACTGCCGGACCAAATCCACGGTTTGCGCGCGCTCGAGGTTGTCGTTGTAACAGAGCGTGACCAGCACCAGGTCCAGATCGAACGCCTGGTCGCGCTCCACGAACTTTCGCAGTTCCTCGCCGGGCGCACTGCCGGCGACGCCGAAATTGAGCACTTCGTACCGGAGCCCAGGTCGGGGTGGATCGCGATTGAGCAACGGCTCGAGTTGCCGAGTGAATAGGTCGTCGAAATGGACGCCCGCGCCCCAAGTGTAGGAATCGCCAAGACAGCCGATCCGAAACACGCCGACGGGCTTCTCCACCGTTCGCGGCAGGTCGCGGTTGCCGGCGGCATTGAACCGCACGTCGATGTAATAGGGCAGCTCGGGCAGCGACAGCGGTTTCTCCTCGAGCCCCAACAGGCCGATTTCCGACAATTCCAGGTCCCCCTCTGCGCCCCCCAGCCAAAGCGTCCAGCGGAATCCCTCCGACAGGTCGCCCGCTTGGGCATCGAACTGGAACTCTTGCCAATCTGGTCCCAGCTCGATGGTTTCGGTCCGCGTGCCGGCATCCAGGGGGCGCGCCGCCGGGCGCAGCAACACGGTGATCGGGCGCGGCGCGGAGGACCGGGCGCGAAATCTCAGTTGCGTCGGGCCGCGGGCTGGCAAGGATAGCAGCTCCGATTCGAGCCACACCGATTGCGGCTCGGCGGCCGTGCCGGCTCCATGCTGTATGCGAGTCACCACCTGGCCCTCGTCGGTCAGGAATGCGCGCTCGATCGGACAGCCGTCGACCGCGTCGAGCCGCCAAAGCGATTGGGCCATTTCAGCCGGGGTCATCGTGTGCAAGTAACCGCGCGGATTGTAACGATAGACGTTGCGCACCCAGGAGTCGCCCCGGTACAGCTCGCGGGCGCTGCTCGTGGCGCTGTCGTGGCCGCGCACGAGCCAGAACCAGGGAACGGTATGCACCCCCTCGGGCGGCTCGAAGCGCTGCTTGAGCTGCGTCAGGTCGACCAGCGGTATTCCCCGCTGGGCGGCAAAACGAACGACCTGGCGGTGGGCCTCGGACCGCTCCAGCGCCGGCCACAACAGCCAGGAGAGGGCGCCACCAATCGATAAAGCGCCGGCCAGGGCCCAAAAGCGAAACCACGCTTGACGCGAACCGGCCGGGCGAACTGAAGTAGGTGCATTCACAGCCGAAAACCGCCACTCTCCCCCGCCAGCCCGCCATCCCGCGCCGCCGCGCGAGCATAGTCGGCCCCGAGAATCGATTCAACTTCGCTCGCCACGTGGCCGGCTCATCGGTCGCTCGGAGTATCGGCGTTGCAAACCGGCCTCACCCGCACGTGCGCGGGGGCGAACCACCCGTGGGGTCCCCTTCCAATTTGGCGTCGCGGTATAGCCCCTGGGCGAGAATGTATTCTTGCACCGCGCGGGGCAAGCGAAACCGCAGGCTCTGGCCCCGGGCCACTCGGGCACGCAGCTCGCGGCTGGCCAGGCCGATATGCGGCATTTCCACCCGGTGACGGCTAATCTCGGCCAACCGGTTGGCCCCCACCCAGGGAGCCAGCACCTGAAAGTCGGGGACCGGCACGCCAGGGCGGTGCACAAAAACCGGGGTGGCCAGTTGGCAAATGCGGTCGGGCTGCCGCCAATGGGGTAGATCCCAGAGCGAATCGGCGCCCAGCAGCAGAAACAGCGTCCGTCCGGGCTCCTCGGCGTGCAGCGCTTCGAGCGTATCGACCGTGTAGCTAACGCCGCCGCGGTCAATCTCGAGCCGGCTGACCCGAAAGGGTGGGTAACCGCTGGTGGCCAACTCGAGCATGTCGAGCCGGGCTTCGGCCGGGGAAATGGCGAGCCCCTGTTTATGCGGCGGAACGGCGGCCGGCAGGAACCAAACCTCGTCCAAGGCGAGCTGTTCCCGGCAGCTTTCGGCCAAGAGCAGGTGTCCGTAGTGCACCGGGTCAAAGGTGCCGCCGTAGATGCCAAGTCGCATGGCGCGCCGATTTCGCAGGAGGAATTTGGGCCCGCCGCCGGGCCCGGCCGGGTGCGTCTCGACCCCCGCGCGGTCGAGTCGTTATCGTAGGCGGAAGCGATCTCTAGCGACAATGCCGCCCCGGCAGCCCGCTGCGCAGTTCCCCCCTCACCGCTCCGAGCGCTGCCTAGGCGCAACGGGCAAACGGATTGGCCCGATGAATCGGCAGCAGAGCCTGTTCGATGACGACGCCCCGCCCTGGAAGGAAGAGGTGGCTGGCGAGCAATTAGTGGCCTCGGTGGTGTTCGCCACGGGACCGCAGCAAACCTTCGACTACCAGGTGCCTGAACCGCTTGCCCGAATGGCCGAAGTGGGTAAACGGCTCCGCGTTCCGCTGGGGCGCGGCAACCGGCCCGTGGTGGGCTACTGCGTGGAGCTGGCGGTGCGCCCCGCCCAGGGCCGGCCGCTGAAGCCGATTCTCAGCGTGGCCGATCGCCGCTGCCTGCTTTCGCCGGCCATGCTCCGGCTCACGCGCTGGATTGCGGAGACCTATCTTTGCTCCTGGGGGCAGGTGCTCGAGGCCGTGGTTCCGATGGGCGTTCGGCAGCAGGCCGGTACCCGGCAAATGCTGTTTGTGAGCGTGCCCCCCGCGGTTTTGGAGTCGCTTCCCACGCTCGCGTTGACCCCCAAACAGCGGCGGGTACTCGAGTTGCTGGCCGGTTGCCCCGCGCCGATCACCGCCGACCAACTGGTGGTCGAGGCCAAGACTTCGCCCGCGCTGGTCCGCCAGCTCCGGCAGCGGGGCCTGATCGAGACGGAGAAGCGGCGGGTTTGGCGCCAGGAGGCGGCGGCGCCCCAGACCACGCTCGCCGGCGACTTGGCGCTGCACCCCGACCAGCGGCAGGCCCTGGACGCAATTGTCGCGGCGCTCCGGGCCCGCCGGCACGAGACGTTGCTCCTGCACGGCGTGACCGGAAGCGGCAAGACCGAGGTCTACATTCGCGCCATTCAAGAGGTGGTGAGCTACGGGCGGCAGGCCATCGTGCTGGTGCCCGAGATTAGCCTCACGCCGCAAACCGTGGCCCGCTTCCGGCGCCGTTTTGCCCGGGTGGCGGTGCTGCACAGCCACCTGACCGATGTCGAGCGGCATGCCCACTGGGACGAAATCGCCGCGGGCCAGGTTCAAGTGGTGGTGGGGGCCCGCAGCGCCATTTTCGCCCCCACGCCACAGCTTGGACTGATTGTGCTCGACGAAGAGCACGAGTCTTCGTTCAAGCAGGAATCGGCCCCGCGCTACCATGCTCGCGACGTGGCCCTGTACCGCGCCACGGTCGAAGCGGTGCCGCTGGTTCTGGGCTCGGCCACCCCGTCGCTGGAAACGTGGCACCGGGCACAGCAGGGCGAGTTTCGCTGTTTGTCGATGCCGCGCCGGGTGGAAGACCGCCCCTTGCCGGCCGTAAGCACCATCGACTTGCGGCTCGAGCAGCAAGACCGCCGCTATCGGGGCGCCCTCAGCCGCCCCTTGGTGCTGGCCATGCAACAGGCCCTGGCCGAAAGCGGGCAAATCATCTTGCTCCTGAACCGGCGAGGCTACAGCACCCACATTCAGTGCCCCGCCTGTGGCGAGGTGGTGCGCTGCCCGAGCTGCGAGATTGCGCTTACCCATCACAAACAAAACGACCTGGCTATTTGTCACTACTGCGACCACGAGCGCCCGGCGCCCCTGGCCTGCCCGGTGTGTCGGTTCGAGGGAATTCGCTACTCGGGCCTGGGCACCCAGCGGCTCGAGGCCGAGGTGCGAGCGCGGTTTCCCAACGCCCGCGCCCTGCGGATGGACACCGATTCGATGCAGACTCGGGGCAGCCATGAACGGGCCTTGGAAGAGTTTCGCCAGGGCCGCGCCCAGATCCTGCTGGGGACGCAAATGATCGCCAAGGGTCTGGATTTTCCCGACGTGACACTGGTGGGGGTCGTCAACGCCGACACGGCCCTGCATTTGCCCGACTTTCGCGCCGCGGAGCGCACGTTTCAGCTTCTGGCCCAGGTTGCCGGCCGCACCGGCCGCGGCGACAAGGGAGGGCGCGTCTTGATCCAAACGCACAGCCCCGACCATCCGGCGATACGGGCGGCGATGGGCCACGACTACCAGCTTTTCGCCGGCGGAGAACTGCCACATCGCGAGCTACTGGCCTATCCGCCGTTTGGCCGCTTGATTCGCCTGGTGATTCGGGGGGAGCAGCCCGCGGGCACGCTGGCTTTCGCGTCGCAGTTGGCCCAGCGCCTGCGCCAAGCGGCCGAGGCCCAGAACCCGGCACCGCGCGTGCTGGGTCCGGCGCCCGCCCCGATTGCCAAGCTGCGCGACCAATACCGCTTCCAGGTGCAACTGCAAGGGCGCGACGGCGACGTGCTGCGCGACCTGGTTGGCCGCCTGCAGGGCGAGTTTGCCAATAGCGACGCGGTTCAGTGGATTGCCGACGTCGATCCGCTGGCCATGCTGTAGCGCATGGGTTGGGGGCCTCGGCACTGGCCGGCCCCCCGGGCGATCCAGCTTGGCCCCCACCCCGGGGGCGGCGTAGAATAAAACAAACGGCCGTTGGTGCTGCGCTTCGTCACTGCCCCCGCAAACGGGGACCGGGTAAGCATGAGCTATCGCTCGTTCAAACGCGTGCTCGGCGAGACCAATCTGGAGCGCAAATGCCGCACCCTGTTCGGCGTGTGCCTGCTGATCCTGATCAGCGGCAGCTTCTGGTGGTACGGCCGGCAAACCGAATCGGTCGTGTACCGCCAGAACCCGATTAAGGGGCGGCTGCTGGTGGGCACCGTGCTGGCCTTCCGCCATTGGGAGGTCTTCAAGCCCGACGCGCCGGCTCGCCGAGCCCTGGTGGCCGACGAATTGCTGCGCGACGAAGAGCTGCATAAGAACCAGTTGCTGCAGACCCTGAGCGCGGAGTTGCAGAGCCAGAAATATGCCTGGCGTATTTTGCGAGGCGACGAAATCAGCGCCGAGGGTTACCAGCGCGACGGCTTCGACTGGAAATACGACCCCGAGGGGCAACTCGAGTTCGGCGAGCAGTACCTGCAAGGTCGCGGCGAGTACAAATACCGCCAGGCGATTCGCGCTCGAGAAATGAGCTGCCGAGTCTGCCACCCCGTACCCCAGGCCGCCTTGGCCGCCGCTCCGTTGCCCACCACGCCCGATTCGGCCGCGGCGACCAGGCCGGCCGTTGCCGCCGCCGGCGGGGAGGAGGCGCTGCCGCTCTTGGCGATTGTCGAAGTGACGATTCCTGCCCAGGAGAGCCAACGCGATATTAGCTGGAATCGGGCCATTTTGCTGGTGACCGCCATCTTAACCGTGGCCTTGGCCATGCTGGCGGCCTACGCCATCGTGCGCTATGTCATCGTCAAGCCGCTCAAGCACCTGCGCGACGTGAGCGACGAGATTAGCCACGGCAATATCGAGTTGCGGGCCGAGATTCGCACCGGCGACGAATTCGAGGAGCTGGCCGTGGCCTTTAACCGCATGCTGCGCCACCTGGTGGCCGTGCAGGAAGAGCTGCGCCAGGCCAACAACAACCTCGACGGCAAGCTCGACGAGCTGGCCCAGCTCAATATGCGGTTGTTTGAAATGAACCGCCTGAAGAGCGACTTTCTGGCCACGATGAGCCACGAGCTGCGCACGCCGCTCAACAGCATCATCGGCTTTTCCGACGTGCTGGGCTCGATCAGTTCGCTCGATGACAAGCAGCGCCGCTATGTGCAAAACATTCAGAAGTCGGGCAAGATGCTGCTCGACATGATCAACGACATTCTCGACCTGGCCAAAATCGAAGCGGGCAAAGCCGACATCCGCCCCGTGCGGTTCCGAATCGAACAAGTGGTCCATGCCCAGTGCGACATGGCCCGCCCGCTGTCGGAAAAGAAGAACATCGACCTCGAAGTTTCCCTCGAGCCCGAGCTACCCGAATTGGAACAGGATATGGGCAAGGTCCAGCAGGTGCTCAACAACCTGCTTTCCAACGCCATCAAGTTCACCCCCGAAGGGGGCCGTATCATGGTCTCGGCCCGCCGCAGCGGCGACGACCAGCTCGAGCTGGGCGGTTACGACAACCGGGGCGGAATCTCCAAAGAGGATCAGCAGACCGTGTTCGAGAAGTTCCGCCAGGGGCGGATCGTGCTCCCCTTGGGCGACGCCATGACCCGAGAATACTCGGGCACGGGGCTGGGGCTGTCGATCGTCAAGGAAATCTGCCGCCTCTTGGGGGGCGAGGTCAGCCTGAGCAGCGAACTGGGGCGGGGGAGCACGTTCACGGTGCGCCTCCCCTGGACGCTGACCCAAGCACCCCGACTCGATTCGCCGCTGGCCGACTCGCTCAACGAGCTGGCACGGGGCGCTCGGCTCGAACCGGATCGCAGCGGACGCGAGGCCGATCGCGAGGCCCCGGTCGGGGCCGGCTGATCCCCCACCACTACGGTTCCTTGAGCCGGCGCATCATCCGCACCGGCCCACACCGCCAGGCCAGCGCCAGGCCACCGCGCCTTGCCGAGGCGCAAAGTTACCAAGCTGGGCTTACCGCGCTTGGTGAGGGCTCGGCGGGGCCCTCGAAGGGCGGATAGGCCGAATCGAAGCTCGCCATTTCAACCGGGCCGCGTGCCGCCGGCCGATCGGCGCGAATCGGGGGCTCGTCGATCCTGGGAGCCTCCTGGAGCGCCGGCCGAGTGGGCACCACATGCCGAGTGGCCCGCATGACGGGGCCGGGAAACACCCCCAGCCAGATCACGGCCGCCGTGGCCAAGATGGCGGCCAGCCCGGCGCCGCCACCGCTGGTGGGTGCGTGCTCGAGCGGCGCCGGCGGGCGAAAGTACATCACCGCGATTAACCGCAAGTAGTAAGCCGCCGCCACCGCGGCATTGAGCACCGCCACGATCGCCAGGGCCAACAGCCAGGGTTCCAGGTTGGCGGCTACCGCGCCGCTGCGCAGGCTGACCGCCCCGGCGAGCAGGGTGAATTTGCCCCAGAAGCCCGCCAGGGGTGGAATGCCGGCCAGGCTGAACATCGCGACCGCCAGCGCGGCGGCGGCCAGGGGTTGGGTTCGGCCGGCCCCGGCGAGCTCGTCGACCTCGTCAAGCTGACGGCCATCGCCGCGGCCCATCAATACCAGCGCGGCGAAGGCGCCAGCGGTCGCCACGGCGTAAACCGTCAGATAGAAAAGCGCGGCCGATACGCCCCCCAGCGCCAGCGGCACCTCGGCTCCGCCCGCGCTGGCGAAAGCAACCGTGATGCCGATGAGCACGTATCCGCCATGGGCGATCGAGGAATAGGCCAGCAGGCGGCGAACATTGTTCTGCCACAACGCCAGCAGGTTACCCACCGTCATCGTGGCCAGCGACATGCCCAGCGCCAACATCCATCCATAGCTGGCCAGCGAGGGCACGCCGACAATCAGCAGCCGGGTTAGCGCGATCAGCGCGGCGAGCTTGGGCACGATCGAAAGCACCCCCGCATTGAGCTGGGTAGTGCCCTCGTACACATCGGGAGCGTAGAAGTGAAACGGCACGGCCGCCAGGCGAAACGCCAGCCCGGCAAACACCAAGACCAGGGCCACGATGGCCAGCGGGCGCCAGGAATGCAGCTCGGGGGCGGCCAGCCGTTCGGCGATGAGGTCCAAGCGGGTCGAGCCCCCCAGGCCGTACAGGAAGCTGAATCCATAGAGCAACACCGCCGACGAGAGCACGCTGAGCAGGAAATACTTGGTGGCGGTTTCCTGGGCCGTGGGGTCGCGGCGCCCCAGAATTAAGAGCACGTAGGTGGGAATCGAAATCAGTTCCAGCGCCGAAAACAGCAACACCAGGTCCTGGGCCGAGGCAGTGAGCATCAGTCCGGCGATCAGCAGCACCAGCGAGCCGACGATTTCCGCGGCGTGCTCCCCCAGCCGCGGCCCGCTGGCCGTAAGCACCAGCAAACCGCCGACGCCCAGCGCCAACCAGCGCACATACTGCCCCAGGGGGTCGCGCCAGGCCGAGGCGGTGATTTCGCCCGGTCGTCCCTCGAGCAGCACCAAGGCGGCAAAACCCAGCGCCGCCAGCGCCAGGCCGCCCCAGGGAGCCTTGGGCCCCAGAAACGCGCCCCCCAAGTAAATCAGGCTGCCCGCCAGGATCAAAATAATCTCGGGAAGCAGGAAGTAAACCGTTTCCAACGTCACGGGGTAAGCTCTCCGGCTCGAAGCCTTCTCGGTCGCGCGACCAACGGCAAGTCAGGGTTCAACGAACTTCGGCCACCCGGGGGCGGATTTCGGCCGCGGCGCGTCGGGCCGCCGACTCAACCGGCGGAACCGAACGCGGGGCGTGGTACGCCGCCTCGACCGCCTGGCTAATCGGCCGCAGCGCCGGCTCCATCGAGTTCAACAGGAATTGCGGCGCCACGCCGATCCATACGATCAGCACTACCAGCGGGGCCAAGGCCAAAATCTCGCGCGGCGACAGATCCCGGACCGGTGCCTGGTGATCGCCGGCGTGGTCGCCGTGGCCCCCTGGCTCGCGCAACGGACCGAAGAAGACCCGCTGCACCAGCCAGAGCATGTACCAGGCGCCCAGCACGACTCCCAGCACCGCCAGCACCGAAATCACCTGGAGTTGGGTCCCCCAGCCGGCCGCCGCCCCGGTGAAGCCGCGCTGAAACATACCGATCAGAATCAAGAACTCGCCGACGAACCCGTTCAGGCCCGGCAGCCCAATGCTGGACATGGTGAACACCACCATGAAGAACGCCAGCCAGGGCATGCGCTTGGCGATGCCCGAGTAGTGGCGAATTTCGCGGGTGTGGTATCGCTCGTAGAGCATGCCGACCACGGCGAACAGCCCGCCGGTCGACAGGCCGTGGTTGACCATCTGCAGCACCCCACCCTCCAAACCCAGGGGGTTCAAGGCGAACAGCCCGAGCATGCAGAACCCCAGATGGCTCACGCTGGAGTAGGCGATCAGCCGCTTCATGTCGGTTTGGGCCAGGGCCACCAGGGCCCCGTACAAAATGCCGGCCACGGAAAGCCAAAGGATATAGGGCATGGCCAGGGCCGTGGCCTCGGGCAGCCAGGGCAGGCTGAAGCGCACGAACCCGTAGCTGCCGATCTTCAGCAAAATGCCGGCCAGCAGCACGCTTCCCGCGGTGGGTGCCTGGACGTGGGCCAAGGGCAACCAGGTATGTAGCGGGAACAGCGGCACTTTAATCGCAAACCCGGCAAACAGAGCCAGAAAGATCCAAAGCTGCCAAGTGGCGTCCATGGGCTCGGCCGCCAACTGGGCGGTGATTGCCCCCATGGAGAAAGTGAGCTGGCGCGAATCGGAGTGCTGATAGCACCAGAACACCACGGCCAAGAGCCCCAGAAAAGTCAGCACGCTGCCGGCCAGGGTGAACAAGAAGAATTTTGTGGCGGCGTATCGCCGCTCTTCGCTCCCCCAGATGCCGATGAGAAAGAACAGCGGAATCAGCGTGAACTCGAAGAATACGTAAAACAGAATGATGTCGCGGGCGGCGAACACGCCGAGCATGCCGGTCTCGAGCAGGAGCAAGAGCATATAGAACAGCGGAGTCCGGTCTTCAATCGCCTCCCAGCTCACCAGCACCGCGGTCACGGTAAGCAGGGCGCTAAGCCCAAACAGCCAAAGGCTGAGCCCGTCGAGCCCCAGGCCGAGCCGCACGTCGATCAAGTCATCGCCCGTGGCGGCGCCCGAGAGCCAGGCCAGGTCCACGCTATAGTCGCGCTGCGGGTAGCCCAACACCACCAGGGCCGCCAGCACCAGCGTGGCCAGCGAGCTCAGCAAGGCAATGCGCCGCACCATGACCCGTTCCAATTCGGAAAGGGTCCAAATCAGGGCGGCCCCTACCAGGGGCAAAAAGATGGTCGCTACGAGCAAATTCACGGCGTTGTTGCCTTCAGTTTCAATTCCGAATCGATCCCCGGGCCAAACATCCGCGGGCTAGCCGGGCTGCCAAGCCATGAGCGTACCGATCAACAGCACCACCAGCCCGAGCACCATCGACAGGGCATAGGTTTGCACCAGCCCTGCCTGAAGCGGACGGAGCAACGCCCCCACCCAAACCGGCAAGCGGCCCACCAGGTTCACCAGGCCGTCGACCAAGGTGCGGTCGAGCCAGTAACACAGGGCGGCCAACATTCGCAGCGGCCAAACGATCAGGGCCGAGTAAATCGGGTCGAAGTAAAACTTTTCCGCCGAGAGCCGATAAAGCCCTAACCGCTGCATGAGCGCAGCCAAGATCGACACCTCGCGCTGGTCGCCCAGATACAAAAAGGCCGCGGCCCCCGCCCCGGCCAGCGCGATGAGCGTGCTGGTCGTGGCGATATCCATGTGGAAGCGAAACGTTTCCACGCCCCCGTGGGCCACCAGCGGGCCATAGGCCAGCGACGGGGTCGCCGCCAGGAAATGGGCAAAGCCGTGAGTCCACTCGAAATAGGCCCCCACCACCGTGGCGCAAACCGCCAGAATCCAAAGCGGCGTGGTCATCGCCCGGGGCGATTCGTGGGCATGATGCCCTGCCTCGGCCGGAATGCGCTCCGGACCGTAGAAGGTAAGCAGCAGCGCCCGGAAGGTGTAGAACGAGGTTAACAGGGCCGTGAACAAGGCCAGGTAGTAGAGGGCCTGATAGACCTGGCCCGCGTCGAAAACCCCGGCCGCCGGACCGGGCGACTCTCCGTGGCCGGCGTGGGCCCGCTCGTGCACCGCGGCCACGATGGCGTCTTTGCTCCAAAACCCGGCAAACGGCACGATGCCGGCCAGGGCCAGGCAGCCGATCAGAAAGGTTTGGTGGGTGGCGGGCATCAGCCGCCTTAGCCCGCTGAAGCGCTGCATGTCGATCACGCCCCCCATGGCGTGCATGACGCTACCCGCGCCCAGGAACAACAGGGCCTTGAAGAAGGCATGGGTGAACAGGTGAAACATGCCGGCCACGATGCCAAAGAGCGAGCCCGTTCCCAGGGCCAGAAACATGTAGCCCAATTGGCTGATCGTCGAATAGGCCAGCACCCGCTTCAGGTCGGTCTGCGTCAGGGCGATCAGCCCGGCCAAGAGCGCCGTGACCGCGCCGATGATCGAAACCACGAGTTGTGCGTCGGGCGCGGCCAGAAACAGCGGCGTGCAGCGGGTCACCAGATAAACGCCCGCCGTGACCATCGTGGCCGCGTGAATCAGCGCGCTAACCGGCGTGGGCCCCTCCATGGCGTCGGGCAACCAGACGTGGAGCGGGAACTGGGCACTCTTGCCGCAGGCTCCCACGAACAGCAGCAGGCAAATCGCCAATCCGGTGCCGCCCCCCACCACGGCGCCGCTCGCCAGTCGAGTCGGGCCCAGAATGCCGGCCACCTGCTCAGTATCGTGAAAGTTGAGCGTGCCGTAGGTAATCCACAGCAGAAAGACACCCAGGGCGAAACCAAAATCGCCCACCCGGTTGACCAGAAAAGCCTTTTTGCCGGCCGCGGCCGCTTCCGGCTTTTGATACCAAAAACCAATCAACAGGTAGCTGCAAACCCCCACCGCCTCCCAAAACACGTACAACAGCGCAAAGCTGGAGACCGAGACCAGCATGGTCATCGAGAACACGAACAAAGAGACGTAAGTGAAGAAACGCCAGTAGCCCGGGTCGCCGTGCATGTAACCCTTGGCATAGATGGCGACCAGGGTGGCAACGAAGGTCACCATGCAGAGCATGATCGAGGTGAGCGGATCGGCCCGAAGGGTAATGTCGAGACGAAAATCGACCGGGGGCATCCTTTCCGCGCGGGGGGCCGCGCCCGAGGGGGGCAGGACCGACTTGTCCAAACGGGGGCGATACACCTGGTCGATGGCTGCCCAGGTCCACAACGTCCGGGTCCACTCGCGCTGGGGCCCTTTGGCCTCGGGCTCGGTACCGCGAACCAGGAGCGAGGCCGCCCGCGGAGCAGCCGAGTGCTGATCGGCCCCGGGCGGTTCGATCGTGGGTGTAGCCGGGGGCTGCTCGGCGGCGGCCGCCGGGTGCTCGGAGGGCAGCTCCTCGGCGATGCGGTTGAGCAACACCAGGCTCAGCACGAAGGCCGTGGCCGTGGCCACCACCGTCGGCACGTGGCTCGCCTGGCCGAGCACCCACTTGCCCAGCAGGGCGGTCACCAGCGTCGCCGCCAGCGGCAGCGCCGGAATCAGCACCATCAGGGTTTCAATTTCAAACATGGCGGCAACTACACGTGAGTGCGATAGGGAACTTCGTCGGCCCGCTCGGTCGGCTGCAACCCCGCCGGGGTCAGCACGGGCCAGCGGGATTCCTCGGGAGCGGTTGGTTCGGGTAGTTCGTGATCCACATGCGGCGGTTGGTTGTCTTCGCGATACGCTTGCCAAAAGGCCACGTCGAGCGTGCCGCTACGTTTGTAGAGCATCATCACCAGCGTCAGGGCCAGGGCCGCCTCGCAGGCGGCCACGGTCAGGATGAATATGGTGAGCAGTTGGCCCCCCCAGTCGTTGTGAAACCGCCCCCAGGCCACCAGGCTCAGCGAAACCCCCTGAAGCATCATTTCGGCCGAGAGAAACATGACGATCATGTTGCGTCGGACCAGAAAGCCCACCAGGCCGATGCCGAACAAGAGCGCGGCCACGATCTGGGTGTGGTAGAGCAGCGCTACTTCGTTCATGAAAGCTCCTTCCGGTCCGCGTCGGCCGGAGCCTGCTGGGCCAGCAAGGCGGCCACGGCTCCGACCAGGGCCACCAGAAGCAACGTACCCGCCACCTCGACGGCGATCAGTTGGGTGGTAAACAGCCGGCGGCCCAAATGCGCCATGTGGTGGGGCGAAAGTATCTCGGCCGATCGCAACTCGGCCGAGACCGGCGAAACCGGCCTGGCCGCTTCCGGCCCTGAGAGAAATACCGTGACCAGCGTCAGCGTCAACAGACCCACCAGCGCCGCCCCCACGGCCGACCCCAGCAGCGGCTCCCAGCTCACCCGGTCGTAATACGAGCGGCCCCGTGGGTTGGCCAGCATGAGCACGAACAGGAACATCACCAGAATCGCGCCGGCATAGACCACGATGGTGGAAACCGCCAGGAACTGGGCCCCCTCGAGCAGGAACAGGCCCGAGGTGCCCAGCAGGGTGAGCGCGAACCAGATGGCGGAAAACACCGGGTTGCGAAACGCGATGCAGCAGACGGCCGAAGCCACGGTAATGACGGCCAGTTTGGTAAACACCAGGTCGTCGAGCAGCGACCCCAACCGAGGCTCGCCGGCAGCGAAAGCCCCCAAGGTTGCCGCCAGCGACAGCCCCCCAATGACCAGCACCGCCCCCAGGGCCCGGCCGCGCAGGCTGGGGCGCGGCAGCACGAGCCACAACCCTGTGCCGGTCAGCACGGTGGCCACGAGGGCCGCGACTTGAACCGAAGTTAGACCCGAGGTGGTCACGATGCGCTCCCCCCGGCAGGCACCCCGCCCGGCATCCGAATACCTTCGCGCCGCGAGCGCATGGGCTCCTGGTCTTTGGTTTGGTCGTACACCGAGAGCAGCTTTTCCTTGTCGAAAACCATCTCCTCGCGGCTGCGGCCCGTCAGGTCGAACAGGCTCGTCAGCTCGATCGCGTCGACCGGGCAAGCCTCTTCGCACATGCCGCAATAAATGCAGCGCAGCTCGTCGATCACAAAACTTTCGGGATACTTCTCTCGATCGGGCCAGGGAGACTCGATGCCGATAATGTCGATGCAGTGCGCCGGGCAGGCCGTGGCGCAGAGGAAACAGGCCACGCACTTGACCCGGCCCGCCTCGTCGCGGTTGAGCCGGTGCACACCCCGGTAAATCAGCGGGTTGCCGATTTCGGGTCGCTGTTCGGGGAAGCTCACCGTCATTTTGGGGCCAAACAGGTGCCGGGTGGTGGTGGTCAGCCCCTGCACGACCAGGGGCAGATACATCCGCCCGGTGAGCCCCAGCTTGGGCTCCTCGATCCAGCGAATTTGCGGGTCGTCGGGTTTCATCGGGGGGGCACCTCGGAAAACAGCTCGGCGGGAATGAGCCGCCGGTTTGCGCCAGCCAACTCGGTGTGGGGGCGATTGTCGGACCGCATGGGGGCCGCCACCACCGCGATCAACAACGATACCAGTGTCACCAGCCAACTCAGCCCGACCCAGCCCGGCGTGCCGACCAGACCGACCAGCTCGCCGCGGAACTCCATCAGGGCGGCCATCAGCAGCAGGTTGACCAGTCCCAGCGGCAACATCACTTTCCAGGCCAAGAGCATCAATTGATCGTGGCGGAAGCGCGGCCAGCTCCAGCGCGCCAGCATCATGAACAAGATCACGCCCAGCACCTTGCCGCTGAGCACCGCGATTCGCAACAGCGCCTGGGGCCAGGTGGCGGCGGGCTCGCTCCCCGTCAGGCCGCCCAGGTGCCAGCCCCCCAGAAACAAGATCGCAATCAGAAACGCGGCCAGCACCATGTGCAGGAATTCCGCGATCAGATAACAAAGCAGCTTCATGCCGGTGAATTCGGTGTGGTAGCCGCCGATCAGCTCTTGCTCGCACTCGGGTAAGTCGAACGGCAGCCGGGCGCTTTCGGCGAAGGCCGCGACGAGAAACACCACGAACCCCAGCGGTTGCAGGGCAATGTTCCACCAGCCCGAGGAGGCCTGCTGGCCGATAATGTCTTCCAATCGCAACGAGCCCGACACAAGCACGACGGCCAAAATGCCCAACCCCATGGGAATTTCGTAGGCAATCAGCTGGGCACTCGATCGCAAACCGCCCAGGAAGCTGTATTTGTTGTTGCTGGCCCAGCCACCCAGCAGCACCCCGTAAACCGCCATGCTGCTGAGGGCGAAGACGTAGACCATGCCCACGTCGACGCCGGGCGCCACGGTCAGGGCGATGGGCCGATCGACCTTGAGCGAGCCGATCTGGAAGCCCGGCAGCACGTCGCCGAACGGCACCACCGCGAATACGGCCAGCGCCGCCCCCAGGATCGCGATCGGAGCCAACAGAAACAGCCAACGATCGACCTGGTGCGGGGTGTACTCTTCCTTGAAGATGAACTTCAGCCCGTCGGCCAGGGGCTGCCCCAACCCCCAGAGCCGAATCTTGGTGAGCGGAATGCCGACCCGGTTGGGGCCCTTGCGGTCTTGGACCCATGCCGCCATCCGGCGCTCGAGCAACACCAGGTAAGCGGCGGCGGTCATCATGCCGAAGATCAAGATCGCGATCTTGATCACGGCCTCGACGAAAAGCGCCGTTAGTTCGTTACTGCTCATGGGCCCGCTCAAGCTCGCTAGGGTGTTTCAGTGCTGGTGCCCACCGCGTCGGCCACCAGTTGATTCGAGACCGGCCCGTCCAGGTCCAAACCCGTTTCCGGCACGCCCCCCAGGACCGGGGCGAAGTAACCGCAGACCGCGGCCAGGTCGGCCAGCACCCGGCTCGGTTGGACTAGCCCCGGGCGCCCGGCCAGTTGCCAATAGGTGCTGGCCTCGGTCCTGACGCCCTGCGGCGGGCGAATGGCCCACCGGGCAGTTTGCAACCGCCCCGCGAAGTTCACATACGACCCTTCGCGTTCGGCGAATGCCGCCCCCGGCAGTCGCACGTGTGCCGCTTGCCAGGCGGGCGAGTCGAACAAATCCTGGACGACCAACAGCGGCAACCCCGCGAGTTGCAGGGCCTCGTCGCCGGTGAGCCAGGGCTGTGGGTAGCCACCCGAAAGCCAGACCGCCTGCACCTGGCCGGTCTGGGCCGCCGTCAGCAGGGCGGGAAACGCTTCCACCGCGCCGGTCAGATGGCGGAGCACCTCGGTCACGCCACGGCGATTCGGGCATTTCTCGGCGTGAATCGTAAACCCTCCCGGGTAGTGTTCGTCGGAACCTTGGCTCGGAACGGGGCCCAGCACCAGCAGCGCCTCGGGATCGAGCTGCCGCGCGACGCTGCCCAACAGGTAGGCCTCTTCCACGGTCAGATGCGGCGAGAGAGCCACCGCCAAGCGGCCCGCCTGGCGAATGCGCCCGGGCAACTCGGCCAGCACCGCGCTCCAGTCGGCCGGCCGATGGGGGGCCCCGCCGGTGGAAACCTCGACGCCGGTCCGACGGTCGGGGCGGTGCACATAATGAAAGCCGTAACGACCATCGTCGCACATCCACCACTGGTTAACGTGGGGATTCTCGCGAGGCTTGAGCCGGTAGACCTGGTCCTGGTTCTCCTCGACCCAGACCGAGCAGCCGGTCGAACAGCCGGTACAAACGCCCTGGTGCCGTTTCATGAACCAGACGCGCTGCGAGTAGAGAAAGTCTTTGTCTCCCAGGGCGCCCACGGGGCAAAGATCGACCACGTTGCCGGCCAGCTTGTTTTGCAGCGGAAAGCCGGGCACCACGTCGATCTCGTCGTGGCTTCCCCGGTCGATCACCATTAGCTCGCTGGTTCCGCTGATTTCCCGGGTGAATCGCACGCAACGGGTACACATCACGCAGCGGTCAACGAACAAGGTGACGCTCGGCCCCACGTCGCGGCGGCGGCTGTGAAACGGGCGCACGTCGGCTCGACGCTCCTTCTGCCCGTATTCGAAGTGATAGTCCTGCAGGTAGCACTCGCCGGCCTTGTCGCAGATCGGGCAGTCGACCGGGTGGTCGATCAACAAACACTCTTCCACAAAAGCCCGGCTCTGCCTGACCTTGTCGCTCTGGGTGACAAACACGGTGTTGTCGGTGGCCGGAGTCTGACAGGCCGGCACCAGCTTGGGCACCATCGACACGGCGCCGGTCTGGGGATTGCGGGTGCCGGTTTCAACCAGGCACATCCGGCAACTGGCCACGACGGCCAGGCCGGGGTGCCAGCAGTAATGCGGAATTTCGACACCGGCGCGGTGGGCCGCCTGTATGCCGTTGAGCCGCTCCCCCTCGGCCAGGGGCACCTCGATGCCGTCTACGATCACTACACCCATTTCGGTTGCCTATTCGGGATTCGGCGACTGGCTCATTGCGATTAGCCGGGCGCCATGGTTGGTTCGGGGCCGCCGATCAGTGCAGGCTGACCACCGGCAGGGCGTCGACCGCCCGGGTCTCCTGGTAGCCATGAGGGTTGGTTCGCCGAATGTAATCTTCAAACTCGCCGCGGAACTTTCGAATCGCGTTCTTAATGGGCCAGGCGGCACCGTCGGCCAGGCCACAGATGGTGGTACCGGGAATAATTCCGATCGAATCGCCGATCTCCAGCAGCAAGTCGAGATCTTTCAGCCGTCCGCGCCCGGCCCGAATTCGCTCGAGCATGGCCAGCGACCAGGCGGTTCCCTCGCGGCAGGGAGTGCACTGGCCACAGCTTTCGTGAGCGAAGAACCGGCAGCTATTGTGCAGGAAGTCGACCATGCTCACCGTTTCGTCGAGCACCACCACGGCCGCCGTACCCAGCCCCAGGCAGCCCACCCGGCCCGGCCCGCTGAAATCCAGCGGCGTATCGAGTTCGGCCTCGGTCAGCAGGCCCATCGAGATGCCGCCCGGAATCGCCGCTTTGGCGCGCCGCCCCTTCCAGACCCCGCCCCCGAAATGATCGATCAGCTGCCGGCAGGTAAGGCCGAGGGGCGCCTCGTAGCAGCCCGGGCGATTCACATGCCCCGAGAGGCAGTACAGCTTGGGCCCGTAGCTGCCCGGATCGCGGGGGTTATTGGGGTCGGCCGGCACGCCGATCGATTTGAACCAATCGGCGCCGCGAGCCACGATTTGGGTAACGCAAGCCGCGGTTTCGATGTTGTTGACCACGGTGGGCTTGCGAAACAGCCCCTCGACGGCGGGAAACGGCGGCTTGATTCTCGGCCAGGCCCGCTTCCCCTCCAGGCTTTCGATCAGCCCGGTCTCTTCGCCGCAAATGTAAGCGGCGGCGCCGCGATGCAGGTAGATGTCGAGCGAGAACTCGGTGCCCAAGATATTGTGGCCGAGCAGCCCCGCCGCGTAGCACTCGTCGATGGCCCCCTGCAAGCGCTGGTACGCCAAGGGATACTCGTAGCGCAGGTAAATGTAAGCCGTGGTCGCCCGAGTGGCGTAGCACGCCAGAATGGTGCCCTCGAGCACCTGGTGCGGGTCTTCCTCCATCAGGATGCGATTGTTGAAGGTGCCCGGCTCGCTCTCGTCGGCGTTGATGCACATATAGATCGGGCCGGGGTGGTTCTTGGGCAAGAACGACCACTTCAGCCCGGTGGGAAAACCGGCCCCGCCCCGGCCGCGCAGGTTGCTCGACTTGACTAGTTCGATCAGCGCCGGCGGGTCCAGCTCGCGCAGCGCCCGGCGCAACCCCCGGTAGCCGCCCGAAGCCTCGTAAACGGCCAGCGTATGGCTCTCGGGCTGGCCGATATTGGCCAGCAAGACCGGTTCGAAGTTGGCAAGATCGATTTGGCTCACGCGTGCGGTCCTAGTCTCAACTGGCCACCAAGGGATCCTCGCGGCGGGCGGGCAGGCCTTGCCCCTCCGCCGCTCAACTCTCGCCGGGCGGGTCGGGTAACTCGGCGAGAAACTGATCGATCGACTCGGGGGTCAGATCCTTGTAAAGCTTGCTGCCCGCCAACATGCAGGGGGCGAAGTCGCAGGCCCCCAAACACTCGGCGAACTCCACCGTTAGCTTGCCGTCGGGCGAGGTCTGGCCGGGCTTTAAATTGGCTCGCCGACACAAGTGTTCCAGCATTTGCTCGCCGCCGCGCAGCGCGCAACTGACCGAACGGCAGACCCAGGCCCGGGTCGCTCCGTGCGGCGCGTCTTGCTTGAAGAACCCATAGAAGGTCAGCGTGTCTTGCACCAAGGCCGGCGGCAATTCAAGCAGCCGGGCCACCTCGACCACCGCGGCCAGGGGAACCCAGCGGAGGTGCTCGCTCACCACGTGCAGCGCCGGCAGCACCACCGCCTGGCGATTGGGATAGCGGGGAAAGAACGCCTGTATCTCGGCGATCATCTCCGGCGTCAGCAGCGGGGCCGCCGCGGCGACAGGCTCGGCAGTCGAGGTTTGGCTATCAGACATTGCGGTATACACCTGCCGCCAAGGCGGCCGTCGGTTCCCATTCGGCGCGTGTCACCCTGCGCCCTATTGGACTAGCGATCCAGTTCGGCGGCGATAATGTTCAAACTGCCCAATACGGCCACCACGTCGCTCAACGTGTGCCCGCGAATCAAATGCGGAAACACGGCGAAATGAATGTACGAAGGCGGGCGGCAACGAGCCCGGTAGGCCACATCGCTGCCGTCGCCCACCAGGTAAAAGCCCAGTTCGCCGTTGGGGCTCTCGATCGCTCCGTACGATTCCTCGTGGGGAGTCTCGAAACCACGGCAGCTCATCACCAACTCGAAGTGCGAAATGCACCCTTCGATGGTGGAATAAACCATCCGTTTCTCGGGCAAGGCGGTTCGCTGGTCGATGCCGATATTGACCGGCCCCGCCGGCAGATTCTCGATGGCCTGCTCGACAATCTTCAGGCTTTCGCGCATCTCGGCCATCCGCACCAGGTAGCGGGCAAAGCAGTCGCCCGCCGTGGCGCAACAGGCCTGAAAATTAAAGTCGGGATAGGCCAGGTAAGGCTCGTCCTTACGCAGGTCGCGGGTAACTCCGCTGGCCCGGGCGATGGGACCCGTGCAACTGCGCGAGAGCGCCTCTTCCCGGGTCAAAACGCCGACCCCCTTGGTCCGGTCGACGAAGATGCGGTTGCGATTGAGCAGCCGCTCCATATCGTCGAGCGTGCGGGGAAAGCTGCGGCAGAAGGCCCGCACCTTTTCCACGAACAGCGGCGTGGCGTCGTACATCACCCCGCCCACCCGGGTGTAGCTGGTGGTGAAGCGGGCCCCGCAGAGCGTTTCGAAAATATCGTACAGCGCTTCCCGCTGGTTGAAGGCGTAAAGAAAAAAGGTGAAGGCCCCCACGTCGAGCCCCACCGCGCCGTTGCAGAGCAGGTGGTCGCTGATGCGGGCCAATTCGCAAAGGATCACCCGCAGGTACTGGCACCGCGGCGGCACCTCCAATCCCAGCAGCTTCTCGACCGCGTGGTGCCAGGCCACGTTGTTGGCCAGCGGCGAGATGTAATTCATGCGATCGGTCACGGTCACATACTGGTTGTAATCCAGATGCTCGCCGATCTTCTCGAAGCCCGAGTGCAGGTAGCCGATGTCGGGCAGCGCGTCGACCACCCGCTCGCCGTCGAGCCGGAGCAGAATCCGCAGCGTAGTGTGGGTCGCCGGATGCTGAGGACCAAAATTCAACGTCCAGAGGTAATCCTGCTCGCTGGTGGCGACCCGGTCCTCAGCAGCGAAACTGGCGGCGCTTAACGGCATCTCAGCCTTCCCTCCGCGTCAGGACCGGGAAGTTGTGGCGCTCACCCCGCCCTTGCAGCGGGTAGTCTTTGCGAAGCGGATGAGCCTCGAACCCCTCGGGCAGCAAGATGCGCCGCAGGTCGGGGTGCCCCTCGAACCGAATGCCGAACATGTCCCAGACTTCACGCTCCAGCCAGTTGGCCCCCTCCCACAGCGGAACCGCCGAGGGAACCACGAGCTCGGGCTCGTCGAGATACACCCGCAGCGTCAGTCGCTGGTTGGATTGCGTGGCACAAAGCAGGTAGGCCAGCCCGAACCGATGCTCTGCTCCGCGATAATTCAAATAGTCGACACAGGTCAGGTCGACCAACAGATCGAACCCGTGCTGCCGCTGCAGCAGCTCGAGCGCGGGGAAAATCTGCTCGCGGCCGACCACCACCCGGGTGGCGCCACGAAACTCGCTCATCGGTAGCTGGCCGAAATGCGACTCAAGGGCTGCCAGCGTGGCCGGGTCGGTCATCGGGTCTTTCCTTCGCGGGCCGATTCCCTCGTTGGGGAAGTCGCCTCCGGTTCGCTCACATGGCCTCGAATTCCGAGGCGCGTCAGACACCCCGAATCGAGGCCGGCGGGCCGGCGGTCGGCAGCCGCACCGGCAACTCGACCAACGCCCGCTTGGGCTGTTGGCGCTGGGCCACGTCGAACTCATGGCCCAGGATGGTACCCTCGGCCTGAATCTTGTCTTGCAGGTCGATAATCGCCTGAATCAACTGCTCCGGCCGCGGCGGACAGCCCGGCACGTACATGTCGACCGGGATGAAACGGTCAATGCCCTGCACCACGGCATAGGTGTCGAACACCCCGCCGGTCGACGCACAGGCACCCATCGAAATGCACCACTTGGGCTCGGGCATCTGTTGCCAAATGCGCTGCAACACCGGCAGCATCTTCATCACCACCCGGCCCGCCACGATCATCAGGTCGCACTGCCGGGGGCTGAACCGAAACACCTCGGCTCCGAAGCGGGCCAGGTCGTGGCGGCTGGCGCCCGTTGCCATCAGCTCGATGCCGCAGCAGGCCGTGGCAAAGGGCATCGGCCAAAGGCTGTTCTTGCGGCACCAATTGGCCAGAGCGTCGAGCCGGCCGACCACCACGTTTTCGGGTAGCTCTACCGCCACTGAAACACCCCCTTGCGCCAGGCATAGGCCAGGCCCGCGGCCAGCAGCACGATAAACACCATCACCTCGCCGAAGACCAGGTGGCTGCTCGCAACTTCCCCGGCCTCGACCGCGGCCGGCAAGCCATCGACATGCCGGCTTGCCACGGCCCAGGGATAGAGGAACAAAAGCTCCACGTCGAACACCAGAAACGCCACCGCCACCACGTGAAACCGCACGTCGAACCGGCGGCGGGCATCGTGAATGGGGTCCATCCCGCTTTCGTAGGGCATCTCCTTGACCCGGGTGGTCCGCGTCGGGCCGACGAGGGTGCCCACGGCCACCAGCACCACGGCGACCATCACCGAAACGCCGGCAAACAAGAGGAGTGGTACCCAGACGCCTTGCATAAAGTCGTTTCTGGATGATGGTTAGGAAGCGACTCTGACTTTGTGAATGGTTTCACAAACCAGTGCGAAAAACAGGCCCGAACAGGGTCGGGCCATGGGGCGAAGTCTACCGCTCTGGACCCACACGGTCAAGCAGCCCGCCGCGCTCGGTGTGCCCATCGGCTCAGTCCGTAGCGGACCCCCTCATTGGCCCTGGGGGCGTTGATTCGGGCACATCCGGCGGCCCCCCGGGGGGTGACCTCGCTCGTCTGGCGCGCGCAGGGGGTGGTGAGGGCATCGGCCCGCCCCCTCCGCGCGATCGATTGGCTTGATTCTCGGCCAGCCAGCCGTTCCATTGCCACGCGGCAGGTCAGGCAAAATGCCGTAGGGCGCTGCCGTCGAGGCCCGGCGGGGGTACCGCGGAGTATCCGCGCAAGGTGAGACCGCCCAGTGCCCCCGGAAAGGAGCAACCGATGCACGCTGGCCCCCTGCTCCGAAGCGACGCTCTGGTTTGGCTGGCGCTGACTATGCCCGTGGTTTTGCCGGCGCTCGTTCCGACGAGGCTTGCAGCGCAACAGCGAGGTTCAGCCGACCTTCGGAGAGTGACCTTCGACACCGATCCGCAATGGGACCAGTGGAACAATCGCCTGCTGCCCCCACAGTTGCCCCTGGCCCGGCAAGAATTCGGACTGCGAGCGAGCAGGTTTGCCGGGGGCGACGGAACGGGCGAAATCGGTGGCCGCGTTCAACGCAGCGTAACCCCGGCTTTTGTGGCCCTGCCGATCGAGCCGCGAACGCTCGACCACCCCCTCACGGCGAGCGGAACCTTTGCCGTAACCCAAGCCGATTCGGGCAGCGGCGTGCTCCTCGGGTGGTTTCATCACGATTCTCGCGGCTGGCGCACCCCGAACAGCCTGGCCCTGCGCGTCGACGGCAACGGCGGCAAGTACTGGGTGCTGTTTGAATATGGCACGCGGGCCGGCCGCACCGGCGGGGCCGGAACCTTTGAAGGCATTTATCAAACCACCAAGACCAAGCCTTTTCTGGCCGACGGCACGCGTCACAACTGGACGCT
Source organism: uncultured Pirellulales bacterium (assembly GCA_964399535.1). GTDB lineage: Bacteria > Planctomycetota > Planctomycetia > Pirellulales > CAYNRE01 > CAYNRE01. Next base: position 3,146 of record CAYNRE010000026.1, on the reverse strand, counting down.
GAGCTACGATCCCAATGCGCTCGATGGCCAGGGCCAGGTTACGCTCCAACTCGACGAACAGACTCACCACCTGCCGCTGGAGCCCGGGCACCGCGCCGAGGGGGCCGATTTCGACCGGTTTGGCATCTGGAATGTGCAGGTGCCCGGCGAAGGTCTGGAAATATACGTGAGCAACCTTTCCCTCGACGGGCAGCCGCTTGAAGTGGGCCCCGGTGCTCCCTGGCAGGGCAAGAACAACCAGGGCTGGTTTCCCCAGCGATACCTGCGCCCGCTGCACGATTTCGGCTTTAGCGCCAGCAACCATGCGGGCTCGGCAACCGGCGAAATTGGTGGCGTCGTCTGGCGAGCCACGGGAGGCACCTACTACGGCGACCGCGTCGGGCGGCTATCGCTCGAGAGCCGATTGCACGCCGAGGGCCGGCTGGTGATGACGGCGGCCAGCGCAGATAGCGCGGCTTGTTTCGGCTGGTTTGATTCCGCCTCGCGGCACCGCACGACCGACCAGATCGATCCTCCGCCCGGACCCAACTCGCTGGGCATTTTGCTCGAAGGACTGAGCCGCGACGGTCACTACTTCCGCCCTGCCTATGCCACGGCCGACGGCCAGTTCGCGGCCCAGCGCTCGGGCCCGGTCGTGCAACCCGACGGCGTCGTCCACCCCTGGTCGCTCGACTATGACCCATCGGGCGCCGACGGCCAGGGCGAGATTACCTATCGGCTCGACGACCAAGAGCAGCGGTTTCCGCTGGCACCCGGACACCGGCAGGCCGGAGCCCATTTCGACCGTTTCGGCCTCTACGGCTGGGAGCGGGCCGATGGTGGGTTTCTCGAGCTGTACCTCGACGACCTGCGCTACACGGCAGGCCCGTAGCCGGAGGGCTCCCCTCGGCCAGGCTCAACCACCAGGGGGTGGCCGGAAACCCGACGTTCATTCGAGCGGCCGCGGTTAGAATGCCAGCCACGCCAGGCCCCCGGGGCGGGCCGGATCCAACCACAGGGAGTGAACCACCATGGCGTCAGCCACGCGCAACCGCGGTCCCTGGTCCCAGCGACTGCTGGTCTGGGCATTCACCGTGGCCCTGGGTTTCCTTTCGTTCTGGCTCACCGGGTTCGTGCTTTCCGACATCGGCGGTTGGCCGGGGCCCGATTACGAGGCGCTCGAAAAGTCGCTGCTCGACCCTCAGCTGGCGGAACAGTCCGACGCGCTGAATCGGCAACTGGAAGACACGGTCCGCAGCATCGAGCGCGAGACGGGCGCCCAGGAAGTGCTGCGCGAGAGCACCGCGGAAGCGCAGCGCACCATGGCGCAGTTGCTCGACTTCCAACGGCTGGCCATCGAGAAGGGTGTGACCCCCACGGCCGAGGAACAACAGGCGCTGGCCGACAGCCAATCGCTGTTTCTGGACAATCAGCGACAGTTCCAGGAACTGAACCAGAAAATCGGTCAACTAGAGACCGAGCGCGACGCGCTCCAAGAGCGCCAGCGAAAACTCGAGACCCAACTTAGCGCGGCTCGCCAGCCCATCGAACAGCAGTTTGCCAAGCTCTGGGAGCAGCACCGGCTGCGCGTGGCGGGCCTGAAGCTGGCCGTGATGGTTCCGCTGTTGATCGTGTCGGCGGCGCTGTTTCTCAAGTGGCGCAGCTCGCTCTACGCCCCCTTGATCTACGCCTTGGGCGCGGCGGTGGTGGTGCGTACGGGACTGGTGCTGCACGAATACTTTCCAGCGCGTTGGTTCAAGTACATTCTGATTGGCACCTCGCTGGTGGTCGTACTGCGGACGCTGTTGTACCTGGTTCGCTCGATCGCCTACCCCAAGCAAGATTGGCTGCTCAAGCAATACCGCGAATCGTACGAGCGGTTTCTTTGCCCGATTTGCGAGTACCCGATCCGCCGGGGCCCGCTGAAGTTCTTGTTCTGGACACGGGGCAGCGCCAAGAAACTGGCGCTGCGCACCAGCTTGGCAAACGGCGACGACGCGCCCTACACCTGCCCGGTGTGCGCCACCCGGCTGTTTGAGAAGTGTTCGGCCTGCCAGGGGACCCGGCATGTGCTGTTGCCGGCTTGCGAGCACTGCGGCCGCGCCGAGCCCGTGGCCGCAGCGTCGGCCATGACGAGCTGAGCGTCGGCCACCCGCCGGTCGGCCACTTAATAGGCCTTGGCCAAAACGGCCCGGCGGTTGGTCGGCTGGCCCGTGAACACGCAGGTGCCGGGCACCTGCTCCTCGAAACCGGGCTCGTCGGCCAGGGGCACGCAGCGAATCGTCACCTTGAGCCGGCCCAGCACTTCGTCGGTGGCCGGCCCTTCGGTGAAATGACAGACGGCGAACCCGCCGTGCATCTCCGGCCGTTCGGCGTTGGCCGGGGTGAAGAAACGTTCGAACTCGCCCCGCTCGGTAATCACCCGAGTATTCGCCGTGCGCAGCTCGTGGGCCCGGTTGAATAGCGCCTGTTGCATGTCGGCCAGTTCTTGGGCCAGGGTGGCCACGAGCTGGGCCCGCGGAACCGGGGGCCGTTTCTCAGTGGGGCTTTGATCGCGCCGCCGCGGCAGCAGGGTGTCGCCGGCCAGGTCTCGGGGCCCCACCTCGATAATGACCGGGACGCCCCGTTTGACCTGTTGCCATTTCTTGTCGGCCCGGGGCAGATCGCGGTCGTCGACGAAGGCCCGGATCGGCGCGTCGTCGTAGCGTTGGGCGGCCAGTTCGGCCCTCAGCCGCTGGCAATACTCCAGCACCGGCCCGCGCTCTTCATCGCCGCGGTAAATGGGCAGAATCGCCACGTGTTGAGGCGCCAGCCGCGGGGGCAGCACCAACCCGTCGTCGTCGCTATGGGTCATTACCAGCGCGCCGACCAGCCGGGTCGAAACACCCCAGGAGGTGGTCCAGGCAAATTCCTCGCGCCCCTGGGCCGAGAGAAACTTGATCTCCTGGGCCCGCGAGAAATTCTGTCCTAGAAAGTGCGAGGTTCCGGCCTGCAGGGCCTTGCGATCCTGCATCATGGCCTCGATGCAGAAAGTGTTGTCGGCGCCGGGAAAGCGCTCGCCCGCTGTCTTCTCGCCCTTGATCACCGGCAGCGCCATCCATTCCTCGGCGAAGTTGGCGTACACGTCCAGCATGCGCATGGTTTCCTCCAGCGCTTCCTCCTTGCTG
>CAYNRE010000025.1:0-1111 GCA_964399535.1 uncultured Pirellulales bacterium | reverse complement strand
CCGGACGCCTGCGTGCTGATCGACGACTGGGACCCGGTGGTCTGCCCGTCCTGCGGGTGCGGGGACTTTTCGGGCGGGGGGGACTGCGGGGTGACCGACGTGGACTACCTGTACCTGCTCAGCGAGTTCGGCCACAAGGTCAGCGACGCCAACTACTGCGCCGATGTCCTGTCCAGCGACAACTACATTGATATGAGCGACCTGCTGGCCCTGGCCGACCAGTTGCACAACCCCACGCTGTTGGATCTGTGCGGCACGAACAACGGCAGCGGCGGCGGGATGACCTGCGGTCAAGATCAAACCTCCACCTGCCCTAGCCTGCCGAGCGAACCGGTGGTCGTGGCCGGCAAGCCCGGGGGCGTGGGTCTGCGGGAAACGCTGAGCCAGAATGATAAGCTGTACGGGGTCAGCGACCAGCAGCAGGTGGGCGAGAGCATCCCGGCGCCGGCGCAGAACAACGGCGTCCGCAGCGGCCATGGCCGGTTGATGGCCGACGCCCTGGGTCAACTCCACCAGGTGCATGGCGTGCTGGGCCTGATCCGTTTGAGCGACGGACAGGTGGTGGCGGCGCCGGCGGTGAAGAGCTATCTCGGCGACACGGTCCGCGTCGGCCTGACGACGAGCGGCGGCTACCCGCTGGCCGACGCGGCCTTCGACGCCAACGATCCGACCGTCGTCTATGTCGCCCCGGTGCAGATCGATCCGCCCGGCGCATCGAGCGGCGGCTGTCCTTACCGGGCCGTGGCCAAATTGCAACTGACCGGTTCGGGGGATTACAACGTGCTGGCCTGTTACGGCGCCAACCCCTACAACGGTTCGACCGTCCGGGCCGACGACTGTGTGGACTACGCCTATTCGCCGGATGCCTCGCGGATTCGGGAGATCGAGGTCGATGGCTACGGCAATCTCTTCGCGACCAGTGCCCAGGGCGCAGGCGACTATGCCTACCTGCTCGTCTATCCGGCCGATGGCGGCAGCGAGATCCGCGTCCCGCTGGCCGGCCAGGTCGAGGCCCCGGCGGCCCTGCATGTCTCGGGCGACAAGCTCTACGTCTCGACGTCGCTGGATTCCGAGGACCATGCCAGCACCGTCATCCATCGCTACGGCATCG
>CAYNRE010000024.1:0-124366 GCA_964399535.1 uncultured Pirellulales bacterium | reverse complement strand
GCACCGTCAAACTCAGCCCAATCCACACGCTCCCAAAGATCGGCAAACTCGCTCCCGACCTTGGGAGAAATCACTGAATTCGCTCAAGTGACACCCACCCCGCCAGGGGGATAACCGCCGCTCGCCGGGAAACCCTTGGGGGCGACCGGGCCTCTTGGGCCAACACCGGGTAGCCGAATTCGGAAAGCCGCCCGACCCGCGGGGCGATTGCGGAAGCCCCCCTGGGGCGGGCTGGCGAGCGGCCCCTTGCTTGAGCCGCAAGTCATTCTCGCTAGGACCGATACGCTGTGCAGGGGGGTGGTGCCGACGCCGACTCACATTGGTGAAACTATTTGACATTCTTCGCAAACCCTGGGTATCGTGACCCGAAGAGGCAGGGGCATAGGTCCGCTCGAAGCGCACTCATCTCAACCAAAGCGAATCGAGGCGGCCCGCCGGAACGGGAAGTTCCGCGTTGGATGGCACCCGGACGACGGTAAGGTACTCACCGGCACGAAGCACCGTCGCCGCGTACGTAGGGGGGAACTCGGGCGAGCCGAGTCGTGGTCACCGGAGCAGAGCACGCGGGCAGCCGGGCTGCCCCTTGCGGTCAAGCCCCGGCGCCGAGGCGCCAGGATGCTGGTCGGAGCGCGCTGGCGAAGCGGGGCCTTACCGGGCAGCTTGCCGCCTGGAATCGCGGCGACCGCGCCGGGCACGCTTGCTAGGCATTCGAACTGAATTTGATAAGCTCAGGGGTCTTGGTTGCAATTCCTTGGAGCCAACCCCAACCAACTTTGTTCAAGCGGTCGCGAGGACCGCTTTGGCGACGAACCCAACCGGCAATCACCTTCGTAAAGCAACCAGAGGTTCCAGCTTTCTATGTCGACTGCATCCAGTAACCGATCCGCTACCGAGCGGGATCAGATGATCCCCCTGGTGCTGCTGGCGGCGATGACCGTGCTCTTGGTTTATTCGTACGGCAATACCCTGATGGGTACCGCGCGAAAATGGGAAAGCCCGCAGTATTCGCACGGCTACCTGATCCCGATTTTCGCGGTGGTGTTGCTTTGGTTGCGGTATCAGCCGTTTCAGCCGGTTACGGCATCGGCGCGGTGGGCCGGGGTGGGGCTTCTGGGCCTGGGTTTGCTGGCGCGACTGGCGACCACGGCGTTCGCCTTGGTGATTCCGGAAATGCTGACGTTTCTCCCCTCGCTGTTCGGCATCTTCCTGCTGGTCGGCGGCTGGCACTTGCTCCGCTGGGCCTGGCCGGCGCTGGCCTTCCTGGTGTTTATGTTTCCCCTGCCCGACGTGCTCGAACGCGGGTTGCTCGACCCACTGCAAAGCCTGGCCACCCGGGCCAGCACCTTTTGCCTGCAAACCTTGGGGCTGCCGGCGTTTTCCGAGGGCAACCGAATCATCATCAACAAGCTGCAAATGGGTGTGGTCGATGCCTGCAGCGGGTTGCGGATGCTGACGATTTTCACGGCGATCTCGGTGGCCCTTACGATGCTGCTCGAGCGCCCGCTTTGGGAGCGCGTGGTGATCGTGGCCAGCTCGATACCGATTGCCCTGGCGGTCAACGTGATTCGAATCACCGTGACGGGCATTCTGTACGTAACCACCAGCGAACAGATTGCCGAGGCGGTGTTTCACGACCTGGCCGGCTGGGTGATGATGCCCATGGCCTTGGGATTGCTGTATGTGGAATTGCAAATCCTTTCGCACCTTGTGATTGAAGACGACTCGGAGCCGACCGAAGCAGGCCTGGGATTGGGACAGCCCGCGCTGTAGCGCGACGGGCGCTCGGTTTATCCCGGGAGCCCGTGGCGTTTACGCAACACCTGGCCGGCACGGTGCGGCGAAAAACGCACACGCCGGGGCCTGGTGAACGGGCCGGACGACGCGAGTTAACTAGAGATTCCACCGGGATTTACACCGATATTACGATCGCCGCGATTCGATTGGACCCGTTGTTGCATACGGGTGGTGGCGGACGGTTTTCGTTCGAGCGCTACCCCCGAGCCGGCGGAGCTGGGCGAGTCGGCAGCGCCGGCCGGGAACACCGTTTCGCCTTGATTTTCCGCGACCCTGGGAGCTGATTCGTGTTGCCGCCAACCACCAGCGGATTTGAGCTCACGAGCACGACTTCCACCACGGCGGCCCCGCGCTCCGCTTCGAGCGCGCTGGTGCCCAGTCTGGCCGAACCGGTCGGCCTGCCAAGCGTTTGGGCACCCAGCGGGCCGGCCCGCCCTCCGGGGCTGACTGCCGGACCCGACGTGGGAAATCTCTGGCATGCCCTGCGGCGTCGCGTACCCCTGGCGCTGGGCGTGGGGCTGCTGCTGGCGGTAGCCCTGGCGCTGCTGGTCTGGTTGGTGGTGCCGGCCACGGTCGAGGTTTCGGCCTACATCGAAGTGCTTCGCACCCCCCCCAGTGTGTTCAATGCCGACCCTCGGGCGGCCCGCGACTTCGCCGAATTCGAGGTGTTCAAGCAAACCATCGGCCAGGTGTTGGCCAATCCGTTCGTGCTCAATGCCGCGTTGAACCGGCCCGGCATCGCCAATTTGCAGCTCATTCAGCGGCAGGCCGACCCCGTGAAATGGCTGCAAGAGTACCTCAAGGTTCCGCCGACCGAAGGCGAGTTGGTCATGGTGAGCCTGACCACCGAGCGCCCCACCGAGGCGGTCGACATCCTCAACGCCGTGGTCGAGTCGTTTCAGACGGAATACATCGAAACCAAGAAGAAAGACGGCCAGCGCCGGCTCCAGGTTTTGGAAGACCGCCGGGCGGAAACCGACAGCGAACTGAAGCAGAATGCCAAGATTCTGGAAAAGGCGCTCAACGATCTGGGCACGACCAATCCGGAAACCGCCCGGTTGCAACACACCAGCTTGATTAATGAGTTGAGCGGTTTGCGGGCCGCCCGCAACGCGACCGAACAGCAGATTCTGGAACAGAAGATCAAGATTCACGGCCTGCAATTGCAGATTCAGGGCGAGGAACAGCGCGGCCAGGCTCCGCAGGACTTCGCCATCGAACAGTATTTGGCCCAGGACCCGCAGATTCGCCAGCAGGAAGAATTGCTCCTGAACGCCCGCATGCAGTACGAGGGATTGCGGGCGGTGCTGCGGCAGGGGCGCGATGACGACCCCCGGCTGCAGAACTTGTTGATCCAAATCGCCAACGTGGAAGACACCATCGACGCCCGCCGGGCCGAGTTGCGACCCCAGTACGCCCAGATGCTTTCCGGGAATAACGCCGAAGCACTGAAGTTGGAGATGGCCAAGGAGGAAGATGCCCGAGCGCAGCTTGAATCGCGACTGAAGTCGCTGGTGGAGCAGATCTCGGTTAAAGAGCGCGAGACGCAGAAGGTAGGTCTGCAATCGGCCGACCTGGACCGATACGAGCAACGTCAGGCCCTGCTCACTCAGACGTTCGAAAAGATCGACAGCCTGATGACCGAGTTGAAGATTGAACAAGCCGCCCCCAACCGGGTGCGAGTGGTCCAGCGGGCCACGGTTCCGCCGACGGCCGACGCGAAATTGCGATACCTGGTGATCGCTTTCGGCGGGTTGATGGGGATGGTCGTGGGAATGGCCGGCGTGGCCTTTTGGGAGTTCCAAGCCCGTCGCGTCAGCACCGTGGCTGAAATCTCCGAGGGGCTCGGCCTGCGGGTCGTGGGCGCGCTGCCCAGTCTGACCGGCGCCGGCTGGCGCAAGAAGAAGCGCGGAGGGGCCGATCTGCAGCAAAACCTGGCCGAGTCGATCAACGCGATCCGGGCCGCCCTGCTGCACAGCGCGAACCAGGAATCGCTCCGCACGGTAATGATTACCAGCGCCGTGCACCGCGAAGGCAAAACCACGCTGGCCAGTCAGCTAGCCGCCAGCCTGGCCCGGGCCGGGCGCCGCACCCTGCTGGTCGACGCCGATCTGCGCAATCCCACGCTCAACCGTTTGCTGGAACTACCCCTGGAGCCCGGCCTGTGCGAGATTCTGCGGGGCGAGGCCTCGATCGACGACGCCATTCGGCCGACTCGGGTCAACGGCCTCTGGCTCGTGGCGGCCGGACAAAGCTGCCGGGAATCGATCGAAGCCTTGGCCAAGCCGGTGTGCCGGGAAACCTTTGAGAAACTGCGACCGAATTTCGACTTCATCGTGGTCGACGGCGGACCGGTACTCCCCTCGGCCGATACGCTGTTCGTCGGCCAATGCGCGGACGCGGCCCTGATTTCGGTGCTCCGCGACGTGAGTTCCATCCCCAAGGTGTACGAAGCCTACGAGCGCATGCAGGCCGTGGGCATTTCGGTCTTGGGCGTGGTGGTCGGGGGAATCCGCTCGAACGCCACCGATCGCGCCCGGCAAATTCCGGCCCGGGCTGCGTCGTAGGCTAGGTAACGAACGGCTCGGCGGGTGCCCGAGGCAAGCCGGGCGAAAACGAATCGACGAACGAAGCGAGTTAAAGGATCGACTATGAGCGACAACTGGACGAAGGCCGCGCCGCCCCTGGTGGTGGCCCTTTTGCTGCTGGCCGGCACCACCGTGGTTCAAGGAAACCTGAGCGAGCGGTGGGTAAAAGTGGACTCGGCGATCGTCAAGCGGTGGGTCGATCATCTCAGCCGCGTGCCACTTTCCTTTGGCGAATGGCAAGGCCGCGAAGCCGAGAAATCGAGCGAAGCGGAAAAGGCGGTCGCCAAGTTCGAGGGGGAGCGCCCGCTGAATTTCGTCAACGAGGCCACCGGCAGCATGATCGGCGTGTCGCTGGTGTGCGGGCTGGGGCGCAACGTTTCGATTCACACCCCCGAAAAATGCTACCTGGCCGCCGGCTTCTCGCTCGGCGATCAGCCGAGCCGCTACACGATCGAACTTTCCGAGGGCAAGAAGGCCGATTTCTACACCGCTAGCTTCATTCGCGAGAAGGCCGACGGAGTCGAACGGCTGCGGATTCTTTGGGCCTGGAACGACGGCAGCGGCTGGGCCGCGCCGGCCTGGCCCAAGGTGGCGTATGCCCGTTCGCCCGCCCTGTACAAGATGTATCTGATCTGCCCGATGCCCCGCCACGACACCAAGATCACGGAGCTGCCCATCGAGGATTTTGCCAAGCAATTTCTGCCGCTCGTCGAAACCGCCTTGGCCGATAACGAGCCCCTGGCGAAGGCTTCGCCCGAGCCGGCGGCGAACCCCTCAGCCGAGCAGCCGGCGGCCGCCGAAGCGAGCGCCGAAGCAACTGCTGAATAGCTCGAACGGTTGTGGCGCACGTAGGTTTCCCCCGGTGAGCCCGTGAGGGCTGACTGCTAGCCCGGGCGAATAGCGCCCGCGATCGGGGCAGAGTCATTGACCGGGTCGGTCGGTTTTCGAACACACATTAGCCGGGCAAGTTCGGCCCGCGCTTCAGGCAAACTCCTCGCCGCGAGACCTTGATGGTTCAGAAACGCTTCTCGAAACGCGTACTGCTGATTCTGGCGGTACATGCCGCGGCGTTCGCCACCGCCTATTGGCTGGCCTACGCCCTGCGCAAGGATTTCGAGATTCCGACGCAGCTTTACGTCACCTTCTGGCTGACGCTGCCGGGCGTATTGATGACCAAGCTTTTGGTCTTTTACGTTTTGGGGCAATGCCACGGTTGGTGGCGGTACGTCACTTTTTCGGACCTGGCCTCGCTGCTCAAGGCGGCCACGCTCTCGACGATCGTTCTGGCCGCGATCGACCGTTTCGCGGTCAACCACGACGTGCCCCGGGCCGTCTTGCCGCTCGACTGGATGCTCACCGTCATCCTGCTGGGTGGGCTGCGGTGCGTGTGGCGGTTGTCGCGAGAGCAGTTCTGGCCCATCCTCCGCCGCAAGGATATGCGCCGGGCCTTGATCGTGGGGGCGAACTATCAAGGAGAGTCGCTGGCCCGGCAATTGGCCAGCGATCCGCGGCTGCACTACCAAATTGCCGGCTTTCTCGACGCGGATCCCTCGCGACTGGGCTCCGTGCTGGGATCGATTCCCGTGGTGGGGCGCCCCGACCAGGCGGCCAAGTTGGCGGCGACCTATAGTGTCGACGATATCCTGGTCATCTCGGGCACACTCTCGGGCAAGCAACTGCGCGACCTGATGGTCCAATGCAAGGGGAGCGAGTTAAGCCTGAAGGTGCTGCCCGACGTGGACGAATTGCTCAAGTCGAATTACCGCGTGCAGGTCCGCGATGTGGATATTAACGACCTTTTGCACCGCGACCCGATCGAGCTGAACAACGAGGCCATCGGCGGGTTGCTGGCCGGCAAGCGGGTTCTGGTCACCGGCGCCGGGGGCAGTATCGGTTCGGAAATCTGCCGGCAGGTACTGCGGTTCGAGCCCAAGCAACTGTTGCTGGTCGAACAGGCCGAGAACAGCCTGTTTCTGATCGAACAGGAACTGCTCCGCCACGACAGCACGGCGCAACTGGTGCCGCTGATCGCCGACATCTGCGACCCGGTGCGCATGGGGGGGATCTTCGAACAATTCCGCCCCGACGTCGTCTTCCATGCCGCCGCGCACAAGCATGTGCCGATGATGGAGCACAACCCGGGCGAGGCCATCAAGAACAACGTGTTGGGCACCAAGCTGCTGGTCGAGTTGGCCCACCAGCACGCCGTCGAGTCGTTTGTGATGATCTCGACCGACAAGGCGGTGAATCCGACCAGCGTGATGGGGGGCTCGAAGCAGCTGGCCGAGCGGTTTGTTCACGCCTTCAGCGAGAATTCGTCGACCCGGTTCGTCGTGGTCCGGTTCGGCAATGTGCTCGGGTCCAACGGCAGCGTGGTGCCGATCTTCAAGGAACAGATTCAGCGGGGCGGGCCGGTCACCGTCACCCATCCAGACATCGAGCGCTACTTCATGACCATCCCCGAGGCTTCGCAGCTTGTGCTCCAGGCCGCGGCCATGGGAAGCGGCGGCGAGATTTTCGTGCTCGACATGGGCGAACCAGTTCGCATCGCCGACCTGGCCGCCGACTTGATCCGGCTTTCGGGTTTCAGCACCGACGAGGTCGAAATCGTCTTCACCGGCTTGCGCCCGGGCGAGAAGCTTTACGAGGAGCTGTACTTCCGCAACGAGGAAACCCTGCCGACGCCGCATCCCAAGGTGTTCGTGGCCTACCACCGGCCCTTTACCTTGAGCGAGGTTTCGGAACAAATTCGTTGTGTCAGCGAGGCCATGGACGGCCCGGCCGACGAATTGCGCCGCCGGCTCAAGAGCATCATGCCCGAGTACTTGGGGGCCGATGCCGCGCCGCAAGCCGACCTGGCCGCCTCGTAAGGGCCGCGGGCTGGCGTTTGCCGGGCCGAACTTTCCCCCCCCCACCCTCTGAGCCAGCCGTCGTGGCCGCCGAGGTAAACGCTTGAAGCGGACGACGCGGATCGCCTGGAGCACCGTCACCGCCTGGGTTTCGAGCCTGACGGCCGGCCTGCTGGCGTTTCTGGTCGTGCCCCTGCTGATTGCCGACGTGGGCAAGGAGGGCTACGGCCTGATTTCGCTGGTGACCTCGATCGTGGGCATCACCATGCTCTCCGATCTGGGCATTCGCTATTCGCTCAACCGGCACCTGGCCGAACAGATCGCGCTGGGCAACGAAACGCGAATCAACGAGCTGCTCTCCAGCGCGCTCGTGGCCTACCTGATTCTGGCCGTCGTGCCGGTTGGCGTTTGCGTATTGGGCGCCGAGTGGATCGTCTCCTGGTTTCGACTTTCGCCCGGACTGGTCAACGAGGCGGTGTTGCTGGTGCGCTACTACGCCAGCGTTACGATTCTGCTCACCTTTATCGCCCCGGCTTATCAAGCCATTTTGTTTGGTGTGAATCGGGCTTACCTGCACGACGCGGCCCATCTGGTCGAAGTGGTATTGCGATTCGCCCTGATCTGTCTGTTCGTGGGCGCCATGCACCGTGGCCATACGGGCTGGGCCGCCGCCCTCTTGATAGCCCAGGTGGTGGCCATCTTGATGAATTGGCGCCAGGCGCACCGGGTTTGGCCCGGTCTGGCGGCACGGCCCAGCAGCTTCCGCTGGGATGCCTTCGGAGAGCTCTTCTCGCTTGGTTCGCTGTTGTTGTTGAATCAACTGGCCTTTGCGCTGGGGCGGCGGACCGACCCGCTGGTGATCGGCGCGTTTCTGGGAGCCGCGGCCGCCGGCATCTATACCAACGCCGTACTCATCTTCACGGCGGCTAAACCGTTCGTGCTGGCCCTGGGGCGGCAAATGCCCATGCTGGCGGCCGGCTTTCACGCCACGGGCGCCACCGACAACTTGCGCGAAGTGTTGGTCAGCTCCACCCGGTACACGTTCCTGATGGGGGCCGCGGTCTGCGGAATCCTGGCCGGTTTCGCCCAACCGCTGGTCGATGTCTGGCTCGGCACCGACCCGGATTTCAACGCCACCGCGGCGGCCATGTGGGTGTGGGCCGTGGTCGACCTGACCGAGTACGCCTCGCACGGCCAATGGGCCGTGTTGCTCGGCATGAACCGCGTGGGGCGGGTCGTGGCGGTGCGGGTTGTACTGGCCGGAGTGAATTTGCTGGGGTCGATCCTGATGGTCTGGTGGATGGCCCGGCAGAACTGGGGTATGCTCGGGGTGGTGGGCGTTGCGATCCCCACCGCGGTGCTGGCCGTGGGGCAACAGCTTTGGATGGCGGTTTATACCTGCCGCCAGGTGGGGATGAGCCCGGGCGAGTACCTGCGGCGGGCGTGGCTGCGGCCGGGCCTGGTTTGCCTGGTGTTGGCCGCGGTTTCCTGGCCGTTGGGCCAACTGGCGCTGGGGGCCGGCCCCGTGGCCCTGTTCGCCTGGATGCTCGTTCCCACACTACTCTGGTTTCCGCTGAGTTGGTTTCTGGTGTTCGAGCCGGGCGACCGGCGTCGCCTGTTGCGAGTGCTGCAGGGCACGCTCGACCGCTTTGGCATACCGATGCGAGTGCTGCCCAGCGATGGATGAAAAATTCATCAAATACAAGTACGGGTTCGGCCTGGTAGGCCGCATTACGTACTTTCTGGCCGAGTCGAACCCGATCTTTGTGATGATCGGAATCATGCTCGCGCTGGGGCTGGTCTTCCTGGCGATCTCGGGCCGGCGCCGCCCCCTGGTGTTCATGTTGCTCGTGGCGCTGGTTTTCACGGGCAGCATCTGGCAGTCGCTCGACGCCTATGCCGGGCTGCTGCGGATGTTTCTACTCGGGCTCTTGTCGCTGGGCATTATCAAGCTGCGGGGTTCGCCGGGCGTGCCGGCCTTGCTGTACGCGTCCTATATTCTGGTCGGGTTGCCGATGACGGTGTTCGCGCCCGATATTCTCTGGACGCTGCAATACGCCGGCATCCTGGTGATTTGTTACCTGGCCTGCATCAGCCTGGGTCGGGAACTCGACAGCCCCGCGTCGGTCGCCCGCTACTGCATGTTGTTCCTGCTGGCCGCCATACTCTGGTCGGTGATGGGCGGGGCCAGCCTGTCGACCTTGGTCAAACAGGGTACCGGCGGCGAGCGTTGGTCGGCCGCCACGGAAACCGCCGGCTTGTTCACCCAGATCGGCGGGACCCTGCTCCCCTTCACGGCCTGGGGGGCCATGCGTCCCTGGGCTCGCAAATGGCGCTGGGGTTGCGCGCTACTCGGTTTGTTCATGTTGTTCGTAATGGTCATGGCGGCCCAGCGCACCGGCACCATCGCCGGCGTGCTCGGCAGCCTGCCATTCCTGTTGCGGCTGCGGATGAAATGGATCGTCGGCGCGGCGGTGACACTGACCATGCTGGCCGTGGTCATGGTCACGCTCGCCATCACGATGAACCAGAAACAGTCGGAATACATTCTGCACCGCTACACCGACGACGGCCTGTCGAACCGCGACAAGATTTGGGCCAACGGCCTGGCGGTGATCCTGGAGAACCCGGTATTGGGCGAGGGGTTTGGATCGAACAAGCGCTCGCTTCGCGAAGAGATCGGCAAGCACATTCACAGCATGTACCTGGGCGTTTGGTTCGACACCGGCTTCTTCGGCATGGTGCTGATTACACTCAGCCTGGCGGCGGCCGCTTGGCAATCGCTGCGCATCGTCTGGAGCTGCCGAGATCCGGAGATTAACGAGCTGGGCCGATTGATGCTGGGAATGTTTCTGAATCTGGGCGCCGCCGGCCTGGTGGAAGCGTCGGTCTCGTCGGCCAGCGACATCGCCACGGTCACCTACCTGATTTGCCTGGTGATGAGCCAGCGGCTGATGCTCGCCGCCCGCGATCCGTACCGAGCCCTGGCCGCGGCCGGCAGAGGGGCGCAGCGCCGCGTGGTGGCTGTCGCGGCACCGCAGGTGCCCAATCCCTATCACCCGGCCTGGCTCGCCGGCCACCGTTACGGTCCGCAATCGTAAGGTCGCGGGGCGTTCCGCAGGGTTCGCCCCGCGCGGGAGTCCGCCGCCGGTGCCCGGTCCTATCGTTTACCTGGTCGATTCTCCGGCCCCCTATCGCAACGCCGAAATGGATCGCGCGGCGTCGGAGCTCGGAACCGACGCCGTCCAGGTGGTGTTCCTGCGGGGCGCGGCCGACGGCTGCTTTCAGTACCGCTTGCCCGAGGTTTGCCCGGCCCGCGTGGTGGGGGCCCCGGCCGACCGTGGGGGGCTTCGTGCCGAGGAGGTCACCGACTTTCTAGCCGGCCTGGCACCGCACCTGGTAATCGTGGGGGGCTACCTGCAGCCGGTCTTGGCCGACACGCTCCGCTGGTGCCGGCGGGCTCGGCAGCCCTATTGCCTGCGCAGCGATTCCAACCTTTGGACCGACCAGAACAAGGGGTTTTTCCGCTACCTGGTCCGCCGGCTGCGTCTGGGTCGTTGGGTGGGGCCCGCTCACGCCGCGCTGCTCACGGGTACCTATAACCGCGGCTTCTGGGATCGCTACGGCCTGCGCCCCGAACAGGCGGGCTGGTGGCCTCAGTGGATCGACTACGACCACTTTGCCAGCGCCCAGGGGTTGCGGGCCAATCAGCGCCCCGCGCTACGCGAGCAGTTCGGCATTACCAGCGAGCTGGCCCTGTTGTACGTGGGGCGCCTGATCGCGCGGAAACGAGTCGACCTGCTTTGCGAGGCGCTGCTCACGGCCGACCCACGGGTTTCGCTGGTCGTGGCGGGCCATGGCCCACAGGAGGAATTAATTCGCAGCCGGTATGTGCCTCGGCTGGGGTCGCGTTTGGTGCTCTTGGGCGATGTGCAGCCCGCCGATCTGCCCCGGCTTTACGCCGCGACCGATGCCCTGGTCTTGGCCAGCGGCCGGACCGAGCCCTGGGGCATGGTGCTGAACGAGGCCACGATTGCCGGGCTACCGATTCTCTGCGACCGCCAGGTGGGGGCCGCGGGCGACCTGCTGCGCGACGGCCAAAACGGCCTGGCCCTCGCGGGCAACGAGCTGGCCGATTGGCAACAGGCCGTCGCGCGATTCGCCAACGCCAGCCCGACCGAACGCCAGCGCTGGTCGACCGGCTCCGTAACGCTGGCCACGGCCTGGCGCGACGGCAGCGACCCGGGCCGATGTTTGGGCAAGCTGCTGGCCGAGCCAGCCGTGTACCGAGGGTAGCCAGCCTCCGAGTTTTTTGGCAGAACGGTGCAATGCACGCCAAGCCCACAGCACTTGCAGCCGACTCGTCGGCACCGGCACCCCAGGGGCCGGCCCCCGACCTGCGCGAATTGTTGGCCCGGCTTTCGGCCACGGCCGGCGGCGAACTGGCACCGGCCGCCCGGGTCGAACTGCTCGAGCAATTGCTGGGGCCCAACCTTTGTCGCCGGCTGGGTGTTTACCGAGTGCCGACAGGTTTTTGCCTCTCGGTGGTCATTCCCGTCTTCAACGAGCGCCACACCATTGCCCAAGTGCTCGACCGGGTGAGCCACTGCGGGATTCCGCACGAGGTGATCGTGGTCGACGACGGCAGCACCGACGGCACCCGCGACTACCTGGCCAAGTTGCCCGACACCCCCGGCCTGAGAATCGAGCTGCACGACCGCAACCAGGGAAAAGGAGCGGCCTTGAAAACCGGGTTTCTGTTGGCCCGGGGGGACGTGGTCATCGTGCAAGACGCCGATCTGGAGTACGACCCGGCCGAGTACCCCAAGTTGATTCAGCGGATTGTCGAGGGCGAGGCCGACGTCGTTTTTGGCAGCCGGCTTACCGGCGACAATCAGCGCGTGCTCTACTTCTGGCACTACGTGGGCAACCGGCTGCTGACGCTGCTCTCGAACGCGTTTACCAATCTGAACCTGACCGACATGGAAACCTGTTACAAGGTATTCCGCCGCGAAGTGATTCAGCAGATTGCCCCCACCCTGCGCGAGCGGCGCTTCGGCATCGAACCGGAACTGACCGCCAAGGTGGCCAGCATCCCGGGGGTGCGCATTTACGAGCAATCGATTAATTACTCGGGCCGCACCTACGCCCAGGGCAAAAAAATCGGCTGGAAAGATGGGCTCTCCGCCCTGCGCTGCATCGTGCAATATCGCCGAGGGCTGGGCCGCCCGAGAAAGTTCTAGCCAGCGCCGCCGCGCTGTGACTGGCTCAGTTCGTTTGCGGTGCGCGGCGCGCGCCATGGCGGGCCGGTCGAACGACCGCCGCGGGGTCGGTTGCCAGGGCTCGCTCGAATTGTTCGCGCAGTTCGGCGATCACGGCCTCTAAAGATCGAATCTGATCTTCCAACAGATAGGTCTGGTCGATCAGCCGCCGCAGATCGTGGTGTTGGCCAACCGGTTCCATCGCCATGGCTTTCCGAAGAAGATTTTCTCCAGCCCCCCCATCGTCGAGCCGTTTAGCCCTCTGCCAACCCTGGGGAGAAGCCGGGTGCAGAAATCTAGCCCGCGGTTTCCCCACGCGCCGGGGGATATCCCCGCGCTCGGGCTGCTCGGGAAACCGGGGTTACACCAGTTACTCCGGCGATCCGGCCCACTCCCGTGGGGGCCCGTCCGTGGCCAGCGGACTGGTTTAGTTGCCCGAGGCTCGCTCCTCGGCCTCGGCACGACGCAGCGCTTCGATGAGCGCGGGAATGGCCGAGCGGGCCGCAGGGCCGATCTGTCCGAGCGCCCGGGCCGCGCCGGTGCGGACTTGGGCGTCGGAGTCGCCTAGGGCTTCGATCAGTGCCCCGATGGCCGCTTCCGCCTCCGGGCCCATGAGCGACAACGCCCGGGCGGCGTTGGCCCGCATGGCCGGGTCCGGATCGCGAAGCGTCTCGATCAACGGTTCGACCGAATCGGCCCCGATGCGGGCCAGGGCGTCGACCGCCGTTTCGCGCATCCCCCATTCCTTGATGACCGGCACGAGCGTCGGCTGGGCGGTGGGCGGTCCGACCTGGGCGGCAGGCTCCCGCAAACTGGGCAGGGTGGCCCGGGCGGCCGTGATTCGCTGAACCGAGAACTTTGCCGGATCGGCCTCGGACGTGGTTGCTGGCGAGCCCGACCCACAGCCGGTTGCGGCCAGCAGCGCCAGTGCCCCCAGACCGCGCAGCATCGTATTGAGCCGTTTCGACGACATGGGCACCCCTCCGGCGGGAAAACCATCGTTCCGTTAGGTTCGATCGTCCAGAGAGCCCCAAACCGGACAGTTGACCAGGCCGGTTCGTCATCATCGAACGAACCGAAAAGGCCGAAGCCGCCCGGGTGTCGCGATTTCGGAACGCGCAAGCGTAATCCGATCGACTACGTTACAGAGGTTTCCCGAAAAAACGCGCGCCAGGCACCGCAGGTTTGATTCGACGCAACCCTCGTGGTTTTGCACAGTTGTGACTGGAACTGCACGTCGCGGTTCCGGCCACTGTGGTAACCGGCATAGCCGTTGCGACTAGCTGGAACTGTTGGACCGGCCTTGCTGAAGCGGTCGGCCCGACAGAACCCGAAGGAGCAAAGCCATGCTTGCCACGGTTTACCTGCTGAGTGGATTCGGGCTGGGCCTGATCAGCCTGCTGGCGACGTGCGTGGCGGTGCGACCCCAAACCGATAATCGCGGCCAGGCCGTACGGAATTTCCGCCGCGGGGTGACCTGCGAGTACCGCATGTAGGGTAACGGCGGGCCCAAGCCGGCCCGGCGGCGGGGCCAGCGCGCCGGCGCCTGGGCAGCGGCCGCACGGCAACTCTTCCCCCCTCGAGCGCCGGCGTCCCAAGACCGTGGCGGGGTTACCGCCCGCCGGTGGGTTGGTTTGCCGCGTTTTGCAGGCAGTACAGCCGCACGGCGGTCCGCAACAGCAGCCGGTTGCCGACGATCGCCGGGGTGGCCATCGACAGATCGTCTTCCGCCAACGTGTTGGTGTGCAGCAACTCGAACTGGTCGCCGGCCCGCATCACGAACGTGACGCCGTCTTCATTCAGGCAAAACACCAGGTCGTCGTAGGCCCAGGGGCTCGAAGTAAAGGCCTTGCCGTCGGGAATGCGTTGGCGATCGAAAATCGGCGCGCCGGTCAGCCGGTTGTAGCAAGCCAACAGCCCCCGATCGAGCAACACGAACAACCGGTCGCCATAGACCAGGGTGCTGGGGTTGTAGGGGCCCGCCTCGGGCTGGCACCAGGCGATGAACTCGCTGGAAGTTTCGCCGTCCGGCAGGGTGATATCGCCCGACGCCCCCGGGCGAATGGCGTAGATGGGCCGCCGTTTGTCCATGACGTAGCCCGAGCTCAGGTACAACAGGTCGCCCACAGCGTAGGGGGTGGCGATCATGATGCTCGAGTTGTCTCCCAGCTCCCAGAGCAGATTGCCCTGGAGATCGTAAGAGCGGTTTTTCACGGTCCCGGGGGTGACGAGTTCGGTCCGCAGGGCGTTCTGCCAGACAAATGGGGTGGCCCAGTTGCTTTTCTCGTCGGCCCGTTCGACGCGCCACGCAATTTGGCCGGTGTGCTTGTCGAGCGCCAGCAGGTACGAGGCCTGGTCGTTGTCGTCAACGTAGTACAGCCGGTCGCCGTGCAGCACCGGCGAAGCCGCCGTGCCCCAGCCGAACCGAGTGGGCAGGGCCTTGAGCGGATGGTTCCAGAGCGGTTTGCCGGCCAGATCGTAACAAAAGATTCCGACGCCGCCGAAGCACACGTAGAGCCGCTCGCCGTCGGTTACCGGCGTTTCCGAGGCGTAGGTGTTTTTCAAATGGATCGGTCCGGGGGGGAGACCCTCGTGGGCCAGTTGCTCCCAAACGATACTGCCCGAGTTCAGATCCAAGCACATCACTTTCCACTGGTGCGCATCTTTCGATGCCTCGGGGCGATTCCCACCGAAATACAGCCCCTTTTTCACTTCCTCCCGGGAGCCCTGGTTGATCACCGTGGTTACGAACACGCGGTCGCCCCAGACCACGGGCGACGACCAACCCAGTCCGGGCAGGTCGGTTTTCCAGGCGACATTTTCGCTGGCCGACCAGCGGCTGGGGAGTCCTTCGCCGTCGGCCCCGACGCCGCGCGACTCGGCGCCACGGAATTGCGGCCAGTTGGATTGAGCCATAGCGGGAGCGGTCAGCAGCGCCCAGGCGGCCAGACCGAGCCCAGCGCGGATTACGGTTCGCACGGCACACGTCCTTTCGGTAAATGCCACGAGCCCAGGCCCCTGGGGCAGAGACCCCCGGGGCACAGCGCGAGGATTGGCCCGTCGCGGTCGACCTGCGGGGCTGCCCCCGGGGAGCGAATCTAGGGCCGCACCGGGGTGCCGGTCAAGCTGGCGGCAACCGGCGGCACTCGGCCCACCGCGAGCGACGAGGCCGCATCGGTCACCGGTAGGCGGGGGGCTACGAGGCCTGTGGGCTCAGGTCGCGGCGGCGTGCGCTGCCCGAAGCGGCGTCCGCCCCGGAGCCATCGGCGGGCTCGTCGCTCGGGGGCGCCGGTTGCCCATGTGGCTTGGAGGGGAGCAGGCAGACCAGCAGGGCGGGCAGCAGGAACAGATCGCCCAGAATGGCCGTGGCGTACGCCACGCAGCTCAGGCCGCCGAACAGCCGGCTGGCGGGCATTTCGCTGGTAAGTACGCTGCCAAAGCCGGTGAGCAGCACGAGCGTGGTGGTAACCACGGCCGACCCCACCGCCAGAAACGAGCGGCGAATGGCCTGCTTCACGTCGCCGTCGAGAGCCAGTTCGCGGCGAAACCGGGTCAGGAAGTGAATCGTGTCGTCGACGGCGATTCCCAGACAGACGCTGAACACGATCACGCTGGTCATCTGCAGCGATCGCCCCGTCAGCACCAGCACGCTGGCCGTGGCAACCAGGGGAAACACGTTGGGCAGGACGCTGATCGCCCCCAATCTCCAGGAGCGAAATCCGATGGCGATCGATCCGAAAATGACCACGCCGGCCCCCAGCAAGCTTTGGTTGAGCGATTCGATCATCTTGTTCACGTTCCGCGAACCGACAACCGCCGTGCCCGTAAGCTGAAACCGGGTTCCAGGAAATTCATGGCGCAGGCGGGCCAGGTTCCGATCGACTTCGCTAAACACCGGTTGGTTGATCGCCGTGCCCGAATCGGCGAGCCGTCCGACCACCAGGGCCCGCCGCAGGTCGGCTCGCAAATAACGCCGAACGACGTCGGCCGGGGCCAGTCCCAGTAGCGGTACTCGGTCCGCCAACTCGCCCGTTGCACCGGGCAAGGCCGCGAGCAGGTTCAGAATCGAAATCGGATGGCGCACCTCGGGGGTCAGCTCCAGGGCCTGTTGCGCCGCTTGAATCGCGGCCAACGTCTGGGGATCGGCCAGAGTCTGGCCCTCGGGCCATTGAACCACGACAAAGGCCTGGAGCGTGCCACCAAGCACCCGGTCGACGTGCTGCAGGGCCTGGTACGACTCGTTGTGGCGGGGAATCATTTCCACCAAACGATTGTCGGGCTTGAGCCAGATCAGGCTCGTTGCCAAGAGCAACGTCAGCAGGCTCCCCGCCAGGGCAACGCCGCGGGCATGGTTCAAGATCCAGTCGATGACCCGCTCGAAGCGGGGGAAGTTGTGGGCGATGAAATCACGGGAATCGGTCGTGCCCAACCAGCGGCCGAGCCAGGTGGTCGAGAGCAGGGGCACCAGCGTCATCGTCGAGACGAACGCCAACATGCTCCCCAGGGCACAGGCCAGGCCGAAACGGCGGATGATGTCGACCTCGGCCAGGACCAGCGCGGCGAACCCCACCGCCGTGGTCGACGACGTGAGCAGGCAACTGAGCAGCAAATGGTCGATGGCGCTCCGCGCCGCCTCGCGCTGCGATTTCCCGGCGGCCCGGCTGTGGCGAATATCAATCAGCACATGCATTGAATCGGCGAAACCAACCACCATGACCAGCGTGGGGAGCATGGTGTTGATCACATTGAGTTTCTCGCCGACCAGGCCGACGATGCCCAGGGTCCAAAAGGCGGCCACCATCGGCGGCAGGGCCACGATCAGCGCGCCGGAAAGCTGGCGGAACAAAAAGATGCCCATCAGCACCGCGACCGATACGCCGATCAGGATGAATTTATTCGTCTCGCGGCGCACCGCGTCGAAAATCTCCATCCGGATCGGAGGGACGCCGGTTAGCCGCGCCCGTACCGTGGAACCGGCCACGCTCTGGTCGACCGCCTCGATGAGCCCCTCGACAATCGGTTTCACCTGGTCGATGCCCACCAAGGCTTCGCTGATCCGTACGACGACCAGCGCCGTGCGGGCATCGGGGGCGAGCACCTGTCCGCCAATGAGCGGATGCGCGAGCGCGGCACTCCGGGCACGCGCGAAATCGGCGGCCGGGGCCCCGCGCTCGGGCAGCAGCGAGGCCGCACCCTGCCCAGGCTGGAACACGACTACGTCGGCCAGGCTGCGAACCGCCACCACGCCGGGAATCTGCCGGGCAGCGGCCACGACCCGGCGGATGGCCTCGGTCGCATCGGGAGTGAACAGGTCGGCCTCGCCGGTGGGCTCGAGCACCACCAGGCACTCGTTGTCGTCGCCACCGAAGTCGGCAAACAATTCGTCGAGCTGGCGAAACTGTTCGTCGGCCGTCTTGAATACCGAGCGGGGTACGTCGTCGAACTCGAGTTGACCGATGCCGTAGATGGCCGCCCCGGTAATGGCCAGCACCCACAGCGTGGGCAGCCAGCGGTGGTCGAGCAGCCAGTCGATGACTCGTTCGAAATTCACGCGGCGCCAGTCCCAACGGCGGCAGTTTCGGTCCGTATCCCGCAATGGGCGGGCAACCCGGTTTCGCGAAACTCCTCACAAGTGGAAGGGGTAGATTCTAGACACGCGCCCCGGATGAGCGATAGGCGGTCGCCGACCCGACCGGCGAGGGAGAAAAGCTGGGTGGCCAAGGGGAAAACGACCGTTTCGCACCCGAACCATGCGGCGGGCCCGCCCTGCTGGCATCGCTGGCGGGGAGGCTGACCCGCCCTGGCCGCCAGGGGTCCCTTCCCGGGGCGATCGTGCACGGCCGCTTGAGCCAAGGCGGGTAGTGATTGATAATGCGGAGCGAAACGCCCGGTGGGCTCGCCCCCGCTTGACTTCCAGATGGGTGGTGTGCCGATGGGCGCCGGTGCGGGAAGATGAGCGTGCTCGGTCGCACAGCCGGGTCGGCTCGGTCGCACAGCCGGATCGGCTCGGTCGCACAGCCGGGTCGGCTCGGTCGCACAGCCGGGTCCCTAATTGGGACTGCGGTTCAAGCCCAGGCCAGTGCTGTGCGGCCTTTGCGGATCGGGCCCCGTGAACCGGTTGATTGCCGTCGACTCGCGCGCGAAAATCTCAACTTACGACTCATGGAGAGCATCCCGGTGAAACGCTTGCTTCGTTCGATGGTGCTGGCAACGGTTGGTTTGGTCGTCGCCGGCACCGCTGGTCGTGCCGACGAGGCGGTTTCCACGGCGCTGAAGGACTACGTTGCCAAACCCGATCCGACGTACTCCTGGCGAATTCGCTCGGAAAAGGTGTACGGCAAAGTCATCGCCACGGAGTTGATTCTCACCTCGCAAACCTGGCGCGGCATCGTCTGGAAGCACCAGCTGGTGGTGATGCGCCCGGCCGAACTGATGGGGGCGACCGATGCCCTGCTGCTGGTCAGCGGCGGTGATTGGAAGACGGAACTGGATGGTCCGGCCAATCCGAGCACCGACCGGATGCCGGCCGAGTTGGGCGTGCTGGCGGGCGTGGTGTCGCAGGTGAATACGCCAGTGGCCATTTTGAACCACGTTCCGTTCCAACCGGTTTTCGACGGCATGGTCGAGGACCAGATTATTGCCTACACCTTCGATGAGTATCTCAAGTCGCAAGACCCGGAATGGCCGCTGCTGCTGCCGATGGTCAAGTCGGCGGTCAAGGCAATGGACGCCGTCCAAGAATTCGCCAAGCAGGAATGGCGGGTCGAGGTAAAGGATTTCACCGTTACAGGTGCCAGCAAGCGCGGCTGGACCACCTGGCTGACCGGGGCCGTCGAACCGCGGGCCAAGGCAATTGCGCCCATGGTAATCGACATGCTCAACACCACCCGGCAAATGGAACACCAACTGGCCACCTGGGGGAAATACTCCGAGCAGATCGAAGACTACACCAAGCGGGGAATTCAGGGGCAGAACCAGACCCCGGCCGGCAAGGCCCTGAGCTTGATCGTGGACCCCTACAGCTATCGCAGCGAATTGACTCAGCCCAAGTTGCTGATCATGGGCACCAATGATCGTTACTGGGTGCTCGACGCCCTGAACCTGTACTGGGACGACCTGCTGGGTGAAAAATACGTGCTCTACATACCCAACAATGGTCACGGGCTGTCGGACTACAATCGGCTGATTGCGTCGATCGGGGCCTTGCATCGGCACATGATGGGGCGGCTCGAACTGCCCAAGCTCGACTGGAAGTTTACCGAGGCCGACGGGCGCATCGCGCTGGAGATCAGCTCCGACCAAACGCCCAAGTCGGTGGTGCTCTGGTCCGCCACGGCGCCGACCAAGGATTTGCGCGAAGCCCGTTGGTCGAGCCAGCCGATTCCGGCCTCGGGCGATAAGTATCGTCACGAGATCGAGATTCCCTCGGCAGGGTTTACCGGCCTGTTCGGCGAGCTGGTCTTTCCGGACGGAACCGGCCAGTACTACCTGTCGACCAACGTGCGAGTTGTCGGAACCCAGCCCGCCCCCGTCGGCGCTGCCGGCAACTAACCGATCGCGCGGCCACCGCGACGCGGTCCTGGGGGGCGCACGCCAGTGCCCACCCCCAGGGCACGGTCGGTCGTCTGCGCAAACGCCACGCTGGCCACCTCGGCTCCCCCACGGCAGCGCGCCATGCCCCGCTACCTACTCACCGCCTTGGTGTTAACCGGGCTCATCGCCGGGGGCTTGGCTCGCGCCCAGGCCGGCGAAAAGGTACACGTCGGTCGGCGTTGGGCGGCTGGCGAGCAAGTTGCGCTGAACCAGGTGGATCACGCCGCCTGGACCTCGCTTTTGACGCAATACGTCGACGATGCCGGAACCGTTGACTACGCCGCCTGGAAATCGAGCACGGCTGACCGTGGCAAGCTGCAAGGCTATCTGGCCGATCTGAGTCGCGGACGGCCCTCGCCCGAAGTTCCTCGGGCCGCGGTGCTTGCCTTTTGGATCAACGCCTACAACGCCGTGACGGTCGAAGGCATCCTCCGCGAGTATCCGACCAGCAGCATTCGCAACCACACTCCCCGGCTGATCGGGTACCACATCTGGCACGACCTGATATTGCCGGTCGGCCAGGGGGAGTACTCGCTGCACCAGATCGAGCACGAGCAACTGCGCCCCCTGGGCGATCCGCGAATTCACTTCGCCCTGGTTTGCGCCAGCAAAGGCTGTCCCCGTTTGGCCCGAACGGCCTACACGGCCGACGACCTGGACCGGCAACTCGACGACAACGCGAAGGCGTTTTTCGCCGATCCGAGCAAGTTCGGCTACGATACCGCCGCCAAGCGTTTGGATCTGTCTTGGATACTGAGCTATTACACCAAGGATTTCGCGCCCGACGCGGCAGGCCTGCTGCGCTTCGTAGCGCGGTACTTTCCCAGCGAGTCGGCCCGCCTGTTAGCAAGCGACCCGGCGGTGACCGTGCGAACGCTGCCCTACGACTGGTCGCTGAACGGTCGCTGAGGTTCGCCGGGCGGCGGGGCGTGTCAGGCTGACTTGCCAGCTTCCGGCCTGGTGCGCCGCTCGCCCCCCAGGGCCGAGCGGGCCGGCCAAGTCAATGATCCGAGCTACCCAACCGAGCAACTCAGCCTACCGAGCATCGCTGAATGTCGCTCCCGCCGCGTAGGGCCGCCGATGCGATTGCTGGAACTTACGCTTACGACGCCGGCCGAGAATTTGGCGCTCGACGACGCGCTGCTCGACCAAGCCGAACAGGCAGGCCGACCCAGCGAGGTGCTGCGAATTTGGGAGCCCACCGCCCCCTTGGTGGTCGTGGGGCGAGGTTCCGACCCAGGTCGCGAGGTGTGGCTCGATCGGGCCCGCCAGCGGCGGGTGCCTGTCGCCCGGCGATCGAGCGGCGGCGCCGCGATCGTGACCGGTCCCGGTTGCCTGATGTACGCCGTGGTGCTTAGTTACGAGCTGCGGCCCGAGTTAAGGCAGCTTTCCGCCGTTCACCAGCTCGTGTTGTCGCGCCTTGCCGGCGCACTGCAGACACGGGGCTGCCCGGCCGAGCGATCGGGAATCAGCGATTTGGCCAGCGGCGGGCGCAAGTTCTCCGGCAATAGCCTCCGCTGCCGGCGAACTCACCTGGTTTATCATGGCACGCTGCTCTACAACTTCCCGCTGGCGCTGGTCGACGAACTGCTGCGCCACCCACCGCGCGAACCGGCCTATCGCCAAGGCCGCCCCCACCGGCGGTTCGTGACCAATCTCGACCTTCCCGGTGGGGCCGTTTGCGAGGCCATTCGCCAGGCCTGGGGGGATCCGCCGCCCCTGGAGTCCTGGCCCCGCGAGCGCACCGGCGAACTCGTGGCCGCCCGATACGGCGATTGCCAATGGTGGATTGACTAGCCTGCGCAGCGCGACAGGGTTTCCGCGAATGAACGGAGCGCCCGGCTTCTACTGGCCGCCGAACAACCTACCTGTTCGTCCCTTGCGCGGGCGTCGGCAAGGCTCGCTGGGCCGCACGGGGATCTGACTTAACCCGCCAGCTCCGCACCGAGCCGGATCAGCCGCGCAGCCTGGTCCGCCATCTGTCGCGCGGCCGGGCTATCGGGCGTTTCGTACTCGGCTTGTAGCGTTAGCCGCCAGAGCTGCGAGACCAGGTACAGCGGTAGCCAACGGTTGAGATTGTCGGCCAGCGACAAGTGCCGCGCGTATCGCTCCCAGGCTTGCGCTTCGGCCGGAAACTGGCCTTTTCCCAACTGGCGAATCACGTCCGCTTTGTCGGGACGGCGACGGCGGCGCAGGGCCACGCTGACCAGAAGATGAATCAGGTCCAGGGCCGGCGCCCCGACCCGATCGGCCAGGTCCCAGTCGAGCACGCCCGATACCCGAAGCTGTCGATCGTAAACGACGTTGCCCAGGTGAAAATCGTTGTGCGCGATCGTGGCCCACCTCAGCAAGTCTAACTGCCGCCGCGCCGCCTGGCCGAGTCGATCGAAGCCCTCCCTGGCCGCGCACCACGGGTGCTCGGTCAAGCCATTCAGACGCTGATTCCATAATTGCTGCGCCTGGGAGGGGTCGCAGCGGCACGGCGCTTGCAGGTTCCCTAGCGCGTCGGTCGCGCCCGGAAGCAGTTGGTCGAGCGGAGCGCGAATGCGACCGCCCCCCATGCCGTCCAGGGCCGATTCGATCAGGTAGGGTTGCGTGCGGTAGCTGCCCGAGGCCATCACCCGTGGCACTGGCAACGCATCTGCCCCGGGCCAGGTATCGCGGATCCACTCCACGAACGCCCGATGGGCGTTTAAGGCCGCCGACCCTCGCGGGCTGAGCGGCAGCTTGAGGAACACTAGCCTCTGGGTTTGCGGCACCCAGCAGGGCACCACCACGCTGTGCGTTAGGCGCACCATCCACAAGATCGGCGTCGCTGGCACCCCCAGCACGGCGGTAGCCAATTCCTCGGTGAACGAGACGCCGGCCGGGTCGCTCGGTTCGCTCCCGTTCGGGGAGTTCCCTTCTCGGCCCCGCCTTCCCGCGCCCCGGGGCAGAGCCTCGTACAGCATCGCCGGGGCCATCCATCGGCCCCGCCCGCGAGCGGCCAGGCCGGCCAAAAGGGCCTTCAGCTTTCCCTGCCAACCGGGCCGATTGAGCGGCGCGAACTGGGCCGTAACAACGGCCCGTTCCAACTCGGCCGGCACGTGAGGGTTCTGCCAGGGAATCAGGTAGGCTGGCCGCCGGGCACCGGGAAACACGGCCCAGCGCTGGACGATCGCCAGGCTGTCTGGACACCGCTCGGGGCGCCCCGCCTGGCTCCAACGGCCCCAGGCCAGGCGGGAATCGACCAGGCCATACCAGCGGTCGGCCGTGGATGTCGAGCTTGCCGCGCAGTGCGAGTCGACTTCCACGCCCCACCCGCTCAGCCGCTGGGCGACACCGATGGCCGGCCAGCCCGCGGCCAAAGCCACGCGGCTGCCGGGCCGGGCCACCATCACCAGCGCCGCGGCGCCGGCGGCCGGGTCGGCCACAGGGTCGACGGCCTGGCCAGTCGTCTCCGGAGTCGCAGTCATCGGGGGGCGCCGCTCGACGGTTTCGCGCCGGTGATCAGCGGAACCGGCACTGCATGGAATCCGTGCCCGGGCACTGAGCACTTGGGCACTGAGCACTTAGCCACTCGGGCGCTCGGGCACCGGCGGTGCCGTCCGCGGGTTCATCCCGTCCGCCACAGGCTTCTCACCTTCCGCAGTACCCGGCTCCACGAGCGGCTCACATTCTCGCGGGGAAAGGGCTGCTTGGGTATCGGACGGCCCAGGAACGGGCAGAGCCGTTCCCAGCCCTCGCCGGCCGAAATGTCGATCACCAACAGATCCGCGGGTCGGTCGCGAAAGTAATCGAGCACCGCTTGCTGGTGGCGGCCGTAACCTTCGGCGAACTTCTGGGGGTCGAAGACGGTGGTGCCATAGAGCCGCTCGATTTGCTCGGTGCCCCAAGTACCAGGTTCGAGCGGCTGACGAAAATGGTGGCTGCACGACTTGAGCCAGCCATCGAGTTCGCGGACCGTCAGAATGAACTTTGCGCCCGGATAGCGCTGATCGAGCAGCGCGTAGCAGGTGGCCAACTCGTCGGTGGCTCCGTCGAGGTCGAGCAACTGCTCGGGGGGCCGGTCGACGAAAACCCGGCCCCGGTGATCGACTCGGAAGCCCAGCAGCTCGAGCGCTTTGGCCAGGCTGGTGGTGCCGGTTTTCGATAACCCCAAGCCAAAGATCTTCATGCCGATTGCAACCGCCCCCAGGGCGACTCCGTCGGACCGCTTGGGACGGCGCCGCGCGGCAAAATGTTCGCCCTGGAGCAAGTTTACCACGTTTCTGAAATAGGGGGGCGTCGATTCCGCGGGCCACCCCCGCTGGCGAACCGCGTTCGGGTCGGGTTGAACCGACGCTGGCTGGCTTCGACAGCCTCGGCCCGGGGTGCGCGCCAGACGCCCTCGACCACGGACCGGCCAACCACGCTACTGGCGGACCTGCCCCCTCTTGGGCAAGAATAGGGGTTTGGCGATCGACTGCCAAAGGTCGCCCGCACAATCCAAACGCGTTTCGGGGGAAACATCCAGGCATGGCGCACGCGGCGGCGGTGGTGATGGCGGCCGGCAAGGGCACGCGGATGAAATCCGAACTGCCCAAAGTGTTGGTCCCGGTGCTGGGCCGGCCCATGATTCATTATGTGCTCGACACGCTCGAGCGGGCCGGCGTCGACCAGACCGTGGTGGTGGTCGGCTACCGGGCCGACGACGTGCAGCGCGAGCTGGCCAGTCGCAAGAACTTGCGCTGTGCCCTGCAAGCCCAGCAGCTCGGAACCGGCCATGCCGTGCTGATGTGCCGCGAGGCGCTGGCCGACTACCAGGGACCGGTGATTGTGCTGGCGGGCGATTCGCCGATGATTCGCCCCAATTCGCTCCGCAGGCTGCTCGACGAATTTGCCAAAACCCGGCCCGCCTGTTTGTTGGGCACGGCCCATAAGACCGACCCAGCCGGGCTGGGCCGCATCGTCCGCGACCACCAGGGGCGCTTTCAGGCGATTGTCGAGGAAAAAGACGCGACGCCCGAGGAGCGGAAGTTGACCGAGGTGAATCTGAGCTGTTACGTGTTCGACTGCCGGCAATTGTTTTGGGCGCTCGACCAGATTCGGCCCGACAACGCCCAGGGGGAATACTACCTGACCGATTGCCCGGGCAAGCTGCTGGCGGCGGGGCAAAGGGTCGAGGCGCTGGCGGTGCTCCAGCCCTCGGAGGCGCTCTCGATCAACAGCCCCGACGAGTTGGCCGTGGTTGAAGCGGCCATGCAAAGCGAAGGGAACCCGTAGCTCCCCAGGGGGTGGTACCGGTGTTTGCAAGGCTGGCCGGCTCCTCGCCGGCAGGCGCGCGGGCGGCGTGGGACGGGCGGTATTTCTCAGGAAGCCAAAGCATTCCAGCATGAACGATCTGAAGATCTTCAGCGGACGCGCCAATCCGGAGTTGGCCCAGCGGATTTGCGAGTACTTGAGCCTGCCGATCGCCCAGATTTCGATCGGCAATTTCCCCGACGGCGAAATCTCGTGCAAAATCGAGGAAGACGTCCGCGGCCGCGATGTGTTCCTGGTGCAGCCCACCTGCCCCCCCGTGAACGAAAACCTGATGGAGCTCTTGATCATGATCGAGAGCTGTAAACGGGCCAGCGCCGAACGGGTGACCACGGTGATTCCCTATTACGGCTATGCCCGGCAAGACCGCAAAGACGCCGGCCGGGTGCCGATTACGGCCAAGCTCGTGGCCAACATCATTACCCGGGCCGGGGCCGACCGGGTGCTGGCCATGGACCTGCACGCGGCCCAGATCCAGGGCTTTTTCGACGTGCCGGTCGATCACCTCTACGCGGCCCCGGTGCTGAACGACTACTTCCTCAAAAAGATCGGCTCCAAGGAATCGATCGTCGTGGTCAGCCCCGACGAGGGGAGCATCAAGCGAGCCCTGGGACACGCCAAACGCATGGGCGGCCGGCTAGCGATTGTCGATAAGCGCCGCGCCAGCGCCGAGTTGACCGAGCAGCGAAACATTATCGGCGGACCGATCGAAGGGCGGGTGGCCCTGCTCTTCGACGATATGATCTCGACGGGCGGCTCGATCTGCGGCGCGGCCCGAATCGTAAAAGAGGCGGGGGCCAAGGAGATTCACGTGGCGGCCACCCACGGGGTGCTCTGCGGCGCCGCGCTGGAAAAGCTGCAAGGCGCGCCAATCGACAGCGTGGTGCTGACCGACACCATTCCGCTGCGACCCGAGGCCCAACTGCCCAAGATCAAGCAGCTTACCGTCGCGCCGCTGTTGGGCGAGGCGATCAAGCGCATCCACCGCAACGAATCGGTGAGCAAGTTGTTTGATTAGGCCAAACCGATTCCCCCGCGCGGTACTGCGCCTCTTGCCTGCCGATCGCCACTGCCCCGCGGATCCGATTCAAAGGGGCGTGTATTGCGCACGCCGATTGGCGAGCGGCGGATTAGTTCCGCGTTCTGCGCTGAAACCACTCGAGCCAGGCCGCGGTGATCGCCTCGGCCAGCGTGCCCCCTTGGCGACATTCGCTGGCGGTTTGTCCCCAGTAGAACCCCAGCCAGCCGGCCAACTCGGGCTCGGCGCCGCCGAGGAACTCCTCCAGCTCGTTCAAGGAACACCGCAGCGGAAAGGTTTCTTCCAAAACCAGCGGCTTTCCCACCTGAAACCCCGCAAGCGTCTTCAGCCCCTCGGCGACCTGGCCCGACTCGGGGTAATGGTGCACACAGAGAAAGTCGAGCGGCCCCGCAACGGCCTGGGGCACGAAGCCCGAGGAGAGCCCCGGGCGGTCCAGGCTCCAATCGACCAGCCCCACGGTAATCAGCCGCTCGGGGTCGTGCCGGCGAATCGCGCCGCAAAGCTGCGCAACCCAGGCCCGGGCCACGTCGGGCCGGGCGCGGCCCGCCGTGTCGAGCGTGATGAACTGTACGAAGTGCTTGCCCGCGAAGGGCGGCCCCAGCCAGTCGCCGTTCTCGCGCCGTCCGCCGCTCACCACCGGCTCGTTCATCAGGTCGAAGCACCACACCGCGGGGCTGCCGCGGCAGGCCCGGGCCAGCTCTTCCCAAAACCGGCACTGAACTTGCCAGCGCCCCGCCTCGTCGAGCTGATCGTACCAGGCAGGCACGTCGGCCCGGTGGTAGCAGCCCAGCCCGGTCAGGTCGAGATACAGCCCCGTGCGCTCGGCCAGCTCCAGTAGCCGGCTTAATTGGCCCAGGTGTCGCGGGTCGGGCTCGTCGGGGCGCGGCAGGAATCGGCCCAGTTGCAAATGGATCCGTACCGCGCTTGCGCCCAGGTCGCGCATTTCCTGAAAGTCGGCCTCGACCGTAGGCCACTCGTCGAGCCAATAGTCTTCGATCAGCCGGCCCTGGCGGTCGTGATCGTAGTTGAACCCCCGCAGATCCGTGGGCCGCCGTTCTCCGCTGGGCAAGAGGGTTACAAACCCGCGGCCATCGTCGGAAACCCGCAGCGGGTAAAGGGGCTCCGCCGGCGGGGAGCCCGACCGCGGATCGGCGCCGCGGGGTTGCGACTGGGCCGGCCAGCCCCACGCCAGGACCAGCACGGAAGTTGCCAAGGCCACGCGCGTGGGAAGGCAGTTGGCCCGACACCCTGGCTTGGGCCGTCGGCCGGGCGGCAGATAAGGCATGGTGAGTTCTCCGGCACCCCAATCCGCTCAATCCGCGCCACCGACAGCGGGCTGGCGGCGCGACCGTCGGGGCGGGCCCCCGAGCAACTCGGGGAGCGACCTAGAGTATCGCAGACCACCGCCGGACGCGGCACCCGCTGCATCCGGCACCCGCTACCCGACGGCCGGCGCTCGACAACCGCGGCACCCTGCCAGCCAGGAAGGCGAGCCACGCGCGCTGCCCGCCGCGCTTGGCTCGCGGCCTGCCGAGTTGGCAGCAACCCGGCATTTTGCACGCCGTGCATGCTTCGCGTACGCCTGCCGCCCCGACGGGCACCCAGCACTCGACCATGGCGACTGACAAAACTTTCCTCGAAGCATTTGCCGGGGCTGGTCCCGGTCGGCATCCGGAGCGGCGCCAACCCATCGGCCGGGCGGCAAGCATTTTTTCCTGGATGGTGCTGGGGATTCGGATCCTTACCGAAAGCGATCTACAGGCCCAATCGCTCGCGCCGCCGCCGGAGCCACCGGGCGCGCTCTCGGTGGGCAGCCGGATCGTTGCTCCCTGCCCGGACGAAAAGCAGCTGTTCGACGACCTGCGCGACGGGCGGCTCGACCGGTTTGGCCTGATTCAGGCGGCGCTGGTGGCGGCGGGAGAGTGCACCGCGGCCGAAGCCGAGCATTTGCAGCAGGCCTGGCGAAGCAGGTGTCAGGAACTGATTCGTCGCGCCGATCAGCAGGCCGCGAATGCGCCCGACCGGCCGCGCGAGTTGCTGGCCCTGTTGCACCAACGGGTGCTCACCGGAGCCTACCAGCGCGAGGCCAGCCAAGTGCGCCCGGCCATGCAGGGGGGCGACTATAACTGCCTGAGCGCTTCGGTGCTGTACCTGTCGCTCTTGCGCCAGGCTGGCTACCAAGCGGTGGCGATCGAACTTCCCTCCCACGTGCGCATTGCGGTTCAACTGGGCGATGCCCGGATCGAATTGGAATCGACCTCGCCGCGCGGCGAGCCCGCCCACCAGACACAAGCCGGGGCCCGAGCGGAGCGCCCGCCCCGGGGCCGCGGCCTGACCGACCGGGAACTGGTCGGTGCCGTGTTCTACAACCGCGGGTGCCGGGCACTGGACCAGGAGGAGTTTGCCGAGGCAATCCTGGCAAGCCGCGTGGCCTGGCAGCTCGACCCAGCGGCCGAGCGCGCGCGACAGAACGCGGTCGCCGCCTGTAACCGCTGGGCGGCCAGGTCGGTCGCGCAGCGAGCCTACGGCGATGCCGCGCAGTTGCTGCTGATGGCCCAGGCCTGGCAACCCGATCATCCGGGCCTGGCTGAAAACCTCCGCTGTGTGCTCGGTCGCTGGGCCGTGGAGTTTGGTGCTCCGCGGTGCGGCGGGCGAACCACGGCGGGTTCCGCCGCTCCCCTGGCGCGCGACCCCCTCGCTCGGCCGTAGCCTGGCCCGTTGCTCCGTGTCGACCCGCGGAGGGTAGTGTGAATTCTCGCTTAAACAGGTTCCAAGGTTTGACAGCCGGCCGAAGGCGACCTAGGGTTTCTTTCGGGGCCTATCGGGCCGGGGTGCCCTGCGCGGTTCCCCCGTGGTAAGCGCCTCGCTTGTCTGACACAGCTTTCGTGGCTGAGACCGATTTCCGACAGTGGGCCCGGTGTTCCGCCGGCCCCCGCGTCGCCAGGTTCTCGTCTCTCGAGACGGCTACGAATCTGGCTTGGCCCGCTTCTTCCGAGAATCTCACACCACCCAGGAGCTTGCAGGCATGGCTTCGGTTGCCACCGATGCTGGAACGCTGGCTATTGCGCCCCAGCAGGAATTAGGACTCGCCGCCGAGGCGGAGGTGCGCAGCGAAATCTGGGGGCTGCTATGTTCCTTGGCCCCGCATCGTCCCGGTTGTGAACGACGGAGCGATCGGCGCTATCCCTTCGCCCAGTTGATTCGGCTGACGCCCCTTTCGTCCGACGGCCGGGCCCTCGATGCCGACGCGCTGGTCGTGGCGGGAAAACACATTTCCGAGAGCGGTCTGGGCTTTTTCCACCCCCTGCCGCTGCCGCACCGGCGGATGGTCGCCACGTTCGAGGAGCGCCCCGGCCGGCTGCTGAATTTGGAAATCGACGTTCACTGGTGCCGCTTCACCGGCCTGGGCTGGTACGAAAGCGGCGGCCGGTTTCTGGGGGTCTGGCGCGGCGGGGAAGGCACCGGCTCCCCCCGGTAGCACAGCGCGGCATACACCGCCCGAGGTTCGTCACCTCTAGCTGGCTGCCGCTAAACGGCCGGCAGACGGCCGGCAATGGCCGGCCTGCCCAAGTGGCGATCAAACGCCGCCCGAAAGGCGGCTTGTTCGTCGGGAGTCCACCAGGCGTGAAACGCCGCCCGCGCCGCGATCATTTCTCGCCGCTGGCGTTCGATCAGCCGGTCGAGCGCGGGCTGTAATTCCCTGGGCTTCAGGTCGGCCCTACCGTTTTCGAGCAGCTCGACAGCGGCCGCGTGGTCATTGATCTGGCCGAGGCGTTCCTGCAACTGCTCAACGAGCGGATACAGTTCTTCACGGAACGAACCATCGAGCCCGGCGGCAAACAGCTCCATGCCGTAGCGCAACTCTTTAGCGCGAATGCGAAACTGGTGCAACTCGGCGATCGAACTGCGCTGGTCGACGGCGGCGGCCAGAAACTGGTCGAGCGCCTGGCCAACCCCCACCAGCGACGCCGCGGCGTACGACACCGGAGCCCCCTGGCAGTCGGCGAGCGGCGAATCGGCGCTGACCGGGCCCAGTTGCTTCAAGGCGCGTCGAATGCGGCGACGGCTCGCGGGCCGACGCCATTTCCGCGCGGCCGCTTCCAAGGGCCGGCGCGCCTGACGGCGCCGTTTACGCCCCAGCCGGCAAAGTGCCCGGGCCAGCTCCGGTTCGTCGTCGCCGGCCATGACCGGCAGCCGTTCGAGAAAGACATCCCAGTCGCGTGGATCGCCGGCGGCGCGGCGCAGCAAACGCAGGCGGTTGGCCATCCACTTGCCGCGACGCATCGGAAGCAAGGGCGCAAACGCGTGCTGCGCGGCCAGCGCCCGGCGGGTAAATACCCGCAGCTGGTGCACGTCTTCCGTGTCGCGCCCCCGGCCGCGAACCGCCCGGCGCAGGTAGTGATCGACCATGGCCAGCCGGGCTTTCAGCGCCACTCGCGCGGCCCGAGTCACCGGCATCGCCGCCGTTACGTCGACCAGCCATTTGGCGTTGCGGGAGGCAGCAGGTCGCATGGCCAACTCGCTCGAGGGCAGCTCGGCCGGGGATCCGCAACAACTTCCCCAGCAGGGCATGGTGGATGGGAATCGGTCGCCACGAGGTGGCCAGGGCCGCTCGAGAGCAAAGCCACCATCGCACGTGACCGATGGGCCGAAACTCGGGACGGAACCGCCCAGAATTCGCAGCCCCTGTATTCTGACAGGTCGGAGGTCGAGAGTCTATCGCCCCGATGCGGCGAATCGGCCCAGCCTCTGGCAAAATCGGGCCAACCCGGGGGGCAATCGCCGGCGCCCCATGGTTTGTTGCGCGCACCGCTTCCGCCGATTCCCCCGCTCCCTTCGGCGTGGCGCGCAAGCGGAGACTAATTGCCCGCCGTCGCCTCGGCGGGACCGAGCGCCTCGGCAAGCAACCGGCCCAGTTCCTCTCCGCGAGCGTGGGTGCTCAGAACCTTGCCGTCGGCACCGATCAGAATCACGGTCGGAATCGAGGTAATGCCGTAATACTCTGAAAGCGGTTGCCCGCCATCGGCGCAGGTTGCGTCCGAGCCGAGCACGGTACTCCAGGGAACGGCGTTCTCGGCCAGGAAGCGCTCGAGCGCGCCGCGATCGTCGTCCAGGCTAACGCCCACGACTTCAAAGCCGCGGTCGTGGTAAGCGTCGTAGTTGCGCCGCACATTGGGTAGCTCGGCCACGCAGGGGCCGCACCAAGTGGCCCAAAAGTCGATCAGCACGACCTTGTCTTTCAACGAGTCGAGATCGAACGATTTGCCATCGATGGTTTTGCCGCTGAACCGAGCGAAGCCGTTGCCCACCAGCCCCACGCGGCGCCCCAGCCCCTGGAGCTGGCCTGCCACGGCGGCCGCCTCGGGGTCGGTCGAGTCGGCATACAAGTCGGCCAGATCGCGACAGGCCGTGGCCGCCAACTCAGCATCGCCAGCCCGATCGAGCACTTGCACAAGCTGGTAGGCCAGCATGGCGTGGGTGGCATCGGCGGGCGAACTCTTCAGGGCATCGCGGAGGGATTCATACTGCTTTTGACGCTCACTTCCTTCGGCCATGAGCAGTAGCGGCAGCCGGGCCGCCAGGACCTGAACCTTAGCCTCCTGGGCCAGCTCTTTGAGCCCCAGCTTGTCGAGCCGCTCGACCAGCTTGCCCAGTCCCTCGGCGGCATCGGCCACGCCCGCCCGGGCTAACAGGCGATAAGCCTCGAGTTGGGCCATGCCGGCCTTCTCCAAGGCTTCGGCCTCGGCATCGGCCGCGGCCAGAATCCGGTCGGCCGCTTCGATCATTGCCTTGCGGGTTTGGGTGATCCAGTCGATGAGTTCGTCGCGCGTTTGAACCTGGGGTCTCATTTCGGCAACGCGGTCGAGAAACTCGACCAGGGCGGAAGTCGGTCCCTGGGGAACCTTGAGCTTTTCAGCCAGCGGCTCCTCGGCGGCAGGTTCGTCCTGAGCTCGCAGCCCGCCGGCGGTACCCGCAAGCAACAGGCCGCCCAGGACCAAACCCCGCGTCAAGCGAAGCATATCGACGCCAACCAACCGCGGTGTGCTGGTCATGTTCTCACCTGAGTTTTCGAAGTGAACCAACCGGAATGAAATGGAACGCGCGGCGCGCTCGGCGGCCGGCCCAGCGCACAAAATCACAGTCTCTGGCGCGGTGCCCCGCACCGCCCCGGGGGCCGCACCGATTCCCTAAATGGTAGCCGACCGGGCAATCGCTTGGATAGCAACCTCTTGGATCGCGGCCAGCCCGACCCTAGCCCCCGGCGCCGACCCGGTCGAGCTGTTCCAAGGGGCCTGGCGGGCCCACCCGGCCGCCAATGCGGCGGTCAGTCCTCTGGCTGCGTCGCGCCGTTGCCGCGGAACCGCTGTATGGCCTGCCAGGCCTCGAGCGGGGTCTCGGCGTATTGAATCAGGTCTAAATCGGTGTCGGAGATCGTGCCCTCGTCGGCCAGGGCGGAAAGGTTCACGATCCGCTGCCAATATTGCTGGCCATACAGAATGATTGGGATGGCCTGCATCCGCCGGGTTTGCCGCAAGGTAAGCGCGTCGAACAACTCATCGAGCGTGCCGAATCCGCCGGGAAACACCACCAGGGCCCTGGCCCGCAGGAGGAAGTGCATCTTCCGCATGGCAAAATAGTGAAATTGAAAGCACAGCTCGGGCGTGATGTAGGGGTTGGGCACCTGCTCGGCGGGAAGGGTGATGTTCAGGCCGATACTCTTGGCGGCCACGTCGAATGCCCCTCGATTGGCCGCCTCCATAATGCCGGGGCCACCGCCGGTGACGATCACGTACTCGCAGTCGCCCTCGATCTGGCAGGCCGACGAGACCAGCCGGGAGAATTCCCGGGCATCGTCGTAGTAACCACACTTGGCCGCCAGCGATTCGGCCTGTTGCACGGTCCGCTGGCAATGGGGGTCGCCGGGGTGGGCCGCCAGCGCGCGTTGGGCCGCTTCCAGCCGGGCTTGGGCCGTTGGGCGATCGACGATTCGAGTGCCGCCGAAAACCACGATCGTGGACCGCACCCCCGCCCGTTCCAACTGCAGCTCGGGCTTGAGTAGTTCGAGCATGACGCGGACGCTCCGCAGCTCGCTCTGCCGCAGCAGGCTCGCGTCTTCCTCGGCGAGCACATAGCTCGGCGAAGCGAGAATCGCCTCGCGCAGGGCGGCGAGTTGTTCGGGGCCCGGCTCCGCATCCGGCGGGGGGCGGCGAAAATGCTCGTTCGGCGGGCCGCTCAAGCGTCGGCCTCCCACTCAAAGGTTTCGCCCAGGGCCGGCACGGTCACCTCCCAGCCGCGGTCGGTCCGCAGCGTTTCGGCCAGGCTGGCCGAGCTGGAGGGTTCGCCATGGGTGAGAAACACCCGTCGCGGCCGCGCGAGCGGTGCCAGCCAGCGGATCAGTTCGCTGCGACCGGCATGGCCGCTCAGGGCCGAGAACGAACGCACCGCCGCGCGAACCGGTACATTCTGGCCGTGCAGCCGAATGGTGCTTGCGCCGTCTTGCATGCTCCGCCCGCGCGTGCCCGCCGCCATGTATCCGCCCAGCACCACGGTATTGCGCGCTTCGGGCAGTCGCTGCTTGAGGTGATGCAGAATCCGGCCGCCGGTCATCATGCCCGAGGAGGAAATAATTACCGCCGGGCCCGGCAACTGATTGATCCGCTTGGATTCCGCGGTGGTGCGGACCAGGTGCACGTTGCGACCCTCGAGCAGCCGCATCGGCCCCAGCAGTTGGGCTTCGCTCAGATCGTGCTCGCCGGCGAAATCGGCGTAAATATTCGTGGCGTTCACCGCCATCGGGCTGTCGAGGTAAATCGACAGCTCGGGGAGCCGGCCCTGGGCCATAAGTACCCGCAGCATGTAGATCAACTGTTGGGCTCGCCCCACCGCGAACGCGGCCACCAGCATGACCCCGCCGCGCCGCACGCTCTCGGTTACCAATTCACAGGCTTCGTCCATGGCGGAAATGGCCGGGTGATCGCGGTCGCCATAGGTGCTTTCGCAGATCAGGTAATCGCAATCCGGGGGCGGGGTTGGGTCGTGGTACAGGGGAGCCCCGTAGCGGCCCAGATCGCCCGAAAAAACCAGTCGCGTGGTTCGCTGCTGGCGGATTTCCACTTCGATCAACACCGAGCCGAGCAAGTGCCCGCCATCGTGCATCCGCATCCAAATAGGCCCGGCCGGATTGAACCACTGCTCGCGGACCTGGGCTTGCATCCGCCGCAGCACCGGGGGCACGTCGTCGGTTCCGTAAAGCGGCAGTGCCGGACGGTGCTTGGAGAACCCCTTGCGGTTGGCGTACTCGGCGTCTTCTTCCTGGTTGCGGGCTGAGTCGTACAGCAACAACTCGACCAGCTCAAGCGTGGGCGGGGTGGCGTAAATGGGTCCGCGAAAACCCTGCCGCAGGAATCTCGGCAAATATCCCGAATGATCGATGTGGGCGTGGGTAAGCACCACGGCATCGACCGAGCGGGCATCAAAGGGAAGCCGGTCCCAGTTCTTCAGGCGCAGTTCTTTCAAGCCCTGAAACAGGCCGCAGTCGATCAGAACCCGCGCGCCGTCGGCCTCGAGCAAGTAACGCGAACCGGTTACGGTCTGGGCGGCGCCGTGAAAGGTAAGTCTGGGCATGCTGAACCGCGGCCACCCGGCCCAAGCCGTAAAGGAAAGATCGAACGATCGGCCCCCCCTGGGAGAGCCCGCGTAGTGTAACCACCCGGCCCCCCCAATGCCCAACCGCGGCGGTCGCTTGCGGCCAAAGCTTTACTGCGTTTCCGCCGGACGCACGTGGTGCACCCATGCCGGGGGGACATTCCACCAGACCGAGTCGCGCTGAATCTCGTGGCGACCCAGCAGTTCGCCCAACAGGCGATCGATGCCCTGGAGGCGCTGGCGCTCGGCACCGCGCGCCACCAGGCTCTTGGCGCGCCGGACCCCCTGGTATTCGAAAAACGAGAGCGTGCCGCCGGGTTTCAAGAGCCGGGTAAAAGCCTCGAGTATTGCGCCGGCCAAGGGAACCTGAAAATTGTTGAGCGGCAAACCGGAGATGATCAGGTCGAAGCAGCCTTGGCCGGGAAACTGCTCCACCCCCTGGCAGTGAACCTCGACCTGAGCCCCCTGGTGGGCCAACCGCGGATCGTGTGCCAGGCGCCGCTCCAGGTCGGCGGCGAAGCGAGGATTGATCTCGACCAGTTCGAGCCGATCTCCTTGGCCCAGTTGAGGAAGCAAGGCTCTCGTCACCGCGCCGGTACCGGGGCCGGCCTCGAGAATGTGACGCGGACTGGGCGTTTGGGCCACGAACCGGGTCAAGGCCCGGGCCAGCGCCGTCCCGCTGGGCAAGATAGCGCCCGTGGTGTGAAACGTTTCTCGGAACTCGCGCCAGAACAGCCAGTGTTCGTCGATGCGACGGTGCATGCCGGTGGTCGTCTCGTCTCGGTGGGGGGCCCTGGCCCGCAAAGGTCGCGGCAAGGCGCACCGCCGCGGGGCGATTCAGGGCAGTAACGCCAGGACCGGCGCGATCCTAGCCTTCGCCGCCGCCCGGCACCCGGGCTGGAATCGCAGGGCTCTGCCCGATGCCGCGGGCAGGCCGCGGCGCCCGGCCGGTTCGGGGCTAGTAATCGTACCACAGCCCCACGCCGATCTGCTGCTCGAACTGGTTAAAGAACGAGTATTGCCGGCTCTTACCGTTGAAGTATTCAGCGCCGACTCGCATGCGGTGGCCCCAGGGCAGCGGTCCGCGCCATTGGGCCCCCCCCTGAACCACCAGGTAGCCGCCGAAATCGAGATCCTGCCGCAAATTGCCATGGACCGCGAAAAACGGCACCGGGCGCAGGCCCGTGGGAAACGCCGGGCTGAACTCGGCGCCGAATTGCAGCTCGACGGGCTGCGCTCCGCCCGAGGTGTAAAACGCCCCGCCCACGTCGCTGTAAAGCCGCAGGTCGTCGGTCAGGAAATACGACAATCCCAGCACCAGCTCGTCGCGCACATAGTTCAAGCGCGGGTAGCCGGGGTTTCGCAGCAGGAACTCGTCGCCCAGATGCGAGCTGATGTGGTAGTAACCGAAGCGGGCTTGCCAGCGGTTGCGGCTGTGCGCGATGAAGGTACCCGCGCGAAAATCGGCCCCGACCAGGTCGAGATTCTGTTCCAAATCGAGCCGGGGAAAACCGGCCCCCTCGACCGTCCATTCCCAGCCCTGAAGGCGGCCGGACTCGCCGCGGTCGCCAAAGCGCAACAGGGCCACGTGTCCGCCCAGGGCAATGTCCCAGAGCCATCCCAGGTCCTGCTCCCAGGTAAACGAGCTCGACAGTCGGCTCGCCCTGACGTCGGCCAGGTAGTGGTGGTACATCACCCCGGCCGGCAGAACCTGCCACGCCCAGTTGGTCTGGGCCATCCAGGTGCTGCCGTAGGGGCCGCAGCCAGGAGGCGGGCCCGGGGGGCAGCCGCCGATTTGCCCTGTTAGGTGGGCGCCCGCCGGCGGCAAAGGGTCGCTCCACGTGAGCGGCGCGCCCCCCGAGGG
Organism: uncultured Pirellulales bacterium; assembly: GCA_964399535.1. Taxonomy (GTDB): domain Bacteria; phylum Planctomycetota; class Planctomycetia; order Pirellulales; family CAYNRE01; genus CAYNRE01. Next base: position 87,452 of record CAYNRE010000024.1, on the reverse strand, counting down.
GCCGTAAGCATCGCTCGTGCCCGGCGGAAGCTCGTACGATGTCCCCTCGGGCGAAGCCGACCATTCACCGGCAATTGGTCCGGGCTGATAAACGGCCATTCGCTGCGGAGGCTCGCTCACTTCAGCCCGAGCGACTCCCCAATCCGTGACAACCGCGACCGCGGCCGCGGCGCAAACAAGCCAGCGGTACCAGCCACTTCGAAGCGGCGAGTCGAGCCGTACTGAAGGGTCGATGCGCAAGTGGCTGCCTCAGATCGAGTAGGACCCGTGGTCGACCGAACCGAGCGGGTGCGAGAGGAATCGGCGACACCCCGCCAGTCCCGCGAATAGTTGGCCCTTGCGGCCGACCTAAAGCGGCTCGACCGCTGGTGCTAGGTGCACTGCCCGCTGGGGGGCAGCCATTTTTTCGGGGCAGCGTAGTGTAGCGGCGGCCCCGCCCTAGGAACAGACGAGCTCGCGGCGCCATAAACCATTTACACAGATCGGGTTGTGGCAACCTCAGCGAACCCAAAACAGGGTGGGTTGGCTGACTGTCGGCGACCTCTGAACCTACTGGAGCGGCTTGCGCCGCTGGGCGGCACTCTGCAACCGCTTTAGGGCAACGGGAGATTTCACCTCTCGGTACCCGGCCCTGGCGCCGGCTTGGGTCGCCGGCGAGGAGCACACTTGGCAAGTGACGACTATTCGCCGCCGGATGCCTACCTACAATGGGGCGGTCGGCCGATTCCACCGATGTCCCCGATCGTGAGCGCGTCGCGATGTACCTGCTGGAGTTCAGCATTTCGCCCTTGGATAAGGGGGCCAGCGTGGGGGCGTACGTGGCCCGCAGCCTGGCGATTGTCGACGCCAGCGGGCTGGATTACCGGCTGCACGCGATGGGAACGATTGTCGAGGGGGAGCTTGACCAGGTAATTGGCGTGCTCAAGCAATGTCTCGAGGCGATGTCGACCGACTGCGACCGGGTAAGTTGCACGGCCAAGCTCGACTTTCGCCGGGGCCACCGGGGCCGGCTGGAGAGCAAGGTCCAAAGCGTCGAGAACCACCTGGGCCGGCGCCTGCGGAGCGGCTAAACCTGGCCGGCGGTATCCGGGACCAGGGACCGCCAAACGATTTCGACCGACGGTTTTCTAAAACGATGGCCCTATGACCGACACGCCTCTTGCCACCGCCCTGGGGAAGATTCCCAGCGGAATTTTCGTCCTGACTGCTCGCTCCGGAAGCGAAGAAACCGGGATGCTGGCCAGTTGGGTGCAGCAAGCCGGATTCGAGCCTCCCATGGTCACGCTGGCCGTGGGCAAGCAGCGGCGGCTGGTCGACTGGCTCGCGCTCGACGCGCCGCTGGTGCTGAACGTGGTGGGGCACGGTCAGACCGGCCTGCTGCGGCATTTCGGTAAGGGATTCGAACCGGGCGAGCCGGCGTTCGAGGGTTTGCCGGTGCGGCGAACGCCGCAGAACCTGGCGATCCTGGAAGCGGCCATGGCCTATCTCGATTGCCGCGTCCGCGGTCGAATTAACTCGGGCGATCACCAAATCGTGCTAGCCGAAGTCGTGGCCGGCGAAGTACTGCGCGAGGGGGAGCCGCTGGTCCATCTTCGCCGCAACGGACTGAAATACTAAATCCAAAAACCCCGACGCCTCGGGGTTGCCGTTTTCCGAGACCTGAGCCGATGACTGCCTCCGCCCCAGCCGCACCGCGGCATCCCCACACCGAGTTGATCGACGAGCTGATCGCCCTCTTGGGCGCCGACAGCGTGCTCGCCTCGCGGAGCGACCTGCTGGTTTACGAGTGCGATGGCTTCACGATCGAGAAGAACTGCCCCGACGTGGCAGTCTTCCCCCGAACCACGGCCGAGGTGGCCGCGGTGGTCCGGTTATGCAACCGGTTTGAAGTTCCCTTTTTGCCGCGCGGCGCCGGCACCAGCCTGGCGGGTGGCTGCCTGAGCGTGGGGGGCGGGGTGATGATCGTGCTCACCCGCATGAAGCAGATCCTCGAAATCAACCTGCGCGACCGCTACGCGGTGGTGCAGCCGGGCGTGGTCAACGTCTGGCTCACCCAGGCCCTGAAGGGGACCGGCTACCACTACGCGCCCGATCCGTCGAGCCAGGGGGCCTGCACCATCGGGGGAAACGTGGCCACGAATTCGGGCGGCCCGCACACGCTGAAATACGGGGTGACGGTCAACCACGTGATCGGGCTCGAACTGGTGCTGGCCGACGGCTCGATCGTCCGAACCGGCGGCCCCGCCGAGGAATATGCGGGGCTCGACCTGACCGGCGTGCTGGTCGGCAGCGAGGGAACCCTGGGGATCGTGACGCAGATTTGGGCCCGGATCACCCGCGATCCGCAGGGCTATCGCACGATGCTGGCCGTTTTCGAATCGGTCGACGACGCCACGACGGCGATCAGCGACGTGATCGGGGCCGGCATTGTCCCGGCCGCGCTGGAACTGATGGACCAGGGAATACTGGTCGCCGTGGAGCAGGCGTTCCGCTTCGGTTTCCCACTGGATGCCGGGGCGGTACTGCTCATCGAGGTCGACGGGTTGGAAGCCGGGCTCGACCAGCAGCGCGATCAGATTGTTGAACTATGCCTGGCCGCGGGCGCGCGCGAAGTGCGCCAGGCACGTTCGGCCCAGGAGCGGCAACTGCTCTGGAAATGCCGCAAACAGGCGTTTGGCGCCGTGGGGCGGCTCAGCCCCAGCTACTGCACCCAGGATGGCGTGGTGCCGAGGACCAAGCTGCCCCAGATGCTCCGCACCATTGCCGAGATCGGCAAGAACCACGAACTGCGGATCGTGAATGTCTTTCACGCCGGCGACGGCAACCTGCATCCCATTATCCTGTTCGACGAGCGCGATGCGGCGCAGGTGCGGCGAGTGCTCTTGGCCAGCCAAGAGATTCTCGAGGCCTGCATCGCCCTGGGAGGCAGCGTGACCGGCGAGCACGGCATCGGCGTGGAAAAGCTGGACCTCATGCCCCGGCTGTTTACGGCCGACGACCTGGAGGTAATGGGCCGGCTGCGCATCGCGCTGAACCCAACCGGTCGCTTGAGCCCCGGCAAAATGCTTCCCACCGCGGGAGCGTGCGGCGTGGAACAAATTGCTCCGGCCCGCCGCGCCGCGCTCTGACGGCCTCTCCGGCGAAGCATTTCCCCGCCGACTCGTTGGTTGTTGTTCTCCAGCCGGCGCGTGCCGCCGGCGCCGCGCCCCCCCTTAACCCTGGGGGGGCGGTTCACCAACGGGCCCCCTCAAACCGCCGGGGCGATGGCTCGTAAGTCGAACATTGCCAAGACCCTGCGGCGGGAGGGAATAAAAAGCCTTCGCCAGGGAACTCACTGGATGGAGTACCCGCAAAGTTGCCGGCGCCCTGTTTGCCTCGTGGCCGCAGGACCCCGGTCGATTGGTTCGTTACCGGCCCAAAGGGGGCCAGGCGGATTGGCGAGGTGCCAATTGCCCCGGAAAACACCGCGAACGGATGTTCATTCTGACCTTGGGAGATGTTTGAAAATGAAGAGTTTCGCAGTCAGCTTGGCAGTGGTTCTGGGTCTGGTGGTGGCCGGATGCCAGCCGAAGACCGAGACGGAAGGCGCCATGGATTCGATGGAAGAGTCGGTCGAAGATGCCGAACAAACCATGGCCGAAGAGACGGAGAAGGCCATGGACGCTGTTGAAGAGGCGGGCGAGGCTGCCGCGGAAGCCGGCGAAGCGGCCAAGGAGCGAGCCGAAAGCGCTATCGAATCGGCCACCGAAGCGGCCGAAGGCGCCGTCGATTCGGCCGCCGAAGCGGTCGATAGCGCCGCTGATTCGGCCGCCGAGGCGGTCGAGTCGGCCACGGAATCGAATCCGTAACCGCGTTGGCAAGCTCGGAACCAAAGCCCAGGTGCGGCCGTCCTAGAGCGGCCGCGGTGCCTGGCGAAGTTTTCCTCGGATGAAGACCAAACGGTCTCACGCACCCCGGCGAGTCGGCCGCCCAGCGGCCGGCTGCCCGGGGTTTTTTCTGCGCCGTGGCCCCCTCTTTGTCAGAGCCCCGGTGGCTGGCAGGCCACTCCCGCGGATACAATTGCCAGGACCATCCTCCGGTATCCCGCGGTTGACCCATGATTGAATTCCACCAAGTCGTGCGCCGCTACGGCAACAAGACCGCCGTGGCGGGGCTCGATTTAACCATTCCCCGCGGCGAGCTTTTCGCCTTCCTGGGCCCGAACGGAGCAGGCAAAACCACCACGATTAAAATGCTGGTGGGGCTGCTCCGCCCCACCTCGGGCACCATCCGCGTGGCCGGACACGCGCTGGACCACGACCATCGGACAGCCAATCGGGTAGTGGGCTACGTGCCGGACGAACCCTACCTCTACGAGAAGTTGACCGGCCGCGAGTTTCTCGACTTCATCGTGCAAATACACGGCCTCGATCGCCACACGGCCCAAGCCCGCATCGAACGGGCCATCGCCGATTTCGAGTTGGGCGATTTTGTCGACAATCTGGCCGAGAGCTACTCGCACGGCATGCGCCAGCGGCTCGTGTTTTCGTCCGCGCTGCTTCATAACCCACAGGTGCTGGTCCTCGACGAGCCGATGGTGGGGCTGGACCCCCGCAGCGCCAAGCTAGTGAAAGACCTGTTGAGTGAAATGACGCGGCAGGGCACCACCATCTTCATGTCGACCCACACCCTGGGCCTGGCCGAGGAGATCGCCCACCGGCTGGGGATTATCCACCAGGGCCAATTACAAGCGCTGGGCACGCTGGACGAGCTGCGCCGCCAGTCGGCGGCCGAACAATCCTCGCTCGAGCAGTTGTTTCTGCAAATTACCGGCGAGCCGATCAAGTCGCCCGCCAAGTCGGAAAACGCCGCCTGAAACGGTCCGTCCGGCCACGATGACCCGCGCCGTTCTCCCAAAGTTGAAACCCGCCATGCGCCGCGCCCAGCGATCTTGCTTCTGGCCAGCGGTCGGAACCCTCCTCCGCATTGGCCCGTTGCTGACCCTGGCCATCGGGCTGGGGAAAACCGATGCACTTGCCTGCCCGTTTTGCGTTTCGCGCAGTCCTACGTTGTCCGAGCGAAGCGGCGCCGCCGACGTGGTCCTATGGGGCGAGGTGGTTGGCCGCCGCGATGGCCAGGTGACACTGGCGGTCGAACAGATTTGCAAGGGCGATTGGCCATCAGCCGAGCTACAACTTGGCGAAACCCTCGCATCACCCGCCGCGGGCAGCTTGCTGCTGGCGCTGGGCCGGCGTGAGTTTGATCCGTCCGGCGTTGGGCCTGCGGTTTGGAACTGGCAAACCGAGCCGCTCGACGAAACTCGGCTAGGCTACCTGGTTCGCGCGCCGGCCGCGGCAGCGCCCGCCACGGAGCGGCTGGCTTACTTCGCCCGGTTCCTCGAACACCCCGATGCTTGGATCGCGGCCGACGCCTATGGCGAATTTGCCGCGGCCCCCTTCGAGGTGGTCCGCCAGGCCAGCGGGCAACTCGACGTGTTGCGGCTGGCCGGCTGGCTCGACAGCGCCGCCGTACTCCCCGAGCGCAAGGGCCTGTACGGCTTGTTATTGGGGCTGGTCGGCCGCCAACAAGCCCCGCAGCGAAACGCGGCTCTGCTGAAGCGGGCGGTGCATGCCGAGGCGAATGATTTCCGGGCCGGATTCGCCGGGCTGGTGGCCGGCTACCTGTGGTGCGGCGAGCTCGAGGCGCTAGCCGACGTGCGAGCGCGGTTTGTCGACCGCGCCGAGGCCGCCGAGGGCGATGTGCGCCACGTGTTGGCCGCGCTTGAATTCATCGACGGCCAGTGGAGCGACCCGGCCCGGCTCGCCGTGCGCCAGTCGCTCGAAGGGCTGCTCCGCCGTCCCTCCGTCGCGCCCGAGGTGATCGCCTATTTGGCACAGCGGCAATGGGCGCCGGCTTTGACCGGGGTGGTCGGGCTGTACGACCGGGCGGGCTATCCACAGCCGGCCACCCGCCGCGCGGTGGTCGACTACCTGGTACGGCTTGAAACGCCCGAGGCGCGGCAGACCCTCGAACAACTTCGCCGAAAGGATCCCGGGGGCGTGGCCGAGGCCGAGGCTTTCCGCGACCTCCGGCCGGTCGACCGGTAGGGGGTTTATGGGGCGGCTCGCCCGCTTCTCTCGGGATGCGCCCCCCTGCCTGGCGATTCCCTCCGTGCGGGCCACCGGTTAAACTGGGGGGCTGTCGGTTTGTTCACCCCCGGTCTCTCTGCGCGGAAATGACCTAAACGCCGATGGCCCTCTTGATCCTACGGATCTTGTTCGTCGTGGTCGCCCTGGGCGTGGGGGTCTGGATGATTACCGGCGAGCGGCTGGATTTGGACCAGCCGCTCCTGGTGTTTCTGGGCGTGCTCGGCGTTGCCTTCGCCGTAATCGGCATCGACATCACCGTTCCCCGCAAGCGGATCGACACGATCTCGGCCGTTTACTTCGGGCTGATCGTGGGTCTGTTTCTGGCCTACGTCATGGGGCTGGCCCTGACGCCGCTGCCAATCGAGCGGCCGGTTCGCGACGCCGTGCAACTCGTGCTGGCGATGACCCTCTGCTATCTCTGCATCAGCATTTTGCTGCAAACCAAAGACGACTTTCGCTTCGTCATTCCTTACGTCGAGTTTTCCAAGGAAGTCAAAGGCCTGAAACCCTACGTGCTCGACACCAGCGTGATTATCGACGGCCGGGTCGCCGACGTGGTCGAGGCCCATGTGCTCGACAATCAACTGCTGATGCCCCGTTTCGTGCTGCAGGAGCTGCAGGGAATCGCCGACAGCTCCGATCGCTTGCGGCGCAGCCGAGGGCGGCGCGGGCTCGATATCCTCAACCGGCTCAGGGCCAACCCCGAAGTCGACCTGCAGATTTACGAGCACGAGCTGCCTGAGTTCGCCGGCCAGCCGGTCGATCTGAAGCTGGTCATGCTGGCCAAGCACCTCGAAGGTAAGGTTGTCACCAACGACTACAACCTGAACAAGGTGGCCCGACTGCACGGCGTGGGGGTGATCAACCTCAACGACCTGGCAAACGCCCTGAAGCCGATCTTTCTGCCGGGCGAGGCCCTGGAAGTGCGGATCGTCAAACCGGGCGAGGAATCGGGCCAGGGCGTGGGCTACCTGGATGACGGCACCATGGTCGTGGTCGAAGGGGGCCGCGATCATCTGCAGCGCAACGTGCGCCTGACCGTGACCAGCGTGCTGCAAACCAGCGCCGGCCGAATGATCTTCGGCCGGATCGACTCGGTGGGGGCCAGCCCTTCGGCCCAGGCCAGCCCCTCGGCCGCCGGCTAGTCGCGGGACTCGTCTGCCCGACCGGGTCCGTTTCCCAAGCGCCAAACCACCCCGTTTCGCGCTGCGCTCGCCTCGCCCTGTCGAGCGCCGGGCAAGGGGAACGGGAGACGGGTTACTGGGGCACTTCGGGCAGGTTGTGCCCCATTTTTTCTCGCTTGGTTGCCAGGTAGCGGGCATTGTGCGCGTGCACCGGCGGCAGGATCGGCACCTGATCGACCAGTTCCAGATCGAACCCCGGAAAGACAAAGGCCTCGGCCTTCTTCGGATTGTTGGTCAACAGCCTTACCCGGCTCAGGCCCAGGTCTTTCAGGAGCTGCATGCCGATACCGTAGTCGCGGGTATCGGCCTTGTGGCCCAGGGCCAGATTGGCCTCGACGGTATCGAGCCCCTTGTCTTGCAGGGCATAGGCTTTGATCTTTTCCACGAGCCCGATACCCCGCCCTTCCTGCATCAGGTACACCACGGCGCCGGCCCCCTCGCGGACGATCATTTCCATGGCCATGTGCAGCTGGTCGCCGCAATCGCAGCGGAGCGATTCGAGCAAGTCGCCGGTGAAGCAGGAAGAATGCACCCGCACCAGCGGCGCGTCGACCGACGACAGGTCGCCGTGGACAAAGACCAGCGGTTGGGCCGATTCGTATTTCACGTCGTAGAGCAGCACGCGGAAGTGCCCGAACCGCGTGGGCAGATCGGCCTCGGCCACGCGGTGAACGAGTTTTTCGCTCCGCCGGCGGTGGCGAATGAGCTCCTCGATGGTGATGATTTCCAGTTGGTGCTGCGCGGCAATGGCGAGCAGTTCGTCGCGATTGGCCCGATCTCCCTCGGCGTTGAGGATTTCGCAGAGCACGCCGGCGGGGTAAAGCCCGGCCATGCGCATCAGGTCGATCGTCGCCTCGGTGTGCCCGGCGCGGCGCAACACGCCCCCCTCTTTGGCCAACAGCGGAAACAGGTGGCCGGGGCGCACCAGGTCGCTCGGCCGGGTGGCCGGGTCGATGATGGCCTGGACGGTTTGGGCACGCTCGGCCGCGGTGATGCCGGTGCGGCTCAAGCGATGATCGACCGAGATCGTGTAGTTCGTTCCCAGCGAGGCCGTATTGTGGTCGATCATCGGGTGCAGTTTGAGCCGGTCGCAGTCCTCGCGCAAAATCGGCATGCAAACCAAACCTCGCCCATGGGTAATCAGAAAGTTGATCACCTCGGGCGTAACCTTTTCGGCCGCGCAGATAAAGTCGCCTTCGTTCTCCCGGTCTTCCGAGTCGAGCACGATGATCGTTTCGCCGCGAGCCAGCGCGGCCAGGGCGGCCTCGATCGAGGAAAAGCGAGCAGACATCCGAGTGCTTTCCGGCGGGGCCGACCCGTGAAACCGATCGACCGACGCAACTTGAATTTGGGTTAGGGGTTAGGCAATCATGACCACCGGCCGTGGGGGGTGGTCGCGAGGTCTGGCCTCGATCGTCTATGATTATACGGCCGTGCCGTGACCCCGCTATGAGCTGGCCCTGCCCTCCGGGCGGGCCGGAACACTTTGCCGGGGGTGCCGCTTGGCAGACAGCCAGGGCGCGGCTGCCGCCGCCCGGCGCGCATTGTTGGTGCTTTCCCACCCCGAGTGCCGACCCCCGAACCGGGTCGGTCCCGCCTCGCCAATGTCGGAGAAGACGAGCATGTTCAATCGCATAGTCGCCGTGTCGTGGTTGGTGCTGCTGGCGCTGGGCGCTGGCAGCCTGGCGAGCGCCCCCGCCGCTGAAATCGAAGTGCTTCGCGACGTGGTCTACGCCGAACGCGAAAGTGGTCCGCTGACCTGCGACGTGTATTTGCCCGAAGGCGAGGGCCCCTTCCCGGCGGTGTTGGTCGTGCACGGCGGGGCCTGGAAGGAAGGCAACGGCGATAAGTCGCAACTGTTCTTCATTGCCAATCGGTTGGCCCATCAGGGGTTTACCGCGGTGGCCATTAGCTATCGGCTGGCGCCCACCCATAAGTTCCCAGCCCAAATCGAAGACTGCAAAACGGCCGTCCGCTGGCTGCGTCAGCACGCCGCCGAGTACAAGGCCAACCCCGACTGGATCGCCGGCTGGGGCTATTCGGCCGGAGCCCACCTGGTGAGCTTGCTGGGAACCTCGGAAGCACGCGACGGGCTGGAAGGGACCGGCGCCGGGGCCGATGCCCCCAGCTCTCGACTGCAGGCCGTGGTGGCGGGCGGCACTCCGACCGATTTCCGCCTGTTTCCCCTGGAAAACGACCAGTTGGCCTACTGGCTGGGCGGAACCCGGGCGAGCCTGCCCGGGCCCTACGACAAGGCTTCGCCGGCTTCCTACATCACCAGCGACGATCCGCCGATGTTCCTTTATCACGGCGATGCCGACGAACTGGTACCGCTCAGCCAGGCCGAGGCCATGGTGGCCGACCTGAAGCGCCAGGGGGTCGAGGCCGAATTGTTCGTCATTCCCAAGGCTCGGCACGTCGGCGCCGCAATCGACACCCGGGCGATTCGCGCCGGGGTCGACTTTTTGATGAAGCACCTCCCGGGCGCCGAACCGGCCGACACCAGTGAGGCCGCCGACGCTGCCCAGGCCGAACCGGCCGCGGCAGCCACCCCCTAGCCCGTTGAAGGATTCAACGGGCTTCGTGATCGCAGCAGCGCGATCTCGAAATGGCGACGTAAGTCGTTAATTTGCCAGCCGAGCGGAGCTTGGCTTTGCACTTGGCGAGGTTGAAATATGCCACGACGGCATATTTTAACGGGACTGCCGGCCGCCCCGCCGGCGGTGGCCCCCCGGCGCCCGCGCGACGAGGACCAAGGCGATCATGCTCGATCGCGAGGAATACATCGAGCAAGCGTATTTGTTTCGCACGCTCGGCGAGCGGATGCGGCAAAACCTGGCGACTCAGGAGGTGCTGCTGGCGCTGCGCGAGGAGGTACTCTCCACGACGCGGCTGCCCATGGCCATTGAGTTTTTGGCCGGCGAATTGCGAATGCACGGCGTGCTAGCGCCGGGCATGAGCCGGTTATCGCACTACTTCACCCCGTTTCAGTGCTTTGTGATGGGGGAAGCGGAAAAAGAAGGGGGCCGCTTCGACTTTCGCGTGGGGCTCGAGATTTTGGAACGCGAAGCCTTGTTTCGCGCCCAGCGGCCGGCCTGTCAGGGAATCTTCCTGTTTCAGTTCGAGTCGATTTGCCGCAACCGGCTGGGCTACGACCGGGGGCTCGAGGCCATGGCCGCCGACCCGGTGTTCCCACCCGAGTGGCGCGACTGGATCCTGCAAATTCGCCGGCAAATTGGGCTGGCCGACCTGGCCGACCTGATCTACGTGCGGAGCGACTTTTACCAACAAACCCGCGGCCGCCAGGGGCTGCCGGTCGACCAGCGGGCCTTGCCCTCGCTGTTCGGCAGCAAGGAAGGCCAGATTGCCCTGGCCCACCGGCGCAAGGACCCCCTCTGGCTGTTTGCCACACTCGAGCGGCAACTGGGCTACCCGGTGGTTCCACGGCCGAAAGCGGCCCCCGAGGCAACCGACCTGTTGCCGGGGCTTCTGCGCCGCGTGGAACGGCTCGAGGCGCGACAACGGCTCTTGGAGGAAGAGAACCGGACCGGCATCGACCTGACGAAATTTACAGGGCCAGCGCCCCCGGACGATCTGCTCGAACCTAACTGACTCCCCCTCGGAAGACGGGGGGTTGGCGGCAGTGCGCATGGCACCGCCGGGGCCGGGGCGCGGGCGTTTTTCGGTTGCTTTCGTGGGCCTCGTGCAGCGGGCGCTGGCGGGGCCGGTACCGGCCGCCGTGGCGGCGCCCCGCAGCCCCTCTGGTGCCATAGCGGTCTTGCTGCTGCGGGAGTCAACTGCTACTGTTCGTGTAACGGGTGACGCAGTTTTCAAACCGTGTGCGGCTTGTCAAATTGCTCACCGATCGATGGTTAGGCGAGGGGTGCGTGCGAGGCGCTGGCCGAAGCGGCCGGTGCGAGAAGACTCGGGCACACGGCCAGAGGCGCCACGGCGGCTGGCTTGGTTCCGAGCGGCCGGAGCACGGCGAACCGGACGCACCATCGCCCGTCGGCTCAAGGAGGGGTCGTCGGACAAGGGCGGAACCACCGCGCGGGGTCAGGTGTCACTGGCTTGGTGTGGTCGTAATTGTGACGTCGTCGTCGTGGTAGCGGCGGCGGGGTCGCTGGCCGGGGCGAGGCAGACTTTCGCCATGTTCCGCCGACAGGGTGCCGAGCGTGGATGTTGAGCTCAATCTGAATAGCGAAGCGGTCGATCAGCTCGCACCGCACAAACCGCTGGTCGTCGAACCTACGGCGACCCTTCGCGAAGTGTTTGCGCTGCTGCGCGAGCGCAACTCCGGCAGTTGCCTGATTTGTCATAGCGGCGAACTGCTGGGCATTTTTACCGAGCGCGATGCCCTGCGCTGGATGGCCAGCCGCGGCAAGCTGGACGTTCCCATTGAAACCGTCATGACCCGGCAACCCCGCGTGTTGCACTCCGGTGAAACCGTGGGCGCGGCCATTCGGCAAATGACCGAAGGGGGCTACCGCCGTCTGCCGATCGTCGACTCCCAAAACCGCCCCGTGGGCATGGTGCGCGTTTCGCACATCGTGCACTACCTGGTCGAACACTTTCCCTCCGCTGTTTACAACCTGCCTCCCTCGCCGGACCCGGCGCTGCTGGAACGCGAAGGACCTTAAGCGCTGGGCGCCGGCCGGGGCAGCAGCCCTCCGGTGCCGCCCGGCATGGTCTCTGGTGTTGCCTTTCGCCGAGTTCGACCGAGACCTGAACCACTGCCCGATCCAGTACAGGAATTTGAAGCGATATGGCCACGACGATAGTGTCTTCGGAGACTCCACATCAGGTCACCGACCTCGTGGGCGCGACCGTCCGATTTTGCGGTGACTCGGGCGACGGCATGCAGTTGGCCGGCACGCAATTGAGCAATACCTCGGCCTTGGCCGGAAACGACATCGCCACGTTTCCGGATTTCCCCGCTGAGATTCGTGCTCCGCGCGGCACGAAAGCGGGCGTCAGCGGATTTCAAATCCACTTCGCCAGCAAAGAGATTTACACCCCTGGCGACCAGGTCGACGCGCTAGTGGCCATGAACCCGGCGGCCCTGGTCACGAACCTGGCCGACCTGGTCAAGGGGGGCATCCTGATCGTCAACAAAGATGCCTTCGACGAAAAGGGGATGAAGCAGGCCGGCTACCAGACCAACCCGCTCGAAGACGGCAGCCTGTCGGCCTATCAGCTCTTTCCCGTGGAAATGACTCGGCTCAATCGCCTGGCGGTCGACGAACTGAACCTGGGCATGAAGGAATCGGACCGCTGCCGGAACTTCTACGCCATGGGGCTGATTTTCTGGCTCTACGATCGTTCGCTCGAGCCGACGCTGCGTTACATCGACGCCAAGTTCGGCAAGCGCCCTCAAATTGCCGAAGCCAATCGCCGGGCCCTGATGGCCGGCTACAACTATGGCGACACCACCGAGGCCTTTGTCAGCCAGTTTCGCGTGGCGCCCGCCAAGCTGCCCCCCGGGCGGTATACCAACATCATGGGCAACCAGGCCACGGCCTGGGGCCTGGTGGCCGCGGCCAAGCGCAGCAACAAAGACCTGTTTCTGGGTAGTTACCCGATCACGCCGGCCAGCGACATTCTCCACGAACTGGCCAAGCTGAAGCAGTTCGGCGTGAAGACGTTTCAGGCCGAGGATGAAATCGCGGCCATCACGGCCTGTGTCGGCGCCTCGTTCGGCGGCGCTTTGTCGGTGACCAGCTCGAGCGGCCCGGGCATCGCTCTCAAGGGCGAGGCAATTGGCCTGGCGGTCATGACCGAGCTGCCGATGATCGTCATCAACGTGCAGCGCGGCGGCCCGAGCACGGGCCTGCCCACCAAGACCGAGCAGGCCGACTTGCTCCAGGCCATTTGCGGACGCAACGGCGAATGCCCGGTGCCGGTCGTGGCTGCCCGCAGCCCGGCCGATTGCTTCGATACGATTCAAGAGGCCTGGCGGCTGGCCGTGCAGTACATGACTCCGGTGTTTTTCCTCAGCGATGGCTACATCGCCAACGGCTCGGAACCCTGGCTGATTCCCGACCCTGAGAAGCTGGCTCCAATACCGGTTGAGCACCCCGGCCCGCTGACCAACGGGGCGAAGTTTCAACCCTATGCCCGCAACGAGCGGCTGGCCCGCCCCTGGGCCATCCCGGGCACCCCGGGCCTGATGCATCGCATCGGCGGCTTGGAAAAGCAGGACGGCACCGGCAACGTGAACTACGAGCCCGAAAACCACCAGAAGATGGTGCTGTTGCGGGCCAAAAAAGTAGCGGGCATCGCCGACGAGCTGCCGCCGCAGGCGGTCGAGGGACCGGAGAGCGGAAAGCTGCTGGTCCTGGGCTGGGGAGGCACCTACGGGGCGATTGCCTCGGCGGTCCGCAATTGCTGGGAAAGCGGCCGGGCATCGGTGGCCCATGCCCACTTGAAGTACCTGAACCCGCTACCCAACAACCTGGGCGAGCTGCTCTCGCGCTACGAAACCGTGCTGATTCCGGAGCTGAACCTGGGCCAATTGCGGCTGCTGATTCGCGGCCGGTACTTGGTCGACGCTCAGGGTTTGAACAAGGTCAAGGGGAAGCCCTTCACCGTGGGAGAAATCGAAGAAGCGATCCACCGGCTGCTGTAGCGGCGCGCGGGCGCGTTCGCCCGCCCGGCGCCGGCCATAATTGGTCCGCCCTCCGGCGGGCTGGCTCGACCGACCCACCCTCAATCACCGTTTGAGTTCAATTTTTCATCGCCACCGGGCGTGGCCAAGCAAGGCAAACATGACTAGCGGCACAGGTCTTCCGGTTCTGACGGCGGCCGATTTCTCGAGCGACCAGGATGTGCGTTGGTGTCCGGGTTGCGGCGATTACTCGATCCTGGCCCAGATGAAAAAGGTGCTGGCCTCGATCGGAACGCGGCTGGAAAACACCGTCTTTGTCTCCGGCATCGGCTGTTCGAGCCGGTTCCCTTACTACATGAACACCTATGGAATTCACTCGATTCACGGGCGGGCTCCGGCCGTGGCCACGGGTTTGAAGCTATCCCGGCCCGAACTTCAGGTCTGGGTAATCACGGGCGATGGCGATGGTTTGTCGATCGGCGGTAACCACCTGATTCACGCGATCCGCCGCAATCTGGATATCAACATCGTGCTCTTCAACAACCGCATTTACGGCCTGACCAAGGGGCAATACTCGCCCACCTCGCTGTTGGGCCAGATCACCAAGAGTACCCCCATGGGCGTGGTCGATAACCCGCTCCATCCGCTTTCGATCGCGATCGGGGCCGAGGCCACCTTCGTGGCCCGGAGCATGGACGTGCACATCAAGCATTTGGAGACCGTGCTCCGCCGGGCGGCCGAGCATCGGGGGACCTCGTTCGTCGAGGTTTACCAGAACTGCAACGTGTTCAACGACGGCGCCTACGAATACGCCACGAACCGCGACACCAAGGCCGAGAACACGATCGAGATCGAACACGGCAAACCGCTGATCTTCGGCAAGAACCGCGACAAGGGCATCCGACTCAACGGCATCAGCCCTGAAGTGGTTCAACTCGGCAAGGGAATCTCGGAAGACGACCTGTTGTTCCACGACGAGAAGGCCACCGAGCCCACGCTGGCCTACCTGCTCAGCCGGATGACCTACCCTGAGTTCCCCGAGCCAATCGGCGTGTTCCGGGCGGTCGACAAGCCGCGCTTCGAAGAGCGGTTGATTCACCAGATCGACGAAGCCCGGCAGAAAAAGGGGGACGGCAGCCTCGCCGCGCTGTTCAACTCGGGCGATACCTGGGAAGTGACATGACCCTTTGCCCGTTCTGCGGTCACCAGAATCTGCCGGGCGCCGACGAATGCGACGAGTGCCGGCATTCGCTCACGCACCTCTCGCGCCCCCGTCCGCGCAGCGAGGCGGAGAAGCGGATCGTTACGGACCGCATTCGGGCCCTGCAGCCTCGCCCGCCGCTGGTGGTTAACCCCAGCACTCAGGTCAGCGATGTGCTCGACCTGCTGGTCCGCGAGCGGATCGGCTGCGTGGTGGTGGCCGATCAAGGCAGGCCGCTGGGCATCTTCAGCGAACGCGACGCCCTGATGCGGCTGGGAACGCGCTACGAGGGGCTGCTCGACCGGCCGATCAGCGAGTTCATGACTCCGTCGCCGGAAACGCTTTCCCCCGACGACAAAATCGCCTATGCCCTGCACCGGATGGACCTGGGCGGCTTTCGCCACATTCCGCTGGTGCTCGACGGGCAAGTCATGGGCGTTATCTCCGTGCGCGACATTCTGCGCTATGTAACGCAGCAAGTGCTCGACGCCGTACCCTAGTCGGTCGGTCGCCCCCCCGGATCGGTTCTTTGCGCCCCGACTGGGTTGCATCAGCGCGCCGCCGGCAGCCAAGGGGCCCCGCTTGATCCCCAGGGCCCCGCTTTAATCCCAGGGGCTCTGCGGCACGGCCAGGGCGGGGCGCTGCGCGGCCGCCACTTGGGCATCTTCCAGAACCACCCGGGCCGGCAGCGGGGCCCGGACGGCGCTCACCTCGCCCAGTACCAAGGGCAGCGTGCCTGCGGCTACCAGCACGCCGAACACCGGCAACAGAAACTGCACCACCTGCAATTCGGGCGAAAAAGTGCGGCTCGAGGCCTCGTACAAGGTCCAGATTGGGTTGCTGATCTGCAGCAGCGTGTAGCCCGAGCTGCGCAGATCGGGCAGCGTCAGTTGCAGGGTCAACGGCACCAGCGCACCGATCATCACCAAGAGCCAGCCGATGACGCCGGGTAACAGCGTCCAGGCAAACCCCAGCCGGCGCGCCAGCGCGCCCAGCAGCAAACCCAGCCCCAGATAAATCGCCAGGTACGAAAACGCCAAGACCCCGAATCGCACGATTCGCTCGGCATCTTGCCCGCTCCAATTCTTGCTGAAATCGGGCGCCACGACGGGGCTAACGGCCAGCGCTCCGCCGACGACGGCCAACGCCGCAAGATACTGGGACAATACCAGCCAGTAGGCCGCTGCGGGGCCGGGCTGCAGCCAGGAAAGCAAGAGCCGCCCCAGGAAGCTCTGAGGAAGCTCGCGGCGCACTCGGGGCGACAGCCAGGGCGACTCGCCAATCAAGAGCGAGCCGACGACTCCCCAATGCAACAACAGCGCCGTCAGCAGCAGCATGGGCATCGCTTCCTCGCCCGGATCGAGCCGAATCCAGCACCAGGCAAAGCAGCCGATGAAGAGGGCTTGCTGCGCGATGAGCACCCAGCGAACGGCCGTGGAGCGATTATCGCTGGTGAACGAAATCTGAGCGGCCGCCCCCAGGAAAAAGAGCACGAGGTAGCTCAGAAAAACCGCCAGCAGAATCCCCAGGACGATCCAAAACGTGGGATCGTCGACCGGGTAGTCGTTTTCGAGCGCGCCCGAGACGGCGATGCTCGCTACCCAGACATACGTCAGAAACAGTCCGACCACCACGGCCACGGAAATCACCACCTGGCGATTACGTTCGTAGGCCAAGGTGGCCAGGAACAGCGAGAGCGTCGACAACCCCAGCGACAACAGGCAGAGCCCCACCAGGAGCATTAGGATCGTCATCACCCCCACCCCGCGCAACAGGTAGGTAAACGCCAGACAGGGGCTCACCGCCGAGAGAAACACCACCATCTGCAGCGCGGCGCTGGCCAGTTTGCCTCCGATTATTTGCCGGGGGCGGAGCGTGGTGATGGTGAGCAATTCGAACGTGCGATCCTCGCGCTCGGCGGCCAGCGAACGATAGGCCCCATAGGGCACGATCACCAGCAGCGGAAACGCCAGCAGCGAGAAATACACGCGCAGCAACTCGGCGCCGCGGGCCCCATAAACGGCCGATGGCCCCTGCCAGGCGACCCCCAACAGGCTCCAGCCCCAGGCACACACCAAGAGCAGCAAAAAGGTCCAAAGAAACTGGCGGCTCTTCAGTGCCTGCCGGGTTTCTTTGACCAGAAGCGCGTTCATCCGGTCGCCCAGCCAATGGTAAACCGCCCCTTTCCGGGCGGGCCTTCCCGGATCGGATTCGGCCTCCAGCGGGCCAGCGGCCCACGGTGTCGTCGCCGGGTGGCTCATTGGATGCGTCCCTCGGTAACCTGCATAAACACTTCTTCCAGCGAGCGGTGTTGGCAGCCGAACGCGACGATTGGAAACCCCTGCTCGACCATCGCCCGGAGCAGCTCGGCCTCGGATTGGCGATCTCCCCGGTGCACCAGCGAGGCCCAGTCCCCCTCGGTCGTTACCTGCTCCACGTCGGCCCGGGCCCGCAGCCACTGGCTCAAGGGTTCGGCGCTTCCCAGCACCTGAATCCGGACCAGGCTCGTGGCCGATCGCCCGGCCTGAATCTCGGCGACCGAACCCACGGCCAAGATTTGGCCCCGCTCGATAATGGCGACTCGGTCGCACATTTCGGCCAGTTCGGTGAGAATGTGCGAGCTTATCAGCACCGATTTGCCCTCGGCCCCCAGCCGGCGAATCATCTCGCGCAACTGAATTCGGGCCCGAGGGTCGAGCCCCGCGGCCGGTTCGTCCAGCACCAATACGCTGGGGTTGTGAATCAGGGCCCGCCCCAGGCAAAGCCGCTGCTTCATCCCCTTGGAAAGTCCGTCGATGGGCTTGGTGACCAGTTCGCTGAGCCCGGTGAACTTCAGCACCCAGCGGACCGCCCGGGCTCGCTCCGCCCCCAGCAGACCGTACGCCCGGGCGAAGAAATCGAGGTACTCGCCAACGTCGACATTGGCGTAAGTTTGAAAGTAGTCGGGCATGAAGCCCAGGCGCGAGCGGACACGGTCGGGGTCGTCGACCACCGAGAAGCCGTCGATCCGTGCGTCGCCCGAGGTCGGATCGTCGAGCGTGGCCAAGATCCGCATACTGGTGGTTTTGCCGGCCCCGTTGGGGCCGATGAAGCCAAACACTTCGCCCCGGCGCACTTCGAACGAGACGCCGTCGACCGCCCGGGTGCGCCCGAAGTAGCGTCGCAGGTGAACCAGTTCGAGGGCGATGTCGGAGAGAATCATGTGTTGCTTTCTGCCCCGGGCGCGGCGACGGCCGAGTCGGCGGCGGGCCCGGCTACCAGGGCCCCACGATGACATGCAGGCCGCCCAAGTCCTCGGCCGAGCGGACGCCCCAAACCACTTCGGGCGAGCGGTCGACCACGGCCACGAAACGGTTCGGCGGAAGTTGATCGGGATCGACCAGCGCCTGCCGCAAAACCGTTTCCATCCGCGACGAGCTCCACTGGGCCTCGACCTCGTCATTGCCCCAGAATCTCCCCCGGATCGAGAGCGAAGCCTCGACCGGATCCAGACCCTCGGGGGCCAGCAGTTGGTTCTCGCGCCAGGTTTCCTGCCCGGCGCGGGCAGCGGTCGCCAGGTCGGTCGGCTCGAGCATTACCCGGGCCCCCGGCGCCCCGGCGCCGCCGCGAAAGTAGGCCGAAGTTGCGTCTTTCACCAGCAGTGAACGAATCTGGCAGTTCAATTGGTTCACCGCGACCGAAGGGGTCCCGGAGGCCGATTCGATAACCAGTCGCAGCGTACTCGAGCGAACGCGATTGGTGACCAATTGGGTGGGGGTGCGCGAAGGCAGCCAGCCCGAAACCAGCCGCTGCTGGGTTTCGCTCCACTGGATCGAGCGGTTGTTGGAATTCCTTGCACCCACGCTGACCGATCCGTTCGGACCCAGGGGAGTCACGGCGGTGTCGGTCGGAAAGACCAGGCCACCCCAGGGCGTCAACCCTGAGTAATACGACATGCGAGCGGTACACACCGCCAGCGACCCAGAAGGGACGAGACAGGTCAGGCTGCGATCGCGAACCCGGGTATGCAGCCCGTCGGCCACCAGGGCATAGCCGAACAGCGCGCCGGTCACCGCCAGGGCACAAAGCGGGGTGGTGATAACCAGAAGTTGCAATCGACGCCGTCGCCATAGCACCCAATAGTTCACCGGCCCGATGACCAGCACGAACAGCGAGATCAAGACCTGAAAAACACGGACGGGGGCCTGCCCCAGATTGGCGATTAAGAACTTCCAATAGTCGGGGTTCGCGCCCTTAACACAGAATCCGCCCCGGCGATACCAGAGCCAGCGATTGGGATCGAGCGTGTTGAGGATCCACCCCCAGTCCTCGGGAGTGCCGGGAAACAGGCTTGGTGATCGACAGACCACCACGGCCCCCAGGCCCAGCTCGCGCCAGAGAAACGGCGGCTCGCTCGGGCAAGGGGCAATCGGACGGCGCGCCAGAGCGATTTCCTTCTCCCAGTCGTCCGCGGCCGAGTTGGCCGAAGGGTTTTCCTGGTCGGCCAGGGGGGTATCGCCAGTTTCGTCCGGGCCGCCGTCGGCGGGGCTCGCCAGCTGCGAACTAAGCTCGTCGGCCGCGCGTTTCTCGGCCACGTTGCCCGCATCGATCGCGTCGTAGTACGCCGCCCAATGCGCGTCGGAAATGCGGTCTGAGTAGTCCTTGAACGCCGGCGCGGACCAGCCGCGCCAGGCGGGCCATCCCAGATGCGCGCCGGGCTGGTCGGAATCGGCTGAAATATCACTTTGCGGGTAGTCCAAAAGCGATGCGGCGCGATTGGCATCCGTGGCCGAGTCGACGCCGGTTAGCACCAGGTTCCCGCCCGCGGCAGCCCATTGGCGCAGCGCCGCCCACACGCCGGGAAACTGCCGCGCCGCCCGCTGGGCATCGGCCAGCGACAGGCAGACCAGATCCAGGCTACTGTAGGCCAGCCAGTGGTCGTAGAGCTTCTCCAGCGGAAGCTGGCTGAGCAGGGGATAATCGTGCTGCGCGGCCGAGTTGATCACACCGGGAAAGACTCGCCAGCTTTGCATTCCCATTCCGATCAACTCGGCCAGCACGGCGGAATCCACTTGCTTGGCGTCGCCAATGACCAACATGCACGGCAGCGAAGAGCCCGGGTCGCCGGTGGCGGGCGTGGAGAAACTGAGCCAGGACTCGAGCCCCGGAATGGCCACCCCATCTTCCCGGACGACCACGTGGGCGGCATTGGTCGTTCCCAAAATCGGAACCAGGGTCGACGTCTGAGCCAGGGTGCTGCCGGCGGGCAGCACGATTTCCAGCTGAGTCTCGACAGTTTCCTGCACCCCGATCCAGGTGTGCACCTTGAATTCGACTTTCAGCAGCCGATCGGCGGGAGCTGGCTTGGCCGAAAGCCACAGCCGCAGCGGCCGATAGCCCGCCATGCCGCCCAGCTCGCTGTCGATCTTGAGGGTATAGCCACCGCCGGTAAGCGACGATGCGGCCATGGGCTGGGCGTGGACCGAACCTGGCCGGCACAGGAGTATTCCCAGAAGCCCGGCGGCGAACCAATAAAACCAGAACCTGGCTCGTGGAAATCGTACGGCGCCGGCTCGCCGCCCGCAGATTGCCGCCATAGGAAACTCCCTGCCCCGAGCGTTGCGCCCCTACGACGAAGGCGCGGCCGATTCGACCGTGGACGGCGAGGGGGGAGTGCCTCGGCGCCTGCCGAAGTTCAGTTGAGAAAGCGCCCAAACCACCAGAAAAACCACCGATTGCAGCACCAAGCCCAGCAACAGGGCCCCCAGCGCCACCGAGAGCGCGATAGCCCAATCGGCCCCGCGCAAGGCCCGCGAGATCACCAGGGCATAAACCGCGGCGGCGCTAACCAGCCCCAGCAGCGCCCGAGTGGAATAACGTGGCAAGATCATGGCGCGCATTGTCGCCAAGGACTGCGGGCAATGCAAAGGGGCGCGCCGCGTTGCGCCGGGTTCCCGCCGGGCAATCAGGCGGCCGTGGGCACGAAGTCCGCCAGCTCCTCCAGCGTGGCCGGCTGATCGCCGCGCCGCGAAATACAGTGCTCCAGCAGCGTGGCCAAATCGCTGAAGAACCGCTCGAGCCGAGCCGCGCTGGGCACGTAGGGAGAGAGCCCTGGCACCAGCGACGAGCTGTGAAACATCAGCACGGCGACGGGTGCCTGTTGCTGGCGAAGGGCCTCGACGAGCTGCACCATCTCAGCGCCGGTTGCTTGCTCGGGGCTAAGTTTAATCCGCCGCGCCCAACCCAAGCGGTCGACCACTCCCACGGCCCTCAGATGACGCCAAGGGCTTTGGCCAGCCCACTGCCGTAGTCGATCGGCGCGGCGAAAATCGGGGCGGCTATAGCCCACCGCGACCGGTATCTCGACCAGCGCGCCGCGCTCGCCCGGCCGGCAAAGATCGCTCGCGTCGGGCCAGTAGGGGGTCCAGGGTGCCGCACGAAAATCGGGGCCGGCGCCGCCGGAGAAATCGCTAAAGGGAATCACGCTCGAATCGACCCGGTAGCCGGCCTCGGCCAAGAGGCGAAAACCCGCGGCATCCAAACCGTAGCGCCCCGCGCGAAAAGAAACGGGCCGCTTGCCCGTGGCCTGGGTAA
This sequence comes from uncultured Pirellulales bacterium, assembly GCA_964399535.1. Classification (GTDB taxonomy): domain Bacteria; phylum Planctomycetota; class Planctomycetia; order Pirellulales; family CAYNRE01; genus CAYNRE01. The sequence goes on along the minus strand of CAYNRE010000024.1, from coordinate 65,759 downwards.
TGCGCTCGGTGAGCGCCGCGAGCTTGCGGCGCTGCAAATCGACCGGCAGGTTGCAAAGAAACGACAATCGTGGGCTAGGCGTTTCTTCGAGCGGCGGATTGCACCAGGGGTGCAAGTGAGCGCCGATTTCCGCCTTTCCCCGAGCCTGGAGGGGGGCCAGAATCTCCATGGCCCGCCGGTCGTCGGCCACGGGATAGTCGATCAAGTAGCTGGGCCGTACGCCGAAGTCCTCGCAAAGAGCCTGAAACCGAGGCACCCCGGCGATGTTCTCCACCGTGTTGCCCGTGGCGCGATAGGCGCCGCCCCAAAGGCCTTCCTCCTCCGTGTCGATCGAAACGACTAGCCGCATCGTACTTATGCTCGAAAATTTACCACTGCCGGAGATTCGCCCCGCAGACGCCCCACCGGCGGCTTGCCATTTTTCAGGTTTTTCTTGACGCGGGCGACCAACTCGCCCGGCTAGCGCTCTGTCCCAACTTGGATTTCGGGTCCGGGCGTATCACGGAGCACGAGGGTTTCGCTTGCCGCCGAGCCACGAGCGTGTCCGGCGGTCGTGCCGCGTCACCCGTAATTCTACGTGTGATCCAGCACTAGTGGCCGGCCAGCGACCGGGCTGCATCCAGAGGGACTGGAACAACCAGGTCGCGACGCAAGTCGATCACCGGGCCGGCAAACTGCGCGCGATCGAGCTTGTCGGCGATATCGGTTCCCAAAACCAGCAGTTCGGCGTGTGTCAGCAGTGCCGCAGGGTCGGCCACGAGCAGGTCGGCCAGGTGGGGCAAGTGCTGATCGACGTAGCTTCGATTCGTGCCACGCAGGCCGCCGACCATGACACCCGGATCGTAGATTCTCAGATCGAACCCCTTGCCCAGCAACGTTTCGGCCAGAATCACCAGAGGGCTTTCGCGTAGATCGTCGGTACCGGCCTTGAAGCTCAGCCCGACCAGGCCCAGCTTGCGAACGCCCGCCTCTTGCACCAGGCGAACTCCCCGCCGCAGGTGTTCTTCGTTCGAGGGCAGGAGCGCGTCGAGCAGCGGAATCCGGATCGCTTCCTCTTGAGCAAAGCGAACCAGTGCCCGCACATCCTTGGGCAGGCACGAACCGCCGAAGGCAAAGCCGGGGCGCAGGTAAGCCGGCGACACATTCAGCTTGCGATCCTGGCACAGGATCCGCATCACCTGCTGGCCGTCGGCCCCAAGCTGTTGGGCCAGGGCTCCGATTTCGTTGGCAAAGGTCACCTTCGCGGCGTGATAGGCGTTGCAGGCGTATTTGACTAGGGCGGCCGTCCGGGTATCGGTCACCACCTTCTCGGCGTCGATGTGCTGGTAAAGCCCCAACACCTGTTCGGCCGCCCAGGATTGCTCGGCCCCCACTAATACCAAGGGGGGCCGGTCGTAGTCGGCAATCGCGGTCGCCTCGCGAAGGAACTCGGGATTATTGGCCAGGGCCAGGTCCGCACCCAGCGGCCTACCGGCGGCCGACGATAGCAGCGGCGCGAGTTGCCCCTCTAAAATGCCGGGCAGCAGCGTCGAACGCACTACAACCACGTAACGCCGCGAGCCACCGGCCAGCGCCTCGCCGATTGCCTGGACGACCCGGGCCACGTATTGGGTGGAAACGGCTCCCTGGTGGTTCGAAGGCGTACCGACGGCGACTAGGGCCAGATCGCTCTCGGCAACGGCCCCGGCAACGTCGGCCGTGGCGGTCAGTCGGCCGGCTTGAGCCTGCTCGGCAATTAGCTCAGCCAGACCGGGCTCTTCCAGGGGGCTCAGCCCCTGGGCAACTGCGGCCACTTTGTCGGCCGCCACGTCGACTCCGACCACGGCATGGCCGTCGCGGGCCAGGCAGGCGCCCGTTACGCAACCAACGTAGCCCAAGCCGAATACAGCCACGCGTGCCACAATGGTCGCTCCGGAGGGGGGGGATTCGATCGAGTGAACCTAGCCGGCGGGCGGCGGGCCGCGGCAGCTAAGACAAGCGGGCAATTAAGTGCGGGCCGGCGCGCCGGGTAAGCCAGAGCGGCAGCCGCCGCCAAATGCGGCTCGCTAGGGCCAGTTCTTCGGCCGCGGGCGCGCGCTGCGGATCGGGTGCCGGCCGACCCCAGTAGTACCAATACAACTGACAGGGCTCGGCGCCCCATTGCTGTTTGAAGTGAAAGGTGCCCGATCCTTTGGTGCTTCGGCCAAAGTGAAACCACTCGAATCCCTCGCGACAAGCACCTTCGAGAAGGTGCCAGTACAGGGCGTGGTTCACGCACAACGAGTTGTGGCTCCGCAGACTCGACGCCCAGGGCACTTCGAGGCGGTTGCCGTTGGCCAGCGTCAGGGCACAGCCGATCACCTGGCCTTCGAGCAGCACCCGGTGCAGCCGCGCGGCGCCGGGAAACGCCTGCATCACTTGGGCGAAAAAAGCCTGGCTGTGGGCGGGGCTGCCCAAATCGCGCATGTTGTGCGAATAGGTCGCATAGAAGCCCGGCAGGAACTCCACGCCGCCGGTCTCCACTACCAGGCCCGATTTCTGGGCCTTGCGGACTTGGTTGCGCACCTTGGCCGAAAACCGCTTCCAAAGCGCATCGGGGTCGGCCTCGAGCCGGAGCCGCATCAGGGCTTTGTCGGTGCGCAGGCCTGGCCAGGCTTCGGTGGGCTGCATCTGCCTCAGGTGCAATCGCTGGGTGCCGCGGCGGCGAGCCCAATCGAGGGCCGCCGCGATCAGGGCCTGGCTCACCGCCGGGTCGTCGGCCAGCAACCCCGCCGCGTCGAACCAGGGGAGCGACACCACCTGGTGTTCCCAGCCCCAGACTCGCTGGTCCACCAGCGGCAAGAGGCCCACGATTTGCTTTCCGCGGCGGGCGACCAGCCGGCAGGCGGGCAAGCGGTATACCGCAAAGACCTGATCCCAAGCAGGATCGTGATAGATCGATCCCTGGGGGTGGCGGTCGAGATACTCGCGGCAGGGGGCCGCGTCGTCGCTCGTGGCCGGGCCCACCGAGAGCGCGTCGACCGCGGGCGGTTGCGGCTGCGATTTTTCGAGTAACGAGGACATACCGGCTCTACGGCATGGTCGGTTCTTGGGAATCTGAGCTACGCGCCGATTCCCGCGCAGAGGGGCCGACTGTGGCCCACCCATTTAGAATTCACCCCCGCCCCTGTTCCGAGATGCATTGTAACCGGGCGCTCTGCGGCCCACCAGAAAGTGGGCACGCTCCAGGGCACTCGGACCCAAACACCAGCGGGTTGGTGCGATTGGGAGACCTGTAAGGGCTCCTCCGGCGGCGCGCCCGACACGGCAGGCAGAGCGCCGGCCGCGGCGCCTTAAAAGCGCAGGCCGCCATCGAGCTCCAGAATTTTGCCGTTGAAGTAGTCGCTCTTCACGACAAATTCAAGTGCGTCGGCGAACTCGTCTAGCGTGCCGTAGCGATTTAGCGGCGTGCGCTCGCGAATCCGTTCCAGAAACAGCGGAGCAATGCCCTTGGTCATCGCCGTCTCGACGAACCCCGGCGCAATTGCCACCACGCGAATGCCATAAGGGGCCAGCTCCTGCGACCAAGTTACCGTCAGGGCGTCGACCGCGGCCTTGGTCGCGGCATAGGCCGTTTGGCCGGGGTTGCCGGCCCGGGAGATCGACGAGATGTTGACGATCAGCCCTCGCCGCCGCTGCTCGATCATCTGGGCGGCGGCCTCGCGGGCCATCAGAAACACCCCGGTCAGATTGCTGCCGAGCGTTTCGTTCCAGTCGGCGGTGCTGTGCTTCTTGATCCGTTTGCCTAGTTTCGAGACCAGCGACTGGTCGCGCAGCACGGCGGCGTTGTTCACCAGCAGGTCGACCGCGCCAACGGCCTGGCCCACCTGGGTCAGCGCTTGGTTCACCTGGTCCTCGCGGCTTACGTCGCAAAGCAGCGGCGAGGCCGCCGGGTAATCGGCCGCAAGCTGGCCATGTGCCCGCTCGAGCGCAGCGGCGTCGCGGTCGAGCAGCCAGACCCGGGCTCCCCGCTCCAGCAGCCGCCTAGCAAACGCCAACCCCAGGCCCGAGGCGGCCCCCGTTACCAGCGCGGCCTGCCCGGCGATGTTCACGAACTGGCCCCCCCAAGCCGCTCGAGAATTCGCACCAGGTCGGCAATCGACTCGACTTCAATCGCGTCTTCGACCGGCACATGGGTCCCGAACTGTTTCTGGATTTCGGCCATCAGGGCCACGTGCCCCAGTGAATCCCAACCAGGGATGTCGCCAGGGCCCGTGGTATCGGTCAGTTCCGAGGGATCGCACTTGAACAGTTCGGCCATCAGGTGCTTCAGGCGAGCGGAAGTTTCAGACATGATCCGTTTGCGGGGCTAGAGTCGGGCACGCGCTTTACGGGTCGGTTCGCAGGACCCATCGCGTCAATCGGGATACGAGCGGAATGCCGTCCCATGGTACCTCAAAATGATTCCCTTCGCCGGGCTGCGGAAACCGGCAAACGCCCAAGCGGCTGGCAGCCTCGGTAAATTCGGCAAATTCCGCAGAGCCCAGCGCGGTGATCACCGTTTGGACGTTGCTGGGGATGGCCGAATATACGGTGGCCAAGTGCGTGAAGGGAATGACCTGGATGAACCGATTGGCGCAGCTTACCTGGGGCTGCGGCGCGTCGACCAAGGCCACGGTCCACTGGGTCTGGCGGTCGTGTTCCAGCGCCTGGCCAGCCAACAGCAGCCGGCTGCGATCGAGGTGAATGCGATAGGTCTCGGCAAAATCGAGCCCGTGCCGAGGGTTGGCCAGCGCCTGCCGGGCGAACGCCTGGGTAAAGCGGTGCACGAAATTCCGCACCTCGGGCGAATCGGCCTGGCCGCGGACAAACACCTGCTGCGGCGAGCTGCATGCCAACTGATCGAAGTAGACCGCATCGATTGCCAGGCGATTAATGACCGCGTCACTGAGTTGCGCAGGGTCGACCACGGCCAGGCTCATCCGCGGTCCCATGGCGATATCGGACGTGTGCCAATCGGCGGGGAGCGAGCGAATGGCTTCGACCGCTTCGGCCCCACCCCAGGCAATGCGCACGTCGGCCGCCTCGCTTAACAGGCGCTGGGCCTCTTGATGCTCCCGGTCGAAGGTAACCACCAGCGACTCTTCGGCCATTTGCCGCCCCGCCGGCGACGTTTCGGCCAACAGGCCCAAGAGCGGCGAAAGGAAGTCGTCTTGCCGGGTGCTGAGCCGCACCACGTTCAGGTTGCCCAGCAACGCGCTGATTGCCCAGGAAAACATCCCCAACAGCGGCACGTTGCCGGCGATCCAATGGCATACGGTTCCCGCCGGCAGAACCCGCAGGCTTTTTCGCTCGGCCACGCGCACGAACCGCTCGAGCGCCTCGACCTGGGGGAGTTCGCGGGCCAGCGCTTCGTGTAAATGCTCGGGCCGGAGAAAGGCCACGAGAAAGGCCAATCCCACGCCAGGTAGCTGAGCGCCTAATTCCTGGCGGCGCGCGAGCATGGCGTCGGAAAGCGCACCGAGCGCGGCGATTCGCTCGGGGGGCAGGGCTCGCTCTGGCCGCTGGGCCAACTGCCTAAGCTGGACCAGCGCCTCGGGCAGTGGAAGCCGGCGGGCCCGCGGCGGAAAGGCGATTTCAACCGCGGCCGACATCGCTGCACCCCCGTATCTCGCTGCGGGGAGCTCGCCCCTGAAACGTGAAGGCCTTGCCCCGGCGGCCGCAGCCACACCCGTCGAGCAACTCCAGCCGGCCGAGATCTTCGGTTAGCACGCTGTGGTTGGGGGCCGAAAGCGGCAAACAATTCACCAATTGCATCAGCCCCACCTGGCCCGGCTCGACGGGAGCCAGCGTATCGCGCTGGCGGAGCACCACGTCGGCCCAGTAGGGCACATGCTTGTAACCCGCCGCGCAGTCGGGGTACAGCAATCCGACTTGTTCCACCGCGCCATAGAAGTCGATCACGCGCGCGGGCTCGAGCCCCCAGACGCCGGCCACGGTGCGATTCAGGGTTGGCTTGTCGACCGCGCGATCGATCAGGCGCTTCCAACCGCCGCTGTGCAAAAGCACGCTCTCGGGATGCAGCGGCCGGGGCCGAGGGCCGGCTGCCAACTGCTCGTGCAGTTGATACAAGATGTAGGTGAAACCGTAACCGGCCAGGGGCTGGTCGCCGATCTGCTCGAGGGCCGCCTCGAGCGCCGGTCGATCGAGAACGAGCCCCTCCTCCGCCTCGCGGCCGACAAAGTAGAATTGGCTGGCCAACGGAGCCAGGCTCAGGATGGCCGCCCCGCGGGCGCTCAGCGAGGCCGCCCCGCGGACGCTGGCTTCGACGTCGAACACCAGGTACGGCCGCCGGCCGCCCCCCAAAAAGTCCGTCCAAATCTTGTTGGCCGAAACGGTCTGTCGTTTCCGCGTTTCCTTGTCGACAAACACGACCGACGACTGGCCCGTGGTGGTCGCCGAGCTCTTCACGCTCAGCACCTCGGCCTCGGTCGATTTTAGGGCGAACTCTTTGAACACCGTTACCGGCAGAAAGGGAACGTCTTCCACCCGATCGATCGAATTGCCCCCTGCCTGCCGCCAGTCGGCCAGGAACCGGGCGTAAGGCCGGCAGTGCTGCTCATGGTGCGCCACCAGGCTGCGTAGCTGTTCGGCCAGGTAGCGCGATTTCTCGTCCGGCGCCAACGCGTAAGGCGCCACCCGATCGAGGAACATCTAGCGGATCTCCTCAATCACGTGGGTTGCGTCGTCGGGCGAAAGTTGCCGCCGTTGGAGCTTGGCGTTGGCCGTCATCGGGAACGAGCGCATCGCAAAAAACCGCTGAGGCAATTTGTTCGGCACCAGCCGACCACGAAGCGCCGCTAACAGCGCCTTCCGCGAAACCGGCTCGCGCAGCTTCAAATAGGCCACGGGAATCATGCCCCGCTGCGGGTCGGGCAACCCCGCCACGGCGGCCAATTCCACCTCGGGCAGCTCGCTCAGCACGCGCTCGATCTCCAGGGGGGCCACCTTCTCGCCGCCGACATTGAAGATATCGTCGTTCCGCCCGGCAATGTAAATGTAGCCCTCGTCCAGGTGGGCCAGGTCGCCGGAAATGAGCCAGCCATCGCCGGTAAAGGCTTTCTGCGTTTGCTCCGGGTCGTTCAAGTAGCCGGGCGTGATATTGGGACCGCGCACCACCAACATGCCTACCTGGCCGTCGGCCAGCGGACGGTGGGTCTGCGGATCGACGACCCGCACTTCAACGCCGCTCATCGGCCGTCCGCAGGTGGGCTGAAAGAAACGAGGATCGTCGTCGCGAAGGTACGAAATGCGAGGCGCTGCCTCGGTCATACCGTAGTTATTGAAGAACCTGGCCCGCGGAAATATCTGCTGAATCGTCTCCAACCGGCTGCGATCCATGGCGGCTCCGGCCGAGCACAACACCCGCACGCTGGGCATCGAGAGCGGGCTCAGCCCATGCAGCACGCTGAGCGCGTAGTACGTGGAGGGCACTCCGCAGAAGGTTTCCAGGCGGTCTTCTTCCACGGTGCGGGCAAATTGAATCGGGTTGCGGAATTCCGGAAAAATCCGCACCCGCCCCCCCGTGAGCAACATGGCGCAAACCTGGCTCAACAGGGCGTAACTGTAGTGCAGCGGCAGCACCACCGCGGCCGAGGGAAACCGGGCGTAGTCCAAGTAACCGGCCACGGTGCGGCAGGAATGCAGCATGCCGTCGTGGGTAATGATCACCCCCTTGGGAAAACCGCTGGTGCCCGAGGTGAACAGGATCATCGCCGGCCGCTGGGGGTCGGTCCAGTCGCCCGGCGCGGCCCCGGTAACCGGCAGCGCCGCCGAGGCGCCCGGATCGACCACGTCGACCGCGTGGCACTTTTCGCGGAGGTATTCCAGCTCGGCGGCGGGGCATTCCGGATTGATCGGCACCGGGGTATTGCCGCTGGCCATGATTCCCAGCAGCCATACCACGAATTCGCAACTGGGCGTGGCACGCACCAACAGGTAGTGGCCCGAGCCGTAGTGCTGACGCACTAGCCCGGCCAGCTGGCGGGTGCGCTCGGCGAGCTCGGCGTAGCTAACCCAGGGGCCGCCGTCGCACACGGCAGGCTCCTCGCGCAAATGCCAGGGCAGGCTGCCATAAAATGTGGCGCTCATGCGGCCTCCAGCGCCTGGGCCACGCCACTTAGGAACCGATCGAGCTCGGCATCGCCCAGGGCGATCGGATTGGTGCGCAGACAGGGATCGGCCGCCATCCAGCCGCGCAGTTCGGCCCGCTGGCGGTCGTCGGCCAGCGCCTCGCTCAATTGCGTCGACTGGCGGCCCGCCAAAGCGGCCTGCACGATCGGAGCCACCCGGTCCTCCAGTTCGGCGACCGATGCCAAACCTGTGCGCTGGGCGAGTTGGGCCAGGGCGGGCGCCTGGCGATTGGCCTTCAGCCCCGCGGCAAGCCCTCGGGCGTTGCCCAGGGCGTGGCTCACGCCGAGCCGCGCCGCGCTATGGGCAAACGCGTGCACCACTCCCACCGAAAGATGGCCCGCGGCCAGGCCGGCCAGGTAGCCGGCCTCCATCAACCGTTCCAGCCGCGATGGGCCGGGGGGCGCCGGCCAGGCGGAAAGCACCAACGCGAGCGCCGCCACGGCCGATTGCCGCGGGAGCGAGCCGGGCACCAGCGAGCAATACGACTCGATCGCGTGGCTAAGCGTATCGCACAGTGAAAGGGCCAGATCAGCGTCGGAGAGCCCTTCGAGAAACTGCGCGTCGAGCACTACGCGGTCGGCCAACAGCTCGGGCGAAACCACCGGCCACTTGCGGCCCTGGTGGGAACAAACCGCCACGGTAGCCCCTTCGGCGCCGGTGGCGCAGGTGGTGGGCACCATCCAGAACTCTGGCCGTGTTGCGCTGCCCGAACTGAGCAGCGGACCCCGCTCGCCGATCGTTAAGCGCCGTTGCGAGACAAACCAGGCCAAGCGGGCGGCATCCAGAACCGAGCCGCCCCCCACGGCCACGAGCCGATCGCACGGCGCCGCGGCCAGGAACTGGCCCGCCGCGTCGAGCATTTCCCAGGTGGGCTCGCCGGGCGGTTTGGTCCAAACCTGGGCAGCGGACCAATCGCCGCCGCGCTTCTCGTACGCCTCGCGAAGAGTTCGTTGCACCGTGGCCGTGGCAGACACCAAAAACAGCGTGCCGTCCAGGGGCACTTCCTCGGCCAGCGCGCGCAGGCAGCCTCGGCCGTAGGTTACCGCCGGCGGTTGGCGGAATGTCGGAAAGCTGAGCTTCAGTTTGGCCATCGCTAGAAGCAATTACACGACGCGGAATGAGAGCAAGACTACATCGACTCGCGTAGCGTCGAGGCCGGCGCCACGGGAGTCCGTTCGGTAACCTGCCAGGTAACTCGCTGGCGATTGAAAAGCCCCTTGATCGAACCGTACAAGATCGCCACGTGCCCCATTACGAAATAAAACGGGATGCCCCCCAAGCGCGTCCGTCGAAACGGCACGCTGACCGCTCCGATCAGGGCGACCAGGTAAAACGCCGCCTGGCCCGCCAGCAGCGCCAACCACAGCGGATGCCGCGGAGCCAGCAGCAGGTTGCTGACCAAAAGCGCCAGGAGCAATTCCGGGGCCAGGGCTCGCAGCAGTTTATGCGAAACGAATTGCCAGGCCACCACCGGGCGCCACCAGCAGAACTGGCCGCGCTTGAGCACCTGGACCATTCCGGCGGCCATCCGTACACGGCGGCGCAGCTCGATCCTGGCCGTGGGGGTTCCGTTCTCGGTAGCCACGGCCGCTGGCTCGTACACTACCCGCGCGCCGCGGCGAACCACCTCCATCGAGATCACGAAATCGTCGAGGATGGTATCGGCCGGCAGGGGGCGGAACAGTTCCCGGCGCACCACGTACATTCCGCCGTCGACACCGATCAGCGACCCTACGGCCGATTCGCCCAATTGAATGGCTCGCTCCAGGCGATAGTACAGGCTCTCGCCGTGCTCGAAGTTCGACTCATGGCTCGCCAACCGCACGTCGCCGCTGACGGCCCCCACGCCCGGGTCGCGCAGCCGTGCGACCAGCCGCGCCAAGGCATCGGGGCGAAACATGACGTTGGCATCGCAAAAACAAAGCAGTTCGCCACGGCTGGCGGCCACGGCATCGTTCAAAACCGAGGCCTTGCCCCGACGCATGGAAAAGTCGAGCAGCCGTACCCCCTGGCCCTCGAACCGCCGGACCAGTTCGCAAGTGGCGTCGGTCGAACCGTCGCTGGCCACGATTATCTCCAGCCCCGGGGGGGCGGGGTAGGCGATAGCCAGAGCGTTGACCACCTTTTCGCGAATGATCGCCGCCTCGTTATGCGCCGGAATAATCAGGCTGACTTCCGGCGCCGGCTCGGGCAGGGTGTCGGCTCCGGCCAACGGCCGCAACTGACCCAGCAGCACCACCAGGGCTGAATAGCCGAAGTAGATGTAAGCCAGCAGCAGCAAGCTGCCCAGGCAGATCGCTTCCAGCATGATTATTTCCGTGCGACCTTCCGCCGACCCCGAGGGCACCACGCCAGGGCTCCCACTCGTCGGAGGGCGGTGCCCCCAAGACAGCGCTGACAGGACGGTACGGTCCAGCATAGCCTTCCTGGCCCGGCTTCCCAAACCGCGGACGGCGGCCGGCCCACCGACCGTCAGGACCCTCAAAACCGGCCCCGCTCGGTCCGCTTGACCGCCGCTCGACCGCCGCTGGTGCGGAACCGTGCTGGGCCGGTCGCTAAGGCTGTCCCGGGGCGCAACCGGTCAGTTTTTTGGCCCGCAAGTCGATCGCCGTTTGGCAAATCGCCTCGAATTGTCGGGCAACTTGTTCGGCCGAGAATTTGGTTTCCACAAGCTGCCGAGCGGCCCGGCCAATTCGGTGCCGTTCCGGGGCGCTAGCGAGCAGGGCCACCGTGGCCTGGGCCAACTCGGCCGGGTCGTCGGCAATGACGACATCGCTTCCCGAGGTAACCGGCAGGCCTTCCGCCCCCAGCGTGGTGCTCACCACGGCCTTGCCCAAGGCCATGGCCTCGAAGATTTTGATCCGCGTGCCCCCACCCACGCGCAGCGGAACCACCACGACCGAAGCGCTGGCCACCAGCGGGCGCACATCGGGCACGGTGCCCGACACGCTCACGCCGGGCTGCTCGGCAAGGGCCCGCACCGACGGGGGTGGGTTGCGGCCCACGATTTCGAAGGTGGCCTGGGGCCGGGCCGCGCGAATCCGGGGCCAGACCTCGGCCACGAACCAGGCCACGCCGTCCTGGTTGGGGGGCCAGTCCATCGACGCGCAGAACACCACACGATCGGGCCGCTCGGCCGATTCATCGGGCACCAGCCGCTGGACGTCGACCGCCGTGTCGATCGCCGACACGTGTTGCCAGCCGTATCGCTGGCGAAAGATGTTTACGTCGCGCTCGCTCACCGCGATGACCGCGTCGAAGGCCCGCCCCGCTTCCCCCTCCCAGCGGCGCATCTTGGCGTGCTGATAGGCAAACAGCCAACGAGTAGACCAGGGGGCCGCCAGGGCCTGGCGCTCGAAGATTTCGGCCTCGACGTTGTGCTCGAAAAGCACCTTGGCCGCCCCCCGCAGGTCGACCGCGTTGCGGGTCATTTGCAAAAAATCGCAAATCACCAAGTCGACCTTCTCGGTGTCGATGATCTCTTGGGCTCGCCGCCGCAGCGCCGGGTCGTAATCTTTGTCTACGTTGAACGGGTAACGACTCGCGAAATTGGCGGCCAGCTCGGCATAGAACCGCCAACTGGTGCGGGGCGTTTCCAACCAGGGCAAGGTCTCCAGCCGCACGCCCAATTCGCGCATGCTGCCCAGGTACGTTTCTTCCCCGGGCTGTAGGTTGCAGAGATAGATTACCTCGTGCCAGCGAGCCAGGTACCGCACCACGTTTAACGTGCGCACCTTGCCGCCGTTGTCGGTGGGAAACAAGATACGCTTCTGCAGAAACAGAATCTTCACCGGGTCCCTCCGGCCGTGGCGGCCAGCCGCTCTTGAAAAAAGTCGAGCACCTGGCGGCCCACCTTAAGCCAACCCCCTTGGGTTACTCGCGCGGCGATTTCAGCCGCGTTCCAGCTCCGACCAAGCACCCGGTCCAAAGCCGCCGCGAAACCCTCGACACTGCCCACGGGGGCCAGCGCCCCATCGCGATCGGGCTCGACGAAGAAGGCATTGTCGCCCACCGGCGTGGTGACCACGGGCAGCCCGCTAGCCAGCGCTTCCAGCACCGCGTTGCAGCATCCCTCGCGCTCGGTGGCCAACGAAAACACATCGGCCGCCCGCAGCCAGATTGCCACTTGATCGGCGGTAACGGCCCCCGGGAGCCGTACCGAGCCTTGCAGTCCCTGCTGTTCGATCAATCGCTCGAGCCGGGCCGGGTAAGCCGGCTCGTGCGCCGCCCCGCCGAGCACCACCAGCCCCACCTCGGGCCGCTTACGACGCAAATCGCCGATCGCTTCGATCAGCACATGGTGACCCTTGCGCTCCAACAGGTTGGCCACGCTAACGACCAACGGCCGCTCGGCCGGCCAACCCAGCTCCTGTCGCGCGGCTGCCCGACTTCCAGGATGAAACAGCGTATCATCCACCGCGTTTTGAATGACCCGAAGCTGCGCGTCGGGAACGCCATGCTCTCGGGCCAGGCGGGCCAGCGAGTGGCTTACCGTAACCACGCCGGTCGCCTCGCGCAAGGCTTGGGCCAGGCGAGGTCCGATCCGCGGATGGCGCAAGTAGTCTTCCTCGAGCCCGCGCATGGTAATAAACACCGGCAGCCCCAGTTGCCGGCCGGCGCGCACGCAGCCCACGCCGTCGGGGTAGCCGAAATGGGCATCGATGAGCGTGACTTCACCGGCCTGTTGCCAGCGGCGCAGCACGGGTGTAACGGCCCTGGCCAACCAGTGGCCGTCCCAGGTTTTCAGCACACCCGGTACATAGAACATGGGCGTGCGGGTAACGGCCACGCCCTGTACGCGCCCTTGCCCAGACTGCACCGCGCCGCGCGGACGCAGCAGCGGAAACCAGGGCACGGGCTGCAGGAATCGCAAGGGGGCCAACTGCGCCATGGCGGCGGCGCGGCGGAGCACATAGACTCCGTTGCCGGGATTCTCGTCCGAGGGCAGCGCGCGGCAAACCGTGGCGATTCGCAGCGAGTCGGCCGCCTCGGGTTTGGGAGCTTGGCTCACGTACCGGCCTCCCCGGCGGCGGCGCGACCACGTCGCCGGTACACGCCCAGAAGGCAATTCTCGGGGTACGTTAATCCAATCGCCCGCAGCACCCGGTACAGCGCCAGCTCGCAGTAGTGGGGCCAGCGAAAATTGGCCGTCACGCGGCAATCGTCGAGTTTGGCGAACAGCACTTCGTCGAACCCGGCCCGATCAAACAAGCGGGCCAGCGTGGGCCGGGTGTTCATCCGGTAGGCCACGGGAAAAGTATCGCGGTCTTCCGTGTGCCAGAACAGCCGCTTTAGCGGGTGGTGCCAACCGAACGGCAGCCCGGCCGAAAGCAGAGCCACGGGGGTCCAGCGGTTGACCGTATAAATCACGACGTGGCCGCCGGGGCGCGTAATCCGGGCCAGGTTTTCGAGCACCGCCTCGGGCTGGGTAATGTGTTCGGCCACCATCCGGGCGGTGACCAAATCGAACTGGTGATCGGTGCGATAGTCTTCGATCAGGCCCTGAAACCGCTCCTGGACGAAGGGGTTCTCCTGCAAATTGTCGCTGGGGTCGACCCCCACGAGCAGCCGGCAGCGGTCGGCCAGCCGGCGGGCCAGGCGGCGATTCGAGGGGAACAGATCGCGCCCCCCGCCCACGTCGAGCCAATCGATGCCGGGCCGCACCAGGCGATCGACCAGAGTCTCGTACACGTCGTCGGGCGTGAAGTACCCGAAGGCCCAGCGGCGCTTCGGCCCGGGCCCCGCCTGGGCCGGGTCGCCATGCTTCAGCCGGAACAGCTCGGCCAATTCCGCCTGACTGGGCGGGGCCAGTCGGGCGGGCGGTTCCGTTTCCATCGAAGGTGCGGCCATCAGGGGCTAGCTACCAGTTCAGGTGGCGAAATCAGGACGGGCGCCACGTCGGCGCCCGGCGAGCCGGCGGCTCAGCAAGTTTTCAGTTCGGCACCGCGAAGGTGCGCCGCAGGGCCTCGGCAAGCGGAACCTCGGGCTGCCAATCGAGCAGTTTCTTGGCCAGGCGGTTATCGTAGCGCAGCGGCTTCCAGAGCGACTCGTAATCCGTGCGCGTAATCACAGCCGGCAACTGCCCCTGCGACCAGCGGTGATACCACTGGCACCCACGGGCCAGGGGATCAAGCGTCCAAAGCGGAATCCAAATCGACCACAGCCGTCCCACGTGGCGACGGTATTCGCGCACGATCTGGCGGCCGGTCGGCAACTCGTCGTCCACCAGGTTCATTGCCTGCCCCACCAGGTTGGGCGCGGAACCGGCCCGGGCCAAGGCGGCGGCGCAATTCTCGACGTAGCAGTAGGGCAGCCGATGACTTCCGCCCATCTGCAGCACCACGTTGCCGAAGCGCAGGCCGACGCGGCTGCTCATGCCGCCGCGGACCGGACCGTACAACACCCCCGGTCGAACCACCACCAGCGGCAAACCTTGCTCGCGGTGGGCCTGCCAACAGATTTGTTCCTGCAGCACCTTGCTGTAGCAATACGGATCGCGGCGGCCAGGCCGGGATTCGAGCGGGCATTGCTCGCTGAGCTGGTCGCCGGGCAGTAACCGACTGGTGTCGTACACGGCCAGCGAGCTGACCAGCACAAACCGCTCGACTGGGCGCTCGGCCACCGCGTCGAGCAGGGCCCGCGTTCCGGTCACCGTGGTTTGCACCATCCCCGCGGGCGAGCCCGAGAGCGCGGCCGCCAGATGGAAAACCACCTGGCAGCCCTCAAGCGCCGCCGCGGCCGACTCGCGCCGGGTGTAGCCGCCGGAAGCAATCTCCAGCCGCTCGCGCAGCCCCTCGTGCAATTGCTCGCGCAGGGTCAATCCATCGTCCTCGCGGCGCACCAGCACGCGCACCGTATGGCCCTGAGCCAACAGCTTGGGCACCAAACGGCGCCCCAGGAAACCGGTCGCACCGGTCAGCAGAACTCGTCGCACCGGGTCACTCATCCTCTGGCGGCCACCGGCGGGGGCGCGGACCGAGACGACGGCTCGGCCTGTGCCGCCGGGCGCCGGGCCGGCGAACCCTGGGGCAGTTGGCCGTCGGCCACGGCGAAGATCGTGTCGAGGATCGCGGTCACGCGTTCGATTTCCCCATAGGCAATGGGCGGAGCACCACCGCTGGCGGCAGCCTCGTAGAACCGGGCGAACAGCCGTCGCATCCCCCTGAAGTAATGAATTCTACCACGCAGGAACTCGGCCAGTTCGTACCCCAACCGGCGGGTGGCCTCGCCGATTTGCCGCCAGGGGGCCTGGAGCGGTATGAACGGCCCGCGCACCGTCGCGGCACGCAACCGGCGGAGCGTGCGACCTTCGAGATCGACCTCGCAGCTTTCCTTGGTGCCGCACACCTTTACAACGCGCTGCACGGGCCGCGCGGCGCTGGAAACCACCAGATTGGCCGAGACCTTGGCCCCGCGGAGAATCACCCGCAACTCGGTCGGAAACTGCCCGGTGGGGTGCGGCGCAAACCAGGTGGCCCACACCTCGGGCTCGTCGTCGGTAAGAAACTGGGTGATTTTGTAGACCGGGTGCGAGATCGTGTTGTGAAAAAAGCCGCCCGGCAACCGCCGCACCCAGTGATTCGGGTCGGCCACCAGGACCGAGCCAAACTGGCCGCTCAGGTCGTAGCCCTGGGTCGACTCGACATGGACCACCTCGCCCAGCGCGCCACGCCGCGCGCGATCCTCGACCTCGAGCCAGATATCGTCGAACAACTCGTTATGGCCGACGCACACCAGCCGCCCGTGACGCCGCGCGGCATCGAGCACCCCCCGGGCTTCGGCCGCATCGACGGTAAACGGTTTTTCGACGTACACATGGCAGCCCGCCGCCAGGCACTGCTCGGCAATGGCCGCGTGCGATCCGGCCGGAGTGCACACGTGCACCACGTCGGGCCGTGCCTGGGCGAGCATGGTGCCCAGGTCGTCGAACACACCTTCGACCTCGAACACGTCGGCCGCCCGCTGCGCCAGATCGCGGAGCCGGTCGCAAACCGCCACCAACCGGGCACCGGGCACGCGGCGAATCTCCTGCAGGTGGGCATCGGCAATCTGGCCGCAGCCAACCACCGCGACGCGCAGCGGCTCGGTTTTCGAAGTGCTGGCCGGCTTCACAGGTCGCTTCTCCGCCGGGACGCCGTCTCCGCGGCCGCGCGCTCGACGAGCGGACTGAGCAGGCTGAGATCTTCCAGGGCATCGGCCAACCGAACCGCCATGGCTCGGCAGCCCGCGGCGGTTAAATGCACCGAATCGCTGAAATGAACCGAATCGCCCGGCACGGTCGCCAGGTCTTCAATAACCGGAACCCCGTGGCGATGCCCGAACTGGCGCATCGCGTCATTATAAAGCTCCGTGGCCTCGAGCAAGGCGGCCGAGTCGAGCCAAGGGGTGAAATACCGGGCATGGGCCGTGTTTTCGTTGAGCTCGGCGGAAGACTGGCCTGGGCGGTACTTGGCCAAAAAAAGCGAGATCACCCAGGGAATCCGCCGCTCGCCGAGCAGCTCGTCCATCGCCTCGAACTCTTCGATCATCGGCCGGGGCAAATCGGCCGGCACCTCCGGCAACCGCGGATAACGCCAGTAACGGGCCAGCCACAGCCGCCCGTTGTGCTCCAGCAGGTTGGCCAGCACGCTGCGATGCGACAGCCAGAGCACCGCGGGCGACTGGTGATGGCGTCCGGTTGCCAACAGCCCCTGCTGCTTGGCCGTTTCTCGAATGGCCTGCTTCAGATCGTTGTAGCCCTCGTATTCGATGACCAGGTCGGGCTCCAGCGGAAGCACCCGCCGCTCGAGCTGGACGCGCGTATGCTCGGCTCGGCAGCCGGGAATGCCGGCGTTGACCACCTCGAAGCGGGCCCGGGGATAACGCTCCTGCAGCACCCGTTCCAATTGCGCCGGCCAGGTGGCGTCGTCGCTCGGAACTTCCGCGCAATAGGTGGTCGAGGCTCCCAGACAAGCGATGCGGATCGTGCCCGGGGGCTTCGCTCGGCTGATCTCGCGGCCGCGAAACCCGAGCGAGTTGACCTGCATGTTGATTTCGCTGCCCGACATTTGCACATTCGACCGGGGAAGTGCGATTCCGATTTCGGGGTCGACCTCGAGTGCGAACCCGTAGACATGCGGCTGCCAGGTGCCATAGCGGCGATATTGACGAATGCGCAGGGCACCCTCGACCACCAACAACGCCCCCGTAACCGCAACGGTGGCCAGGCCCGCCTTCAGCCAGCGACGGCCAAGCCAAGTCCGGCGGACCGCCCGGCCGACGGCCTGCGCAGCGCTCGACCGGGCGGCGGGCTCGCCCGCATTCGGCGGCAATGTCGGCGGCTCGATCGTCATGATGCTAGCTGCCCGGCTTGGTTCGGGCCGGGGCGACCGTCTGGAGAACCGACGCCAGTTCGGCGGTAAGCCGCCGGCCGGAGAACTCGTCCAGCGCGGCCGGACGCAACCTTCGCCGCGCCTCGGCCGAGGCGTCGCTGATCGCCGCCCGGATTGCCCCGGCAATACCCGCGGGATCGTTGGGCAAGGCCACCGCGCCCAAGGAAAAGCGATGGACCAGGTCGGCCGTTTCCCCCGGATCGGCCAGGGCCACGATCGGCTTGTCGAACAGCAACATCTCGAACAACTTGCCGGGCACCTGCAAGCTGGTACCGGGCTGCAGCAAGAGCAGCGCGTCGGCCTGGCGCATCCGCTCCAGCAGCTGCTGGTGAGGCACCGGGGGGTGAATGCTCACCAGCTCGCTCACGCCCAGTTCTTCCGCTCGCTGCAAGGTGCGAAACGCCGGATCGCAGGGCCCATACTGCACGAACCGGACCCGCAAACCCTGGCTGGCCAGGAGGGCCAGGGCCTCGACGATGGGCCGGGGATCGCGCTGCAGGTAAAGCGATCCGGGATGAAGCACTTCCAGCGCCGACTGGCCCGAAGGGTTCCAAGCCGGCGGCGCCAACGCGCCGACGCGCTCGGCCAGGTCCGGGTCGTAGCCGTTCGAGATGGTACGAAACTTAGCCTGAGGTTGGTCTGAGTAGAACGCGGCAAATTCCTCTCGCAGTCGCTCGGTATTGAGCACCACGGCGGCGGCCTGGCGCACGCACCAGGCCTCCATGCGAGCCAGCATGCGCTGGCTAAAGGGGATGTCTTTTCTCGGCCCCCAGGGGCATCGCGACCATGGGTCGCGAAAATCGAGCACCAGCGGCAGCCCGCTGCGCCGGGCCAGCAGCGCCGCCAATACATGAGCCGTGAACGGGGGACCCGTGGCGTAGATGACCTCGGGCTTCCACTCGCGCAGCTTCCGCAACGCCGGCCGCAGCCCCGACCAGATCCAGCCCACCTTGTCGTCGGGAAGGCCGAACAACAGGTCGCCGACCCGGCGGCGGAAGGTAATCGGAATGGTGCCGTGGCGGTAGCTGAGCGGTTCGCCTTCGTCGACACCCGACGCCGCGGCGGCAGCCCGCGCCACCGATGCCCGGCGACGCAACAACGGAATCCAACGTTTGAGCTGCTCCTCGGGCCGCACCGGCCAAACCCGCAAGATCCGCAGGTCGGCGGGAAGCTCGTCGAGCAGGGCCGCGTCGGTCCGTTCGCCGCGGGCCGCCGGGTCGACGGAGACCATCGCTGGCTGCCAACCCGACTCGGGCAGGTACTTCACGAACCGCAGCGTGCGAAACACGCCGACCGAAGTGGCCGGTGGAAAAGTGTAGGCAACCATCAGCACCCGCCGCAGGGGGCCGGGGGCCGGGGGCGCATCGGGGCTGTGCGGGGAAGGCTCGATCACCGATGGCGACGTCGACTGCAAGCGCACCCAGACCTTTTCAAGCGCCCGTTGGCACGGGACCAAACTGCACGCGCCGGCCCTCGACGACGGCCCAAGGCGCGTAGTAAACCGAAGCTTGCGGCACCGTGGCGAGCGCCAGCCGTGTGTACGCGAAGCCTATCCCGGCCAACCAATAACCCCATTCCGCGTCGAGCACGTCGCCGAACATGGCCGTGGCCAGAAAGACCGCCAAGGCGGCGCAGATGCACCCCCCCAGAAAGGCGAAATTGGAATCACCGGCCCTTTCGGCCCAAGACATGCCGCGAAACACGGCGAGTCCCACGGTTAGCAGAAAGCTCAGGCGAAGCACGAGCCCCTGAACCCCCCATTCGCAAACTTCGTTCAAATACCCGTTGTGAACGGCGCGGTCCTCGTCTTCGAAAATGCCGACTTTGCCCAGATAGCGGGCCCCGTAGGCGTGCTTAAAACCACCGCCGCCCGACCCATACGGGCGCTCGGCGCACATCATCAAACCGGCCTGCCAATACTGCAGCCGGCTGGCGGCCGACTCGTCGCGCTCTTCTTCCTTGGCAAAGGTGCTCATGAAGCGTTCCCAGATTTTGGGGTCGTTCATGAGCAAGAAGAAGGCCAGGATACCCAGGCCCAGCCCCGTAACCGCTCGTTTGCGCGCGGCCCCTCGTGAGACGATGATCAGCGTAGCCCCGCCGACGATACAGCCCAGAAACGCGCCGCGGCTATTGCAAAGCAGAATCACGTTGACGATCAGCGGCAGCAACAGCGCGGCCAGAACCTTCAACCGGCGGTCGACCAGGAAAAACACCCCCCCCACGATCGGCAGTACGGAGACGAAGAGTGCCGCCAGGTGATTGGCGCTGTTGGCCGAGGGGGTGCCGATGCCTTCGAGCCGACCGCGCACCATGTGGCCCCGGTCGTTAATCGTGGCCTCGTAGCCGATGTAGCCGGCCCCGATCAGTAACGCCAGGATCACGTTGTACAAATCCTGCCGGTCGTGAACACAGATCGTCAGTGTCCAAAACAAAAGCACGAACTTCCACACCAGCGAATACACCAGCGCGCTTTGGGCCGGGTTGCCCGCCAGTAGAAAGTGAACCACGGTGCAGTTCAGCAGAATCAGAAACGCGATGGTTCGCGAACGGTCGAGCAGGGGTTCGTCGGGCCCACGGCTGGCCACGTTATGCGCCAGCGAGGCGACCAGGAAAATCAGGCCCGAGAACAGGCTCCACCGCTGGCCGGCCAGCGCCGTCCCCTCGCCCCACCACCAGAAGTCGGGCAGGGCGAAAAAGGTGAGCATGTAAAGCGCGGCGCCCCAACTGGCGCGGCGCATCGCCATCACCGAGAGGGCGAGGAACATCAGCACCCAGGCTAGGGCTGTGGCACTCATCGCGCGCTCGTTCCCCGAACCCCGGTCGCCGAAAGTTCCCCGGCCCGGCCCGTACTGTCGGCACCGACCGTGCCCGGCAGCCGTTGGCTGGCTAACTCAGTATACAATCGTTCGTAAACGGCAAGCATTCGGCGCACACTATAGCGCTGGGCATGTCGGTCTAAGGCATTACGGCCACACTGGTTGCGCAGGTCGAGCGAGTTGCACAACCCGGCCAGGGCCTGGGCCAGAGCGCCGGGCTCCCCCGCGGGAACCACGAGCCCACAGGCATCGGGGCCCCCCACCAGCCGGGCACTGTCTCCGACGTCGGTCACCACGCTAGGCAGGCCCGCCGCCATGGCTTCGAGCACCGACTGGCTCTGTCCCTCGCTTTTGGAGCAATTCAAGTACAGGTCCATCGCTGCCAGCCACGCGCCTACATTCGATTGGTGGCCCACCAGGTGCAAGCGCTCGGCCACCCCCGCGGCCCGGCTGGCGGCTTCCAACTCGGCCCGGAGCGGCCCTGCCCCCACCAGCACCAGGTGCAGATCGATGCCGCTGGCGACCACCTGGGCCAGCGCGGCGATCGCCAGGGGAAAGTCTTTCACGTCGACCAACCGCCCCACCGAGCCCACCAGGTAGGTCTGAGGGCCCAAGCCCAGCTCGTCGCGCAGGTGCTTTCGGGCCACTTCCGCCCGGCTTACCGGCGGGCGATCGACGCCGTTTTCGATGACGCGAACCCGTTCGGCGGGAAACCCGGCGTGCAGGGCGACCTTCTGGCGAACGGCTTCGGCCACTGCCACCACGGCATCGGCCCGGCCCAGGGCCCAGCGCATGAGCCGGCCGCGGAGCTGCATTTTCCAACCGCGATGCTCCAAATCGGAAAGCACCGTACCTCGTTCGGCGTGCACGTGGACCGGCACTCGCGCCAAGCGCCGAGCCAGGGTGGCTTCAAGCAGGGTTCCCCAGTTGTGCGAGTGCAGAACATCAATCTGCTGCTGGCGCAGGCAGCGGGCCAGGCGCCACACGAGCCGAGGATCGTTCCCCCGCCCTCGGCCGAGCGAGGTAATCGTCGCATCGCCCCGCTCGATCCACGATCGGGCGTCGCCAATTCCGTCGAGGGCGATCACAGAGGGCGTAAACCGTCGGGGATCCAGTCCGTTGACCAGCCGCGCCACGCAGCGCTCCAGCCCCCCCACGTGAAACGAATAGACCAGGTAGGCCACGCGGAGCGGCCGGCCCTCGCCCGGCGGATGACCCGCTGCGGCTGCCCCCAGGGGCGTGGGCAACGCCGGTCGGCCCTCGGCGTCCGTGCTGTGCGAGGTGCTATCCATGAAGGCAGTTCAGTTCCGCTCGGTCTTGTTCGATTCGCCCAGAGAGCTGGCGGCAAGCATGTCCGCGATCATTCCACTGCCGCTCCGGCGGCCGGCTCCGAGGCCAACAAGAAATCGCCCCGGCTGGCCAGAGTGCGAAGCATGAGCTCGGCCAGCGGCTGGGATTCCAGCAGGTAGCAGTTGGCACGACCCACTCGCCCCTGGCGCAGCACCTGGTGTTCGGAGAGGAAATCCACTGTCTGGTGAAAACGCCGGGGCAGGGCTCCGCGGTGCCGCCGTATCGAGCGCTGCACGGCGCGGCCCTCGGCGTCGATCAGCGTGAACGACTCCTCGCTGTCTTGCATCAGATAGGGCAGACCGGCCAGGGCTTCCAGGGTGTGGTACACCGTGTTCCGCTCCAATCCGCAGCCCAAAAACAGAATCTGACCGGCGTGCTCGATCACCCGCGCGTAGGGAGTGCCGGCTCCACAGGGGGTATCGGCCTGCTGGTGCCCGGCGATCAACTCGGCGGCCAGCGGCCCCCGGGCCGCCACGGAATGAGTCGGGTGCAGACTGCGGAGCACACCAGGTTGCTGGCGAAAGGCCTCGGTGATTTGACCCACGCAGCTCGGCGTACGTCGGACATCGAACTCCCGGCAACCGCGCGACATAACGGCCCAACTGTGCGTCGGCAGCACCAGGGTGCCGCTCGGGCCAATCGCATCGAGCAAGCCGGCGATCACCGTGGCCGGCCCACCCGGCACATAGCCCAGCGACGAGAGCGAACTATGGACCAGCAACACTCCGCCGCGCCGGACCCCGAGCCCGGCTAGTCCGCGCGCCAGTCGGCCCCGGGTCATCCAGGGCCCGCGGACCGCGGACCGGGCCTGTTTGAGCGCTCGCTTGAAGCTGGCCAGGATTGGCATGCCTTCGTCAGTTTTCCGGGGGTTCGCGTCAGCTTCAGTTGGCCGCCATGGCCACCTGCGGCTTGGTCGCCGGTTCGGCCGCGGCGCGATGCGCGAGGGCAACCGCGGTCACTTTCTGAATCGCCGCCGCGATGCCCGAAACGTGCTTGGGCTGCACGCTGGAGCTCCAAGACATAATCAACTGGCGGCGGTAGAACTCCATCAGACCGGGGAAATCGTCGCGGTGCGGGGGCCGCCAGTCGACGGCCGAGAACGGGTAACCGCTGTTGCCATAGGTATGCCGCTCGCGAATCATTTCTTCCTCGAAAAGGGGCCGGGGCAGGTAATCGCGGGCCACCCGCACCCCCTCGACCAACAGGGCATCGGCAACCACGTCGGCCGAGCAGCCGAGCTGGTCTTCGTCGACCAGAAAGTTGAACTTCCACCACGAGGAACCTCGGTCGCGCAGCGACTCGGGCAGCACCACGCCAGGCGCCCCGGCGAGCCGGCGAACCAACTCTTCGGCCATTTGCCGCCGCTGAACCATCATGCCCGGCAGCCGTTTGAGCTGCGCCAGGGCCACGGCGGCCTGCAATTCGGTCATGCGATAGTTCATACCGAAGAACAAGTGGGCTCGCTTGCCCGCCCGGCGGTTCCAACCCTTGTCGATGAACAGCGATGCCCGCTCCACAAGCTCCGGCCGGTTGACCAGTGTTAACCCGCCGTCGCCGCAAGTGATTTGCTTGGACTGTTGCAGGCTGAAGCAGCCCAGGTCGCCGAAGGTGCCGACCTTCTTGCCATGGTATTCGGCCAGGTGGGCCTGGGAACAATCTTCGATCAGGGCGATGCCGCGTGCGCGGCACAGATCGACGATGGGTTCCAATTCGGCCGGCCGGCCAAACAGGTGCACCAAGATGACCGCCTTGGTCCGCGGCGTAATCCGCTCGGCAATGCTCTGCGCGGTGAGGTTTCCGGTAACCGGATCGATATCCGCGAAACTCGGCAGGCAATTCTGCGCCAGAATGGGAATCAGGGTTCCCATGTCGGTCATGGGCGTGGTGATCACTTCGTCGCACGGCTCGGGGTTCACCGCGGCCAGGGCCACGTGCAAAGCGGCCGTGCCCGAGGTAGAAGCCACGGCCTGCTGGCACCCGTAGAGCTTGGCGAAGGCCTTCTCCAACGCCGGCACCATCTGGCCGCCAACCATATTCAGGTTGCCCGATTGAATCACCCGGGCCAGGTTGGCCAATTCCGGCAGCCCCACCGGTGGGTTGCTGTTGAACCAACCCGGCAGCGACCGGGGGCCGCCATCGAGCGCCAGCCGTGGATCGTGGGGCAGCGCGGGCCTGGCCGGGGGGGCTTCGCCGGGTTCGGCCGGCTGCGGGTACAGAGCCCGGATCACGTCTCCCCGGGCGGCCAGCGGCAACTCAACCGGGGCCCCCACCCGGGCCGCCTCGTAGGCCGCTAGCACCAACTCGGCGGCCACGGCCGAGGGCTCGGCATCGGCCACGTAGCTGTGCTCGGTCCCCTTGACCCAGTGAACGAAGTGGCGGAACTGCTCGCCGCGGTTCTCGCGCTTGGCCGCGTCGGCATCCAGGGGGGCCGGCTTGCCACCTAGCCGAATCGACTTGGGCGTTACGACCAGTTCCCCCAGGGCGCCGGTCACGGTCACTTCCAGAAAGGTGTTCGACAGGTCGCCCGTGCGAAACTCGAGCGCCAGGTCGTTTTCGAACTCAATCTGCCCCTCGGCGCCGTCTTCCATGGGCCAACCCCGGTTGAGTTGGCCCCGGGTGCGCACGCATCGACAGGAGACGCGTCGCGGCCGGGGATCGCCCAAGACGAACCGAGCCACGTCCAGCACGTGCGGCCCGTTGTTGGCCAACGAGGAGGCCACCTGGGCCTGGGCCGAGCGGGGCTGGCCGATCACTCCGCTGCGGACCAAGCGGGCCGCTTCGACAAACGCCCTGTGGAAACGCAGCTGGTGCCCACCGGCCAAGCGCACGCCCGCCTCGCGGCAAAGCCTCACCATTTCGTCGACCTCGGCCATGGTCAGGGCCAGCGGCTTCTCGCAAAGAATGCCCCGCACCCCGGCGTCGACCGCGGCCCGGACAACATCGGCATGGGTTTGCGGCCAGGTGCAAATACTCACCACGTCGGGCCGGAGCGTTTCGAGCATCTCGCGATAGTCGCGGAAGCCGCGCGCACCCGGCACGCGGTCCAGGGCCCGGGCCAGCGCCGCTGGGGCGACATCGCTCACGCCCACCACCGCGGCGATACCGGTATCCTCGTAGCCGTCGAGGTGTTCGGGGGAAATGGCCCCGCAGCCGACCACCGCCGCCCTCAGGGGGCGGCGGAGCGGGCGTACCTGGCGCTGGGCAATGCGGCGTAGCTTGCGAGCAGCTCGTTCGGCGAGCGAATCCATGGATGGCAATTCCCGAAAAAAGGGGGGAACTCAGGGAACGACGTTCTGGTTGCGGCAACCCTCGAACAGGTAGTTGTAGCCCTCTTTCTTTTGCCGCGGCAGCGTCAGCACGTCGAAATCGTCGAACAGGTCGGAGTATCGGTCGACCACCTCTTGTGCCGAGGTAAAGAACCGGACATGGCTGAAATACCAAAAGCTGGGCACGCAGCAAATGCAGCGCGCCCCCGGCCAAAAATTGGCCACCACGCGGCGGTTTTGCTCCACGTGTTCCAGCACTTCCGTACAGACGATCGCGTCGAACTCGTGGTCGGTGAATGCACCGGGTCGAGCGCGTCTCCCACGACAAACGCACCGCGAGGCGCGTTGCGCCGGGCCAGGTCGATGGCTGCCGAGCTGAAATCGAGTCCCTGGTAACGCTCCACGCCGTTCTCGAAGAGAAACTGGGCCAGTTGCCCGGCCCCGCACCCCACTTCAAAAACGCGCGTCAACCGGTCGCGGCGCACTCGGTCGACAATCACCGAAAACGGCGCGAACAGCTCTGTATCTTTGTAGTGCCCCTGGTACTCGGCCGTGTGGGAATAGGCCTCGTCGTACCAACTGGCGGGCTTCTCCTCGCCTTTAAGCTCGACCGGTGGTCGCATCAGCCCCAGCCCCACCAAGAGGCGCTTCACCTGTTGTTTCATGAAACCCGTACTCCCCGCCGCCGGCAATCCGCCCCCCGCGATTCCAACCAGGTTGCTCCGTCGACCAGGTCCTTCAGGCCGCCATCGGCCCAACCGTGCGGGATGCTCCCCCGGTTGCATTGGACGGTCGCCGACGAGGTTTCTAGAATAGGCCCGTTTGCCTCGGGCTGGCCAGAAAAAAGCGGGGCCGGCGAGGCCCCGAAGTCCCATCGGCGGGGCCGCGACCTTCGCGGTCGTAGCGAGCTTATGGCAACCGTCCAACGAATTCGCAGAGAAATCTCGGAGTGGTTTCGAGCGTTGCTTCGAGCCGTGCCCGGCGAACTGGGCTGCTGGCTGCGCCGCTGGGCGTATGGGTTCGCGGCGGCCGGAGCGGCCACCCGGGTTTTGAGCAACGTAATCGTCTATTCTCCCGAGCAGCTCACCCTGGGAAACGACGTCGGCATTGCGGTCGGCTGCCAACTCAACGCCCGGGGGGGAATTACCATTGGCAACGATGTGCGCATCGGTCCTGGAACGTTGCTCTGGACCCAGAACCATCGGTTTAGCGACGCCGAAACGCCCATCTCGCAACAAGGCTACGACCGCGCCCCGATCGTGATTGAAGACGACGTTTGGATCGCCGCCGGTTGCATCATTTTGCCCGGGGTTACCCTCGGGCGCGGCTGCGTGGTTGCCGCCGGAGCCGTGGTGACCAAGTCGACCGAGCCGATGTCGATCGTGGCCGGGGTACCCGCCAGAGCCATCGGTCGGCGCGGGGCGGCCGAACCTACGACCTCGGGCTGAGCGCTGCGTCGGGGCGGCGCGCCGCTGCGGCCCCGTGTTGCTACTTCCCCGGGGCGCCCGCTGCCAGGTTTCCGGTAGCCTGCTAACCAAGCGGATCGCCCCCCATGCCGCGAGGTGCCGGCGGCTGCTCGGTTTCAGTGCCGCGCAGTCGACCCCGTACGCGCATCGTCAGCCGGGCCAGCGGGTCGAAGAGGAAGCGACGCCGCTCGTTGGCATCGAGCCCCAGCGTGCCAACCGCCGCCAGGGCGATGGCCCCCGCCCAAACGCCCCCCAGCCCCAGCGACCACCAGGTGCTGGCGTCGTAATGCCGCCTGAGCCACCAGCTAATCGGCACCTGAACGGCCAGAACCAACAGCACCGGCATTACGCAAAAACGAAGGTACTCCCTCCAGGGAATCTCGAGCGCCCGCAGGCAGGCGATGGGTTGCAGCAGGGCGTGAAACACCAGGGCCGGCACCAAGGTTCCGATCGCCACTCCCATCAGCCCTAGCGGCAGGATCAGAATCGCGCTGATCGCCAAATTGGCGATCGCCTCGCTGAAAAACAAGATCGCCAACAGCCGCAGCCGGCCCGTGCTCATCAGTACCTGGTAGCCAATGGTTTGCATCGAGCTAACCGTTACGCTAGCCAGCAGCATCCAGAACAACCGGGTTACCGAACCGAACTTGCCGTGGTCGACCAACTCGGGCCCCACCCAAAGCCGGTAGAAATCGCCGGCGAAAAGCGCCGCCACTACCGCCGCCGACGCCGGCAACAGGCTCATGAGCTTGGTGCCGTACAGGTACATCTTCCGCATCGCCTCGCGGTCTCCCCGGGCATCGGCCTGCGTGAAGGCCGGAA
Source organism: uncultured Pirellulales bacterium (assembly GCA_964399535.1). Taxonomy (GTDB): domain Bacteria; phylum Planctomycetota; class Planctomycetia; order Pirellulales; family CAYNRE01; genus CAYNRE01. The sequence goes on along the minus strand of CAYNRE010000024.1, from coordinate 38,517 downwards.
AGAACACGGGGCCCAGCGGGCGGAAAACATTGTGCAAGTGGTCGGCCAGGCTCACCGCCAGCGCGAAGGGGGTAATGGCCGCGGCCGGCAGAAAGAAGCCGATTACGATGGCGTCGGTGTAGCTGATAATGCGCCGGCTCCCCGCGATCGCGATATTCCAAACGCCGAAGTTCATCAGCGCCCCGGCGCTGCTCCAATTCACCCGCCGGGGCGAAAGGTGCAGTTCGGGAAGCACCCGGTAGGCAGCCCAGCAGCGAAGCAGGTAATCGATCAGATTGACGCTGCCCACGGCCAGGCTGATTCCCACCAGCCCGTAGCCCTGGCGCAGCACCAGGTAGCTGGCCGTAGCGCTGAGCAGCCGGGTGGAAACGCCGATCGCGTTGGAAACATCGTAGCGCTGCGTGGCCGAAAGCACGGCCGAGAACACGAAAAACAAAAACTGCAGCGCCGTTGCCAGCCCGATGATGAGAATGCAGGCCCGCACGTCGCTCACCAGCCGCGGCGAAATCTGAAACAACCGGGGCGCCAACAGCGCCAGTAGGCCGCTAACCGTTATTAAGAGCCCGCTGGCCAAGGCCAGGGCTGCCATGCCCGTGCTGGCGGTGCCGTTCATCTGCTCGAAATCGCGGCGGGCCAGGTAACGGGCCAGGTACTGGGTCAGCCCGGCGCGAAACCCCACGTCGAGCAGGCCATAGTAGCCCGTCAGCCCGATGACCAACGTCCAGATGCCGTAGGCCTCTTGCCCAAGCTGGCCGAGCACGTAGGGGGTCAGCAGGAAGGCCACCACCGCTTGCACGGCGAAGCCGGTCCAATTGCTGACGATGTTGCGGACCAGCGTGCGCTTCAGGCTCATCGCGGGCACTCGCGCAACAAGAGCGCGCCAGGCGCGCGGCAACCAGCCCGGCCTGCTCTGGCCAACAACAAATCGGCGGTAGGCAGTGTGTCCACGCTTAGATCGGCGGTTCGTCGTCGCCCTGCTCGGGGCGATCCACGTCGGAATCGCCCAGGGTTACCAGCCACTGGTCGGCATCCATCACCCGTAAGCGGCGCTCGTCGGCCAACCCTTCGGGACAAATCAGAAACACCCGGGTCGGGTCGCGCCGCAAGAAACCGAACTCGAGCGACTGCCGCACCAACTGGCGATTGATGACGTACCAGACCAGGGCCCCCGCGCCGCACCGCCGGCCCGCTTGCCGGGCCGCTTCCAACGCCGCCCAGAAAACCGGGGCGTCGTACGCCGGGGCCACGACCGTCACCACGGCCAACCGCAGGTACTGGTAGTCGCCCCGCGGGGGCAGCTTTTTCAGCACCACCACGGCCACGACCTGGTTGCCCTGGCGCAGCTCCAACCGCTCGAACTCTTGGCCCGGCTGGTCGACGAATTTCCAGTTCAAGTACCCGGCGTCGAGCACCACGCTGCAGGGGTAATCGCGCTCGACGCGGGCCCAGAGGGCGTCGTGCTCGGCGCCGAAGCGATCGACCTGGCGCACCGTGAGCGCGCGCCGCGGCCGAACCTTGAGCCGGTGCCAGCGATCTTTGAGCCAAAGCCCCGGCACCGCCGCCGCCCGAGCCCACCCAGAGCCGAGCTTGCCCTGGAGCACCTGCCGCGGCCGTAGCGGAAGCAGCAAGGTCTCCAGCGGGGCCACTTGAATCCAGCCCAGCTTGAACTGAATCGACCGCATCAACGGGGTTTGGCCTAGCGACAAGTTGAACGGCAGGTCGTTTTTCGTTTTGGAGATAACCCCGGGGCCGATCGTGCCGGCCCGATTGGTTTGCAGCACCATGGTTTCGACGAACCAGCCGGTGGCGATTCGCTCGCCGTCGATCTGCATGTCGACTGGAATCACGCCCTGGTGCGCGAGCAGCCCTTCGGGCTTGCGGTAACCCCAAACCAGCGGTTCCCGCCCGAGCCGCCGGGCCGACTCGACAAACATCCATTTCCAACGCGCAAGCAGCGTCGACTGGCGGCGGTGGGGGTATCCGGCCTTGAGAAAGGCCAGGATCTCGTCCTCCCACGCGGGGTCGACCCGCACCAGGCCGGTGGGGCGCGCCGCCGCGGGGCCTTCGACCGGCGCCGGCGAGGCCGTACTGGCCGGGCGGCGATCGGAAGTGGTGGTATCGCTGGTATGCGTCATGAAGCCATGCGGAATCAGGGCCGTCGCGTCGACCGCGCCAGCGAGGCACCCCCCTCGGGCGCACCCCCTGCGCGACCCGTACCCGGCGGCGAATTGGCGCCGCCAAACACCCGTCGCACCACGTACAGGCCCAGCCAGGCCCCACAGCTCCCCAACAGGCCATCGGTGACACTGGGAGTCTTGTCGGGCAAAAAGAACTGCGCTACCTCGATGACGCCGACCAGCGCCACCGCCACGGGCAAGGGCCAATAGATCGACGCTCGCCGCGCGATCGCCAGCCACATCATGCCCAGCGCTACCCCCACGGGTAAGAATACCACAGTTCGCCGCAGCACGTTGTCGAACGACTTGAATTCGCTCTGGCGGTAGTAGTCGAAAAACGGAATGAGCGAGAGGTTTTCCAGCCGGGCCGCCACTTGCTTGGGATCCAAGCGAAAATCGAACGGCCCCCAATAAAACCACACCACCACTCCCAACCAGGCGGCGAGCCCCAGTCCCCAAAACGCCAATTGCCTCCAGGCCACGCGGGCCCCGCCAGTCGGGGCACTCGGCTCCGAGCGTGCCGATTCGCTCGCTGGCGACAGTTGCCGAGCCACGACCCAGCCCAGCATCACCGCCAGGGTCCCGGTAAACAGATCGGTAATATCGGTAAATCGCGACAGCACGGGCATCTGTCCCAGTTCAATCAGGCCCGTGACCGATAGCCCCAGCCCCAGGGTAACCCCCGGGCCGTGGCGCAGCCGCCCTCCTAGTGGTAGTTGGGCCCAGAGCCACCCCACCGGAAAGAAGAACACCACATTCCAAACGTATTTGTAGAGAGCCTCGCTCCAACTGTTGTGCGGAGGGGTAAAGGGAATCAGCAGAATCTTGCCCGAGCGGTATTTGTCGTACAGTTCGGCGGGGCTGATCGACAAGTCGAGCGGCATCCAGTGCGTAACGGCCAGGAACACCAGGTAGCCCGGCAGCAAAATGGCGTACAGGTTTTCGCCCACCGCCTCGGTCGTCGCCCGGCGAAACCACTCGGTCGCGCGCTGGCCGCAGGCCATCCAGAGCACCATGCCGAGCACCGCCCCGATCGACTCGGCGATCAGATCGTTGAGCGAAACGGTGCGCGGTGGAAACCAGAGCTGGGTAAACTCGATCGAGAGGCTCAAGGCCGACCAAATCGCCAGGCTCAGCAGCACCACCACCCCGGTCCGCAGCCCGGGCCTCTGATCGACTTCGGTCGACGCCAGGCCCAGAAAGCCCAGCGGAACGAACAGCAGGATATTGGCCACCCAGTCGGCCCGGTGCACCACGCCCAGTTCCAGCCAACTGATCTGGCGGAAACGCTCAACGGCCGCCGTCCACTCCAGCGGCGTGTAGTTCAGCGGCACCAGCGAACCGTAAATCGCGAACCCGGCAAAGGCCAGCGTCAGCAAGCCGAAGTGCAACCGCCGGGGAGGAGCGGGCCGAACCGTTGGGTTGCTGTTTGGCAGGGCCATCAGGGCGTGGCCTCCGCGCCTCGAGCGGCTCCGATGGCCTCGCCCGCCGGCGAACGGCCCCCCAGCCAGCCCAACAGCGGGCGTTCCCACAGCCAGTAGCTGGCGGCGGCCGCGGCGATCGACAATGCCAGGCTGGCCAGACCGAAAACCAGCCATTGCTCGCTCGCGCTCGACCCGGCGCGCTCGAGCAAGCGGGCCACCAGCTTCTGACAGGGCAAGTGAAACAAATACACGCCGAACGAAATCACCCCCAGCCAGCGCAGCGGAGCCCATTCCATCAGCCGCCGCGCTCGCTCGGCGTGCGGCACCAACAAAATCATCACCCCGATCAGGATCGGCACAAACGGCCAGTTGTAGCGGCCGTGGGGCACTTGCAGGCGATCGTCGAGCGGCGTGGCAATGGTGGCCAGCACCAGCACGGCCGAGATCCAGAATAGCCCTTCGGCCAGCGCGCCACGGCTGGCCCGACCCCGCTGGGCCAGCGGTCCCACCCGCCCGGCCGCCACGATCCCCAGCAAGAACACCGGCAGGTGGGCCAGCAACGAGTGGGAAAACACCGTGGGATGCGCGCTGACGAGCGCCGTGCAACCGCGCGCCGTCAACCAGGCGTCGCCGTGTTCCATCACCATCCAGTGCAGCGCGTAACTGCCCACGCTCAGGCCGGTCCACAGCGCCAGGCGCGCCGCGCGACCACGCAACGCCAGCCCCGCCCCCAACAGCAAAACAGGCAGCACCAGGTAAAACTGCGCCTGAATGCCGATCGTCCAGAACGGGTTGTTGATGCTGTAGAAAGTGTCTTCGCGAAACGTATGCGCGAACAAGTAGTGCAGGGCGGTGTCGAGTTGGCCCTCACCGCTTTGCCACTTACGCTGCAAAACCACGAGCACGGTCAAGCACAAGTAGTAAGCGGGTACGATCCGCAGCACGCGGCGGCGGAAAAACTTGCCGAGCCAGCCCACCGGGTCGCGTTCCAACTGGCCCGACCATAGCGGCAGGCTCAGCCCGAATCCGCTGAGCAGGAAGAAGACCGCCACGCCGGTATTGCCATTCTCCATAAACCGGCCGAGTTGAATCGGGCCCAGGTTGGCTTCCACTTTGCTGAGTTGGTGAAAGTGAACCAGAAACACGGCCAGGCAAGCCAGGGCGCGGAGCCCATCGAGCCCTGCCAGGTGGCCCGGGGCGCGGCCCAGTTCGGCACTCCTCGCCGGTGCCGTCCCGTTTACTGTCGCGCTCGGCCGACCCGCGCTGGTAGCCACGCGCGGCACGGTCGCGCCCCCAGTCGAAAGCTTGGCCGCGACGCTGGCCTGAACGTCACTACCCTTGGGCCGCCGCGTAAGGGCCACCACGGAGCCGGCCAGCAGGTAGGCCAGGGCCAGATCGTGACGGGTCATAAAGCTGCCGGCCACGAGGTAAGCGGTCAGCGATGCCGCGCACCCCAGGGCCAGCCAGAACTCGGCCGTGCTTTCGGCCGCTACCGCCCGCCACACCGCTAGCCCCAGCGCCAGGGCGAACAGCGCCGTCCACAACACCAGGCCCGGCCAGCCGGTTTCGGCGAGCATGGTTACCCAGTTGCTATGAGCCACGTAGCCGGCCAGCGCGGGATCGTCGGTATACCGCCCGACCTGAAGCGCGAAGTTGCCGGGCCCCACCCCCAGCCAAGGATGGTCGGCGATCATACCCCGGCTGGCCCGCCAGAGTTCCAGGCGAGCGTCGGCACTGCCCCGGTCTGCCGAATCGGCTTGCGCCAGGTTGAGAAACCGCTGGCCAAAATCGGTCGTCGCGAACCAGGCACCACCTGCCAACAGGGCGCATCCGGCTACGGCAATAGCGACGATCCGCGCGCGAAGGCCAACCAATCGCAAGCCCCCCAGCCCCAGCACGAGCCCGGCGGCCAACAGCCCTAAACCCGCACCCCGATTGCGGGTTTCGAACAGCACCCAGACCAGGTAGCCGGCCTCGGCCAAGAGGATGCCTTGCAGCCCCAGGGGGCGCATCGCCCCGGCGCACCCGAGGAGAACCGCAGCGGTCATCGCGGCCAACAGGCCTAGATCGCCGTCGCCGCGCCACTGATCGGGGAAGGCGTAAGCTCTCACGATCAGCGCCACTCCCAGGGCACCGGCGGCCAGGGCCAACTCCCGGGGTCCGCGTACCGCGGCGGCCGCCAGCAGCAACAGGGCCAGGGCCTCGACCAGCCACAGCGGATGCCGTTTGAGCGGCGGCGGCCAGGCGGTTTCCGCCGTGCCGGCCCAAGCGCACAGGGCATACCAGGCGGCCAGCGCCACGGCCACCAGCACCAGCGGGCTGCGCCAGGCGGCCAGCAAACCGGTGCCTCGTCCGCGGGCCGCCCCCAGCGCGGCGAGCCCCAGTAGCGCGACTCCCAGCGGAACGGTCCGGGCCAGCGTGAGATTGAACTCCGGCACGAAGCGGGCCACCCCGTAAAGCAGCGACAGATAGACCGGAGCCGCCAGCCACGGATAGCGCCAGGCCGCCAGCAAGGCGGCGAAACCGGCGGCCCAGAGCACGATTTGCCAGGCGGGGGGCGTTTGGGCCAGCGCCGTCTGATCGGGACCCGCCAGCCAGGCGCCCAGCGGCACGGGCCAGAGGGCGATCGCACCGGCCACGCCCAACCAAACGGCTGCATAAAGCGCAACCTGGCTCCACGAACCCCACAGCGCTTCGGCCGGCGACTCTTCGTGCTCAGTGGCTAGGAACGACAAGCGAAGCGACTCTTACCGGAACTGGTTCCGAGGGGGGCCGTCCCGCCCGGCAACCGCTCGGGTGGGATGCTCATGTGGGTTGCGCCACCACGGCCGGCACCGGCGGTTCGGCCGGCAGCCGGGCGCGCTGCGAGGCAATGGCCTCGGCCATGGTTCCGAACGAAAACCGATCGAGCAGCGCCTCGAGCTTGGGAGCCGTGGTCGAAAGGTTCACGTAGTGCCGAAACCGGCTACGGGTCGAAGCGACGCGCAGGCGAGGCTGGTCGGGATCGACTTCCCAGGGATGTAGGTAGAACATGAACGGCCGGTCGTCGCGGCGATTGATGCGCTCCAAGCAGCGCACCGTTACCTGGAGCGGGTACAAACGGAAATAACCGCCGCCCCCCACCGGCAAATTCATCCGGCCCAGCCGCAGCACCGTGGGGGGAAACTCCCACAACGGACCATGGCGCGTCTCCAGCCGATGCAGCCAGGGATGGGCATCGGGAATTCCATAGCGATCGTGATAAATGGCGTACACGCTCGAATCGCAATCCAAGCCGTGCTCGGCCAACAGGTCGAGCGCCCAGAGCGATTTCTTGGTGATCGAAAAGCTGGGGGCCCGATACGACCGCACCGGCGCGGCGATAATGTCTTCCAGCGCCGCGCACGAGCGGCGCAAATCGTCGGCGAATTCCTCGGGCGTCAACTCGTAAACCAGCCGGTGCCAATAGCTGTGCGAGCCGATCTCGTGCCCGGCGCGGTGAATGTCGCGCACCAGGTGGGGGAAACGATGCGCGACCCAGCCCAGCACGAAAAACGTGGCCCGCACGCCCCGGCGATCCAGCATCCGCAGCAAGCGATGGGTGTTCACCACCACCCGGCTTTCGTATTCATCCCACTTTTGGCGCGGCACATGCCGCTCGAACGCGGAAACTTGGAAATAATCCTCCACGTCGATCGTCAGGGCGTTGACCAGCGGGGGCAGGGGGGGTTGCCGCGGGGCTGCCTTCGCCGGGTCAGCCACGTGGCGCGCCCCCGACGCGGGGCGGTCGGCCGGCAGCGGCTCGGCGGTCGCGGTTCGATCAGTTGACGGCGACATTGCGGAGCGCCTTCTCCAAGTAGTCCAACGAGCGCCGTTCGCCCGGCGTCAGCGGCTGACGGTCCAGACCGCGGCGATAGGCCTCGGCCAAACGCACCCGGGCCGATTCGAACGACTCTAATTGATGATCCACCAGGGCCAGATGGAAGTAAACCGCGGGGCCCGCCACGGAAAGCGTGGTCAGCGGCTCGAGCACGGCCCGGGCCTCGTTGAGCTGGCCGCGCCGCAGCAGTACCAGCCCCAGCGTATCTTGCAGCAGCAATTGTCGGCCCGCCATGGCCAGGGCACGGCGAATGGTCTTTTCCGCCTCATCGAGCGATTGATGATCCTCGGCCAGGGCCAGGGCCAGATTGTTCATAATTGCCGGGCTATTGGGCTCGAGCTCCAGCGCCTGGCGGTAAAGCGTGACCGCCACCAGGGTTCTGCCCGACAAGTAACGCACGTTGCCCACCGCCAGGCGAAGCGGCACGTCGCGCGGGTTGCGTTCCAGGGCCGCTTCCAGAAACGATTCCACGGGCTCGATCACATCGGCCCCGGCTCGCCCCAGCACCAGCGTTTCCGCGAGCCCGATCGCCACTTCAGACGAGTACTGCTCGGGATCCTGGGGGAATCGCGAGAGGGCCTCGGTCAATCGGCCGTGCTCGGCCAGCCAGCGGGCATACGCCAGGTAGCCCAGCGGGGTCGACTCTTGGTAAAGCCCAAACCAGCGCTGGGCCGGCTCATCGAGCCCCACGGCCGTGTAGAGTTTGGCTGCCGACAGTGCCGCCTGGCTCTTTTGCGCCGGAGAGGTGAAACTCTCGAGCCGCTTGGCCATGAACTCTTCGATCAGGTCCTCGGCCTCGGCCGTACGCTGTTGGGCCTGCAGCCAGCGAGCGTGCAATTCCAGCGCCCGAAGCGAGGTCGGATCGAGCGTCCGCAATTGCGTTAACCAACTCGTCGCGTCGTTCACGTAGCCGTTGCGCAGGAGGAAGTCGACGTACGCCGCCAGATGATCGGGATTCGGTTCGGGCGTGCTGATCAGCGCGGTCAGTTCCTGGCGGGCACGCGGGATGCGCCCCGTGGTTTCGAACAAGCGGGACAGTATCAAACGGTCTTCGGGCAGAATCTCGGCTCCGCTGCGCAGCACCTGCTCCAGCACCCGAATCGCCCGCTGATGCTCCTCGACGCCGCCGTGCTCGACCAGCAAGCGGGCCAAGGCCCGCAGTTCGTCGGCCGTGGCATGGTCGGGCGCGCTTTCCGCCGGCGACAACAACTCAAAGGCCTCTTTCCAGTTGCTTTCGCCCCCTTGCTCCCCCAGGTTCACGGCCAATTGTGCTCGGGCCGGTCCATCCTCCGGGGCCACCTCGAGCATCCGCCGCATGGCGGCCCGGGCCACCTCGGGGTCGCGCTCCAGCAGAAACTCGGCCGACCGTTGCAGCACCGCCAAGTCGTCGGGGTTAAGTTCCAAGGCCTTGCGGTACTCTTCCTCGGCCCGGTCGCGGTTCTGCGCCAGTTCGTTGACCTGGGCCGCCAGAAAGGTCCGCTCGGCCGGTTCGAGCTTGACGGCCGCCAGCATCTCGTCAAGGGCCGCGATCGCCGCTTCGGAGTCTCCCTGCCGCAGGTGGAAACCGATCAACGCCATCCACGGCTCCACCTTGCCCGGCGCCAGGGCGATGGCCCGGCGAAATTCGCCGACCGCTTCCTCCGCGTGCCCAGAGAGCATCAGGGCTTGGGCCCGCCAAATGCGGGCAAACGGATCATCGGGCCGGGCCGCAATGCCGTCGGCAGCCAGTTGCAGGGCACGATCGAGCTGCCCCTGGCCCGTTGCCACCCCGATGGCCAGGGCCGAAACCTGGGGTAGGTAAGCGGTCAGATCCATCAGCCGCGCAAGATAGCGATCGGCCTCGGCGATCCGCTGCTGTTGATACAACAGCGCAATCAATTGTTGATAAACCTCGACATTCTCGTAACCGTAGCGAAGGGCCAGTTCATAGGCCGTGATGGCCTCGCTGGGCCGACCGCGCCGTTCTTCCACCTGGCCCCGCAATTGCCAGCCCGGCCCCCAGGCGGGCCGTTCCAGCTCGATGCGCTGGCTCAACTCGCTTACTTCGGCCAGGACCGCGTCGGCCTCGGCCTTGGCGTCGGTCGGCGCGGGGGCGTCTTGCCGCAGCCGCCGGCGCCCGCGGTAGTATCGCCAGCGAGCCCCCGACTCACCTTCCAGGTCCGCCAGGCGCTGCTCCAGGAGAATCAGCTCCGGCCAATCGGCCTCTTGCCAGGCCAGTTCGGCCTGAATCTCGACCAGGGCGACATTCCGCGGATCGTCGGCGGCCAATTCGCGAAGCCGCTGCCGGGCAGCTTCGGGGCGACCCGCCTTGAGCTCGATCTGGGCTCGCTGAAAGACGATGCTCGGCCGCTGCTCGGGCGTAGCTCGTTCGAGGGCCTGGTCGAGGGCCTCGATGGCGGCATCCCATTGCTTGCGATGGCTGGCCAGCGCCGCCCGCATCAGGCTGCCGTCCAGTCGCTGGCCAAAGCGGGTCTCGTAATCGGCAAGGGCCCGGTCGGCATCCTGGGGCTGCTCCCACTTCTCGTAAGCCATGATCAGGCTTTGCAAGACCCGTTCGGCGTCGTCGCCGTGCGATGCTCGTTCCAGCAAGCCCAGGGCCTCGCTCCGGCTGCCGCGGAGCGCCAAGTAATCGGCCTCGATCAGGTTCAGCAAGGTGGAATTGATCTTGGCCTCGCGAGCGCCGTCGATCGCCCGCTCCAGGGGTTCCCAGTCGCGCTGCCCCTCGGGCCGGGTCCGCTGCCAGGCCCACTGGGCGCGCGCGGCCAAGACCCAGGCGGCGGGCGGACAATCGGGCAGAATCAGGGCCTGCTCATAGCGGTTAATTGCTTGAACGAGTTGCCCGGCCGCTTCCCAGGCCTCGGCCGCGGCGATCAGGTGGTCGGGGCGCTGCGGCTCTAGATCGATCGCTTGCTCGAAGGTGGCCGCCGCCAGGTCGAATTGCTTGCGTCCCGAATAACAAGCGGCCAACTGATGCAAGATTTCGACTTGCTGGGCCGTGTCTTCGGCCGTTTGGCGGCTGGCCTCGCGCGTGGCCAGAACCCTCCGCAGCACCGGCACCGCTTGGGTAAAATCTCCCTGGGCAACCCACCAGCGGGCACGCACGAAATCGACCGTGTCGTGCAAGATGCGCTTTTGTCGCTGGGAAAGGTTTTTGGCCCCGCCGGCGATGACCGCATCCAGGGCCGAAAGGGTTTGCTCGGCCTCGGCCAGCCGACCCAGCGTGATCTGGGCCTCGGCCAGCTTCAGGTTCAGCATCAGGTCGCCCGCGCCCACCTGGCGCAGCCCTTCTTGCCAGATTTCGATGGCTTCGTTCGGCCGCCCTGAAGCCGACAAGGCCCTGCCCAATCCCAGGTAGCCACGGCGATCGTTGGGAACCAGTTCCAATACCCGGCGGAAATGTTTCTCGGTCGCCGAAAAATCACGCTGGTCGATGCCTCGCTGTCCAGCCGCCAACAGCACGGAAATCTCATTGGGAGCCAGCTCCAAAGCCAGGTCCAAATCCGGATCGGCGGCGGGCAACTGGTAGCGGCGCCGGTATTCGTAGCGCGCCAACAGACAAGCCGAGTTCCGCGGATTGTTCTCCACCAGTCGGTTCATGACCGCGTCGGCCAAGGTGTTGCGCTCCGCCTGGCTGGGCGATTTCAGGTCTCGCCGGTACAAGTCGGCCAGCCGGGCCGAAAGTAGTTCGTCGGCCGGGTTCGTCTCGACCGCCTTGCGATAGGATCGGGCCACCTTAACCAGCGGAATTCGCCCGTAAACGCGGTTCTGCGCGTGCGAGGATAGCGCCTTGATGCGCCAGCCGGTGGGGTCCGTGGGAATCAGCTCGAGCAACTGGTCGGCCTGGTATTCGGCCACGGCATAGCGTTCCAGCTCCAGCAGCAGCTCGGCCAGGCGGCGCCGCAGGGCCGGGTCGTCCTTCGCCAGCGCGATCGTCTGAAAATAAAGCTCGATCGCCTTGGTTTGCTGGGCCTTGGTTTCGGCCGCCCGATCGAATGCCGTGGCCAGGCGCACCCAGCCCTTGGCGTCGTCGGGGCGCAGCTTCAGGTAACGGAAGCAAAGCGCGGCCGCCTCGCGCCATTTCTCATCGGCTTCGAGTTTGTCGGCCTGCCGCAACAGCTCGCTGGCATTGCGCCGGATTTGAAACTGGTGCCAGAAAAACCCGCCGGGAATAACCAGCAGCACCAAAACCAGCGAGGCCACGGCCACGCTCACGTTGAGCAACTCGGACCGTTGCGGCTGGCTGGCCGGCGCCGGCTGTAAGCCGGCAGTGCGCTCGAGCAAATCGCTGAGCAAAAAGCTCATCGCTGGCCCCGCTCGCTTCGCATGGCCTGGCACCTTCCAGGCAGGCGGCCCGCCGACACCCGGCCGCCCGCAGGTGGCGTGGAGGAACGGGTGGGCCGGCCCAGGGCACCCAGGGCCGGCGCTTCGCCGCCGAGCCCGCGCCGGGCTTCCCACGATTCGCTCTGTGTCAGCCGATCAAGAATCGGACGAGCCCTCGACCGTTGACGATACCGTCGCGACACTCGCTGCTGAAGGACCGGCACCAGCCTCGCGCGCCTGATGCTGAGCCGCCGTTTGATGCAGGTGCGATGCCAGCGACGGGTAACGCGACTCGCCATAGCCCCCCGAACCGTAGCCATAGCCGTAGCCGTACCCGTAGCTGCCGTAATTGTAGGCGTAACTCCGCCAGGGCACGCCGCTCAGTACGGCCCCCAGCAGGTTCGCTCCCGCCGCTCTCAGGCGTTGGCAAGTGGTTTGCAACTGCTGCGATCGGCTCACGTTGCGCATCGTGGCCAGCAAGGTGCCATCGGCCGCGTTGGCAATGATCAGGGCGTCGCTCGTCGGCAATACCGGCGGGGCGTCGACCACGATGTAGCGATACTGCGGCTTCAGCGTTTCAAGCAGGGCCTTGAACTTGCCGTCGCCCAACAACAACTGCGGTGGGCGATCGAGCGTACCTGCGGGCAGGAAGTAGAGATTCGGACACCAGGTAGCCACGATCGCCTGCGAGGGCGCGACCCGATCCGCACGTCCCGGCGGGCACGAGGCGCTCCCGTCGGCGGGCTCCGCCACCCCCGGCGGGGCAACTGCCCCCGGCTGCGCGGCCGCCGCGACTTGCCGTGCCGGTCCCGGCTCCGCCTGGCTCGCCAAAAGCTGGCTCAGCCCGGGCGAGAGGCCAACCCCCAGCCAATCGTGCAGGTCCGGAGCCCGCAGGTCGGCGTCGATCAACAGGACGGGTGCCTCGGCCGCCTGAGCCAAGCTCACCGCCAACTGCGAGGCCAGGCTGCTCTTACCTTCTCGGCTCACGGCGCTTGCCACGGCCAGTACCTGGTGGGCCCCCAGCTTGTTGGAAAGCGTGAGCGCCGTGCGAACGTAGTCGATCGATTCTTGGAACGTATTGCGATACTGTTCCCAGCGCTTCGGCACCGGCACGTTGGGGTTGCTCATCTGAATCGGCAGCATCGTCACCTCGCCAAGCACGGGCAGCTCGGTCTCGGCGGCAATCTGGTGCGACTCGGCGATGCGGCGAACCTTGAATTCCCACAGCACCGCCAGGGCAAACGGGAAGCAAAAGGTGGCCAACCCGGCCGCCACCAATTGCCGCATCGGCAGCAATTCCAGCGGTTCGCCGGGTACCTCGGCCCGCCGCAGTTCGCGAACCCGGTTGGGAGCGACCATTTCGGTCTTCAAGGCCTCGGCCCGGTCGGCAATCAGCTTGTAAATTTGTTCGGCCCGTTCGAGCTCCCCCCGGGTGAACTCCAGGTCGAGTGAGTGCGAGCCGAGCTTTTCCAGTTCTTTCTGCTTGTCGCCCAGTTTCCGCACCAGGGCCCGTTCCAGTTCGGCATGGGCCTGGATTTCCACGGCCAGCTCTTTTACCCGGTCGTCGTAGGCTCGCTGCTCGCGCTGCGCGAATCGCTCGCTCACGCGGGCCTTCAGCTTCTCCTGGCGGCGGGCCAGTTCGGCTTGCAACTGCTGAATTAACCCCTGCTGCTCGGTCAGTTTCGGATCGTTGGCCCGCAGCACCGCTTGGTCGGCCGCCAAGGCGGTTTGCGCGGCGACCAGGGCTTCGGTCAGCCGGTGCGACTCCAAGTCGTTCTCCAGGACCTCTTCGATTTCATCCTCGGGAACCGACTGCTCGGAACCCTGCATCTGCTCGCGAAACGCTTTAAGTCTGGTTTCCAACTCGCCCCGGCGGGTTTCGCTCTCCAGAATTCGGTTTTCGAGGTCGGCCAGCGGGTTAACCTGGACCAACGCGCTCTCGCTGCCGGAAACCATCAGACCGGGCTCGTGCCCCGTGGCCAGCTTGTGCAGGGCTCGCACGGAGTTTTTCAACCGCTCGAGCTCCCGTTGACGCCGATCCATTTCCTTGTCGAGCAAGTCGACGATGTGTTGCGTCTGGCTGGCGGCCGCGTCGGACTGGACCCGCAGGTACGATTCCAGCACCGCGTTGACCAGCGCCGCCGAGTTGCGCGGGTCGGGCCCCTGGAAAACAATCTGGAACAATTCCGAGTTGTGCAGCGACTCAACCTGTATCTTTTCCGCCAGCCAGTCGAGCGGCGAAAGCTGCTCGCGCAACTCGGGTAAGCGGGCAATCTCGGGGTCGGCCAGCACGCGGTCGAGTACGATCGGGCTCTTGAGCAGTTGAACCTGGGTCCGCACGAAACGGTCGAGTTGTCCGCCCCCCATCACTCCCGGGCGCACGATATAGGGTTCCGATTCCTCGATTCGCAGCCAGGCCCGGGCCTGGTACACCGGTTGAAACAGCAGGCAAATCGCGCCACAGGCCAGGGCCGAAAGCAACAGCGCCAGCGGCAAGCCCAGCTTCCACCACCGTTTCAGCACGAACAGCACAAAGCCCAGCGACAGCGCTTGCTGCCCCCGAGTCTGCAGCGCCCGGGAGTCGCCGGGCACAAGCCCCGGATGCCAGGCGGCCGCCATCGGCGCCCCCCAGCCCGGGGCCAGCTCGTGCCCCTGCGGCGCGGGCAAGGCCCCCGGCGACTGCGGGTGACCCGAAGGCGATAGCGGTAAGTAGCGAGGCCAATTCGGCGCGGGCGAACTCATGATGCAACCTCTAGAGCGTGGGCCGTGGGCGATGGAATGCCCGATGGGAAGCCGTCTCCGTCGGCGGAACTTGCAGGCGTGGTAACTCGTGCGAGGGTCTGGAAACCTTTCAGGCTTGGTCGGTCGACCGGTGGGATCCTGGGAGGAAGCCAAATCCCCTCTCTTGGGACGCTACTGGGTTTCTCCAGCGGGGTCAAAGAATCCGTCGTTTACTGGCCCACCACGAAACCGTTCGTGCCGGGCATTCGGGTCGAGTCGATCTTGGCAAGCAATTGCTGGCAATCGAGTTGCAGCCGATAAGCGGCCCGCGGCGACCGGGTCCCACAAGCGTCGCGGGCGCACACTCCGTCCCCGTCGGTTGTCCGTCGCGAACACCGAATACGGCAAGGTGTTTCCAGCGGTCGCCGGAAACCAGTCTGCGGCCGAAGCACGTTGCTTTGTCGTACCGCCAAACGGGAAAAGAAACGGACGCGTCCGTATCATGTGCCCGAAGCCGGTCGTCGGCGCTTTCCTACCCCCAGGCAAACCGTTCAAGATACTGCCCGACGTCATCGGCGACCAACCCTCGCGCCCCCGGTTCGCTAACCTTTCACAGTGCCCGAAATCGGGCCAAACGCCGAGCGATAAGCCGCCCCCAGGCCATCAGTTGCCACCTGCGAAGACACCCCCGTGAGGTGAGCCCCAACCAGTGGTATAGTGCGCTAGCCTAATAGGGTCGAAAACCGTGTCAACGAATCGGCAAGCCCGTGCCCAGCCGGCCGGGAAAGTTGTCGTCAAACCCGCTGGTTTTGCCGGTTAAATGGGCTTCTGACCGTAATTCCAGGGGCGGTCGAGATATTCGCCGAATCAAGCGAGCGATTGTTTGACACCCAGGGAGCGCTGGGCAATAGTCGAAACGAAGGTGGCGGCCCGGCGGTTGCGTCCGTGCCGCCTGTTTCAAGCCCCCCCTGTCGAGTGATCCACCCTAGCGGCGGGGCTTGGCCGCCCGGAAAGCCTGGCCGATGCCCATTTTGGCCGAAGAACCGTGCCTGTACCCGGTCGACCTGTTCGACCTGGCCGCCCAACCCTGCGAGGACCGGCGGTGGTGGGCGCTCTACACCAAGGCCCGGCAAGAAAAGTGCGTCGCCCGTCAACTGCACAAGGCCGGCATCCCCTTTTACCTGCCGCTGGTCGACAAGAATCTGAACTACCGGGGACGTCGCGTCACCTCGCACATCCCGTTGTTTAACGCCTACCTGTTTCTGTATGGCACGGAGGAAGATCGGGTCCGCAGCCTGGCGACCAACCGGCTGTCGCGCGTGCTCGAAGTGCCCGACCAGCCGCTCCTGCTGAGCGACCTGCGACAGGTCCATTGGCTGATCGAGAGCAAGGCTCCCCTGACGGTCGAAGCCCGGCTCACGCCCGGCAAGCGGGTGCGGATCAAATCGGGCCCATTCCAGGGGCTCGAGGGCATCGTCTTGCAGCGTCAGCGCCAGACTCGGCTGACGATCGCGGTGAATTTCCTGCAGCAGGGGGTTTCGGTCGAAATCGACGACTACCAGCTCGAGCCACTGGAATAAGCGCCGACCGCGCGCGGCGCTTCGCCAAAGGATGCGCCCCGAGCCGGATCCATCGGGCCGCCCCGTCGCACCAGAGGGCGCCTCAGCGCGAGCCGTATTCCGCCAGGAATCGCCGCTGCGACTCGACCAGCCCGCTAACCCGGCGGCGGTACGCCTCGGCCCGCTCGGGCTGGCGGGCGAGGCAATCGACCAGTTCGCCCGGATCGGCTGCCAGATCGAACAGCGATTCTCGCCCGCTGCCGACGTGGTACTGGTACTTGTAGCGGCCGTCGCGAAGCCCGAGCAGGACCTCGTTGCCCAGCGCGAAGAAATAGGCCCTGGGCGCCGGTCCTTCGGCCGCCAGGTCGCGCCCCTGCCAGCAATCGGGCGGCGTCACACCAAGCATGCCCAGCGAGGTCGGGGCCAGGTCGATTTGCTGACAATTGCCCTCCAGCCGCCGCTGCGGCTTCAGAGCCGGATGCAACCAGACCAGCGGCACGCGGACATTCTCTTCATACACGCCGAAGCTGTGCGCCCGCTGATCGTGTTGACCGAAGGCCTCGCCATGGTCGCCGGTGACCGCGATCAGGGTCGAATCGCGCAACCCGCGCCGCTGGAGCTCATCGACCAACCGGCCAATCAGCCGGTCGGCCTGGCATAGGGCGTTCAGGTAGCGGGCCAGCTCGGGGTCGTCGACCTCGAACGATCGCGGCTTACCGGTGACCAGGTAGGGGTGGTGGGTTTCGATGGTCCAAAACAGCACGTGAAAGGGCTGCTGGGGCGCCTCGTCGATCCAGGCCAGCGTGGCATCTAGCGCGTCGGAATCGGCCACGCCCCAGGAAAACGGCTTGGCCGCGGGGAGCGAATCGGCGTCGATCAGCCGGTCGACCCCTCGCTCGCGCAGGAACCGGTCGCGGTTCTTCCAAGACCAGTAGCCCGAGTGTACGTAGGCCGATCGGTAGCCTTGCCGGCCCAACACCTGGGGTAAGAGAGGCACGCTAAAATCGGGCGAATCGCGGGTAATCAGCTTCCAATCGGGCCGCGGATAAACCGAGCCTGCTAGCGCCACCAGGCACTTGGGGCTGGAGGGGGCCTGCGAATAGCAGTTTTCCGCTACCAGGCCCCCCTCGGCCACCAGGCGTTCGAGCTGGGGAGTGGTGTCGTGCGGCGAGCCGTATAGCCCCAGGTACTGCGCCCCGACCGATTCGAGCACCACCACGACGAGGTTCCGAGGTCGCGGCGAAATCGCGATCGGGCTCGTGAATGCCCCTGGGCGCTGCGCGTCGAGCGGGGCGTGAAGCACCGCCCGCTCCACCATTGGTGCCGGGCCGGCCGCGGCCAGGTAGCCGGCGGCGAGCTTTACCGCGCCGCGGGGCGAATCGACTCCGTTGCGGGGAGCGCGCCGGTGGCGCTGACCCCAAGTTTCCAAATCGCTGGTGTCGATGGCCGTGGGATGAAAATCCAATCCGTAACTGTCGCCCCGCAACCAGCCCGCCAGCAGCGAGTGCACAAACACCATCTGGGGGCTGGCAGCGATCCGCCTTTCCCAGCGATTGGGGTCGGTCCAGTTGCGCACCACGTATTGCCGGCAAACCACGGCTGCCACCAAGAGCGCGATGGGCACCAGAATCAAGTGCCGCGCTTGTCTAAACCGTTCGGGATGTTCGCCGGAGGTGGGCCACCAAGCCAACCCGCACGACGCCGCCAGCACGAGACCCAGCGCCGAAACCGCGCCCGGAGTTAGCAGCGGCACCAGCGACGAAGCCATCAGCCACGGCCCGCCCGCGAACGAAAGCAACTGCCAGGTAAGCGGCACCAGGGTGAATCGCATCAGGCCGACGCTGGCCACGCTGTAGCTTCCACAACCCAGCAGCACCCCCACCGCCAAGAGCCGAACCAACCGCTGCTGGGCGCGATTTCCCAAGGGTGTCGTGCCGAGCAGGGCCGCCGACGCCAAACAGCCCAGCACCAGCGCGCCGGCAAACGCCCAGTCGGCGGAGACCACCACGGCGAGCCGCAGCAGCCAGCGCGCCAGTTCGCCAACGGTCGAGACCGGGAACGGCAGCAAGAGGGCCTTGGAAAGCAGGGTCGCCAACCCCAGGCCAATGAGTAGCCAGGAGAGCATCGCGGTCGTGCCCGGCGGAAGCCAAAGCTCCCAGCCCGGTGGCCGGCGGTCTGGTCGCGGCGGCGCGTCGCCTGGTCGGCCCATCCTGGCCTCCCGTCGAAAACCTGGTTCGACATCCTGTCGCACAACCGCGCGCCGGCTGCCGGCGTCGGGAACTCGAGCCACCGGCGGCCGATACAGCCTGGCCACCGCGCGGCGGAAAATGGTAGCCAGGCAGCGCCTCGGGGGTCAATTCGAGACTATTCTGGGGGGTGAGGCGGGGGCCGGCGAGCCGCTCCATCCGCGTTGGTCGAAGGCGCGCGTCGATCCGCGCGCGGCCGCTGTCGATCCGAGCGAAAGTGCTCCAGCCCTGCTGCCAAGCGAATCAGAAACCATGACGGCACCGTCGATACCGCTCGTCCGACGCTTCCCTCGAGCAGACCGGTTTGCGAAATCGCCGACGGTACCCCAAGAACCCTCGCCGGCCGCGCGCCGCCTGCTGCTAGCAGGGCTGGCAATGGCGGCCCTGTTGCTTAGCCTGGCCACGGAAGCCGCCTGGCTCGAGTCGGCACGACGCGGCCTAACCGCGCGCTGGCTGGGCGCCTGGCGGACCGGGCTTTGGCAAGCCGAACTCAGCCTGTTGGCGCTATGGGTCCTGAGCGAGCGTGGAAGCTGGCTGCCCGGTTGCCTCGCGGCCGCCTCCGTGGCCCTCTGGGCCGGTGCCTTCTCGGCCTGGCGACAAGCGGTGCTGGGCCAAACCACGGGGCTTGTCGGTTCGGCCCTGGCCGCCCTGGCGCTGCGCGTGCTGGTGATGCTGGCCGCGCGCGCGGCTGGCTGGCGCTTGGTGTGGCCGCCTGCTCAAGCGGCCGGCGCATCGGCCTTTGCCCACACGGGGCGCGCTACGCACTTCGCGCAACCGGCGCAGTTCCAACTGGCCGACGCGCTCCTGGCCACGCTGGTCCTGGCTACCCTCCTGCGCGAAGCGGAGCAGCTAACCGCCGCACTCGGCCCGCGCGGGGCCATCGACGGCCTGCCCCTGGCCGCACTGCATGCGACTGCCCCCTTGCTCCTGGTTTTTCTCGCCAGCCCCCTCTGGCGAGCGGCGATCTTTGGTATCGGCCCCTGGGTGCTGGTATGGTGCGGCGGCGCCGAAGCGAGGCAAATTCTGCCGCTAACTCTTGCCTGGAGCGGCTGTGAAGTCCTGTTCGCGGCGGGCGCGCGCTTCGCCAGATCGAAACGGCTGCCACCGGTTGTTTCCGTCACGAGTTGAAGGCATACAACCAATCGCCCTCGAGCCTGCCGGCACCGATCTTCGGTGCATAGCGCCGCCGATTACGCCGCCTGGGCCGCACAGTTTGGCCAAAGCGGCGCGGCGCTCACCGCCGACTTCGACGGCAGTGGCAGCGTGGCCGCGGGCGACTACACCCTCTGGGCGGCGAATTTCGGCGCCACCTGTCCCGCGGGTGTCGCGGGGGTGCCCGAACCAAGCACCGCCCTCTTGGGATGGATCGCCGTCGCGACCCTTTCGCGGGCGATGCGACGACCAACTAGCGACGAATAATTGCTTCCGCGCGCCTTGGCACGCCGGTTGCCCCTGGCCCTCGAAGGATGGGTGCCCAACCAACGGCAATTGGTTCGCAAGTGCTGCTGCCGACTTTGGTTACAGCCTACCCAGCGGTTCGGCGGCGTGGCTCGCGGTGCGCCTTGCTCGGGACTGCTCTGCAGCGCCGATGGGCAGTGGCGTTAGAATGACCGTCGGCCGGGGCGATTTTGGGGCGGTTTTTTTTGTCGGTCAAACGTGAAGGGAAATCCACGTGGCGATCCGGATCACCGAGTTGTTGGGAGATGGAATCTCGGCCGAGCTGGCCCAGTCGGTGCGGATTGTCGCTGCCAAGCTGCCGATCGAGCTGCAGTTCGAGCCCGTCGACTTGAGCCTGGAAAACCGCGAGAAGCGCGGCATGGCCCTCTACGACGAGGCGGTTCGCTCCATGCAGCAAAACCGCTTCACGCTCAAGTACCCCACCACCACCCGCCGCGAGAGCCCCAACGCCATTCTCCGCACCCGCTGCAATTTCTCGGTCATTCACCGGCCGGTGCAAACCATTCCGGGCCTGCCGACCAATTTCCGCAAGGAGTTGGCCGTTAATATCGTCCGCGTTGCCCGGGGAGGCACCTACGACGACCCAGGCCGCATGATTGGCACCGAGGCGGCCGTGAGCCTGCGAATCGTCGAGCGGCAACCGTGCTGGGAGGCCGCCCGGTTCGCGTTCCTGTTGGCCCGCCGCTCGGGCCGCACGGTGACCAGTTCCTCGAAACACACCATTCAGGGCGCCACCGACGGGCTGTTTGAAAGCGTGGTTAACGAAGTGGCGGTCGATTTTCCCGACGTCGTGCACCAGGAAGAGCTGTTCGACTCGCTCTTGGCCAAGATCATTCTGACGCCGGAGAAGTACTCGATTATCTTGGTGCTGAACGAATACGGCGATTTTCTCAGCGATATGGCCTGTGGGCTGGCCGGCTCGATGGGCATCGGGGCCAGCTCGAACCTTTCGTTCAATCGCCACGGCGACGTGCAACTGGCCATGTTCGACCCCGCGGGGGGCACCGCGCCCGACATCGCCGGCAAGAACATCTGCAACCCCACCGCCATGCTGCTGGCCTTTTCCATGATGCTCTTCGAGATCGGCCAGCGCGATCTGGGGCAATCGGTCAAGTCGAGCATTATGCAAGTCCTGCGCAACGGCGAGCGCACCCGCGACCTAGGGGGCGGCCTTTCGACCACCGAGTTCAGCGAGGCCGTGGCCAGCGAGCTGGCCAGGCGCGTGGCGGTGGAAGTACAGAGCGAGTAGCGGCCGAAAGGGGGCGCCCGTCGACTTCCCTTCAGGCCGCGCCGGCAACCCCGGGGGCGCGCCGACCGGCCCTACCAGCCCTTCCCAGCGGCGAATCGCTGCCCGCCCCGGGGCGCTACTTCCCCGCGCCGGCGGTCGCCGGCTCCTCGACCGCGGCATACACCAGCGGGCGAATCTTTTGCAGGTAGAGCATGTTGTTGGGCATGAACTGAGTCATCGCCACGCAGACGATGCCCGACCGGGGAGAGATGAAAAACTGGGTACTGGCCGCCCCACCCCAGGCGTATTCGCCCAGCGAGCTTTCCGCCTCTTGCGGTGCCACCCCCACGCGAACGGAGAACCCCAGCCCAAACCCCATGTTCGGCATGGTGATCGGCCCCAGGCCGATCGGCACCAGCTTGTCGGGCAATTGGTTCTTGGTCATTTCGGCCACGGTTTCGGCCTTCAGCACGCGGCGGCCATCGAGCTCGCCCCCGCCGAGCATCATTTGGCAGAACCGCAGGTAGTCGTCGGCCGTGGAAACCAGGCCGCCACCCCCGGAGAGAAACGCCGGCGGCGTGGCAAAGGTTCCGTCGGCCAGGTCGATGGGGGCCAATCCCTTCTTGCCACCGGGTCCGTAGTTCACCGTCATTCGCTCCAGCTTGTCGGCCGGGGCGTAGAAGGCGGTATCGGGCATGCCGAGCGGCTGGAAGATTCGCTCGGCAAGCACCTGGTCGAGCGGCTTGCCGGCCAGCGCCTCGATCAGCTTGCCCTGCACGTCGACCCCGATGCTATACATCCATTTCTCGCCCGGCTGCGCGGCCAAAGGCAACTTGGAAAGCTTGGTCAAAAGCTCGTCGAGCGTTTGATCGCGGTCGAGCACCTTGGCTTCGCGATAGAGGGCGTCGACCGGCGTGGCCGGAAACAGCCCGTAGGCCAGGCCCGCCGTGTGCCGCATCAGATCGCGAATGGTCATCGGCCGCACGGGATCGACCAGTTGGATCTCGTCTCCCTCCTTGCCCGCGTACACTTTCACGTTGGCCAAGGCCGGCAGGTACTTGGCCACGGGGTCGTCGAGCTGAAACCGGCCCTCGTCGTAAAAGGTCATCAGCGCGGCCGAGGTAATCGGCTTGGTCATCGAGTAGATGCGAAACAGGGCGTCGCGCCGCATCGGCTTGTCCGCTTCGCGATCCATCTGGCCGTAAACGCCGGCGTGAAACACTTTGCCTTCCCGGGCCAAGAGGAGCACGATGCCCGGCAGCTTGTTGTCGTCGACGAATTGCTGCATCGCCTCGTCGATCGAGACCAGCCCGTCGGCGTCGACACCCACTTCCGACGGGGCGGCGCTGGGCAAATTCTCGGCCCAGGCTGCCCGGGCCAAACCCGCCACGGCCACCAGACAAACCAGCCACTTCAGCCAACGATAAGGTCTCGGCATAACTAGGTTCTCCTCGTGCTCGGTTCGAGCCGTGGTGCGGCCCCCCGGTAAGCGTTACGTCGCGGCTCGCGCGGCCCCTTCGCGGGCCGCCGCCACACAGGCCGTTACATCGTCGAGCGGGTTTTCCGGATGCTCTTCGTACTCCAGCGCCAGGCAGGCGTCTGGGGGGAATTCGACTTTGCGCAGCGCTCGAAACACGCCGACCAGGTCCAGGTGGCCTTGGCCCAGAATCACCCCCTGGGTGTCGCGCTTTTGCTCGGCGAAATCCTTCAGGTGCACTCCGAAGAGCCGCCCGGCAAACAGGTGAATCGCCCGCACGGGGTCTTCGGCCGAACGGATGTAGTGCCCCAAGTCGGCACAAGCGCCGATGTTCGGATGGCGCCCCTCGATGGCCCGCAGCACATCGACGATTTTGTCGTAGCGGGCCCCGGGGCCGTGGTTGTGAATCGCGATGCGAATGTCGAATTCTTCCACCAGTTTGTCGAGCGAATCGAAGGCATCTTCGCTCGGGTCGGCCGACAGATTGCGAATGCCGGCCGCCCGGGCAAACTCGAACCAGCGGCGATTGGCCTCGTGGTCGGCCGTGAACGGATTCACGCCGTGAGCCAGAATGCGAATGCCCTGGGCCGAGGCCAACTGGCGCACCGCGGCAATCTGTTCGGGCGTCGACTGGCTGGGAAAATGGGCCTCGAACATCTCCACGGTGCCAAAACCCAACTCGCCCGCGATCTTCAGTGCCTCGTCGGGCTTGAAGTTGCGAAAGGTATAGGTTTGCAGCCCCAGGGTTAGTCCGCCCGGCAGCGGCTCGGCGCTTGCCAAGGCATGGCGCACCGAGAGCCCGGCGGCCGCGGCGGCCGAGGCACCGGCCAGGCGCAACAGGTGGCGTCGATCGAACCGGTAGACGCCGGCGCGAGCCTGAGCGGAAAACGGCGAGCGGGGATCGCAAACCATGGTTCAATTCTCGTTGGACTCGGGGACGCTGCGTGCCGGCCGCGAGGAAGCTTAGCAAGTCCGCCTCCCCTGACTGGGCTCGCCGATTGTACCCCAGGCGAAGCCGGTTTGCCTCTAGGCGAAACTCTCCCCGATTCCCGCTCCACGGCCGCGCCGGCTGAACCGCGCGGCAGGGGCGATTCGACTTGGAACCCGCCACCGAGCTATGCTTGCCTGGTCGCAAATGTGGCGCCCGGGCTGGCCCGTTGGGGCCAAGACCGCCGGCTCGGTACCGGGGGACGAAGCCGTTACCCAAAGACGCGGGAGGCCCGTTCGTTGGAAGCACCGGTCCCGATTTCCGTCGAACGCAGGCGCATGCTACCCGACCAATCGCCGCTGGGCTGGCGCGAGTGGGGCCCCTACCTGGCCGAGCGCCAATGGGGCACCGTTCGCGAGGACTATAGCGCCGAGGGAGATGCCTGGCGATTCTTCCCCCACGAGCACGCCCGCAGCCGCGCCTACCGCTGGGGTGAAGACGGGCTGGCGGGGATTTGCGATTCCCAGGCACGGCTCTGCCTGGCCTTGGCGCTCTGGAACGAGCGCGACCCGATTCTGAAAGAGCGGCTTTTCGGGCTGACCAATCCTGAAGGCAATCACGGCGAAGACGTCAAAGAGCTGTACTACTACCTCGACGCCACGCCCAGTCACAGCTACTTGAAGCTGCTTTACAAGTATCCGCAGGGAGAGTTTCCCTATCAGTGGCTGGTCGAGGAAAATGCCCGCCGCGGTCGCTCGCAGACCGAGTTCGAGCTGATCGACACCGATCTGTTTCACGACGATCGGTACTTCGACGTGTTCGTCGAGTACGCCAAGGCCGACCCCCGCGATCTGCTTTTAGGGATCACCATTCACAACCGGGGTGATCGGCCGGCCCCGCTCCACGTCTTGCCGCATCTTTGGTTTCGCAATACTTGGGACTGGGGCGACCCCAACGCGGTCCGACCGCGCCTGGCGGCCCACGGCGGCAAGATTCAGGCCGACCACCCGAGCCTGGGCCCCTACTGGTTCAGCCTGGAGCCCCTCGGGGGCAAGGCCCCCGAGTTGCTGTTCACCGAAAACCAAACGAATACCCAGCGGATTTGGAAGACCGGACCGGCCGAGGGGTATTTCAAGGATGCCTTTCACGAGCTCGTGGTCGGCGGCCACCGCGGCGCGGTCAACCCGGCCCTGCGCGGCACCAAGGCGGCGGGCCACTATCGCCTGGTGATACCTGCCCAGGGGCAGGCCGCCGTGCGGTGCCGGCTCAGCCAAACCGAGTTGGGCGAGCCGTTTGCCGATTTCGATGCCGTGCTGGCCGACCGGCGCCGCGAGGCCGACGAGTTTTACGCCGAGCTCCAGGCCCCCCTCGCCGACGCCGACGCCCGGCTCGTGCAGCGGCAGGCGTTTGCCGGGCTGATCTGGAGCAAGCAGTTCTACTACTTCGACGTACCGCAGTGGCTCGACGGCGATCCGCACCAGGTGAGCCCGCCGCCAGAGCGCCGTCACGGTCGCAATCACGACTGGCGCCACTTGAACAACGCCGACGTGATTTCGATGCCGGACAAATGGGAGTACCCCTGGTACGCCGCCTGGGACCTGGCGTTTCATTGCCTGCCGCTGGCTCTGGTCGATACCGAATTCGCCAAGCGGCAATTGGTGCTGCTGACGCGCGAATGGTACATGCACCCCAACGGGCAGCTTCCAGCCTACGAGTGGAACTTTTCCGACGTGAATCCCCCCGTGCATGCCTGGGCCGCGTGGCGGGTGTTTCAGATCGACCGCAAGCAGCGGGGCGATGCCGGCGACCTGGCCTTTCTGGAGCGGGTGTTCCACAAGCTGATGCTGAATTTCACCTGGTGGGTGAATCGCAAAGACGCCCAGGGGCACAACGTCTTCCAGGGCGGTTTTCTCGGTCTGGACAATATCGGCGTCTTCGACCGCAGCAGGCCGCTTCCCACCGGCGGCTGGATCAACCAGTCAGACGGCACCAGTTGGATGGCGATGTATTCGCTGAACCTGATGCGCATCGCCCTGGAACTGGCCCTGCATAACCCGGTGTACCAGGACATCGCCACCAAGTTTTTCGAGCACTTTCTGCACATCGCCGAGGCGATGACCAACGTGGGCGACCAGGGGGTGGGCCTTTGGAACGAGGCCGACCAGTTCTATTACGACGAACTGATTCTGCCCGACGGCAGCATCGTGCCGCTTAAAGTGCGCTCGATGGTGGGGCTGGTTCCGCTGTTCGCGGTGGAAACGCTTGAGCCCGAATTGCTCGATCGGCTGCCCGACTTCCACCGCCGCCTGAAGTGGTTTCTCGATCACCGGCCCGAGTTGGCCAACCTGGTCTCGCGCTGGCACGAGCCGGGCCGGGGAGACCGGCGGTTGCTGTCGCTGTTGCGCGGCAGCCGGATGAAAAAGCTCTTGCGGCGCATGCTCGACGAAACCGAGTTTCTCTCCGACTACGGCGTGCGGGCGCTGTCCAAGTTTCACCTCGAGCACCCCTACGAGTTTCACGTCAACGGCGACACCTTGTCGGTCGGTTACCTGCCCGGTGATTCCGATTCGGCGGCCTTCGGCGGCAACTCTAACTGGCGAGGCCCCGTCTGGATGCCCGTCAATTTTCTGATCATCGAATCGCTGCAGAAGTTCCACCACTATTACGGCGACGAGTTTCGCGTGGAGTGTCCGACCGGCTCGGGCCGGTTTCTGTCCATTCAGCAAGTGGCCCAAGAGCTCTCCTCCCGGCTCACCCGGCTGTTTCTCCGCGACCCGCAAGGCCGCCGGCCGGTGCTGGGCCCTCACTCGAAACTGCAGGCCGACCCGCACTTTCGCGACTACGTGCCGTTCTACGAATACTTCCACGGCGACGACGGCCGCGGGCTGGGGGCCTCGCACCAAACGGGCTGGACCGGCCTGGTGGCCAAGTTGCTGCAGCCGCGACAAGAAGTCGATCCGCTCCGCGACGCCAGCCTGCCGCTTTGCCCGCGGCGCTATGCCCGGGCCACGGTCGGCGCCCCCGCGGCCCCGGTGGCCGGCTCGGCCGCCGGTTCCAGCCGCCGCGGATCGTAAAGATCGATGGTTACCGATCGGCCGAGCAGGGCCGAACGCCCCCGCAAAAGCTCGACCCGCAGCCGGCGATCGCCCGGCCAGGTGCCGGCCGGAGCGGGACCGGCCAACCACAACCCCCGCGGCCCCACGCCCACCGCGGGGCTCGGGCTGGCCAGGGCCTGAACCCCGAGCCGCACCTCGGCCCAACTGGCGGTTGTCCGCGCCGCGGCCGGCCGCAACAAAAACCCCCACGTGCGGCCCGTTTCCGCCGCCAGTTGCAGCCGGCGAAAGGCTTGCTGATCGAGCCGCTCGAGCCACCCCCAAACGGCTGCCACCGACCGGCAGCGCAACACCTGTTCCCAGGCCCACAGCGTATCGTCGGCCCCGCTGGGCCGCACCAGAATCAGACGGGCCAAATCCAGCCCCTGGCCGGCCGCCCCCGGCGGGTAGAATCCCTGCCCGGGGTCGATCACCACCAGAGGGTGCCTGCTGATCCGCAACGCCCCCAGCGCCACCCCCAGGGCCAACGTGGCCGCCCCCTGGCCCGTCTCGGCCGAGAGCCACTCGCTAAGCGTACCGCGGGGCAATCCTCGGGCCGGCAGCAGGCCATCGAGGGGCGCAAAGCCCGTCGAAAGCACCTCGCCGGCATTCGCTCGGCCGCCCCCCCCTAACCCACGCAGCTGGGCGCGAAGCCGCTCGACCAGAGCGGCCCGAGCCACCACATCAGCCGACGAAGTAGCCATGAAACGCCCGCCCCGAGAGCCTCTCGGCAACACTCAGATAGTATACATTTGTTCCCTATCCTGTCAACCAAAAACGCCAGGGCCCGGAGACCAACCCGTGGGCTTCAGTCGTCCCAAGGCCGGGGTGTTGTTGGCCCGGCCACCGCTGGGGTACCATTCTCGCCTTGGCTGGCCGGCCCCCGGGGAGTGTTCCCACGCGGGGCCAGCGCCGACCGCCACCGCTTGCCTTCCGGGAATTCGCGTCATGTCGATCACGGCCTTCATGGACCACCACTACCGCCACTTCAACGCCCGGGAGACGCTCGACGCCGCCCGGGGCTGGCGGGCCCACCTGGACCAAGGCGGCAAGATGTTTCTGACCATGGCCGGGGCCATGAGCACGGCCGAAATCGGCCTTTCACTGGCCAAGATGATTCGCGCCGACAAGGTCCATGCCATCAGTTGCACGGCGGCGAACCTGGAGGAAGACATCTACAACCTCGTGGCCCACGAGTTCTATCGCATGGTGCCCAACTACCGCGATTTGTCGCCCCACGACGAAAAGGAACTGTACGACCACCACTTCAACCGCGTCACCGACACCTGCATTCCCGAGGAGGAAGCGTTTCGCCGGATCGCCGGCCGGCTGCTGCCGCTGGTGCAAAACGCGGAGCGCGAGGGGCGAAGGGCCTTCCCCTACGAATACTTCTTCGAACTGATTCGTACGGGCGCCCTGGCCGAGTACTACCAGATCGACCCGCGCGATTCCTGGGTCGTGGCCGCCTGCGAGAAGAACCTGCCGATCTTCACCCCGGGTTACGAAGACTGCACCACGGCCAACATCATCGTTTCCTGGGTCATGTCGGGCCAACTCCAGGGGTTCCAGGCCTTCCGCAGCGGGTTCGAGCAGATGCAAACCCTGGCCCATTGGTACCTGGAGCAATCCAAGCAGCACTCGATCGGATTCTTTCAAATCGGCGGCGGAATCGCCGGCGACTTTCCGATTTGTGTCGTTCCGATGATGATCCAGGACCTGGAGTGGGACTGCCCCTTCTGGGGCTACTTTGCCCAAATCGGCGACTCAACGACCAGCTACGGCTCGTACTCGGGCGCCGTTCCCAACGAGAAGATCACCTGGGGCAAGCTGGACGCGCAGACCCCCAAGTTCATGATCAACTCCGACGCCGCCATTGTCGCGCCGCTGATCTTCGCCTACGTGCTGGGCGAATAGCCGCCGGCTTTGGCTGGCGGCCCCTTGGTAAGAATTCGCCCCGCGGCGTCTGCTTCACGGCGCTTGCCGCGCCGAGGCTCGGTTTCCAGTCGGCAGCCAAGGGTAAAGCACTGCCTGAATTCCTGTTCCCAGCCGCGCGCAAAAAAAAGGCGCGGTGGAGAACCACCACGCCTTTCAAATCGTGATCGATCTGGGGCGGCCGTTAAGCCCCGCCGATTCGCGTTAGCTGAGGCGACGAACCAATGCCACCACGCCCACCAGCCCGGCCAGGGCCAGGGCGATGCTGCTCGGCTCAGGCACCGGAACCACGCTGAAGTTGAACGTCAGCGAGGCCACGTCGCCCGGCGAAACCTGGAAGTTCAGCGTGACACCGATATCGGTCGTCACGCCCGGGCCAGGCAGGCTCGGAATCGGCGTGCCGAACGAAGCCGGGGTAATCGCGGCCGACCCGAAACCGGCGACCGTGCTGAAGGGGTCGCTGAGCAGCGTCTGCCAGATCACGCCGTCGATGAGCGACGTGTACAAGGGCAGCCCCGGCTGCGTTTTAATCGTGGCCGATCCGCTGAAGTTCCCATCGGTGACCGAACCGCTCACCGAGCCGCCCGTCAGGCTCGACGCCAACGGCGGCAGTGCCGGCTGGGTCAGGGTGACCGTAAAATTCTTGAATGCGGCGGTGTTGTTCGCAAAGCCAAACGACCCAGCCACCACCGGATCGGGATCCAGCAACAGATCCCAGCTCAGATCGAAGTCCTCCGAATCGTAGCTGCCCGTGTACTGATACACCTTGCCTTCTTGGGTCACGGTGCTCAGGGCCGCCAGGTCCAAAGCCAGGTCGTCGCGCCCTCCTTCGCCGATTGCAATGGTTGCAATCAAGCCTGACCCACCCGTCGAACCGGCCTTTGCGACCGGCATCCGGCTCGTACCTACGAGCGCGATCAAGACCGCGAACCCAACCAGGCAACGGCGACCCATGGAGCGACTCCTCAGCGGCAAATGTTCGTGCATTCGGTGTACTAGTAAAAACTTCCCGCCGGCGGGCCGGCTCGGGCATTGCTCAATCATGTTGGGGACCCCTGCCAATCCGTTTTCCTAGGGTGCTTGCAAGCCAAGTTCACGCTCTCAAGCCAAGGCCACGCTCGGCCATTGGCCAAGCATCTCGTCGACCTTGTCGCATGTGCCAATCCGCTCAAGCTGCGAATTTTCCCCGATCTATTAGCCGTTAGCCTAACGGACCTGGTCGGCCCGTCAAGAAAAAATCGCTGGAAATTCCCGGGAGTTCCAATCGGCCCTCGCCCCCACCGCGGCTTGAGTCTTCGTACTAGCCGATCCGGTCCGGCCGACACCAGGGCAGATTTAGGGAATCACCCCCACGCACACCCCCCCGAACGAACTAGACTGCCCCCTGGCGACTATCGCAAGCCAGGGCCGGGATGCGCCCCCTAGCTTCTAATCCTCGAGCGGCTTACTGGGCTCGATTTCTGCCAGAACCTGTCCTGGAAAGACCAAGTCGTCCTCATGGACCAGCAATCGAACCAATCGCCCGTCACAGGGGGCCGACAGGTCGATCGTCGCGGCGCCGGCCAGCACCTCGACCACCCGCTCCCCTTCGCGCACCGGACCACCCCGGCGAACCAGCCAACTGGACAGGGTGGCCAAATCATCGGGCAACCCCAAGTCGGGCATAGTAATTTCGGCCCGGCGCGGGCTCATCGATCCTGGCCGACCGCATCCGCGGCGGAACCCGCCCGGGCCGGCTCGGCCATCTCCCGGGCATGGTAGCTCGAGCGCACAAACGGCCCGCTGGCCACCTGCTCGAACCCCATTTGTTTTGCCAGGCGTCCGAGCCGCTCGAATTCGTCCGGCGGCAGGTAGCGCACCACCGGCAAGTGCTGGGGCGAGGGTTGCAAGTATTGCCCTAGCGTAATCAGGTTCACCTCGGCCTCGCGCAGGTCGGCGAGCGTGTCGAGCAACTCTTCGCGGGTTTCTCCCAGGCCCAGCATCAGGCCGCTTTTGGTCTTAGGCACGGCCTGACCAAGCCGGCGTGCCGTCTGCTTCACCCGGCGGAGCAGTTCCAGAGTCCAGCGGTAATCCGACTTTCTCCCCCGCACGGCCCGATACAACCGCGGCACGGTTTCGGTGTTGTGATTGAACACCTCGGGTTGGGCAGCGGTGACCAGGTCGACGGCCGCGGCATTGCCGGCAAAATCGGGAACCAGCACTTCGACCGCGGCCCCGGTTCGCCGCCGTACCGCTTCGATGCAACGAACGAAGTGCCCGGCGCCGCCATCCTCCAGATCGTCGCGCGTCACCGAGGTAATCACCACGTGCGCCAGGCCCAATCGGGCCGATGCCTCGGCCAGGCGTTCGGGCTCGTCAGGCTGCACCGCCTGAGTCTTTCCCTTGGCCACGGAACAAAAGCCACAGGGCCGAGTGCAGACATCGCCCAGAATCATAAACGTGGCGGTTTTCTGGGCAAAACACTCCATGCGGTTCGGGCAGCGCGCATGGTCGCATACCGTCTCCAGCCGCAGCTCGTCGAGCAGCCGAGCGGTAAGGTGATTGAAATTGCCCAGGGGCACATGCCGCTTCAGCCAGCGCGGCAAACGCGGCGCCGCCGGCTCGCCGGCCCAGCCCGGCGACCGCTCAGCGAGCGCAATAATGGGCAGTTCAACCGACACGGCGCTGCGACTCCTCGGCTAGCGAGGCCCCCCGGGGAAGAAGCGGGTGACCACAAAAAACATGCACGCCCTGACAGTCGAGCGATTGAGCCACTTGCCGGAACAGGGCTTCGCGAACCGCGGCCATGCGCGGGGGCCGCTGCCGCTCGGCCGCCAGGCTGCCCATCGGGCGCGGATCTTCGGGATCGGCCTGCACGGCCCGGAGCAAATAGGGTTTGATGTCGACATTGACCACCGCGCCGTGCAGAGTCACATTGTGCCGCACGGAAATGCCCAGCGCGGCCAATTGCCCGCTACGGCCCCAGATTCCGAAGCGATCGGGAAGGGTTTCTCCGCTAACGCCCAGTTCGGCCAGCGCCGCCAGCAGGCCGGCCTGAAACCGCCGCAGGTAATCACCCACCCTCCAGCGATGCCACGCCAGGGGAACGATCGGGTAGAGCGCAAGTTGACCGGGGCCATGCACCAGGGCGCCGCCACCGCGAGCCACCCAGCGCAAATCGAGCTCGTGGCGTGCCCGCTCTTGCGAGTCCCAGCGCACGTGCCTCAACGAGGCCTGACGCCCCAGCGTAATCAGGGGCAAGTGTTCGCACATCAGCAGCGCGACGTGCCCATCGCCCCGCCCCCCGGCTTCGTACACCAGGCGATCTTGCAGTGCCTGGCAGCGGGCGTAATCGACTGTGCCCAGCAGATGAACCGAGAGCGACGCGCCGTCCGAGGGGGGAAAGGTTCGATCTCGGTCCATCGGTCAGCTCGGATTTCCGGGTTCGGGCAGCAGTGCGGCAACTTCGAGTTAGCCCGCTCGGGCCCTTGGGGATTACTCTAACAAGGTGCCCTCGGGCGCGGTAGCCGGGTGGCCGGCCGGGCCGCCCCGGTCGGCCGCGATCTGAGCGTAATCGAGCTAGCGACGGCCGACACCGCCTCGGTACCATGGGTTTGGTAGCGCGTTGTTCGGCGGATCCCAGGCCGGACCAAGCGAGCGATGGCTCTGGTTACCCCGAGGGCTCGTACCCAGCCGCGCTTTGCGCAACTCGCCGGAGCAGCGCTGGGCCGGGTTGCGGAGAGTTGAGGATCAACCGACTTGGCGAAACCACCCAAACCAAACGCCGCGGCTGCACCGGCCAAGAAGGGCGCTGCCCAGGCACCGCCCGATCGGGCCCACGACAACGAGCGGCTGATTGCCCAAAACCGCCGGGCACGGCACGAATACCACGTGCTGGAAACGCTCGAGTGCGGCATCGCCCTGGTCGGGAGCGAGGTAAAAAGCCTGCGCAACGGCCGGCTTTCGCTCGACGAGGCCTACGGCCGCATGAAAGACGGCGAGGTCTGGCTCGTCGGTTGCGATATTGCCGAATACGTGGAAGCCAACCGCTTCAACCACGATCCGCGCCGCCCGCGGAAGCTGCTCCTGCACCGCCGCGAGATCAAGAAGTTTGCCGGCCGCGCCTACGAAAAGGGGCTGACCCTGGTGCCGCTGAAGATGTATTTCAAAGAGGGCCGAGCCAAAGTGCTCTTGGGGCTTTGCCAGGGCAAACAGCTTCACGACAAGCGTGAGAGCCTGAAGAAGGCCACCGCCAAACGCGAAATGGACCGGGCCCTGCGCCGTGGCCGGTAGCGCGCCGTGGCCGGTAGCGCGCCGCGGGCCAGCACTCTCGGCCTAGGGCCTGGCCGACCCCCGGTCGACCGATTCGTCGGCCCGCGCGGGTGCGGCCGCGCCTTCGGATCGCAACTCGCCGCACATCTGGCGGCAGGCCTCGAGCACCTGGTCCACCGTGATGGCCCTCAGACACACGTTGTCTTGGCAGGCCGATGCCCGGTGATTGAGCGCGCTCAGGCAAGGGCTGCACGCCAAGGCGGCCCACAGCGACCGGTTGCGGGGCGACAACGGCGCGTACAGCTGCGGCGTTTCCGGGCCGAACAACGATACGATCGGCACCCCGCTGACCGCGGCCAGGTGGGCGGGTCCGCTGTCGCTGGTGACCAGCAAGGCCGCCTGGTCGTAAAGCGCGATCAGGCTCCGCAGCGTCGGCGTTTCTCCAGCCAGAGAAAAGCATCGCTCGGGCGAAATCTGTCGGGCCAATTGGCGCGAGCGCTCGCGTTCGGCGGGCAGCCCGGTCAGCAGCAGCGTCGCACCTGGATGTTCGGCCAGCAGGCGCCGGCCCAGGAGCAGGTAGTTCTCCTCCGGCCAGCGCCGAAGGGGTAACAGATCGATCAGGTTGGGGTTCAAGAGCACCCAGGGCCGGGTGGCGGCCCCGCCGCTGACGCGCCCGACCAGGTGGGCCGCTGCCTGTCGCTCCGCCTCGCGAAGCTCCAACCGGGGCAGTTCGTAGTTGCCCAGCGCGATGGCCCGCTTCACCAGGGGCTCCTGACCCGGCGGTTCGCTGAGTGCTTCGACCAGGGTCAGGAACTGCACGCTCGCGTGGAGATAGGCATTATGGGCCACGCGGTGCGTGAACAGGTCGCCGCGGTAGGGCCCCTCGGTCGTGTAGCGATGCCAACCCACCCGATGGCGCGCGCCGGTCAAGTAGCTGAGAAGGGCCGAGATGCGGGCGAAGCCCTCGAGGTCGATCACCGTGTCGATGCCCTGCCGCCGGCAAAACCGCATCAGCCGCCAGACATCGAGCGCCATCGTCCACAGGTTGCGGTCGCGCAGCACAACCCTGCGAGAGGGGTCGAACACGGGCAGAATCTCGTGCACCTCTTCGTTGCCCGCCAGCAGGGCGATGTACAGGTTTTCGCGGCCGACGAGCCGCCGGGCGGCCTCAAAGGCGGGCATCGCCAGCACGATGGCCCCCATCTCGGCCAGCTTGAGAAACAGGATCTTGCGGGGGGCAGCCCCCTGCGCCGACCTTCGCTCGACGAGCCGCCGCCAAAGGGTGAGCGCGGCGCAAAGCACCGTGCCCACCCAGCGGTCTAAGCGGCGGCTGGTTTGCTGATTCATCGGGCCAGGGCTCGCGGAGCCATAGGTAGATGGGAGCGGTTCGGACTGCGCGGTTTGGATCGACCCGGCGCGCGGTCCTTCGCGGGAGGGGCCGGTCTCCCTCAGCCGCCCTCGTCCGAAGCCGAATCGAGCAACCGGCGGACCAGTTCCGTGGTCGAGTAATTCCCCTGCATGCCAGCCAGATGAATCCGGCCGCCGTACGAGGTTACGATTTCATGCCCCACGACCTGTTCGGCACCGTACTGAGCCGCTTTGACCAGCACGTCGGGCCGGATTTGGTCGACCAGCGAGGCGACGCTGGCCTCGTCGAACAACACGACATAGTCCACGCACTCGAGCGCGGCCAGCATGGTGGCCCGGCCCACCTCGTCAATTATCGGCCGGCCGGCACCCTTGAGCTGCCGCACGCTGCGGTCGCTGTTGAGCCCCACGACCAGGCAATCTCCCTGCTGCCGCGCCGTGGCCAGCGAGGCCACGTGGCCCGGATGCAACAGGTCGAAGCAACCGTTGGTCATGGCGATGCGTTGCCCTGCCTGGCGGCGCGACGCGAGGGCCTCTAAGAGCTTGTCGAGCGGCAAAATCTTCTGCCGAGCCGGCTCGAGCGCCGGCTCGAGTTCGGCCAGAATCTCGCCGCGCGTCAAGGGCACCACCCCCAGTCGCTCTACTTCGAGCCCGCCCGCCACGTTGGCCAGCTCGATGATCTGGGGCCAATCGAGGCCACCGGCCAGGCCGAACCCCATCATCGAAAGGGCCATGTCGCCCGCGCCCGTGATGTCGTACACCTGGCGCTGGCGGACGGGAAACACGGCCCGCCGCCCGTCGCGGTGGGCCCAGGCCATGCCGTCGCGGTCGAGCGTGACGATGACCGATTCGATTCCCAGGCCCAACAACTCGGCGGCCGCGGCCAAGCCGTCATCGGGCGACTCGATCGGGCGGCCGGTGGCCTGGCTGGCCTCGAGCCGATTGGGGGTAATACAGGCACAACCGCGATAGCGGCGGTAATCGGCCCCCAGCACCGGATCGGCGATCACCGGCACGCCGGCCTGGCCGGCCGCCTCAACCAGCCGGGGCACCGTCTCACCGGCGCAGACCCCCTTGTTGTAGTCGCTGACCAGAATCACTTGCGCCTGGGGGGCCGCTCGGCGCGCCTGGTCGAGCAGCCGGCCGGCTAGTTCCGGCTCGATCGCGCGGTCGTCTTCGTAATCGACTCGAATCATCTGCTGAGGGTGGCGGCTTTGGGCCAGCCCCAGGAATCGCTCCTTCACGGTCGTCGGCCGCGCCAAGTCGACCAACACCATCTGGCGGTCGATCGACGAGGCGTCGAGCAGTCCGCACAGAATCTGGCCTGGCGGGTCGCTCCCGCAGATTGCGGCCAGCTCGACCTGGGCTCCAAGCGCCGCGAGCATACTGGCCACGCTGCCGGCGCCCCCCAGCCGGTGCTCGTTGCGCACCACGCGCAACAGCGGAATCGGCGCCTCGGGGCTGATTCGGGTCACGTTGCCCCACAGGTAGCGATCCAACAGCACATCGCCCACCACGAGCACCCGTGGCCGAAACGGCGAGCGAAGCAAGGAAGCGGGCTGGATCATCGTCGCTGGTCTGCCCCGGCGATCAAACGAGCGGCTGGCGCGGCAACTGGGAAAGCCTCGGCCAAGGCACGGCCGATCGGCGGTGGGCCGGCTCCGGTCGCCGAATTCCGCCAAATTCTAGTATAACAGCCGGTCCAGTCAGCAGGGGCCAAGCGGGCGCGGCCCCCGTCGGCGCCGCCCCGGTTTCGGAGGCGACTTAGAGCGCTGGGCCCGCCCAATCCGCCGGAGAGTTCCCTCGGCATGAAAACCGTGGCCCTGGTCGCCGTGCTCAACGCCCTCGCCGTGTACGGGCTGTGGTACATCACCTACTGGCGTTACGACCTGACCTGGGCCCCCTTCGATTCTCGGGTGTATACCGACCTGGCGGTTCACGTCTGGGATACCGAGTTGCCGCCCCCAGACCCGGAACT
The DNA here is from genome assembly GCA_964399535.1 of uncultured Pirellulales bacterium. GTDB lineage: Bacteria > Planctomycetota > Planctomycetia > Pirellulales > CAYNRE01 > CAYNRE01. The sequence continues at coordinate 2,499 of CAYNRE010000024.1, read as the reverse complement.
GGGCCGGCTGCCCGACTGGACCCTTCGCCCCCCGCGCTATCGGGTGCTGACGCCGCTGCTGGCCCGGCTGCTGAGCCGGCTGCCGCTGTATGAAACGTACAACCCGCGCAATCCCCGGGTGCGCGACCAGCTATCTCCCGAAGTCGAAGAGCTGGTCTACAACCTGACGCTGCTCAACTACCTGTATTTGGTGCTCGCTTCGGCACTGGTGTTTTACTACGCGCACCAGTTCCACCGGGTACCGCTGTACCTGGCCTACGCCGGCAGTCTGTGGTTCCTGACCACGTTCTACAACACGCTGCAATCGTATCCGCCGCACTCCGACGCCGGATGCCATCTGTTAATCGCCGCGGCGCTAGTCGCCTACCAGCGGCAATCCGGGGCCGGGTTTCTAGCGGCCACGCTGCTAGGCGCCATCCAGAAAGAGACCGTGATCCTGGTCGTCGGCCTGTTCCTGTTTCTCGAACTGGCCCGGGGCCGCCGCGACGCCCTGAAATGGATGTTGCTCTGCGTGCCTTCGATCGCCTTCTATGTGCTCTTTACGCGGCTGTTGCCCGTGCCAGGCCTGCCGCAGTACGACCCGGATTGGAACTGGGCCTGGCAGTTCCTGGGGCTGCTGGATCCCCGGACCTACGACCTTCACTTCGTCATGCGCCACCTGGTGGGCAATCTGCCCTTTCTGGCCGCGCTGGCTGGGCACCTGTTCCTGCTTGGTCGCGGGCGAGCGGTCGATTACCCCTGGGCGCATCTGGCCCTGTTCCCAATCCTGTTCGTTATCTCGCGCATTTTGGGCGTGAACCTGGGCCGGATCGTGTCGCTGGGCACCTTCGTTTACTTGATGTACGAAATGAAGGTGGTGCAGGCCCTGTTTGAGTATCTGGCGCCGGCCGACGCTGACCCAGACCGCAGGCCGGGCTGGGCTTAAGAACCCCATCGCAGCCGACCGCCCTACGGATCCGCTGCGCGCTTGGACCGCTGCACGGGCGCACCCGTCCGAACCGGGCGGCCTGCCTGTTTTCCGCTCCCTTCGGCCGGCCCGATGGCAAGCGCCTAGTTACCGCCGCGAAGCGGGTTGGGCACCAGCGTCCGAGCGCGGACGCTGCCGGTCAGACGCGCCGACTCGCTCTGGCGCAGCGGGTTCGGGTCGTCCTCCTCGGCAACTGGTTCGGCGGCGACTGGTTCGGAGGGCGTTACCAGCAGTTCGGTCAGCCCTCCGGTTTCGGCGGGCTCGCTCGGTTCGACCGGATCGCCCAGGTAGCTCGCCGCCAAGATGCGGTCGTCGCTGGCGGTGCCCGTGGCGGTTGGTGGCGGAGTGCGCTGCGATACCGCCGGACGCATCGGCGTCCGAGGGTGAAATCGATCGGGAGCCGCACCGGTCGGCGCGTCGGTTCGGGTCCGGCGAGGCGGCTGCCACCGCTCGTCGCTGGGCGATGGCTCCTCACTAGGCCGCGGGTCGTCCAGTGCTCGATTGCCTGGTGCCGCGAGCGCTGGCCCGGCGGCGGCCTCGTATTCTACCGCGTCTTCGACGGGCGCGGTCGCCACCGCGGTTTGTCGCGGCGGCTGCCAGCCCGCGGTCGGACCACCAGCCGACGTGCGGCGGGCGTAACCCCGGCTACTAGCCGGCGGAACGGTGCCGCCACGGCGCGGCGGACGATAGCTCATGGGCGTCTGTCCCGTCGGAGGAGTCCCACCGCTGGGTGCCTCGGGGGGCAATAGCGAGTCGCCGGGAGGCGGAAACAGGCTGTCGTCGACCGGCGGCAGGAGCGAGTCGTCCGGCGCGGTTCCAGGCGGGACGGCGGGAGGCGCTAAGCTATCGGGCGAACCCGGAGTCGCTGAGGGAGGCGGGCTGGAAATCGGCGGACCGGGAACCGGGCCATTCGGATCCAGCGGAGGTAACAGCGATTCCTCCGGCGGCATCAGGTCGTCGGGCGAACCCATCGGACCACTGCTCGGCGGTTCGTCGGGGAGCGATTCCAGGTCGGGCGTCGCCGCGGGCCTGGTCGCCTTGGGCTCCGGCTCGGCCTGCTTCGGTTCACGCTTCTTGCGCGGCTTGGGCACTTCGGGCCAGCGACGCCACTGGGTGTGGTAGAAACCGTAGTCCGGCACCGGTGGAACGGGGGACAACCGTATCGGGCTCCGCTCGGCCGAAAACGGCTCGCCCTGTGCGGCCGGTGGCACTGCCCACCAGGCCAGCGCCAAGAGCCAGCCCGCCAGCACGGCGTATCGTCGATCTCTCATCGGTGCTATCCCCTCTCTCGGCCGTCCCCCAGAGACTGTTGTTCCAGCCGTCTAGAGACGCAATCGTGGTTCGTTCGGCTCGCAGCGGCGGTCGCTCCGAGCAATTCACTGGTTCGCAGCCGCTTAGAAGAAACCCAGTCCGCCCAGTCCGGCGGCACCTCGGAAGCCCAGGGGCAGCCGGTTGGCCGTTTGAATGGTTTGGATGCCCAGCAAGCTGAATCCGAACAGGCTCTCGACCGGGGCGGTGACCGTCTCGATCAG
>CAYNRE010000023.1:0-86797 GCA_964399535.1 uncultured Pirellulales bacterium | reverse complement strand
TCGCCTTGACCACCGGGGCTCCCCTCCTGGCAGCACTTCGTGGGCGCCCCAAGATTCGGTGGTGAACACTGCGACGGAACACAGCCAGGCTCATCCTTCTTGATGCTCATCGCTCAATCCTTCGACAAGCCCGGCGCGATTATACCGCCACTGGATCGGCCGAGAGACGCCCGACAGACGGCCTCGAAACCACCGATCGCTCTCATCATGCGTGTCTGACGGGACTCAACCAACATCTCACATCGACGGCGCGAGCGCTGCGTGGGTTGCGGCCGCCGGCGAAACGGCGCGGCGGATTTCCCACATCACCGAATCCGGGGCGACATCGACGACGCGAACATCCAGCCGCGGATGGCTGGAAACCAGTGCATGGAGTTGCTCAAGTGGCCCAAAGTCCATCGGCCGCTTGATAGCATAGAGCACGTCGAGGTGCTCTCGGGCCGCGAAACCCAAGGACCGCTCGACCATCAGCTCGAGCGCGGCTTCTGGGGACATCGATCCGTCGAAGCCGACGCAAATGAAATAGCTGCCCCGTCGGAACGTGCGGGAGAAAGAGATAAAAAGCTCTCCCTCGGTTCCGAGGAAGTGATGCAGCTGGCCCCGGCCCCGCGAGAGCCGAGAAACCAACAAACCCGGGTCCAAGGTCTCCAATCGCCGGGCCATTCGGCCCATCTGAGACCGAAACCGTTCGAGCTTCTCGCGATCGTTCGGAGAAACGATGGTCCACATGAGGCCGACTCCTAGGCCAGTTGCGACCTTTTCCAGACGACGCCCGATGGCTCGATTCTCCACAGCAGGGAATCCGCGGCCTCTTCCACCACGGTGACCCGCAGCCCTGGGTGCTCGGGCACGAGGTTGTGAAACGCCTGAATGCTCGAGTTGTCCATGACTCGGGGGCGAATCGCGAACACTTCGGAAAGGCTATCGTCCCGCAGAAACTCTTGGAATCGCAGCACCGCGATGTCGAGCGCCTCTGCCACGGGTCGTGTGCCCTGGAGCCCGACGCTCCACAGGTAATAGGTGCTGCGTCGTCCGCTGAACTGATAGTACATCGAAATCTCCAGGTCTCCTTGATGCGCGCGAAAGTAGTGCAACTTGCCGCTTCGACGCACCATGCCTGCCAGGAGCCTTCCCGGTGTCAACGTGTGGTAGTGCCAGTGCATGCCCTGCATAATCGCGACGTGCCGCTCAATGAACTCTCGCTCCGCTGGTCCGGCCGAGAACCACTCCCCCACTGCGCTTTCAGCCTGCGTCGTCAATGCCATCGGTAGAGCCTCCACCGCAAGCACCGTGTAGCGAATCGGTCTACTCTCCTGCCTGGCGAGACACGAAACGGCACTCCCTAGCCGAGCACCGTTGAGGCTCGGCGCTAGCTATGACAGTCAACCATTCGACGAATTCGATTCGATTGAAGCTTACTAGAGCTTTTCAGCCAACCGGCGCGAAACGCGATAAATCGAAGTGGCTACGCGAGAGCGATTCGCCAAGAAGTCGTGGCCTGAGATACCACATCTGGCTCGTCATTGTATCAGGCGTCTCGGTCTAGGCAAGAAAATTCCCGCAACCTTGCGAACACAGAGGCATCGGTTAAGGACGGCCAGCTCCTGTGTTTCGGGCAGCGTGCCCGTTAGGCTCGCCAGCCGTGTGCGCCGGCATCTCCTCAAGCGACATTGGATTGTCCAGGCGCCTGATGCGGTTTCGGTGCCCCCTTGCAGGCGCATCTGTGTCAGAGACTCAGCTTTGTCTCTAAGGGCTACTACTTGGCGCACCTTGTAGAATGCCGTGAGTGCCCGGACAGGTCGACGAGCGCAACTTTGTGACCGACATTCAGCCCGCGTGTAAAAACCGCTCGCAAGATCATTGACTTCGGCACGACGTCGCGTTCTAATGCCCGTCATGTCGCGCAGCGCAGCTGTTTAGTCGGCCATTTCTCCTGAGCGTTCGTCACTCACTCGCCGCCTTCGCACGCGAGTAGCCAAGGCTGACGGTCATGTCGGGCTTCTCTCCGATTTTGATGGAGCATTTCCAATCGCCCCGTAACGCCGGGCGTATGCCGGAACCCGATGTGGTTGGCGAAGCCAACGTGGATGGCCATGCGCCGTACATGACCTTGCAATTGCGGATTCGCGCTGGTTCCATCGCCGAAGCCAAGTTTCTGTCGTTCGGATGCGGGGTGGCAATAGCCGCGGGTTCCGCCTTGACCGAGTTGATCACGGGCCGCTCATTAGAAGTGTGCCGACAGCTCACCGCCGCGGACATCGACGCCGCCCTAGGGTCGATCCCAGCACACAAGCGCCACTGCGCGCAACTTGCGGTGGACGCTCTTCGCAGCGCCGTGCGGCAAATGGGGATCGAGACCTTGTCAGACGACGATGTCCGCGAAGACGGAGCGCCGCCGTGACCAAGGGTCCGTCGTGCAAGCCGCGGATTGCGTTTGGGCCCCAGACGGACTTCCCGTCCTGGTCCTGGCTGGGCAGCGACATGATCGAGGCGCTGTCGGACCGCTACGAGGTGAGCGCCTGGGGGAAGGAACCAGCGGGCGACGCGGACGTTACGATCATCATCAAGTTCTTTCCCCCGTTGAACGAACTCCAAGCCCTCTGTGGTCGGTCAGCCGTGGTTTTCATGCCGGTCGATATCTACGGCTCAGCCGCTGAAATCGAACAGGACTGGAGGCGCTTGGCCTGTTGCGACCGGGTGATCGTTCATAACGCTCGGTTGGAGCGGTATTTTCGGTCGCTGGCGCCTGTCAGCGTGCTAGATCATCACGTCAAGTTTGCGCCCCCAACGCCGGTCGATTGGCGCGCCGAGAGTGAGATCGTTTGGACTGGGTCACACGCCAATATCCCACCGCTTGCCGCCTGGTGTCGCCAGCACCCACTCCCGCGGCGACTCCGAGTAGTGACCGATGTCGAGATCACGAACCAGGACACGCTACGTCGAGAGCTTGGCTTCGAGCCCGATTCGTCCGTGGTGATCGAGAAGTGGACGCCCGCCGCGCATTGGACGGCAACATCTACCAATTGTCTGGCGATCGACATCAAGGGAAGTGACTTTCGACAGCGGCATAAGCCGGCGACCAAAGTGGCCGACTACCTAGCTTCTGGACTGGCCGTGGCTGTCGAGTCAACCGCCGGGCCGGCCGAATGGCTGCAACAACAAGGCTTTGACGTGGCATCGCCCTTGGACACGACACGCTGGTTGTGTCGCGAGTACCACGAGGAGTGTCGTTCGTTCGGCGCCGCCCTGGCAGAGTTGCTGCGACGCGACCGGGTTGCCTTTCGCTTGTCCCTGGCACTTGAGGAAGTGATGGCGGCGCGGCGCGAGACCTCAGAAGGACGCGAATGCAATGGCCCAGCGAAAGCGCAAGCGCTCGTCTAGAATCGCCGTCCGCGAGCCAGAAGGCGGCTCGTTTCAGAGCGAGTTTCAGTCCGCCTGCGCCGCGGCGGTTGCTGGGAAGATCGACGAGGCGGGTGCCTTATTCGATGAGCTCTGTGGGAAGTACCACGGTAAGGTGGCGCTGGCACGCATCGAGAACGCCCGAGGAGTCATTGCGGCGATCCAAGGCGACGTCGAGCGGGCGCACCGGCAATTCACCCTCGCCTTGCAGACAGACGCTGGGGCTGGCCCCGCCCAGGAAAACCAGGCAACGTTGGCCCGGTGGTCCAGGGAGGTGAATCGTTATGCGCAGGTGGCTGAGGGCCAAGCGTGCCTGCCGGCAGGCTCCGAGCAGCATCCCATCCCGACCAAGGTGGCCATCCTCAGCTTTCTGTTCAATTGGCCTACGTCCGGCGGCGGGAACGTGCATACAGTTGAACTTGCGAAGTTCCTCTCCGCGGCTGGTTTCGAGGTACGGCATTGGTTCGCGCGATTTGAGCCGTGGGGGATCGGACGTGTTGACGAGAGCGTGCCTTTCGCGAGCAAAGCTCTCGCGTTCGATGAACGGACGTGGGATCGGCGAACGATTCAAGCACGCTTTCGCGACGCCGTTGCCCAGTTCGATCCAGACTATGTGGTCATTTCCGACTCGTGGAATTTTAAGCCGTTGCTGGCGCAAGCGGTGCGTGAGTATCCGTTCATCCTGCGGCTGCAAGCGCTGGAGTGCCTTTGTCCTCTCAACAACGTGCGGCTTCTGCCCAACGGCCAGCAGTGTGCGGAGCATCAGTTCGCGGCTCCAGGTGCCTGTCATGAATGCCTGCGACAGCGGGAGGAATGGTCCGGTCCTCTCCACAGACTGGAACGACAACTGTGCGGGGTTGGGACCGCGGAATACGATGCGGCTCTGCGCTTGGCCTTTCGCCAGGCCGAGGCCGTACTAGCAGTGAACCCGCTCACCGAGGCCATGCTCGGCCCCTACTGCCGCAAGATTTGTGTGGTTCCGTCCGGCTTCGATCCAGAGCGTTTTCCCGTTGCCAACACAGCGCCTCGTGCCAGCCCAGCCGACGGTCGCGTGCGTGTGTTTCTGGCGGCGGTGGTCGGCGAAGCGATCAAGGGCTTTGACGTGCTGCATGCCGCGTGCCAGCGACTTTGGGCCCACCGTCAAGACTTTGAACTGCTGGTTACCGGCGACCCCTGCGGACAGGTCGACGAGTTTACCCGGTTTATCGGCTGGCAGTCCCAAGGAGACCTGCCCGAGCGGTTACGTGAGATCGACATCCTGGCCGTACCGGCAGTGGCTCAAGAGGCTCTCGGACGTACGGCCGTCGAGGGGATGGCCGCGGGTCGCCCCGTCGTGGCTAGCCGCATCGGCGGACTGCCCTATACCATCGCGGATGGAGCAGGCCTCCTCGTCCGGCCTGGGGACCCCGACGACTTGGCCGACAAGCTTGAATTCCTGATCGAACGTCCGGCGCTGCGCGCCGAACTAGGACGCCTAGGGCGGAAGCGATTCGAAGAACATTTTACCTGGCCAGTGATTATCGAGCGTCACTATCGTTCGCTGCTAAGTCGCCGTCGAGCCGGATACCGTGCCCCGTGCAAGTAGCCAAACCGAGCATCGACTGAAACTCATCCAACTCCTTCAGCATGCCGCGTGGTGGGCGTATGACTATCCGCCGGGTCGCACTGATTTTTGACGACATCATCCGTCCGGACACGACCGGCATTTACTGTCGGCGAGCACTCGCGGAACTCGTCGATGTCGAGCACTTCCGGCCCACTGAAATGGCTCGGATTCCTCGCGGAATCTTCGACCTCTATCTGAACATCGACGATGGCCAACGGTACCGGCTACCGGCGGATTTACATCCATCGGCCTGGTGGGCAATCGACACCCACCTCGATCTTCCCTGGTACGAGGTAAAAGGCGCCGACTTCGATCAGGTCTTTACGGCCCAGCGCGACGGGGCGGCGCTGCTCCAGCAGGCCGGACTTCAGGACACCCTCTGGTTACCGCTAGCTTGTGATCCTCGAACCCATCATCCGGTCGAAACCGTGAATCGATTTGATGTGGCGTTCGTGGGGCACGTTTTTCCCGGCCCGCGTGAGGAACTGCTCCGTCTCCTTCGCCAATACTATCCTCGTTCGTTTGTGGGCCAAGCGTTTTTCGAGCAGATGATGGAAGTCTATGGTGCGACGCACGTCATCTTCAATCGAAGCTTGCGCAACGACGTCAATATGCGCGTCTTCGAGGCACTAGGCGCGCGGGGGTTCCTACTTACGAACGACCTCTCCGACAACGGCCAGAGCGAACTTCTTCGAGACGGAGTGCACTTGGCGACGTACGGCTCGGCCGCCGATTTACTCGATAAGCTTGCCTGGTATCTAACGCACGAAGAGGTTCGCAGCCGGATTGCCCAGACCGGCCGCAGCCACGTGCTCGAAGGACATACTTATGCCCATCGCATGCGAACCATTCTGGAGACAATGGAGCGAATCGTCGCTCGCCGAACGTTCGGTGGCACGGCCTCTGAGACCGGTAGCTCGCCGCAGGCCTCATCATGCTCGGTAGCGTGGAGGGAACAACTCGGCGAGTCGCCCCCTAGCCAGCTCGCCTCGGACGCTCCCCTCGTCTCGGTCGTCGTCGTTACCCACAACCAGTTTGAATACACGCGGGCGTGCTTGGCGAGCCTGCTCCGCAACAGCCGACACCCGTTCGAAGTAATCGTTGTCGACAACGGCTCGACGGACGGGACCGTCGACTATCTGGCCGATGTATCCCAGGTGCGCCTACTCGTGAACTCAACCAATCTTGGATTTCCCGCCGCGGCGAATCAAGGAATTGAGGCCAGCCGTGGGGATGTAGTCGTCCTGCTGAACAACGATTGTGTGGTGCCGCGATTCTGGCTCGATCGTCTCCTGGCTCCGTTCGACGAAGACGCGGCCGTCGGACTTGTGGGGCCATGCTCCAACTGCGTGAGTGGTCCGCAGCAGGTCCAGGTCGGTTATCAACACCTCGGGGAGCTAGAATCATTCGTAGAACGTTGGACGGAGGATCACCACGGTGAACGACAAACGACCGACCGATTGGTCGGATTCTGCCTGGCGATCCGGCGGTCCGTGGTAGCTCAGATTGGAAGACTCGACGAACGATTCGGCATTGGGAACTTCGAGGACGACGACTATTGCCTCAGGGCCATCGACGCGGGCTTTCGCTGCGTGATCGCCCGGGATGCGTTCGTTCACCACTTCGGCCACCGCACCTTCCATGCAGCTGATGTCGATCTAGACGGCTTACTTACCCGCAATGCAGAGAAGTTTCGCGCGAAGTGGGGCTTGAGAGTTTCGGAAACGACCCAAGTTGCCCATCCGTCGCCGCCTCGTCCCCCAGTCCTGAAATGCCGGGTGGCGCCCGACGGGAATCTACTGCTGGCTGCTGAACCCGTGCGGCTATCACTCTGCATGATCGTTCGCAACAACGAAGCCACCCTTTCCACCTGCTTGGAAAGCATTCGCCCTTGGGTCGACGAGCTCATTGTGGTGGACACTGGATCGGCCGACCGCACGCCAGAACTGGCACGCAGGAGTGGTGCGCGCGTTTTTCACTTCCCCTGGTGTGATGACTTCTCCGCTGCCCGCAACGAGTCGCTAACCCATGCGTTTGGCGAATGGGTGTTTTGGATGGACTCCGACGACACGATCAGCGCCGAGAATGGTCAACGCCTCCGCGAATTGGCCTACGGCCCTCACAATCCGAATGTCTTTGGCTATGTGATGCAAGTCCACTGCCCGGGCCGCGGCGAAGATGGAGATCTCGACGTTACTGTTGTGGACCACGTAAAGCTGTTCCGCAATCGGACCGATCTGCGATTCGAGGGACGAATTCACGAGCAGATTCTCCGACCCATCCGCGCCGCCGGTGGCGACGTGGCTTGGACCGATATCCATGTGGTTCATTCGGGATCAGATCAGTCTGCGGCTGGTCGTCGACGAAAGGTGGAGCGTGACCTCAGGATCCTCTTGGCCGAGCTGCAGGACCAGCCGAACCATCCCTTTGTCTTGTTCAACCTCGGCATGACGTACGCTGACGCCGGTGACCATGGACAGGCCGTCGACTTTTTTCGCCGATCGCTGGCCATCTCGGATCCCACTGAGTCGCATGTCCGCAAGGCGTACGCGCTATTGGCCTCGAGCCTGTTCCAGCTGGAGCGTTGGCAGGAATCGCTGGAACAATGCCAGACCGGCCTCCAAGTGGTTGGTCGCGACCCAGAGCTCTTCTTTCGCTCCGGCCTCGCCCATCATCAACTCGGGCAACACGATGACGCCATCGTGGCTTACCAGTCGGCACTTGCCGGGGATACGGACGTGCATTTCAACAGTCGTGATGTCGGCATTTCCGGATTCAAGGCCCGGCACAATTTGGCCGTCGCCATGGAGGATTGCGGCCGATACTCCGACGCTGAGTCACAGTGGCGGGCGATCGTGGTCGAGGTGCCACACTACGAGGCTGGCTGGAGGGGATTGCTCGACAATGTGAGGAAGCAGGGCGCGGGCGCTCGCTTCGAAGCCGAAATCGCCGCGGCCAAGCGAAATCCGACGGGCCGCCGAGCCGCCTTGGTTCTTCAGGGGCAATTGGCGAAGGAAGAAGGAAGTTTCGACGCGGCCCGAGCCCAATTCGAAGAGGCTGCCACCCTCTGGCCCAACGACCCCGTTCCCAAACGACTCCTCGCGCAGTTGCTGTTCGAGCACTTCGATCCCCAAGATGCGAGCGAAGTGCTCTCCGCAGTTGTGACTCTGGCGCCGGAGGACGCGGCTAGCTATCACAACCTGGCGATGTGTCATTTGCGTCTTGATCGTCCCCAGGACGCTGCCGACTCGCTCCAACAATCATTGACCCTCCGGCCCTTGGATGCCTCAACGCGCTTCTACTATGGAAATGCCCTCGAATCATTGACGCGGCTGGAGGAAGCCCAAGACGAATGGCGTCGCGTGCTTGAACTCGATCCAGAATCTGCCTTCGGGAGAGCGGCGCGTGCCAAGCTGTTTGCGACGCTACCCAGTGCTTTACCTCCGCCGAAGGGATTGCCAATCGTTTCTCGGCCTTCTGCCTTGACGCGATTTAGCCTGATTATTCCAGTTCTCGACTCGCACGAGGTCTTGCGCCGTCAAGTATTGCACTTGGACCGCATACTCACGGACCGCTGGGAGGCCTTGATTCTGGACGACGGGAGCGACCCGCCGTTGGAATTACCGGCTCGTCTGCGGAATCAGTTCCGCGTCGTCCCAACCGGCAATAAGGCACGCTGGACGCAGGGTCTGGCTCGAAATCTGGGCGCACGCCTTGCTCAGGGTGATTACCTGTTCCTGACGGACATCGACCACATTCTCACCATCGAGGCTTTGCAGGCCGTCGAGTCCCAGTGCCAGGACCGGATCATGTTCACCAGAGCATTCGGTGTCCTTGACGAGGGCGGTGGATTGAGAACGGAGTGGAGCGACCTCGTCGCCTACGGAGCGGAGACCTTGCAACCTGAGTGCGCAGTTCATCCTAACACGTTCGGGATTCGCGGGTCGGTGTTTCGTGACGTGCTGCGGGGCTATAACGAGGAACTGTGCGGCCGCGGGCATTACGGCGGTGACGACATCGAATTCAACGAGCGCTATCATCGGCTCGTCAAGAATGGGGACCTGACACCGGACGCACTCGGTCCACAGATTTACGTGTTTCCTGAAGCGGCCAACGATCCCAAGCACCTGTTCCACTCGCTGTCTCGCGACTGACCGCGGTCTCCAGTCACGACGCAAGCTTCGGAGGAGCCCATCGGGGTGGTTACCGGACATGACACTCGATGAGATACAGGCGGCCGTAACGGCGAGGGAGAGCTCGCTGAACAAGCACTACTGGACCCTCTACTCTTTGGCGTATGGCCTGCAAGCGCAAAAGGTCTTCGAGTTCGGCGCCGGCACGTCAAGTCGTGTGTTGCTGGAGGCCCTGCGAATTACCGGTGGGCATTTAGTCTCGTGTGATCTGTCAGATCCTCGACCAGCCTGGGCAAGAAACGGAGTGGCGTTGGACGAGGCTATCTCTCGTCAGTGGACGTTCTTGAACGTCTCATCGGCGGAGGCGCTTACGCAGGTAGGGCCGGAGGGCTTCGACTTGGTGTTGCACGATGGTTCGCACGAGGAACTGGAGGTGGCCGCGGACATCTGGACGATCCTGCCGCGGATGAAACAGTTCGGCCTGTTGTTGGTGCATGACGTCGAACAGTTCGAACTCGGACCCCAGGTCCGGCGTGGCGTGCTCCGCGGAGTGAAGCAATCAAACGTCCAGGTGTCTGTGACGAGTCTACCCTACTCGGATGGCCTGGCAATCCTGCGCGTCGAGTCTCCGTCGCCTTGTGGCGCAGTGCAAACTACCTGGCGCAAACAAACGACGCAGCCTGCGGTGCCGAGCGCGTTACCCTGGACAAAGACGGGTGATTGTGTGCTTCGGTGACGTCAGCGTTACATGATGGGCTTATCGATTTTCGAGATTTGAACTCGAATCGCGAGACGAGTGGCAATGCCTGCTCTATTGCCCCAGCCTGAGGGACGAATAGACCTGCGACGACGTTTCGATTCGCGCCTTGCTTCTTCCAGGATAGCCAACGGGATCCTCCTCTTGTCCGGAGGCTCTGTGATATGTTTCACCCACTCTGAGACAAACTGGCCTTGCGGTTAGCAACGACCTCCGCTCGTTTCCAGCGGCAGCGTCGGCTGCCGCAACTTCAGGTTCATTTCGCGCCGCCGGTGGCGGGCGGCGGACAGCTTTTGGCGGCCGGCTTCGTGGAGGGTCTCGGGCCGGCCCCGGTAATAGTCGATCGGCCGCAGGTAGCCGAGTGCTGAATGCAATCGCTGGCCGTTGTACCAGGCGACGATCCGCGCCAGAACGTCGCGGGCCTGCAGCAGGTCCGTCAGGTCCTCGCCCTCCAAGGCCTCGCGGAGCGTCCGGTTCGAGCGCTCGATGATTCCATTCTCCTCCGGGCAGTGCGGTTTGATCCGCTGATGACCTAGCCCGTGCTCGTCGAGCACGCCGCGGAACTCCCGCGAGATATAGCAACTGCCGTTGTCGCTTCGCATTCGCGGCATCCTCTGCGGCGGAATCTCGCCGCCACGCTCCTTCAAAAACTTCTCGATGGCCGCCTGGGCTTCGATGCTCACGGTCGCTGCTTCCATGTTCGCCAGTACCGCCTGATGCACGATCTGCCGCGAGTACTCGTCCAAGAAGCTCACCAGGAAGTATCTCCGCTCACCCACCCGCAGGTACATCAGGTCCGTGGCCCAGATCTCGTCGGGCCGCGTCGCCTTCTCATCCTCCTCGCGGGTCCGCTTCGGCCTTCTTCTCCAGGGCGAAACCAGGTTCTCACTCTTCAAAATCCGGTACACCGTCGACGCGCTCAGGCAGGCCACCTCTTCGTCGACCATCCGCCAGGCCAGCTCCCGATGACGAATGCCCGGATGCTTCAAGGCGTCGGCCCGCACCGCACGCTTCTCTTCCTCCGTGGCCTCGTAGGCTTGGACCGGCTTGATCGGTCGCTGGGCGCCGGGTGATTCCTTGCGCCAGCGGTAGTAGCTGGCCGGTGACACGCCCAACCGTCTCAAGGTCCGCTCGATCGGCCAGCCGCTGCGACGCTTCGTCTCTTGCACGGTGGCCTGCACCTGCGCTTGCAGCTCCGGCGGCAATTAGCCGTGGTCCTCTAATCCAAGAGCCCTTTTTTTAGGTCCAGGTTCTCGGCCGTGATCTCGGCGATCACATCCTTGGCGCGTCGCAGGTCCGTTTCCAGACGCTGTTCCTTCGCCGAGGGCTTCGACTCCTGACCGTTGGCAAAGACCTTCGTGGCGCTCGCCAGCAGTTGCTTCTTCCAGCCGTAGTAGTGCGTGGGATTGATCCCCTCGCGGCGGCACAACTCGCTGATCTCTGAAGTGGACCCCGCCATCCAGGCCCGCCAGCACGATCCGCAACTTCTCCGCACCCGTCCACTTTCGCCGCTTCCGCTTGCCGCTCATCCCTCCTCCTTTCCTCCTGGCAATCCCAGGATTCTACGGTTCGGAGGAGGACGTCACTAACTTGCCCGCTGTCTCACCTGGCGTGAAACAGTACACCAGGACCTGGTCGAGGAACACCAGGCCACGGTCAGCTACGACAGCGTGCGGCGGTTCCTCCGCAAGCTGGGCTGGGCCAGGCCGCTGCCCTTCCGTCGCTTCGAATGTGCGCCGGGCGTCGAGGCACAAGTCGACTTTGGCACGGGCGCACCGGTTGTAGGCGCCGCCGGCAAGCGCCGCCGGACGCACGTCTTTCGGAACGTGCTCTCGCACTCGCGGAAGGCGTACAGCGAGGTCACCTATCGCCAGACGACCGAGGACTTCCGGAGCGCGCTGGAAAACGCCTTCCGGCACTTCGGCGGCGTGCCGCAGACGGTCGTGATCGAAAACCTCAAGGCGGCGGTGAAGCACCCAGATTGGTTCGATCCCGAGTTGGTGCCCAAGCTGGCCGCCTTCGCGGCTCACTACGGCACGGTCGTCCTGCCGACGCGGCCCTACACGCCGCGGCACAAGGGGAAGGTCGAGCGGGGAATCGATTACGTCCAGGAGAACGCGCTCAAAAGTCGCACGTTCGCGAGCTTGGAGGAACAGAACCGGCACCTCGAGCACTGGGAAGCCGGCGTCGCCGACACGCGGATCCACGGCACCACGCCGAAGTGCTCACGATCGCCGGCAAGAGCTACCGGCTACGCCATCAGGCCGCCGCCGCCACCGCCGCGGCGGCTGAGGCCCCTCAGCCAACTGCACCGCCCGCCGGCTCCGACAGCAATCCGCCAAAACCAGCCAATGCGCCGATTTCACGTCCCGGGTCACGCCAGCGAAAACCAACCACCGAAGCCACAACCACCTAGCAAAACCGTTGCAAACCGCCCCAACCTAAAAGACAGGCTCTTCCGGCAATTTAGTGGCTGCTAGGGGTCAGAGCGAGTCCGCCGGAGTGGAAGGCGATGGCGGTAGAAGGGTTGCACCGGGCAGCGGAAGTTGTGCTCGGTACCGTGGACGGCTCTGGAGACTACCGCGCGATGCCCGCACGACGCCGATCGCCATCGTCAGCATGTCGAGGCGAATTCGGCTCGCCGCAGCCGGTGGCAACGTGGAACATCCCTCACCTTCCGCCCGCGGGAACGAGCGCCACGCATCACAAGCAGCCTCTCCCCCACCCGGGAACGCCCGAGCCATGCCTGAAAAAATCCCGGGGGCCCGGGGGCAGAGCCCCCGTGAAGCCACTAAAATGCCGGAATACCCAAAAGACAATCACTCCTCCAAGCTGGCCTGTTTTGAAGCGCCGATCGACACACAAGGCCAACCTGGCTCACAATGTGGGTAATTGAAAGCTCCACGGAACGGACACGACTGATTCGACAGGGCGCGATGATGGCTTATCCGCGTCAATCGACGCGTCGGTCCCGCCACGGAATTGGCGCTTTGACCCAACCACACCCAAACCCGTCAGAGCGAGTTAGGCTCACACTGGTCCGTATCCTGCTGCTATTCGTATGCTTACGACTCGACGAACGAAGGAGGGGCCGCTACGATTTGCTAGTGAGTACCGAACGGGTTCGATCACCGGCCATCGCGGTCATCAACCTCAAGGGGGGCGTCGGAAAGACGCACACGACTTGGCTCTTGGCCAGCGTCTGCCACGAATTGGGCCGGCGGGTGCTGCTGGTGGACCTGGACACGCAGGCCAATCTCAGCAGTTCATTCCTGGAGCACGATGCGCGCTCCCCTGGTGTCGAAGTGCTCTTCGATCCGGCGCAGGAGCCGTCGATGGAGGCGCTGATTCGGCCGACCGCGTTTCCCAACATTGACGTGCTGCCGGCCAACCATTCGTTGGCAAAGTTCGACCTGGCCGATCGGCGGGCTTGGGAATCGACCGACCTGCACCTCTCGCTCGTCGAGCCGCTGGCCGGTGTCCGCAACCAGTACGACCTGATCTTGCTCGACTGTCCACCTCGATTGTCGGTTGTCAGCTTTGCCGCTCTGTGCGCGGCCGACGGCGTCGTGATCCCTCTGGAGGCTGCCGACTGGGGTGCCCAGGGCATCATGCACGTCACGGCGGCGATCGAAGACGTGCGACGCCGCTACAACAATCGGCTCACACTACTCGGTTATCTGGTCTCGCGATTCAAGCGGGCACGCGCGTATCAGCAGAGTTATTTGAAGCAACTTCGTGCCCACTTTGGGCGACTTGCCTTTGACACTGTGATCCCTGATCTGGCACGCTTCGAGCAGAGTGTCACCGACCGCATCCCCATCACGCTCCACGCGCCGCGCTCCGAAGAGGCGGAAATTGCCCGTGCGCTCCTTCGGGAAGTCCAACGCCGCCACAAAGGCACGATCAGCTCGCGCACAGTCCGCCGCCGCGCGAACCTTCGCCAGCGGCCGGCCGTCGCCGCTTGATGAAAGCGCGACCACAGAGGGTACCGCAGCACTCGACGGCCGCCGCCGCTTGGCGGGGGCCTACTTCATCAGTATCGAACGGATTCGGCCCGACCCGGCTCAGCCACGACGGCGGCTTGACACCGATGCCCACCGCGAACTCACTTCGTCGATTCGCCAACTCGGCGTGATGCAACCGATTGCGGTACGCTGGATCGATGCCGAGCAACACTATCGGATTATTTCCGGCGAGCGACGTTACCACGCGGCAATCGCCGCCGAACTGGCCGAAATCCCCTGCTGGGTCCAGACGCCGCGTGAAGAGGAAATCCTACTTCGGCAAATCGTCGAGAACTGGCAGCGGCGCGATCTGAGCCCCTTTGAACTGGCCGATTCGTTGGCATCCATGCGCGATGCAAACGGCTACTCGCAGGATGAACTGGCTACACTGACCGGCAAACCCAAGAGTGAAATCTCCAAATTGCTGGCCCTGTTGTCGCTCAATGAAGATGCCCAGTCCATCGCGAGAAACGATCCAACGTTGTCCCGGCGGCATCTCTACGCCATTTCGCAATCCCCCTCTTCCTCCCACACCGAATTGATTCGCCAGGTGAAGGAGCAGGACCTCAAAGCGGACGAAACGGAGCGGCTCGTCAAGCGCCGCACGCATCCATCCCGAACGGCGCCCCTGACGAGCATCCGCCGATTCAAAACCGCCCATGCCGTGGTGACCGTCACGTTTCGCAAGCGGGCCGTGAGCGATGCCGACGTGAGACTGGCTCTCGACGAGGCAGTCGATCAGCTCTCGGCGGAGCCACCGGAATCGAAGGCGTAGTTTCCCCGGGAAACTCGCCCACCAAACCAGACTCGCTTGGCGCGTCAAGCCGTGTCGTGTTCAGCCGTATCGAAGCGCTGCTATTCTGCCCGGCAATGGTCGCCCTTACCCCTCCCACCGACCTGGCTCGTGCTCGTCCACGTCCAAGTTCGCCGACGCGACGTGCTGGGCTAGCGCAACTGTCGCTGGTTGAACACGCCTTGTGCCCGCTCGACGATCAGCGATCGCTTGTCCGGCCGCTCGTATTCGATACAGGTTACTTCCGCGCCGATGCCCAGCGCCGAGCAGCCTTTATCCCAGTCCGCATCACGGCCCACGAGGGGCTTTCGGCCAACGACGAACTTTACCTGTGGGGGCTGCTGGCGCTGGCTTTCTCACAGCCGGAGCCGACGCTCGATTTTTGGGCCACGCCGCACTGGTGCCTCAGGAACCTTGGATTTATGGAATCGTCGAAAGGCGGAAAAAACTACGCCAACTTCCGCCAAGTGTTGCGGCGGCTGGCCGGCGCGACCTACTTCTGCGATCGGTTCTATGACCCCGTTAAGAAGTGCGAACGAGACCGAGCCTTCGGTTTCTTGAAATATGACTTGCCCACGAGCGACGATAGCTCGCGGGCGTGGCGCATCGTCTTCGATCCCTTGCTCTGGGAATACTGCCAGGCGCTGGGCGGTCGGCTCACCTTCGACTGGCCAACCTATCGCCAATTCGACCCGGCTACGCGCCGGTTATTTTTGCTGCTGACCAAGATTTTCCATCGGCGCACCACTTCACCGCGATTCGATGTGTGGCACCTCGCCACGCACTCACTCGGGTTTGCACCATCACTGGTCATGCGCGACCTGAAGGTGAAACTGCTCCGCTGCACGCTGGCCTTGCTGCGTGCGGGCGTGATCGTGCTGCCGGAGAGTGCCAGTCAGCCGCGCGACCTATTCGAAAAAAAGGGAACCGGCTCGTATTCGATTACGTTCCATCGGGGACCATACTTCGATCGGAGTCACGATCAGGGACCGGGGCCGACCTCGCTCGCCGATTCGGCCATCGTGGATCCTCTCCGCACCGTCGGCCTCGACGACCGAACGATTCGATGGGTGCTGCGGACCTATCGACAAGGGCTGATCCGGACCTGGACCGACATTACGCTGGCGGCCATGGAATCCAAGAAGCCGGGATTCTTTCACGTCTCACCGGCCGCATACCTGCTCGACAATCTTCGCGAGGCGGCTGCCAAGCGCCGCACGCCGCCCGACTGGTGGCACGCGCTGCGCACCCATCGGGAGCGTGCCCGTCAGCAGGCCGAGACGGCTGCCTTGACCGAGTCGTTAGAACAGAATCGCGATCTGTGGCAGGAAGCCCGGCGGCAGGCGTTCCAGCACTACCTGGACGAGCGAGTTGGCCGCGAGGAGTACGAACAGCGTGTCCTGGCATTCCGCGACATCTATGCCGAGACACTACCGGCCCAACAGGCGATTGAAGAAGCAATCGCCGAGGCCGAGCGACATTTTATGGCCGGCTTCGAGTTCCCGACGCTGGAAGATTGGCACGCCGCGCAGACGCGGAAACCGATCGATGATTAGCCTTCCAAATGGCTACAAGCCGGTGGACTCCACATCACATTTTCCAGCTGCCAAATGGTGGACCTCACGTCACAAACAGGTGGACTCCACGTCACATTTTTCCTGAAGAAATGGGCGGGCACGGTATCGGAGTTCTGGCTTCGGAGTGCGGAGAAGAGGCACTTGCCGCTCGCACGCGGACTCTTCACTCAAATACAGGTCAAATAAGTATTGTTAGCAAATGGCCGGCCGGAGGCCGGATGCCTGAACGAAAAGTGGCACGAACCGCGCACTCGGATATTCGCCCTGTCCCATGATTCGATCCTGCCGGCAGCGGCGGAGCACATGGCGGAGGCGCCGGCGGCCGGAGGCCGACCAGGCGACCGCTCCGCGATGCGCGGAAGTTCGCCTCCACGAGGGGACGGCGCTCGGGAGCCTGCGGCCCCGAGACCCCGCCCTGCGACACGCCCGCGCCGGACACTCGGCGACTGGGGGCGGCTTGGTCGGGGTCTCGGGGCCGCTACGAAGTTGCGGGTTGGTTGCCAACGCGCAATGATTCCCAGGTTTCGCGTGTCGCACTGGGACATGCCCCGAGCTTGTCCCGCACTCCACCGGCGCGCCACGCGCGCCGGCCGCGGCCGCCGGAGCGGACGACACCGCTGCCGAGTTGGCAGCGGATCATGCTGGCCGAGTCTCAGATTGCGAGTCCCAGTACCAACCGTTTCCATTCTTCGGCATCGATGCTCTCGGGCTGCCGTCCACGAAAGCCTCCGCCATGCATACGCGCTGACCAACCAAGTCGCACCGGTGCATACTCGGCGAGCATCGGCAGCGCTTGCTGTACGCCACGCTCCCCTTCTTCGTCACAATCCAAGAGCAACGTGATGATGCCGCCGGCACACTCGCGCGCGAGCCCGGCCGCTTTCTGGGCCTGCTCCCGGGTGATCGTATTCGAGCACAGGGCCACGGCGGGCACGCCGAGCGACTGAAGCCGAATGGCGTCGTTGGGACCTTCGACGACGAACAGTCCGCTGCCGGCCGATTCCTTGTCAATCGTGATGCGTGAAATCGCATGCGCCCCATACAATTCCAGCCCGCGGTGGAATCCCTTCACAAACTGGGTCTTGATTGGCTCGGGCTCGCTGCGATCGCTCGCCTTCCACTCCGCCAACTTCGACTCGTAGCGTGGGTCACGGCCGAACCAGGTTAGGAGCTGCCCATCGTCATCCTGGTAGCCGTACACGATCTTTCCTCGCAGCAATGACTTGGCCGATTGCGGCAGGTAGCCCATCCGCCACTGGCGACACACCCCGGGAGTGAGGAACGGCCGGCGGCGGAAATAGCTGCTCGCCTCCGGCGGCATTGCAGCGACATCGGTGATGAACTGCTCATCAAGCGTCAGTAGTTCGCGAGCCCGCGGATTGTCTGACTCGGCCAGTAGACTGTTGCGGGATGGCTCGCTTGCCGTGCGTTGTGATTGCGTTTGGGGCGATGCAGGGTTCGACTCGTTCGCAACGCCGCCCGAAACAATGCTCGCCAAGTCGCTGGCCAGTTCCTTGAATCGTTCGCCGCGTGGCCGGCCGCCGGCGCTTGTGCCCGGCTTCATGAGATCCATCAAGCCCAGCAGATTGCCCCCCTTGCCGCAGCCGTAGTTGTGACAATGCCAAGTCTTTGTCGGGCTATCGGCGCGAATGGCAATCGCTCGATCACCTGTTTCGTCGGTGCGCCCACAGGCTAGAAAGCATCGCAGCCGCACCTCGTCGCCGGCCCGCTTGAGTTCGGGCAATGTGATGCCGTAGAACTGGGCAACCTGCTCCAGGCTGACCTGCGGCATCAGCTCGTCAACGTTGACGAAGCTGCGTTTGCGTTCCGGCATGCAAGGCGAATTGGAAGATTACTGATCGTAGGCATGCTACGCTGCTTGACACAATCATGCCAACCGCCCGTGCCCGCATCACGCCCCGCGACATCCAGATCCTGGCGATGCTCGACATCGTCCCCTTGACGGCACTCCAGCTCCGCAAAGTAAGTCAGACATGGGACGAGCCGTTCGAGGCGCGACGCACGATCCGCGAACGGTTGCAGCGGCTCGACGAGGCGGGACTGGTCCGCACCTGGCGGTACGCAACCACCGTCCCCTGCCAGCCGACGAACTACTACACCCTCTCGCCTGAGGGCTATCGATTGCTGCACGGCCCCGATGCCCGGCCGCCGTCGAAGCGGCACTTCGCCGAAGTGGCCATTTCGCGGCATCAACACACTCAGGCACTGGCCGATTTTCTGGTCCACACTTGGGTTGCTGCTCCACTTGCACAGGTGCGTATCGATCGCGTCAATCGAGAAGGTACGCTACGGCTGTCGATCGGCAAGGAATCGCTGCTGCCCGATGCTGCGTTCGAGTTGGTCGATCCCAACAGCCGGCGGCTAAGGTTCCTCGTCGAGATCGATTGCTGTAGCGAGCGGATCATCTCCCACACATCGGGCGACAGCATCGAGCGCAAGATTCGACTCTACAACCGCCTGCAAGACGCATCGCCGGACCGTTTTCGTGTTCTGTTCGTCGTGGCTTCCGGATCGCGGGCCAGAACCGAGCACATCCTCGACGCGGCCGCCAAACTGGCGACCAACTCGGCCCGCACGCTCGTTTGTGCCGTGACACTACCGACGTTCTTGTCGCGGTCACACGCACTGACGGCGCCCCTGTTCCTGGATCATCAGCGAAATCTCCAGTCGTTGGTGCCGACTCCAATCGCAGCGCCTCGCCCGCGGCACAATGAGTCGTTGGGACTGGCAACGTTGCCCCACCTGGTTCCGTCGTGATAGGTTCGGAGGTCCTAGCGGCAGCCTCGCAACAAAGACATCGGCAACCGGCGGCGTTATCATGCGCCGCCACCCACTCCGCCACTGTAGGGACCTTGGGGTTCACGCTGGCGCGCGACTGGCAGTGAGTCTGCGCGGCAGTGCCCGCGGTGACCGATCGCGACAAGCGATTACCCTCGCGGCCTGGGATCGCCGCGTGCGCGTGGGCACGTTAGGCCCCGCTCGGCGGACCAGAGGCAAGGGTCCCCGAGCGGGAGAAAGAGTGCCTGCGAGCCCTAGTTGGAGCCAAGATCGCGACTTGTTTCCCCGGGAAACTGTAGGAGTGCCGGCAATGCTTTCCCTCGGTTGGAAAGATCGGCTTCCAGCGCGTCGGTCTGTCAGATCGAAGCAAACAAAGGGCCATTTGGCGCGGCGACATTTTCACGTGAAGCGTTGATTGCAGTCCTCTGAAATATGAAACCTTTCCCTGTGGTTTCACTTCTGATGCAATTAATCCTCGTCGTCCGCGTCGACGGCGTCGTTAGTTTCATTCTTGGCGAACGTGCTGGCGTAGACTACCGGGGATTTGCCCTGCCGGCCTATCAGTTGCACTGACGCACTGATGCGTGCAGGACTACAAGCACCCACAGGATCACAGATGCCAACTGTCGCGTGATTCGTACAGAGCCTTAAGCGAGCGCATTCCCTTATATGACCTCGGACTTTGGTCGAAAAACTCGGTTACCCGCGACGTACCACCGTAGGCTGTGTAGACGGTTTCGTATGCCGCACTCGCCAAGTCAACCACGAAGTTGTCTCGAACCGCATCGCGATTTTCAGCTTCCCAACCGCGGAAGCTGAGCTCGACCGGATTTGGAAGATCGGCTCGGCCGTTGAGAATTTGCATACCGAGCACGACTCCCAGGCGATTCTTCACGGAGGTGATCACGGCCTCTTGGTCTTGCGGATGACCCGGCAAATTGGCCAACGACGACAAGAGCTGCACCGCCTCGGGATCGGTCGTATCGAGGTGACGTACAGCGAAGGAATAAACGCCGACTTGCACGGCTTGCCATTTTTCGAGCGCATCGCGGAGTGAATTCGCGGCTTTCTTCGCGTTGTGGGCCAGGCTGTACTCGTACCAGCCGACGAAGGGAAGTAACGGGAGGAGCGCCGGGTTGTAAAGCGCGACGGTTACGACCGTTGAAATATCCTGAACCGGCTTTGGCGCTCCCAAGACTCCCAACACTGCGGGCAACAGCGAAATGACGCCGCCTGCGAACGAGCCCGGTTGGATGATGGGCCCGGACGTTGGGATCGTTCCGGGAATCGATGGTATGATTCGAGAGAGCACGTCTTTAACCAGCGGTTCGACGATTCGCCGCGTCGCCTCCACGGCGAATTGCGCAGCTACTTCGCCGGGCATTCCTTTGAGATCTTCGCGGATATTTTCGGCAATGAGATTTGACAAGGCCGAGGTCATCAGGGATGCGGCGCCCGACTGGATCGCCGTGCCGACGTTCACGCCTCCGGCCTGACCGCCTGCTGAAGCACCACTCGACGAGGAGCCGCCGCCGTTGGGAGTGCTACCCGTCGACGTATTGCCCCCGTTTGCCGCACCTCCTCCAGAAGTGCCACCCGAACTAGATTGAGCGCCATTTCCTTGACCAGTGCCGGAGTTTCCAGAGGGCGTCGTGTTCTGCCCGTCGCCAGTGGGTAACTCGACCTCTACGTCGGGCGCGGCCGGAGGCGGCGAAGCAGTTGGCGGCGTCGGTGTCGGCCTGGATTGCAACGCCGTTTGCATGGCGTTGAACGCCCAGTTCAAGAGTTTGGACGTTTCGTCGGCAGCCTGCGGGCCGAACGGACTGACGACCAGCACTGCGGCCTCAGCCAAGTTCTCGACAACCTTCTCCTCCCAACGGCCCGCGTTAAAGGTATGAACCTTTCTCTCGCCGTTGCGGAGTGCGCCGACGACGACAATGGTGTCGTTCTGGTCGTTTCCGTCGGCACTCAGGGCTGCGCTGACCTGGCCAGAGGCGAAGATGGAACCGCCGTAGCTTGCAGTGCCGGTACCCGAAATCCGGATGCCCTGCGAGTTTACGAGTGTCTTGCCTTCGAACTCCAACGTTCCAAGCAGCACACTGCCTTTGCCGTCAACTACGGCGGTTCCTTCTTCGAAGGTGAGTTTCCCCTTGAGATCACCAATCTTTCCTTTCAGGAACCGTAGCTCGACGTCGAGCTCATCTTGTACGGCCGGGCCCCCAGTCCAACTGATGGTGCCTTCCGCCAACTTTGGGGTGCGCGGCGCCGCTTTAACCGAAATCCTTCCCCCGAGGCCCGTTACTCCCTCCTGCAGCGACAGGCCGAATTTGAAATCCTCCAGATAAACTCCCGAGGCGATCGGAATCGATGCGTTCTCGATGCCCGAGTTCAATACGGCGACACCGTCCTTCCATTGGAAGTCCAGCGGGAGGACTTTGTCTGCGATCTTGAATCCAGCTCCCAAGCTCCACTTGTTCTTCGCCGTATCGAGGCTGAATTCCAATCTTGTCAGGCCGTGCCGAATCAGTCCCGATTTGGCCGACGGATTCGTGAAGACAATGTTTCCGCCGACGATTTCAATGCGCCTGTCGCGCAAGACGATCCCGCCATTGTCATTGCGGAGTTCGACATCCAGCTTCGCAGTGCCGACTTGAACCGACGCTTTTCCGATCAGCCGCAGGCTGCCATCATCCTGCTCGCGCAGCTGAACCTGTTGAAATTCAATCGTCAACCCTGGAATCAACCCCTCCAATCGAGCATTCACACCCGTCGGCCCGACCGTGATGTTCTCGAATCCGGCGAGGTTCAACTGTTGGGCGACGATCAGGAATTGATCGCTCGTTGAGACCGCGATTTCGGTCGTATTACTGGTACTGGTCGAGTTCGCGGAGCCGGGCATCGATGACGACATACCGTCGGCGGGAACCGAAGAAGTCGGCGCCGAATTCGATATCGGTTCGCCGGTGCCGGCCGGGGTGGCCGACACATTCTCACTTTCCTCGGTGCCATCGCCGCCGGAGTCGTCCGTATTGCTCGACGCGTCGCCGCTCGCGACATTGCCGATCGAGTTGCTGCCAGTCGGCGTGCCACCGCTCGATTCCCCGCTGCTCATATCTCCGGCGCCATCCGTCCCGCCTTCCCCTCCTCCGACGCCCAGCAGCGGAGTTGTGTTGGTCAATCCACTCACAACCGGCGTGGGGCCGGCCGGCAGGGCTGTTGCGGGCTTCGTCGAAGCCGATCCGGTCAATACGCCCGCGTTGGCAGCGGCGTTAGAGCTCGCCCCTCGCTCCGCCAGCCTTTGTAGGAACTCGGCAAACCCGAACGAACCGACCGCTGGCGAACGATCCAGCGCCCGAACCCACAACTCGCGGCCAATTACGAGCATGAAATCGGGCGAGTTGGCGACTTCGGCGATCGTCATCAAATCCGGATGAAATTCTGTGAGCACAAGTGCAATCGTGGCGTAGGTCGGATGACTCGAAGTGCGAACGGATTCGCTTGTCGCCGCGGATTCGAACGCCGCCAGCAGCGTCTGCGGGTGGTGCCATTCGGCAAAGACACGCTCGGAGATGGCATCGAGCACGTTTTCGCCAGGCGGACTGTTCG
Organism: uncultured Pirellulales bacterium; assembly: GCA_964399535.1. Classification (GTDB taxonomy): domain Bacteria; phylum Planctomycetota; class Planctomycetia; order Pirellulales; family CAYNRE01; genus CAYNRE01. The sequence continues at coordinate 64,120 of CAYNRE010000023.1, read as the reverse complement.
AGAACTGAATCTGGTGACGAACCTCAACACGATTTACCACGTCGGCGACGACGTCCGACAAGTGCTCGTTGGCCTGTAGAAGTTCGGTGACGCCGCTTAGCGTCTCTTGCCTGGCGAGCCAGGAATTCGACACCAGTATCCTGGCATCGACCGCTCCTTCGAACACGCCTTGTTTCTGGACAACTTGCGAACCGACGGTGACTTGCACCATCGGAATTCGGAGTTCGTCGCGAACACTGGAGTCGCTCACACCACGGATGACAATTCCGTTCGGATCAGCGAAGATCGTTGTGCTGTACGCGTCGATCATCGCACGTGAGTTGGCAGCGAAGGTATCGACCGACTTCGAAGCGTAGGTGACGAGCTTTCCTTCGTCCAACAGCCCAATGGCGTAGACATGATCGCCTCGGTCCATCGCGTTTAGGCCAACGTACCGCGCGCCTTCACCCCCCATCTTGGCGGCCAGAACTTCGCGTGAGCCGTCGGAGTAGCCGGCCATTATGGTGAACGACCCCCAGGGGCCGGCACCCGAATGGACGTCGAGGAACGTCGACGCCGATTCGGCCGATCGGGTGACGGAGGCCGGTTCCAGCTCAAAACCGAAATCGATTGTCCCTTCCGCGGCCCCCCATTTTTCGTACGTGACCGTGCCGTCGCTGACGACGGCGATAACAGGCACGCGGAATCCAAACGGGAACGTCGCACCAGCTTCACTTAAGGCCGCCCGCCACTGTTGAACGGGACCGACTCCGAGCAGTTCGCCAGTCGACCAGGAATTGGTACCGCCATCGTCGGAGATAAAGACGAGCCAAGTGCCCGAGCCGGGGAGGATCTCGGCGGCTTCAGCAAGCCTTTGAGGGCGTTCGAACGTGTAGACAGTCTTCGGAGCGGAATCTGAAGGCAAAGCGATGATCGTCACGCCGGGGGTGATGCTCTGCCGTCTTCCGTCGATGCTCACCCAGTTTGGCCGGCCTGGGCCGCCGTACAGTTGACCCTCGATCGCATGCGTGGAGACTACCTCGGCACCGACGGTTATGACTCCACCTTCGGCGGTCCCAAAGCGATTGACTTCACCTGGGACAACGCCCTCGGATAAAGCTTTAGGTTTGGTCGTCTTGAAGACCACCGTCAGCCCATGGTCACGCGCAATCGTTTCGGAATTAGTCAAGGCGGGGGGCTCGAATGTACTGTCGGGCCACACCTCCATGAGGTGATCGACTGCGCGGACATCGCTGTTGAATGCAGCAATAACCCGCGATTCTACCAGCGCAGCATTCGCAGTCCATTCAGCCGACGCGAGGTATGAAGTAGTTTGGGCCGGCGAGGTAATAGCCAGCAGTACCCGCTTTTCAAGATTCTGGACGTTCAGAAAGCGCCAGCTCATTCGATGCCTCCCCGGACAAGCGACGCGGTTCATCCGCAAACGCCGGCCACAGCACCTGCACCCCAGCTCCCACAGGGTGCATCAAGAGCGACTTGGTGGTTGTCACCATAGCAAAGTCGCATGATGGTGCAACTAAATTCGCAGCTTTGTGTAAGGAATTTCGCACGAATACGGTTTGCGACCCATCCCCCCATCCGCTTAGAATGGAGAGCGTGGGTGGGGCCGAGGGTTGACTGGGTTGGAGGCCGGCAGGTTTACATATGGCTCGGATGGCGATGCGACTCAATGGCGAGAGAATCCGCGAAATGCGGATCGCTAACATGTTGTCGCAACAGCAGTTAGCAGACGAGGTTGGGTGCGGCAAACGTACGCTGGAGAAGGTCGAGAAGGGTGAGCCGGTAACCGCCAAAATTGCCCGAGTGATCGCCGAAAAGCTGGGGGTCGAGTTGAGTACGCTCTCGCGGGCGGCCACGGCGTCGTATCTCGACCGTCGTCGAGAATCGTCGCGGTTTCGCCTGATGACCACCGTAGCCAGAAAGGTTGCCAATGAACTCGAAGCACAAGCCCCTGTGGCGGTTTCCAGTGGCGTGACTGTCGCGCTGGCAGTAGCCGAGGCCGCGCGCACACACAAGCGCCCGCTGGTCGTCACTAATAACGTCGGCGTCGTCGACGAGTTGAGCCGCGAGCAATTGGCGGCGTCGGTGACGCTCGCGGGTGGCGAATACAACCCTTGGATTCACGCGTGCATCGGCAAAGATGCTGTTCGCTGCTTCCGTGAGATTCGCATTCCTCAAGCGCTCGTGGGGCTCTCGGGCATTACGGCCGACGGACGCCTGTACGTCCTGTACAAAGATGACGTTCCGGTGTACGAAGCGCTTGTGGAGTCTGTTACTGACAAAATCATTATCGCCTGCGACGTTTCCAAGTTCCTGCACCAGAAAGTGTTCTTGCTGGGAAAACTCAGTGATTGGTGTTGCGGGAAGCAAGTCGAAATCGTCACGAATCCACATTCGATGCTTGGTGATAGCGCGACAGCCAAGTTGGCCAAGGACAACCTAGAAAAGCTGGCCAGCAACTTTCCGCAATGCACGATCACCTACGCCGACTAGGGGCAATGGCTCGGGGTGACGCGTACGGGCTGATGGTGGGCGTCGAACCATTCCACTCACCGGCGTTACTGACCCCACAGCAACCCGTTGCAGCGGCGTCCAAGGTCAATCGTGCTCAGTCGTAGGTCGTTTCATAGCTAAACGCTATCCCGCTTTGGTCACCTCGACCGGGGTCCGTCTAGCATGCTACGCTGCCTCTACGAATGCTGCTCGCCCTCCGTGTGCCGGCCACAAACACGCGCGGTCCGGCGTTCATGGACCAGGCGCTGGCGACTGTGCATCAGGCGCTGCGGCGGGACGATCGGCTGACGCTACTCTTGACCACGCAGCGGGAGTCGGTGGGACTCTTCGTCCGAGCACCAGTTCGGCTAGCCGGTTTCGTCGCGGCGCAAATGCGCGCCGTGTATCCAGACGCTCTTGTCGAGCCGGCCGATGAACCGCTCTCGGCAGTTCCCGCTGACGGGGCATTCTGGCATCAAGAGCTATGGCTCTCGCCGGACCTGTTCCCGATCAAACGCTACCGGCAATTTGAAGATACGGTTGACCGCGTGTTTGCTGATCCACTGGCGGCCGTGCTCGGCGTCCTGTCCTCGATCGCGGGCACGATTCATCACGCCCGCGTCGAGATTGATCTGCGTCGGGCCGGCTGGTTCCGTCCGGCGCGCGCCCGTGCGGCGATCCATTACCTCAATAGACCATTCTTTCGGGGCCATCCGCGGCTGGCGCGTTGGTACGCCCAAATGATGTGCTCTACTTGGCGGAGTCTCTGGGCGGCGGCCTGGCTCGTTGGCCGCATCGCCCCGGCCGGTGGCGGTGGACAGGATGTGCTGGCGCTATCCTCGACCCGGACTCACGATCGTGAAGACGATCTTCAGGCGGCCAGCGATAAGCTTGGTCAGCACCTTTTCGCTGCGCGGGTGCGACTGTGTATCGCAGCCGAAGCTCGTCTCGCCGCGCATGCCAAGCAGCGACTGGAAGAGCTGGTCGGGGCGTTCGGACATGTCAGTTCGCCACGGCACGCGAGCTTCACCGCGACGGAAGTACGAGCTGCGCGGACGGCACACCCCAAGGGCAGCATCCCCCGTTACCTGCTTTCGACCGAGGAAGTAGCCACCCTATTCCATCCTCCCACGCAGGTCGCCCAGGATGCGAGGCTGGACCGGGTCGAGAGCCGCCGCTTCAGTCCGCCGCCGGCGATACAGGCTCGTCGATCCGACGGTGCGTGTGTTGGAGTTGTCGAGTCACAGGGGCGCATCGAACGCGTACGTTTGCCGCTCGACGACCGATTGCGTCATTTACTGGTGCTCGGAAAAACAGGCACTGGCAAGAGCACACTCATGGCATCCTTGGTGGCCGAGGATATGGCGGCCGGCCACGGAGTGGCGTGCCTCGACCCACACGGGGAGCTGATCGAGACGCTGCTCGCCCGGGTGCCGCGGCGGCGCACCAACGATGTCATCGTGTTCGATGCGGCAGCGGCTGACGCCCCGGCATTCAATCCGCTCCTCAGCGTCGAACCGAGCGACCGTGCGCTGGTCGCCTCCACGGTGCTCTCGGCATTCAAGCGAGTGTTTGCCGATTCATGGGGACCACGCCTGGAGCACTTTCTGCGGCATGGGCTACTCGCGGCGCTGGAGCTACCCGAGGCGACACTCGCGACCGTGCTGGGGCTCTACAGCGACGACGCTCTGCGCCAGCAGCTCACCAATCGACTGCGCGATCCGGTGTCGCGTGCGTTCTGGCAGGAGGAGTTTGCCGGGCTCCCGCCCAGGCTTCGCGCCGAAGCTATTGCGCCCGTTCAGAACAAGCTCGGGCCGTTCGTTGCCCATCCCCTCTTGCGCCGCGTCCTGTGTGGTAGCCAGCGCGGCATTCGATTGAGGCCAGCGATGGACGAGGGACGAATCTTGCTCGTCAATCTTTCCAAGGGTCGGCTGGGAGATGATGCGGCCCGGCTGCTGGGAGCGCTCTTGGTGTCCAGTCTGCAACTGGCCGGCATGGGCCGCGCCGACCAGCCACAGGCCGAGCGGCGTCCGTTCTTTTTGCACGTGGATGAGTTCCACAGCTTCGCCACCGAGAGCTTTGCAGCCGCGTTCTCGGAACTGCGAAAGTACGGCCTGGGCTTGGTTGTGGCCACGCAGTTTCTGGAGCAACTAGACGAGGTCACGCAAGCTGCGCTCTTTGGCAACGTAGGCACGATCATCGCCTTTCAACTGGGGCAGCGCGATGGGCAGGTCCTTGCCGAGCAGCTCAACGGTCAGGTGACCGCGGCCGACCTGATGCAACTACCCAAGTATCGGGCCTACATGCGCATGCTCGTCGATGGTGTGCCGACGCGGCCGTTTTCCCTGGCGACGCTTCCCCCGCGACCGGCCGATCCCCGAATGCAGTCGCCCCAGCGGGTCCGTCAGGCATCGGCGCGTCGCTATGGCGGTCCGGCTGCGGCCTTTTCGACCAACGGTCTCCCTTCTTCGCGCGAATGAACGACTCGCTGACTGCCGCTTGGCCCACGTTCTATGTGCCGCTGGACGGCAGCGCCGCACTGCGATATCGGGTCAGTCCGGCGGTCGTACGGCGCGTCGGCCATGCCCAACTGACCAGTGTTGTGCAACGTTTGTCGGCGCAAACGTTTGAGGGGCCTGATCGCCATTCGATGGTTTTACTCGACCCACGGACCAGTCTGGCGATTCTCCGCCTAGACGCCGGCAGTGAACTCGCGCTGTGCTTGGCGACCGAGATCGACGACGGTGTGCCACACACCCAATAGCGGTCTGTCAATCGGCTCTACTTGCGCTGTCTCGCTGCCCTTGGGCACGATGGGCGTCCTTGTCCCCCTTCGAGGACAGGGACTCGCTGAGAGTTCTGCTACTTCACATCACGTTTCTCTTGCCCACGGAGTGTGTGTCATGGCTCATTTGACCCAAGCCCACCAGCAGTTATTCAGGCGCGGTGAAGACGAGCGATATGAAACGCTCATCGACCTCTGGCAGTATTGCCAGACCCAAAAAGAATCGTCCCAGGATCATTGGGATCAACCCTCGCGGATTCTCGCCAAGCCCGACGGCATCGATCGTCTACTGCTTGGCGTCGGAACCGACGGAGCGTTCGAGATGACCGACTGGAGCTTTTCACAGCTCTGCCGCCTGGCCGGTGTCAGCAAAGACACGGTCAACCGGCTGTCGGCCGACACGGCGTCGCGCGTCTTCGGCGAAACACTGCCTCGGGGCACGAAGCCGCTGCAGATGTTCGAGCAGAGTGGACGAATTCGCTCGATTCACACGGCCAGCTACACCCGGCTCTACAACGCCGACCTGCTGACCATGATCCGCGAGTTTGCCACCGACTTCCAACCGCCCCAGAAGGGATTCAACGGGGCGACCGGATTGTATGCGGGCGAACAGGACATGTTTGCCTTTCTGATCGACCCACTGGGCTGGGCCGAGATCGACGGCCAGGCCTTTGCGCCCGGATTCTTCGTGTGGAATAGCGAGGTAGGCCGTCGCTCGGTAGGCATCTCGACATTCTGGTTTCAGGCGGTGTGCCAGAATCACATTGTCTGGGACGCCGTCGAAGTCGAAGACTTCACCCGCAAGCACACGGCGAACGTGCATGAGTGCTTTGCCGAAGTCCGCCGGATCATCGAGCGCCTCGTCGCCAAGCGCGACGAGCGGCGCGATGGTTTCGTGCGCGTGATCCGTCAGGCGATGGTGCAGACGCTTGGCGATGATGCCGAAGAGGCGCTCAAGCAGCTTGCCAAGCACGGGATTCCCCGTGACCTGGGCAAACGTGCCTTGGAGGTGGCCAAGGAGCAGGGACGCTTCACGATCTTCTCGGTCGTCGACGCCCTGACCCGGCTCACCCAGGAGCTCAAGTACGCCGGCGACCGCACCGAAGCCGACCAAAAAGTGGCCGGGCTGCTGAGCCTGGTCGCGTAGTTTGCTCGCGAATCGTTTGGAACTCTCAGCCCGCCCCATGCTTGTGGCATGGGGCCTTTTTGCGAGCGGGCGGGGGCGAGATGGGCGGAGCCCGGGCCCGCTGCTGGAACTGGCTTGCCGCAGGGAGACCGTGGTATACTTGGGACATGTCTAGCACTAGCGAAAACATTACCGAGGCCGACATCCTCTCGGCCGTGGTCGCCGCCAACGAGGGCGACCTGCCCGCCGAAGCGGCTCGGTCGCTCTTGGGTCTACATTTTCGCGACCAGGCCACACGACGGATCAACGACCTGGCCGAGCGCCACCAGCGGGGCGAGCTGTCGATCGCCGAACAGGCCGAGTTGGAAAAGTACCTTCGCGTCGGCGAGTTTCTGAACTTGGTTCAGGCCAAGGCGCGACTCTCTTTGTCACGGCATGACCAGCCGGCCAACTAGCGCATGGATGCCGCGCTTCGCCAGCAGGTGTGGGAGCGAGCCGAGGGGCGGTGCGAGTATTGCCACCTGCCCCACGAACTGGACGTGTTGCCGTTTCAAATCGATCACGTCCGGCCAATCAAACATGGCGGCTCCTCGTCGCCCGACAACCTGGCCCTCAGTTGCCTCACCTGCAATGCCCGCAAAGGGCCAAATCTCTCGGGCATCGACCCGCAGAGCGACGCCGTCGTTCGACTGTTCGATCCGCGCACCCAGGTGTGGAGCGAGCACTTTCGCTGGGACGGTCCCAGGCTGACGGGCCTCACGCCGACCGGCCGGGCCACGATCCGAACACTGGCCATCAATGACCTAGCGCGCGTCGAACATCGGAGACTGTTGTTCGAGTCGGGGCACTTCCCAGGCTAGCCAGTTGATTGACTCTAGACCGCTCGTTCAGCCCTAACGGAAGCCCTCTCTGGCATCAGTTTCCCGGGGAAACTATTGGTCGAGTTGTATGTGATGACCACATTGGTAACGCTTTCGCGTTATCCTATCAGGCCGCCAACGTACGCTATGGAAACCATCCCTGGAGTCGGCCCGTCGTTGCGTCACTCGTCACCCTATTTGCGGGACGAGAGCGAGTGCATCGCCCGCATCCTCGACGTGGTCGAGCGCAACAGCATGATCGAAGGGCTGCCCGCGCTAGACGAGGCTCTGCGGCAAACAATCCGCCGCGAGTTGCACGTAATCCTGAGAGGTGCCGCGACCGACCCGCCGGGGCCGCAGTAGCGACGGCCTGGCACTGGCTCACTCCGACGACTCTCGTGCCGCACCGCACTTCGCTGCCGCGTCGTTTGTTGTCGGTTTCCGGACTTCGATCACCAGTCCGTCTTCTCGCTGCTGGACACGGGCCAGCCCCAGTTGCTGAAGTTGTCTCGCCTCTTGCTCGACCGCGCGATGCATTTGCGTGAGCAGGCCGGTTGCCGTCGCAAAGGCCTGCTTTACCTCCTGCGGAGCATGCTTCCAGAGCGATAGCAGATCGTCCGTGCGCACCGCTCCGCGGGAGCCCAGTTCGTTTCGGCGGATGTCCAACAAGAAACGCTCCTGCACTTCCGCGGGGCATTGTGACCATGCCCGCTGCAGCCGCTCTTGCTGGATGGCCGCGTCGGCAATCTCCTGACGATGGATGCTCCACCCCTTCGGCGCGTCGACACAAAGCCGCACCTTGTCGCCGCGGATTTCGGTCACGGTGACCGTGGCCCGCTCGTCCGAATCGGCCGGCGCGATGATAACCGCTTCGCTCGGCCGACGTGACAGGACGATTCCGATCGGCTTGGCGGGCAGATTCATCGCGGCACCTTTCGCATCGCAGGGTGGCCAATTAGGGACGTTCGTCGCTGGGCGGGAGCAAGTCGACATGACCGACAGGCCAGGCTCCCCGCAAACCGATCTCGACGACCTCCGGCCTGCCGCTTGAATCCATTAGAAATCGCTCCTGGACGGAGTCAAATAAATACACCTCGGCAGCCCGCGCGCACCCGTTATCGAACCGGGCCGTCACCGACAGCACGGTCGCCAAATTGTAGAGCGCCGTCGGATCAACCCCTGTCCCCCCCGGCATCTCCAGCGGAAGTCGCAGCACATCGCCGCGTCGCGGGCGCGGATAGATCCGGTGGACCGCCTCCCGCTGCTCGGCGGAGTAAGTCGGAATCCGCAGTTCGGTCTCGACGCCGGCTGCGGAATCCTGCTCGGCCATTAGGCTGCGAACCAATTGCTCAACGCGCGCGGTGATGCGCGTGACCTGCGCGCAATCAACACTCTGCTCTCGCGCGAACGTCTGCAGGAGCCCCAGCAGTCGGTTCAATCGCTGGTGGTCACTCGACGCACCGTCCTCGGGGCGCTCGGCCGAAAATGGTCGCGGGGCACTCATGCGGGCGAAGTCTTGGCCGTCCCTGTCGCAACACGTGCTGCGACGGCCGACGACGATACACCAGTGGCTCGCCCTGCGCAAGCACGCTGGCCAACAGCGACAGCGCGTCTCTCGCCTGCCTGGCCCGTGCGCCGACCGTGGCCACAAAGCTCCGACTTGCGCCCCTGGGTCCGAGTCTGGCAGCATGGGCACCTTGGCCGCACTTTGCTGCCGAGGACAGTCTGCGCCGCACATTCACATCGCCGCGTTTTCACCAACCGGGCCCAGCGCCCAGGAGCCATCCCATGTCAAAATCTCATGCGGCCGGTGCCAAGCACCCGCCTGAAAAAAAGTTTGGTCCCTATGCCGGTGGTATCGGGGTCGCCATCTGGCTGAACCAGGCCCAAACGGACGACGGAACTAAACGGTTTCGCTCGTTGTCCCTCTCACCCCGCCGCTATCGCGACGCCGAGAGCGGCCAGTGGCGCAACGCGCCCAGCTACCGTCCGGAGGACATTGCCACGCTCCAGTTCGCGCTCTCCCAGGCGCAGGCCTATCTGCTCACGACGCCCCTACCGGGCGACGACGATCAGGCCGGCGAGCCTGAGGCCGAGTTCTAGTAGTTTCACGCGCGACGCAGACCGGCCCCATGTTTGTTGCATGGGGCTTTTCACCGTGTGGCTACGCGACCCTGGGGCAGGCCGCACCTTGGCACGTCCCGAGACAGAGGTATACTCCCCTGCGATGCATTCGCATCCTTTCTCTTCCCCCCTTCTCATGTTCGACCGTACTTCTCGGTCAGGCTTCACGCTGATCGAACTCCTCTTGGTCATCGGCATCATCGCCGTGCTGGCGGCCATTGTCATCGTGGCGATCAACCCGACCAAACAGCTTGGTGACGCGCGCGATGCTCAGCGCCGCAGCGACGTCAACACGATTCTGAACGCCGTGTATCAGTACGCCATCGACAACAACGGCACGGTGCCAGGTGGAATCACCACCACCGCCACCGAGATTTGTCGAACGGGCGCCGGCTCCTGTGCCGGATTGGTGGACCTGGACGTACTAACCGGATCGTATGTCGTGTCGATACCGGTCGATCCTCAGGCGACAAACGCCAATAGTACCGAGTACACCATCGTCCGCGACGCTAATAACCGCATTACCGTCAGTGCGCCCAACACCGAACAAGCGTCTAGCAGCATTTCAGTGACCCGTTAACTCACGACGTCCGCGCACGGTACAGCTACGCTGGGGGCTTCGGCTTGCGGCGTAGCTGTCGATTCCGATCGCAACCGATCAACGCGTCTGTTCGATCGTCGGTCCGGTCCCGGCTCCAGCTGCGGCAACTCCTTCACTGTTACAGGCCCGGACCTGCGCGGTGCCTGCCACCATTCGCAAGGCGTAGTGCGTCACGGCGGTGCTGGGAGTCTGGTCACTGCTCGGCGGCGCGACCGGCATCCGGGGCAGACTCTCCTGAAGCGTGTCTCCCAGGTCTGTGCAGGTTGCCAGCGTTTGGTATCGCAGTCCGGGCACTCCGACGACCCAAGTCGTCCCAGCCGAAAGTCGGGCCGGGCGATCGGTCAAATAGTCGGCCGAGTTTTCCGACTCGGTCCCTATCCCTTCGTCGAACATCCAGTAGCCCCACAGCGGAAAGCCAGCGTGGAGTTGCCCACCTGTCCGAACAACCTCCAGGGCTTCGCTTGTCAGCGGCGCGCGGTAGTAGCGCACTTCGTCGATCGCCAAGGCCAGCGATCCTCCGCCCAGCACCAGGTCGCTCGCCTGACCGGCCTCCGCGTCGATCGACCCGCTGACCGGCGCAAGCGCGCCATCAATGACTACCTCAACTGGGTCGCTAAAGTTCACGGCCAGGTGATGCCACTGGCCGTCGAGTAGACTCGTCGCGGGAAACGTGGCCACGCTTGTCAGCCCTGCCTGGCGTGAGGTCAGCTCCCCCCAGCCGTCGCTGCGCAGCGACAGACTTACCCCTTCTACGGCATCTCCCTTGGTCAGCACCTGTCCGGCCGATGGTCCGGGCCCGCTGGTCCGTAACCAAAATGCCAGCGACGATTGTTCTAGCGGCAGCGCCGACTGGACGCCCGGCTCGGGAACCAGGTCATCGTCCTCGATCCACACCCCCACGCCGGCGGGCAACTCAAGGGCATGGGTCGAGCCGCCCAAGTCGCCGCAATCGAGCAAACAGTCATCGTGCGCGCCCGGATTGGTGCGGCCGAAATTGGCGGCCCAGACCGTGTAGTCGGCGGAGCCCACCGTACCATCGCCGTTGAAGTCTCCGAGACGGTAACGGGTTTGCAAGTCGCCGGCAGGTGACGAGCCCTGATTGGCGGCCCAGATCGCGTAGTCGCCCGCGTCGATCGACAGATTGCGGTTGGCGTCGCCCCAATAGACATCCCTCGTTACATCGCTGTTCAAGGCCAAGATGGTCGCCGTGCCCAGCGTACGCCATTGACGGTTCACTGGCGATGGGAACTCGATACGGCGTCCCTCATCAAGCGAGCGCAGCGCAATCGCCTCGGCGATGGCCCGAACATCTTGGCCGCGCCGCGCGTTACGCGATTGATGAATGCGCCGCACCGGATCCAAGGCGATCAAAACCACCGCAATCAGGATCGCGATGATCGCAATACCGATCAGGAGCTCGATGAGCGTAAACCCAGGCCGTCGTCGCATGGCGCGAGCATAGCAAACCGCACCGGGCGCGCAATCGCGCTTCGCGATCGACAACTTCCTCCGACCTCTGCTATCGTCGTACCACTTGCGTTCCCCCCTTGCGCCTGAGTAATCATTGCTTTTGCTCCTTCCTCGTCGGTCTGGCCTGTGTAGCCGGCGCCATGCTCGTTCCCACTTCGGCCGAGGCGGCCGATCGGTACTGGGTCGGTGCGGCCAACGGCAGCGATCGCTGGGAGTCGGCCGCCAACTGGTCCACCTCGCGCTGCGGTACCGGCGGCGCCAGTGTGCCGGAAAGTGCGGACCTGGCGATCTTCAGTTGCGAAAGCAGCATTGCCCGACTACGGAGCCCGGTACATGTGGCCGGCCTGCTGATGCACACCGGCTCGCTCCTGGCCGGAACCGGAACGCTCCGCCTTGGTTCCCAGGGCCTTCGGGTCGGGTTTTCGGGAACCGTGCTCGATATGATGGGCCGAGATCTACGAATCGCCGGTTCGGTAACGCATACGGGCGGCACCATCAAACAGATTAGCCATCTGGCTCTCTCGGGTTCGCTCGCCTTGGAGGGCCCACTGGGGACGCTCTTCTTGGCCGCGACCGGCACTCTGATCCTCAATGGCGGTGCTACACAATCGCTGACGATCGGCACCTACACGAATATCCAGCTCGGCGAGTTGGTGGTTCGTAACACCGGACCGGCGGGCGATAACCGAGTCGTCGCCAACTGCGACGACTTCGGCGATGTCATCTGCTTCTTCTCAGCGGTGACCATCGAGCGCGGTGTGTTTGACTTCGATGCCCATAACGCCCAAGCCGCCATCGATGGCCCGCTCACCATCGCCAGCGGAGACCTGGCTCAACTGCTCACCGATGCGCCAGTCTTCGTCGTCGGCGACGTACTGCTCGGAACCTCTACGTCGCTCGTCCTCTCGGGCAGTACTGTGTTGCTCCTCTCGGGCAACGGAACTTACACGCTCGACCTGGCAGGCGCCACAGTGCCGACCCTGCGCACGACGCTCGACGAGGGCACGCCGACGATCGTGCTTCGCGGAAACACAAGAATCACAGGCACTTTCGAGAATGCCACCGGCGCGACCATCGTCCTGAACGGCTTTACGCTGGCCGCTACCGGCGCCACCGTTTCCAACTTGGGTACGCTGATCGAGGGGACGGGCGCCCTAGTGCATGCGGCGACCGCGCTCGACGTGACCAGTCGCGATGGGACGCCCACCACGACCGTGTCCATCACCGGCGCCGCCGGCCAGGTGCATCTTGCGCTCACGGACAGCGATGAGAACATCGAGGGGACTGGCATTGACGTGGTGGCGGTGACGGTGACGCTGGCAAACGGCGACACCGAAACGGTCCTCTTGGAAGAAACGACTTCCGCCTCGGGCATCTTTCGCGGGGCCGTCGCCATCGGAATTGGAGTGCCGCAGGCATTGAATGGCTCCCTTCAATTCGACGGTAGCTCTACCACTCTGACCGTCCTCTATCGCGATGCGCAAGACGGACTGGAGCGAACTGTAACGGCTCGGATAGAGGCCACCAACGCCGGCGCGGTGCGCGCGGTCGGTGGCAGCAACGTGCGAGGTGAAACACGCCAGCGGCGAATCAGTTCACTTTCCCCGACTCACGCAACCGGCCGAACCGTGCCTCTCGCTCGGCTCTACGACGACGTGCCGGTCGATAGTTGGTTCGATCCGTACGTTCGCTCTTTGACGCTGGCCGGAATCGTCTCGGGCTACCAGGACGAGAATGGACAACCGACGGGCCGCTTTGGTCCGGCCGAGCCAGTGACGTGTGCCCAGATCGCCAAGATGGTCGTACTCGCTCGCGGACTCTCGCCTCACAAAGTTTCACCCGCCAATCCGAGTGCTCGCGACCATTGGTCGGCCGGCTATGTGGCCCGCATCGAGCGGCTCTCGATCAGCACATTCTCAAGCGAAGTGCAGGTCGATCAGCCCTGCTCGCGAGGCCGGGTGGTTCAAACCGTGATGGAAGTCTTTCGTCGGCCGCTGCCCGATGCGACCGGACAGCACTTCACCGACTTGCCGTCCGAGGTTCCCTTTGCGGCCGCCATCGAACAGGCCGCCCGCGAGGGGCTGGTGCATGGAGACGATCACCGCACGACCTTTCGACCGGCCGACCCGATCGCCCGCGCCGAGGCGGCCAAGATCATCGATCGAGCCATGACCCTCTATCCGACACTCAACGAGCCCGGAGAATCTGCGCCTCACTAGGCCGACCGACGTGCCAAGTGGCTGCCGGCACTCTGATACACTGGCCCAGAAATGTTCCGTCGTCGTCTTCGCCCCCCTTCGCCCGCCATCAGCCCGACACCCCACTCGACACCTGTTCGCTCTCGCCGCCCCTGTGCCGCCACAGTGCGCTATGCGATCGGCTGCCTGGCACTCTCCTCGCTACTGGTGGGCTGTTCGACAGCGACGGTGGAACACGCACTCCCGGCCGGTCGCCTGCTCTCGTTCCATTGGGTGCCCAATCTTTGGAAACTTCCGATCGGTGCCTGGTACCAGCGCGGCGCCATCGCCCTGACCGCGTCGGTCACCTCCGATGTGGCCGTTTCTCCCAGGCAAGCGCTCCAGCGGCTCCTTCAAGAGGGCTATCTGGCCACGGACTCGCTGGCCGGACTTTTGAATCAATTGCCGTTCGACCAGGTGTTCACGGGCCTCACCGCTGGCGAACTGATCGACCTCCTGCTGGCCGATGGCCGCATCACCAGTTACCAAACCCGTAGCGAGCTAGTAGCCGATGCGGCCCGCCGACATTTCGACGTCAGCCACTTGCGCCCCGACGGACTACTGACCGCGCTAGCCACCGCCTCGGGCGGCTCGATCCTCACGCACCCGGAAGGTGGCCCGCAGGCGATGGCCGCCATCGCGGCCAAGGATGCCTTACGCGCCGCGTATGAAGCTGACCGGGGCGCGTTCCTCGATCGGCTGCCCCTCGATACGGTGCTGCGGATCGTGGAGTCGCTTCCGAAAACATCGGCCGCCGATCCACGCGCGCGGTTCTACACCTACAACTGGGCCGCTACGCCCCGCAATTCGACGACCGGCGCTTGTCCACTTCCGCCAGGAATCAACGGAGATGCTGGCGAGAGCGGCAGCCAGATTTGTGAAGCCATGATCTTCGTGCCCCCCACTGGGGATTTTGGCACCGGGACCCTGCTGGCGGTAGCCCAAAAACTAAAGCGCGAAACGGATCGCATGCCGCCCGGCCATCGGTCTGCTCGGGTTGTTTTTCATGTGGTTCAAGATTTTGACGAGGGCATCCTGGATGCTGTCTATCCTCCGGGCCATCCAGCGGCCGGACAACCGACCGAGTTCTGGCTCCCGTGGATGGACCAGTGGCAACGGATTGTCCGCGACCGGGCAGGACGATTCTTCGCACTCTACCGCAGCATTGGCGGTCAACTCGACGACCTCTATATCGATATCGAAAACAAGGGCATGGCGGCCAACGAACTGGGCGTCCGCAATCCGCATTTCCCCGCGCCCCCGACTGGACGGACCTTCAGCGGTACACTCCTCTCTGATCCCCGTTGGCCCGCGCTCGCCGCAGAGCTTCGTGTTGCGGGAATCCTCGACCTCACCAACATCGAAGACTGGTACGCGGGCCAGGATTATCGCGGTATCGTCTGGAACGCCGTCAATGAACGCCGCCGCGCGGAGGCCATCAATTGGGCCGTTTTTGAACCGCTCCGCTGGCACTTTCCCGAGGCCAGCTTCAACAACTACGGCAACTTTCACCACAGCGTGACGTTGCCCTACGGAACTTGCACTCGCTACACCGACAGTTGTCACACGGTCGGCAGCCTGGTCGGCACGCTGCAAAGCGTCAATCTCTATGGTTACATCCGTGACCAGTTGCTGCCCGGTCAGACTAAGAAGCTGGTCCGTGTGGGGCGTATTGCGACCGCCGAAGTGATCGATGGCGTGATGCGCGTCAGCCTGCACCCGCACGCGGTCGATTCGCTTCGCGCCGACCAGCTCGCGGTGGGCGATCGTGTGAATCTCTATTTTGCGGGTGCAATCAATCCGCCGGGCTGCGACCCCAGTGCGCTGCCCAATGCTTCGGGCGCACCGGTTGCCGCTGTGTCGATCATCGGTGCCGGCGCCAAGCCCTATCTTGGGCAGGGTGAGTATCTTGTCACCAGCATCGATCGCGAGGCCAACGCACTGACGTTCGCCTTTGACGGGAACCTGCCTCGGGTCACGTTACCCAATCGCTCCTGCACCGTGAAAGTGGCCACCGACGAACTGGCGACAGGCCAGTTGGCATCTCCGCATCCCACGTACGACCTTGAGCGCGCCTACACCGATGGACTGGGCCGCCTCGTCATGACCTTCTATCGCCCCTGGTCGAATCTCTATCTCGGCGATGACCTGGTGCTTCGGCCCGTGACGCCGAACTCCCAGGTCATCGACCGTGCCGGCCAGACCATCGACATCAGTCCCTATGAGTGTGTCTACACAATCGCCGAACTGCCCAATCGCTACACCGTGGTCGGCAAGCCCCAAGCCTCACCGGCCAATCCGGCCTGCGCCAATCTTCCCGCACTTGACGTTCACGAGTTCAAGAACACCCCCAATGAAGACACCATCTGGCTCAGCGCCTGGCGATCGTGGAACGCCTTCGTCAGCGATCTGAAGCAGCTGCGATCGATGCTGGCCACCTCAACGGTACCCGTTCGACCTTGGGTACAGCACAAGTTCGTCGACGAGGCCAAGGCGGGTGTTGATCCGGGAGATGAGAACGACGATGCCGATGTGCAGCGTGCGGAGCCGTATCACTACTACGAGGAAGGCCTACTGCATATTCTTATGGGACTGGAAAAAGGTAACGTGCTACAGAACTGGATTTGGAGCCAGCTGGACGACGTGGCCCCCGACGCCTATGCCGCCGGCAACGCGGCCGTCCAAAGAACGCTCGACGAGGCAAGCCGCGTGTTCGGTTTTCAAGACCGCCGTGTTCTCACGCTTTCACACGTGCAGTGGGACGATGACTATGTGCTCTCTGGCGTCGATGCGGGTGGCAAGCGAATCTGGCGATTCACGCCCAACAGCCTGAAGCTGGGCGGCACAGGAGTAATTCTCAGTCTCGCGCCCGCCCGCATTCAGTTGGCTCCGGGGCATGTGTTCACCATGACGGGCGCTCGCATCCACCGGGAACCTCAGCCTGTTTCCACTTGGGGTTACTGGCTCGTTGAAGACAATCCAGACAGCCTGCTTACCATCCCGGCAGAAACGGCCCGGCGAATCATCGACGACCGACCGCTGACCACGGTTCGCCACACGGCGGCCAGCGACACTCCGCTCGTCTGGCCCGTCGGTGGCGAGCGAGTTGTCCTGTTTCAGGCGATCGACCCTACGACCACGCCAACGGCCAACGGACGCGCCGCTTCTGAGCCGCTTCAAATCGTGGGCAACTATCAGGACGGAATGGAGTTCGTCCGCACTGCGTACGACCTGGGGACTCGGACCGGTGACGTGTTCGGCCTCCGCTGGCGACCAACGCCCGCACAAGTTGGCGTTCATACACTGCAACTGCTTACCGCGGCTGGCCGACCGCTGACGCTCACGATTGCGGTCCACTAGCCGCCGTCACCAAATATCTGGGCAGTGCTCACACTCACCGCGTCAGATCAAGATGCGTTCAATCTCGTCCAGCGTCAGTTCGTCGGCCGTGCGATTGTAGAGCTGGGTCGTCCGCGTCGATTCGTGGGCCGCGATGGCGGCCGCCTTCTCAATCGTGCCGCCATTGCGCAAGTAGGTCGTAATGCCTGTGGCACGGAATGTATGGCAGCAAGTCGACGCCGGTAGCCCCGCGGCCACGGCGCGTCGTTTCACCATGGCCAGCACTTCCCGCCGCTGCATTCGCCGCTGGGTGAGACCCCGGCGACGGTCCCCGGTGCGAAACAGCGGGCTGGTCGGTTCGCTTGCGATGCCCGAGGTCGAGAGGTATTCATCCACGTACTGCTCGGCCGTGTGATGGGCCGGCACTTCGTGATACTTTCCACCTTTTTCGTGGAGGCGAAACCAGAATCGCTTGCCTTGCTGAAAGTAGTCTTCAACATTCATCGCGACGACCGCGCCGACGCGGGCAAAGCTGTAGACCATCACGCCGATCAAAGCCCGGTCGCGAAGTCCGATCAGACGCGTGGTATCGATCGCATCCAGAAGTTGTCTCGCCTCTTCGGCCGTCAGCACCGGCGTCTTGCCTTTCTTCACCACATGTTTGGGGCCGCGCACCGCGGCGGCTGGATTGAACGGTACCACGTGGCCCGTCGTCAGGTGATCGAACAGCATCTTGAGCGCCGACAGATGCTGCTTGGTAGTCGGCGGAGCGAACGACTTCGTTGCCTCCTCAATATAGGTGGCAATGACGACGGGGCTGACCTGCTCCAGGTGCACGATCCCGTGCTGCTCGCACCAGCGGCCGAAGCGCAAGGCCGCCCGATGGTAAATCTCACGGGTACCCCGATTGCGAATTCGGGCAGTGAAGAACTCGACATAGCGAGACCAGGTTCCACGCCGCGCGTCAACCCAGAGGGGAGGGATACGGCTCGAAGGAGAGGGAGCCAGTTGACGGCCGGCGTTGAAGATGTCGTGATGCGACAAGCTGGGGGGTGGGATGCGAGCGGGCCAAACGGTGTCCCGAAAAGGACATTTTGGGATACGGTCATGGTGCCACGAACATCGTTCAACGAACAAGCACGCTGCGACATATCTGCGGGCTTCGTCAAGACGACCCGTATGACAGGACGGTCGGGGACTGCATTCCTCGGATGGTTACGCTTTCCTTCCGTCAAACCGAAAGGTAGCCCCTCACCCCGGATGTTGGGCGCTTTTTAGATGGTACAATACAACGTACGGGAGGGCTCGACATGCCTAAAGACGACACGTTTTACGATCGGACATTCTCGCCGCTGTTGGAGCAGCTAATCGGCGAGAAAGATGCAAAGTTCCGCGCCCGTTTCCCTCGGGAGGAATTGCCGTATCATCTTGCTGTGCGTAATGTTAGGAGAATCGAGCAGGCCCTGGAAGCAAATGACCAGTTCATGGCTAAGCTTCTGCAAAATGAGCTTGACCGCCTCAATGGCGAGGACCTTCAAACGCTGGAACGAAAGAAGGAAGTGGCGAGCAAAATCCAAGACATCACAACGCGTATCCGTCACCGAATCCTTTGCCCACGAGAGGGTTGCGGCGTTCCAAGCCTCATTCGTGCTGTGGAATCTCCGAAACACCCAGAGGGTGTTTTTCAATTTGATCACGAGTTAAACGGGCGTAGGTCCAGCCACCGCGAGGGGCGACTCGTGCCGAAACTCGTTCTCCAGCCTATGGTTGCGAAAAAGAAACGGGGTCCGAAAAAAAAGGATTGATTTTTTTTCGGCCGTCCATACGTTTATATGTAGCACGATTAAACGTACGGGACGCACGCTTGGAGGTTTGCCATGATCAGACCGTCGAGTTCCTCTTGGGCAGCAGCATCGTTGTCTGTGCCGCTCATGCTGGCGGGCTCGATTCTGTTTCTGGGTACTTTCGGCGTTGCATTCACGCTCGCTCTCCCAGCGCCATCGCCACCGCCGGCCACTTCAACAGCGCCACCCGCCGTTCAAACCTATTGGTCTCGCACCTCAGGCACCCCCTCGATGGAACCTGGCCTTACTGGACAAGTCGACATCTGCATCTGTCCGGAGGTCTATCGCCAAGCAACCCCACAGCGCTTCGATGTCATCGTCTTCCGCGCACCCGACGAGGACGCTAACTACGTCAAGCGCGTGATTGGCCTGCCTGGCGATCTTGTGGTGATCTACTACGGGAAAGTGGCGGTGATTAGTGACGGTGAAGGGACGGTCCTCGAAGAACCATATCTCGGCGCCCTCGCCCGGGAGCGTACATTCGTTCCCGGCCATCCGCCGCACGTCCCCTCGACCACTCGCGTCCCCAGCGGCCAGGTTTTCGTCCTCGGCGACAACCGCCCCAATTCGCGTGACTCACGGGATTTCGGGCCGATCCCCGTCACGTCGATTATCGGCAAAGTCGTCTACCCGACGTTGTAGTCGGCATGATTGCGGAGTTTTCTATTTTGAAAGGACCGTGAGAATGAACGCCCTTAAGAAGCGTCCCATTGATTTCGACAAGGCGACTCGTGTCGCGACCGGTTACAAGTCACCGACCTTCGACTCGATCGAGCGAATCGCGGAGGCGTACGCCCGGTTCAATGATCGCTTCCTCTACCTGGGCAACAATTTGGCGAACGCGCTTCACAAGCATTTGGCGGTTCGTCTCGCGATCGCCTCTCCGCCAGTGATCGG
Source organism: uncultured Pirellulales bacterium (assembly GCA_964399535.1). Taxonomy (GTDB): domain Bacteria; phylum Planctomycetota; class Planctomycetia; order Pirellulales; family CAYNRE01; genus CAYNRE01. The sequence continues at coordinate 44,344 of CAYNRE010000023.1, read as the reverse complement.
CCAACGATTGATCCGCCTGTCGCCCCGCGAGGCGCAGCGCCTCGTCGATCAGACCGTCGCAGCGGCGGCCCACGCACTCCGTGAGGAATTATTGCGACAGGGCTTCAAGCCGGTCCGTTGGAACGAGGATTGCGAATCCGGTTCTTTTGCCTACCGCGACGTGGAGCAGCACCGCGGGCTCCTTCGCCACACGGTGCGGACCACGCCGCACAAGCACACCATTACCCGGGCCAACATTCGCCGACTCGACGATCCGGACGTGCGTCTGTCCGCCAAGGCCCAGGCGCTGTCGGCCGATTTGGACCCCGACCTCCGTCGAGTGCTTCGCGTGGTGGTTGGCACCGAGATCGTGCGGGACGTGGGCGCGGAATCAGTGCAACAGCAGTGGACGCCGCTTGCCAAACGTGTCGCAAGAGTCGGCAAGATTGCCGGTCAGTCTGCCGCTTTAGCCGGTATCGGAGCCGCGATCGTCGGGGCCGGTGCGCTCCTGGGCACCGCCGCCGCTACGGCCGTATCGTCGCTGGGCACGGCGGCGGTCGCCACCGTCGTTGTCGCTGACCCGGCACTAATTCTTGGTGATATGTGTCTCATCGGTTGGGAGGAATAGCCATGGAACGTGTCAATGGAATCTCGAACGGTGAGTCGCGGTCGGCGCCGCTACCCGCCAAGCCCGAGAAAGCGGGTGCGATCGAAAAAGTACAAAAGGTCGAGTACCTCGCCCCCTCCGTGTCGATCGCGTCGCCACTGGCAGGCCGCGACATCATGGAGACCGTGCAGCGCAGTCAGAACGCGTTGCCCGTCATCATCAACGACATCAAGGACATTCTCCGGGGTGTCGAAGTGGACATCAGATCGATCGAGGCGATTCAGCTTGTCGAGGAACCTAATAAGCGCACGCTGACGATTCAACGCCAGATTCGGATTCGCAAGGACCGCTGAGCGATGTTCGAGCGAATGCATCATCACCTAATCCAGGTCGTCGAACAGCTCGACGACCTGGATTTTCTGTTTCTCATCGTGCTCGTGCTGCTGGTCCGGGCATTTGCCTCCGAGCTACCCCCGGCCCTTTACTGGCGACAAAAGACGGCGCCCTGGGCCTGGTCGATTGCGCTCGCCTACTTCGGCTATCAGTTTGTCAGCGGACACACCCAGGAGCCCGGTGGCTTGGTCGGGGTCACGAGCCGCACCGTCATCATCTTCGCACTCGGGCAGGGAGCGCTGACTCTCCCGGCGGTTCTATTCAACCATTTGCACAAGCGGCTGCAGCATCGCTGGGAACAACTAAGGCGCTGGCGCCGCGACCGTCGCTACGAGGCGGAGGAGCGTCGCCGTCTCGCGGAAGAAGCGGCGCGGGCCGCCGCGATTCCCCCGGAACCGTCACGACGCGAGCGCCGCAAGCAAGTTGTCGTCGATGCCGAGGAAGATTTTCGGCAGGAGCTTGACCTCATCCGCAAGTCAGCCCTGAAGCCGTCCGAGCGGTACTACGTACGTGAAGAGGCAAAGCGCCGCTATCTCAAGAAACTTCGCAACATGCTGGACAGCTGAAAGGCGACTGGGATGGAGGTCACCGAATTCCAGCGCGGCCACAGCTTCACCGCCGGCGGCACCGGCACCGGCAAGACCCTGGCCACCGTGCGATCGGTGATAGGCGCCGCGATGATGGGAATGGCGGTCGTGATCTTGGACCCCCACCGGCGATCGTTGGCCTGGAACAGTCTCTTGCACCTCTTGGCATCGGGCCACGAGCGTCGGATCGTCTTCGATGCACTGCCCAATCTTCAGGCGACACCTGGCTACCGCATCTTTCCGCCTTCCGCCGCGCGCGACCCGCGGCGCCGCGACAGCGAAAACGATCAGACGGCCCGCAATTTCGCTCAACTTCTGGCCTGGCGCCGTGACCTCGGTTCGCTGGCAATTCAGCCCCAAACCGAGGAATGGGTCATGGGGGCTGCCCGGCTCGCCACCTATCGCGACCCCGACGATGAAATCTCGGCCGACCTGCTCCCCTTCGCCTTCGTGCCCGGGCACAAGAACTTCACCTACCTGCTCGACGGCTGCCGTCACGAAGCGACGGTTCGCGAGTTTCGCCAACTGGGGCGAAAAGTCAGCCGCAGCGAAATCCTATCTGCCCGGCGACTCGTCACCAACGTTTGCACCCAGCCCGCATTCGCCTTGCGCTGCGGCACCAGTCTCGACCTGCCCCGCTTTCTGTCAAAGCGCGGGGTTCTGATCGTGGAGGGGGGAACCCAGGGAGTCAGCGATGAGGCGATTCGGGTCATGCTCGGCTGCGTTCGTCATCAAGTGATTCGCTACGCTTTCGATCGACCGCGACCGTTTCCCGAAATCGCGCTTTTCATCGATGAAGCCATTAACTGGGGATTGATTGATTCCACGCTACTGAGGGCAGCCGCGGAAACCCGCAAGATGGGGCTTCACCTTCAATTGATTGCCCAGGCCCCTTCGCTGCCTGGCGACGATTTGCACAACCTGCTGACAAACACATCTCGCCACAATTGGCATTGTCTGCCCGATGACACCTATGCCCGCCGGGCCGCGGCCGACCTGGGCAATCCCGAGCTGCGCGGCCCAATCATGCGACTGCGGCCCGGTCAACGTTATGTCAAGTTCCGCGGCGAAGTGTTCGAGGAGCAACTTCCCCTGTTGGAAGAGCCGTGGGTCTTTCCGGGACTCAGCGACCTGAAGGCCAAACGCGCGCTCACGCGGATTCGCCGCCGCCCCGAGTTTCAGAGGATCCAGGCATGCCCCCGCTCTCCACGCGCGACGACCAGGTCCTCGAATTCTGCCAACACCGCATTTGCGTCGAACGCCAACTCCGGCGGTTCTTTCCCAGCCGGCGAATCTGCAGCCGTCGTCTCGCCGCCCTTCGAGCGGGTGGATGGTTGCGGACCTTTGGACGATTGAGAATCGATGACACTGGCCCGAACCAATATGTCTACGGCAACGGGTGGAAACCGAGCTCGCCCCGGCACGACGTACTCGTTACCGACGTGGCCGACGCCCTCGGTCCGCCCGACGATTTCGATTGCCACCCCCAGCGCGTCGATCAGCACCTGCTTCCCGACTTTGAGTTCACGTTGCCGCAAGGCTTACGTGTCTTCGGCGAGCTGGACCTGGCGACCGAGCCGCTGGCGGTCATCGCCGCCAAAAACGCTCGCTACGGCGACGTCTGCGATCCGGTCGCGGGACCGATCGTGCTCTATATCACGGTCGGAAAACGTCGGCTGCGGAACCTGGCCTCGGTCGCCGGACCGATCACCGACGCAGTCTATTTCACCACGCTCAGACACCTGATGGAGCAGCGACGTGCCGCCCGATATCTGCGATGTGACGGTCAACAATTTGTGCTCTTCTCTGGCCCTAACCCCGACCCGATCGATGTCCCTCACCCGATACACAACCCCGGTCTCAACCGGGGTCGCCGGAAGGGCCGAAAAGCCGGCCACTAATCATGAGTTACACACGACGGTCGAACTACGACTCCGGCCTCGATCGTGCATGTCGCTTCGACATGCACGACTTGCGGCCGCTCGCACTCCACACGACCGCACACGCGACAACCGTCCGTCGCCTCCGTCGCCTGTCAAACCAACCACGAACCCCGACGTGCAACGTCCCTTCCGCAACGACGCATCTCAAGACTATGCACTCATCAAGTCCCAGATTTTTTTGCCAAGCCGGCAAGCCGTCGCCCGCGGCTGCCGCCGTCCGCGGCCTTGCAGGCGGCCCGCCGGGCTGCGAACCAAATGGATGAAGCAACCTGTTTCCCGACTCTCACAATCCTCCGAGGAGCAATTCGATGCGTAGCAGTTTTCAACTCATCACGGCCATTTGCGGTTGGTGCTCAGCGCCGACCGAGTGCGTTTCCGTCGATTTCGAGAATGGTTCCAAGCTGGACCTTTGTTGGAGATGCCTTCGCAACAAGGCCAAGGCCGAAGCCAAGCACGTCGCCAAACAGCTTCCACCCAAAGAGCCAGATTCCGCCGTTTCGACCACTTCCGTCAAAGGTCAACGAGCCCCGAACTGAGTCGTCGGCAGATAAATGACGACCCGACCGAACCTCAAGTGCAATCAGTGCGAGACAAGTAGAGGTAGTCATGCACGAACCACAGTTCCCAGAACATGCAGCCGAACGATTCGACGACGATCGACCATTTCCCATGGTCGAACCCCTGGTCGTGACAGTCGACGAAGTTGCCAAGTTGTTGCGACTGTCAAAGCGGTCGGTGTGGCGACTGCGCAGCGCCGGCGTTTTGCCGGCTCCGTTGCGGTTGGGCAATTCGGTCCGCTGGCTGAAATCCGACATCGATGCTTGGATTACCGGCGGCTGCTTACCACCACCGGCGCTCGATTCGAGAATTCGCCGGCGGCCGCGGTAGAATGTAGCGATTCGATCCCCCACTTTTTGCGAGGTGCCGCATGGCCTCGATTTTCAAACGCAAGACGGGCCGCCACGAGCCCTACGTCATCCAGTATTTCGACCATCGAGGCAAACGCCGCACCAAGGTTGGCTTCACGGATAAGGGTTTGACCGAAGAGCTGGCCGCCAAGCTAGAAACGGAGGCTCGCCTGCGGCGCACCGGGCTCATCAAGGTCGAAGACGAGCGGCTATTGGTCCTACAGCAAGCGCCGCTCGACGAGGTATTGAAGGCCTACGAAGCCAGCCTTGAAAAGAACACTGCCAAGCACGTCGAGCTGACCCTGTATCGTGTGCGGCGGATCGTGAGGGGCTGTGGATTCGGCACGCTGGCCGACATCGCCCGCGAGCCGGTCGAGATGTTCTTGCGGGAATTGGCGCGCACCGAGAATCTGGGTCATCGCACGTTCAATCACTACACACAAGCGATCGAGTGCTTCTGCAACTGGTGCGTGGCAACCGACCGGCTCGTACGCAATCCGCTCAATGGCATCGAACGCCGAAACCCCGCCACCGACGTGCGGCACCCGCGGCGGGCGCTCACACCTGCCGAAATGTCGCGTCTCATCTCAGGTACTCGGGCCAGTGGCCGCAAGGTGCAGAATCTCTCGGCGGAACTTCGCGGCCGGGTGTACCTCTTCTCGTATCTGACCGGGCTGCGAAAGAGTGAAATGGCCAGCCTCTGCCCGGAGAGTTTTCAGCTTGGTAGGAGTCCAGCCACGGTCACTGTCGAGGCTGCCTTCTCCAAACATCGTCGCCGGGATGTGCTGCCCCTCCACCCGGAACTGGCGGCCGAGCTGCGCGGCTGGTTGACGGGCCTAGGTCCCAGGGAGAAGCTCTTCCCCCTGCTGGGCAAGAAGAAGCTCTCCGAAATGATCCAGAAGGACCTGCACCGGGCCGGGATTCCCTACCGCACGGCCGAGGGCATCGCCGATTTTCACGCTGCCGGCCGTCATACGTACATCACCCAGCTTTTGCGGAGCGGTGCCTCGCTGCCCGAGGCCCGGGAACTCGCCCGCCATTCGGACATCAAGACGACGATGCGCTACACGCACATCGGTATCCAGGACCAAGCCCGCGCAGTGGCGAACTTACCACTGCCAAGTGCGGGTACGCCCGACGACCGGCCCACGAAGCCTCGCCGTCGGCAACCGCGATCGCGCGGCCCGAATCCGACCAGCCCAGCCGCGCTGCACATGCGCTGCAGTTTTGGCGGCGCTGAGGGTCAGCCGCTGACATCGCGCGGCAACTTTGCCGAGCAGCCCAGCGGCAGGAACCCTCGTCCGAGAAAGGACTTTGGCAGTGACAGTCAAGCGCTGGCACGACCTGTCAAAGCGGAGGGCACGGGACTCGAACCCGCAACCGGTTGCCCGGCACGACATTTCCAGTGTCGCCGCTAGCCATTCGCTTACCCTCCGAAACCGCCGAACCAGCAGGGCGATCGATCCTTCGACGTGCCCGTGGCCGTTGGCCGCCCGTTGGCTGCTAGCCCCCATTGGGGGAAAGCCTTCGGCCGAGCCGCCGGTAATTCTACCATGCGATGGCCCGCCAGGCAGCGGCCCAAACACTGGGCCAAGGCCGCAGTGGTCGCGGCCGGTGTTCCAGGCGCTTGGCAGGGCCCGGCCGCACTAAAGCCCCGGAGTTCCCGGGGCGGTGCGAGTCGCCGGCCGCCCGCCGGGGGGTTACGGCGTAGAGCCCTTGGGCAAGCTGGCCGGCGAACAGGGCCGGTCCCCCTGGCCGCCCGCGCGGGGTTACGGCCCGGCGCCGGGCGCTGGCTCAGCCTGGCCCGCGGCAGCCGAGCCACTCATCGGTACGGCGTGTAAGGTGTAAAACGCCTCGGCGGGAAAGAACTCTTCACCGGGCGTGCTCAACTCGCGCAGCTGGAACTGATAGACAAATCCCGGCCGCATGGGTTCAACCCGCAACTGCACGGTCCGCCGGTCGGCGGCTAGGCGAACTTGTGTCACTTTGGCCGCCGCGCGGTCCAGGTCGGGGCCGCCATAGTCGGGCGTGGCCTGGCGGCGAAACGATTCGATGCGGTAGTGCGCGGCGTCGTGGCCTCGTCCCGCGGCCAGGGGCCGGGTGAACTCAATCTGAAACCCATCGGCCAGGGCGCGGATTTGGGCAATTCCCAGGGGCCATTGGCCGGTGGGGACCAGCCGGATGAGCTCGCCTGTATTGCTGCCCCCGCCCCAGGCGCTGTCGCGAATCGAGCCGACGTAAAGGTCGCCATCGGGCGCAACCTGGCACACCAGCGGGCCCAGGGGGCCTTCGTTGTCGACATCGGCTTGCGGGGGCTGGCTCAGCGGGTACACCGCGCCCTGCGGCACTTCGCCAACCAGGTCGATCGAAATGCGCACCAGCCGCCGAGTGTCGTACTCGCAAGCCAAGAGTTGGCCTTCCAGCGGACCGAAGCGCGGCCCCTGTTGGGCGAGCACATCGGGGGGCGTGTTCAGCCAGGCGATGCCGTTTACGCTGCGAGTCCAGGGATGGGGAATGGCGACCGTCGGCGGCTCGGCCGGCGGCGGCTGGCCGGCGGGCTCAGGGCGCGAACCCGCGGCGGATGGACCAGGCGAGCCTGGCGGGGCGACGCGGCGTTTTTCCCAGTCGTTGAGAAACCCATAGTGCCGACCAGGCTGGAGCAGGTTCAACTCGTTAAAGGGGGTGTAGTTGCCCTGGTTGTCGCTCGCCCAGAGGCGCTCGGCCCGATCGAGCGCCAGGCCCATGGGAAACCGCAGGCCGGCGCAAAACGGAAGCACGCGATATGCCCGCGCACCACTCGAGGCATCGGCAACCGGCTCGAGCCGAACCACGGTGCCGCGGCCTTGCCACTCGGCAGCGGTGCGGCGGTCTTGCTGGCAAGCCAGCGACACGTAGTAGTTGCCCTGGCGGTCGCGGGGCAGCCCGACGGCCCAGTCGTGATAATCGTCGGTATACCCCCAGCCGTCGGCGAGCACTTGGGTCTGGTCGGCCCGATCGTCGCCATCCAGATCGAGTAGCCGCAACAAGGCGTACTTGTTAATCACGTCGACCACGGGGCGGCCCTCGGAATCGCGGGCCGAGGCCAAACCGTAGGGGCAGGCGAGCTCATCGCTCAGAATACCCGAAGTATCTTCCAGTCCATCGCCATCGGTGTCGCGCGCCCAGAGCACGCGACCCTTGAGCGAAGAGACCAAGAGGGTTCCATCGTCGCGCCAAGCCAGGCCGGTGGGCATCTCTTCGTCGGAGAGCGGCAGGCGAACCGCTTGAAAACCAGGGAACCCGGCTAGCTCGACCGGTTGCGGCCGGGGTGTTTCGAGTTCAGGCGCCAGATACTGGTCGGCCGGCGTGGCGAGCCAATAATCTACGGTCAGGCTCGCCCCCCCGTCGTCGCCCGCCGCAAGCACCGCTTCGTAGCTGGCGCCGCTTTGTTGCCAGGGCCGCCGCTGGGCGCTCTCGGGCTGAACCAGGGTGACCTGGCCCAACAGGGTATCGAGTACCAGCGGTTGGTCTGGCGCAAGCGCGCGCCCCTGGGTGCCAGGCTCCGCCCCCGGACCCCAGACCGTGAGCCCGAGGAGTTCGCCAGCCGCCAGGCCGACCACGCGGGTTTGTCGCCGCCAACCGCCGGAGCGATCGTTGCCGGCGAGTGGGGTAATGCGATCGGTCACGTGCAGTAAGCGCTCAGTGCCGGTCGCAATGGACAGCCGGTAAGCGAGTTCGATTCCGCCGTCGCGGTGCGACCAGCCATCGAGCCGAGCCGCCGGCGCTCCCTCGGCGCCTGGCGCCAGAAGGCTCGCCGCATTTCCAGGGCCGGCGGCGCTTGGAAGCAACCGCCAATGGCTCTGGCCGCCCGCGTGCAACAGCAGCGGGGCGGCGCCAGGTTGCCAGTACCAGGTCTTGCCCTTGGTGCGCTGCTGGGCCGTGTCGCCCAGCCACCAGGCGGTCCAGCGGGCGGCTGCTAGGTCGAACAACACATTTTGCCGATTGGGCAGCCCCACCAGCAGCGGGCGGACCAGCTTGGTGTTGCCAATCCGCAAGACGTCGGTCAGCACCAGGGCCCGCTGCGACGAGTCGGCGTCATTCCGACGCCGGACCACGCGGATGGGGCTCGGCGGCGGCGGGTCGAAGCCCGGCGTGTTGAGTACCTGCCACACGGCCGATAACTGGTGCTCGAGATTGTGCTCGAGCACGCCGCGGACTGGAATCTGGATCGACGGCATCTCTAACTGCGGAACCAGCCGGGCCGGGTTGCGCAGCCAGCGCTGGAACCAGGAAAGGCGAATTCGTTCACCCAAGCGAGAGAGATCGGTTCCTTGATTGGCCAGGGTTACTTTTTCGGGCGCCACCCGGCCTATCGCGTGGCAACTCGTGCAACCAAACCCGTCGGAAGTAACCAGCCGGGCGCCCGCCATCTGAAGCTCGGCCGGCGAGGGAAGCCCGGGACTGATAGGCTCGGCGACCGCTGGCGTTTCGCCCGGCAAGCGATCGACGGCTTGCAGATAGCGCACCAACTCGGCGCGTTCGGCGTCGGTCCACGCATAGCGCGGCATCCGCACGGCTAGCCAGGGGCGCCGGGCCGGCTGTGGCGGCCGCGCGATCGCGTCGTCGAGAGCCTGAGTCGTGAGCTTGTCGCCTACGCTGGTCAGGCTCGGCGGGGCCAGGGCCGGTAACTGGGCCGATAGCTCCGGGTGAGCCGCGGCCAGGGAGCCAAGCTGGTGACGAAGCCCGGGTTCGAGGTCGCGAGCATGGCACGCCGTACACATTTTGTCGTCGAGGAGTTGTTCTCCGGACGGCGGCGCCGCCGCGCCCCGGGCTGGACTAGCTCCGGCGGATGGCGGCGAAGGCGGATGGGAAGGCGAGTTGCCGCGAAGCATCGCTGCGAAATAGGCCGTTAACGCCTGGTGGTCTCCGGAGGCGAGCTGGTAGTGCGGCAAGCCGGGCACGGGCTGGGTCGCGACGCAGCCGGTCTGGAAATTGGTACGCGTGGAAAAAGGTTGTTTCGTCGGCGCGTTCGTGTCGGCTGACTCGTCCGATCGAGAGCTGCCCTCGCGCTGAGCATCGCCCAGAGGCAATCCCGCATGACAGGCGGCGCAGCGGTGGCGCTCGGCCAGATGCCGAGCCCGCTCGACGACGCTTGGGTCGATTGTTTCAGTGCCAATCTCTTCGGTTCCAGGCTCTGGCGAGCCGATTGCTTCTGTGTCGATTTCTCCCGCGCCAACTCCGGTCGGAGCGGGCCTCGGCAGTGGTTCCAGGGGCAACGCGGTACCCGATGCGGCGGCCGTTTCGGCAGTGCCGCCCGTTTGAGTCAGCCAAAGGGCCAACGCCTCGCGTTCCGGGTCGCTGAGTGGGAAGACCGGCATCCGGTGGGCCGCATTGATGCGCTCGGGGCTGGTCAACCAAACCGAGAAGAACTCGGCGGGTCGTTTTCGGCCGATCGTGCTGAGGTCGGGCCCGGCCAATAGGCCGCGATTGCCAAGCGACTGGTATCCATGACAGGCCAGGCATCCCAGGGTGAGTAGCAGATTCTCGCCCTGTGGTGGCTCGTTCGTCGTTTCGCGGGTGGTCGGTTTGGTCTTGCCACTCGGGGGCGCCGGTTTAGGGCGCGCCCCGGCCGGAGCCGGGTTCGCTTCCTCGTGCACCGTAGCAGTTGGGGTCCCCCCCTGCCCTGCCCCGCCCAGCGGTGCAGGCGAATGCCGACCGCTCACGGTGTCGGCAGCGAGCCAGGCCGCCAGATCCTGGGCATCGGCGCGACTGAGGCCTAAGTGCGGCATGGCGCGATCGGTCGCGGTCGTTACCGAAGGGGCCTGCGGCCGCTGCTTAGCGGCGTCGCTGGGGGCCAGCCAGTCGACGAGCCAGGGGCGTTTGAGCCACCGGCCGGCCTGCCGCAGCTCGGGCGCTGGGAGCGCCGGACCACTCCCCGGCCAGGAGTGACATGCCGCGCAGCGCAACTCGCGGGCCAATTGGGCGCCGCGGCGCAAATTGGGCGGCTCCGAGTCGCCGAGCGATTGGTGCTGCATGGCCCGGGCCGGTACTGGCTCGCGCAGAAAGCCGGGGCCTTCCCAGGCGATCGACAAGCGCCGTGCCGAATCGATTGCGCCGGTCCAAATCAGTTGAATCGACGCGGGGCCGAACTCGAGCACCACGGGTTCGAACGTGGTCCACCCGGTGCCCCAATCGCTCCTAGCAAGCGGGGCAAGCGGCTGGTCGCCCAGGATGAGTTCGAATTGGGAACCACTCGCGCCAGGATGGCTGGAATCGTAGAGCCCGATTCGATATTCCCCCGGCTGATCGGCCACCAGGCTGCCTTTCCACTCGATGCGAGCGGGCAAGGCTAACCCCGGGGGAAGCAGCAGCCCCGCGTCGCGACCCCAAAGCACCGGCGAGGGGGCCACGCAGGTCTGGGGGGCCTGCCCCTCGGGCTGCACTTCGACCATCCAGCCGGCGGCTAGGGGTGCCGGCTCGTCCTCGCCGTGGTCGTCCTCCCTCTCGCCGTCCTCCCCCTCGACCTGGACTTGATGGGACGGCAGCGACTCCGCGGCGGAATCTTGGTCCCTGGCCAGCGGCGACGCCGGCCAGCTTGTGGCCAGGGCCGCCAGCGCCAACAGGCCCGCCAACTGCGAATTCCGGGCTCTGCCTTGCGCCGTAAGCATGCGAAACTAGCTGCGAAGGGTAACTTGCTGAGCCTCGAGCGGGCTCAGCATGGATCCAGGCCAAGGAGAGATCCAGAGGCCAGCTCGTCCAACGCGGCTACCGGCGGCCCCAGTCGGCCCAAGCACCGCCTCGCTGGGAGGATTTCCCCCCTTCATGGTATCTTGCCAGCCGACGAACCGCGAACCGGTTCCCGGTGTCTGGGCGATGTCGCAGCTAGTTTGGCTTCTGGCGGCGGAGCCTTCCGCGGCATTAGCGGCCGGGCCACCCAAGTGGGGAGAGCAAAGTCATGGAGCAACGGGTGAGCGAGATCCGCGATACGCACTGTCCGCTCGATTGTCCCGACGCTTGTAGCCTATCGGCCGAAGTGGTCGAGGGGCGGCTCGTATCGCTCGATGGCGACTATCTCAACCCAGTCACCGGCGGATTCATTTGCGGAAAGGTGCGCCACTTTCCCGAGTTGGTTTACGGTAGCGACCGGGTGCTCGAACCGCTGGAGCGGGTGGGTCGCAAGGGAAGCGGCGAGTTTCGCCCCATCCCTTGGGAGGAAGCGCTGGACCGCGCGGTCGAGGCCATTCACCGCGTGCGAGCGCGCTGGGGGGGCGAGGGAATCCTGCCGTGCTGCTACGGCGGCTCCAACGGGTTTCTCACGCAGAACACGCTCGACGCGCGACTATTTCGCCGACTGGGCGCTTCGCGCATTGCACGAACGGTGTGCGCCGCGCCCTCGGGGGCGGCGGCCGCCGGCCTGTACGGAAAAATGCCGGGGGTGTCGTACGAAGATTACCCCCTGGCCAGGCTCATAATTGTGTGGGGCGCCAACCCCTCGGCCACCGGCGTGCATCTGGTGCCCTACATCAAACAAGCCCAGCGCAAGGGGGCCCGGCTAGTGGTTGTCGACCCGCGGGCCACGCCCTTGGCCCGCGCCGCCGATTTGCACCTGGCCCTGCGACCGGGTACCGACCTGCCGGTAGCGCTTTCGCTCATCGACTGGCTGTTTCGCAATGGCCGAGCCGACCTCAGGTTTCTCGAAGCGCATGCCAGCGGGGTCGACGAGTTGCGGCAACGGGCCTGGGCCTGGCCCATCTCGCGGGCCGCCACCGAGGCCGGACTGCGCGAGCACGACCTGGAAACCCTTGTCCAATGGTATGCCGATAGTTCGCCGGCCCTGATTCGCTGCGGGTGGGGGCCCGAGCGCAACCGCAACGGTGGCTCGGCCATCGCGGCCGTGTTGGCGCTGCCGGCCGTGGCGGGCAAATTCGGCGTGGCCGGGGGCGGATTTACCATGAGCAACTCGGGCGCTTGGGACCTGCACAACGAGCTGGCCATCGCGGAGCCGGAACCCCCGACCCGGCTGGTCAACTCCAATCAACTCGGCGAGGCGCTCAGCCCCCACAACCGGCCCCCGGTGGGCCTGCTCTACGTGTACAACGGAAACCCGCTGGCCACGTTTACGGCCCAGGAAAAAATTCGCCGAGGGCTGGAGCGCGAGGACCTGTTCACCATCGTCCACGAACAGGTGATGACCGACACGGCCCGCTACGCCGACCTGGTGTTGCCGGCCACCACGTTTCTGGAACACCACGAGCTGCATCGGGGTTACGGCGCGCTAACCATGCAGGCTGCCGGACCGGTGATTCAGCCCGTGGGCCAGGCGCGCAGCAACATCGAAGTGTGTGGCGAGCTCTTGCGTCGGTTGGGGCTTGAGCGGCCGGGCGACCCCAAGACGGCGGCCGAGCTCCAGGCCGCCCTGCTGGCCAGCAGCCTCGAGGGAGAGCGCATCGCGGCGGAGTTGACCCAGATCCGCCGCGCGCTGCCGGCCGGCGGCGACCGACCGGTGCAGTTTCAAACGGTGTTTCCCCGCACGGCCGACCGCCGGGTACACCTGTTTCCCGCGGCGCTCGACGCCGAGGCGCCGGCCGGTTTGTATGGCTACCAGGCTGATCCTGGTGGCGTGGATTACCCCTTGGCGCTCATTTCGCCGGCCAGCGGCCAGGCGATTACCTCCACCCTGTACCAACTTGTCAAGCAAAGCGCCCGGTTGAAGATGCATCCCGGCGACGCCGCGGCGCGCGGAATTGGCGACGAGGATACGGTGCGGATTTTCAACGCCCAGGGCGAGGTAATCTGCGGCGTCGTGCTGACCGACGAAGTTCGCCCCGGCGTGGTCGAGTTGCCCAAGGGGCTTTGGGCCCGCCATACGCGCAATGGTCGAACCGCGAACGCGCTGGTGCCCGACACGCTCACCGACCTGGGGGGCGGCGCGTGCTTTAACGATGCCCGGGTGGAAGTGGCCCGGCACTCCGTGGCCGATTAGCGGCCGAGAGGGCCCGGAGTCCGCTTCCGCCGCCAGCCCTACCGGGCTGGTCAGCGGGCCTGTCGCACGGGGTTGCGCAGCACGCCGATCTGCTCGATCTCGACTTCGACCACGTCGCCGTCGGCCAGCGGGGTGGTCATGCCCGGGGTGCCCGTGAAAACCAGGTCGCCCGGTTCGATGGTTACGTGCTGGCTGATCCAGGCGACGATCTGGCGCACCCCGTGCACCAGGTCGCTGGTGCGCTGCTGTTGTTTCACCTCTCCGTTGTGGCGCAGGGTAAGCAGCAAGTCGTCGTAGTCGATGCCCGACACCAGGATCGGCCCACAGGGTCCGAAGGTGTCGCTCCCTTTGGCCCGCCACCACTGCAAGTCGCCTTTTTGCCATTGGCGGGCGCTGACGTCGTTGCCGCAGGTAACCCCCAGGATATGGTCGCCCGCTTGTTCGGCCGTCAGGTCGCGGCCCCGCTTGCCGATCACCACGACCAACTCACCTTCGTAGTGCACGTCTTCCGCGTTGCGCGGCAGCACGATCGGCTCCTCGGGGCCGACAACGCTGGTCGGCAGCTTGTAAAAAATTTCGGGCACCTTGGGCACCGGGCGGTCGCCGATATGGCTGCGGTAATTCAGCCCTACGGCGAACACCTTGTTCGGCACCACGGGGACCAGCAGTTTCACCTCGGCCAGAGGGATGGTTTCGTTCGTGGCCGACCACTGGCCCAACAGGTCGCCTTCCAGCCGGCGCACTCGGTCCCCCTCGACCAGGCCATAGGAAGCTCGTCCTGCGTGCTCGAACCGGGCATAGCGCGTGGCGCTGCCGGGCTCGGCGGCGCCAGCGAACGAGGCGATCGCACTCGAAACGGCAAGTCCGCCTAGCACTAACAGCACGCCCTCAATCGCTCGCCGCGAACTAACCAGCATGATCGCACCTCTTGTTGTTTGAATTGCGCAGCCGGCGACGGGGCGCTTGCCTGGCCCCGCAGCGACCCCGGCGTTTGGTGTCCGGCACTGGCCCCGATGGCGCTCGCGGACCCAGGTTTGGGCCCCCACCTTCGCCGGTAGCCTACTCCGGGCGGGCGGGCCCCGCCAGCAATTCCTCGCGCGCGATGCGCTCGAACACCAGGTGGGCCTGGCTCCCTTCGTACACAATACCCAGGTGCTCGTCGTCGACCGGGCTCAGGCTCGGGTAGCCGAAGCCGCGCCCCTCGTCGAGTAGCAGCCTGTGCTCGGCGGGCCAGGTCTGGCCGTCGTCGAGGCTGGCCTGAATCGTGTAATCTACCCGCAGCTTTTCGCTACGAGGATTGGCGAACAGCAACAGGGGGTCGGCTCCGCCGGGCCGGCGGTCGACCCAGCGAACCAGGCTGCCATTACAGGTGGGCTCGATCAGGTCTCGCTCATGCGTGGCGTGAGGCCGCCAGGTTTCTCCCTGGTCGGCGGTAATCACCACCGCGCGGCGCTTGCGATCGCCGTTGCGAATGTTGAGCATGATCGAGCCGTCGCCCAGTTGCGCGGCCTGACATTCGTTGCCGCCTGAATACGCCCGCGGCGAAACGCTCCAGCTACGCCCGTGGTCGCGGCTGAGCATCAGGGCGGCGAAAGGGCCGTCGTCGTCGCGTCCCTGGACGGGCATCACCAGGGTTCCGTCGGCAAGCTGAATTCCCTGCTGGGGCGAGGGTGCCAGGAGGATCCACGACGGTTGCTTCACTTGCCGGGTCAGGTTTTCGAGCGGGCTCCAGGTTTTCCCGTCGTCGATTGAGCGAACCAGCATGAACTGGCCCGTCTTGCCGATTTCGTAGCCAGGTTCCGAACCGTTGCCGCGCCATTGATGGGTGCCGGGTTTGCCGTGAACCCAGAGGGCGAAGACGAAAATCTCGCCCGTTTGCTGGTCGATGACCAGGCCGGGGTCGCCGACACCGTTCTCGGCTTCGGGCAGACCGCCGTACTCGCCCAGATCCATAATCACCCGCATCGGTTCCCAGGTCTGGCCGCCGTCGGTGCTACGGCTCAGGCCCACGTCGATGTCGGCCTGCAAGTCTCGCGACCCGCGGCGGCGAATGTCGTACACCGCCAGCAACGTTCCCTGGGCCGTGGTCCCCAGGGCCGGAATGCGATAGGTGTGCACACCGTCTTGCCCGGCCTGACGGAGGGCGACCCCGATCCGCCGCGAAACCCCCTTTCCCTCGGGCCGGGGTGCCTGGCTGCCCGCCGAGGTTTCGACCGCGGTGCAGGCCACCCGCACGCGGTGGTCCAACCTGGCCGATTCGCTCAGGCGGCAGGTGATGGAGAACACGTTGGGTCCTGGCTCAAGCGGCCGCTCGCCGGTAAACCGCAGCGCCGCCGCGGCCGATGCCGGTTCGCCAAAGAGCCTGGTCGGTTTCAGCTCGGTCTTCGAACCTGTATCCCAAACGCGGATCGACTCCAGGTCGGCCAGATCGGTAGTTCCCTCGAGCGAAACAGAGATCGACTGCAGCACGGCGCTCGAGGCGGGTTCGGCCGTAATCACCAACTGAGCCACCTCGCAATCGGGCCGGCCGACGAGCACCGGGTGAACCCGGTAGGTAGCCACCGCCGACCAGCCCTGGGCCCCAAAAACCGGCTGCGCTGCCAGGATCCAGGCCGAGCTTGTCCCGACCAAAAATAGAATCATTCGATCCATTTAAAAAACTCCAACTGCTCGAGCTCTTGGCGAAGCTGTGCGGCTTGTTCGGCCGAGAGCCGCTCGTTGGGCAGCCGGGGAGGCCCCACCGGCACGCCCAATAGCTCCATCACTACTTTACTGGCCGCCAGGTAGCCGTAACGAGCCAGCAGCGCAATTAGCCGCACGCTGCGCAATTGGTGTCGGCGGGCGGCCGCCAGATCGCCCTGCTCGAACGATTGCCACAACTGCCGGTAAATGGGTGCCGCGAAGTTATAGCTGCTGCCCACGGCGGCGGTGGCCCCCAAGGCCAGCGCGGCCAACAGCGTTTCGTCGCACCCCCAGGCAATGTCCCAGCGGCCGTCGTCGGCGGCCCGGCAAAGCTGAAACGACATTAGATCTGGGTTCGTAAACTTCACGCCCGCCAGCGTGGGGACGCGCCGTGGGGCGAGTGCCAGCAGTTCGGCGGCCGGCAGGCCGATGCCCGTCAGCACGGGGATATCGTAGTAGTACAAGGGCGTGCCCGGCGCCGCGGCGGAGATTTGTGCCAAGCAGTCGGCCAGGGCCGGTACCGTCTTGGGTTTGAAGTAGCTGGGCGCCAGCGCCCCCAGGGCCGCGGCCCCCTGCGACTCGGCCAGCCGGGCCAGGTGCCGGGCATCGGCCAGGCTGTTCGAGCCCACGTGCACAATCACCTGGAGCGGCGTACCTCGAGCCACCTCGAGCCAGCGCTGGGCCACGGCGGCCCGCTCCTCGACCGAAAGCGAGGCCGATTCGCCCGTCGTCCCGCAAACGAACACCCAGCCAACTTGTTGGGCCAGCAAATGCTCGGCCTGTCGCTCGATGACCCGCGGAGCCAGCTCTCCTTGGACATCAAAGGGAGTGTGGGGCGCGGCCACCAAACCATCCAGGCGAAACGGAGCGGGCATGGTCACGGGGTTTCCTCGTCGATGGCTCGCGGTCGGATCAACAGCACCAGCAGCGCGGAAAACATGGCGGCGCTGGCGAAAACCCCGAAAATGGTATTCAGCGGCACGCTCCGGTCTTGCAAGATTCCGAAACCCCAGTCGGCCAGCCCCCCGCAGCTAATGCTGACCAGGTTCATCAGCCCATAGCCGGTCGCTCGCACCTGGGGCCGCACAATCTGCGACAGAATGGGCATATTGTTGCAGTCGAACAACCCCCATCCCAGCCCGAACAGCGTGAGGAAGGCGACCGCCACGGTGAGCGAGCCAGAATTACCCACGCCAAACAGCGAGGGAATGATCAGGCACATGCCGATGGCGCTCACGTAGATGCGCCCTCGCAGAGTGCGCAGCATCCAGCGGTCGGCCCACCAGCCGCCCAGCGCTACCCCGAATAACGAGGCCAAATTCACATAAAACGTGGCCGACACGCCGGCCATTCCCTGGCCGATTGAGAAACGTTCCCGCAAGATCGCCGGCATCCAGTCTTTCACTACCCAGCCGGCCAGCGCGGGCAAGGTAAAGTACAGCACCAGCAACAGGAACGAGAAGTTCCCCAGCAGCTCACCGGCCACGGCCCAGGGCGAGCCGGTGGCCGCCGGGGTCGATTCGCCGCTCGACGTCGCGCGGGGAGCGTCGCGCAGCAGCAAGAACAGCGGAACCGCGTAGACGGCCCCGATCAGCCCGGTAACGTCGAACGCCACGCGCCACCCCAGCGAAGGCGCATCGGCCACGTAGCCGGCCAGGCCGCCGAGCATGACGCCGACATAAATGCCGGTTTGGTGTACTCCGATGGCCCGCGACCGGCTGGCCCCGTGGTGATGATCGGTGATTAATGCCAGCGCCGCGGGAATGTAAAAGGCTTCGCTCAGGCCCATCATGGTCCGGGTCCAGAGCAAGCCGTCGTAGGTGGAAACGTGGCCGGTGGCCCAGGTCACGATCGACCAGGCCATCAGGCTCAGACAAATCGTCAGGCGCCGGCTCACGCGGTCGGCGATAAACCCACCGATGGGGCTCAAGAAGGCGTAGACCCATTTGAACTGGCCCAGCATGTAACCCCAGTTGGCTTCCAGGCCAATCGAGGGGATGTCGGCCATGACCGAGAACTTCATCGAAGCCAGCATTTGGCGATCGAGGTAGTTCAGCAGGGCCACCGGCCAGAGCAGCATGACGACCAGCCAGGCCGTGGAAAGGCGGCGGGTGACATTCGGGTGCGTCGAGTCGTGGTTTGGCATCAGCGGAAGCTGGGCAAGCACTCGTTTTAGGGCCGGGCGACCGGGGCCGGCCAAATCCACACCCGGGGCGATCGCCGGCCCGGGGCGACCTCGCCGCTAACCACCACCCAGCCGTCGCGCCAGCGAGCCACCGGCGCGGTAACCACGGCCAGCGGCAACCGCGCCCCCCGCGACCAGCTCTGCCTGGCTGCGTCCCACGCGATCGTGCCGCGCAAGAACCCCCGATGCTCAGACGGCCGCGCGCCCAATTGTGCGCCATCGTCACCACCGAGCAGCCACAGTGTATCGTCGCCTGCGGGTGCGGGCGACGGGGCCGCCGCCAACGGACAAGGCAGCTTGGCCAGAGTCCGCCAGCCCTCGCCCGGCCGATAGCGATAGGCATCGCGCAGATAGTGTCGCTTCGCCGAGCCCGAGGGGTCTGCCTCCAGGTCGACGCCGCCGATCAGCCAGAATTCGTCGCGCATCGCGGCGGCCACCGCGAACATGCGAGCCTGGCCCGGCCAGGGGGCAAGTTCTTCCCATCGCGCCGCCGTGGTGGACAGATCGAGCCGCAACAATGCGTGAAGTGTCTTGGTGGCATTCGGCGACTCGAGCCCGCCGGCCAGGTAGAACCCACTGCCCAACCGGGCTCCACAAGCGTTGGCAATCGCCCGCGGCAACTCGGCCAGCGGTTCTTGCCTCACCTGCCCGTCGCGGTACACCAGGCGGAACACGTCGCGGAAGTGTCCCTGGGCGTTGCTGCCCCCCGCGCAAATCAGGCCGCGATCGTCGGTGATCGAAACGCCGTACGCCAACGGACGTGGCAGCCGGCCGGCGGTTTGCCAGGTGCCGCTCGGTTGGTCCAACCGCCAGACCGCGTCGGTCCATTGCTTGGTGCCGCCCTCCCAGGGCATTCGGTCGGGAAAGTTCGCTCCGCCGGCCACCAACAGTACATCGCCCGACACCCCGGCGAAGCAGCCCGCCAGACCGAGCTGCTCGGGCAGGGGTGCCAGCTCGTGCCAGTCGGCTGCGGAGGCTTGGGCCGACAGCGCGGCACCGGCAACGAAGCACAACAGCGGTGTCAGCACCAGGCCGGAGCCAATGCCGCTTGCCCGGAGCAATCGTGCGATTGAACGAGCCGCTGGGCGCGGGCGGCGTGGGTGAGAACCAATCTTCGCCCGGGCACGCGGATCATAACCAGCGGCCAGGTCGCCGGTGGAACGGGGGTGGGCCATGGTTTGCTCGGCTACTTGCCGCCGGCGCTTGTGACCCGGCGAATATAGTCCACCTCGTCCTGGCGATACGGCGACCCATCGGGCCGGAAAATTTCGTGAAACCACTCCGCCGGCTCGGCCGTGTAATTCTTTTGCCAGGAGTCCCAGGGATAGTTCGTCTGCGTCTTTCCGGCGACAAAGCCCCAGCAGTAGGCCCCCACCTGCTCGTCGTGGAAGTAACCCAGTTGAGGATCGAATCGACTACCGTTGGGCCGGGCCATGAACTCGGTACACAACAGCGGCCGGTTGAATCGGCGCAGGCTGGCCACGCGGTGCTTGGCCAGCGGCAGCGGGTCGTACGTGTGAAACGAGATCACGTCCGATTCGCTTGTCATCAGGCGATCGATCGAGCTCATTTTCTCGTCGGTCTGCCAGTTGCCGCGCCAGACCCCCATGGTAAGCGGTTGCTGGGGGTTCGCTTCACGCGCCCAGCGAATTACCTGCCGCAGCAAGGCCTCGGCCCGCTCAGCCTTGTCGGCAAGCTCCACCTGGCCGTAACTATTGGTATTGGGGTTATCGGGCTCGTTGAACAGATCCCAGGCGTGAATACGGCGATCGTGCGCGTACCGGCCGAGGATGGTGCGAACGTAACGCGCAAGCGTCTCCCAGCGATCCGGATCGGCCAGCACCTGGGCTCCCGGGCTTTGCACCCAACCCGAGTTATGCACATGGGGCCTCGGGGCGCGCTGCGGGCCCGGCTGGGGGTGGGGATCCCAAACGCCGTCCAGCAGCACGACCATGACGCCGATGTGGTGCGCGTCGCAGATTTCCAGGAAGCGATCGAAGCGACTCAGAAAGCCCTGCGAGTCCTGCTCAAATGCCTGGTCGTGCAGAAACACGCGAACCGAGTTGAAACCCAGGTCTTCGGCCCAGCCCAGCTCCTGGTCGATGGTTTCCGGGTCGAAGGTATCGGCCTGCCACATTTCAAGCTGGTTGATCGCGGTGCGCGGGTTGTAGTTGCAACCCACTAGCCAGGGGTGCTTTTGCTGCCAGGCCAGGGCTTCGTCTTCCGTCCACCGCTCTCGCGCAAGCGATAAGGCGGCGGAAGTAGTGATGCCGGCGGCCAAGACAAGAAATACGAGCGGCCTGCACAAACCCGCTGCATGCCGAGGTACCGAGCCAACCATGAAACCCCCCGGTAAGCGAAACCAAAGATTGAACTGCTTTGCCACGTTGGCAGGCAAACGTTGTGGGCCGAATCGGCGCGCCTCCGGCAGGGTTGGGCATGGCGACGCTCGACCAGGCACCAACGAGCTCGGCGGCCCCCTCTCGCGGCCGAATCAGCGTACTGCCTCTGGGTGCGCGGTCGCAAATCGTTTCCCACTCGCTGCGAAACCCCCGCTCCGAAAGCCAGTGACCGCGCCGGGCTGCTTGACAGCTTTGAGGAAGGTGACAAAACTACCACTTCTTACGGGGTAGTAACGTGCGCGGTTTCGCTCACCATCCTTCTTCGGTGTCGCTTCTCTCGGCCCGACAGTCTGCGCGCGGAGCGGTAACCCTATCTCGGTCCAGTCTCGACCCGGTGGTTTTGGGTCAGGGCTTCACGTGAGTGTCTGACACCCTGTGACGGCGTGTCCGGCACCCTCAGCCTCGTAATCCCTCGCTCGCGCGATCGGCCGATCGCGCCCTGGGCCAGGGAGTTTTGGCCGCTCGCGGCGTAGCCGGCTTGCCCTCTCGGGGGTTTTTCTCGTGCGCACCGTTTTGGGCTGTTGCTTCCTTGTGCTTTGGGAGGTTTTCCATGTTTTGCTCGTTGAATCACTCGATACGGCCACGGGCGGCGGCTCGGGGGTCGTCGACCACTGGCCGGCGCGGCGCCTTCACTTTGGTGGAACTGCTGGTCGTAATCGCCATTATCGGGCTGCTGATCGCCCTGCTCTTGCCCGCGGTACAGGCCTCGCGGGTCGCGGCCCGGCGGACCAGTTCGAAGAACAATCTGAGGCAACTCGGCCTGGCGGTTCACAATGCCCAGTCGGCACTGGGCCTGGCTCCGCCGATGTTCGGATATTACCCGCCGCAGAATTCCTCGGGCCCAGCCGGTTCGGTCTTCTATCACTTGCTGCCCCACCTAGAGCAAGAAACGCTTCACCGAATGGGGCCCGACGAGTCGCGCAGCTACCCCGTTGCGGCGCTGGCGCACCCGAGCGATACCACTTATGGTATCGGCACCTATCGGCTCACCTCGTCGATTCCCGCTTGGGCTGGCCCGAGCCAGGTCTGGGGGCTTTCTAGCTACGGCGCGAATTACCAGGTGTTTGGCGATCGCGGGGTGCGGTTGGCCCAGGTGACCGATGGCACATCGAACACAATCATGTTCGCCGAGAAGTATGCGGTAACCAGCCGGCCCAGCGGCACGCCCACCCAGGGGGCCGCGCTCTGGGGCTACGGCGTGCTGCCCGACACGCTCGATTTCAAGGGTCGGTTCTGGCTCGATTCGCTCCTGCCGGCCTTGCTTCCTTCGACGCATGTTTATGTGTCGGGTTACTGGGCCCGAGTCGGGTTCGTCAATTTCAACGGCGCGGTCCCCTGGAATCCCACGGCCACTTGGACCTGCCGATGCCACAAGCGGCCTGAGTTTTCCCCGTTACCGACCAACGCCCACCCGCTGAAGGCCCAGAGTTTCGAGCAGGGGGTGATCAATGTTTGCCTGGTCGATGGCAGCGTGCGCAGCTTCTCGAGCGGCATCTCGGACGAGCAGTGGTACTACTGGGCCACGCCGTCGGACGAGGACTTGCCCTCGGCCGAACTGGTTCCCTAACGGTTACCCGAGTCGCCCTTTTCCAGCGCGAGTCGCCCGCGCCAGCCCCCCGGTGCCGCTCCGCTAAGCGGCGCCGGGTGGGTTGCCGATCGCACTCGCCGAGCGGCGCCCTGAGGAGTTCTCGACGATGCACGAATCGTATTTCGACGCGCCCCCTGGCGCGGTGTCCCCCGGCGCCGAGCGAGGGTGGCCATGGCTGGCGGCGTTGGTACTCGCTTGCGCGGCCGGGTGCGGCCAGGCCGACGATTCCCAGTCGCGCTTGGCCCGCTGGGTACTGTCCACGCCTGGCGGCCAGGTCGAAGTGCAATCGGGCGACCAACGATCGATTGCTCGGGACACGAGCGAACTGCCCGATCCGCCGTTTCAGGTGCGGTCGATCTGGTGGGACCTGTATCCGGGCGATCGAAACACGCACTTGTCCGATGACCTGCTGGCCCAGTTGGCCGAGGCCAAGCACCTGGTGTCACTCGACCTGTGGACCGCCCCCATTAGCGACGCAGGGTTGGTTCACCTGGCGCAATTAAGCACTCTGGAGCAACTGAATTTGAACGAAACCCAGATTACCGACGCGGGGCTCTCCAGACTCGTGGGGCTGGGCCGTCTTCGCCACTTGCATCTGGCGGGCACCGCGGTCACTCCCGCGGCGCTCGCCCAGTTCAAGCAGCAGGTGCCGGATTGCCAGATCGTGCTCGAGGCCGACTCGCCGCCGCCGATCCGGTAGCCCAAGGCCAGCGCTAGCAGGCGTGTTGAAGTAGGCAACGGGCTGCGTGATCGCAGCAGCGCGACCAAGAAATGGCGACGTAAGTCGTTACTTTGCGAGCCGTGCGGAGCTTGGCTCTGCGCTTGGCGAGGCCGGAATATGCCTCGCCGGAAAACTTCAGCAGCCTACTAGGACGAGCAACCTGGGGGCGGCACCCTGCTCGCGGCCGGCCGCCGAGCGAGTGGCGGCTGCCAAGGCAAGTTCGACCGCTTGCGGCCGTCTATCGGCCCTCGCGGAGCCGGTCGCCGAGGAAGTTGTCGAGCTCGGGAATGTCGTAGATCTTCCGAGCCGTTTTGTCGGTGTCGTACGACACGCGGCGAAAGGTTAGCCGGTCGTCTTCCAGGATGACATAACAACTGCGCGGGTCGCCGTCGCGGGGTTGGCCCACCGAGCCAACGTTGACCATGATCTTCTCGCCCGCCAGCTTGTACTGGTAGCCAATCTCTTCGGGGCTGAAAAAATTCAAATTGGCCGAGAACACGCCAGGCACGTGGGTGTGCCCCTGGAAGCAGTAGCGCTCGACCAGCGAGAACAGCTTCTCCATTTTCTTGGCGTGATAAATATCTTCCGGGAAGACATACTCGTTGAGCGGGTTCCGCGGCGAACCATGAACGAACAGCAGCCCGTCTTCACGGCGATTGCGCGGCAATTCGCCCAGGAAATCCCAGCGGCGGGCATTCAGCTCGGGGTCGCCGTCGGGGCTTTCCAGTTGTGAGCGGGTCCAAAAAATGGCCCGCTCGGCGCTGGAGTTAAACCCCTCGGGATCGAAGAGGGCCCCCTGGTCGTGGTTGCCCAACAGGCAAATGTTGCACTGCATCACCCGGTCGATGCATTCCCGCGGGTTGGGGCCATAGCCAATGATGTCGCCCAGACAGTAAATTTCCGAGACGCCCTGTTCCGCGATGTCGGCGAGCACCGCCTCGAGCCCTTCGAGGTTCGAGTGGATATCGCTAATCAGGGCCCGCTTCACTGCGGTTAACCTTTAACTGGGCGTGCGTGGTGGTCGAATTGCCGGGTGCGGTCGCTCGTTGCCGATGCGAAGTGAATCGCCAGCCCATTGCCGCCGCGCGCCGAAGGCGCACAGCGCCCCAACGTGCGCAAGCAGCCCCGCCAGAAACCTCGCGGCCTGTGGCTGCCGGCGGCTGATGTGAAGATCGTCGTAAGTCGTGCCTGGAGTTTAGGTTGACCGCTGTAGACGGTCAAGGGCCGATCGCCCCCCTGGTGCGCGGGGTGCGGTCGCCCGGATTAGAGCGCCGGGTTAACTAGTTTGTAGGGGTCGAGTCGTGTCGATTCGCATGCTGGCGCTGGAAACGACGTCGCGGGCGGGCAGCGTGGCTCTGGCCATCGACGGCCGACTGGCCCTGGAGCGCGACTTGCCCCCGGGAAGCCGCAGCGCGCAATCGCTTGCCCCGGCCATTGACCAAGCGCTGCGGGAATTGGACTGGCAGCCACGCCAACTTGGGCTGGTGGCCGTAACCGTGGGGCCTGGCTCGTTCACCGGGGTGCGAGTCGGGGTGGTTACCGCCAAGACCCTGGCCTATGCCTTGGGGTGTTCGGTGCTGGGAGTCACCACCTTCGAACTGCTGGCGGCCCAGGCCCAGGGCGCCCTCCCCCACGCTGAGCCGGCCGGTGGGGTGGAGGTGGTGCTCGACGCCGGGCGGGGCCAACTGTTTCGGGCCCGACTGACTGCCGAACCGCTGCCCCGCTGGCTGAGCGACCCGCCGGGTGAAATCTGCGACGCGGCGGCCTGGCTGGCCGACCGGCAGCCCGGCTGCCTGGTAACAGGGCCGGCGCTCGAGAAATGGGCGCCGCGGCTGCCGCCAACCCTGGTCTGTGCGCCGCGCGAGGCCTGGCACCCGCGCGCCTCGGCGGTGGCCCAACTGGCCTGGCTCCGCTATGCCCGGGGGGACCGCGACGACCCATGGCGGCTGGTGCCCGAGTACCTGCGCCGCAGCGCCGCGGAGGAAAAGGCGGCCGACGAAAATGCCGCGAAACGGTAAAGCCGCGGGAGCATTGCCCGAGACGGATCAGGTTGAGCGGACCCATGGCAGCCAGTAGGGCGCGGTGCGGTAGCCGGCCGCGCGGAGCAATGACTGCAGCGCGCGAAGGTATACGTTTCGCAAGACGACCGCATTCTTGACCGCGCTGCCGTGCGGATAAAGCGCGCGGCGAAAGCGCCCTTCGATTCCCCAGCAGCCGAGCCATCTGAAGCGCGATCTGGGCATCGATCGCTCAGCGAGCGTGTTTCGCGCGATTTGCCAAAGAATCCGGTCGAACAGATTCTCTTGGTTCGGGCCGAGAACCGCCAGATACGCTTCGGACAAGGTTGCCTCGCCGGCGATGGCGCAGGAAACGGCCATCCACAAGCGGTGCTTCGCGGTTGTGTGGTCCGGGGATAGGGTCAGGGCATACTCCGAAACCAGTCTGGCCTGTTCAGGCTGATTTAATTGCCACAGCGTGAAAGTCAGGTTGTGAATCATCCAGGGCTCGACCCCCTTGCGCTGGCGGTAATCACTGAGCCAGCGCGTGGCCAGGCGAGGTAGATTGCGATGACAAAACGCGAACCCTACCGTGCCCCAGGTTAGCGGATCGGCTGCCAACCGCTTGGCGTTGCGGACCACAAACCGCTTGAGTTTCCGCCGGCTATAGTATTCGCATTCGTTCAGCAGCCGAGCGGCTGCCAGATTCCAACCGACAACCGGCTCGGGGTGAGCGTCTAACTCGCGAAACGCCGCGCGAACGTCTCCGCTGCGAATCTTGAGCTCAACCCACTCGCTCAATACATGCCGGTTGTGCTGCGGTGTCGTCACCAGCTGGGCGAGCCGGCTGGCGAGCAACTCTTTCCAGCCGCGCTCGGAAATGATCTTGGCCGCGTCACTGAGCGGAGCCGGGTCGGCGGTATCGACCAGGCCGAGCCGGTCGAAGGCTCCCAGGGCCATGGTTGGGTCGGCGACGGCCCGGCTGGCCGCCCATCGCACGCGCCTTGTCCAAACGTAGTGATCGGCGTTCAGGGCCTCGATCGCTCGCAAGGTCTGTCCCGCGGCTTCGAACTGCTGGTCGGCAAACTGTAAATCGAACAACGCGATGGCGGCCTCGGTGTTGTCGGGCGCCAGTTCCAAGGCGTGGGTCCAGGCCCGCTTGGCCTCTTCCCGGTCCGATCGCTCGGCGGCACGGCCGAGATGACACCAAGACTCGGTCTCGTGCGGGTTGAGTCGTACCAATTGTCGGGCGGCTTCGATCTGAACTGGGATCAGTTCCGCTTCGCCGGCGCACCAGGTCGCCAATCGCATCCAGCCGGCCGTGTAGTCTGGGTTCTCGGCCAACACGGCCCGCAGGGCGTCCACCGCCTCGGAAACCTGGCCTCGTTCTCGCAGGACCGAGGCCTCTTGGGCTCGCAGCTCGTGCGGCACGCGAACCGCCGGATCGCTCGAACGGCATAGGGCCAGGGCCTCGTCGAACCGGCCCACTGCAGACAGAAGGCGACTATACAGAACCTGTGAGTCGACACTGTGGCGATCGAGCTCGATCGCGCGCCGCGCGGCGGCCAGCCGTTCCTCGAGCGCGCCCGATTCGGTCAGCACGGCGGCCAACCAGTGCCAGCAGCGGCTCTCACCCGGGCGCCGCGCGGTAAGGCTGCGGGCGGTCCGGATGGCCAGGTCCGGCTGGTCGAGCTCCACTCCCCAGTGCTGCAATCGCTCCCATGCCCAGGGATAATCCGGATCGTATTCCAGCGCCTGGGTCAGGCTGGCGACCGCCGCGTCGCGGTCTGTCATTCTCCAGCACAGGTCGGCGCGATAAGCGTGCAGTGGAGCCACGTCGGGCAAACGATGAAGCGCCTGCTCGACGATGGTGCGCGCCTCGAGCAACCGGTTTTGTCGAGTATGAGCTTCCACCAGGCGGAAGATGGCGACGGCCCAGTTACCGTTGATCTCGAGCGCTTTTCGGAGCGCGGCGATCTCGCCGGCGGCGTCGCCACGCACTTGGCAGACCGCGGCCATGTCGCCCCATACCGCGGGCAAGAGCGGGAAACGCGCCGTCATTCGCTGGGCCAGCCCGTGGGCGTCGTCGAGCCGCCCCACGGCCATTAGTTGCTTGGTTACCGCGCTCCAGGCTTGCCACAAATCGGGGCGGGCCTGCAGGGCCTGCCGAAGATTGGACAGAAGGGTTTCGCCGTCGAGAACGGGTCTGGCCAGTTCGGCATAGGCCAGCAGGCCGTCGCCAAAAGTCGTCTGCTTGACCAACTGGCGGTGGAAGTACTTCAGCGCCGTGGTGCGCTCGTCGGCCGAGCGGCAATTGGCCAACCAACGATGAATGGCGCTCTCGTTGTCGGCATAAAGTTCGAGCGCGCGGCGCAGGTCGATGGCCGCTTCGGCAAGCCGGCCTTGCTGGCTCAGCACGTTGCCGCGGACCGAATAGCCGTAAGTATCCGAGGGAGACAGTGTAATCGCCAGGTCGGCGTCAGCGAGGGCCTCGTCGTAGCGGCTCTGGGCCGCCCGCAACAGCGCCCGCTCGCGCCTCGCCCAGGGCTCGACCGGATGGGCATCAATGAACCGATCGAGCGTCTCGCCGGCCAGGGCGGGTTCCGTTCGCGACAATCTCGGAACGGCGGCCCGGATGAGCAAGAGGTTGTAGGGAAAGCGCCGGAGCAAGTCGCGCCAAAATTGCGTGGCGGCATCGATTCCCTCGAGCCTGGCCAAGAGCGTGGCAATAGCCGAGGCCGCCTCGGCCGATTGGGGCTCACCAGCGGCGACCTGCCGCCAGTACTTCAGCGCCAGCGAGGGCATGCCCCGGTAGCCGGCCAGACCAGCGGCAGCTCGCAGCCAACTACCTTCGTGAACCCGCTGCCGGCAACCCTCCAGCAGGCCGGCGGCCGATTCGAACTTGCCGTAACGGCCATAAGCGTCGGCGGCCCACAAAGGCAGGCTGTCGTCGTCGGGGCGCCGCTGCAGGGCCGTTTCAAGTACTTCAAACGCCTGTTGGGTTCGGTCGAGCGATTCGTAGGCCCAGAACAGAGTCTGTGCGGGCAAGCTCGATTGGTTACCAAGCGTTTCCCAGCGGTCTTTAAGCCAGTCGAGCGCCTCCTGAGTGCGCCGCACGTGCCGCGAGGCGATGAAATAGGTCCGCGAGGGGCCTTCCTGCCGGTCGTCGAGACAGGCCGCGAAACGGTACAGTTCCGTCGCCGCGTCGAAGTCTCGGGCCGCCCAGGCAATCTCGCCCAGCGCGTAATAGCACCGAGCATCCATTGGTCGTTGCCGCAACAGCTGTTTGAGCAGTTGCCTGGCGCTGGAATGCTGCCGGGCATCTTCAGCCAGTTCCTCGGCCCAATGCAGGCGAAAGATGGGGTCGAGGTCCTTGCGCCCGCTGATCTCCTCAAGAAATGGCAACCGTTCGGCCCGTGACGCAGTGGCTTTGAGCAAACCGAGTTTGGCGTACAAAAGTGAAGGCGAGTCGGGCGCCGATTCGAGTGTCTTGTCCACTGCTTTCAAAGCGGCGACCAGGTCGGAATCGTAGTAGGCCATCGAGCGGCTGGCCTGTAGCGTCAGGCGATGGCCGGCGGCGGCCTGGGCCATTTGTTGGTAGGCCGCTATCGCCCCTCGGCGGTCGTGAGCGTCGAGTGCCAGCTGGAGCGCGTAGAGTAGGTCGTATGGCTCGGCGTCGCCCAGGGTAAGACCCTCGACGCGGGCCGCTTCCTCGGCGGGCACCATCACCATGCCCCGGGGCCCCACGCCGCGCAGATACTCAAACCCCTGGGTCGCCAGCATTTCGCGCACCGCGGACGACGAAGGGTCGCGAATCAAAAGCGTGCCGCGGCGCGCGTCGTAGCCAATCACCGCCTGCAGGTGCGCCGTGGTCACATCCACCGTGGTCAGCGTAAACGGAGCGCCGCGGTCGATCAGTGCCACTGCCGTGGGCCAGTCGACCGTGAACTCTCGGGCCCAAAAGCCCGCTTGCTCGGCCCAGCGCCGTTCGCTCTGAGCCGAGGTGCCGTCGTAACAAATCTGTTCGGCAATCGCCAAGTGCTCGGCCGGTCGGTTCCAGTACTTAGCCAGGGAAGTAAGCGTGGCGGGGCCACACGTCAGATGGCGCTGTGGAACGAAGGGCACCGGCAACTCGACGCGGCGATCTTCGGGCCGCGCCTTGCGCAGATTCTCGACCAATTGCTCGTGAAACCGGTGCGGGATACGACTTGCGAACTCGATCGCAGCCGCGTCGTCGCCGCTGCGATACGCCAGTTCGGAGCGAAGGTCGTCGAGCCGCTGCCTCGTGAGCTTATCGGCCAGGGGAAACATCGCAGCGGCCCGCTCGAGATGGACCTGGGCCTCGGCCGTGTCGCCTCGATCGGACAACTGCTGGGCCAAATCGAGCTCGATTTCGCCGCATTCCAGCTTTTCGCTTCCTTGTCGCAGCAGGGCAATCGCCTCGTCGGGCCGCGCCTGCGATCGGTAGAGGTTGGCCAACATGAGAACGGCGGGACGATACCATGGTCGGAGTCGCAAGCCGACTTGGACCGTTTCGACGGCTGCCTCGATTCGGTCCTCGAGGGCCAACGCCCCCGCCTGTTCGAGGTAGAGCCAGGCCAGGTCGGGGGCCATCGCAATGGCCTCGGCCAAGAGCGGCCGCGCTTGCTGAAAATCGCGCAGCAGCGCCAGCACGTGCCCGCGGTAGGCCAGCCCCGAGGCGCGCAACCTCAAATCGGCGGCTGGTGGGGCCTGCTTCAGCAACTTCCACACCGCCCAGGGACCGCCGCGGTAAAGTTTGGCGCGGATTCCGAAATAGGCGGCCGCCTCGTCGCCAGGATACTGCCTCCGCGCCAACAGGTGCAGCGTAACTCCAAGCCGTAAACTGCCGAGCCCGCTCGCCAGGCGGCCCGCCAACACGCGCCCTGCCGCGCCGGGCCAGCGCCGGAGCGGACCCAAAGCGGCTGCGGCCTGATAGGCTTGCAGGAAAAGCCCCTGGTCGTAGAGCGATTCCACCGCGCGCAGCTTCTCGGCGATGTCGTCCATCCCGGTGGGGATGGTTTCGAAGGTGCTCATCATCGTTGCCCGCCCCTGAGAGCTTGTCGAACGGAATTGCCTCTCTATTTTCTTTGTATTAGCCACGCGAACCGAGCTAATTGTCACCAGTTGTAAGACAAGAGCAAACGGTTTTCGGTTCGAGCGGTTCGCCGCGAGTTAGGTGCCGTGCGGAGGCGATCCGTTGGCCAGGGACTCATCGCGCCGCGCAAACGAACCCACGCAGCGCCGCGACAGCATCCCGAACCACGTCCTGGCCAGCGCAGTGCCCGGTCGCCCTGTGCGGAGGCGGCGAAATCCGCCCAGCGAGATGGTCCTGCCGGTTGCCTGGCCCCCGGCCGCTTGCCTTGTCCTGGTCCGTCGGTCACACTTGCTCGCTGGTCAACCGAACCGCCGTCGCCGCAGACCGCGGTTGTTACCGAGAAGAAACCCCGACTCGAGATCTGCCATGCTACGAACCTGCTTTCTGTCGCTGCTGTTGCTGGGCACTGCCCTGGTTTCCCTGGCCCAGGCCGAGTTCAAGGTGGGCGTGGGCAAGGCCATCATTACCCCCGATCCGCTCCTGCCGGTTTCCGGCGGCGTGGGGCCCAGCCACCCGGTGACGGGCAAACAGGGCGACCTAACCGCCCGCGCGCTGGTGCTTCAGCAGGGCGAGACCCGGGTAGCGATCGTGCAGCTCGATTTGCTGGGGTTTCCCTCGGTGCTTTGCTCGCGCGTGCACAAACAAGTGCCCCGCATCCCGGCGGAAAACATTCTGATCGGCTCGACCCATACCCACAGCGCGCCCGACTGCTATGGTTTCCCCGGTCTGGATGGCAAGACCTCGGGCAGCTTGGAGTACATGGACTTTGTCTGCAACCAGGCCGCGGCGGCGATTAATCAGGCGCTCGACTCGCTCGAGCCCGCCCAGCTCAAAATCGCCACGGGCAAGGCCGAGGGGAAGATCGCGTACAACTACTACGCGCCGGAACTCTACGACCCGCGGATGACGGTGATTCAAGCCCTGACGCCCGCGGGCAAGACGATTGTCACGCTGGTCAACTACGCGGTACACCCCGAGGTGCTTGGCAATCGGGTAGGGCTGCTCAGCCCCGACCTGGTCGGCCCGCTGTGCGATGAATTGGAGAGCAGCGCCGGCGGCATGGGCATGTTCATGAACGGCGCCCAGGGAGGCATGATCACGGCCGACAACCGGCTGCTCGATAAGCCTTCGGACCCGGCCAAGGCTCGCTGGCACGATTCCCGCACTTGGGAAGAATGTTTGCGGATCGGCAAACTGATGGCCGCCGAGGCCCAACGCATCGTGGCCGGCGCCAGCCCGCAGGTCGACCCGGCGCTTTCCTGCCATGCGCGGGTGGTCAAGTTCCCGGTCGATTCGCGGCTGATGTGGACGATTCTCCTGGCTTCGCCTCTCAAGTACCCGCACAACGAAGACAAGTCGGTTTCGACCCGGCTCAACCTGGTAAACGTGGGCAATGCCCAGATCCTGACCATACCAGGCGAGGCGCTGCCGAACATCGGCTATTACTTGAAGCGGCACATGAAGGGAGACAACAACCTGCTCTTCGGGCTTACCAACGACGCCTTCGGCTACATACTGACCAAGGTGGATTTCAACAGCTTCGACCGCTACGAGTACATTTCCGAGACTTCGCTCGGCGAAATGACGGGCGAGGTTTTGATTGAGAATTCCCTGAAACTGATCCACGATTCGCCCGCGCCGACCCGTACGCCGTAGCGCAGAGGCGATTCGCTCGGCCGCTGGTGGGAACGGCGCGGTTGCTGACACAAACTCGTTAGGCCCCGGTGACTCACCGGGGGCTAATGGTGCGCAATTACAGCAGAGGCTCGAAGAGCGACCCGTGTCGGCGCGGCGGTTTTCGAGACCAGCTACGTCAGCCGTTTCAGGCGGCTCACGCGGCCGGTCGCTACCCACTCGGCCACGAAAATGCTGCCATCCGGCGCGAAGCAGGCATCGTGCGGGTGGACGAACTTGCCGGGCAGCCAGGCATCGCGATTGGCGCGAATCTTCATCCCGCCCTCGCCGGTGATCCGGGCTACGTCGTCGCCCAGGCGGGCCACTACTTCGTTCTTTTCGTCCAGCAGCGTCAGCCGGGCGTGCAGTTCGGGCACCAGGAGCAGGTTTTTCCAAGTGTCGACATTGGCCGGCAGCCCAAAGCCGGCGATGGTCTCTTGATATTGACCGTCGAGCGTAAAGAGCTGCAGGGTGTGGTTCGCGCGGTCGCACACCACCACCGAAGGTTCGCGGCCCGGTCGGCGGTCGATCCAAATTCCGTGCGGGGTGTTGAATTTCCCCTGTCCCTCACCAGGCCCGCCGAACGAGGAAAGCCACTTGCCCTCGGCGTCGTAGCGGTGGATGTAGAACGAGCCGTAGCCATCGGCCAGGAGAAAGCCGCCGTCGTCGAGAAAGGCGAAGTTGGTGGGCATGAACCGGTCGCGGCCCCACTGGCCCGTGGGCTGGGTGTCCTCGCCGGGCGCATACATGCCGGCTTCGACCGGGGCGTGTTTCTGCCAGACGGTTTCCCCCTCCAGGTCGAGCTTGGCGAACGTTTTCAGGTGCTGATAGGCGCAGACGTAGAGAAACTCCTGGCCCCCTTCCTGGCGCACCTCGATGCCGTGTCCGCCCCCCTGAAACTGGCTGCCAAAGCTGCGCATGTAGCGCCCCTCGGGGTCGAATACGAAGATCGCGGGGTGGTCTTTCAGATCGGCCTTGCCCTCGTGAATTACATACAGGCAGCCGCTGCGGTCGAGCGCCACGTTGTGGGTGGTTTGCCAAGTGAAGCGATCGGGTAGCTGCGGCCAGTCGTGCTCGACTTCGAAGCGGTGCTCGCCCTCGCCCACCACTAGCGGCCCATCGGTCTTGCGGGCCGTAAGTATGGCGGGCGCGCCCAACAGGGCGGCTGAACCGGCGGCCGTGGTGGCGAGAAACTGGCGGCGCGAAACCCCGCGGCGCGACGACGCTTGGCGAGCAAAGCCTGACATGTTCAATCCCCCGGTGAAACTTCTCTGGCATGCGATAATGAAAAGGCCCGCCGCGCGGCGCTCGGTCCGCGCGAGGTCGTTGTGAACGCAGCTTAACCTACGGCGTGACGGCCTCGGCCGGCAGCGACTCGGCCACGACCGCTTGCAGCGCCTGGCGATAGGGCGAGGCATCGCCGTTGGCAAGCCCGAATCGCTGAATCAAAAGTAGGTAAAACACTTGTCTGCGCGGATCGGCCCAGGCCTGGGTGCCCAGCATTCCGCCATGGCCAAAGGTGCCGGGCGAAAGCATTTCGGTGACTCCCTGCGGCTGGGCGACTAGCCCCACGCCCAATCCCCAGGCGCTTCCTGGGACGAACCCGGCCGGCATCTCGCCGGTTTGCGAAGTGGTCATCTCGCGGACCGTGTCGGCCGACAATATCCGGTGACCTTCCAACTCGCCGTGATTGAGCAGCATTTGATAGAAGCGAAACAAATCGGTCGCGGTGGAATACAGCCCGCCCGAAGGGTTGGGGCTGCGGCTTTCCAGGGGGCCGAGGAAATCGACCGCGGTTTCTTTCAGCTTCCCTTCGGCCGGCGAGTAGACATACACCGTGGCCAGCCTCTCAAGCTGTTCGGCCGTAGGGCGAAAACTGGTGTCGATCATTTCGAGCGGCCGACAGATGTGCTCGGCCACATAGTCTTCAAAAGGTTGCCCGGAGACGACCTCCACGATGCGCCCCGCCACGGTCAGCCCGGGGCTATAGGCCCAGCGGGTTCCCGGCGGGGCTACCAGTTTGCGCCCGGCCAGGTCGGTCACGGTTTCAGCCAGCGTGCCGCGGTTGCGCTGATCGCTCATCAGCCCCGAAGTGTGGCTCAAGACCCGCCGCAGCGTAATCCCTTCGTGGGGGGCGCCCGCGTATTCGGGCAGCCAGCGGGAAATCGGCTCGTCCAGCGAGAGCTTGCCGGCATCGCACAATTGCAAGGCCGCCACGGCCGTGACCGGCTTGGTCATCGACATGATGGAAAACAGCGTGTCGGGCTGCATGGGCTGCCGCCTCTCGAGATTGGCCCAGCCGACCCCGTCGAGATGCACAATCTGGCCATCGACCGCGGCCAAGGCCACCGCGCCCGACAACTCGCCCTGGTCCACAAAGGTCTGCAAGGCCGCCGACACCGCCGCGATACGCGGAGGATCGGCCGCCCGTAACTGGGCCGCCAGGGTCAACAGCCAGGCGCACGCGACCAGCGCGGCCGAGCGAACGACGAACGCCGGACCGAGTTGAGACACCGACCGGGCCATGAATACCGCCTTTCGTTCACCAAGAGCGCCAGGGGCCGCCCCCGCGGGACGCCACCCGTTGCCGCCGCCAAAAACTATCGTCGCCATCATACCGCTGCAACCCGGCGGCCGCGCCAGGCGATCAGGCCAGAATTTCGGTGACTACCCGGGCAGGCTCCACGCCGGTCAGCCGGGCATCGAGCCCCTGGTAGGGATAGGTGAGCCGCTCGTGGTCGATGCCCAACAAGTGCAGCAGCGTGGCGTGCAAATCGCGGACGTGCATGGCCCCGGAGACCACGTTGTAACCAAAGGGGCAAGTCTCGCCGTAGGCGGTGCCGGGCCGGATTCCTCCGCCGGCCAGCCAGATGCTGAAACAACGGGGGTGATGGTCGCGGCCGTAATCGTCGGCCGTCAATTTGCCCTGCGAGTAATTGGTGCGCCCGAATTCGCCCCCCCAAACCACCAGCGTTTCGTCGAGCAAGCCGCGCTGCTCCAGGTCGCGCAGCAGCGCCGCGGCTGGCTGGTCGGTTTCGCGGCATTGGGTGCTGATCCCCCGCGGCAGGCTGCCATGTTGGTCCCAGCCCTGGTGATAGAGCTGAATGAATTTCACCTGGCGCTCGGCCAGGCGGCGGGCGAGCAGGCAGTTCGCGGCGAAGGTGCCCGGCTTGGTTACGTCGGGGCCATACAGGTCGAGCACGTGCTGCGGCTCGGCCGAAATGTCGGTCACCTCCGGAACGCTGGTCTGCATCCGGAATGCCATCTCGTACTGGGCAATGCGGTTCTCGATTTCCAGATCGCCGGTTTCAGCCAATTCGAGCTGGTGCAACTCGCGCAGCCGGTCGAGCATGGCCCGCCGGGCAGCGGGGGAAATGCCTGGCGGGTTGTTGAGATACAGCACCGGATCCTTGCCCGAGCGGAACTGCACCCCCTGGTAACGCGACGGCAGAAAGCCCGTACCCCACAGCCGGGCATAAAGCGGCTGGTCGGCCTTGCCCTTGGTAATCAGCACCACAAAGGCCGGCAGGTTTTCGTTGTCGCTGCCCAGCCCATAGGTAGCCCAGGCACCGATGCTGGGCCGGCCGGCGATTTGTTGACCGGTTTGCAACAGCGTGATCGCCGGGTCGTGGTTAATGGCCTCGGTAACCATCGAGCGGACTACGGCCAGGCGGTCGGCCACTTGGGCCGTGTGGGGCAGTAGTTCGCTTACCCAGGTGCCGGCCTGGCCATGTTGGCTGAACTGGAATTTGGAGCCGGCCAGCGGAAGCACGGCCTGATTGGCCGACATGCCCGTCAGACGCTGCCCTTGACGGACCGAGTCGGGCAGCGGCTGGCCCTGCATTTGGTTGAGAATCGGCTTGTAGTCGAAGGTTTCAAGCTGCGAGGGGCCACCGCTTTGGAACAAATAGATCACGCGTTTGGCGCGCGGCGGGTGGTGGGGCTGCGTGAGCACCCCGCTGGTCGCGCGCGCCTGGGCCGGCCCGCACAGGTCGACCAGGGCCAAACTGCCCAACCCCAGCCCAATGCGCTCAAGCAACTGGCGCCGCGAAATCGGCCTGGCAGTGGGTGGAAGGTTTTCTACCCCCCTCGCCGCTCGACGGGAGGTGGCGAAAACCGAGTTCGCGGGATCTGCAGGTTTGGCGGTCATCGTTTGGTTACGCATAGGTCATGGCTGAGAAGGGCCTGAATCGCCACGCAGAGCGCGGCCTGGCGGACCGGGTCGACCCCTTCAGCGGCGGGCCACTGGCCAACCGTAAGCAAGGCCTGGGCCTGTTCGGGCGCCGCTTCGAACTGCGCGAGCTGCTCGGCGAACAAGCGGTCGAGCACGGCTTGCTCGGCCTGGCTCGGAGGGCGGCTGGTGAGCAGCCGAAAGGCCGTACGCGTTGGCGACGAGCCATCGCTCGGCTCGGCGGCCAGCAGCCGCGCGGCGAGCACTCGGGCCGCTTCGATTAATTGCGGATCGTTCAGTAGCGCCAGCGCTTGTAGCGGCGTGGCGGTTCGCTCCCGGGCCGCCACGCAGACCTCGCGCGTGGGGGCGTCGAACGCCAGCATGGTCGGTGGCGGCGCGGTGCGACGCCAAAAGGTGTACAGGCTGCGCCGGTACAACCCCTCGCCCTCGGACGGGGTATACGTTTGCCCCGTGCCCGCCTCTTCCCAAAGCCCCTCGGGCTGGTAGGGAAACACGCTCGGGCCGCCCAGCGTCGGGCTCAACAGTCCGCTAACCGCCAACGCGTTGTCGCGAATTTGCTCCGCGTCGAGCCGGTGGCGCGGACCACGAGCCAGCCAGAGATTGTCGGGATCGCGCAGGTAAAACTCCGGATCGGCGGGAGTGCTCGACTGCCGGTACGTGGCCGATAGCACGATTTCGCTCGCCAACCGCTTCACGTCCCAGCCGCTCTGCATAAACCGCCGGGCGAGCCAGTCGAGCAGTTCGGGATGTGTCGGGGGCTGCCCTTGGCTACCGAAATCGCCGGCGGTTGCCACCAGCCCTCGGCCAAAAAACAATTGCCAAAACCGATTCACCGCCACGCGGCTGACCAGCGGGTTGGCATCGTCGACCAGCCAGTGGGCCAGCGCCAGCCGGTTGGGGGGCAGGCTCGGGTCGAGTGGCGGCAAGCTCTCGGGCGTTCCCGGCGAAACTGCTTCGCCCGGGGCGTCGTAGGCTCCCCGGCGCAGCACATGGGTGGGGCGCGGCTGTGCTAATTCCTCCATCACCATGATCTGAGGCACCGCCGAGATCAGCGCATTCTCCTGTTCTCGCAGTTCTTGCAGCCGGTCGCGCGCGGCCAGGTACTCGGCGTCGTGCAGGCGCAAGTGGGCGAGCCACAGCTCGCGATCGGTGGCCGCGGTGTTAGGTGAAACCGATGGGGACGAAGCAGAGTTGGCCGACGCGATTTCTGCTTCGGCCGTTGCGGGAGCCGGCTCGCTTCCGCCGGCCGCCGAGTCTTGTGCCGTGGGTTCGGCCGCCGCCAACGTGCTCGCGGCCGCGGCCTGGTCGGCAACCAGCCGCGCCACTTCGCAGGGGGCAAGCTGGCGATGGAAGACCAGGAGCTCGTCGACCGCGCCGCCTCGAAAACCCACGTCGCGAAACCGCGCCCCGAGCGACAGCTTGGGGCTGCCCGAATCACCGCGTGCCGAGTCGTAGGTAATGTCTCGGGTCAGGCCATCGCTCAGCACCTCGTGGTCGGCCGGGTGCCCATCGATGAACAGGGTTACTCCCTCGGCGCGGCTGCTCCCGTCGTAAGTCACCGCCAGATGCGACCAGCGCTGCGGCGGCAAAACCTCCCGAGCCGCCACCCTGAGGGCGTTGCCCGGCCAGAAGTGAATCAGCGAGAACGCCGGCCGCCCGTTGTCGAGCACCAGTTGATAACCGCGGAAGGCGGCGTCTTCGGCGGCCACCGCGCGGTGCAGAACGATTTCGCGTGGTCGCATCGACCCAGGTTTGACCCAGAGCGCGAAACTGAACGGGGTGGTCCGGTTAAAGGCCCCCGCCTCGCCCAAGGTCAGCGCGTCGTCGCCGCCGAACCCGGCGGCCTGGCCAGACAAGCCTGGCACGGGGCCGTAGTCGCCCGACGCGGCGAGGTCGTCGAATGAGAACTGAGCATCGGCGGCGAGGGGCTCCTGGGCGGGAGCCGGTTGATCGGCGACCCGGGCCAGAGCGGCCTCGAGCGCCTGCGCAACCAGGGTTTGCTGCTCGGCGATTTGCTGCCGGAGCTGGCGGTGCTGAGCTTCCTGCCCCGCTGCGTAGAGCGGCAGGGCGGGCGTGGGCGCGGTTTCCGTGAAGTGCGAGTACAGCCCGTGCTCGTCGATGTTGGCAAAAAAGGCCGCCAGCCGGTAGAAGTCGCGCTGTGTGATCGGGTCGAACTTGTGATCGTGGCAGCGGGCACAGTCGAGCGTGAGCCCCAACCAGGCCATGCCGTTGGTGACCACGCGATCGGCGATATAGGCCTGGCGAAACTCGGCCTCGATGCTTCCCCCCTCGTTGGTCTGCCGATGAAGGCGATTAAAGGCCGTGGCCAAG
Organism: uncultured Pirellulales bacterium; assembly: GCA_964399535.1. GTDB lineage: Bacteria > Planctomycetota > Planctomycetia > Pirellulales > CAYNRE01 > CAYNRE01. Next base: position 6,077 of record CAYNRE010000023.1, on the reverse strand, counting down.
CGCTGGTCTTGGGTAGGTTCGGGCAACAGGTCGCCGGCCGTTTGCCAGACCAGAAAGTCGCGATAGGGCAGGTTTTGATTGAACGCGCGAATCACCCAGTCGCGCCAAGGCCAAACATGCATCTTGCGATCGGCCTGGTAGCCAAACGTGTCGGCGTAACGGGCTACGTCGAGCCAGGCCCCCGCCATCCGTTCGCCATAGGCGGGCGATGCCAACAGACGCTCAACCTGGCGTTCGTAGGCCAGGGGGCTCGCGTCGGCCAGAAATTCGTCCAATTCGCCCAGCGTTGGCGGCAGCCCGGTCAGATCGAAGCTCACCCTTCTTAGCCAAATGGCTCGCTCGGCTTCACGCGCGGGGCGAAGCTGGCGGCGATTTAGCTCGGTCAGCACCAGCGCGTCCAGTGGGCTGCGAATCCAGCCGGCGGGGTCATCGACCGCCGGAACCGCGACCTCGGCCGGCACGGAACGCAGCGACCAGTGCTGCTCGTAGGGGGCGCCGGCCGAAATCCAATCGCGCAGCAGCTTGCGCTGCTCCTCGGTGAGCGGCTTGTTCGTCGACGGTGGCGGCATCACCAGCTCGGGATCGCTCGACTCGATTCGTTCCACCAGCGGGCTCGCGGCCGCGTCGCCAGCGACGATTGCCCCCTGTTCGATCGCCGCCCCGGGCTGGTCGAGCCTGAGCTCGGCCTGCCGAGCCTGGGCATCGGGCCCGTGGCAAGCGAAACACCGGTCGGCCAACAACGGCCGAATGTCGCGGTTGAACGAGGGCCCCGCCGCCGCGCCATCGCCCCAGGCCGGCCCGGCTGCCAACAGGCCAATGGCACCCCAGAGCAAGGCGCCGACCAGGCCGGCGACTGCCCGAGAGCTACGGCCCCAAGTGCCGGCCGGGCAGCCTGAAACGTTGGGCCCAGGGCGCGCCTCGCGGGGCCCGTTGCCTGGCCCAAGCGGCCAGAACGCTGTGGCGTGTCGATGCTTCATTCCGAGCGATCCTCGGCAGCTAGCCGATGTGGAAAACGGTCGCTTCGTTCGTCCTGGCGGTGGATTCGTTTTGCAGGCTGCATTGTACCTGCCCCGCCGCCTGGGGGCGACCTGGCGTGGGGTGCTGGCCCAGGGGTGGCGCACCAACTGGTCGAACCCGTTCGCGTCGCTTCTGTCTGCTTGGGCGCGCGGCCGGCGCGCGGCGTGCGCCGAGCCAGTCGAAGGGCGAAAACCTGATATGATGTCGCCGCGCGAACTGCGCCGAGATACGCTCCCGAGCCCCGTGGCGGTGCTGGCCGCTACGGTGCGAGCCGGAATCGGCCCCGGGCGGTCGCGGTCGCGGCTCGCCGCAAGGGTGGCCGGCGGGCTCACTGGGGAACCAAGGATTGCTCCATGAAGGTGGAACCGATTGATCTGGCCCGACTAAAGGTGTTTCCGCTCGCTCAGCGGCACCACCTGACCCGGGCCGACGAGATTCTGGTCGACCCGCAAGCGACCCCGCTCGATTGCGGTGCGCTGAACGCCGAGCGAATCGCCGAATGTGCCCAACGAATTCGCGAGGCCCGGCGGCGCGGGGCCTCGGTCATGTTGATCTATGGCGCGCACCTGCTACGCAACGGCGCGGCGCTAATTATTGAGCGCCTGCTGGCCGGCGATTGGCTGACTCACCTGGCCACGAACGGCGCCGGTACCATTCACGACTGGGAATACGCCTGGTTCGGCGCCTCGACCGAAAGCGTCGAGATGAACGTGGCCCAGGGCACCTTTGGCACCTGGCACGAAACGGCTACCAACATTCACCTCGCGCTGATGGCTGGCGCCCTGGACAGGCTGGGCTACGGCCAATCGCTCGGCAAGCTGATCTGCGAGGACGGTGTCGAACTGCCCACCACGGCCGAGCTTGGCGCCGCCATCGCCGCCGACCCCAGCCACAGCCTGACCGCCGCCCGGGCCGATTTGCTCCGCACCATGCTCGATCAGGGCTGGCCTTCGGGTCGAATTGAAATCGTTCATCGGTGGAAACAGGCTTCGATTCTGGCGCAGGCCTATCGCCACGGGGTGGCCATGACCGTCCATCCGGGAATCGGCTACGACATTATCTCGAATCATTCGGTGTTTAGCGGCGCCGCGATTGGCCGCGCCGCCGAGCGCGATTTCAAACTCTTTGGCGGTTCGGTAGCCCGACTCGACGGTGGCGTGGTGCTCTCGGTCGGCTCGGCCATCATGGGGCCCCAGGTGTTCGAGAAAAGCGTGAGTTGCGTGAACAACCTTAGATTGCAGGAGGGGCTACCGGTGCTCTCCGACCTGTCGATTTACGTGGTCGATCTGCAAAGCGGCGGTGGCTGGGATTGGTCAACGGGCGAGCCCCCCAAAACCAATCCCGCCTACTACCTGCGGTTTTGCAAAAGCTATTCCCGAATGGGGGGCCGGATGCAGTACCTGGAGTGCGACAATCTCCGGTTCATTCACCACCTGGCCCGGGCTCTGGGGGCGGTCTGAACCGCGGCCGCCGGCCCGCCACAGAGGGCTTCTGCGGGTGCCAATTGTGTGGCCCCCCCCGGCGGCACATAATAACCCCCTTGCCGGCTTACCCTGGGGGGCGAGAACGGCAACTGGAGTGCCAGACTAGCGACAGTCGGAGAGTGTCATGCGGCTCGAAGTTGTGAAGTGCTTGGGGTTGGTCGTGGGGTTGCTTGTCGCCGGCCGAGGGGCGCTGCTTGCGGCCGCCGAGCCCGTGGCGGTCGGCCGCGGAGCCACCGACGGGCAGTGGCCCTGGTACGGCGGCGACGGCGCCAGCACCAAGTATTCCACCCTCGACCAGATAAACCCGGACAACGTGGGTCAGCTGGCCATTGCCTGGAGCTGGCAAACCCCCGACGTCGAACTGCAGAAAAAGAATCGCTCGCTCGGCACCTTCACCTTCGAAGCCACGCCGCTGGCCATCGGCGACCGGCTCTACACCAGCACTTCGCTCTCGCAGGTGGTTGCCATCGATGCCCGTACCGGCGAAACCATCTGGACCTTTAACCCCGAGGTGTACAAGGCCGGGCGCCCCGCCAATTTGGGCTACGTGCACCGTGGCCTGGCCTACTGGGCCGGCGATGGCGAAGAGCGGCTCTACCTGGCCGGGCACGATGCCTACCTGTACGCCGTCAACGCCAAGACTGGTCAACTGGTCGGTAGCTTTGGCGATGCCGGGCGGGTCGACCTGACCACCGCGATTCCTCTGGCCGAGCACGCCCGCAACTACACGGTTACCTCGCCGCCGGTCGTTTGCCGCGACCGGGTCATCGTGGGCTCTTCGATCAACGACGTGCCCCAGAACAAAGAGGGGCCGCGCGGCGATGTGCAAGCCTTCGACGTTCGCACCGGCCAACCAGCCTGGGTGTTTCACGCCATTCCGCAGGAGGGCGAGTTCGGCAACGAAACTTGGGAGAACGAATCCTGGAAATACACGGGTAACGCCAATGTCTGGACGCTGATGAGCGTCGACGAGCAGCTGGGTTACGTGTACCTGCCGATGAGCACCCCGACCAACGACTGGTACGGCGGCCACCGCCTGGGAGACAACCTGTTCGCCGAGTCGCTGGTGTGTGTCAACGCCGCCACGGGCGAGCGGGTTTGGCACTTTCAGACCGTGCATCACGGCCTCTGGGACTACGACCTGCCCGCGGCCCCCGTGCTCTGCGACCTGAATGTGGACGGCAAGCCGATTCCGGCCGTGGCCCAGATCACCAAGACCGGCTTCACCTTCGTGTTCGACCGCCGCGACGGCAAACCGGTGTGGCCCATCGAAGAGCGGCCCGTGGCCCAGTCGACCATGCCCGGCGAGCGCTCCTCGCCCACCCAGCCTTTTCCCACCAAGCCGGCCCCCTACGAAACCCAGGGCTCGACCGAAGAGAACCTGATCGACTTCACGCCCGAGTTGCGCGAAGCGGCCAAAAAGATTCTGAACGAATACGACCATGGGCCGCTGTTCACGCCCCCCACCGAGCGGGGAACGGTCAACTTGCCGGGTTGGGCCGGCGGCGCCAACTGGTGGGGCGCAGCCTTCGACCCCGAAACCGGCTATCTCTACATTCCCTCGGTCTCCTCGCCCATCGTGGTCAAGCTAGGGAAACCCAGCTCGAAACGGGCCAACATGAACTACGTTCGCCAGGGAGACCCCTTCGCCGGCGGCCCCAACGGCCCCAAGGGCCTGCCGCTGTTCAAACCACCCTATGGCCGCATCACGGCCATTAACCTGAATACCGGTGAGCACGCCTGGATGATTCCCCATGGCGACGGCCGCCGCGACCGGGTGAGCGAAATCGTCGGTTTCGACGTGGGCCCCTTGGGCAGCGGCGGCGGTGGCCCGCTGCTAACTAAAACCTTGCTCTTCGTGGGCCAAGGCGGGGGTGGTCGCGGAGCCCGTTCCGAGGGGGCCATGAGCCTGATTCGAGCCTACGACAAGGCCACGGGCAAAGTCGTGGCCGAAATCGAGATTCCCGCTCCGCCGAGCGGTACGCCGATGACCTACCAGGTCGATGGCAAGCAGTACATTGTGCTTGCCACTCAGAAGGGCCACTTGGTGGCGCTCAGCTTGCCGTAGCAGTTGGTCGCAGCGCCCCGAGCCGGGTTGCCCGCCACTGGCTCGCCCTGCGACTCGGTCTCGCGTTTCAGCTCGTAGTCGCTGAAGTCGCTGACATCGGACGAGCCGCTGAAGGTGAGCACGTAGTCCGTGCTGCCGCCCGGGTAGCCTTGGGGATTTTCTTCGGTCGGCAGGCCGAGCATCACGTCGAACGACCGTCAGGCTAAAGCCTGACCTGCGGGACAGGCAGTGCCCATGCCATCCATCCCAAGGCCCTCTTGTTGCTTCGCAACCCCGACCCACTTCGTGCGTCGGGGCCACCCTGCGCAACACAGAGGAGTTCTGCCCCGTCAATAAATGGACCTGTCCCCGTTTATTCCCGTTTATTCCCCCCTGTCCCCGTTTATTCCTCCCGTTTATTCCCCCCCGAGCAGAGCACTGCTGGACAAGCCAGCAGTGGCACCCGCGCGACCAAATTACAAGGCCCCACTGTCCGCAACAAGCAGCGCCCATGACACCCGTCCCATGCCCTCTTGTTGCTTCGCAACCCCGACGCACTTCGTGTGTCGGGGCCACCCGCGATCTTCTCTACGGAACTCCGTCTATTCCTTCCGATCGCGAATCCTTAAACCACGCTGTGAGCAACGGTTCAAGCTCAGTCCAGAGAGGTGCGTAGTATACAGCAACGTAATGTGCTGCCTCAGTCGCACCAGTGTCGTCAATCCACTTCAGATATACACCTCGCTCGACGTCCCAGAAGTACTGATGGTGATGCTTAATCTCGCAGCCAATCAATGTTGGAATATTGTGAAGCAAATCAATTTCTCGTTTCGCCCATTCTAATTTACCAGAGTAGACAGCTATCCGAGTCACGAGGAGCCCAAAGTGCAAGAGCTCGCAATAGATTTTGTCAATGGAAGTCATAAGAACCCTGCTGGCAGTTATTGTCTCCGCGTTACATAGGCCGGCAAGTGCGTTATACCAGCACGAAGGGCCGCTTCAACGCGAGTCACGCCGTTAATAATCTCTAGTCTGTCTGACAATCTTTCGACCTCGATCGGCTTGTACTTAGTCCAGTCAAAGTGACCGAGTCGTCTCAGCTTTTCTGGATCGGCAAATTGGCGGGTTTCAGGAAATGCTAGTGTTCGAATGTCAACGAGTTCCGGCTAGCGCCTCGGCCGCATACCGCGGCTAAGCACACCGCCGATGAGGGCGGTGCCTGCGCCGAGCCCAACCCCAATCGCTACCGGCTTCCAGTCGCCATTCTTGGCCGCGGCACCGACGTCGATCGCGAACTGAGCGTTGTCGGCCAGATTGTAAAGCTTGCTGGCCGCGTTGGCGACCGCGCGGGCACCCTTGGTGACCGAGCCGGCGGCCTTGATCGCCTTGCCAGCGCCGCCCGTCGCCGCGGTTGCCAACAGCTCGGTGCTCACATCGAAGAGCCCCTCCGACGTGGCCAGTGTGCTCGCGGAAACGCCCCGGTCCAAGAGCCTTTGCCGAGCACCCTCGCCGTCGACCAGGTGATTCAC
>CAYNRE010000022.1:0-2428 GCA_964399535.1 uncultured Pirellulales bacterium | reverse complement strand
CAACATATGCGTGGGATGAGGGGGAGGAGGAGTGGGGCGCGACGCCCGAGACGGACACCAAGTACGTCTGGGACGGCTGGCTGCTGCTGATGGAGCTTGATGCGCTGGATGACGATGCGCCGATCCGCAAGTACACATGGGGTCTCGATCTGGCCGGGTTGAATGGGTCAATCAATGACCGCACCTCCGCGGGAGGAATTGGCGGCCTGCTCGCGCTTGACGACGCGGGCACGTCGGCCGGCTACGGCTACTTCTTCGACGGCAACGGCAACGTCGGGCAGGTTGTGAAGCCGTCCGACGGCACCGTCAGTGCCAAGTACCAGTACGATCCTTACGGCAACATCATCGACGATCCCGATTCGCTCGACCAACCGATGCGTTTCAGCACGAAGCCACTCGACGCCGAGACGGGGTTCTACTACTACGGTTTTCGCTACTATCTGCCGAAGTGGGGGAGGTGGGGGAGTCGGGATCCGCTATCGGAGCGCGGCGGCCTTCATCTGTGTTCATTCGCCGCGAATGCGCCGCTAGAGTGGATCGATTCGCTCGGATTGGCGACGTTTCGGGTTACGGTACCAGTTCATGTGAGATGGTCGCGTTCGAGGCGCGGCGCGAAGATTCTCAATCAATTCGTTGAGGAATGGACACTATACTACTCCGCGGACATTAGGTGCGAGTGCCCAGACGGCGTCGTGGATGCAACGCCAGTTCACAATGTGGCAGCGCGCATGGAGGGATTCAAGAAAACAATCGTGCTAGCAGATCGTCCCTATGTGGAACCGGGTTCGGAAGTCCGTTGGGATCACCACTCTGATCGTGTGTCGACAGGGCCCAAGTCGCTTGGCATCAGTACAACCATCAATCACAACTGCGACAGTGATTGCGGCAAGAATGGTGCGACGCTCTCCGTGTCGGGAACGATGGTCAGTCTGTCACACCCTGACGGAGGCTGGGACTTTCCGAAGGTCTCGGTTAAGGGTGGCGTCTCAATAGGCGGCGGAATCTGGGGACCGCTCGAAGCGGACATTGGATTTGAGGTTGGCGCCGAGCGCCGCACCCCGGCTTACCGCGACGAGGATAAGTGGTCATTCCAACTGAACTTTCTGATCTGCTGTGACGGAAGCACGCTGTCCATTCGGGGGCACCCGGATTTTGCAGACAGCACCCCTCAGAATGAGCAGTGGCTCGGCGCACGTCACGATGAGCCACGCATAGAGGCAGTCGAATCCTCAGTGCGACCACGACGTTGAGTTGGCACAATGGAAGGCAGCGTTCCCCCTGGCCGTGCGCAAGCAGACGCGTCGAATACCCCACGGGCGCATTGCCGGTGCGGCTATGCCACTCCTCCGGGGCGATGTCCGGAGTGTGGACGATCAAATTGTGCAGGTGATCTGGTTCCGCGTGTGGGAATGTGGCGGCGGCGGCTGGTGCTCCGCGCGCTAGTTGCCATAACGGTCACATCTGGTGTCACCGTAGCCGTTGCTTCCGGGTATTGGATTCGCTTGGTCCCCTCGTCAGTGCTCGTCGAGGCGGTAGAACACACTGGTGTGAGTCACGCCGCGCAGCGCGCATCGGCGGAACTGCGTCGGCGCATCAGAGACGGTGCGCTACCGAAGGCGCTGACCAGTCGCGCACTGGACGTGTGTGCGTATGCTGGTGCATCGCCTCGGATGCGCGTCGCCGTGCTTCCCGTCGGCGGATCTGACTCTCACTTCATGCGCGTGTCCATTAACGTCGGAAGCGTCTCGGGACTCGGGCTCCGGATTTTGCAAAGTCGGAGCGACGTCTATTTGAACGAGCGGCTGATGCACAGCGGTACGCCCGGCGATGTACTTACGATCGCGGGGTGCTTCAACATGCTCATTCCGAGGGACATCCACGGCACGTGCGCTGTTCGATACTGTGGAGTGTTTGTGGCAGTCAATGACAATGGAGACGCAATACATGCGTGGACAGTCGATGAGCAAGCATCTGTCGAGGTACCGTAGTCGCGGGGCAGTACTTGACGCCTCACGAAGCGACCGGCGTGCTACCGAACAATCCGGATTCGCATTACCGCGCGACGTACGAATACGGCGACGAGCTGAGCAGCAACGCCACCGGCCGGCTGAGCCGCGTGACCGGGCCGGGGCTGCCGGGCGGGGGCGGGGCGGCGGCCGGCTATGGCGTCTATTATTCCTATGTCCCGGGCAGCGACCTGGCCGGGCAGGTCGATGTGAAGGACGACGGCACGGTGAAGCTGCGGACCACGCGGGCGTATGAGGCCGATCGCGATCTGCTGGCTTCGGTCGAGAACCGCTATGCGCCGGCCGGGGCGAATACGCTGATTTCCAAGTACGAATATACGAACAATGACCTAAGTCTGCGGACGCAGGTCGCGTATTCGGGAACCGCCTTCGGCTCGCCTTCGCCGCCGACGACGCAGCCG
>CAYNRE010000021.1:0-3776 GCA_964399535.1 uncultured Pirellulales bacterium | reverse complement strand
CCCATGCCTTTCCAATTCTGCAATGTTTTTTGCAGCCTGCTGAAAATATGATGGCTTAAGCTCGCAACCGATACCCTTGCGGCCCATGGCAACTGCAGAATACACCTCGCTGCCGATACCGAGAAATGGCGTTAAAACAGTGTCGCCGGGGTTACTCCAAAGGTCGATGCACCTTTCGATAACATCGAGCTGCAGCGGAGATATATGTTGCTCGTCCTTTTCGTCGCGCCCGCCGCGATATTGCAGTGTTCGCGTCTGGTTAATGTCCATCCAGACGGGGGAGGCATAACGCTGCCATACCTCTATCGAATACCAGTTCCGACCGTCCATCGGCGTTGTGTATTTTGAACGATCAGGCTCATCAGAACCACTATATCGGTCAAAGCAGCCACTAACAGGCTCTGGGTTATCACCCGGCTTTCGGAAAGTAACGATATAATCTGCCAGCCCCTGCCCACTTATCGTGCTATCTTTCACAATCTGCTTGTGCAGAAGCCGGATAGACTTTGTGCGCTGCTGCGCAACAACAGGGTCTTTCCAGATGCAAACCTCGCTGTGGAATATCCATCCAGCGTCCTCATATGCGCGGATTACCTCGCCTCGGAAGTCACGCATGCCGATGTGGCCGTGCCGGATCTTTGATGTCGGCAACTGCATGACATGGACCGCATGGATGCGCCCCGGCATCGTTACACGGAGCAGTTCCTGAATCAGAAAGGCGTAATGCTCCCAGAATTGCGGCCCGTCATTGTTAGAGATGTCTCGGTCGAAATTGCTGAACTTATACAACCCCTCAAACGGCGGGCTGTGGATGCCAAAACCAATGCTGTCACCGGGGATAGCGCGGATTACCTCGCAACTATCCCCTTGATAAATGGCATAGTCGTCCGTGATGACCTGATCGACGCACTTAACATCTCCAATCATGCAGCTTTCCTTATAAAAGAGGGGATGATTACCGGATGCTGAGGGTTGTAATTCGGGGTTTCCCGAACAGACCCTCGCACCGCAGCACTGGAAAGATCAGCCATATGCAAGACCATCGCCGCCGCCATGCGATCGGCATCAGTCTCTTTGCGCTTGATATTGGCGACAGTCGCGCCTTCCAGTTCAGACGCAATGATGTGGCACGTTACCGGCTTTTCTTGCCCAAACCGCCAGAACCGGCGCACGGCCTGATAGAATTGCTCAAAGCTGTCATTCAGGCCGACAAAGCCCGTATCCGCGCAATGCTGCCAGTTCATGCCAAAACCGGCGAGGGATGCCTTTGTGACAAGATGTGAAATGCGTCCTTCGCTGAAATCGATCAGGATGCGTTCTTTGTCTCCATCTTTCAGGCCGCCGTGCAGATTGACTGCGCCAGGAATGAGTTTCGCCAGCATTTCGGCTTCAGAATTTAGATTGCACCACCATACGAAAGGACGGTCGCAAGGAGTTATCTGCGCCGCCATCGCACATCGCTGTTCAACGGTGGCGCGGCGGGCCGAAATCCGCTCCTGCAAGGTCTCCGCCTGCATCGGGAAGAGCATGCCAGTGTCGAGATTCGGCGCATATTCAATGCCAACCATATGCTGCACAAAATTCAGCGGCGGCAGATCATACCCATCATTGGGGTATCCAAGATCGGACGGCTTGCGGAGCATGACTGCCCACGATGCCATCCACTTCCAGAAGTCGTTTTCGGCATGGCCCTTTAAACGCCACTTCTGCGTTTCACCGCCATCGTGGGCAAAAAATGTAGCAAGCATGTCAGTATAAGACATGATGCCCAGAAACTCGGCATGATTGCCCAACTCCATAAAATCATTGGGCGCAGGCGTCGCTGTTGCAGCGAGACGAAAAGGGATCGACTGACTCGCTTCAATCAGGCGCGTGCGATAATGCCCATCGGTTGATTTCAGGATAGAGCTTTCATCCAAAATGATCCCGCCAAATCGGGACAGGTCAAAATGATCGAGCTTTTGATAGTTGGTGATGCAAATGCCTTCACCATCGCCAAGGTGCGCGGCAATGCCAAACTTGGATGCTTCGCGCACCATCTGGTTAGAAACCGCGAGAGGAGCCAGATGAAGAATAGGCTTGCCGGTATGGGCATTCACAACCTGCCCCCATGCCAATTCCATCAGCGACTTGCCGAGGCCTGTCCCGGCAAACAACGCAGCCCTACCCCGGCGCAGCGCCCACGCCACGATGTCGCGTTGATGTGGAAACAGACATGATGGCAGTTCGGGTACATTCTCGATGCCCGTCATCGGATCGATGATCGCCTTACGGGCAAGAAAATTAGTATAATCACTCATGACCAGACCTTCTCCACATTCTCCCAATAGCGCCGCACTCTTTCAGGAGGCAGGTGTGCCAGTCTGCGGCGGCGATAGTCGGGGTTGGGCTTGAGGGATGCCGAAAGGGCTTCGCGCGCAGCCTGCAATCTGTCCTTTTGGGAGGGAGGATGGTCATCCCGGCCAGTGACCAGACTGATTAGGCGTGATATCCACGCTCGCGCGAAGTTCATGCCGCAACCCTTTCGGGGACCATTACAATCCCTCGGCTGCGCAATTCAGCGATCATCTCATCTGCTGTAAAATCTGCCAGCGGAGACTGCTCTAAAACTGTGATAGCCCTCGCCTTAGCAAAGGGACGATAGATGTATCCACGTTCTTCAAGGCCAGTGAGAAGTCTATGGATGCCTGACTTTGACACCAAGTTTAAAGCGGCTTTCATCTCGTCAAATGAAGGGGCTACACCATCATTAGCCCGAATATGCGCCTTGATGAAACGCAGCAGTTCAGCCTGCTTGTGTGTCAACGTCATTCCAATTGGCTTGCTCATACCGCCCCCGCAATCCGCTGTGCCTTGAGCAGACCGCCGTTGGGCTTCTTGCCGTTGTTGGGGATGGAGCGGATGGCTTCGAGCTTCCCGAGCGCCAGATTATGCTTGTCAGCCAGATCGGTGTGGGCCTGCTCTGCGTCTAGGCGCTTGCGGCGTTCGGTGGCGTAGTTCGTGTATGCCGCGTCATATGCGCTAGTCGCAATGTCTCGCTGACCCCGCATCCGCTGGATCGAAGCGCTGCACCACATCCCCATGCAGAAGACGCCAGCACTGGCAGAGATAACCGCTGTTACGAGATACCAGAGCATTTTGCGACCTCCATTTCAGAAAGAGCGATTTCGATAGGCTTGATTATCTTGTATTCTGCCCTTCCTCGCTTCTTGGCCCTATACCAGCTTTGCGGGAAAACCCCAGCTTTTCGGCATAGATCGGGCATGGATATACGAAGCGCATGAGCGCGTGCGACAATGGCGTCAAGTTCATCTGCATGTATCATGCCGACACCATAGCGCGATATTTTTTGTTGTCTAGATGTTTTTTGATGTTGACTATGTGTTTTTTATCCCGCATAAGGGCTTCAACGAAACGGAGACATCCATGAGCAAGATCACAAGTATTAAAGGGTTCGACCAAAACCTGTCCTGTCGCGGGTTTCAGTTTGAGATCGGTAAAACCTATAAGGTCAAGGGTAAGGTCAAGGTCTGCTCGAATGGCTTCCACTCCTGCCCGAGCGACGAAGAAACCAGCCCACTCGCGGTCTTTGAATATTACCCGCCCGCCATGTCGCGGTATTGCGAAGTGCAGGCTGATGGAAAGACTGACCGTCAGGGTAATAAGATCGCCAGCGCGAAGATCACTGTGGGTGTCGAGATTACCCTACATGAAATGATCGGTCGTTTCATCAAGTGGGCGACCGATAAGGCGGGTGGGACGCTCGCGGCATCGAA
>CAYNRE010000020.1:0-1198 GCA_964399535.1 uncultured Pirellulales bacterium | reverse complement strand
CCCCCCAAACCCCCCAATAGGTCATATGTAGGATTATGGGTGGGGGGGGTACCCCCCCCCCCGGGGGGGGGGACAAGGCACAGCAAACTAGGGGAAATTACTTGTTTTGTTAAAAAAAAGCACTATTTTAATCAAATTAGCCATTTTTTCACGTTTTTTCGTGTTTTTTCGCGTTTTTAAGTAAAAAATGGCCTTCCCTCGGAAGCAGAAATATGCAAAAAAGTACGATATTTAGCCTGTTTTTACATTATACAATAGTTACATTTACACCAAAAAGGGGGTCATTTTTGGGGAAAAAGGGGGTAGTGCAACGATAACTACAGGTTTAGCACAAAAATGGTAAAATAGGGGGTCCTTAGGGGCGCGTATTCAGGCGTAAAAAATACGTAAAAATAACCCTTTTTACGGCGTTTTCACTAAAAAAAACTACAATTTTTTGCAATTTTTAGGCATTTTTCCTATTTTTGCACATATTTTAGGCAAAAAACCACGTTTTCCCAATTTCGAGCCCTCCCTCGGAAGCAAAAAAACAGCATATCTTACAATTTGCGGTAAAAAAAGAGCACAAAATAAGTAACAACTTGTACAAAAAAACCCGAAAAAGCGTAAAAATAAGCAAAAATGGCCATTTCCCCGTGCCTTTTCCTAAGCCTTTTTTTACACAATTTTTAATACATTTTTACGTAAAAATCAGTAAAAAGCATATAAAAATAGCCTATTTTAGCCATTTTTGCTCAAAAACACCCCTTTTTATCATCCTTCTGGGGGCGACCAGCCCAACTTTTACTTTTTGCATCAAAAAACGTCGTTTTTCGTCAAAAATAGCACAAAATTAGGCTTTTATATTTTAAAACACCAATTTTTTGCCTATTTTTCACGTTTTTCGCAAAAAACAGGGTAACTTTACCTATATAAGATATTTTGGTGAAAACACCACATTTTTGCCACTTGTCCACTAGGTTTAACACATAACACGTCGTTTATACCATGAAAAAGCACTAAAAACACCCTATTTTCCACAATATGCCGATTTAACCCTTATAAACAGACGGGAAAATTGCACTATTTTTTACATAAAAAAATGGAAAAAAAACACAAAATTTACGTATTTATTGCGTTTTTTGGTAAAAGTACCCTAAATAGGTCGTATATAAGTTTTCGACCCCCCCTCCCCCCCCATCCCCCCCCCCCCTACCCC
>CAYNRE010000019.1:0-1935 GCA_964399535.1 uncultured Pirellulales bacterium | reverse complement strand
GTTTTGCTCCAAGCGCGGCGTCCGTCGAACACGTCAACGGCCCAACCTTGCTTGTCATCTCGCGGTCTTACGTGGATGCAGAGTTTCATGGCTCGTTAAATTCTCCGGTTGTTAACTTCGCGGATTCAAACGAATCCCTTCGGATATCGAAAGAGAAGGACTCTTTCGGCGTTTGGAGCGAGAAGCGATGGAACCCGACTTGATTCGTCAGGTCGAGCTGACCGTAAGCCGTTCTTCCATCGTCCGACAACATGGCCGGGAGCGGCTGGTCGTCGAAGAACAGTCGCGCCCCTTGCACGGACTGAATCTCGAACAGTAGTCGCCCTTCACGAAGCTCCTCGTCGTTCAAGCCGGGCGTCAGAGAGATTGAACGGCCGTCTTGGTGAAGCCGGAACCGGGGGAGCGCCTCACGCATTGGCAGCGAGTTCACGGCTGGCTCCGTTCACCGGGCGAGCCTGGAACTCGCGCGCGATGCGCTCGACGATGAAGTCGCAGTACTCAGGTTTCAGATCGATTCCCGTGGCCGGACTCTTCCGAGTCAGCGCAGCGAGCATCGTCGTTCCGGACCCGACGAATGGATCGAGCACGGAGCCGCCGGGCTTGCAGCCGACATCGAGGCAGCGCTGGACCAGCTCTCGCGGATACGGAGCGAAGTGTGCGCCAGGGTTCTCGGGGCGTGCGACGAATCGCCAGATGTCTTCATCGCCCTTCAGGCCGCGTCGATCGAAGAAATAGCGAGGTCCTTTGGAGAAAATGAACACGTGCTCGTACGTCCGCCACGGTCGATCGTGAGCAGTCGGTTCGGGGAGCGTGCCGGGACGCTCCCACATGACCGCGCTGCGAAGCGTCCACCCATCAGTCTGCATTGCGAGTGCTACTCGCCATGGGATGCCGATCAGCGACTTGCGCGGAAGACCGAGCCCGGGACCGTCAACGGCCCGAAGGTGCTTCCGCATCATCTGACGGCCGTTGTGTTTGTCGTCGCGGCCGTGCGGCTTGCCCTTCGCCGAGTAGTACGTGTCTCCGAGATTGAGGAACACGGTTCCGTCGTCGGCGAGAACCCTGTGGACCCCGCGGAAGACCGCCACCAGAGCTTCTACGTAGCCCTCGATCGTCTGCTCGTGCCCGATCTGCCCATCGACTTCGTAGTCGCGTTGCCAGTAGTAGGGAGGGCTGGTCACGACGCAGTCGATGCTTCCTGCCTTCATCCGCTCAAGCGCTGCGCGGACGTCGCCGTTGAGGATACGCCAAGCAGCGCCGTTCGGCGCCGTGCCAGCCGTCTCACGAACAGGAGGCACGCTCGGCGCCGATGTGGTCGCCTTCGCATTCGTCGCTCTGCACGAACTCACTTGTCGACCACCTCTCCGATGCGACACGCGAGGCACACCTCACAGTCCGGCCCGCGCTCGTCCGGATGGTGGTCGCACGGGCACTCGCACCCGTTTTCGGCGAGAAGCTCGCGAACCGCACGGAGGCGCTCGTCAGCGGTCTTGCCTGCGATACGAGGCGGAGCCTCGAACGCAGAAGCGAGTTCCTGGTATACGTGCTCAGTCATGCTCTCCGCGACGCTGGACAGGCTGCGGCGCGCGGCTTCCACTGTTCGCTCGGACTCTCCCGCCCGAGCGATCCACTCGTCCATCTCGTCGAGCAAGTGCCCGACGCGCGCCCCAAGTCCGTCGAGGATGACCACTCGACCGTCAAGCGCATCGACGACTTCGCGCAACCTCATGTCGTCCGGCTTGGCCAGTTCTTCAGCGAGACTCTCGATGCGCATCGCCATCGCTTCGACCTGACTGGCAAGAAAGGCGTTCTCGGAGCTGAGGTGGTCGCAGTTCACGCGCAGCGTCTCGTTTTCTCGTCGCCACGGGGCAACGGCCTGCGCGACGGCTCGGCACTCCATGCCACCGGGCGCGGGACACCGGGCGCGGTTCACGA
>CAYNRE010000018.1:0-26280 GCA_964399535.1 uncultured Pirellulales bacterium | reverse complement strand
GCCCTGGTCGTCGCTGTGGGTCATGATCATCGCCCCGATGAGGCGCGTGGAGACGCCCCAGCTCGTCGCGTAGACGTATTTCAGCTGCGAGTCCTTGTCCTGGAACTTCACGTCGAAGGCTTTGGCGAAATTCTGGCCGAGGTGGTGCGAGGTGCCGGCCTGCAGGGCTTTGCCGTCCTGCATCATGGCCTCGATGCAATAGGTGTCTACGGCGCCGGGAAAACGCTCGCCGGCGGTCTTTTCGCCCCGCAACACCGGCATGGCCATAAACCGCTCGGCGAACGTAGCGTAGACCCCCAGCATTTTGCGGGTTTCCTCCTCGGCCTCTTCCCGCGTGGCGTGGGCCGTATGCCCCTCTTGCCAAAGGAATTCGGCGGTCCGCAGAAACAGCCGGGTGCGCATTTCCCAGCGAACCACGTTGGCCCACTGGTTGATCAGAATCGGCAAGTCGCGATACGACTGGACCCACTTGGCGTACGAGGCCCCGATGATGGTTTCGCTCGTCGGCCGCACCACCAAGGGTTCCTCCAGCTTGCCGGTCGGTACCAGGCCCCCGTCGGGACCCGCTTCCAGTCGGTGGTGGGTCACTACGGCGCATTCTTTGGCAAAGCCCTCGACGTGCTCGGCCTCTTTCTCCAGGTAACTTAGCGGGATGAACAGCGGGAAGTAGGCGTTCACGTGCCCGGTGTCTTTGAACATCTGGTCCAGGGCCCGCTGCATGTTTTCCCACAGCGCGTAGCCCCAGGGCTTAATCACCATGCAGCCCCGCACCGACGACTGTTCAGCCAAATCGGCCGCGCGAATTACCTGCTGGTACCACTCCGGGTAGTCCTCGGTCCGGGTCGGGGTGATCGCCGTGTTGGGGGCCTTGGCCATGCCGCTAAGTCCTTTGTGTGTCGATCTGATTGCTACCTGGAGCATGCCCGCGATCCGCCCGAGCAGTCGGTTGAAAAAGCCCTCGTGGCATTTTTCAACCGCGCCAGGCGCCGAGCCAAGCTCGTCGCGGCTCGCCGAATAACGACTTACGTCGTTGTTCAGGCCTCGCATCCCTGCGAGGACGCAGCCCGGGGAATTCTTCAACAGGCTGCTTGGCTCGGCAATTCGAGCCCGTTGGGCTCTCCAGGGTAGCCTGCTGCCGGCGCGGTGCGCGGCGAGCGGGCGGGCATTCTATCGGCCGGCCTGGGCCACTGGGAAGCAAGGCCCCCGGGTGGGCGAATTCGCACGCGGCTCCCCCCGCCAGAGCGGCGAATTTGCAGCGGCAGGCCCAGGGCCTACAATCCTCGGTTCGGTTTTGGTCTCCGCCGTGCTCGGGGTAGGTCAGCGGCGGCGGGCAATCCAGGCATCGACTCACTTCCTGCCCGTGCGGCGGCGACAGCAGCGCCGGGCGGACTCGCTTTTCGGAAAGATTTGGCATGACTCGGCGGTACGTGGCCCAGCTCGGCTCGCAAGACTCCGTCAGCGAGGTGTACCTCGCCGGCGATAAGCAACTGCGCGCCAATCGCAACGGAAACCTTTATTTGCAGGTCGAGCTGTCCGACCGCACCGGTTCGATCGGGGCCCGGATGTGGAACGCGACCGAAGCCACTTACCAGTCGTTTGAAGACGGCGACTACGTCCGGGTCGAGGGCAATACCCAGATCTACCAGGGGGCGATTCAAATGATCGCCCGCTCGATCACCCGCATCAGCCCGGGCAGCATCGACCCGGCCGAGTTCACGCCGCTGGCGTCGCTGGATATTGACCGGTTGCTGCTGCGCGTGAGCGAATTGTTGCGCAAGATGGCCAACCCGCACCTGCGAAACCTGGCCGAATGTTTTCTGATGGACGAGGAGTTGATGAGCAAGCTGTGCCAGGCGCCGGCGGGGGTGAAGCACCACCACGCCTACCGGGGAGGCCTGCTCGAGCACGTGGTTAGCCTGATGGAAACCGCGCATCGCGTCGCGCCTTGTTATCCGCACGTCGACGCCGATTTGTTGTTGATGGGCACCTTCCTGCACGACTTGGGCAAGGTCGACGAGTTGAGCTACTCCCGGGGGTTCGCCTACACCGACGAGGGGCAATTGATCGGCCACCTGGTTATGGGGGTCGAACTGCTCGATCAAAAACTGGCCGACGCCGAAAAGCTTTCCGGCGAGCCGGTCCCCCGGGAACTGGTGCTGCGGCTCAAGCACATGATCGTCAGCCACCATGGCAGCTACGAGTTTGGTAGTCCGAAGCTGCCCATGACGCTGGAGGCCGTCGCCCTGCACCTGTTGGACAATTTGGACGCGAAGCTGCACGCCTTTCATCAACAAATGCGCGACGACGCCAACGCCGACAGCCCCTGGACTCCCTTTAACCAATCGCTGGGGCGCAAGCTCTTCAAGGGAAGCGACGCGGCCGCACTGAGGGAAGGCAACGGGGAATACTAATGGACCTGGAGCAGGCCGTGCTCGCCCTGGTTGCGCGCCCCGGCTATCGGCCGCTCAAACCCCGCGAGATTGGCGACGCTCTGGGGGTGACCGACGACGAGCGCGACCAGCTTCGCAGGACCATTAAGAAGATGGTCAAGCGGGGTCTGCTGGCCTGGGGCGCGGGGCACCAGGTGCGCCGCCCGGGCGACGACCCCCACGACCTGGTCGGCACCTTTCGCCGCACCGAAAAGGGGTTCGGCTTCGTTCGCCCTCAAGATGCCCAGCCGGGCCAGGGCCGCGAGCACGACGTGTACATTCCCCTCCGCGATACCCAAGACGCGGCCAGCGGCGACCTGGTACGGGTCAAGCTCAAGGGAACCCTGGCCGGGCCACGCGGCAACCAGGCCAGCGGAACGATCGTCGAGATTCTCGAGCGCGAAACCCACCAGTTCGTGGGCACCTATTTCGAGTCGGGCGGCACCGCCTTCGTTCAGGTGGACGGCACCGTCTTCGCCCAGCCCATCGCGGTGGGCGACCCAGGCGCCAAAGCGGCCCAGCCCGACGATAAAGTGGTGATTGAAATGGTTCGTTTTCCTTCGCATGCCCACGGCGGCGAAGGAGTCATCACCGAGGTGCTCGGCCCCCTGGGCCAGCCGGGGGTCGATACCCTCTCGATCATTCGCCAATACAACCTGCCGGGCGATTTCCCCGAAGACACGCTCGACGAGGCCCGCCGGCAAGCCGACCGGTTCGACGAAACGATCCAGCCCCCGCGGGAGAACTTTACCGACCTGACGGTAATTACCATCGACCCGGTCGATGCCCGCGACTTCGACGACGCCATCAGCCTGGAGCGGATCGAACGGGGCCACTGGCGCTTGGGCGTGCACATTGCCGACGTGGCCCATTTCGTGCCGGCCGGCACCCCGCTCGATCGCGAGGCGCTGGAGCGCGCCACCAGCGTGTACTTGCCCGACCGCGTGCTGCCGATGTTGCCCGAGATTATCTCCAACAGCCTGGCCAGCCTGCAGCCCGATCGGGTCCGTTACACCAAGAGCGTGTTTATCGAGCTCACGGCCGAGGGCATTCCCGTGGCCACCGATTGGCACTCGGGGGCCATTCGCAGCCGCCGCCGATTCACCTACGAAGAGGTCGACGACTACCTCCGCCAGCCCGACCATTGGCGCAGCCTGTTAAGCGGCGAGGTTCACGCCCTGTTGGGACGGATGCACGAACTGGCGATGCTGCTCCGTCAACGGCGCATGCGCCGTGGCGCGCTCGAATTGTCGATGGACGAAGTACGCGTGGCGCTCGATCGCCAGGGCCGGGTGGCCGGCGCCAACGTGGTCGAAAACACCGTAAGCCACCAGATTATTGAAGAATTCATGCTGGCCGCCAACGAGGCCGTGGCCAACCGGCTGGCCGGGGCAGGCGTAACCTTTCTGCGACGAATTCACGAAAACCCCGACCCGCGCAAGCTGGCCGATCTCACGCGCTTCGTCAACGAGCTGGGCTTGAATGTGCCCAGCCTGGAAAGCCGCTTCGAGCTGCAAACGCTGTTGGGTCGCGTGGCTGGCCGCCCCGAGCAGCACGCCGTGAACTATGCCCTCCTGCGCAGCTTGCAGCGGGCCGTGTACAGCCCGCGCGAGGAAGGCCATTACGCCCTGGCCAGCGATTGCTACTGCCATTTCACCTCGCCGATTCGCCGCTATCCGGACTTGACGGTTCACCGCCTGCTCGACCTGCTGCTGGCGGGTAAGAAGCCGCCCACCGATATGACCCAGCTCGTGCGGCTGGGGGTGCATTGCTCCGAGCGCGAACAGCGGGCCGAGGATGCCGAGCGCGAGCTGACCAAGTTGAAGCTGCTCAGCTACATGGCCGACCGCATCGGCGAGGAGTTCGACGCGGTCATCACCGGCGTTGAGCCGTTTGGTTTGTTCGCCATGGGAATCGCCATGCCCGCCGAGGGGCTGATTCACATCAGCTCGCTGGCCGACGACTATTATCGCTACGAGAAACAGAGCCACTCGCTGGTGGGCTACCGGGCCGGCAACAGCTTTCGCTTGGGCGACGTGGTCCGCGTTTCAGTGGCCCACGTCGACCTGGAGCGCCGGCAACTGGAGCTGCGCGTGGTCGGCCGCAGCAAGGCCGACCCGCCCGACGATCGGCCGCGCGACCCGCGCGCCGACCCGGGCAAACCGAAGCGAAGCTCGACCCGCCGCCCGGGCGGCAAGGGGCCGCCGCGCGGCAAACGAGGCCGTGGCACTGGCCGCGGCAAACGCCGCTAAACCGTTGGCGTCGAGAGTCAGCCCGCGCTCCACGCCAGCGTGCCAGCCAACGGCAGGCGGCTGAAAGGGCCCCGGTGGCGCTCGGCTTAATCGTCGGCCAACCCGCGCGGCGGCGCCTGGCGGTGGGCCGATTCCAGGTAGGCCGTGAGCAGAATCTGCGCGGCCAGTTTGTCGAGATGCTGCTTGCGGCGGGCCCGGGGCACCTGGGCCTCGATCAACAGTTGTTCCGCTTCCTGCGAAGTGTAGCGCTCGTCGAACCACTCGACGCCAACGCCGGTTGTTTCGGCCAGCCACTCGCCAAACTGCCGGGCCTCGCGCGATTTGGCGCTTTCGCGCCCGTCGAGATGCACGGGCAGACCCACCACGAACCGCACAATCTGTTCGCGCTCGGCCAGTTTGCGAAACCACTGGGCGTCGGCAGCCAGGGTGCGGCGGGCGTAAATCTCCAGGGGGCTGGCCCAACGCTGCTCGGGGTCGCTCAGCGCCAGGCCGATGCGCACCGTGCCATAGTCGACCGCGGCGATGCGCCCCGGCGGCGGCTGAGGAAGCGGTCGATCGCTGGAGGTCGCGTCGCTCACAGGTACTCTCGCCAGCCGCGCTCTTCGAGCTGTTTGACGATCGTGCGGATCGCCTCCTCGTCGTGCTTGTTGGCCACGAGCGTGGCATCGGGGGTGTGGACCACGATCAGGTCCTTCACCCCCAAGGTCACGATCAGGTGATCGTCGCCGCCGCGGACGATGCACCCCCGGGTGTCGTGCCCCAGATGGCGCCCGACCACCGTGTTGCCATCGGCGTCGGCGCCGCGGATGCGGGCCATGGCCTGCCAGCTTCCCAGGTCGTCCCAGGTGAAGGGGGCCTCGACGACGACGACATTGGTTGCCTGCTCCATAACGGCGTAGTCGATCGAGATTCCCCGGATGGCCTGAAACTCGGCGGCAAACACCTCGTCGAAAGCGGCGGTGCCGGCGGCCGCCACGATGGTTCGCAAGCGCGCGACGGTTTCCGCCTGACTGGCCTCGAGCGCCGCCACGATGGCCTGGGCCTGCCAGACGAAAATCCCCGAATTCCAATAAAATCGGCCGCTGGCCAGATACTCGCGGGCCACCTCGGCGCGCGGCTTCTCACGGAAACGCACCACCTGGTGCACGGCGGCCACGTCGGTGGCGCGGCGGCCCACGGCGGTTTCCAACCGCGCGCCCCGTTCGATATAGCCGAAGGTTTCCGCGGGGTAGGTGGGCTTGATGCCGAAGGTGACGAACCGCGTGGGATCTTCGGCGACGAGCTGCGCCGCCTGGCCCAGGGCTTGTTGAAACACCTCGGCCGGAGCGATCACGTGGTCCGAGGGCAACACCGCCAGCGTGGCCGCGGGGTCGTCGCGCAGCACCCACAGCGCGGCCAGCGCAATGCACGGCGCGGTATCGCGCCGACACGGTTCGCCCAGCACCGAATTTTCGGATAACTGGGGCAAATCACGCCGCACCGCGGCGACCAACGCCGCGCTGGTAACCACCAACACGCGCTCGGGCGGAACCAGCGTTCCCAGGCGCGCCAGGGTATCGGCCAGCAGCGACTGTCGTCCGGCCAGCGGCAAGAGTTGTTTGGGCATCTCTGCCCGGCTGGCTGGCCAGAACCGAGTACCCGATCCCCCCGCCATAATCACGGCATGCAGCATCGATTGAACCTGTTTGCAAGCAACGACTGGAAACACCCCGACGGCCGGCAATCGTTCCACACGTTTCCAGAACCGAACAGCGGCCCCACCACACCGGGGCGACCGCGGGGCGGGCCAGCCCTGCCCGCCCGCCGCGCGACCAGCGGGCAAAAACCCTCTCCACAGCTTAACGGACCGCTCGCGCCGCCCCCAAAGCGCTCGGCCGAACGCGCTCGGTCTCCCAAGCGCTACTCCTCCGCCCCAGGCGGTTGTGGGGCCGATAGCGGCGGTACCCAGCGGCTCCAAGCCAGCATCAGCGCGGCCACCAAAAAATAGGCCGCTGCCACCTCGCGAGGCGATTGGCCAGTGGCCACCTCGGGTAGGGCCAGCGACTGCCAGGGCCAAAACATCGAGCTGCCGGGCAAGGGGGAATGCATGACCCCGCAACTGGTAAACAGGCCCGCCAGGGCCCAAAAAGCCGCCGCACGGGCCAGGCGGCGGTCGATCGTGGCGGCCAGCGCGCTGGCCCACACCAGGCTGGTAACGATAAACCCACCGGAAAGCATGCGGATGGTTTGCAACTGTTGGCCCAGCGGCGGCGCCAGCCGGTCGAGCGACAGACCACTTTGCGCCAACAGGTTGTCGGAAAATATGGTGACTAGGTAGGCCATCGCCGGAACACAGGCCAGCACGACCGCTGGGTAATGGCGGCGCGGCGTGGCCAGGAAACTCTGCGAGGTAATCTCCAGGCCGACGAAGATCAGAATCGGCAGCACGGCCGCCTTGGGAATCAACAGGTAGAAGTACGCGAAGTAGCCGAGCATGCCCGCCCCGCCGATGAACAGCGCGGTGGCCAAGGTATAGGCGGCCCTGCCACCCATGGCCCGATAGGCCGGATGACCAATATAGGGCGTGGTCTGCACGACTCCGCCGCACAAGCCGGCGATCAGTGTGGCAAGACCCTCGACGGCAATCACCTGGCCTGTCGGATACTCGTCGCCCACTGCCGCGGCGCTTTCCGTGCAGTCGATCCCCCCCACTACCGTGGCCAAGGCGAAGGGAATCACCACGGGCAGGTAAGCCAGCGTATCGGGCAGGACGGAGACCCAGGCCAGGCTCGGCCAGGGAATCAACAACCCCAGCGAGGGCTCGAACGCGGCCACCTCGTGGCCGACCGGCGAAAGACCGGTCCAGCGCATCAGGTAGAACAATCCGGTTCCAAGCAGCACCGCCCCCAGCGCCCCGGGCATCCGGCCGGGTAGTGGCAGCCGGGCGACCAAGGTGGTCAGAATCACGGCCAGCGACGCCAGCCCCGCGACTGGCGCGGCTGCGAGGTCGAGCAGTGGCAAGAAACTGATCAGTACCAGCGCGATCGAGGTCAGAGAGCCCAGCAGCCCGGCGCGGGGCACTACTCGGCGGACCCAGGCCGATCCGAGGGCACAGAGCAACTTGAATACCCCACTAATGACTATGGCGCCTGCCCCCAGGTGCCAGGCATATCGGGCGGCCTGATCGGGAACCAGACCGCGGTTTTGGGCATCCAAGAAGGCCGGGCCGACTACGAAAAGAATCATGCCGATGGTGCTGGGGGTATCGAGCCCCAGTGGCATCGCGGTCACGTCGCTTCGCCCAGTTTGCCTGGCCAACCGAAAGGCCATGGCGGTGAACAGCAGATCACCGACGAGCACCCCCAGGGCGGTGCCCGGAATCATGTAACGGACGGCAAAAGTTGCATCGAAATGAAACGCCCCGACCAGCAGCGACACGGCCAGAACCATGTCGGCGATGTTGTCCAACATCAGCCCGAAGAAAGCATTTACGTCGCCCGAGGTGGCCCAAGCATAGCGTTTCATGGGTGGGCTTGGATCGCTGGGCACGGAAATTGCGGTTATGCAGGGCGTGAGTCTAAGAGGCGTCGTTCCATTCTGTCAAATTGACAGGTTTGTCGGGATGGAAGCAGCTTAGACCGGGGTAGCGGAAGTACGGTTGTGATAGAATTCGGGGGCCGGGACGCAGAGAACCCGTGGTTCCGGGGAGAGTAACGGAGTTTTCCTTTCCCTGGATCGCGAACCCTTTGCCCGCCCGCACGTAGGAAACCATGACAAGTGCAATTTCGGACATGACGAGCCTGAATCAGCTCGAGACGGACCGCCGCACACGCCCGCAAGGGGCGCGGAGCGATGAAGAGCTATTGGTTGCGTATCGTGACCAAGGCGAGCGCGGTGCTTTTGACGAGTTGGTTCATCGCTACGAGCGCGAGCTATACAACTATTTGCGCCGATTTTTGGGAGATGCGGTCCTGGCCGAAGATGCGTTCCAGGCCACGTTTCTGCAGGTGCATTTGAAGTGTGGGCAGTTCGAGCAAGGCCGGAAGTTTCGTCCCTGGCTGTACACGGTAGCCACGAACCAGGCAATCGACGCGCAGCGCCGTAACAAGCGCCACCGCATGGTAAGCCTGGATCAACGCAGCAGCCGCGGCGACCAGGACGACGTGGGGGCGTTGCTCGACCTGTTGGGGAGCCGGGAAGAGGGGCCGGCTCGCGAGATGGAGTTGAGCGAGCGGCGGGGATGGGTCCAGGGGGCCGTGGCCGCCCTGCCCGAGCCGCTCCGGGTGGCGGTCAACCTGATTTACTACCAAGGTTTGAAGTACCGCGAGGCGGCCGACGTGCTTTCCATACCGGTGGGCACGGTCAAAAGTCGGTTGCACGCCGCCCTGCTCAAATTAAACGAGTCGTGGCAGCGCGGTGAGTCGTCTGGAGACGCGTAGTCCATGCGAGAGCACTTTCTCGGCTATCTGCTGGGGGCACTCGATCCGTCCGAGTGCGAGTTGGTTGAGCGGCACTTGGAGGAGCACCCAGCGGCGCGGCGGGAGTTGGAGTTGCTCAGTGTGAGCCTGACTCCCCTGGCCGCCGACCGCGAGGGGGTTGCGGCACCGCAGGGGCTAGCACGGCGAACCTGCCAGTTTGTCGCGCTCAAACGCGAAGTGATCGCTTCGACCCAGGCCTTGGCCCCCGTCTCGACCTGGCAGCTCCAAGACCTGATGATCGCCGCCGGCGTTTTCCTGGCCGCCTGCCTGCTCTTTTTTCCCGCGGTGAACCATAGCCGGTTCCAGGCGCGGGTCGCCATGTGCCAAAACAACCTGCGGGCCCTGGGTTCGGCCCTGATGGCCTATAGCGAGCACAACGGAGGCTATTTCCCCGTGGTGCCCACCCAAGGCAATCTGGCCGTGGCCGGAATGTATGCCCCCACGCTGGCCGACTTGTCCTATTTGGACAATTCCCGCCAGGTGGTTTGCCCCGAGTGTCCGTTGGCCGAGCAGGCCTCGTTCCAGGTGCCAAGCCTGGCCTTGGTGGGCGCCGCCACCGGCAATGCCCTCTCGCGGCTGCAACGGCTGATGGGCGGTAGCTACGGATACACCTTTGGCTACCTGACCGGAGAGAACTATCGGGGACACCGGAACGCTAGCCGGCCCCAGTTCGCCCTGATGGCCGATTCTCCGGCCGTGGACCAGGCCGGGCACTTCAGCCCCAATCATGGGCGCTGCGGGCAGAATGTATTGTTTGAAGATGGCCGGGTCCAGTTCGTCAGCGAATGCCAAATCACGGGCAATTGCCCCGTCAGCGGCAACTCGACTTGCGACCAGTTCTTTACCAATGCGGCAGGCCAGGTCGCGGCGGGGGTGCATCCCGACGACGCAGTGATCAGCCCTAGCCATGTCGGGCCGCTCTCGCTGTTGAATCTGTCGAGCGACCCGCTCGAGGCCACTCCGGCAGCCGCCAGCGCGATCGCGCCCGAGTAGCCGCAGGGCCCAACCTCGCTTACCTCGCTGCTGTAAATCGGGCCGCGGCCGCCGGCTCCAGGCTTGCGCAAGGCGCGATCCTCTGGGCTGCTCGGGCAGGAGAGTCATGCAGGCGACGGTACTCGGCATCCTCGGTGGCCCTACCCCGCCGTCGGTGGCCTCTCCCGTGACATCCGGCGTGAAACGCATTTCGAGGCCAGGGATCTCGCGGGCGCTGGCCCCGTTTCGACCCAAGGTGGCGGCCGGATGAACTCGGCAGGGCAATCTCGGCCGCCGACTGCCAAATCTCCCGCCCCTTCTCAGATCGAATCCCCCACGCTGCGCGCGGCCCGCCACCGGGCGGCGGCAACCCGCCGAGCGGCCGATTCGACAACGTCTGGTAAGTGCGAGCCCGCAGCGAGCCATGCCCCGAAGGGGCCAACCGACTCAATCAGCCAACGACAACACTGCGGGTGGCGACGAGATGGGCGAGCCCTAGGGTCGAATCAGACGGCATAGGGCGTACTCGACCGCCACCCACAGTGCTGGGGTGACTCAGACACAACCAGTATTGGGCCTGAGCGCAACGCCGAGCCGCGTCGAGCCACCTAAGCAAGGCAGCCCGAACCATCGGCCTGGCGGCAGGCAACCACGGTGATTCCGAAACTGCCCCGAACGAGGAACCACCGCGATCGGCCACTGGGCGTATGAACACTATTTAACTCGCCGCAGTGTCAAACGCCTGTCACCGAATGTGGCACTCCTGTCAATTTTCGTCACTTCGGCCGCCGACTCGCTCACAGCTCGCCGCGACTTGAATGCCGCTTGCGCGGGAACACCTGCGGTTTCGGGGGCAAGGGTCGCTCGCAGGCGCCCCTCGCTGGGGCCCTGGCCGATTTGTAGACTGGGGGCTTCGGCGTCGTCTCGCCAACTTCTCAGTTCCATTGCGTTTAGCTCCCCCCCTGCCGATGGCCCGCGGCCGACGCAACACGACGCCGGATTTGGTCCGGCTGCTGAACGAATTGGCCACCCCGGCGTACTTGCTGGACGAGGGACGCCGCCTGGTCTGGGCCAACCCCTCGCTCGCCAGGCTGGTGAACCTTCCGCTCGAGCAATTGCTGGGAAAGGTTTGCGGTTACCACAGTCAGCCGCTCGACGATCCGCTGGCGGCCGCCCTGGCGGCGCTCGGTTCGCCGCCGGAAACGCAGCCGTCGCGGCTTCAGCAGGGCTGCATCGTGCTTCCCCCGGCCCTCGGCGGCACCACGCGAGCGTTGTCGACCCGATTGGTTCCGCTTTCCGACCCGGTGGAACCGCCGGGTCCGGTGCTGGTATTGGTGCAGCGCGAGGCCGACCCGCTTCCGTCGGCATTTGGCCAGGAACAGACCCCCCACCAACTGCACTCGCAACTGGCTCAGCTGCGAAGCGAAATGGCCGGCCGGTACCGCCTGGAACGGCTGTTGGGCCAAGGACCCGCGATGCTGCGCGCCCGCGCCCAGGCCGAGTTGGCCATCGGCAGCCGGGCCAGCGTGCTCATCGTGGGCCCGCGGGCGAGTGGCAAACGCCATCTGGCACGGGTCATCCACTATGGCCATTGGGCCCGATCGGCCGCGTCCCCGGGCCCGACTTCGCACCCAGGCCGCCTGGCGACGCCTCCGCCCCCGCTGGTCGATCTGGCGGCGGGCCAAGTCGACGATGAGCTGCTGCGCACAACGATCGAGGCCCTGCCGGGCGGAAACGAAAGCACCCCACCAGCGGGTACCCTCCTGGTCAGCGACGTGGACCAGCTCGCCCCGGCAGCCCAAGCGGCTCTGGCCCAGTACGCTCGGCGGCCCTCGCGGCTGCGCCTGATCGCCAGCGCGCAAACGCCGCTCGATCGGCTCGCGAGGGAGGGGCGCTACTCGGACGAGCTGGCCGCCCGCTTGGGGACGCTGGTGATTGAACTTCCCGCGCTGGCCGAGCGCTTGAGCGATCTGCCGCTGCTGGCCCAAGTTTACTTGGAAGAAGCGAATGCCGGCGGCGGCAAGCAGGTCGGCGGGTTCACGCCCGCGGCGATGGACCGGTTGCTGGCCCACGATTGGCCCGGAAACTTGGATGAACTCGGATCGATGATTCGTGCGGCGCACCGCGAGGCACGCGGCCCTCTGATTTCCGAGACCGATTTACCGACGGCGCTGCGGCCCGAACTGCGCGCGTCGAAGCCGTCGACGCGGCTGGAGCCGATCGACCTGGGCGCGGTGCTCGCCGACCTGGAGCGGGGGTTGATCGAGCGGGCGATCAAACAGGCTCGTGGCAACAAGACCCGCGCGGCGCGCCTGGTGGGCCTGACCCGGCCGCGCTTCTATCGCCGGTTGGTGCAGTTGGGCCTGGAGCCGGCTCCATTACCGCCCGACGACGACGGCGAAGTTCGATTCGAGGCTATCGGTCCTGGCGAGCTCGACGAGCCGAGCGACTCCCCCGGTTAAGAAGTTTTCCAATCCGCGATCATGTTCAGCGAGGCTGACTTACCCGCGATGCACCTGCCCCCCCGGGCCTCCGAATCGCTCGAACTGGGCCGCGAGCCGGTCGCGGTGGTGGTCTGCGAGCGGTCGGGCCAGTGGGCCCGGCGGCTGCGCGGCCTACTGACGGGGCTGGCGGTTCCGATTCGCGAAACCCGCTGCCGGGACGAGTGTCTGGAACAGCTCGTACGCCACCCCGCCGCGGTGGTGTGTTTGGATTGGCAGCGGGCCGACCCGCAACTGTGGACTACCCTGGCCCGCCAAGGCGAGCTGCGCTACCCTAAGGTGCTCTGGGTGGCGCTGGCCGAGCGTGGCGATCAACCGCCGCTGGCCCTGTTGGGCGAGCTGGGAATTACGTACAGTGCTTGCACGCCGCGAGCGCTTGGGCCCGTGAGGAACCTGGTCGCACGCCAGATGACCCGCTATCCCGGCCGCGCCGAATCGAAGCTACCCCCCTGGGCTGCCGCGGCCGTGCGGCCCTGGGTCGACCGGCTCGACAATCCTACTTCGCCACACACCGGCGACGCGGGCTAGTGCCGCGAGCCGCTTGGAAAACTGCCAAGGAGCATCTGCCGATGGCTGCCGCCCCGCCGACCCTGGCCGAAATCGAACAGGAATTGGCCGCTTTCTCCGACCCCGAAACCGGGCGGAGCGTGACCCAGCTCGAACAAATCAGCGGGCTCAAACTCGAAGGCAATCGCCTGGCGCTCACGCTCGGGCTGACGACGTTTTCCGCTCCGATTTGGCAACAAACCCGGGCCGACCTGGTTGAGCGCCTGCGAAATCGGTTTCCATCGCTGGCCGAGGTCGACGTGCAATTGGCCGTCCACCAGCGGCCGCCCCTTGAAATCGGCCAGATTGGGCTGAAGGCCAAGAGCGTGATCGCCGTGGGTTCGGGCAAAGGGGGCGTGGGCAAGAGCACCATCGCGGCCTGTTTGGCCCTGGGACTGCACCGCGCCGGATCGGCGGTGGGGCTGATGGACGCCGACGTGTATGGCCCCAGCATTCCCCATTTGCTGGGAGCCAACGAGCGGCCCCAACTGGTCGACAAACGCGTTCAGCCCGTCCTGGCCGGCGGACTAAAGCTGATGTCGATGGGGTTCTTCGTGCCGCCTGGTGAAGCCGTCGTCTGGCGGGGGCCGATGCTGCATGGCGCGATTACCCAGTTCCTGCGCGATACCGATTGGGGTGAGCTGGATTACCTGATCATCGACATGCCGCCCGGCACGGGCGACATCGCCCTGACCTTGTCGCAACTTTTGCCGCTGACCGGGGCGGTCATCGTCTGCACGCCGCAGGATGTAGCCCTGCTCGACGCGGTCAAGGCGATCGCCATGTTCCGCAAGGTGAACATTCCCGTGCTGGGCATGGTGGAGAATATGAGCTACTTCCTCAGCCCCGACACTGGCCAGCGATACGACATCTTCGGAAGCGGCGGCGCCCAGCGGCGGGCCGCGGAACTGGAGGTGCCGTTCCTGGGCGAGTTGCCGATTCATATCGGCATTCGCGTGGCGGGCGATGAAGGCCGCACCGCCGGGGTGTTCGACGACCCCGCCGCGGCCCCTTACCTGAACGCCATCGTGCAGACCTTGGTGAAAAACCTGGCCCACGCCCGAAGTGCCGCGCCACCGCTGCCGAGTTTGTCGGTGTTGTAAATCGGCGAAATCGGGCTGGCGTAATCCCCGGCCGGTCGCGCAGGGCCGTGTCGGGCGCGGTTTCCTTCCGGGCGGCTCCGCGCGGCGGCCCGGTTAAAAGGTTTTGATCAGCGTTCCGCCGTCGACCACCAGCACCTGTCCGGTGATGTAGCTGCCCGCTTCGCTGGCCAGCAGCAGGGCCGGCCCCACCAGTTCAGGCGGCTGCCCCCAGCGCCCCAGGGCGGTGCGATCGGCAAAGGCCCGCTTCTGGGCGTCGCTGAGCAACTGGCCGGGCAGGTCGGTCAAGAACGGACCGGGGGCCAGGCAGTTGACCGTGATGCCGTAGGCGCCCAGGTCCAGGGCGTTGGCCCGGGCCAACCCCAGCAGGGCCGCTTTCGAGGCGCTGTAGCTATTGCGCCCCTCCTTCGAGGCCAAACCCATAATCGACGAAATGTAGATCACCCGGCCCCAACCCCGCTGCTTCATCCCCGGCACCAGGCTGCGGGTAAGCGCCATGCAACTGGTGAGATTCAGCTCGAGGATGCGGTCCCAGTCTTCGTCTTCAATTTGGTCGATGGCCTGGGGGCGGTTGTCGCCGGCGTTATTGATCAGGATGTCGACCCGGCCCAGCGCCTCTTCGGCCTGCCGGGCCAGGGCCGCCACCTGGCCGCGGTCGAGCATGTCGACTGCCAGGGCCCCGCCGCGCACGTTCAACCCGTCCAAGATTTTTTCCAGGGCCAGGTCGAGCGTGGCCATCTGGCGCCCGGCAATGAGCACGTCGGCCCCGGCCTCGGCCAGGCCGCGGGCCATCGCCAGGCCCAGCCCTCGGCTTCCGCCAGTTACTAGTGCCACGCGCCCGGAAAGATTGAACAGCGGATGCATTTCAGGTCCCTGGGGTGGCCAAGCGCCTCGGCGAGCGGCGCCGGGCGGGGAGCCATTGAATTGATTCGTCTACGATTATTCGTCCACGGCGTCGTGTTCGGCCGCCGCGAATTGTTGCGAAGCCTCGACATAGTGGGCCGCGCCGAGCTGGTTGCGAAGAATCTCCTGTTCGGTCAGCGGGCGGCGAACCCGGGCCGGAACCCCCATGACCAGCGAACCGGGGGGCACCTCCATGCCCTCAGTCACCACGGCGCCGGCAGCCACGATTGAGTCGGAGCCAATCGAGGCCCCGTTTTGCACGATCGAGCCCATGCCAATCACCACATTGTCGCCCACCGTGGCCCCGTGCACGATGGCCGCGTGCCCCAGGGTGCAGCCGGCGCCGACGGTGCAGGGAAAACCCGGGTCGGCGTGCAAAATGCAGTTCTCTTGAATATTGGTGCCCGGCCCAACCCGGATCGGCTCGGTATCGCCCCGCAGTACGGCGCCGAACCAAACGCTGGCCTGTTCGGCCAGGGTGACATCGCCCATGACATGGGCCCCCGGAGCGATCCAAACCGAGGGGTGTACCTGTTCCTTGCGAAACTTCGCGCCCTGCAACATGCCGCAACACCTCGCGCCGCCGTGGAATGAAAGCACCGCCGGCGCGGTGCCGCCGCATTGTCGGCAGCGGGCGCCCGGTTTGCAATTGCCGATACCTGTCGCGGGCACCATCGGGGCGGCGGGCCCTGGCGGGGTCGCGGACCACTCGGGCAACTTGGTTGGCGCTAGCGCCAGGCGGTACGATGGCATGCGACGCTCGGGGGGGATCACGCTGACGATCGCCGCAGCGCCTGGGTCCCTCCGAGTTCGACCCGCGACACCAAACGGCCCAGGGCCGCCGGCCATTTTTTGGGAGCCAGTCATGTCGTCAACCGCCAGCGCAAAGCGTTCCGCGCCCCCCGAGCAGCCGGACGCGGCGAGTCGAGCGGGCGACCGTCGACACTTTTTGCAGGCCGTGGGGGTGCTGGCCGCCGGCGGACTGGCCGGGGCGAAGGCGCCGCCGAATCGCGATCGGCCCAAGGAACTGACCGAGGAAGTCGACACCACGCTGGTCGACGACGTGGAAAAAATCACCGATGCCCACATTCACATTTGGACACCCAACACCGAACGCTATCCCCTGGCGGCGGGCTATCGGCGCGAAGAAATGGTGCCCGCCAGCTTTACGCCCCAGCAGTTTTGGGCCGAGGCCGAGCCGGCCGGCGTGCGACGGGTGGTGCTGGTGCAGATGAGCTTCTACGGGTTCGATAACCGCTATCTGCTCGAGGCGATGGCCGCCGCGCCCGAGCGGGTCGGGGGCATCGCGGTGATCGACGACGATACGGAGAAGCCTGACGACGAAATGCGGCGCTTGGCCGCCCAAGGGGTGCGGGGGTTTCGCATCTATCCCCGCAATCGGCCGGCCGACAACTGGCTCAGCGGCCCCGGCATGGAGCGCATGTGGCGCTGCGGGTCCGAAACGGGCCTGGCCATGTGCCATTTGATCAACCCCGACGTCTTGCCCGTGGTCGACCGGATGTGTGAGCGGTTTCCCGATACGCCGGTGGTGATCGACCACCTGGCCCGGATCGGCATCGACGGCCAGGTGCGCCCCGCGGATGTCGAGGCGCTCTGCCGGCTGGCGCGGCACCGGCAAACCACGGTCAAGGTTTCGGCCTTTTACGCGCTGGGGCGCAAACAACCCCCCTACGACGACTTGATTCCCCTGGTGCGGCAGGTGTACGAGGCCTTCGGGCCCGAGCGGCTGATGTGGGGGAGCGATTGCCCCTACCAGGTGGCCCAGCAGCGCTACCAGGAATCGCTCGATTTCGTCCGGCAGCGGCTCGATTTCCTCTCGGCAAACGACCGCCAATGGATGCTCAGCCGCACGGCGGGAAAGCTCTTCTTCGGCTAATTGGAATCGGAATACCCACTGTGTCGGCCCCATTTCCCTCGCTTCACCAACTTGGTTGCGAACTGCGATCCAGGCAAGGTCGCGTCGCTGACTTAGTCGAGACGTGCCTGCAAGCAATCGCCCAGTGCGAGCCCTCGCTTCACGCCTGGGTACTGGTCGACGCCGAGGGGGCCCGCGCCCAGGCCCAACAGCTCGATCGGGAGCTATCCGCCGGGAAACCGCGCGGCCCGCTGCACGGCATTCCCATCGGCGTGAAAGACCTGTACGACGTGGCCGGCTGGCCCACCCGGGCCGGCTCGCCGCTGACCTCGGATCGGCCCGCAGAAGCCGACGCTCCGCTGGTGGCCGCGCTGCGCCAGGCCGGCGCAATCCTGTTAGGCAAGACGGTCACCACCGAGTGGGCTTGGATCGATCCACCCGAGACGCGCAACCCGCGAAACCTTGGCCACACGCCGGGCGGCTCGAGTAGCGGGTCGGCCGCGGCCGTGGCGGCGGGCATGTGCCTGGCGGCGCTCGGTTCGCAAACCGGCGGCTCGATTACCCGGCCGGCCAGCTACTGCGGCATCTGCGGCTTGAAGCCCAGTTGGGGGCTGCTGCGCAGCGAAGGCCTGGTGCCGGTGAGTTTTCACCTGGACCATCCGGGACCGATGGCCGCCTGCGTCGACGACCTGAGGGCCCTGTTCGAGGTGCTGCTCGAAGCGGCCTATCCCACCCGCCGACGATTCGTGGAGCAATCGCCGGCGGGCGAGCCGGCGGCAGCCCTCGCGGGATTGCGGGTGGGTTGGCTGAGCGACTATTTCGCCGAACACACCGAGCCGGCGGCCTGGCAAGCCAGCCTAAGCGCGATGGAGCGGCTGCGGCAGCAGGGTGCCGTGGTGGAAACGCTGCCGCTTCCGCCGGCGTTTGCCGGGGTACACCAGGCGCATCGCACGATCATGGCGGTCGAAGCGGCCCTGTATCATCGGCCCCGGTTCCCACGGCTGCGCGAGAAGTTCAGCCCCCACATGGCGGCACTGCTCGACGAGGGGCTGCGGGCCAGCGCGCTGGACTACGCCGCAGCGCTCGAGCATCGGCTGGCGTTTCGCCGCGCGTTGGCGCAATCTCTGGCGCAGTGCGATTTGTTGGCCACCCCCGCGGCCACGGGCCCCGCCCCCCCGCGGCTCGACACCACGGGCGACCCGAAGTTCAACTCACCATGGAGCCTGGCCGGGGTGCCGACCGTGTCGCTGCCGGCGGGGGAAGTGGGCGGAATGCCAATCGCGCTGCAACTTATCGGCCCCTGGTACGGCGAACGCGCGCTGTTGACCCGGGCCGCCGCGATCGAGGGCGCGCTCGCCGGTTAACCCCGCGGCAAACCGCAAACAGCGGCGCGAGTTCGCTACTCGCTTACCCGGCAGTGTCGGAGCATTTCGGCCGGCGCGGTGACGAAGCTGGTATAGAAGGGCCCGAACTCGGCGTAGCGGGCACTCGCCTCGTCGAAGCGCATCGTGTAGACGATGTCTTTGAGAAACCCCGGGTTACGGGCCCAGAGCGTTACGCCCCATTCCCAGTCGTCGAGCCCGACCGACACGGTAATGAGCTGGGTCACCCGGCCGCCGAACTTCATGCCGCTGCGGCCATGCTCGGCCATCATCCGGTTGCGCTCGGCAAAGGGGAGCAAGAACCAGTTCTCGCCCACCTTGCGTTTCTTGTTCATGGGATAGAAGCAGGTATTGGGCCAAGGGGGCAGTTCGGGCGTAAGCCGCTGGCGGCGCATCATTTCTTCGCGCGACTCATAGGCTTTAAGCTTGGCCTTGTACGCGGGGCTATCGAACACCTCTCCCTCTTCCACCAGGCGCTGGCCATACTGCTCGACGCTGGGCACGTACTCGGAAACCTCGGTCAGCGACACGAACGAGTAGCTCGGCACCAGCGCCGGCCCAAGCTCGCTGGCCGCCAGGAGGTGTTTCACGCGGTCGAGCTTGAGCGGATCGGCATCGAGCAGCATCAGGCCGAAGTCGGCCTTTTGCCCGGCAACGATCGAGGTCTGCAGCCGGGCCGGTGCCCCGTCGGCCTGGGGATCGAGCGCGGCGAGCACCTGCTGGCAGCCCTGTTGCCGCTGGGCAGCCGTAAGCCGCCTCAGGGCGGCCGGATCGAACCGGTAAAACAGGTGCAGGCAGTGCCAGCCTTCTTGCGGCTGGAGCGAAACTTCGGTCTCGGCGGCGCCGGGCGCCGGGCGCTGGCCGGCCGGAGCGCCGGCCGAGGCGGGGGAAGCGGTTGGCTGGTTCATAACCCGCGATTTTACCGCCGGCTAGGCCGCGGCAACACCCGGCCATTAGCCCCGCCCTCGCGCGGGGCAACGGAACGTAGGGCACCCCCATATGCCTTCCCGCGCAAGGGCGATTCCACCGCGAACCCCCTGGGGAGCGGGCTACGGGGGGGCGGCTCGCCGCAGCCGCTCCGGAAGCTCGCCAGCGGGGTAATCGCCATAGAAACGCTTGATCCAGTGCCGCCGACCGGTGTGTTCCAGGTGAGGCTGCCAGCCCGAGCGGCGCAGCAGCCGGTCGGAAATCTGGGGGCTCACTACCTCGCAAACCAGGGCATCGCTGTGCTTGATTCGGGCAATTTCGTCCAGCACGGCCAGCACGCCCGCCACCGTGGCCCAGCGGGTATCACGGGCCGACCAGGCATAGGTAAGGGCCAGGTACCCGGGCAGGCTGCGCGACTGGTTGAAATACAGCCGGCAGCGGTCTCCGCGCCGGAGGCGATGCAGCCAGGGCCCCAGCAGCCGGGCTTCCAACCAACTGGAGCGGCGCGGCCAGGGCCTGAGCGCCACTCCCACCAACCGGCCCTCGGCCACTTCGATCCAGCCGTGGCCGCGAGGGGCCAGCCGCTGGGCCTGGTGCTCCAAATCGGTAATCCAGTGGCAGCCGGGCAGCATCGTCTCTCGCCTTTGCGGCGCCGGCCGGTCAGGGCAAGTCGCGCAGACGCTTCAGGTCTTCGTGCCGGCCCACGACCAACAGCAGTTGGTCGTCGTTGAGCTTGTAGTCGGCCGGCGGAAAGATCTCCAGCTTGCCGCTGAGCACGTCTTTGACACCCACGATCCAGACGCCGTAGCGGCGGCGAAAATCGGTTTCCCGGAGGGTCTGGCCGGCGCAGGACGAAGGTACGGCCAATTCCACCAGGCTGTATTCCGGATCGATCGGCAACAGGTCGAGCACATTGGGCCAGGTGACGCGGTCGGCCAATTCCTGGGCCATTTCGGTCTCGGGGAACACAACGCGCTCCACGCCCAGGTGCTTGAGCAGCTTGCCGTGGTCCTCGGTCACGCCCTTGACGATGATTCGCCGGGCCCCCTGTTCCTTGGCGTGCAGGGCCGCCAACAGCGAGGGCTCGATGTTTTCTCCCAGGCTGATGAATACCGCCTCGGCGTCGGGGAGCGAGAGTTGGGTCATGGCCAGGGGGTCGGTGCAATCGCCGATGATGGCCTCGTAGAGTTGTTCCTTCATTTCTTCGACCCGCTCGCGATCGCCATCCATGCCGGTCACGCGCAGGCCGTTTTTACACAGCCGGAGGGCCAGGGCCCGGCCGAAGCTACCCAATCCGAGCACGACGAAGCGGCGAATCTTGGCCATGATGGTTTACCCGATCAGGGGTCTTTCCTCAGGATAGGCGAAGTGCTGCGCCCGGGCCGTGGCCGAGAGCGCCACCACCATCGAGATCGGGCCCAGGCGGCCGATGAACATGAGCAAAATAACGATGATCCGGCTGGCATCGGAGAGCTGAGTGGTCAGGCCGGTGGTGAGCCCGACGGTACCCAGGGCCGAGGCCACCTCGAAGGTGGCGTCGAGGAAAATATCGTCCGATTGCGAGTGGGGGCGGTCGGTGCGCTCGAGAAACAGCACGGCAATTACCGCCAGCGTGGCCACGGAGGAAAACAAGAGGGCCACGGTCATCGAGCGTTGAATTACTTCGTCGGGCAAGTGCCGGCCAAAGGCATGCACCCGCTGCTGGCCGCGAAACGTGGAGACGCTGCGTAGCACCAGGGCCATCAGGGTCGAAACCTTGAAGCCGCCGCCGGTCGAGCAGGGACCGGCCCCGATAAACATGAGCACGATCATCACGAACAAGGTGGCGTCGGTCAAATCGCCGATCGGCACCGTGTTGAACCCGGCGGTGCGCGGCACGACGGACTGAAAGATCGAAACCTGAAGCTTCTGCCAGAGCGGCATGTCGCGGAGGATCGCCTCGGACTCCAGCAGAAAAATGGCCGCCGTACCGCCGACGAGCAGCGCGGCGGTTCCAATCAGCATCACCTTGGAGTGCACGTGCAGGCGATGCCAACGGTTGTGCCAGGGCCCCCGCCAGCGACGGCGCACGTCGAGCAGCACGGGAAAACCCAGTCCGCCCACGATCACCAGAACGGCGATCGTGATATTGACCACGGGATCGCGCTGATAGCGCACGAGGTTATCGTCGAGCAGGCCGAAACCGGCGTTGCAAAAGGCAGCCACGGAGTGAAACACGGCATGCCAGAGGGCCAGATGCGGCGGGTAATCCCAGAGATTGCGAACCGCCAGGATCGCCGCCCCCACCCCCTCGAAGCCCAGCGACAACAAAATGACCCGGCGCAGCAGTCGCCGCAGGTCGGTTCGCTCCCCCGCGCCCAGGGTTTCGGCCGCCACCGCGCGATTGCGCAAACCGGCCCCGCCGCCAACGCCGAAGGTGAGGTACGTGGTAACCGTCATAATGCCGATGCCGCCGAGCTGAATCAGCACCATCACCACGAACTGGCCCAGGAACGAGAGATCGTTCCCGGTCGAGCGCACGGTGAGGCCCGTTACGCACACCGCGCTGGTCGAGGTAAACGCGGCGTCCAAGAACGAGAGCGGCGCGCGGCCAGACACATGGCACATCGGGTGCCATAAAAGCAGCGTCCCGGCCAGAATCAGCGCCAGGTACCAGCCGAACGAAGCTCGGGCCGGATACTTGATGACGGAGCCGGTGACCTCGGTCATAGCGGCGTGGGGCACCTCAGGGGATCGCGGCGGGAAAGCGCCACCGGTCCCCTCCGGCGGTTTCCGAGGCGGCAGCCTCGCGGGAACGTGCAAAGCGGCCGATTATACACTTCGCTGTCGGCCGGCCTAGTCAAGCCGGCTTCCGGGCCCTGCCACGAACGGCGCCGTCCCGCCGGGAGCCTCCAAGCGCGGGTGCCGAGCTTCGTCAGCGCCGCCGCTGTTGATAACGCCGGCTGGCGCTTTCCAGGGTGCGCCGCTCCGCTTCGGTAAGGCTCGACTCCCCCTCGCTGGTAATCTTGGCCAGGATGCGGTCGACCTCATGCGAGAAGCTCGGTTCGTTCGGGGCATGGGGATCGTCCTCCGCCGGACGATGCACCTGCAGCCGGGGTCCGCGCCCCAGGCGCCCAAGCCCGGAAGCCCAATTCATCCACCGCGAAGGCCAGAACCGAGCCGGCGACCAGCCGGTGCGGAAATAAACGTAAGCCATCAGGGCACCACTCAGGTGGGCGGCGTAGGCCACGTTGCCGCCGCGACCGCTGGCCACGCTGGCCGCCCCGAATAGGTCCTGAAGCACGTAAATGCTCACCAAGAGCCAGGCCGGCACCGGAATCACGCCCCAGAACAAAAAGGTGCGCGTCGGGTAATGCAGGGCGTATAGAACGCAAATGCCCGAGACCGCGCCCGAGGCTCCCACAACCAGCGCCCGCTGGCCGGGCGCGGTAACGTTCTCGACCAAAACCCAACCCAAACCGGCGGCCACGATCAACCACAGGTACAACCGCCAGAATTCGGCGCGGCCATAGATGCCTTCGATACCCCGGCCAAACATGAACAGGGCAAACATGTTGAACAGCACGTGCCCCAGATCGGCATGCACGAAGCCGTAGGTCACCAGTTGCCAGGCCTGCCAGGGATGGGTGGGCAGGTTCGAGCGCAAAGCCAGGGCATCGGCCACGCGCCCCTGAAGAAACAACTGATCGACCAGGAGCAGCACCGCGTTGATCGCAATCAGCGTGGGAACGGCTTCGCCCCCTAGCGAAAACCGTCCGGATTGCTCGCGGTAGTACTCTCGGTCGTACAGGCCCATAGCAGGTGGTCTTAACCGATTGGGACCGCCAGACGCAAGGCCGCCCGGCCGAGGCCCACAAGCCCCTGGCAGCCACGCCCCGGGGCGGTACGGCATCATCGACGGAGCGTGGCGCCGATCGGGTGTGATCCTGCCAACGCCCCGCCCAGTGCATCGGGCCTAGCGCGCCAGGGCCGCCTGATCGGCCGGCGCAAGGGGTGGCTCCGAGGGAGGATCGGGCTGCACCGCTTGGAACTGGTACTTGGCCAGCGCCGCGGCCAGTTGGCGGTTTTTGACCAGCAGCGCGGCAATCGCCTGATTGGCACGTCGCAGCGCGTCGACCAATTCCAGTCGATGCGATTGCACCGCATCGCGCTCCTTGGTTACCCGAGCCAACCGCTCTTTGGCCAGGTCACGCTCCTTCTCGGCGAAGGTCAATTGCTGTCGGGCATCGGCCAGCGAGTCTTCAGTGTACTTCTTTTGCAATTCGGCCGCCGCGATCGCATCTCCCAGCAAGGTCTGCTGCAGCTCGTATTCGTGCAGCAACGTGGCAAAGTCGAACAGCGGGCGATGGTAGACCCGCGTCTCGGGATCGACCCGGTCGGCCGGATCGTTTTCGCCGGCCGGTTTTCCGTCTTTGGCCAACTCGTTGAGCAGCAGGTCGACCGCTTCGGCCTGCCGCTCGGGCGAAGCCTGGGGCATGCTGAGCGCCACTTGGGCCGCCAAAAGTTGCCGCTGTGCCTCGGCGGTCAGGTCGGGCACCACGTCCACGCCACGCAGCTTTACCCCGTGAAATAAATCGGCCGTGTCGACCGGCATGATGTCGTACAGGGTCCACCCTCGCCCGTTGGCCGCGGCCACGGCCTCTTGCGCTTCGGGCGACGGCTTCAGTGCCGGCGCGAGCGTAACCTGGTTTTCGGCAACCGCGGTCACTTTGAACTCGCCCAGGTAGCGCCCCTGCCCCGGGTCGCCCGGCGCGTCGAAGGCGAACAAGGTCAGGTTCGTGGTGATTTGGTGGGGCGCCGGCTCGGCGACCGTGACCTGCACGGTGCCATCGGCACCGACGGCCGCGGTGGCGTTCTCCCAAACCCGCCCGCGCGACAGCGAGACCCGGTCGAGAGCCACTTGCAGATCGACAATGCCGGGAAAACCCTCTTCGCCTTCGGCCAGGCGGAGGTTGTCTTTCTCGAGCTGTTCCAGTTGTTGGCGGTCGGAGGCGATCGACTGTCGCAGTTCTTGCTGACGTTTGAACGCCTTCGATACCAGGTAGGCGTACGGCAGCGTCGCCACGATGATCAGACCGACAAGAACCTTGTTCCAAGTGCTCATGCGGCCGATCGCCCGCTGGGAGAGAGGAGGTAACTACGATGCCCCGACGACGGCCGCAGACCCATCGCAGCCGTGGGGCAGGTGAAAGCTTGCAACACGTGTCGGGCCAAGGCCTTAGTTCGATCATAGGTGGCCCGGCCATTGCCGTCAATATTGCCTAGCCCTCTCATTTTACCAGCAAGCGGCTCCTGCCATCCCCTCCACCGAGCGGATCAGCCCACAAAGCCCGCGCATTCCTTCAAGTCGGAATCGTTCAACGCCGAACTATCTAGCGTCGAATCAATCGGCACCGACCGATCGGGCCAGGCCGCCGGGTGTGGCGAGGGTCCGCCGAGAGCCGGTCGGCTCGAACCGGCCTCTGTTCCCACACTTTTCGACCGAACGCCTGAACCCCACTTCGTATGGCCGACAGCAAACACCAACCGCCCATCGAGTGTCCGATCGCGTCGACCGACGTGGCCGAACTGGCCCGTTGGTTGGCCCGGGCGCGGCGCTGGGCCGACGCCGTCGATGGTTGTCTGGCCCCGCTGGGCCTGAGCCAGGCCCCCTTCGGAATCCTCTGGGCCTGTTCGCGTGCCCCCAGCCTGGGAATCGCCCAGAGCGATCTGGCGATCGCCACGGGGCTTTCGCCGGCTCACATCAGCGCTCTGGTCGAGCAGATGCGGCGCAAGGACTGGCTTCGCTGCGATCGCGCGGCGCAAGACCGCCGCCGGCAACTTTGGCAACTAACGCCCCTGGGGCGAGAGCAATTTCTGGGGGCCTGCCAGGCACTCGAGACGCTGTTGGGTGCCACGCTGCCTTGCAGCTCGACGCCACGCTGGAAGGAAGGTCGCGCCGCATGACGACCAAGCCTTCCACTTCCGGCGGGTCGGCCCGGGCCGCGGTGCTGCTCGCCGCGCTTTGTCTCTTGGCGTCGAGCGGCTGTACGCGCAACTTCTGGCGGGAGTACGCCGACTGGGAGGTGTATAACCTGGTGCGCAGCGCCTCGAAGGATCCGCGCTGGGCGCTAACCGACTACTCGATCACCATCGATCCTCGGAGCCGCTTGTTCGACGCGTATTCGCCCGACCGGCCGCCGATGCCTCCCGACGATCCCGAGGCGCACAACAAACTGCATTGTGTCGACTGCAAGCTGGGCTTCCCCTGCTGGCACCAGAATGGCGACTTGCGCGACGTGGAGCCGCGGACCTGGCACGACTACTTGCCCAAGGCCAACGAAAACGAGGTGCTGCTCAATCGCCGCACGGCCCTGGAACTGGGGCTACTGCATTCGCCCGATTACCAGGAGCAGCTCGAAACCTTGTACCTGTCGGCCCTCGACGTGACGTTTGAGCGGTTCCGCTTCGATACCCAGTTTTTCGGAGGCGGATCGACGTTCTATACCGCCGATGGCAGCGTCCGCGGCGGCGGCTCGTCCGCTTCCACCCTGGCGACCAGCTCGACCTTCCAGGGGCGGCCGCTCCAGGTCCGCAAGGTGACCGCCTCGGGCGGCCAGTTGATCGTGGGCATGGCCAACTCGCTAGTCTGGCAGTTTTCTGGCCCCAACGACTACGGGGCCAACACGATTCTCGATTTTTCCATTGTGCAGCCGCTGTTGCGAGCCAGCGGACGTCAGGTGGTGCTGGAACGCTTGACCCGCGTGGAACGCGGCCTGTTGGCCAACCTGAGGGCGATGGAGCTGTACCGCCGCGGTTTCTACATCGATGTCTTGACCGGGGCCAGCAACGTCAACGGCCCTACCCGGCAAGGCGGCTTCTTCGGCGGTGCGGGCCTGGAAAATTTCGCCGGGGTGGGGGGTGGCGGGTTCGGCCGCGTGGGGGGCTTCGGCGGA
>CAYNRE010000017.1:0-79988 GCA_964399535.1 uncultured Pirellulales bacterium | reverse complement strand
CGGGGTCGTGGTCAAGGTGGCGCCGGGATCGTACCTGTCGATCGATGGCACGCTGGATGCCCAGGGCACGCTGGCCCGGCCGATTGTGTTGACCAGCCACCGCGACGACACGGCGGGGGGCGACACGTTTGGCGACGGGCCGGCCAATGCCCCGCAGCCGGGCGACTGGGAATCGCTGTACATCAACGCCAGCAGCACCGGCACCGTGCTGCGGAACGTCGACCTGCGCTATGCCGGCCGCGACTTCGGCCCGGGGAGCGGCGGCCTGCGCAGCGCGATCGAGATTCACGCCGACCTATCGGCGGAAGACCTCACCGTACGCAACGTCGACGGCAACGCGATCGCTGTCTCCGACGGCGCGGCCCTCACCATCGACGGCGGGCTGATCGTCAACACTGGCCAGATCGGTTTGCTGGTTTCGAGCGGTAGCGCGCAGGTAAGCGCGGTGGGCTTCTTCAACGCCCTCACGGGCGTGCAAGTCGCCAGCGGGGCATCGGCCACGGTGGGCGGGTCGGCGTTCGAGAACCTGGGGACCGGTGCCCGCAACCTGGGCACCAATCCGGCCTTGGCCGACTTTCGCGGCAATTGGTGGGGCGACCTGGGCGGACCCAATGATCCATCGGCCGCGGACGGTGTGGTCAACAACAATCCCAGTGGTCAGAACGTCAGCGACTATTTGGACTACAGCGGGTATTTAACTTCTCGGCCGCCGCTTCCGATTGGCCCGGTCGGGCTTTCGCTGTCTCCGGTTTTGGCAAACGCCGACGTTACCGCGCTCGAGCTGGTGTTCTCCGAGCCGCTCGACCTCGGAACGTTTACGCCAGCTCAGATTGCAATTACCGGCCCCCAGGCCGCGAGCGTCGACGAGATTCAGGCCTTGGGGGGGGCCCGATACCGCCTGGTGTTGTCGACGCCGCTGCAGGTTGAGGGTAGCTACCAGGTGACCGTCGGCGCCGGGGTGCGGGCGGCTGCTTCAGGTTACCGGCTCGACCAGGACCGCGACGGAACGGACGGAGAGCCCACGGACGATGCCTTCCGGGCCAGCCTGGTCATCGATCGCGCCGGCCCCCGGGTGCTGAGCCACTCGCCCGCGGGCACCGTCGACCAACCGCTGACGTACCTCGACTTCACGTTCAGTGAACCGATCCTGGCAACCACGTTCTCGCCCGCCGACGTGGCGATTACTGGGCCCGAGGGCGCGGTTCAGCCGCTGTCGGTCGAGCGGTTGACCGACACGGTGTTTCGCGTCGGAATGGCGCTGCAAGCCCGCTCGGGCGAATACCGGTTTACCCTTGGCCCGAACGTGGCCGATCTGGCGGGCAACCAGCTCGACCAAGACACCGATGGCCAGGGCGGCGAGAGCCCGGACGACGTTTACCTGGCCACGCTTGCGATCGACCTGGCCCCCTTGGTGGTCACG
The DNA here is from genome assembly GCA_964399535.1 of uncultured Pirellulales bacterium. Classification (GTDB taxonomy): domain Bacteria; phylum Planctomycetota; class Planctomycetia; order Pirellulales; family CAYNRE01; genus CAYNRE01. The sequence goes on along the minus strand of CAYNRE010000017.1, from coordinate 78,568 downwards.
GCCCAACAGCCCGTGGGCTCGGTGCACAACATTGTCGACCACGTGGATCTGACGTTTTCGGCCGAGCTGGCCGACGGCAGTTTCTCGCCCGACGACGTAACGCTGGTGGGTCCGCGGGGATTGGTGGCGATTGCGGCCGTGAACCGGCTTGGCCCGCGCCAGATCCGGATTCAGTTTCAGTCGCTCACGGCGGAAGGCGATTATGCCTTGGCCGTGGGGCCCGAAATTAGCGATCTGGCCGGGCGCTTGATGGACCAAGACGCCGACGGCCGCTGGGGCGAGCCCGAGGATCGCTACACCGCCGGTTTTCGCCTGGACCAGGTCGGGCCGCGAGTTGTATCGCAACTGCCCGCGGCGGCGAGCGGGGCTCCCCTGGAGGCGATCGAGCTGGAATTCAGCGAGCCGATTCTGCTGGCCACGCTGACGCCCGTCGACGTTCAGCTTTCCGGACCGCTGGGCGGAATCGCCATCGAACAGATCGAGCCGCTGAGCGACACCAGGTTCCGGCTGCACTTCGCGCCGCAAACGCTCGACGGGGCGTACCAGCTTTTCGTGGGGCCGTTTATCGAAGACCTGGGCCATACGGCCATGAACCAGGACGGCGACGCCGCCAGCGGCGAGCCGGAGGAGGATCGCTACCTGGGAACGATCGTGCTCGACAACACCGGTCCCACGGTGGTCGAGAGCGCGCCACTGGGCGAGGTGGTGGGGAGCCTGGCCAGCTTCGAATTCGAGTTCAGCGAAGCGGTGCAGGCCGGCACCGTCTCGACGGGCGACGTGCTCATCGAGGGGCCGCTGGGCACGGTCACGCCGACCGGCGTTACGGCGCTTTCGCCCAGGCGATTCCGGGCGACCTTCGCCCCCCAGACCGCGGCAGGTACCTACCGGTTTACCGTGGGGCCGGCCATTGCCGACCTGGTTGGCAACCAGATGGACACCGATGGCGACCGGCAATTTGGCGAGCCGAGCGATGCGTTCGAGGCCCTGATTCAAGTGCGGCGGCCCGACCTGAGCATTGCCCAGGTGAACTTGCCGAGCCCGATTAACAACGGCGAGCTACTCAGCCTGAGCTGGACGGTGCGCAACGACGGTGATTCGGTCGCCGTTTTGCCCTGGACTGACCGAGCCTGGCTGTCGCTCGACGATGTGCTGGGCAATGCCGACGACCAGCCGATCGGCAGCATCGCCCGTGCGGAGGCTTTAAGCCCTGGCGGGCAGTACACGGCCCAGGCCTCGATCTCGGCGCCGTTTGGCTTTGCCGGCACGGCCTATGTGTTCCTGGAGATCGACACGGCCAATCAGGTGGCCGAGTCCGACGAAACCAATAACCAGCGGAGGCTGCCGATCGAAATCGGCTTCGCGCCCCCGCCGGCCGACCTGATCGTCGAAGCGGTGACGGCGCCCGCCGCGGCCCTGACCGGTCAAACCATCGCGGTCACCTGGCGGGTCGCCAACGCCGGCGTTTCAACGACGCCGGGCGCGGTTTGGATCGACCGCATCTGGCTTTCGACCGACGACCAACTCGGCGGCGACCAGCTTTTGGCCAGCGTCACCCACACGGGTGTCTTGGGCCCCGCGGGAAGCTATAGCCAAACCCAGAATGTGGCGCTGCCGGTCGACTTGCCAGCGGGGAGCTACCGGATCCTTGTCGAGACCGACGCGCAGCACAACATTCTTGAACCCGCGGCGGAAGCCAACAACGTCACGGCCAGCCTGGCGCCGCTCGATGTGAGCCTGGCGCCCGTGGCCGATCTGGCCGTGATCGAGGTGAGCAGCCCCGGCACCGTCGTCGCTGGCCAGACCGTGGGGGTGAGCTGGCTCGTTTCCAACTCGGGCTCGGCCGCCACGTTGGCCGAGGCCTGGTCGGATCGGGTCTACCTCTCGGCTGATGGCAGCCTGTCTGGCGCCCAACTGCTGGGCACCTTTCGGCACACCGGGGCGCTGGCCGCCGGGATTGGCTATGCCCGCAGCGAACAACTACAAATTCCCGGCGTCGCCGACGGCAATTACCAGTTGGTAGTCGTCACCGACGTTTTGAACGAGGTGTTCGAGCGCGGCGCCGAGTCGAACAATCTGGCCGTTTCGGCGCCGCTGGTGCTCAGCCACGCCGACCTGGTGGTCGACCAGGTGCTACTGCCCGACGGAAGTGAAGCGGTATCGGGGCAGTCGATCCGGGTCGGCTGGACGGGCCGCAACGCCGGCACGGGGGCGGCGACCGGCGGCTGGATCGATCGCGTGTATCTTTCGAGCGATCTGTCGCTTTCGGCCGACGATCGGCTGCTGGGCGAACTGGCAGCGCCGATGGAATTGGCGGCCGGCCAAACCTATCCGCGCGAGGCGCTGCTGGCGTTGCCTCAGGGTTTGAGCGGGGCGTATCGGGTGATCGTCGTTACCGACGCCGGCGCGCGGGTGCTCGAGCCCGGTGGGGAAACCAACAACCAGGCAACCTCCCCCGAGCTCACGCTGCAATTGGCGCCCTACGCGGATCTGAGCGTAACACAGGTCGAAGCGCAATCGCTGTTGATTGGCGACCCGGTCGATTTGACCGTGTCGTGGACGGTAACTAACACCGGCACCGGCGCGGGCAATCGCGAGAGCTGGATCGATCGGCTGGTGCTGTCGCGCGATACGGTGCTGGGTAACGGCGACGACCTCGTATTGGGTAACGTGCCCCACCTGGGCCTGGTGCCGGTGGGCGCCGAGTACACCGAAGAGCGGATCTTTACGCTTCCGCCCAGCACCGAAGGGCGGTTCCAGCTATTCGTGGTGACCGACGTTGACGACGTGGTTTACGAGCACACGAACCTGGCCGGCAATGTCGGCGGCCCGGGCCATCCGGTCGACGTCACGCCCCGGCCCTATGCCGACTTGGTGATCGAAGCGGCTTCGGCGCCTGCCATGGGGGCGGGAGGCGGCACCATCTCGGTCGCCTGGACTGTCTCGAACCAGGGGATCGGTTTGACCGACCCGGCCCAATGGAACGACCATTGGTACCTGAGCAGCGACCCGACCGGAGCCACGGGGCGTCGGTTCTTGGGTAGTTTCAGCCACCTGGGGGCGCTGGGCGTGGGGGGGGCGTACTCCCGAACGGCCGACGTACCCCTGCCCAGCGACGTGAGCGGCACGCTGTACCTGGTGGTCGAAACCGGCGGGCCTTACGAGTTTCTCTACACGGGAAACAATCGGCGCGTCGCCGGTCCGATCGACGTGGCTTTCGTGCCGCCACCGCAGTTCGATCTGGAATTGACCCAGGTGACCGCCCCCACCAGCGCGCTCGACGGCGAGTCGATCGAAGTGGGCTGGACGGTTCGCAACAACGGCCCCGAACGCATCGACGACACTTGGACCGACAGGGTCTACCTGGTCGCGGCCGATAACCCCCAGTCGCGCACCCTGCTGGGCAGCTTTACCCGTACCGGCGGGCTCGATCCCGGCCGCACCGCCACGCGAACCGAGCTGGTGCGCCTGCCGCAGACCCAGGGTGTATTTCGCATTCTGGTCGAGGCCGACTCTGGCAGCCGCCTGGCGGAAACCAACGAGCTGAACAATGACCGAGCGACGGGCCTGCTGACGATTTCGCTGGCGCCGCGTGCCGACTTGCAGGTGACCCAGCTTACGGTTCCGACCCAGGTGACGGCCGGGGCCGTCATCGACGTGGAGTACGCGGTCACCAACCTGGGGACCAGCGCCACGCCCTCGGGCGGCTCGCGTTGGGTCGACCGCGTTTACCTGTCGCTGAACAACCAGGTCGACGGCGGCGACGTGTTGCTCGGCGAGATCAGCAATCAGAGCGCCCTGGCCGTCGGCGAGGCGTATTCCAACTTCGCCCAGTTCACGCTGCCGGCCGGCTTCGCGGGCAACGCTTTCGTCGTTGTGCAGGCCGATGGGCGGCGCCAGGTTGACGAGTTTCCCAGCGAGAACAACAACACGCGGGCCGCGCCGCTGGCCATCGACGCGCAGCCCGTTCCGCCGCCCGACCTGGTCGTGTCGGCCGTGCAGGGCCCGGGCGATGCCTTCGACAATACCGATGTGGTGGTTCGCTACCGGGTCAGCAACCTGGGGGCGGGGGTCACCTTTCCCGGTTCCTGGAGCGACCAGGTCTGGCTCACCTTGGGCCGCGATCGCCCGAACGCCAAGCGGGGAGATATTTACCTTGGGTCGTTCGGCCACGGCGGCGCACTTGAGGTGGGCGAGTTCTACGAAAACGCGGTCACTGTGCATCTGCCGGCCAACAAGTTCGGGCAGTACTACCTGACCGTGTGGAGCGATCCCGGCGACAACGTTTTCGAGAATTCGTTCGATGTGAACCTGAACCCCGACGCGCCGAACGATCTGGACGGCAGCAACTTCAAAGCCACGCCGCTGCGGCTGGTGCTGACGCCGGCCGCCGATCTAGAGGTGACCCACCTGATCGCCCCGCCCAGTGCCCGGGGAGGTGAAGAAGTAACGCTGAGCTGGACCGTGGCCAACCTGGGGGCGGCGATTACCGACCTGGATGTGTGGGCCGACGCGATTTATGTGTCGACCGACGCCGGCCTCGACGATGGGCAGGGTAGCGAGCAACTGGTATTCGTGGTGCCCCACTTCGGGCGGCTCGATCGGGGGCAAAGCTACACGGCCTCGGCCACGTTTACCTTGCCCCCGTCGGCCCAGGGAAGCCACTTCATCGTGCGCACCAACGTGGCGCCGCTGAACACGCTGAGCGACGAGGCGTTGTTCCTGAACCAGATTCGCGACATTCTCACCCGGCTCGAGGCGGCCGTCGGTGGCCCGCTGAACAATATCTCGGTCGGCGACTTGCAGAAGTTTTCGCGGAGCGAGTTGTTGGCGATTCTGACCGGCGATGGCCAGCCGGTAAACCGCACCGTGTTCGAGGGGCCGTTCGGCAACAACAATACCCGCTCCGCGGCCAGCACGGTTGACGACGCCGTGGCCGATTTACGGGTGCGCAACGTGTCGGTCGACTCCACCGCATTCTCGGGCGAAGAGGTGCAGGTGCGCTGGTCGGTCGTCAACGAGGGAGCGGACCCGGTCTGGGAGGGCACCCAGCGGTGGACCGACTACGTGTTCATCTCGCCCGACCCGGTCTATATCCCCCAGCGGGCCGCGCTGGTGGGCAGCCGAGTTCATCTCCAGCAGGGGGCGCTCGAGCCCGGGCAAAGCTACGATGCCTCGCTCGGTGTGCGGTTGCCCGAGGGTGTTTCAGGACGCTGGTACGTACACGTCTTCAGCGACATCGCTCTCAACCGCTACGGCCAGGCGATCTTGTCGGCGGTGGGCCCGGGCGATTTCCCCACCTGGCCGGAACAGTTTCGCCAGCGAACCTGGGAACTGCCCGACAAATCGAACAATTATGGTCAGGCCTCGACCCTGGTCACCTATCGCGAGGCCGATTTGGAAATCGCCCATTTCCAGGCGGCTTCCGAGGCCGACTCGGGCGGAACGCTCCCCTTTAGCTTCGAGGTGATGAACCAGGGGGGCCGAGCCACGCGGACCGATCGCTGGTTCGACCGCGTTTATCTGTCGCTCGACCAAACGCTGGATGCTTACGACGAACTGCTCGGCACCTTTCGCCGCGAAGGCGTGCTGGATCCCGGCGGTTCGTACCTGGTGACCGGCCAGGTGCGGCTGCCGGACAATATCGACGGGCCGTTTTACCTGTTGGCCTATGCCGACTCGCCCTATGGCGATGCCCCGGTGTTCAGCGTGCGGCTGCCGTTTCCCGCGCAAACGGGCAACGCCCACGTGTCGCTGCAGGGCGACCCTCAGGGGCTGGTTCGCGAATTCCAGGACGAAGACGACAACCAGGTTTCCCGGCCGCTCGTGGTGCACCGAGTCGATGCCCCCGACCTGGTGCCCACCGAGATTAGCACCGTCGAACGGGTGCTAACCAGTGAGCGGCTGCTGGTTAGCTGGCGGGTGGTGAATCAAGGGACCGGCGCCGTTCCCGATCGCCAGGGAGACTGGACCGACTACGTGTTCCTTTCGCGCGATACGTTTCTCGATGTGCGTAGCGACCACTTCCTGGGCGAGGTGCAGCACCGCGGGGCGCTCTCCAGCGGCGAGTCGTACGAGGCCTCGCTCGAGGCCCGCCTGCCGCGCGGTTTGCTGGGCCCCTACTACGTGTTCGTGCTGGTCGATGTGCCCAGCGGGTCGCTGCCCCGGGGCGGGGTGATTGAAACGCTGGAGGGGAACAACGCCGCTCCCTCGGCGGTGCCGGTGCTCATCGAACTGCCGCCGCCGGCCAACCTGCGGGTGGACCTGATCGAGGTTCCCAGCCTGGTGCTCAGCGGCGACCAACTCTCCGTGTCTTGGACCGTCACCAACTACGGCACGCAGCCGGCCCAGGGCCGCTGGGCCGACGCGGTTTATCTGTCGGCCGATGGTGTCTGGGACCTGGGCGACCGGCTCATCGGCCGGGTGGAACCCGAGCAGGCCCGTACCGTGCCGGCCGGCGCCAGCTACAGCGCTCAGCTCACGGCGCGGTTGCCTTTGGCGCTGCCGGGCAGCTACCGGGTGGTTGTGCGAACCGACGTATTCGACGACGTGTACGAGGCGACTGACAACGCCGATAACGCGGCCACTTCGACCGATCCGGTGGAGGTGGTGGTCAAGACGCTGCAGCCAGAGATACCGGCGGAAGATGCGCTATCGACCGGCGAATCGTTGTTGTACCGCGTGGTGGTGACGGCGGGGGAAACGCTCGAAATATCGCTCGACAGCCTGGACGATTCCGGGTCGAACGAACTGTATGTGCGCTACGAGGCGCTTCCCAGCTCGCTGGCCTACGACGCGGCGTTTCAAGGCTACCTGGTAGCCGATCAGATGGCCCTGGTTCCCACGACCCAGGCCGGGGCCTACTACATCCTGGTCCGCAGCATTCGCCAACCGCGAGTCGATACGCCCATTCGGCTAACGGCCCGCTCCCTCCCCTTCGGCGTGCGCGACCTGTCGCTCGAGGCGGGGGGCGACGATCGCTACGTAACGCTTGAACTCAGCGGGGCTCGATTCAGCCCCCAGGCCACGGTGAAGCTGGTACGGCCGCAGTTCGGCGAATTCGCGCCGGTAAGCTACTCGGTGGTCGATGCCACGCGGATCGTAGCCATCTTCGATCTGCGCGACGCGCCCCGGGGGCTGTACGACGTTCAGGTCACCAACCCCAATGGCCAGCAGGCCATTGTGCCCTATCGCTTTTTGGTGGAGGCGGCCCGGCCGCTGGAAATTACCGTGGGCTTGGGGGGCCCCGACCGGCTGGATGTGGGCGAAGTGGGGGTTTATGGCGCCTCGGTCCAGAGCCTGGGCAATCTCGACGCGCCCTACATCCACTGGGAATTCGGGGTGCCCCGTCTGGCCAATCCGGTCGCCAACCTGATTCCAGGCGAGCGGCTCGTCATGGCGTCGAACCTGACGGGCCAGCCGCTGATCGCGGGCGTCCCCTGGAACTCGCTCGATCCCATTCTGAATCTCGATGGCGACTTGATTTCCCAAGGGTTCGTGTTCGACTTGCCGGCCGATGGTTTCGCGGCCCGCACATTTACGGTCGAATCGTATCCCGAGCTCAAGCGATTGCTCGAGGAAGATCCCGACTTCCTCGAATCGCTGCTGGATTTCGAGCTGGAATTGCTGGCGTTCGATTTCTATATCCAGGCGGCTGCCACGCCGATGACGGCCGCCGAGTATCTGGCCTACCAGCGGCAGCAGGCCGAGCGATTGCGGCTGGCCGTGCTCGACGACGACACCGCCCCCGCCGCGCTCCAGGCGCTGGCCGCCGATCCGACAAGCTGGGCCGATATTTACCTGGCCGCCTTGGAAGATTCCGGACAATTGCGGCCGGAAGATGCGCCTCCGCCGGTGCGGCTCGAACCCCAGGTAACGAACCTGCTGGGGGTATTGGCAGCCGGTCTGTTGGCCGGGCCAGCCGGCGAGTCGCTCGTGTTGGCCGGAGACGACGCCCTGGTCGAGTTCTTCGCGCAACTGCGCACCTGGTACGGCCACGACCCCGATGCCTTCGGTTCGTCGGAAATTCCCGATGGTTCGCGGTTCGACCTGGGGCTTTCGCACCCCACGCGCTTCGAGGCGTTTCGCATTCACGTGGGGGTCGAAACCTTTACCGGCACCGTCACCGCCACCGACCTGGGGTTCGAGGATCTGTTTGGCCTGGCGGGCGCCCAGAGCGGACAGGTCCGCGTCACTGGCCCCAGCGGCAGCGGCGACCAAGGCTTTCTGCCCCTGGGTACGCCGATACCGTTCCAGGTGTCGGCCAGCCTGGCCGACGACGCCCCGGCGGCCGTGCACGAACTGCGCCTGTTGCAATCGCTCGACCCCGCGCTCGATCTTCGCAGTTTCGCCCTGACCGAGTTAAAGCTGGGGGGCCTGACCCTGGCGATTCCCAGCGGCCGAGCCGGCTTCTCAGACGAGTTCGACTTTACCGACCAGCGCGGGTTCGTGATCCAGGTTACCGCCGGCGTCGACGCCAATTCGGGTACCGCCACCTGGCTCTTGCGGGCAATCGACCCCGAGGACGGTCTCCTGATTACCGACCCGGCCCGCGGCCTCTTGCTTCCCGGCGAAGCAGTCACGGCCGGTTACACGATTCAGCTCCTGCCGGGCGGCACGACTGGCGAGGCGATTGAATCTTCCGCCCGGGCGATCTTCGACGCACAAACGCCGCTCGACTCGGCGAAGATTCGCCACACGGTCGATGCCCAACCCCCGACGGTCCAGTGGAGCGTGGCCGAGCGGGGTAGCGGCGTGTATGAAGTCGTTTGGTCGGGCCGCGACGACCTGGGGGGCTCGGGGTTGGCCAACTTCGGGCTCTTTGTGTCGCTCGACGGCGGCCCTTATACCGCCCTGCTGCGCCAGTCGAGTCTGACGAGCTACCAGCTTCAGGCCGCGGCCGGGCAACAGGTCGACTTCTTGGTCTTGGCTAGCGATTTGGCGGGCAACGTCAGCCTGGCCCCCGACGGCGTCGTTCTGCCGGGCTACGACGTGGCCGTGAACCTGGGGGGCACGACGGGCCCCATTCTGGCCGCGCCCGCCGTACTGCCCTCGGCCGAGCCGCCCGAGCCAGCGTCGCCCCACCCCTTGTTCGTTCAGGCGTTGGCCCGGATTCCGGCCCAGCGTTTTGCGCCGCTCCCCTCGTTCACAACGGTCTTCGAGCCGTTTGCCATGGGGGCGCTGCTGACCGGTGTGCCGCAGTCGGGGGCGGGGATCGGCCCTCTGGGAATCGCGATTGCGCCCGACGGGCAGACCATTCTGGTCAGCGGCGGCGCGGGTCGAAACGCCCTTTATCGCACCACGCCGGCCGGGGGCGTGGCCGGCGAGCCGTTTGCCGTGCTCGATTCGCCAATCTACGACATGGCCTTCGACCAAGAGGGTCAGCTGTGGGCCACAACCGGCGGCGAGGGGCTCGTGCTGCTCGACCCGGCATCGGGCGAAGTGCTCGCGAGCTATGCCGCCGGGGTCACGCTAGGATTGGCGGTGGCCCCCGACGGGCGCTCGCTGTACCTGGCCACGGGCTACGGTGTTTCGCGGTTCGATCTGACCACACGGCGCATTCAGCCCTTCTCCACCACGCGAGTCGATGGCTTGGCCTTCGCGCCCGACGGCACGCTGTGGGGCGCACTCTGGCCCGACGGCGGGCAAATCGTGCGATTCAACGCCAAGGGGCGGGCCGAGGTCGTGCTCACCCTGGCCGACGAGGCCGAAGCCTTGGCCTTTGGCCAACGGGGCACGCCGCTCGAAGGGCTGTTGTTCGTCAGCCACTCCAGCGGCGGCCGCTTGACGATGGTCGATCTGGCCACGCTGCAAGCGACTGCGATCGCCACCGGGGGGGCCCGTGGCGACTTTCTGCATGTGGGCCCCGACGGCCGGTTGTATCTGACCCAGTCGTCGCAGGTCGATGTCTTGCAGCCGATCGCTCCGCCCCGGGTCATCGCAACCACGCCGGTCGATGGATCGGGCAGCAACCAGCGCATCAACCTGGCCACGGTCACGTTCGACGGCGCCATGAATTTCGACCCCGCCGACGATGCCACCTCGGTAACCAACCTGGCGAACTACGAACTGGTCGAGTTGGAGACCGGCCGCTCGATCGCGCTGGGGGCCGCCGGTTATCGAGCGGGCCAGCGAACGGTCGAGCTGCGATTCGAATCGCTGGTGCCGGGTCGCTATGCCTTGCGGATTCGCGGCCAGGTGGAAAGCGGAATCGGGGTGCCGCTGGGCGCCGATTTCGTTAGCGAGTTCAACGTATTGGAGGATTTCAGCGGGTCGCTCACTGCCTCGTTCGTCGATACCCGGCTCGATCGCGCCGCTGGCCTGGTGGCATTCGACGTCTTGGTCGAAAACACGACGTCGCAGGCACTGCTTTCGCCGCTAAGACTGGTGTTCAATCAGCTGACCATGGCGGAAGCCGCGCTCCTGGGAGGCGCCAGCGGAGAAACCGCCGAGGGATTCCCCTACGTCGATCTGGTGGTCGACGGTGCTTCAACGCTGGTACCGGGGCAGCAAACGGCCCGCCACACGCTGACCCTGCCCGCGGACCTGGTCGGCCCGCTTGGGATTCTGCCTCAAGTGCTAGCGGCCTTGGCCACGAATCGGGTGCCCGAATTCCAGTCGCTGCCACCCGCGACGGCTCAGATCGGCCAGCCCTACAGCTACGAGCCCGATGTCATCGATCCAGACGGCCTGGGGGTCGACCTGGTGCTGTTGTCGGGCCCAGAGGGAGCCCTCCTGGAACCACAGAACGGCACCATCCGCTGGACCCCGCGGCCTGGCGAAGCCCACCTGGCCGAGTTCGTACTGCGGGCCTACGACGCGCGGGGCGGCTACTCGCGACAGACCTGGACCGTCGACGTGGCCCAGGGGAACCGCGCCCCGGTGTTGTTCCCAATTGCCGATCAGCAGGTAGCCGAAAGCCAGCGCTGGAGTTTACCGGTCGCGGGATACGATCCCGACGGCGACCCGCTGGTGCTGTGGGCCGAGAACCTGCCCCCCGGGGCGATCTTCGATCCGCAGCTACCGGCCATCGTGTGGCAAACCACGGGCACCTCGGCGGGGCGCTACTCGGGCATCGCGGTGGTCGCCTTCGACGGGCTGGTCGAAACCCGGCAGCAGTTCGAGCTGCTGGTAACCAATGTGAATCAGCCGCCGCGGCTGTTGCCCCCGGCTGCCCGGGAGATTCGCGAAGGCGAGTCGTTGGTGATCGCCCTGGCGGCCAGCGACCCGGACGGAGACCCGATCAGTTATCTTTCGGAGAACCTCCCCCCCGGTGCGGCGCTCGATCCGGCTCGGGGGTTATTGCGCTGGACCCCGCGCTTCGACCAACACGGCCATTACGAGGTGCTGTTGACGGCGACCGATGGGCTGGGCAGCAGCACCCAGACCCTGGTGATCGATGTATTGAACTTGAACGGGCCGGTGCAGTTCTCGCGGCTGGGCGATTTGTCGATTCGCGAAGGCCAACCGTTGTTGGTGCGAATCGCCGCTTCCGACGCCGATGCCCCGGTGGCCGGCGGCACCCAAGGCTTCTCCCTTGGCGACCTGGAAGCCGAGTTGGGGGGCATTGCGGCCGGTTTGGTAATGTCGTCCGGCGCATTGCCCCAGGGGGCTACGTTCGACCCGATCTCGCAGCTCTTGGCCTGGACCCCCAGCTTCGACCAGGCGGGCGATTACCCGATTGATTTCCAGGTAAGCGATGACGGCGACGGCACGGGGCAGCCGAATTCCGACTTCACCACGGTTCGGATCCGGGTGACGAACGCCAATGCCCCGCCGATGTTGCCGGAACTGAACAACCGCCAGCTTGGCGTGGGGGAAACGCTCCAGTTCGACATTCAAGCGACGGATGCCGATGCCGAGCCGCTGGCGATTACGGTCCAGGGCTTGCCCGCGTTCGCCACACGGACCGACCTGGGCGATGGGCTTGCTCGGCTGCATTTCGCCCCGCGGCCCGGCGACCGAGGTAACTATGTAATTACCGTCGCGGCCACCGATACGGGCGACGGCGCGCCGGCCGATGTGCTCCGCACCGAGCGGACGTGGGTTCTTTCGGTAACCGCGCCCAACGAACCTCCGGTGCTGACACCACTGGCCGACCAGGTGCTGTTGGTGGGCCAGGCATGGGTGCTGCCGCTCGTGGCCAGCGACCCCGACGACGACCCGCTCGAGTTCTCTTCGGCGGGACTGCCGCCAGGCGCCGTCCTGATTCCCTCGCCCATTTACGGCCGCGCCGAACTGCGCTGGACGCCCACGGCGGCGAGCGTGGGCATGCACACGGTAACCGTACAAGTAGCCGACGACGGCCATGGCGACCCGGCCGAGCGACTCTCGGCGGCTCAAACGGTGCAACTGGTCGTGAGAACGTCGAACGCCGCTCCGCAACTGGTGCCCGTCGGCCCACAAACCGTGTCCGAGGGTCAGCTTCTATCGATCGACCTGGCAGGCAGCGACCCCAACGGCGATTCGGTCTCGTTCTTGGCCAGCGGGCTGCCGGACGGGGCCACGCTGGATGCACGCAGCGGGCAATTTCGCTGGACCCCCAGCTACGAACAAGCTGGGAGCTACGTGGTTCGCTTCGAGGCCACCGATGGCAATCAATCGCGAGGCGAGGACGTGGCGCTAACGGTCGAGCCCACCAACCGCCCGCCGGTCTTCGCTCCCCTGCCCGACCTGGTGGGCCAAGAGGGGGTGGGGCTCGCTTTCAGCATCCGCGCGGCCGATCCAGACGGCGACGCGCTGAGCTACTTTGCCGCCGGCAATTTACCGGCCGGGGCCACCTTCGACCCAGCACAGCAAACGCTGAACTGGACTCCCGGTTTCGACCAGGCAGGACCCCACCAGCTTGCCTTCGGAGTCCGCGATGCGGGCGGACTGGAGGCCACGCTGCGGGTGAATGTAAGCGTGCTGCCGGTGAATCGCCCGCCGGCAATTGGGCCCATGAGCGGCCACGTATTGGTGATCGGCCAGCCGTTTGCGTTGCTGGCACCGGCCAGCGACCCCGATGCCGAAGATTCGCTCGCGCTCAGCGTCAATCAGCTTCCCCCCGGGGCCCAGTTCGACCCGCTCGCCGGGCGGCTTACCTGGACTCCGCAAGGGGCCGAACTGGGAACCTACGACCTACAGTTCGCTGCCAGCGACGGACTGCTCACCAGCTACCGCTCGGTGCGGCTGGTGGTGTCGCCGGTGCCGGTGCCACCCCAGGTTCGCATCGAAATCACGCCGAGCTTTCCGGCCGTAGTTGGGCAATCGGTGCTGGTGCAGGTAACCGCCGAGGGGGTGGCCGATATTGCCTCGCTGGGCCTGGCGATCGATGGTCAGCCGCAAACGCTCGACCCCCAGGGCCGGGTGCGATTCGTACCCGGTGCCCCCGGGGGCGTGCAGGTATCGGCCTCGGCTACCGATGTCGACGGCGTGGTCGGTACGGCCGACGCGGTTATTCGGGTGCGCGACGCGGCCGACCGCTCGCCCCCCGTGGTGTCGCTCGCGGCGCTGGGGCCGGGCCCCATTTCCGGTCCCATCGACCTGGTCGGTTCCGTCAGCGATTTGAACCTGGACGAGTACCAACTCGAACTGATTCCCCGTGGCGGGGCGGAACCCGTGGCGCTGGCCGCCGGCCACACCGATCGGCTGAACGAGGTGTTGGCTGTTCTCGACCCGGCGCGGGTGGCCAACGGTTTCTACGATCTGCGGTTGCGGGCAACCGACATCGGCGGGCGGCAAGCGACCGTGGTGCTGCCGCTGGAGATACACTCCGCCGAGAAGCGCGATGCCCTCGAAACGCGCGCGGTCGACTTGGCGCTGCAGCTCGATGGGCGAATGCTCGAGCTGACCCGCACGTATTCCAGTTTGCAGAGCGACTACCAGGGCCTTTTCGGGCGGGGCTGGCAATTGGCTGGCTACGACCTCGGGCCGACCAGTAACTTGCCGGCCACGGGATTAGAGCAAGCAGACATTTACCCGGCGCTGGCGCCGCAGACGCGGTTGTACCTGACGCTGCCCGACGGGCAGCGGACGGTGTTTGAGTTCAGCCCCACGGCGCAAACGGTCGGCACCAGCCAAGTGTATCGCCCGGCCTGGACCGCGGAACCCGGCGCAGCCTACCAGCTTGAAACCGCGGCGGCGGTGCTGGAGTTGGTCGATGGCCGGTTCTATCAGCTCGGCACAGGGCTGCCCTATAACCCGGCCAACGCGGCGTTTGGCCATCCAGCCTACACGCTGGTCGACCAAGCCGGGGTGCGGCAACGGTACGATGACCAGGGCCACCTGCGCGAAACGGCTTGGCCCGACGGAGTCGTCTGGCATTGGTCGGATACCGGCGTGGTGGGCTCCGATGGGCGTCGCGCAACGTTTGAGCGCGATTCCCAGGGACGGTTGATCGCCCTGGCCGGTAGCGACGGGCAGCGCGTGGCCTACGACTACTCGCCCACGGGCAATTTGACCGGTGTCACCCGCTGGGATACCGCGCAGCGGGCCGTGTATGGCTACACGGCCGATGGACGGCGCCTTTCGGCGATTGTGCCGCTTGATGGCTCAGGCGGTGCCCTGGCCGTCGAGTACGATGCCGGCGGCGCCGTCGAGCGGTTTCTGCCGATCGACCGGGTGCTGGGTGGTACCCGCGATGTTCTGAACCAGCCGCAAGCCGCCCAGGCCGATCCGGGGCAATCGCTCCGCTATGCACTGGTGCTTACGGAAGGGGAATTGGCCAGCTCGACGACGGGCCGGGTCACCGTCGGAATCGCCGTGCGGTCGCTCACAGGGGGCTTGATTCCCGCCGTTCCGAGCATTCGCCATCTGGCGGCCCAGGGGATGCTCCAAGAGCCCGATCGCAGCGTGGCCTGGTTCACTCTCGACCACGCCGGACCGTACCTGGTTGAACTGGGTTCGGCGCCGGGGAGTGTCGCCGGCCAGTTTGAGTTCGAAATCTTTCTGGCGGGCGATGTGGACCAAGACGGAGACGTCGACGGCACCGACGAAGCGTTGTTCGATCCGGCCTTCGGTTCGCACCGAGGCGAGTCGGCCTACCTGGTTTCGGCCGACGCCAATCGCGACGGAACGGTCGATGCCACCGACCGGCTGCTGCAAAACGCCTCGTTCGCGTTTCTCGCCAATCGCGCCGCCGCGCTCTCGGGCACCCAGGTGCGCACGCACCGGGAGTTGCCGGTGGCGATCGACCTGGCCTCGCTGGGCACCGAACCTGAGGGAGACTCGCTCGACTACACAGTTGTTGAGGTAATGGGCGGTACGGCCGGCTTTTCGCTCGACGGACGGCAACTGATTTTCACGCCGGCCCCTGGCGTTACGGGCTCGGCTGCGGTGGTGTTGGCCGCCAGCGACGGGCTGCTGGCATCGCCGCCGATTGTGGTGGCGATCGATGTTTCCGAGGCGCCGCTGCTGTCGCTGCGCCTCACCCCGCGGCGCCCCGCGCTCGATGTTGGGCAGGTGCGCTCGATCGAGGTGCGGGGCGACTTTGCCGACGAGGCCAATGTGCTGTTGCCAGCCTCGTACTTGGCCCTGGCAACCACGGCCCCGCAGGTCGCCTCGGTCTCGCCGGGCGGCCAACTCGCCGGCCTGGCCGACGGAGTTTCGGTGCTCTTGGTTTCGGCCCAGGGCATTCAGGCAGCCACGGCGGTGCGGGTGGGAGAGCTGGGTGACCTGGAAGCTCAGCTTTACGATCTGGCGGGAATGGACACTTATCCCGACGCCGTGACGCTCGTGCCTGGCGGGGTTCGCTCCCTCAAATTGACCATTGGCGGCGTGATCGACGTTACCACGGGCGCCGCCGGCGCGCGGTACGTCGCCGGCAACCCGGCCGTCGCCCAGGTTTCCGCCGACGGGCAGATCACGGCGGTAGGGCTGGGCGAAACCGTCATCACGGCCATCGTCGGTCCGCAAGAGATTCTGATCCCGGTGCGGGTCGCGGCTCCGGCCCCAGAGACCGCGGTGCTTGGCGTCGAAGGGGGCGCCGTGCAAGACGCGCGGGGCGCCGTGCTCACGGTTCCACCGGGAGCGCTCGGCACCACCACGCAAGTGAGCCTGGCCCCGCTCGAGCCGCAGCAATTACCATTCGTGTTGGCCCCGGCGTTCCAGATCGTGGGGGCCTTTGAACTGGACCTGGGCGACGATTCTCTGGCACAGCCGGCTCAGCTGGCCATTCCGGTCTCGCCCGAGATACCGGTCGGCACCCAGGTGTTTTTCTTCCGCGCGGGCCAATACACCGACGAGTTTGGTGCCACCCAACCCATTTGGTACGAAGACGAGTTCGGTGTGGTCGGGCCCGACCACATGGCCCGCACCACCTCGGAACCCGCCTTGGGGCTGGTAAGCGGCGGCAAATTTGCCGTGGCCACGGCCAAAGACGCGATCGCCCGAATCCAGGGCAGCTTCGATTCGCTGCTGCCGTTCGGCTCGACCCGCGAGGACTCGGTAACCGCCGTGGTACAGCCCGGCCAGGGTGTGCCGGCCTTGGGGGTCTCGAAGCCCAACGCGGTGCTGTCGCTGGTTCCCGAAATAATCATGCACGTGCCGCTGGCGCCGTTGATCGTCATCCAAACCTACACAGTCGTGCGCCAGGTGCTGGCCAGCTTCGGTGGATTCGAGGTGGCCGTCGACGAATCGGGCGATGCCCAGTTCGAGTACACCGTCGACAATTCGGCGGCAGCCGCCACGAGCGATCAGGACCAGGACCCGCCCCGAATCGACTCGCTGCAAGTCGATCGCACTCCGCAGGAGGACGGCTTCCGACCTGAATTGGTGCTGACGGGCGACCGCTTCCTGATCGACGAGCCCGAGGGCTTCGATGGCGAAGCCTTCACCGCGAGCGATATCGAGGTGGTGTTCGTCCTGGGCGGCCGCGACGACACGGGCATCGACAACGACCGCGACGGCAACTCGGACGTGTTGGGCGCGAAAGACGTGGTTGTGGGGGGGCCCGACTACGCGGGGCCTGCGCTCCGACTGGAAATGAGCGGCAATGGCCAAACCCTGTTTGTGCCGATCCCGCCACAGGTGCCCATCGGGCTGGCCACGGTCCTAGTGCGCCGACCGCAGCACGAGCTCGATCCTGCCAAGGCCGCCGACGCCGACGACCGGTTCCGCAAGATTCAGGTGCCGAGCGATCCGCTGCAGATTCCCTCGGCTGGCCAATACCTGTTCGCGGCGGTTACCAAGGAACACAAGCTGGCGGTGCTCGGCGAACACCCCAGCCCGGGCCCGATGCCCAATCTGCTGGAACCCAACGAGCTAGTGGCCCGGCTGCCGATTGCGGGCGTGGTCGACCCTCGGCCGCGGGCCACGGCCGCGACGAACGACGGCACTCGCGTCTATGTAACGCTCGAAGGGGGCTCGGCGGTCGCGGTGTTCGACGCCATTTCGCTCCAGCAAGTGGATTCCGACAGCAGCGATTTCGGCGTCGACGTGATCGAAATTGCGGGCTCGTCGCCAGCGGCGATCTTGATCGATTCGGAAGATCGATTCGCTTACGTGGCCGACAGCCGGACGGGTGCCGTGTATGTGATCGACATCGACCCTCGCTCCGAGCATTTCCACGAGCTGCGCAAAACGATTTCCCTGCCCGATTCCGAGCTAGGGCTACGGGGCATGGCCCTGTCCACGGACGGGAAGCGCCTGTTCGTTACCGCGCCGGGCCGCACGATTTTCAATGGTCTGGCCGACGACAACGAAAAAGCGATCGGCGTCGGGCGCATTCACCTGGTCGACGTCGAACGAAGCCACATCGACCTTGCCGGCGACGTCGTCCCCGACCGCTGGACCTACGACACCACGCTGTACACGGGGGCCGAGCCCACGGCGATTATGGCCACCAGCGATCCGCTGCGAATGGTGTTTGTCGACCTGCTCGACGATTCGCGCGGCTACAACGTGCTGATTAACGATGGCCAGGGCGGATGGTCGATCGCCTCGACGCGACTGCAGTTGGGGGATCCGTTCGACTCGTTCGACCTGGAGAACGCCAACAGCATCGCGCTCTTGCCGACCGCGCGAGAAAAAGACTTCGCCTTCATCACGGGCTACAACCAGTTTATGCCCTACTACGCCGAGAAGGCGGCCGGCGGCAACATTGGCATCATCGCCGATCCGCTGGCTCTTCATGGCGCCCCGCGGCTGGTGGCCGCCACCAAGCCCATCGAAGGCAGTTTTCCCGATAACCTGGCCATTTCCGACGATGGAAAATATCTCTACGCCACGTTTCAGGGGATCGACTCGGTCGAGGTGTACGACGTCGACGCGATGCTTGGCGCCGTGACGCAGTTGAGCAGCTCGCTGCTTGCCTACCAGGGAATCGACGAGCTGCGCCCCGCGGTAAAGATCGGCCAGGTCGGCGCGGGCGACCTGGTGCGCGGCATATCGGCCCAGACCGATTTCCTCGAACTTACCACCCCGCTCAACGCCACGATCGACGATCTGACGCCCGAGTTTCAGTGGCAGGTGGGCGAGCTGATCGGTGTTCAGTCGCGAATTTACGTGAGTGTACTCGGACCGGGCGAAGGGCTGTTTCCCAGCGACTTTACCGGGGCCGATGGCCACCCCAACCGGATCGTAAGCGGCCTATTGGTCGACGACGAGGACGGCAACGGCCAGTTCAGCTTTGAGTTGCCCGATGCCCGCCGCCTAACGGCCGGTCAGACGTATTACTGGGGGGTCGTGGCCACCACGCCGCAGGGCCGCTCGAACCGCAAGTGGGGTATTTTCGAAACGGCGGCCCAGGCTACCAGTTCGGCCACCAAGTTTGCCTCGGTCACGGTCGTCACACATGGCGATCCGTTCGACCCGTATCTCTGGTCGGGCGCCCAGCCCCGGCAACCGGTTCCCGAGTCGATTCTCGACCTGGCCCAGAGCATTGCCCACGCCGGCGGCGACGGGGTGGTCATGCTCTACAACCCACAGAACGGCAACTGGGTTTCGCTCGACGGTCGCGAACCCGATCCGGGGCGGGCCTTGGTGCTGGTGCCCAACTGGGCCCGCGAGCTGGCCATCGACGATTCGGGGTTCGCCGAGGCCGCGGCCGACACGCTGTTTGCCTCGCTCGTTTCGCTCGATCAAGAGCTCGATGGAAAACTGTTCGAGTCGCCGCTGCACTTCATCGGCCACAGCCGGGGGGCCTCGGTCAACAGCGAAATCATTCAGCGCATCGGCCTGTTCTTCTCGGATATTACTGATATTCAGATGACCAGTCTCGATGTGCGCGATGTTCCACAGTCGCCCATGCAGGTTTTGCTGACGCGCGTGTTCGCGGCGTTGCCGGGTGCCGGCTCGGAGACCAGCGCGGCCGGGAGCGGGGACTCGGACGGATCGGATAGCGAGGGCAGCGCGAGCAATTCCGCGGACGCCGACGACAGCGTCACCGCCCGGTTCCGCCAAATGGCTGCCGCGCTGGCCAAAGAGAAGCTGCGCGCGACCGAGGCCAGCTCGAAGCTTCCCGCCGCGCTCCAGAACTTCTCGGCCACGACGCTGTACTACGACGACTTCCGCGACCCGATCGTACAAGTCTGGGAGAACATCGCGTTCTCGGACAATTATTACCAGCAAGCGGCCAGCGGTTCGCATACGCTTACGCCCCGGGGCAGCTCGCTGTCGGCCGCGCAGATCGACCTGGAACTCGACGGACGAGCGGGCTTCACCCAAGACGACCTGCCCGACGGCTCGGAAAGCCTAACCGGCGTGGGTGGACCGCACCAGCGTGTGTTGCGGTGGTACGCGGGTACGGTCAACCTGGGCGAGCGCGAATTCGCCGGCGAGCGCATTCACCGCGGCCGGCTCGATGCCGACTATCGCCGCGACGAGTTCCCCCCCGTGGCTTACGGCAATGCGCCTTGGTACGTGGCCCAGGAAAGCGCCCCTGCGTTGCCCTTCGGCCAGTTCCCCAACCAGGCAGCCGGCGCGCCGAGCGAAGGCATCGGCGCCGGCTGGTTCTTCAGCGAATTGGGGGGTGGCAGCGATCTGCGTGGGTCGGGCTCGGGCAGCGTCGACGTGATGTATGACAACACCCAGTACGACCATCCCGCCGCGCCCAAAAGCCCGATTCCGATTCCCGAAATCTTCAACGGCGATTTCGAATCGGGCACCCTGTTCCTGACCCGTCGCGCGCAGCGATTTCCGGCCGATTACGCGTTGCCGGGCTGGTCGTTCCACAATGGCGACGCGGAGAAGTCGGGAGCCAACGCCGCCCAGTTTCTGGTACACGATCCGCTCACCGGAAACGATTCGCTGGCCTTAACCAAGCAGAACAAGGCCATCGAGCACAATCGCTTCTTCATTCCCGACTCGGTGCCGGCCATCGCCTACCGGGTGCGCCTCGACGACCCCGGTTACAGCGGCGATTCGAAGCTGAAAATAACCCTGGTCGACGCCGTAACCGGTGATTCCTATCTCGAGCAAACGATCAGCTACCACGACTTCGACGCGCGCGAAGTCGGCTACTTCTACCGGCAAGACATCGGGCTCGACACGGCCATTCCCGACGGGGGGGCAGTCGTCACGCTGCGAATCGAGTGGGCAGGCGGCGGTCGGGTGCTGATCGACGACGTGGAGTTCGGGTCGCTGGTCACCATTACGGACGACTCGGGCACCACCTCCGATCATTCGGTGGTGATCACCGTGCCGAGTACCGTCGACACTCCTATCGGCGACGACGTGGAAGCGGGCCCGCTCTTGGTCGACCACGTGGAGCCCGGTTCTCCCTCGCCGATTCCCTACTTGGAAGAGGAGGTGTACCGCGATCCGTTTGCCGACGGCGACTACGATCCGGTGGGCCCGATCGGCCCGGGACCGGGCGCGCCGGAGAGCAGCGAGGCCGTTGCTTTCGCGGGCGGCGACGCCGCTGCGCAGCCTACCGACTCGGTGCCGAGGGCGCCCTCGTCGACTCAACCTTCAACCGTGATCACCTTCACCAATGGGTCTGATCCCAAGACGACGCAGACGCTGGAATTGATCGCGGTCAGCGTTACCGCGAACTCGTTTATCGACGACATCCGGATCGACCTTGGGGGCGAGAACTACTCTTCCAGCGAGCGGCTGAACGACAACGCCTATCACGATGTCTTGGTGCCGGCCGACGCGCCGCCGGAGGTGCTCAATGCCGGCGACGAATTAAAGTTCAGCATTTTTTCCGGGGCCACGACCACGGCCTACCATCGCGAGATCGCGGCCCGCGAAGCGGCCTTGCGCACGAACGCGGCGCTGGGCGACCCGTTGGCGGTGCTGGCTGGCGAAGTTCAGCGGGCCATCTTGCAGTACACGCTGCGCGACGCGATCGGGTTGGGAACGAACACCCACGACCACACCATCTACGGGCTGGCCGATCTGGCCGACGACAGCCGCGGCGATAGCACGCTGAAATTCCGGACGATCCTGCCCGGCGAGTCGCGATCCCTGTACCTCGAGGTTCCCGCCGATATAGACCTCGCGTTCTCTTTCGGCAATACGGCGATTACGTCCGCGGGATCGTTCAAGCTGGAAGACACGGCCGTAGCCGGCCTCAAGAAACTCAGCTTCACCGCCATTGGCGCGGCCATCGAACAAACCGTTACGGCGACGGTGCACATCAAGCTGCGATCCACCACGGGCCCGCAGCGTTCCGTCGACACCGGAAGCACGTTCACCCTGTCGGCAACGGTTCGGCCGGTCCAAACACTGTACCTCAACACCGATGAGTTGCGCCGCGAGTTGGTGAAAACTCGAACGTACTTGCTCGGCCTGCCGGCCAACAACCCCGAGCGGCGCGCGGCGCAAACCTTTCTCGACCTGACCGCCGAGGGCTTAACCGCCAACGACGATTTCAGCAATGCCGTAGTCACCCAGGTGATCGCCACGGTGCGCGAGGTCTACGCGGGCTACCTCGACAACAGTTCGGGCAAAGCCCTGATGCAGCTCGATATATCGGAGCAGGGAGGCTTTCCCGGTCTGTATTCGAACAGCCTGAGGTTCTGGACCAACGCCGCCGAGCTGCCCACGGACGAACAAGCGGATAACCCGACTTTCGGCTTGGGATACGCTCACCTGGATTTCGCAATGGGCGAGTTCGAGCAACGGTTGACGTCGGCCGCGGGCCGAGCCGCGCTCAGTGAGTTGACCCCCTCTTCGCAATTGTTCGTTCTCGATGAATTGACCAATCGCCAGCGCCGAGGGGCCATCAACAGTACGACCGGAGCAGTAAATGCTCCGTATGTTTACGTTCCGGCCAATGTGATCGATGCGAGCAGTCGGTTTCAGCTCGAATCCAGCTCGGTTACCTCGGCCTCGCCACCGGTTCCCGCGCTTGAGTCAGACTCGGGCCCTGCCCCTCCCCAGCCCCCCTCGGATGAAACCGAGGAAGAGCCGATGCCCGACCCCGAGGAGCTGCGCCGCCGGCAGGAATACATTCGCTTGCTGGGGGAGACCCTGGCCCTGACCGTGGCTCACGAATGGGCTCACAATTTGGGTTTGCCCGATCACTACTTGCTCAGCAGCGCGGAAGCCGGCGTCAATGTTTTCCAAGAGGTCGCGGCCGACCCGGCCAAGAAAGACTTGCTCGAGCGGGTCTTTCCCAAGACCAAGAATCTGATGACGCCAGGCGAGTATAAGAATCTGCTGCTGGAGCATTCGCAGATTCTGCTGCTGGCGCTCGATGGCCCCTCGGACGTGGCCCTCTTGGCCGCTGGAACGGTCGAGAACCTGGTCGACTACTGGACCGCCATGGTCCAGGTTCAAGAGCTGAACGTCGATGCCAAGGCGCGCATCGACGCCGCCCTGGCGGGCCCTCCCGTGCCCCCGCCCGCTCCGCCGGCTCCGCCAGGCGCCAACCCGCCGCAGTCCGCCGATAGTCCAACCGTCGAGGCGTCGGTCGATTCGCCGCAGCCGGGAGCCGACGCTCCTGGCGCGCCTGGCGCGGACGAACAGTCGACCCTGCCCCAGGCCGACTCCGACATTCGCTCGCACTACGCGCCGCTGACACTCAAAGCCGATCTCGACGGCAGTTCGTCGCCGAACGACCTGGTTTTCGGCGGCTATCTGCCCGAGGTCGATTTCGACGTCGAGTTTACGGTGGGGCTGGGGCTGGACAATGTAACCCAGGTGAAGTACTGGCTCGACGCACCCGATGGAACCCGGCCCATCGGGGTCACCACCGTCGCGGTGAGCGAAGGCGCTGCAGAACTATCGTTCACTTACAACGTGGGACAACTCAAGGCGGGCGAGCACCGGCTGAACGTGGCCGCCTACGACGAGTTTGGCGTGGTGGTCGGTAGCGCCATCGGCACGGTGGTCATGGTCGATTTTCTCGACATCGAGCTCTACGCCACGATCAAGGGAAACGAGGGGCTCGGAGCCCGGGCGATCGAGCTCTTGTCGTTCCTCTCCGGAATCGACATTCCCGTGACGGAGTTCACCCTGCGAGTCAACAATCTATGGCTGCCGGCCGATTACGCCGACAAGCTCGACCTGGTGTTCGGCGGGGGCGTGCCGCGGCAGAATCTCGGCGCCATGACGCGATCGGCGGGCGATTATGCGGGGCAGGGCAAGTTCGGTTTCCTGTTCGACCCCGACCTGGTCATGGCGGCCAGCGACGTTTACCTGGCCCCCAAGGGTAAAGACATCCGCCTCAGCGATCGCGAACGCTGGAACAAACCCATCGCGGTGCCCGACTGGCTCGGCCACGTCTCCAGCACCTTTGACGGCGGATCGGGCGAATACGTCATCTCCGGCACGTTCCCCCGCGGCTTGCAGTACGGCTTCGATACGCCGCTGTTGATCGAGGCCCTCGGCGTAAATCTCGATACCTCGATCGAACTAGGGTTGCGCGTCGAAGTGCGGGTTCCGGTCGATCTGAGCCAGACCGTTACGGTGCGCCCCCAAAGCCTGGTGGCCCACTTCCAGGTATTCGGCATCGACCTGTTCGAATACCAGTACGACATCATGCAGATCCCGAATTTCGACATCGCGGGCACCCTCGACCGGCAGACCCTGTTACCTAACGGCATCAAGCTGCAGGTGTACGGGCTGGAGGTTATCACTCCGGAAAATACGCCGCTCAAGGCGCAACTAGAGATCGATCTGGACCCCGAGCGGATTCCGATTCTTGGAGAGCTGATCGACGAAGCGATCCCGCTCGACCTGGCCATCGAAGGCGAACTGGATATCGCCCTGACCCGGCTGACCGCCGAGTTCGGGGTTCAACTTGCGGTGGTCAATGGCCACGTGGAGTTCGTCCGCGACGGCACCTACCTGGCCATCCGCCCCGAAATTCGCGGCAAACTGGCCGTGGGGGCGGAAATTGGCGGCGACGTCGCGGTGCTCGGCGGCGGGATCCACATGGTGGTCACCGGCGGAGTGCTGGTCGATGGGCTGCTCTCGGCCAATTACGGCGGCCGCGCCGACGACGACGATCCGGACGACAATCAAGTTACCTTCGACAATTCCTGGGCGCGACTGAACGTGGCCCTGGGGCTTTATGCCGGGCTACAGGCGGAATTGTTCGTGTTCGAAGACGATTTCATTCAGGGAAGATTCGGCCCGGTGCTCTTGCCGGGTAGCCCCTTCACCCTATTCGGTACGCCCGACGCGCCGCCGCCGCTGCTCAGCCAGATTCTGCGAGAGGACGAACTGGGGGTCTTCAGCGACATTGGCGAAGAGGAACCCGGGCCCCAGCAGCCCGATAGCCTGGAAAGCGAGTCTCCCGCGCCCGCGAATGGGCCGGTTGGCTTACCCGAGCGACACGAGCCGCCCGCCGATGAGCAAGAACCCGTTCTGCCCCCCGTGCCGCTACGAAATGGCGATTTCAATCAGGCCGACCCCCTGGCCGAGGGCTTTGGCTGGTCGACCGCCGGCCTGGTGGGCGTCGACGCGGGCCGGCTGGTGCTCTCGGAATCCGACCCGCTCCGCTCGGCCATTTGGCAAACGTTTACGGTGCCCGAGGGGGCCCAGTGGCTTGAGTTCACCCTGCACGAGCTCGCACTCAACCGGGGGCAAGGTCCGCCCGACGCCTTTGAAGTTGCCCTGCTCGACGGCGAAACGGGTTTACCGCTCTTGGGTCCGCTTGGCGAGCTTAGCCAGACCGATGCCGCGCTCAATTTCCAGGCCGGCGGGCGGGCTTACTTCGACCCGGCCGTGCGGGTTCCGGGATGGGAAACCTCGGCAACACAGGGCCAATTAACGGTGCCTGCCAAGGTTCGGCTCGACCTGAGCAATCTGACGCCGGGCACCCTGGCGGCGCTGTACTTCGATCTGCTCGGGTTCGACGACCCGGATGCCCGCGTGGTGCTCGACGACGTTCGCATCGTGACGGCCGCGAACCTGCCGCCGGAGATCGTCGACTTCACGGTCAACGCCGGCGCGGCCCAGCGATCGAACGTGACACAGCTCGCCCTCACCATGAACCGCTCGACCAACCTGGGCGAACTGATCGAGCAGCAGCGAATAGGCGAAGCCCTCAAGCTGGTGGCCGCGGATGGCTCGGTGATTTCGCTGCCGGCCACGGCCTATCGCTGGGACGACGCTGCGCTGACCCTGTTGATCGACCTGACCGTCGACGGCCCGGGTGGCGACGGGCTCACCCGGCTGGAAGACGGGCGCTACCGATTGGTGGTCGACCGATCGCTGGTTACGGCTGCCGGCGACCCAACGCTGGTGCTGGTCGATTCCGACGGCGGAAACCCTGCCGATGTGCGGTTCAACTTCCATCGGCTCCTGGCCGATTTCGACGGCAACTCCGCCATTAACCTGGGCGATCGCAACCTGTTCTTCGAGCGCTATGGGCAGTCGAACGAAGATCCAGGGTTCGATCCGGCCTTCGACCTGGCCCGCGACGGCGTGGTGAGCCAGGCCGATTACTATGTGCTCAAGGGTCGTCTGGGAATCGACTTGCCCGCCGCGCCCGACGCCTACAGCCAGCGCGACGGTGCTGTGATCTTCCAGGGGACGTCCGGCGCCGATCGGCTGGAGTTCCACGCGGGGGAAACGCACCACGTTCGGCTTAACGGCGAAGACTATTACTTCGATGCACAATTGGTGCAGACGATTGCCTTCGAGGGGGGAGGCGGCGACGACGTGGCGGTGTTGTACGGATTGCCCACGGGCGATACCGTCGACCTGGCCCCGCGCTCGGCCAAGCTCGCCGGGAAAAACTACGAAGTCCACGTCAACGAAACCTCGGCGATCGAGGTTTACGGCGGCGGCGGGTTCGACGTGGCTCGGCTGCAAGATTCCCCGGGCGACGACCTGCTGGAAGCGGGACCGGGAAGCGCAACCCTTTCGGGCGCGGGCTACTCGCTCTGGGTCGAGCAGTTTGCGCTGATTCGCGCTTGGGCCACCAACGGGCTGGATCAGGCGGTGCTTGGCGATTCGGCCGGCGACGACCAGTTCGTCGCGGGGCCCGCGACGGCGCAACTGGGCACGGGGTCGAGTCTGACCCAGGCCAATGGGTTCGACCGGGTGACGGCCGTTTCCAACTGGGGTGCGGACCAGGCCGTACTGACGGGCTCGGCGGCCGACGACCAGCTCGATGCCGGTCCACTGGCAACGCAACTGGGAGGTGCCGGGTACCAGGTTCGTGTCGAGCGGTTCGGCAGCGTGCTGGTCAATGGCGGTGGGGGCGAAGATACCGCGGGGCTCGACGATTCGGCGGGCGACGATCGGTTCATCGTCGACCCCGGCGAGGCCCGCCTCACCTGGCCGAGCGCCACGCTGGCGGTGCGCGGCTTCAGCCGTGTGAACGTGGTTGCCGCGCAAGGTTACGACCAGGCGTGGATCAACGATTCGCCCACCGCCGAGCAACTACTGCTCGACCGCCAGCGCGTGCAATGGGCTACCGGCAACGACCTGGTCGAAGCCCGGGGCTTCGACGAAGTGCGAGCCCTGTCGCGTTCGGAAAACGACTCGCTGCTGACCACGGCCGACCCCTCGGCCATTACCACTTCGCTGGGGAACTGGAAACTGATCGTGGGGTTGGGCTATGCCCATTTCGCCAGCGGGTTTGTCCACCACCAGTCGCTGGGACAGGCCCCCCAATCGCCGGCGGCGAGCGAAACCACGGTTGGGGCATTGGCCGAAGGTTCGGCCCGGGAATTCGCCGAGGCACCCAACGAGTTGTCGGTCGAAGTATCGGCCCCGGGGTCGGTGGAAACATCGGCTCAGGCGGTGCCGGCGGGGGTGCGAGCCCACGACCGCGTTTTCGGGGAAGTCAGCAACCGAGACCCGGTGCGCTGGGTTTCGGCCTGGGCCGCCTTCTGCCGTTCAGACTGGCACGAAGCCGACCGAGTACAGGGCCCGCATCGCGCGACCGGCCTTGCCGAGCGGCTATTCGCCCGCCGCATCGACTGGCGCTATGAATAATCGGGCGCCCTGTATAACCAAACCAATCGTCTGGCGAGCGCGGTCCGGCGAGCCTACCGTCGGCGGCGGAGCGAGCGGCCGTATCCAATCGCCGCAGGCAGACCCAGGGCCAGCAGCCAACTCGCCGGTTCGGGAACCGCGGGCAGCGCTCCCGTCAGCACGATTTCGTAACCGGTGAGCGGCTCCGAAAACTGGTCGACCGACCAAGCAATCAGCGGCATCGTGCCGCCGGGTCCCGTGGGCAAGTGCACTGCGGGGTCGAACGGGGCCAAGGCAGGAAAGATCAGGCCGGCGGCGCTTTGAGGCACATCGTCGAACTGGGCCACGCCCAACAGGTAAACGCCCGGTGTCAGAGCGGCCAGGCTGCCAGCCGGAAAGGTGGCGTTGGTTTCCAAGGGTCCCGCATCGCCCGCGGCGGCCAAGCCCAACCCCGTAGAGGTGAACAAGAACAACTGGGTATCGACCACTTCGGTTCCGGGAGCCACCGTAGTGGCCGAGAAAGCCGCCGGATCGTTAATGCGGAGCAGATAGAGATCGATGTCGTCGACGCCCAACAGCGAGCCCAGGATTCCGCTCAGGCTGCCCGGCCCCACGGTCGTTTGAGCGGTACCCACCAGTTGGCCGGCATCGCCCTGTTCGCTGAAGACCGTGGCGGCCCGGGCCGTGGGCCCGGCGAGGGCCAGCACGAGCATCACCGCGCCCAGCGCGCGGGCAAGCCGACGGATCGAGGACCAACCAGGTTGCCGAGTCATGATGAATTTCCGGGTTGCTGATCGAAACACCTGGACACTGGCCATAGGCGAGCCGCTTCCGCGGTCCGCACGTGGAGGTCGCCCGAAGAGGGGTTAATCCCAAGCGCCGCGCTGTTGTCAGCGAGCGCCGGACCGGCAGCGTTCCGAAAAACCACTCAGGGCACCGGCAGGTGCCGCCTAGAACGATGCTGTATAGGCCCACGGGTCGCGCTGCCGATCGGCTGGCCGGCGGTTTCGCGCGGGCAGTCCAGCCGAGGGCAGAAGGGTTTCGGTCAGCGCATTAGCGACGTGGGGCGAGGAATTCGAGAGCGTCTGATTTCGGGGGTGGCCGGCCGACGACCGCCTTGGCGCTCAGCCAGACTTCGCACTAACCCCCAGGCTGTAGGATACTTACGGACCCAATGGGGGTCAAGAAAAACTGGCTGAAGCCCGACGGGTGCGATTCCCCCGGGTGGCAAGGCGGCGTTGTTGGGGCTGGCCGCGGCGAACAAAAAAGCCCCGAAGGGCTGCTCGCAGCACTCCGGGGCTTCGCTCTCGATTGGGCCGCAGGGCCCTCGCTTGAACACGCGCAGGTGGTCCGGGGCTCAGTGGTGGCCCTTCTGAAGGCAGGTGGGGATCACGATCCCTCGCCGCCGGCCGGAGTGGCTGGGGCCGTACCTTCGATCTTGGCGATCGACTCGTCGATGATCGTTTGAGCCTCGGGGGGAGCCACGGCTCGAATTTGTTGCAAAGTGGGTATCGCTTCTTTCGCCGCCGGTCCCAATTCGCCCAACCGGCGCACCGAATACAGAATCGACATCGTCGACGGATTCGGCTTTTGCAGAGTTTCAATCAGGAACTTGATCTGGTCGGCTTCGGGCATTTTCTGCCCTTCCGCCGGGGCCTCTCCGCCGCAGCCTGTTAGCGTCAGTGCCAGGCAACCGGCAAAAATCGTTGCAGCAATCGTTCGCGTCACAATGCACTTCCTTTGACAGCGTCTCGTTCGCAAGTTCAGTGTCCGTTCCCGTCTTCCAACGGGCTTACAAAGCCCCCCTTGCTTTGCCCGATCGATCGAACAAAGCAAGGGGGATGAGTTGCCGGCGCTCGGCAGAGCTCGCACCACCTAGAACGGGGCGGTGCTGAACGCCTCTTGGCCCTGAGCGGTCGAAAGTGCCTGGTAGACACCCGCCGCGTTCTTAACCGGCGCCGCGGGCAGGTTCAATATGCCGTTTGGCGTATTGACACCATCGGTCGGCAGGCGGAACTCGATCGTATCGCTCAAGAAGTGGACCGAACCATCTGCGAACACGAAGTTTGCACCGGCCGGATGGTCGCTACGGAAACCGGGAGTCGCATTCTGCGAGCCGGCCGAGTTGGTGTAGATCGAACTGTAGATCCACGGCGAACTCAAATCGCTTTCCAGCTCCGGCGAGCTGGAACCGAAAGCCGTCGAATCGTCGATCTGGCAGACAGTCACCGGCTGGCGATTGAGCGGATCGCGAGTGCAGGCCATGATCGAGGTAATCACGAGCAGACCGCTGGTCGGTCCAGGAGCGGTACCGACACCGCTCAGGCCGCCGATCGACGAGGGGGTGGTCTGACCCGCGGCCCAGACACCGACCGCGTAATGGGCCGGTGGCGAGTACGGCCCCGTGACGATGCGAGCTTTCGTCGCGTCATTGATCGTCTTTGCGCCACCTTCACCCGGATAGTACGGAACGCCCGTAATCTGGTGTGCCGGACCTTGGGCCGCTTCACCCATCAGAATCGTGTTGCTGGTCCCATCGGGAACGTTCCGAAGACCCAGCGGTTGATTGATGTTAAAGACACCCAATTCGGTTGCCGGAACCTTTTTCTTGGGGAAGCAAGTAATGCCGTCGTGAACCCCCTTGCAGAAGGCGTAGTCGATCGTGCCGAAACGAGTTCGAACCACTCCCGTCCCCATGTCGGCAACGCTGATGTCCAACCCCAAGGTGTCGAAAAACTGCTGAGCCGGTCCACTCTCGAGCACCGCCGGGTGTCCATTGCTCGGGCAAATGAACGGCGGAATCACCGACTGGGCGCATTGCCACTTCAAGTTCACGCCCGTCGCCGGATAGCCTTCGTACCAGATCAAGCTGGGATTATAGAGATTGGCAACCTGGGGCTGTTCCAGGAACGGAAGCATCATGATGCAGGCGTTGGTGAACCAATCGCAATTGGCTGCTTGGACCCGCCAGGGCGCCTGATCGAAAATGAACACGGGCGGAAACGAGCCCAGCTGGTCGTGGTAGTTCACTAGCGCCAAGCCAAGCTGCTTCATGTTGTTCTGGCATTGATTGCGCCGAGCCGCTTCGCGGGCCGCCTGCACAGCGGGTAGTAGCAGCGCGATCAAGATTCCGATGATGGCGATCACCACCAACAGCTCCACCAGCGTGAAGCCGCGGGGCTCCTTGCTCCGCATTTTTGCCGTCATGTTCCTTGCTCCGATCAGAAAGAGAAAAAAATGAGTCCCGAAACCGGATCGCCCCGGAATTGGAGAATGCGTTGAACTTCCTCGCGCCCCGCTTCGTACTGTCTCTCAGTGTCGTGCCGCTTGGCCAGTGCCCAATCGCTTGGCCGCCGCCCAAAAAACTTCCCGTTTGCGATTACAAGAACCCCCACCGCCCGGCGAATTACGTACAAACCACCCGCTGGCAGGCCTTCTCGTGGGCCCCCCCACTTTTTTGCGCTGCGCGCTGAGTTGTTGGCTCCGCGAGTTAAGTTGGGGAAGCTCCGTTACGTGCTGCATTGGTTCGGCCGAATGACCTAGCCCATGCCGTTTGGCCGCTAATCCGCTGATTTGGGCCCCGTAATCCGAGCCGTGAACCCGGGCAGACCGCGTCGCGTCTTGCTCACCGAACCATACACCGCAACTCGGCGATGAAACTGTCTATCGGCAGTTCCTTCGACCGGCTAGCTAGGTACCGACTAGCTAGCTAAATGTTCACACGATGAATCTACCCGTGTGTCGCTCTCGGAGTCAATCATTTTTTCGTCGTTACTTCCCAATTCCCATGGGGTTGGCGTCGCGATCGGGGGGAGAGATCATCGCTCTGAAGCTGGGATTGGCGCGGCCGAGTCCCAGTCGACGGGCGCCGGAAAATAATCCGTAACCCAATTTACAGAAACACGTTACGACGCGAAATGCGACCGATTTCGGTGCTTTGGCGGGGCCCGGCATGGCAACTGCCAAGCGGCTGGCTCGCTCAACCCGCGGACCGGAGCCAGGCCAACTACGGGCTGCCGCAGCAGCGGGCTGGCTTTGCCAGAGGGAGAATCGGGCTGCTGGCGAGGCAGCCGGAGCCGGCTGCGAATCTGCCGACGTGGCGCAGTCCGTTGAAATATGCCATCCTGGCCTATTTCAACAAGCGCCAAGTGCGGAGCCAAGCTCCGCACGGCCCAGAAAATAACGACTTGCGTCGTTGTTTTGGCATCGCATCCCTGCGGCAACGCAGCCCGATGAAACCTTCAACGGGCGTGCGAGCGCACGCAGTGCCGGCGACGCCCTCAGGATTCGAATTGGCAACCGCCCCCGCCACACGCGGGCAAGCCGCACCCACCCCCGGGGCGTGGCATATCGCAAATCGGCAGGCTGCTGCCAGATCGGGTATGGGCGGCGGGCACGCTGAGCTGTTTTTCGACCCGGCGGCTACCACAGGCCGGGCATTCCGCCTTTTCACCGGCTCGAATCAAAAGCTCGAACGACTGGTCGCAAGCCGTGCAGACGTATTCGAACAGCGGCATGAGATTGGTAACTCCACGGACCAACCAGGGCTGCAAGCGGGGGCCACACTCAGGTCCGATCTCGGGCGCCAAACGCTGGGCGCCGCCTGAGGCGGACTTTTTCCGAGTCTAACTCGTGCCCGCCCCGGTTCGCAACGGTTTTGGCTGGCCATGGCGCAGGGGATGCTTCAAGACACTTGGCCCATTGCGTGCCCGAAGGAACCGAAACCCAGGCCGTTGCCGAAAGCGGCGTTGCTCATAGCGCCATTGCCCATAGCGCCGTTGCCCGGGTTACTCGTCTGGGTCGGCACTGGGGATCTCGGAGTCGATTTCACCTGGCTCGAGCGGAACCACCCGGATCGAACCATTGTGGCTCTCCAGGTTGATGATTCCACCGCCGCTTCCCCAGCTGCCGGTAAGCTCATGGCGATCTCGCGAGAACGAGGCATCGGCCAGATCGAGCTCGTTGTGAATGCGGCCGTTCTGCGTATTGCAGCGCAGTAAAGCCGCCGTCTGGGGGCCTAGTTGCAGTTCCACCGAACCGTTGTGCGAGGAAATCGCCCCCTGGCGTGGGCCCTCGCCAAGCAACCGGGCCCGAATCGAACCGTTGTGGACCGCCAGCGTAAGCTGTTCGGCCTCGGTGTCGACGCCGATCTGGCCATTGTGCGTCTCGACGGCCAATTCTGGGCCGTTATGCCCCCGCACCACAACTCGGCCGTTGTGCGATGTCAGACGATTGGTGCCCGAAAGCCGGACGGTTTCGACCCGCCCGTTGTGCGCTTCGGCCTCGGTGAGCAGATGACCCGGAATCGCCAGGTCGAACGATACTTGAGCTTGCCAATTGCGCGAGTGGGGGGTGCCGCGCCAGCGCCAGCCAATTTCTTGTGCGACGCCGCCGCTGGTTTCGGCCGAATCGGTTCGCGTAAGCGTGATTTCAAGCTGCGAGAGGGCGGCCTCGGCCTCGGCTGGCGTGCTGGCACCCACGCGAATGCGTGCGCGAACCGAGATCGTATCGACCCCTGGCTCCGCGGCTCCGATGCGTACATCGCCGTTGTGAGTTACCACGCGCACCTCGGCCACGCCCTCGGCCGGTAGCTCGTGCGCCTCGTCCGACGTGACCCAGGCTCGCGGCAGCGCCAGATCGCAACCGGCCGAAAGCACCAACAGAACGGCTCCCCCCAATCGCGAAAAATGGGTCGTTCCTCGCCTGGCGGCTGTCATGGGTTGGCTCCCTGCTGCGGGGGGTCAAGAATCGGCAAGACCGGTAAAATGGGAGCGAAAGCTTCTCTGCGGGGTTCTCGCACAAGTCCCTTCCCACAGTTAAGCAATGGCTCGCCTAACGAATCGCTAGCCTATTCGGTTCCGGCCGGCAATTCTTGGGTCTCTGGCACGCGACGAACCAAAACGCAGAAAAATTTCTTGGCTCTCGACACCCCCACGACCCCATGCAACCGCCATTTCCCCTGGTTCTCACGCGAAGGCAATCTCAAGAGCTCGATCGCCGGGCCGTCGAGCAATATGGCATTCCCAGCGCCGTACTCATGGAGAACGCGGGGCGGGGCGTGGCCGACACGCTCGAGCGGCTGGGAATTGCTTCGGGGGTGCTCATCTGCTGCGGCCGGGGAAACAACGGGGGGGACGGCCTGGTGGTCGCCCGCCATCTCGACCTGCGGGGCTATTCCGTACGCGTGGCCCTGTGGGCAGACACCGCCAGGCTGTCGCCCGACGCCGCGCTGAATCTTGGCATTCTCCAGCGGGCCGGTTTTTCGCTCGCTCACTTCCCGGCGGGGCATGAGCCGGACCGGTTGGAAGGCCTTTTCGAGGGAGTCGACTGGGTTGTCGATGCCCTGCTGGGGACCGGGACGCGCGGCAACCCCGTCGAGCCGCTCGACCAGGTCATCGACCAGCTCAATCGGCGCGCGGCGGGAAACGGCGTGGGCTCGGCGACTCGCCCGGCGATTCTGGCAGTCGATGTCCCCAGCGGCCTCGACTGCGACAGCGGCCGGCCGGGCGCGCCGACCATTCGTGCCGCACATACGGTGACCATGGTCTCGCTCAAGCCAGGGTTTTTGGTGCCGGGAGCCGAATCGTATACCGGCCAGGTTCACGTGGTCGATATCGGAGCTCCGCGGCAACTGATTGCCGAAGTAGTCCAAGGGCAGTGAACGCCGATTGTGCCCAACCTTCGCCGCGGGGACCAAGTCGGTGCCCCCCGGCTTGGCTTGCCCGTGTCGCGGGGCGCGCTCCGCGACTGGACCGCCGCCCGGCCAATCTCGATAATCGGTTCGCCGTCGCGAAGTCGTCTGGCGCACGGCCGCCCCAGAAATGCCCAGGATCGATCCACCATGATTTTCCGACGACCATCGCTGACCCGGTTTCTTGGGAGGACGTTGGCGCTGGGGGTCGCAGCAACCGCTTGCCAGTTGGCGCTGCCACGGCCGGCGGCACGGGCGCAGGATCTGCGCCCCCTGGCCTACAACCATCCGGGGCTGGAAGTGGACCTGGGCGTGGGGCTTTGGGCCTGGCCAGTTCCGTGCGATGCCGACGGCGACGGCGATTACGACCTGATCGTTTCTTGTCCCGACCAGCCATCGAACGGGGTCTGGCTGTTCGAAAACCCCACCGGCGATACGCGCCCGCAAAAGCTGCCCGTGTTTCTGCCGGGCCGTCGGCTGAGCCGGACTGTGCACTATGTCATGCCGAGCTATGTGGGGGGGCAGTTGCGGGTGCTCTCGCCGGGCCGCGAGTACCGCCGCTTTACCCAGGTGGGCCTCGACGATCCGGTCGAGTTGGCGGTCGACCAGGGTTTTTACCGGCCCGTGGGCAACCAACCGAAGGGGCCCAAGGTTCGACACAACCAATGGCGTTACGCCGATTACGACGGCGATGGGCGGTTCGACCTGATCATCGGCATTGAAGATTGGAGCGATTACGGCTGGGACGATGCCTGGGACCCTGAGGGAAACTGGCTCAACGGCCCGCTGCACGGATTCGTGTTCTGGCTCCGCAACCAGGGGACGAACGAATCGCCCGACTACGCGGAGCCGGTGCAACTGCGCTGCGAATCGGGCCCGATCGATACCTACGGTTGCCCCTCGCCGAACTTCGGGGATTTCGACGGCGACGGCGACTTGGACCTGCTCTGCGGCGAGTTTGTCGACGGCTTCACGTACTACGAAAACCACGGCAGCCGCCGCGAGCCCCGCTACGCGGCCGGCCGGCGGCTGACGCTTGCCGACGGCTCGCCGTTGGCCATGAACGTGCAGATGATCGTGCCGATTGCCATCGATTGGGATCGCGACGGCGACATCGACCTGGTGGTCGGCGACGAAGATGGGCGCGTCGCGCTGGTGGAGAACACCGGACGACTGCGCGACTCGGGCAACGGGCGACAGCCGGAGTTCCTGGCCCCCTGCTACTTTCGGCAACAAGCCGACACGCTCAAGTGCGGGGCCCTGGCCACGCCAGTGGGCTCCGACTGGGATTGCGACGGCGATATCGACCTGCTCGCGGGCAATACCGCCGGCTATATCGAGTTCTTCGAAAACCTGAGCGGCGCCGGCGTCGCCGAGCCGCGCTGGGCCGCCCCGCTGCGGCTGTCGGCGGGCGAGCAAGTCTTTCGGATCCAGGCCGGGCCGCGCGGCGGGGTTCAGGGTCCGGCCGAAGCCAAGTGGGGCTACACCACCTTCAGCGTGGCCGATTGGGACGGCGACGGCCAACAGGATATCGTGCTCAACTCGATCTGGGGACGCGTGGTTTGGCTGCGCAACGTAGGCCGGCCGGGCAGTCCGCGGCTGGCCGAGCCGGTGCCGGTCGAGGTTGCCTGGAGCGGTCCGCCGGCGAAACCTCGCTGGACCTGGTGGACCCCCGGCCCGCGCGAGCTGGCGGCCCCCTGGCGCACCACGCCGGTGGCGCTGGACTGGAACCGCGATGGTTTGGTCGATCTGGTCATGCTCGATGCCGAAGGGTACCTGGCCTATTACGAGCGGTTTGAGCGCGACGGCGAGCGGTTGCTGCATCCACCCCAGCGGGTATTCTGCGATGCCGACGGAACGCCCCTGCGTTTGAACGACCGCGTCGCCGGCAAGAGCGGGCGCCGCAAGCTTTGCCTGACCGATTGGAACGGCGACGGCCAGATCGACATTCTGCTGAACGCCGCCAACGCCCAATTGCTGCGCGGACTGGGGCAGCAGGCTGGTAGCTGGCGATTCGCCGACGCCGGCCTGTTGGCCAAGCAAGATATTGAGGGGCACGATGTGAGCCCCACCGTCGTGGATTTCGACGCGGACGGCATCCCCGACTTTGTGGGCGGGGCCGAAGATGGCCGGCTGTATTACCTTCGCAATCCGCGCGGCGAGACCGCGCCCCGCTAGCCCAATGAGATCTCGCGCGGTTCAGACCCGTCGCTTGGTCGGACCTGAACCCTGTCTCGTTTTAAGCCCAACGAAGGTGCTGCCATGCAGGCAATGCCCTGGAGTCTGACATTCGACCAGCCGGGCTATTTCGGGCTGCTGCTCTTGTTGCCGGTCGTTTGGCTCTGGGCACGGCGCTCGCTTGCAGGGCTGGGCCCTGGCCGGTGGTGGCTGGCGATCTGGCTGCGGTGGGCGGTGCTGGTGGCCGTGGTAATGGCCCTGGCCGAGGTAAACCTGGTACGCCGCACCGACCGCTTGGCGGTGGTATTCGCGGTCGATCGGTCTTTAAGTATTCCCACCGACCGGTTGCCGGCCGTGATGCAGTACCTGGACCGGTCGATTCACCGGCAGCGCAGGACCGCCCGGGGAGATATCGTTGGGGTCATTACCTTCGGGTCCGAAGCCGCGGTCGAGTTGCCTCCCTGGGAGGGCGAAGTCGATCTGCCCGCAGCTTTCGAGTCGAAGATCGCTCCCGAGCAAACCGACTTGGCCGCTGCCTTGCGGCTGGCGCGAGCGATTTTTCCTGCCGACGCCGCCAAGCGCATCGTGGTTCTCTCAGACGGGCACGAAACTCAGGGCGATGCTTTGGCCGAGGCCCGGCGATTCTCTGCGGAAGGGGGCAGCATCGACGTAGTTCCCCTGGCCCGGGGTAGCACCGCCGACGTGGTAGTTGAACACGTTCTAGCGCCGGCGGCCCCCAGGGCGTCGGCTCCCTTCGACGTGCGCGTGGTGCTCGAACAAACTTTGAAAACCGCCGGGCCGGTTCGCGGCCGGCTGCTGGTCGAGCGGTTGGCCGATGGCGAGCCAACCACGCTGGCCGATCAGCCGATTGAAGTTCGCCCAGGCGCTCAGGTTTTCACTCTGCCCGAGCGGCTCGAAGCGGCCGGTTTCTATACCTACCGGGCGCGGTTCGTTCCCGAGCCGTTGTCGGGCGACGCCACGGCCCAGAACAACACCGCCACGGCATTTGCCCAGGTTAGCGGCCCGGCGCGGGTATTGCTGGTGATGGAGCCCGATCGCCAGGCCGATTTTGGTCCGCTGGCCGAAGTACTGCGGCAAGAGCGGTTTCAGGTCGACATCCGGCGAACCGACCAGCTGTTTACCAGCTTGGCCGAGCTGCAGCCCTACGACGCGGTCGTTTTGGCCGATGTGCCCCGCACAGGCGATCGCGGGGCCGACGATGTGACGCTGATCAGCGACGACCAAGTAAAGATGCTGGTCGAAAACACCAGCCGGCTGGGGTGTGGCCTGATGTTGCTGGGCGGGCCCAACAGCTTTGGGGCCGGCGGCTGGGACGAAACGCCGTTGGAAGAGGCCATGCCGGTCGATTTTCAGGTGCAGAGCGAACGTGTGATTCCCTCGGGCGCGCTGATGCTGGTGATCGACAAATCGAGCTCGATGGCAGGCGAGAAGATGAACATGTGTCGCGCCGCCGCGGTCGAGGCGGTCAAAGTGCTGAGCCGACGCGATTACCTGGGGGTGACCGCCTTCGACAGTGCCGCTCAACCCGTCGTGCGGATGGCAAAGGTACACAACCGAGAATCGGTTCTGCTACGCATCGAGCGGTTGGCCGCCTCGGGGGGCACGAACCTGGCCCCGGCCATGAGCGACGGGATGCAGGCCCTGCGCAGTGTGGAAGCGGCCGCCAAGCACATGATCATTCTCACCGACGGCCAAACCGCCGACGGCAATTATACCCAAATGGCCACGGCCATGGCCCGCAGCGGCATCACCGTTACCACGGTAGGACTGGGGCCCGACGCCGACGTGCGCCTGCTGGGCGATATTGCCCGCCGCGGTGGAGGCAAGTTCTATCGGGCCGTTTCGCCGCGAGCCATTCCACGAATATTCATGCGTGAGGCGCGCCGAGTCACTCGCCCGCTCATTTACGAGGAGGAACTTGGCTTCAACCCCACGCTGGTCTCTGACCATGAAGTGCTGCACGGCCTGGAAAGGGGGCTTCCCGCGCTAACGGGTTTCGTGCTCACCACGCTCAAAGAGAGCCCGCTGGTCGAGCTGGCTCTGACCCTGCCCAAACCCTCGGGGCGCACCAACCCCCTGCTGGCAAGCTGGCAGTTCGGTTTGGGGCGCAGTTTGGTTTGGACCTCGGACCTGGGGCAGCGCTGGACCGGCGCCTGGCAATCGTGGGAGGGGCGAGACAAGCTGCTCGTGCAAATGGTGCGCTGGGTGGCCCGATCGCAAGACCACGACCGACGGTTCTTGCTCACCACCGATGTCGAAGGGGCGCGAGTTCGGCTCGTGCTGACCGCCCTCGACCCCCAGCACGGATATCTGAACCTGCTTGAACCGCGGGCCAGCGTGGTTGCGCCCGGCCTCGAGGCGATCGACGCCGAGTTTCAGCAGGAAGCCCCCGGCCGCTACGTGGCCGAATTTGCCGCTCCCCAACGGGGAGCGTATTTCGCATCGGTCGTCACGGGCACCAAGGGCCCGCTGCTGCGCTGCGGCGTAACCGTGGGGCTGAATGACGAGTTTCGCCGCCAACCGGGAAGCGTCGCCTTGCTCGAACAGTTAGCCGCCCTGGTGCCGGCCTCTGGCGGAGAACCGGGGCGGGTAATTCAGCTACCGACCGATGTGTTGGCCCGATCGCGCGAGAAGTTTGCGCCCCTTCCGCTGGAAGACCCCTTTCGCCACGATCTGCCCCCTAGCGGCAGCCGGCAAGCAGCTTGGCACTGGCTCTTGTTTTGGGCCTGCTGCGTCTGCCTGGGCGATGTTTTCAACCGCCGTGTGGATTGGACCGGATTGAGCGGCGAATGGATCCGACACCTAGGGCGCATGCGCATGGACACAGCGGCCACGCAGGCCGTCGACCAGCGTTTGAACCGGCTCAAACAGCGCAAGGCGGCCGTACGCGACGGCCAGGCCCGGGCAGGTTCCGCCGCTAGCTTCGACCCACAGGCACCGCTGCAACCGAACCCAAAAGCGGCCGCAACGAGCGCGATCGACGGGCACCCTGGCGGCGATGAACACGCACCAGGTCTTGCGGGCGCGCCCGTTGCAACCCTTGAGACAGGCGCTGCGTCGTCGAAACCCGCCGCTGATGCCCCGCCGGACGACTACCTGGCTCGGTTGCTACGCGCCAAGCGAACAGCGACACCGCCTAAACGAAACAGCGACGAATAGTCGGGTTAACACTACCTTGCTGGCGCTGTGGGCGCGCCGATGCTCCGGCCCTGGCCATCGCGGCCCGGCACTTGCTGGCCCAGGTCATGAGTTGTCCGAATCCCCGGATTCGTCCTTGGTGGGCCGGCTTCTGGTTCTCGGCGCAGCCTTGCGGGCCCCCTGGCACGATACGGAACGCGAACCGGTGATCTTGGCGCGCCGATTCGTTCGGCGGAGAACGCCCGAGGGAGGCAACTTCCTCAGCTCTTCGACGCGGGCTCGAATCAGCCTTTCCAGTAAGCCGTCGGGCAGGGGGTGAGCGGGGGTGAAATGAATCGAACCGCGGCCAATCTCGAACGACTTCAGTTCGTCGTGAAATCGGGACGCGATTTGGGAGCTGAGCAAATAGAGTGCACACTTCCCATCGCGGGCGCCGTAACCAACGAGCACCCGGCCCAGGCGAAATGAAGGTACCTGGTAGCTAATACATTCGGTCGCCTCGGGGACGACTCGATGAACTGTCGCACGCAGCCTTAGGAGCACTTTGCGCTGGGCGGGGGTGACCTGGGCCAGGTATTCGTCGTGGGTTCGAGCTATTCGTCCCGACATCACGCGCCAATCGCTGGAAGAAACGATCCGGGCCAGGGTTGCTTCGCGCGAGTTACGGGTGCCGGCCGCATGGGCTGCGCGGTCTGGCGGCGGTAACGAGGGGCCCCGCGCCGCCGGCGCACCCTCGCGCTGCGTGCGTTATCCTGCGGCGGCTTGCGCCGCTTCGGCCTGAATCAATTGGTGCAGTTCGGGAAACACCTCGGCGAACGATTCTCCGCGCAGCCGGTCGAGCTCGGCGGTACGCCGCAAGAAGATTTGCCACTGGGCCGGGTCGGCCTCGCCGCTGGCGATGAAACCGGCCGCGTCGCGCAGCCGCTCGCTGGCCTCGCGGGCACGGTCGGCCTGGGCCTGTTCGATCCGGTTGCCGGGCGAGGGTTCCGGCCAGTTCTCGAGCTCGGCGGCTACCGCCAGCAGCCGGGCCCGTACGGTCTGCTTCAACCCCGGCGGCATGTGCTTCACGCAAAACGGCGGATCGTAGTGCACATAGTTCAGTGCCAGCTCGAGGGTCGGGCAGTGTTGCATGGCCCAGCGGGCGATTTCGGGCAGGTAGTACACGTTGTACGAACTGACCGAACAAAACAGCGTCACGCGAATGTTCGGTTCGGCCAGTTCGGCATACTTGGCCACGTTGGCGCGCACCTTTTCCCATCGAGCCGGATGCCGTTGGAACTCGAGTCGCTGCTCGATGTCGTCCAGGCTCAGGCAGATGTCGACCCGGCGAAAGCGCCGCCAGCGTTCGATCGCCGGTGGGCTGAATACGGTAATGTTGGTGTTGAACAGCAGGCTGATATTGCCGGCGTAGCCACCGTCGACCATGAGCCGCTCCAACTCCTCAACCTCGTCCGAGATGGTCGTCTCCCCGCCGAACAGCTCAATGTGCTGCAAGTGGGGCAGCCAGCGGCGGAATTCGGCCAGGTTGTGTTCCTGCCGGGTGATTTTGTTCGATTGCAGGTAGTCTTGCTCGCGGGTCAGGTATTCGAGGAACTCGGGTTCGCCGTCGCGGTGGCGAAGCGATTCGGCCAGGAACAGCGTCGAGGCCAGCGGGCTGCAGATCCGGCATTTCAAATTACAGCGGTTGCTCAGTTTCAAATCGAGCGTGATCGGGTGGGCGGGGGTGAAATTGTCGAAGTCGAGCTGAACGCCGCGCACCCGGTGCGGCTCAAAGGTTTGCCGAAAACTGCGAATGCCGGCCGATTCCTCGTCCCAGCAGCGCCGGCAGGGCGCAGGCTTCTCTCCCGCCCGAAACTGTTGCCGCAGCGCCACCATGCCCGGCGAATTCCACAGCTCGGGCAGCGAGTGCGTTTTCAAATTGCCGTAGGCGGCGCCTTCTTCGCCATAGAGGTGAGCAAACATGCAGCAGGGCCGGACCGTTCCGTCGACATCCAGGCTCAGGTTCAGCCAGGGAACCGCGCAGAGCGTCGCGGGAGGCGCCGGCTGGCCGGGGGGCTCGCCATGGAGAGCTTCAGCGCCGGAAGAGGACGCGGGCTCCGCCTGGGCCAAGCCCGCGGGGTTCGAAGTTGCCGCGGCGCTAGCCTGCTCCTGGTCGGACGCGCAGTCGCCTGACGGGGCGCTGCTCGACTGGGGAGCGGAACGTGCCTCGGGCTCGGGCCAGCGGAACCCTGCGGGCAGCGATTGCACGGCGATGAGGGTGCGTGAGCCGCTCAATTCGCCACGATCGTCGTACCTGGGCAGCGTTAACGCCGCGAGATAAGTAACCCGGCCGGCCGGGTCACGAAACGCCACCTGCCGCGCGAGATGGCTAGTGGCGCTCTCCTCCGTCAACACGGCCACATCGGGGCCGATTCGCTCGAGCAATCTTGCGAACAGCTCGTCATTGGTGCAGCCGCCGGTCAGAGGGCCCACCTGGGCCAAGATTCCAGTTGGAGACGCCTGCGACTCGAGGATTCGATCGTGCTGGTCGGCGAGGAACCAATCGCTGCCCAGCAGGCCACTTTGCGCGCTCGACTGCCGGCGCCAAGCCGCTTCGACCGCGGCCGACTGCTCGAGCGTTTCCCGCAACTGGGCGGGCACCGCCGGGTGGCGAACGAACCCGCGGGTGAGCGCCGACGGTGCTTCCGCCGCGCCGTCGCGCGGAGACGAAGCCAATGGTTCCCGGTAAGCGGCTGACATGTGTATCCCAGTCGAGTCCCACGAACGCCGGCTTGCGCCAGTCCGCACCCGGCCCAGCGGTTCCCCTTGCCTGCCCTCAGTTAGGCAAACCTCGATTATCGTTGGCCCTTCCCCGGCCCGCCAGTCGGAGTGCGAATCGAGACGCCGGGCGCAATCCGCCCGGACGGCTAACCGTTCAACTCACT
The DNA here is from genome assembly GCA_964399535.1 of uncultured Pirellulales bacterium. GTDB lineage: Bacteria > Planctomycetota > Planctomycetia > Pirellulales > CAYNRE01 > CAYNRE01. The sequence goes on along the minus strand of CAYNRE010000017.1, from coordinate 36,316 downwards.
TTTCGGGCGGCCCAGCGGGCAACCAGGACCCGTGCGTTGGCATCTTGCCGAACCGTACTTTACAGTAAAACCCTGCGGCAGCCTTCGGCGCCCCCTCGGGGGGCGATGGCTCGGATGGCCCGAGGGGGCCTGCTCAGGGGCTCGCGCCGTTGAGCAAGCACCCTCTAGCGGACGAATTGGTTTCGGAATTGGGAGGCCCTTGGCGTGATCGAATGCCGCGGTGCCGCGCGTTCCCGCAAGGTAAGGCCGGGCTGGGCCGTCGCGGCCCTGCTGTTGGCTCTCGCCTCGCCCGGCTCCGGGGCTGCTCATGAACCGGAATCAGGTTCAGCCTGGTCAACCGAGCGATTCGACCGCCAGATCGCCCCGTTGCTCGCACGCTATTGCCTGGATTGCCACCAAGGAGCCGACGCCGAAGCGGGGCTCGACCTCTCTCGGCGGGCAAGCGCCTTGGCCGGTGGTGAAAGCGGCCCCGCGGTCAGGCCCAGCAGCCCCGATGAGAGCCTGCTCTGGCAGCGCGTTTCCTCGGGCGAAATGCCCCCCGAAGTCACCGTGCCTGAAGCGGAGCGGGAACTTCTGAGGCAGTGGATTGCCGATGGCTGCCCTTGGGGCAGCGAACCGATCGATCGGTTTCGCTACTCCAGTGAACGCCGAGCCGGCTACGACTGGTGGTCGCTTCAGCCCATTCACCGCCCGGCGCCGCCGGAGTTACCACAAGGCTGGACGAGTCAGGGGGCGATCGACCGGTTCGTAGGTGCCCGTCTGGCCGAAGCCGGACTGACTCCTTCGCCGCAGGCCGAGCGCCGGGTGCTGTTTCGCCGACTAAACTTCGACCTGACCGGGCTGCCCCCCACGCCGGAAGCGATGTCAGAATTCCTGGCTGACGAATCGGCCGGCGCCTACGCGCGGCTGGTCGATCGTCTGCTCGACTCGCCCGGCTACGGCGAGCGCTGGGCCCGGCACTGGCTCGACGTAGCCCGCTTCGGCGAGAGTCATGGGTTTGAATACGACGAACCCCGCCGCCACGCCTGGCCCTACCGCGACTGGGTCATCGCCGCATTTCAGCGCGACATGCCCTACGACTGGTTTGCCCGGTTGCAGATCGCCGGCGACGTGCTAGCGCCCGACGACCCCGAGGCTTGGATCGCCACGGGCTTTCTGGTTGCGGGCCCCTACGATACGCCGGGGCAAAACCAGCAAAGCGCCGCCATGAAAGCGGTGGTGCGGCAAGACGAGCTGGAGGATCTGGTTTCGACCGTCTCACAGACCTTCCTGGGGCTCACGGCCCAATGTGCCCGCTGCCACGACCATAAGTTCGACCCCATCACCCAGGCGGAATACTACGCACTATCGGCGGGGTTGTCCGGGGTGCGTCAGGGAGAGAAAGAGTTGCCGCCACGCGGCACCACCGAGCAGCGGCGGTCACAGGTGGCCTCGTGGAAAGCTGAGCGCGCCGGATTGCTGGCCGCCATCGAGGCCATCGACGAACCGGTGCGGGCACGGTTGCGTGCCGACGCCGGAGGACTAACCGAGTCCCCACCCCCGCCCTTGGCCCAGTGGGACTTTAGCGACGCGCTCGGAGGCTCACCCTCGGCGCGCGAACTGACCCTCGTGGGCAGTGCTTCGCTCTCGGCGCGCGGACTGGAACTCGACGGGAGTACGGGCTACGCCGTCTCGGTCCCGTTGGAGCGCGACCTGACCGAAAAAACGCTGCACGCGGAAGTGATGCTCGCCGGGCTCGATCAGCAGGGGGGCGCCGCGCTGGGCGTTCAGACGCTCGACGGGGCCGAGTTCGACGCCATCGTTTTCGGCGAAATGCAGCCGCGCCGCTGGATGGCCGGCAGCGAGTTCTTCCGACGAACCCAATCGTTCCAGGGGCCCGAGGAAACCGCCGGCCCCGACGATGCCGTCGCCATCACGTTGGTCTACGCCGCCGACGGCAGCATCACCGCCTACCGCAATGGGGCCCACTATGGCCAGCCCTATGTGGCCTCGGCCACGCGGCCCGTAACCTTTCGGGCCGGCACAAGCCAAATGATCTTGGGCCTAAGGCATTCGCCTGCCGCGCCGGGCAAGCTGCTGACGGGCGGGTTGCGTCGAGCCGCCGTTTACGGCCAGGCACTTTCCGCAGGGCAAGTGGCGGCCCTGGTCGATTACCTGCCCGAGGCGGCCGTGGTGGCCGCGCTGGATCGCGAAACTGCCTGGCAACGGGCCGAGCTGATCGCCGCGGTCAAACGGGTCGATCAGCAACTGGGCAGCGCCGAGCGGCAGATGGCCTACGTCTGTGTCGCTCGTCCGTCGCAGCCCACGCGTCTCTTGCGGCGGGGCGACCCGCGTTTGGCCGCCGACGAAATTGCACCCGCGGGCATTCGTGCCGTGTCTGGCCCTTCGGCCGATTTCGGCCTGCCGACCGATGCTCCTCAAGAATCGGCCCGCCGGGCCCTGGCCGAATGGATCACCTCGCGCGAGAACCCGCTCTTCGCCCGAGTCATCGTCAATCGGCTCTGGCATCACCACTTCGGCACCGGTTTGGTCGAGACCCCGAACGACTTCGGCTTCAACGGCGGTCGGCCTTCGCATCCCGAGTTGCTCGACTGGCTGGCGGCCGAGCTTGTCGAGCACGATTATCGGCTCAGCCACATTCACCGTCTGATCTTGCTGAGCCACACGTATCGCCAGGCGTCGCTGGCGCGCCCCGAGGCGCTGGCCATCGACCGTGACAATCGTCTGATTTGGCGCTACTCTCCCCGCCGGCTCGAGGCCGAGGCCGTGCGCGACGCCATGCTGGCCGCCGCCGGGCGGCTCAACCCGCAGGCCGGTGGCCCAGGGTTTCGCGATTTTCAGGAGATCAACCGCTCGGGCACCTGGTCGTATTTGCCGGCCGATCCGGTAGGGCCGCAGTTTGAGCGGCGAACCGTTTACCGCACCTGGACCCGAGGGGGGCGGGGAGGGCTGCTCGACACGCTCGACTGCCCCGACCCGTCGGTACCCTCGCCGCGGCGAGCCGTGACCACGACCCCGCTTCAGGCGCTGGCCCTGCTGAATCATTCCTTCGTGCTGCGCATGTGTGCCGCCCTGGCCGAACGGCTCGAGCGCGAGGCTCCCCCGGGCAGCCCTCGGATCGAGCGGGCGTTTGTCTTGGTCTATGGTCGGGAAGCTAGTTCGCGGGAGCTGGCCAGCGCGACAGCGCTGGTGCGCCAACACGGTTTGCCGGCCCTGGCCCGGGCCCTCTTGAACAGCAACGAATTTCTTTACGTCGATTAACTACCATGCCTTTGTCGCTTAACCACTTCAGCCCGGAAACGGTTCAACGGCTCGGTCGTCGCGAGTTCTTCTCGTGGACCGCGAGCGGATTGGGCGGCGTGGCCGCGGCGCTTTTGCTCGCTCGCGACGGGTTGGTCGAGGCCGGCCCCACGCCGGGCGAGGCCAGTGACCCCCCTCCCCATCATCCGTCCCGGGCGCGGCGCGTGGTGCAGATCTGTCTCTGCGGCGCGCTCAGCCACCTCGACTCGTTCGATTACAAACCCATGCTGGACAAACTGCATGGAAAGCCGCTCCCGAGCGATGAGAAGCCCGATGTGTTTTTCGGCCAGGTGGGTTTGTTGCGGCGGGCCGATTGGGCCTTTCGGCAACGGGGCCAGAGCGGGCTGTGGGTTTCCGATCTGTTCCCCTGCCTGGCCGAGCGGGCCGATGAACTGACGGTGATCCGCTCGATGGTGGCCGAAACCTCGAACCATACGCCGGCCACGTTTCAAGAGAACACCGGCTTTCGGCTAAACGGTTTTCCTACGCTGGGGGCTTGGCTTTCCTACGGGCTGGGGAGCGAAACCGACGATTTACCCGCCTTTGTCGTCATTCCCGATGTCCGCGGCTATCCGGCCGGAGGAACCATCAATTGGTCGAACGGTTTTTTGCCGGCCCGGCACCAGGGAGTGCCGCTGCGCAGCAAAGGGTCGCCGATCGACGACCTGGAGCCCGCCCAACCCCTTGGGGCGGCGAGCGAAGCGGCTACCCGCGACTTTTTGGCCGAATTGAACGCCCAGCACCTGGCCCAGCGCGCCGGCGAAGACGCTCTGACGGCCCGGATTCGCAGCTACGAACTGGCCGCCCGCATGCAACTGGCCGTACCGGAGGTGGCCGACCTGGACCAGGAAACCTCGGCCACGCAGGTTCTGTATGGGCTCGACCGAACCGAATCGGCCGATTTCGGTCGCAGCTGCCTCTTAGCGCGGCGCCTGCTGGAGCGTGGCGTGCGCTTCGTGCAGCTTTTCTCCGGCGGCTCCTTCGGTTCGCCCCGTATTAACTGGGACGGGCACGAAAACATGCTGGAGAACCACGGGCGCGAAGCCCCGCGGATCGACCGCCCCGTGGCCGGATTGCTGACCGACCTTCGCCAGCGGGGACTGCTCGACGACACGCTGGTGCTATTCACCACCGAGTTTGGCCGAACCCCCTTCACCCAGTCGGCGGCCGACGTGGTGGGCCAGGGGCGCGACCACAACCAGTACGGTTTTTCAGTTTGGTTGGCGGGAGCCGGGTTGCGGCCGGGCATGGTCTATGGAGCCACCGATGAGTTCGGCTACCGCGCCGTCGAGCAGGTGACCTCTTGGTACGATTTTCACGCCACGGTGCTGCACCTGCTGGGCATCGACCACGAGCGGCTCACGTTCTATCACAACGGCATTCGCCGCCGTTTGACCAATGTGCATGGCCATGTGATTCGGCCGTTGCTGGCGTAGCCTGGCCAGGTGGGCTGCGTGCGAGCCGGCAAGACGCGGCCGTTGGGCCAACCGCGCTAGGGCGCGATGCAATACAAATTCTCGAGCCCTCGCAAAAGTAGCCGGTCGCCCGCCACGGCCACCGACGACCAAAACATATCGTCGAGCTTGTTCGTGCCCAGCAGGTTCAACTCGGGTCCGGCTGCCAGCACGAAGGTATTGCCCTCTTCGTCCAGGCAAAACACCTTGCCGTCGTAGGCCCAGGGCGAGGCGGTAAAGCCCTTGGCCCCCTCGATTCGCTGGCGATAATGCTGCGCGCCGGTTGCCGCGTCGTAGCAGCCCACGATGCCGCCCCGCTGATCGAGCACATACAAACAGCCCTGGTAGACCAGCGGCGAAGACATGGGCGGGCCCGAACGAGGCAGGCTCCAGGCGACATGCTCGCTGGAGGTGGCCCCCTCGGCCAGAGTAATGTCGCCCGTCGCGCCGGCTTTAATCGCGATCAGCGGTCCGGGGCCCGCCATACCGCCTCCGACCCCCACGAAGAGCAAATCTTCCGTGCCGACGGGCGTGGCCGAGCTGCGCCCTTTCACCTCGCCCAGCTCCCAAAGCAACTTGCCCGTGGCCGGCTCGTAGGCTCGCATCTTGCCGCCGCCGGCGGCGACCAGCTCGGTGCGGACCCGATTGTGCCAAAGATAGGGAGTGCCCCAGTTCGACTTTTCGTCGCGTGGGACCCTCCACACCTCGTCGCCGGTGCGTTTGTCGAGCGCCACCAGGAACGAGCTTTCGTCGTTGTCGCACTGAATGAACAAACGCTCGCTGTCGAGCGCTGGCGAACTGCCGGTTCCCCAGCCCATGGCCATCGGATAGCTGCCCAGATCTTTGGACCAAAGCAGTTTCCCCTCCAGGTCGAAGCAGTACAGGCCGGTCATACCGAAGTAGGCGTACAAGCGCTGGCCGTCGGTGAGCGGCGTTTCCGAGGCGTAGGTGTTCGTCCGGTGCGTGGGAATGGTGGGCCGGCCTTCGTGGGCCAATTGCTCCCAGATCAATTCCCCCGTTTTCAGATCGCGGCACTGGACCAGCCAGCGATACACCTGGTCGGGGGCGGCCTGGCCCCGACGGCCAGCCGGACCAGCACCCGGACCGCCGCGGCGCCCCGAGGGTCGATCGGCACCACCCGCAGCGGGCTCACGCTCCGGTCGACGGGGTTCATCCGCCGCCGTGCCAGCGGGGCTGCCCGAGCCATCGGCCGCCGGGGCGCCTTCGGCGCCGGCCTCGCCCGCGGGGGCCGCGGGGCCACCCGGAGCAGCGGGGCCACCGTCGCGGCCTGGCCGGCCACGCCCACCACCGGGGCCACCGCGCCCACCTTGTCCGGGGGCGGGCTTGGGTTGGTTTTCCGTCACCGCGGTGGTGACGTAGAAGCGGTCGCCCCACACGATCGGTTGCGACCAGGCCACGCCCGGTAGCGCCACTTTCCAGGCGATGTGGCTTTCCATGTTCCAGGTCGTCGGCAGTTGCCTGGCGGTGGGAATGCCGTCGGCCGCGGGCCCGCGAAACTGCGGCCAATCGGCCAGCGCCGTCGCGCTGGTGAGCCACACGAGCCCCAAACTCCAAACCAGGCAGCGTGTACCGTTAGCCATTTCGCATCCTTCGCAGTGAGTGAACCAATTGGGCTGCCAAGAAGCACCTGAACCGGCGAACGATCCGCGGAATCGTCGGATCGGTTTGACTTGGCAGGTATCGCGCGGCGCGGCGGAGAATAAAACCCCGCCCCCGGGTGGAAGTTTCGCTGCCCCCCGCGGCGAGTGACAAATCCGAAAACGGCCCGTAGCCAACCCAGCGCCGAGCGCGCCAGCGACTCGATGCCATGCCCTCTCGGGCGAACCGTGGTTCATGCTCCCCTGGCAGAGGTACCGGGGTTACAATCGGGGGATCGTCTTCTCCCCGTTCGACTTCTGTGGGCGCCCCCTAGCGCTCAGCGATTGGCCATGCCTGTTTTCTCGCTGGCAAATCGGCTCCTCGTGACCATGGCGCTGGCTTTGTTGCTGGCAACGCCAGGCCTGGGGGCCGAGCAGCCGCCCGAGGGGTCGTCGGCCGAGCTGGAATGGTTTGAAAAGCGGATTCGGCCTGTGCTGGTCAGTCACTGCCAGCAGTGCCATGGCAGCGAGGAGCAAAGCGGCGGTCTCAGGCTCGATAGCCGCGCTGGCTGGGAAACCGGGGGCGATTCGGGCCCCGCCATCGTGCCGGGACAGCCCGAGCAGAGCCGGCTGCTCAGGGCGATTCGTTACGAGGACAGCCATTTACAAATGCCGCCCGAGGGTCCGTTGGGCGCCGCGGTGGTGGCCGATTTTCAGCGCTGGATTGCCGCGGGGGCGGCCGATCCGCGCGGCTTGGAAGGCGTGACTGCCCCGCCACGCTCGGAGTTCAATCTCGAGCAGGCCCGCGAACATTGGGCGTACCGGTTGCCAGCGGGCGCCACCGTGCCCGAAGTGGCCGACACCGCCTGGCCGCGCGAAGCGATCGATCGGTTTCTATTGGTCCGCCTGGAATCCGTCGGCCTTCAGCCCACCGGCGACGCGGAGCCCGCGGCACTCATCCGAAGGCTCAGCTACGACTTGACCGGTCTCCCCCCGGAGGTGGCCGAGGTCGAGACGTTTACCGCCGACCCCAGTCCGGCAGCCTACGACGCGCTGGTCGATCGCTACCTGGCGTCGCCGCGGTTCGGCGAGCGCTGGGGCAGGCACTGGCTCGACGTGGTACGGTTCGCCGAGTCGTATACGCTGCGGGGGCTGATCCTCCGCGAGGCCTGGCGCTACCGTGATTATGTCATTGAATCGTTCAACGCCGATCGCCCGCTCGACGTAATGATCCGCGAGCAGGTGGCCGGCGACTTATTGCCGGCACCCACCCTGGTCGATGCTCAGCGGCAGCGCATTGCGACCGGTTTCCTGGTGCTGGGAAATCACAATCTGGAGGAGCAAGACAAGGCCCAACTGCGCATGGATGTGGTCGACGAGCAGCTCGATACCATCGGCAAGGCCCTACTCGGACAAACGCTGGGCTGCGCGCGGTGTCACGATCACAAATTCGATCCAATACCTACCAGCGACTACTATGCTTTGGCGGGCATCTTGCGCAATGTGCAGTCGCTGGAGGATGCCAATGTTTCCAACTGGATCGACGTGCCGCTGCCGCTGGCGCCCGACGAGGAAGCGAAGTTCGCCCAGATCGAAGCGGACCAAACCCGACTGGCCAGCGAAATCAAGGCCCAAAAACAACTCGTGGCCAAGCTGGAAAAGGCCGACCCGGCTGGCCCTCGCGTGGTGGCCGTAGCCGATTTGCCGGGCATTGTGGTCGACGACGCCGCGGCCACCAAGGTGGGGTTCTGGAAAGCGTCGACCTCGGTCAATCGTTACATCGCCGCGGGCTACGTCCACGACAACCATGAGGGGCAAGGCACCAAGACCATTACCTTTCAGCCCGAACTACCCGAATCGGGCCGCTACGAAGTGCGGCTGGCCTACACGCCGGGCAGCAACCGGGCGTCCAACGTGGCGGTCACGGTGTTTAGCGCCGACGGCGAATTTGAAAAGGTTGTCAACCAGCGCGAGGCCCCGGCGATCGACGGCCGGTTCGAGTCGCTCGGGCAATACCGCTTCGAGCGAAACGGCCAAGGGTTTGTCATCGTTTCCAACGCGGGGGCCGATGGCCACGTGATTGCCGACGCCGTGCAGTTTCTGCCGGCCACCGAGGCCGACGTGACCAACCGTGAGGAGAAGCCGGCCGAACTCTCGGACGAATTTGCCCGGGCCGAGGCGCGGCTCAAGCAGCTCGAAGGCGAGCTGCGCCAGCTTAGTGCCTCGGCACCCCAGCGGCCGCGGGCCCTCTCGATTGTAGAGTTGGCCGAGGTCGAAGATTGTCGCATACACGTGCGGGGCGACGTGCACAACCAGCGCGAGCTGGTGCCGCGTGGACTGCTGCGCGTGGCCGATTACGACCCCGCGGTGGAGATGCCCTCGCACCAGAGCGGCCGGCTGGAATTGGCCCAATGGCTCACTAGTCCACGAAACCCGCTCACGGCCCGAGTGTTTGTCAACCGGGCCTGGCACTGGCTGTTCGGCGCGGGGTTGGTACGCACGACGGACAATTTCGGCACCACGGGCGAGCGCCCTTCGCACCCCGAGCTGCTCGACGAATTAGCGATTCAGTTCATGGCCGACGGCTGGTCGGTCAAGCGGCTCGTGCGGCGGCTCGTCGGCACGCGGGCTTATCGGTTGGGTACGGCCGGCTCGGCCGAACTGCTGGCCGCGGACCCCGAGAACCGGCTCTATGGCCGGGCCCTGCGCCGCCGGCTCGATGCCGAGGCGCTCCGCGATACCATGCTTTGGGCCGCTGGTACGCTCGATCTTACGCCGGGCGGACCGACCATACCGGCTCAACTCAGCGCCGACTACGGTTTTGTCGACCAGCAGTCGCGGCGAAGCGTGTATGTGCCGGCGTTGCGCAACGCGCCGCCGCAATTGTTTCTCGACTTCGACATGGCCGACCCCAGCACGGTTACCGGGGTGCGCAACGCAAGCACGGTGGCCCCGCAGGCCCTGTACCTGATGAACGACGAATTCGTGGCCCAACAGGCCCGCGCCACGGCCCAGCGGCTGCTGGCCGAACCCGCTCTAGACCGCGCTGCCCGCACCGAACGGCTGTTTCGGATGCTGCTGGGCCGGGCCCCCACCGAGGCCGAGTTGGCGGCGACATTCGCCTATTTGGAAGAGTCGGGCGATGAAGCCGAGACATGGTCCCGGCTGGTGCAGGCGGTCTTTGCGTCGCTCGATTTTCGCTACTTGAATTGAACCTGCATGAGAGATTCGCCATGAATCTTGAAAACCCGTGGCTGCCGACTCGCCGCCAACTCTTGGCCAGTACGGCCTGTGGTTTCGGCCAATTGGCCCTGGCAGGTTTGTTGGCCGAGCGGTGCCGGGCCGAAGCGATACGCCCCGCGGGGGGCGCTGCGTCCGACCCGATCCAGCCGTCGAGCGCGCCGCTGGGGCCGCATTATCCGCCCCGGGCGAAGCGGATGATTTTCCTGTTCATGCAGGGAGGTCCCAGCCACGTCGACACCTTCGACTACAAGCCCCGGCTACTGAAGCACGACGGCCAGATGGCCGACTTCGACGATGCCCGGCGCAAGGCCAATACCGGCCAGGGGAGCGGACAGCAGCGCATTATGCGGCCGCACTGGCCGTTTCAGCAGTACGGCCAATGCGGGCGTTGGGCCTCGGAGCTGTTTCCGCTCACGGCCCAGCACAGCGACGACTTGTGTTTCCTTCACTCGCTCTCGACCGAGGGGGTGGCCCACGGTCCGGCGACGCTTTTCTTGCACTGCGGCGCTACGAACTTTATTCGCCCCTCGCTCGGTTCGTGGCTGCTCTACGGATTGGGAACCGAGAACGAAAACCTGCCTGGCTTCGTCTCGCTGGGGCCGTCGGCCGGCAACGGCGGTCCACGCAACTACGGGCCGGCTTTCTTGCCGGCCAAGTACCAGGGAACCGCCGTGGGCCAGGCTGGCCAACCGCCGCAGGGTATTCGCAATCTGGGAAGCGCCAAGCTTAGCCCCGCCTCTCAGCGGCGCCAGCTCGACCTGATTCAAGCGCTGAATCGAGCCCAGATCGGTCGGGCCGAGGCCGGCGCCGAATCGCGCGCCGAGTTCGAAGCGGTGATCGAAAGCTACGAGCTAGCCTGGCGGATGCAAATGCACGCACCGCACGTGTTCGACCTCAGCGGTGAAACGGCCCAGACCCTGGCCGCCTACGGGGCCGACACCGAACCCACCGCCAACTTTGGCCGGCAGTGCCTGTTGGCTCGCCGGCTGGTCGAGTCGGGGGTGCGCTACGTGCAAGTAACCTACGGAGACAACACGGCTAATCCGGCCTGGGATCAGCATTCCAACCTGCCCAAACATGCCGATCATGCCCGGGCTTGCGATCGGCCGATCGCAGCGCTCTTGGCCGATTTGAAGCAGCGCGGGCTGCTGCAAGACACGCTGGTCTGGTGGGGTGGCGAATTCGGGCGAACCCCCTATGCGCAGAACAACGGAACCGGCCGCGACCACAACCCGCTGGGCTTCACCATGTGGCTGGCCGGCGGAGGCGTGAAGCCCGGCTTCGCCTACGGCGCGACCGACGAATTCGGGCATCAGGCCGTGGAGCACAAGGTGCACATGCACGATCTGCATGCCACGTTGCTCAGCCTGTTGGGGCTCGACCACGAGCGGCTGGTTTATCAATACGCCGGCCGGCCTTTCCGCCTGACCGATGTTTCCGGCCGCGTGGTCGACGCGATTTTCGGCTAATCCGCGCGGCGGCGCCCGGCGCGCTTCGACCGCTGCGCCGGCGCGCAGCGGGGGCTCTCAGATCGGTCCAGCGGGTCTACCGCCCGCCGCTTTGCCCCGTGGGCTCGGCGTCGGCCGAGGCCGACTGCGGCTCGGCCTCAACCGGCGAACAGGTGGTGAAGAATCCCACCATCATCTCTTCCCAGGTCTGTTCGCCGAAGCGCACCTCGACCGTGGGATCGGGATTGTTGGGGTTGTCTTCCGAGTTGTCGAAGTGCCCGGTGCAAATCAGCCGTGAGCCCTTGGGCATCAGCTTGGGCTCGACCAGGTCGTAGCGCAACTGCCAGGCAAAATCGTACCGGGGCAGATCGAGCAGAATCTCTCGAGTGCCATCGGGGTACTCGGCCTCCATGCGGAAGGCCTTGCCGCGCACGTGCATGTGCGGGAACAAGTTCAACAACATCGTGTCTTTGCGGAACTTGTACTTGCAGGTGGCCACGTAGTCGCTTTCGCCTGGGGGAATGGCAATGCCGATATTCATGGCGATGCGGCTCTCGGCCTTGGTTTTCACCGTGGCCGGATCGGCAAACTTCAGCCCACAATAGCTGCGGTCTTGTTGCGGCGAGCCATTGGGGGTGTAGTGCATCTGGAATACGAATTTCGACCCGGCCGGCACTCGCACCGCCGTTCCCGGCGGGCTGGACCAGGGGGGAGTGCCGGGAGCATAAACCGCGGCCAGCTTGTCGCCGAAGAGCTGCGGTCCAAGGAATCCGGCGTCTTTGCCTGGCGGTTGGATAAACACCACGATGTGGTGCACCACCGAGGGATTGCCGGGCCGGGCTTCGCACACCTGCACCCATTTATCTTCCGTGAAGCCAGGATCGGCCACGAAGTGCTGGTAGTCGACCACGCCTTCGGCGGGCACCGAAAACGGCTGCTCGGCCATATACAGCACCTGGTCGGGCTCGCCCCCCCGCCACCCCTCGGCAAATTCGGGCGCCGCGGGCACCTGGGCCAAATCGCCCGCCGGGCAGCCATGGTCGATCCAGGAAAACAGTTGCTCGCGCTCCTCGGCGCTCAGGCTGCAATCGTTGGTGAACTTGCCCCAGCGCGGGTCGGCGAACCAGGGGGGCATGCGGTTCTCGCTAACCACCTCGCGAATCGTATCGGACCAGGCCACCACGTCGTCGTACTGCTCGAGCGAAAAGGGGGCCAACTCGCCCTGACGGTGGCATTCCAAGCAGCGCGTCTGAATGATTTTGGCCACGTGCGAGCTAAACGTGATCTCGCCCGAGGGGGCCGGCCGGTGGCTGCGGCCGATGTAGCAGCCCGGGGCTTGGGTAACCGGCTGGCTGACGGGCTGGCCGGCCAGCAACTGCTCGATCGCCTGGCGCAGGCTGGCTTCGCGCACCTCGCGCCGCTGGACGCCGGGAGCATACTGGTCGTCGATCCGCCCGCGATAGCGAATCACCCGGTCCTGATCCAGCACGAAGACCTCGGGAGTGCGCTCGGCGCCGAACAGATCGGCCAGTTGTTGGTCGCGATCTTTAAGCAGCGTGAATTTCACCCCATGGGCCCGGGCGAACTGGACGGTCTCGGTAATCGTGTCTTGGCTGTTCGAGTTGACGCCGACGACCGCCACTCCCTGGTCGGCAAATTGGTCGGCCAGTTGCTGGAGGCGCGGCGCATACAGCTTGACCACGGGGCACTCGTTTCCAAGAAACGCCACGACAATGAGCTTCTGGTCGGAAAAATCGGCGAGCGACAGCATCTGGCCGTGCACGTCGGGCGAGGAAAACGATTCGATGTGCTGCCCAACCCGTGCCTCGGCGGCCACCAAGCGGGATTCGCCTAGCTCAATTTGGGGGCCTAGTACCAAAAGCGCAAGGGCCACGCTCCAAACCGGTTGCGCTGGCAACTTCATCGCGGATTCCTTGTAACTCGTCTTGAGATTTACCCAGACCAGCCAGGCCGCCTAGTCGATTCGCTCAATGGTCCGACTGGCGCAGCTCGCCCCCCTGCGAACCGGGGGTTGGCTGTAGTACCCGAGTTGTAACTACTTAGGTTTCGCCCGGCAATTCGTTTTTATTCAAACCTTTTATAAGGCGAACGGTTGTCGGCCCGGCTACTGGTCGAAACCATCGGGCGCTCGTTCCAGGCCGCGCTCGAGACGGGTTCTCCAGCCGCGGTCCTTCAGTGATACGAGGCCCCCCCGGCAACGGCGATGGCCAAACCGAGTATTTCGATTCAATCGCCCTGCTCGCCCGGCGCGGAGCCGGCTACAACCGGCTAAACTACCGCCGGGGCGCGTCGCGCCGTTTTCGCGGGTCCGGTTGTTCCGCTGCAGCGACCGGGCCCGTTGGTGGGGGAGGGAACACACGACCATGAATCACCGCCTTGTGCCGCCGGGAGCCAGCCTGCTGGCCATCTGCTGCGCCATTGCTCTGGCCCAGGCTGCCGGCGCCCTGGCTCAAGAGTCTGCCGCGACAGCCGATTGGCCAGAGCGGCTCGCTAGTCCGTTTGCCGCCCACAACGCCTATGCCTGGCGGTTGTACGGCAACGATCGCCTGACCCGAGCGCTGGCGGCGGGCATCAAGCACATCGAAATTGACATCAGCTACGACGAAGCGAAGCAGCAGGTCGTGGTAACCCACGACAGCAAGCCGAGCGGCAACGAGCCGGAGCTCGATGCGTTTCTCGAACCGCTCTGGCAGCGCTGGACCGCAAGCGGCCTGGACGGCTTTACGCTGATCCTCGACTTCAAAGTCGGCAGCCGCGAAGCAGCCCAAGGCGTGCGCCAGGTTCTCGAGCGACACGCCGAGTTGCTATCGAGCCAGGCGAAGCAGGCGGGCCAATTCGAGGAAGGCAAGATCACCGTTTGCCTGACCGGTTCGGGCGAGGCCCATCAACACTACTACGACCTGGTTCCCGACCAAGGGCGGCTTTTGGCCTTTGGCGACGTGGGCCACGGCGGCTGGCGCGAAATAGCCGAGGAGTACGTTCCCCGCGAACCGGCCGGTTTTGTGCGGTTCGTCACCCTGCCCCGCATTTGCTTCCAAGAAACCGCGACCGCCAAGGGGGACCAGCACGTGTCCGAGGGAAGACTCAAGTCGGTGGTTTCGGCCTGCAACCTGCGCGGCTATCGGCTGCGAATTTACAGCTACAACCCAGTTCAGCGCCAGGGCAAGCTCGACACGTCGCCCTGGGACAAGTGCGTGGAAGCGGGCGTCCACATGATTTCGACCGACAACTACGAGATGGCCCACGACTGGTGGGCGGCTCGAATCGCAAATCCCTAGCTAGTGGGAGCTTGGTCGCGCGATCGACCCTAATACGGTTGGATATCGCCTGACGCGCCCCCAGGGGGGGGCGTAGAAACCCAAGCCGGGTGCCGCAGGGGCTACAGCTTTTCGCTAAAGCCCCCAGTCTTCCCACTCCGGGCCGAGTTGGCCACGGAATCTACGTTGGGGCCAGGCAGCAGTCGCACTATAATCCCGCCCCGACGGCCGGCCGCTAACCGTTGAAGTCGGTGACGAACGGCAGGCACAGCTCCGCTCAAGAGCTGGCGTATGGGACTGGTAAGGAGTCCAGCCGCGCGGCTCGATTGGCCCTCGTGCTACCGTCCTGATGGCAAACCGCCCGGTAACATCGAATCCTGTCATCCGACCCCATGGTCGGAGCGGGGTGCGCTGTCGCCAGGCGCAAGCACTTGGGCTGCTCGCGGCGTGGCTGGCCAGCTTCGGGCTTGGCTGTGGAACAACCCGCTGGAGCGACACCCCGCGAACTGCCACCGAGCAGCTCCTCTTGAGCGATGCGATCGACCAGGCGGTGAACCGGCTCGATTTCGGCGCGCTTGCGGGCAAAGAGGTGTACTTCGAGCCCAAGTACCTCCAGGGCACAGTCGACGAGGCTTACGTAGTCAGTTCGATTCGACAGCATCTGCTGGCCAGCGGCTGCCTGCTGAAGTCGTCCCAGGACGAAGCCCAGTATGTGGTCGAGGCCCGGGCGGGGGCGGTCGGCACCGACCGCAACGAGTTTTCGCTGGGGTCTCCCTCGATTCCCATGGTGGCCCCCATTCCGGGCGTTCCGGCACTGCCCGCCAAATTGCCCGAGGTTACGCTGGCCAAGAAGACCAAGCAGCGGGCCGTGGCCAAGCTGGCGGTGTTTGCGTATGAGCGCAAGACCGGGCGACCGGTTTGGCAGTCGGGTTCGGCCCCCATGGTCAGCTACGCAGGCGATGCCTGGTTCCTGGGCGCGGGTCCGTTTCAACGGGGCGATATTCACGAGGGCACCAGCCTGGCCGGTGAGAAGCTCCCCTTGGCCATCGGCGGCGAAGAAGCCGGTTCGTCGTCGGAGCCCCAGATCGATACCCGCGACGAGTTCACTTTCGTCAACCCAGATCGCGCGACGACCTATGGGCCGCCGGTGGCGCCTGCCGCTAACAGTTCGGCCGGGTTGGCGGCTCGGGGGGAGGGGGGCGGCGAGACCTCGTCGGCCTCGCCAGCGGATTCGGGGGCCGGGTCACCGTTGGGCGAGCCATCGGATCCTCAGGGCCCGCACGGCCCTTCGCCCGACGGCGCGCGACCGCTGCGCCGCGCCCAGCAGGATCACTCCTGGCCTCGCCGTTGGTTCGGGCGATAGCCGCCGCCGGTTGCCAGCCAGGGCCGAGAGCGCTACCATGCTCGGTCGTTCTGAGATCGAGCACCGGGGGCGGGGTGGCAAGGCATGAACTGGGCCGATTCTGCCATTGTGGCTGAGTATCAGCGGCGGACCCCCGGTTCGGCGCGCTGGGCCGCCGAGGCCGCCCGGCGGCTTCCCAGCGGCGTGGCTCACGACAGCCGTTACCTGGCCCCCTACCCGATTTATGTCGAGCGGGCAGCCGGCAGCCGTAAGTGGGATGTCGACGGCAACGAGTACGTCGACTACTCGGGCGGGCATGGTGCCCTGCTCTTGGGCCATAACCATCCGGCGGTCGTCGCCGCGGTGGCGGCTCAGCTCGAACGGGGAACGCATTTCGGCGCTTGCCACCCGCTCGAGGTCGAGTGGGCCCGGCGGGTCCAGCAGCTGATTCCCTCGGCCGAGCGGGTCCGGTTTACCAGCTCTGGTACCGAGGCCACGCTGCTGGCGCTTCGATTGGCCCGCAGCTTCACGGGGAAACCGAAGATCGTACGGCTGGCGGGCCATTTTCACGGTTGGCACGACCATTTGGCCTTTGCGGTCGCCAACCGCTTCGACGGCAGTGCGCCGCCGGGAGTGCTCAGCGAATTGGCCCGACAAATCGTGGTGGCTCCTCCGGGCGACTGCGACGCGATGCGGGCGTTGCTCGAAACCGATCGCCAGATCGCGGCGGTCATACTCGAACCGACGGGCGCCAGTTGGGGCCAGGTGCCGCTCGCGGCCAGCTACGTCCAACAGGTTCGGCAGTGGACCGCCGAGCGGGGCGTGCTCTTCATCGCCGATGAAGTAATCACCGGGTTTCGTTGTTCGCCGGGCGGGGCTCAGCAGGTTCTGGGCATTCGCCCCGATCTGACCACGCTGGCCAAGATTCTTGCCGGCGGGCTGCCGGGCGGAGCCGTGTGTGGCCGGGTCGAGGTGCTGGCCGGGCTCGAATTTCCGCCCCTGGTGCCGCCGGCCGCCGCCGCCAGCGAGCCGGCTCGGGAGAAAATTAGCCATCACGGCACGTTCAACGCCAACCCGCTTTCGGCCGCGGCCGGAGTAGCCACGCTCGATATCGTGGCGCAAAGCGACGTATGTGTGCGGGCCAGCCAGTTCGCGGCCGAGCTGCGCGAGGCACTCGACCGGGTGCTCTGCGACCTGAATTCGCCCTGGTGCTGCTACGGAAGCTATTCGGGATTCCACCTGTTTACCAATCCCGAGCGGCTGCCAATCCGGGCCGCCGACATCGAGGCCGGGCAAGTCGACTGGCAGGTACTGAAACGACAGGTGCCCAAGCCCACACTCATGAAACTTCGCCTGGGTATGCTCAATCGAGGGGTCGAGATCTTCAGTTGGCCCGGGGGCCCCACGTCGGCCGTGCATACACCCGACGACTTGGAGCAAACCGCCGACGCACTGCGCTTCACGGTGCTCGCCATGCGTGCCGAGGGGGAGCCGGTTTAGAGGGCCGCGCCGTGCCCGGTTCACCCACACGGCAGGCGGCGAACGGGGTTCCTGCCCAGCCGCGCTGTTTTTTTACAAGGAGATGCCGCCGTGTCGGAAGCCAGTGCCTGGGTATTGGGCGATCTCTCGCGGCGCGAATTTCGCGAGGGAATGGCCCAGGGCCAATGGAAAGCCTGCATTCTGCCCGTGGCGGCGATCGAACAGCATCTCGAGCACCTGGCCATGGAACACGACTGGCGCAGCGCTTCCCTGGTTGCCCGGCGGGTGGCCGAGCGACTTCAGCCCCGGGTGCTGGTGGCCGAAGCGATCATGGTGGGCATCAGCGAGCATCACATGCGCCACCCGGGCACGCTGACCCTCAAGCCCGGCACGTTTCTGGCGGTGCTCTATGACCTGATCGACAGCCTGGTCCGGGCTGGTTTCCAGAACATCTTGGTGCTCAACGGCCATGGCGGCAACGTGGCGGCCTGCCGGGCGGCCTGGGGGCAATTTCTGCAGCTTACGGGGGCGAATCTGCACTTTTTGCCCTACTGGGAAGTGCTGACGCCTGACGATGCGGCGTGCCTTGTTAGCCGCGATATTCCGGGGCATGCCCAGGAATTCGAAACCGCGGTAGCCCTGGCGGCGTTTCCGCGGAATGTGCGGGCCGAGGCCGTGGCCGATCAAGCCGATCCGGCCCCCGCGCTCGCCACCGCGGCGGCGGGCGAGGCCCTACTCGAGCGGATCGTGGACCGCGTAGCGCTGTACCTGGAGGAGATGATCAGCGGTCGGCGTCTCGCTGAGATTCCGCCCTTTTTTGTCTGAGCTCGTATTCCTCGGCGGTCAGTAGCTCCATGCCTGGGGGCAACTCCAGCGGGTAGGTCTCGTAGGGAGGCGGCTGCCGCACCGGGGCGTCGCGCACCACGGGGCGCGGTCCGGGCAGGGCCAGCGGCGTTTCCACGAATTCCCACCGCGGCGCGCTGGGCCGCTCGGGGGCGCGGCCGTCGTCGGCGTAGCCATTCGGAGTGACCGTGTCTGCTGGTGGCTGGTTCGTTTCGGCGTTAGCGCCGGCAGGTTCCGGTTGGGTCGTAGCGTCCGGCGGCTGCGGGTCGCTCGAAGCTGTCGTCGCCGGGTTTGCGCCTAGCTCGAGGCCTGCCGCGCACCGAAGTGGCGCGGGCACGGTCTCGGGCAGATCGCTCGGCAGTTCGGCCTGCGGGCCCTGGGCCGCCGGCGACACTTCTGCAAAGTCGCGCCCATCGAGCGGTAACGGCGGATCCGCCGCCGCGAGCGTTTCGGGGGCGGCGGCGATGCTATCGGGCAGGTCGCCAACGTCGGTAAATGCCTCTGCCGCGGTTCGAGGCTCGCCGACCGCGGGGGCGTCTGACAGACTTGAACCCGCCTCGTCGGGGCCGGGCGGCTCGTCGAGCCAATCGCCCGAAGGCGCCCGAGATTCATCGCTGTCGTCGGCAGCAAGCTCGCTCGGCGGTTCCAGCGATACGGCATCGCCGCGGGCGGTGCTCGCGTCGAAATCATCTTCCGCGAGGAGCGCGTCGTCGGTCGAGCCGGCGACGAAACCAGCTTTGGGATCTTCGGAAAACGCCTCCGGTTCGGGCGTGGCACTTGGCTCCCTGGCACCCGGCGGCGGGGTCACCAGCACGGGGCTCGCCGGCGCCGGAGTGATCAGCACCGTCGGCGTCTCGTTCGGCGGGACCGGGGCACCTTTTTCCGCAGGGGGGGCGCCGGCCGAGGCCGCCGCAGCGACGCTACGCGAGCCCTGCTTCGCTTCGGGCGCCGAGCGGGCCTGGTCGGCCTGGACAAAGCTTTGTTCGGTGAAGGCCTCGACCGTGGTCGGGTAGCGTGGATCGAGCGTGGCCTGGAACTCGCGCCAGCAGTGTGCAATGTCGGCATGCCGGGAAAGGTCGGCCAGTTGCCGATCGGCCGCCTGGGAATCGCTGAACCGGTGCACTTCGATCCAAACGTAGGGGTCATCGCTCGAGCGGAGATAGGTGGTCGGCTCGAGTCCCAGCGAAGCGCAGAGCGCGGCGGCGCGCTCTTGCACTCGCAGATAGGCTGAGAGGGCTTCCGGACGGACTCGGTAGCGGTAAACCTTGACCAGCATGTTCTCTCGGCGCGGCGTCTCGCTGCGGATCGCGTTGTGGCGATGCTTCCAACCGGCCCTGCGAAGGGCCGCCGCGCTTACGGGGCGGCCAGCCAGGTTTCGGCCGGCGACAGCGACTCGATTAGGTTCCGATATACCCTAGTTTATGCAACAAGGTGATGCATGTCAGGGTTGTGAAGAATGCGCCGGCCAAGACCAGCGCCACCCGGGCAATCAGGGTCGGCCGCAATTCGGGGGGAAGCAACGTGGAGTTGATGTACACCGTGTGCCAGCAGCTAAACCCCAGGGCCATATTCCAGAACTGCGTGGCGGTTTCCACCAGGCTCTTGGGGTTCATTGCCAGGGCCACCAGGCCGAAGGCGGCCCAGCCCAGCAGCACGAAGAAATAAACCCGGCGGATCGCGGCGGGCTCCAGTTCCCGCAGGCGGCCGCTGGCGGTCCAAAGCACATCGACCCAGCGGCGGACGACGCCATCGGCCGTGGTGACCATGGTCGTGCCAAGGGTGATGAAGCCGCAGAACAGTGTCAGGTACCAGAAGAGCTGCCCGATGGCCGCGCCGTTGATGGCGGTCACGCGGTCGCGCACGCCCCCCGCGGTCAGGGCCGCGGCCGTCCATTTGTCGGCCGTGGTGCCCAAGGGCAGGAATTCGACCGACAGCATGCTCGGCAGCGCCAGGCCGATAAAGCAGGCCGGCATCCAGATGCAAACCTGATCGCGCACCAGGTGGCGAACCCAGCCGCGCCAACGCTGGCGGTATAGCTCGATCGGTGGGAATACCGTACCCACGTGGGAAAGCTGCAGCTTGTGGCCGCCGAAAACACTCGGGATCGCCCCCACGTGCCAGCCCATGCCCCAGCCCTGGTCGCGGGTGTAATTGCTGATCGGGGCGTTGGAGAGCCCGCCGTTTCCGGCGATGGCCGCGAAGGCGGCCAGGGTGGCAATCATCGACAAGTCGAGCGTGGGCAGCGGGCGCCCCTGCCAGAGGGCCAGAAACAGATTGTCGACCTCGCCCTGCTGGTCGGCGGCATCGATCCTGCCGTCTCCGTTGATATCGCTTTGGGCGCGTACGGGCACGCTGCCGAACTTGATGAATCCGCTGAACACGTTTGTCCAGGTCTGGGGGCGCGAATAGAAGATGCCCAGCGTAAGCAGAAAGACCAGCAGCAGGGCAATCTTGAAGGTCATCAAAGCCCGCAGCGAATCGTAGATTTTGCCACCAATCAACAGCGGCACCAGGCAAGAGATAAAGATCGCGTAGGCCAGGCCCTTCATCAGCCACCAGTCGCGGGCCACGTGTTCAGGGTCGGGCACGGCCCCGAGAATCATGGTGGCCAACGGCGTGGCCGCGTTCGCGGCCAGGTAGGGAAAGATCGACCCGAAATCGAGCAGCAGGTAGGTAAACAGCCAGAAGCGGGGACCGGGAAGGGTGCGAAATTTTCCCGTGAAGATCGGCTCGCCGCAGTAGAGCGTGTAGCGGCAAATTTCGATGTTGTAGAGCACCTGCCCCAGAATGCTGAGCGTGGCCAGCCACATGACCGCGCCGCCGTAGCGGGCCGTAACCTCGGGCCCGAGCAGCCATTCCCCCCCGCCAATGGCCGAGCCCCCGGCGACGATTCCCGGGCCGATCATGGCGGCCCAAGTCTTCCAAGTAACCCGCGGCGGCTCGATCAGGTCGCCGGCGGTCCAGCGCGGCATTTCGCGCGAACCGGGATGCGGCGGCTGCCAGTTCGCAAGGGCGGACGAGGCGGCTTCAGTGGTCATCGAGTTGGTTTCCCCCCCAACACAGAAGGCCCATCGAAAAGCGGAGGGCCTTCGGATCGCGACGACCTTCCTCTCACGAGCCCCCCAGCTTGGCCCCATTTCGGGCTCGCTGCAAGCAGTGGGGGTGAGAAAATGCACTGCGCTTCACGCGCCGCTTCAGCGGCCGCAACCCCACGGCCGGGCCTTACTGGGCAAGGGCGCTCCGACGAGTTAGGTTGAGCGCATCGCAAACAGAGCGCCGCCCGCGCCGCTCGACCGTGTTCAGCCAGCGTTTGGTCGTAAGGAGTTTCGGGGGAATGACGGTTTTCGATCGCCTGCGACTCGATGGACGGCGGGCTCTGGTCACGGGGGCTAGCCGGGGCCTGGGGCTGGAGATGGCCTGCGCCTTGGCCGAAGCGGGGGCCGATCTGGTCATCGTGGGCCGTTCGGCCGAGAGTCTGGCCGAGGCCGCAACGCGTCTGCGGCGATACGGGCGCGAGGTTTTCGCCCTCGAGGCCGACCTGTCGACGCCGCTGGGGGCGGAGCAGCTTTGCCGGTGGGTGTTGGCCGACTTCGCCCCGATCGACATTCTGATTAATAACGTGGGGGGGCGGCGAATCAACGTACCCACCGAGGAACTCGCCCTGGGCGATTGGCAGCGGATCATCGACCTGAACCTGACCCAGGCGTTTGTCTGCACCCGAGAGATCGGCGGGGCCATGCTGCCGCGCCGTTGGGGTCGCGTGATCAACGTGGCCTCGATTTCGGCCTTCGTCGCGGGAAACAGCATGCGCGGCCGCGGCTACGAAACCGCCAAGGCCGCTCTGACCATGTTCACCAAGGCCGTGGCCGTGGATTGGGCTCGGTCGGGCGTTACCGTCAACGCAATCGCCCCCGGCGTGTTCGAAACGGACGCCAACCGACGTTGGTTTGAACAACACCCGCAACTGAAGGCCGAGCTGGAAGCAACCGTACCCATGGGCCGGCTCGGACAGCCGGACGAAATTGGTCCGCTGGCCGTGTATTTGGCGAGCGAGGCCTCGAGCTTCATGACCGGCTCCGTGCTGGTGATCGATGGGGGGCGAATGGCGTGCTAGGAATCGAACCTTCGCCAGCGGCGCCCCGGCGCGGGCTAGGCGATCTGTCTCACCAGAGACCTACCGCGCCATGACGCACGCTGAAGAGCCAGAGCCTTGGACCGGTGCCTCCGTCGATCAGCTCGATACGCCGGTGCTGGCGGTGGAGTTGCCGATCTTCGAGGCCAACCTGGAGCGGTTCGCCGCGCTTTGCCGCGAGCATGGCAAAGCCTGGCGTCCCCACTTCAAGGGGCACCGCTCGTCACACATCGCGCGCCGGCTCGTGGACGTCGGAGCCCTGGGAGCCACCTGCGCCAAGCTGGGCGAAGCCGAAATCCTGGCCAGCGCTGGCGTCACTAATCTGCTGGTCGCCAACCAGGTGGTCGGCCCCCGGAAAGTGGCGCGCTGGGCCCGGCTGCTCAAGCAGGCCCGCGTCATCGTGTGCGTCGACGATGGGGTTCAGGCCGTGGCACTGGACGAGGCGGCCGGCGCCACGGGGGTTCAAGGCGAAGTGCTGATCGAGTTGAATTTGGGTCTGAACCGCGCCGGCGTGCCCGACGGGTCCGCCGTGATGGAGCTGGCCCACCGCATCGCCGAATTGCGCCACCTGAAGCTGGTGGGCCTGATGGGCTACGAAGGGCACCTGCTGACCGTGGCCGATCCCCAGCAGAAACGGGGGCAAATTGCCGCCGCACTGGCCCAACTGGCCGCCGCCGCGGCCGACCTGCGGGCTGCCGGCTGGGAGTGCCCGATCGTCTCGGCCGGCGGGACCGGGTCTTCGGCCATCGCTCTCTCGGCTCCTGGAATTACCGAGCTGCAGTCGGGCGGAGTGATCTTCATGGATGCCTTTTACCGCCAGGCCTGCCAGGTGCGCGATTTCGAATTCGCACTACAGCTTTGGTCGACGGTGACCAGCCGCCCGGCGCCAGGCCGAGCCATTCTGGACGCGGGGCGAAAAACCCAGAGCGTGGAGATTCATCTGCCCTGGTTTCCCGACTATCCGCACCTGGCGGTGACTCAGACTTCGGCCGAGCATTGCCGGGTTGAGTGGCCGGCCGAGCTACCTGGCCCGCGAATAGGCGAGCGAGTTCGGCTGGTGCCGGGCTACGCGGATTTAACCTGTTCGCTCCACCAGCGGTTGTTTGCCGTGGACCAAGGGCGCGTGCAACAGGTTTGGCAGCTCGACGCTCACGGCGCTTCGACCTGAGTGGGTTCGCCCGATTCGGCGGTGGGCAGCCCCAGCGGGGGCAAGGGGCTTGGTACGTCGTCGACCCACAGCCGAGCCCCGCTACGAGCCGGTTGGGCAACCGTGATGGCCAGCGGATCGGCTTGCCAGGTTGCGTCCAGTTCGGCGGCCACGCTTTCGGCCTGCGCGGCCGTGGAAAACGTAGCAAAAACCGTCGGCCCCCAACTGGTTTGTCCCACGCCCTTTGCCCCCAGGCCACGAAAGGCTTCAACCAATTGGGCGATCGCCGGCGAGGCAAATGGCCCCCCCTGAACTTCGGCAAAGCACTCGCCGGCGACGACGCCATATTCCCAGAGGGCAAGGGCGAATCGCGGGTGGTCCCCCTGCCGGGCTGCCGGCAGCAATTCGTCGCCGGCCAATTGGCGCAATCGAGCGGTCGTGCTGACGGGAACCGGGGGCAGCACCTCGAACGCACGTTGCTCGACGGCGCCCGAAATGCCTTGCTGTTTCGTGGGCCGGGCCAGCACGAATCGCCAGTCGCTGGGCAAGCATACGCGCGCCAAGAGCGGCGACCAATCGCCCGTGGGGTCAACGCCGTCTTCGACGATCAGGCCCCCGCCCGCGAAGCCATAGGTACCCACGGCCGACCGCCGGCAGCGGCCGGCGCGGCGGGCCAATTGGCAGAGCGTGGCCCCGGGCTCAACGGCGTAGAGGCGCTCGATCGCGACGGCCAGGGCCAAGGCCAGTTGCGTGCCGCTTCCCAAGCCGGCATGCGCGGGAACGGCCGTGGCCACCTCTACCCGGCAGGCGGGCCCCCCCTGCCCCGTCCTGGCTGCCGCCAGTCGGAGGAAACACTGGCCAACCCGATCGGCCTCGGGGCCATGCACCTGGAATCGATTCGACTCGCGCAGTGTGAGGTCCCAGCCCGGCTCGGTCAGCATCGCACCCACGCCGCCGAAGCTGCGGTGATGCGGCTGGCCAAACGAAAACATGCCGAAGTGCAGGCGGCTGCCGGTGACAATACGGACCACGCGAGGCGACATAGCCGGCCGAGTATCGCCCCCCGGGCGAAATGCTGCAACCGCTTAAGTCAGCGGCGGTTCGTCGCGCGAGGTCTCGCTAAGCCGCGTCTCGATCCAATGCTCGAGCAACTGCCAGGCGCGCTGCTCGGTGGGGCCGGCCGTTTTTGGCACCCAGGGGGCCACCTGCTCTAGCTGTCGGCGGATTTCTCCGGCGGGTAAGATCCCCACGCGAGTTGCCAGAATGGCCGCCTCCAGCACGGCGTTCTGAGCGCGATTCATCCCGCGCCAGTCGCGCACGCGCCCCTCGCCGCGAATCTGGGCAGTCAGCGTCAGCCGCGGCGGGGTTCGATCCACCTCGATTACGTCGAAGGCGTACCAGGCGCAGCAGTCGGCCAAACGCCAGTCCAAAGTGTCCGCGACCGGGACGACCGCGGGCATCGCGTCGAATTGGTGAATCGCGGCCCGGGCCAAGAGTTCGACATCGTCGGTCAGGTGAAACACGCCCCGCCGCGAGCGAAGCAGGTTTTCTCCCGTGGTCGAACCCTGAAACGGGCGGAGCACCAGGCGCCGACCGGGCCAATCGGCCCGCGGCCCCATGGGGGCCAGATGCGGGGTGCCATCGTCGCCGGCGGTAACGACCAGCCCCTCGACGATCATGGCGGGCTCCTCACCTGAATCTTCCCTTAAAAGGTTACCGGGCCCGCGGGTAGCGCCGCTTGGGCGGCGACGCGCCGCTCGGCGGCCGTTTGCGGCCGGGGTTGCGCGACGATGCAGCCGGCCCGCTCGAGAAAGGCTGCCAGCAACTCATAACCACAATCGGTCAGAATCGACTCCGGGTGAAACTGCCAGCCGACCACCGGCCGCCGCGTATGTTCGATGGCCATCAACAGCCCTTCGGCCGTGCGCGCGGTTACCCGCAACTCGCCTGGAAGCGACGATTCCTCCACCCTAAGCGAATGATACCGTCCCGCGAAGAACGGGTTGGCAAGGCCTCGGAACAGCCCGCCGCCGTGGTGATGAATCCACGAGCCACGGCCGTGTTGCGGCTGCTCGCAGCGCACCACCCGGCCCCCCAGCGCGGCGGCGATCACCTGGTGCCCTAGGCAAACTCCCAGAATGGGTACCTCGTCCGCGAGCTCGCGGACGATTTCAAGTGAAACGCCAGCTTCTTGGGGAGACGCGGGGCCCGGCGAGATCACCACCGCCTGGGGACGCAGTCGGCGAACCTCGGCGACGGTGATCCGATCGTTGCGAACGACTTGCGTCGATTGCCCCAGCCGCACCAGGTAGCGCGAGAGGTTGAATACGAAACTATCGTAATTGTCGATCAGCAGTATCATGCCGTGCGACCTTGCCAGCGGACGGGAGCGCGGGCCCCGCCGCGCGGGTTCAGCGGGCGAAGGCCTTGAGCAGGCCCGCGGCCTTATGCCAGGTTTCGGCGTATTCCTGTCCGGGATCGGAATCGACCACGATTCCACCCCCCACGGGGGCTTGCCACCACCCGCGCCCGGCGGTCACCGTACGAATCAGAATATTCGTGTCGAGCGTGCCATCAAAGCCCAGATAGCCCAGTGCGCCGCAGTACGCCCCCCGGGCGGTCGGCTCTAGTTCGGCGATGAGCTGCATTGCCCTGATCTTGGGGGCCCCCGTGATCGAGCCGCCGGGAAACGCCGCGGCCAGCAGGTCGATCGCCGATTGGCCGGCCGCCAAACGGCCTGTAACCACCGACACCAGGTGGGTCACGTACTCGTATCGCTCGACCCGGCAAAGCTCCTGGACCTGTACGCTGTCGGCCTGGCAAACGCGCGACAGGTCGTTGCGCAACAGGTCGACGATCATGACGTTCTCGGCTCGATCTTTGGGACTGGCCAAGAGCTCGTCGGCCGAGTAGAGATCGGCCTCGGGTCGGCCCGAGCGGCGGCGAGTGCCCTTGATCGGCCTGGTTTCCACCCGGCCGTCGACCACTTGCAGAAATCGCTCGGGCGAAGCGCTGAGGATCTGATACGCCCCTAAATCGAAGTAACCGCCAAACGTGGCCGGGTTACGGCGGCGCAGCCGCAGGTACAGCTCAACCGGCCGATCGACGGCGGGGTGCAGCAGCCGCTGCGCCAAGTTCACTTGAAATACTTCGCCGGCTCGAATGGCCTCGAGCCCGGCCGCTACCAGGTCGCGGTAGCCGTCGGCGGAAAGATTACTCGTGATCGCCGGATCGACCGAGACCGCGTATTGAGGCGCCAGGTCGGCCATCGCCAGCGGGGGAACCGAACTGGCGGGGCCGGGGGGCGTGTCGGCGCTGGCCAAGCGGTGGTGAAACCAGGCCAGACGCTCCGCCGCGCGCCGGCGGCGCAGCGCCGGATCGGTTTCGGGAAACCCTTGCGAGATGAGCCAGGCCCGTTGGGCAACGTGGTCCCAGGCCAGCACCACGTCGTAGCAGCCGATGGCCAGGTCGGGAACCTCGAATTCGTCGTAACGGGGAGCGGGGATCGGCTCCCACGAGCGAGCCAAATCATAAGACCAGAGGCCTGCCCAGCCACCTTGAAACGGCGGCAACTCGGCGCGGCGCGGCGCGACAAACCGGGCGGCCAGCGCTGCCAGCCGGCGCAGCGCTTCGGGGCCGGCAGGGCGCTCGCGAAGAATCTCGAACGGGTCGGCCGTCAGGAACGAGTAGCGCCCCAGGCTGGCGTGGCGCAGGGCGCTATCCAAAAAAAGGCAATGCCCAGAGCCGGCCAGCGACCGAAACGCAACGACCGGATCGGGCGGTGGCACCAGCTCTTCGACCAGCGGCAAGGCCTCGCCGAAGTGCTCGGTTCGTGGTTGCGACCCATCCGCGCTCATGGTGGTTCAACTTGCCTCGGCATCGTCGGCCCGCTCGGCGGCGGCCAACCGCCGGTGGCGCAGCGTCGGCTCGGCCCGCGTTAGATACCCCCAATTGAGCGCTTCATCCTGACGATACTGCTTGCCCAGTGTGCGCGCGGTGTGGGCCTTGGCTAGTTCAAAACCCAGGTAAAAGGCGTGCTCCGGGTCGAGGTTCGCGGGTTTCTGGGCCAGCAGCTTGGCAAACAAATCATAGGGGTCGGCGTCGACCAGGTGCAGCCCCGCCGAGACCAGCGCCAACCCGTCGGCCGCGGCGAAAATTCGGTAATTCGGGTCGCGAATTCGGCGCGACAGCTCCTCGCGCTGGGCAGCGCTCATTTCAGTACACACCGGGTCGCGCAGCGCTACCAGCCGAGGTTCCAAATGCTTCGGCAGGCAGCGCTCGCTCAGCGAGCGATAGACCAGCCGCCTGGCCAGATCGCACTCGCGCACGCTCGTTCGACACCAATTAATTACCTGGGTGGTCAGCACGCTGCCAACGGCCCACTCCTGGCAGATCGCCAGAAGCAAGACGTTGATCCCGGCCGAGTCGACATCGGTCAGCTCGGTCAGATTGCCGACGCCCATCAGCAGCGGCGCCTCGGGCCAGCGCTGCCGCGCGGCCCGGTATCGAGCCAGGCTCTCGGCAAAACCGAAACCAATCGGTTCGAGAATCGGGTCGATGCGAAAGGGCACTCCGCGGGCGGCGAGCCATTCGACCGTTTCGGCTAGCGATCGCTCGTCGCCGGGCGTATCGGGAATGGCCACGACCTCGGCCCCCCAGTCGGCTGCCGCGTGGCGATTGGCGCTGGTCACGCTGAGCACCAATTGGGCGCCAGCTCGGACGGCGGGGGCGATTTCCAGGGGCTCGAGGCTGTCGATCGACACTCGCAGCCCTCGCTCGACCAGGGCCCGCACGGCGTCGCCCACGTTGTGCCAAAGGCCGCCCGGATCGCAGCCCAGATCGATGACGTCGGCCCCCTGGGCGGCGAGTTGTTCGGCCTGCCGGACAAGCTCGGCCAGCGGCAGCCGCGGAGCGTGGTTCAGCTCGGCCAGAATCTCGATC
Source organism: uncultured Pirellulales bacterium (assembly GCA_964399535.1). GTDB lineage: Bacteria > Planctomycetota > Planctomycetia > Pirellulales > CAYNRE01 > CAYNRE01. The sequence goes on along the minus strand of CAYNRE010000017.1, from coordinate 8,111 downwards.
TCGAACTCGTCGAGCGGCCGGACCGGGTGACGAGCCTGGCCAAGAAACTCAGGCAGCTCGCGCAGATCCTTCGGTCCGCGCAGCACCGGGCAGCCGCAGCGAGCAGCGATTTCGTCCAAGTCCCCCTGACAATAACCGGGAAGAAGCACTTGGGTCGTGGCTTGCGGCGGACGCACCCGCGAAGCCACCCAGGAACAGGTCATTAGCGCGGCCACGGTAATGCCGAGCACGTCGATCGAGTAGTCGAACCCTGCCGCGGGTGCCAGGTCTTCCAAAAGAGCGCGCAGCGATGGCTCGGCCAACCGACCGGTGACGAAGTGCAGGTGTTGGGGGCGATCGGTCACGGGCAGCGACTTTCGGCAAGCGTTTTCAGCCGGGGCGAAGAAGGCAGCGTGCGGCCGCCCGGGCAGGCTAAGCTCGCGGCGGCGGCGCCGCGCGAAACCCTCCGTCGACGTTCAGAACCTGGCCCGTCAGCAGCGCGGCCTCGGGCGAGAGCAGAAACGCGGTGGCGCGGGCCACGTCGTCGGGCTGGCCCCAGCGGCCGGCCAGCGATTCGCGTTGGGCCCGCTCTTGCCACTGGCGATGGGCCGACTGGCCCCACGCGGTGCGAATCCAGCCGGGGGCCAGGCAATTCACCCGCACCTCGGGCGCCAGGGAGAGCGCCAGGCTCTTGGTAAACGCCATGATCGCCCCCTTGGTGGCGGCGAACAACTCACCGGAATCGCCGGCCATGCCCCAGGCAGCCTGGTCCCAGCCAACGTTTACGATAGTCCCGCCGCCCGCCGAGCGCATCCGCGCCCCGATGGCCCGCGATATCCGCAGGGTGGCCGTAACATCGACGCGCCATAGGGCCTCGAGCTTTTGTTCGAAGCTGGCTTGCGCCCCCCGGCCGGTCAGCACGTCGGCCCCGGCGTTGTTGACCCAGCTATCGACCCGGCCTGCCCGCTGCCAAGCTTGATCTACCAGGCGATCTTGCTCGGCGGGGTCGGCCAGTTCGGCGGTCAGCAGTTCGGCCTGGCCCTGGGTTCGCTGCCGCAGGGCCTCGACGAGCGTTCGGCCTCGCTCGACCGAGCGGCCGTGAACCAGGAGCCGGGCCCCCAACGACGCCAGATACAAGGCCATGGCCCGGCCGATTCCAGCGGTGGCGCCGGTGATAACGATTGTCTGGCGGTTAAGGGGTAGGGCGTCGGGGCACGCCATCGGCTTGGGGCGCCACGGTCGGCGAAAGTTGCCAGGGCGTTGAAAAAGCCCTTAGGTTTATAGCGGCCCCCCGGTCTGGCCACAACCCGCGGCGGGGTACCCTGGCCCGGCGGCTGCCCCCGTGTCAGGCGCAAGTCTTCTGCTATCTTTGAAGGTTAGCGCTCGTAAGCGCCTCGACCGAGTCGCCCCGGGGTAAGAACCCGCTGCCTGGGTCGCGCCGCGTGCGCACGATTGCGCCAGGTACCTCGAAGCCGGACAGCCATGGACAACAACCACCTTCGCGAGCGCGTGTCGACCAGCGCCTTCGCTTTTCGCGGCTACAACCAAACCAACCTGGGGCGCAGCCAAGAGCTGCTGGGGCACCATGCCTACGGGCCGGTGGTTGCCGAACACCTCAGGCAGCTTTCCGAGCTGGCCTCGAGCTCGATGGGGCGCCATGTGAACCTGGTCGAGCGGGTCCGCCAGGGCCGCGAGACCGAGCTCCACGATTTCGGCGAATCCGTGGCCCTGATCGTGGCCATGGAGATGGCCCAGCTTCGACTGCTGGAGCAATTCTTCGATATCAACTGGCGCAAATCGCAATTGGCCTTCGGTTACAGCTTGGGCGAGGTAGCCGCCCTGATCGCGACCGACGTTTTTCGCGTGGAGCATGTGTTGGCGCCCACCCTGCAAATGGCCGACGAATGTGTCGAGTTGGCCCGCGACACCACGATGGGCGTACTCTTCACCCGAGCCCAGCAGCTCGATCTCGAAGCCGTGCAGCGCGTTTGCCTGGAGGTGAACAATGTCGGGCGCGGGGTGATCGGTGTTTCCTCGTATCTGTCGCCCAACTCGGTACTGCTGTTGGGGCAAGAAGACACGGTCGATCGATTCCACCGGCGGTTCGACGAGCTATTTCCGCGTCAGGTCCACCTTCGCAAGAACAAAGACCGTTGGCCCCCCTTGCACACGCCGCTGCTGTGGTCCAAGAACATTCCCAACCGCGCGGCCACCATCATGCACACCATGCCGGGCGGCTTCATTCGCCCTTCTCCGCCGATTCTGTCGTGCGTGACTGGCAAGATCGACTACAACGATTTCAACGCCCGCGAAATCCTCAATCGCTGGATCGATCATCCCCAGCGCCTCTGGGATGTGGTTTGCGCGACGATGGCCTCGGGCGTGGAGACCGTGATTCACGTGGGGCCCGATCCGAATTTGCTTCCCGCCACCTTCAAGCGGCTCGCCGACAACGTTCGCAACCAGCTAAATGGCAAGCGCTGGAACAGCGTGGGCATTCGGGCCATGGCGGGCATGGCCCGGCGGCCCTGGCTGCAAAAATGGGTTTCGCAGCGCACCAGTTTGTTGCGGGCCCCGTTCGTGGAGCACATCGTGCTCGAGGACTGGTTGCTCGCTCAAGAGGTGCCTTAACGGCCTGCCCGGCCGCAAACACCCTGGGGGCGTCGGCCCGCGGTGCGGAGTGGGCCCCAACCCGCCCCGCGGCTACTGCTGCAGAAACGCGAACAAGTCGCGCAGCTCCTCGGGCGTCATCGCCTCCCAGATTCGCTCGGGCATCAGCGAAGCCGTGGCGGGCTGGAGCTCGGCAACTTCGTCGCGCGCCAGCACGCGGCGTTCCCCTTTCGCATCGACGAGTACCCAACGAGCGGCATCCTCTTCGGCCAGGAGCCCGGTAACGACCTGGCCCGAGGTGGTCTCCGCCACGTAGCTCAGGTATTCGCGGCGAACCACCGCGCTCGGATCGACCAGGTTGGCCAGCAGCGCGGCCCGGTCGTGGCGGTTGGCCGTGGTCAGGTCGGGGCCGATCGTTTGCCCGATGCCCAACAACCGGTGACAGGCTGCACAGTGCTTGAGAAACTGCTCACGCCCACGATCCAGGTCGCCCGTACCCGCGCGCAGGTCGTTTTGCAGCCGCCGCATCACCGCCAGCTTCTCCTCGGGCGTACCTGGTCCCACGTTTCCCCAGTAGCGGCGAACGATGTCGTCGAGCTCAGCGTTTCCCAGCAGACTGATCCGCCGCACCAGGTCGATCGCGAGCCAGTCGGCCGGGAACTGGCCCCGGTCGATCCCATCGAGCAACTTCCGGGCCGCGGCCGGACGGCTTAACAAGATTTCGATCGCTCGGCGGCGAACCGGCTCGCTCCACTGGTTTAAGCCGGCCAGCAACGCATCGGCCGTCTCCGGGCGATCGCAATGAGCCAAGGCGTCCAGCGCCGCTTGCTGGCCGTGTTCGGTGTCACTACGGCGGAAGCATTGCAAAACCGCCTGGCGCAGCGCCGCATGGCCAGCACCGGATCGCCGGCTCGGCTCCCAGAATCTGGCCGCCAACTCGAGCAGATGCGCGTGACGGGCAGGAAGCTCTCCTGGCGCGGCGGACAACGTGATTTGCTGGGTAAGCAGGTCAAAGCTGCCTGGTAACTCGGCCAAAAGCGCCAGTTCCAGCGCCAGCAACGACGCGGGTTCGGATTGCTGAAACTGCGCAATGCGGGCCCCCAGCTGTCCGCGGACCGTTTCGTAGCCGATCGCGCGCTGCTCGCCAGCAGCCGACTCGGCCACGGCCTGATCGGCGAACAGCCCCCCCTGTTCAACGGCGGCCAGCGGCCGTGCCCGCTCGGCAAGCCCGTCGCGCAGTGCCTGAAGTGCCTCGATTTCCTGCCAGCCCTCGTAGCGGTCCATGAGGGTCGCACAGGCGTTGTAACCCAAGGCCGCTCCCTCGGCCGCGTAGCGCCGGATCAAGTTGAGCCGCAAACGCCGCCAACCGATCGAATCGACCGTTTCCGCGAATTCGGTTGCTGAAGGGCTGGCTAGCGTCTCGACGACGTTTTCACGGGCCGAAATCGCATGGTGCTCGAGAGCCCACCAGGCGAGCCACGACAACCGCGAATCGCCCAGTATGGGTCGCCTTGCAAGCTGCACCGCCAGCGAGACTGCGGAATTGGCAGGCAGCCTTCGGGCGGCGCAGGCCAGTTCGCAAAGCACGTTGGGGTCTGTTTCCCGATTCTGGCCCATTTCGATCAAACGCGCTTGTATGGCTAACGAGGGCGCGGGCCCGTCGACCGCTAGCCGCACGCCCCAGGCCCTGCGCCACGGGTCGTCGTGTTCCAGCAGCGCCAGCAGGTTGGAATCGTCGAGCCCGGCGGAAACGTGCCAGGCCCACAGGGCTTCGAGCGCGGTACTCGTGTCTGGATGGTTGAGCGCCCGCTGCCGTAGCGGAGAGACGACGCTGGCGTCGCGACGCGCGGCGAGCTCTGCCCGAATGCGGTACCTCCACCACAAAGAACGGCTTTCGAGCAACTCGACCAACTCGGCAGACGCGAGTTGCGCCAAGTCGAAATCAGCTGGGGGCTGCCAGCCCGAGGTCCCGGCAATTCGCACGATGCGTCCGTTGGAACGGTCCCAGTTGGCGTCCGGGTCGGGGTGAGCCGTGCGTCGATCGTGAAAATCGGAGACGTAGATCTCGCCCTGCGGCCCCGTGCAAAGGTCGGTTGGCCCAAACCAGGTGTCTTGCGCATCGAGCAGCGCCCCGCCGTAGCGGGCCCGCACGGTGGAACCGGCCGGCTCGATGGTCCACCAGCTCACGGTGTGGCCTAGAAAATTGCCCGCCACGAACTTGCCGCGCAGCCAATCGGGCAGCCCCGCGTCGTGGTAGATGGTTCCGCCGGTGGGCGGACCTCCGGGCACCTGATCGCAATCGAGCGGAGGGAAGTAGTGGTAAGCGTAAGGGTTGTGCAGTGGCCCGTGCTTGCCAAAACTCTTGTAGAAGTAGCCGCCGTCGACGCCATGAACCAGGGGCCCGGCATTGGTCGAGTAAAACAGCCTTCCGCGCTCGTCGAAGGTGAGCCCGTAGGTGTTCGAACCTCCCTCGCACCAAAGTTCGAACCGTTTTGAAAGCGGGTGATAGCGCCAAACTCCCTGTTGGAACTCGAACCCGCGAATGCGACAGGTCGTGGTGCTGCCGTTGACTCCATAGAGCCAGCCATCGGGGCCCCAGGTGAGATGGTTGGCCAACGACTGGGCATCCTCCATGCCGAAACCTTCCAGCAGCACCTCGGGATCGCCATCGGGGCGGTCGTCGCGATCGCGATCGGCATAGAACAACAGGTACGGCACCTGGAGTACGTAAACTCCTCCGTGTCCGAACTCGAGCCCCGTGCAAAGGTTCAAGTCAGAAAGAAAGTCGATGGATCGGTCGGCATGGCCATCGCCATCGGAGTCTTCGAGGATGGTGATGCGGTCGGCCCCTTTGGGTCCGCGGGGAGGTGGCTCGGGCACTCGGTCGTATAGGGTGCGCGACCAGCGATCGACTTTCACCCGGCTGAGCCCGGCCGGGTTGGGGTATTGCAAGTACTGAATCGTCCAGAGCCGTCCACGATCGTCGCACTTCACCAAAATGGGCTGCCGCACCTCCGGCTCGCTAGCGAACAGGGTTGCCGTCAGCCCCGGCGCCAGCTTCATCTGGGGCACCACGCGCTCGGGCGGATAGCCCTGACCACGCGCCGAGCCTGGCACGACGGAAAGCACGCCCCACGCCATAAGCGCCGCCAGGCCCGCGGCCTGCCATCGGCTCGCCAGCGGCAATCTGCCCGAAGCGTTTCGAAAAGCGTGCTTAGCCATGAAGCGCCACTGCTCGCCGGGCCAAGGCATCTAGATCAACCAATGCCGCCCGATCGCCCGCCTTTTCGACCAGATCGCAAATCAGGTCGATGGCGCGCAATTGGGGGTCGACCACTCCCAGGCACGACGGGTGAGCCAGAAAATCGAACACCGCTCCGCGTTCGATGGTCCAGGAAACCATGCGTCGCAGCGCGTCGAGAAAATCTTCGAGCGGCCACCGCCCGCCCCGAAAAGCGACGATGTCGCTCGGCGGGCTCATCGGAACCTCGACCAGCCCGCTGGGATACACCCAGGGCTGGGCCGCTGCTTGGGCCGCCTCGATCGAGTCGACCACTGCGGCACTGGGCGCGTGTACCGAGGGCCCTCCCGGACCAGCGCTGGCATGCGACGGATATCGCGAGCTGACCCAGCGAAACCCTAGCTCGAGCAACGTCTGTTGAACATCGTCGCGGCCGAGCAGCCCATTGGCGAAACCACCCGGAGTTCGAAACCCGCGGACCGGACACTTCAGCCGCTGTTGAATTGCCAGGTTGGTGAGGCGAATGTTTTCGCGAACGATCTCGGCAGGCGATTTGCCCTCCACGAGCCAGGGTGCCCGGCGAAACCGGAATTGCGATTCTTCGGCGCTCTGGGCCAATACGTACACATGGTCGTAGGTGTGGTTGCCGATCGGGTGCCCCTCTTCTGCGATGGCCCGGAGCCAATCGACATTGTCTTGCTCCAGTACCCGGCCGACGACGAAGTTGTGGATCACCCCGCCACGCGATTTAACCCGGCGACAGGCGGCCAGGGCGTAGTCTTTGGTCGGCTGGTCGAGGTTGCCTTTCTCGTAGTCCCAGTGTGTGTCTTCCCAGCGAGGAAAATTGCGCGACATTTCCAGGTCGAGCGTGAGGGCCACGAGCGCGGGCCCGCTGGGTTCCGCTGGCTGGGGCCAGCCCCGTGCCGGTTTTCCGATGGCGCCGAACAGGCCGCCAGCACCCAAGGCCGCGGCGTGGCGCAGCCATTGCCGCCGCGACGACCGCAAACCTCGGTTCGGCGCGGACCTCGAGGGGTCGCAGGAGTTTTCTCGCTTAGGCATTGCAACGGTGCTCCGGTCCAGGCACGGCGATTCAGCAGTACGCGGCCAATGCCGTAGTCTCCATCGGCCCTGCCGTCGAGTCAGTTTACCCAGCGCACCCACCGGCCGCCGGCCAGGTGCGCCAAGCCCCCAACTCTTGAGCTGCCCGGCCGATGCCCGGTGCCATTTTGCCTGCCGTGGTCGCCACATGCCAGCGGGACCAGTTGCCCTGGGGGTTCCCTGGGAGAAGGCCCGATTGGATCGCTGCCCACCGGCTGTTAAGCTAGCGCCCTGTCGCCGTGGTGCGCGATCGCACCGCGGCGGGTGCAGTTAACCCGGAACTCGCAATCAGGGGATTCTCCATGCGGCGGATCGCGCCACGGGCGATGAGCAACTTGACCACGCGGCATTGGCTTTGTGTAACCCTGCTCGCATCGGTCGCCGGCTGGGGCTCGACACGGCTCGGCGCCGATGAACCGGCCAGTGAGCGGGTGTTCGAAATGCGCACGTATACCGCTCACGACGGTAAGTTAGAGGACTTGCATCGCCGTTTTCGCGAGCATACGACCGCGCTTTTCGAAAAGCATGGGATGACGAACGTTGGCTACTGGGTACCGACCGACGGCCCCGAGGCCGGCAACACGCTGGTTTACCTGCTGGCATACCCTAGTCGCGAAGCGCGCGAAGCCAGTTGGAAGGCGTTCTTGGCGGATCCCGATTGGATCAAGGCCTACACCGAATCGCACCAAAACGGACCCCTGGTCGCCAAGGTGGTGAGCCAGTTTCTCCGACCGACCGACTACTCGCCGATCAAGTAACCCAATGGCCGTTGCCGTAGCTCGGGCGCAGGCCAATTCCTGGCGCGGAGACTCAGGACTGGGCCGCGCGATTTCGACAAGCGTTTGGGCCCGGATTCGCATGCCCGAGAGTGGGTAGACCGCTCGCGGGTTGGCAGCCCGTTGAAATATTCCTCGGGCTGCGTCCTCGCAGGGATGGGATGCCAAAACAGCGACGCAAGTCGTTATTTTGCGAGCCGTGCGGAGCATGACTCCGCACCGGGCGAGGTTGAAATAGGCCACGACGGCAGAATTCAACAGACCGTTAGTCTCCGTCCATTTTATGTGTAGCGGTAGCCGCAGTGTTTGAAGTAGTTCAAGCACTCGGCTTTTGTGAAGCAATTGAGGACTTCGCCGCATAGGTCCCAAAGTTTGTCGACGGTTCGAGCGGCACCGTCGCGAAGAAG
>CAYNRE010000016.1:0-2189 GCA_964399535.1 uncultured Pirellulales bacterium | reverse complement strand
ACCTGGCAAACCTCAAGACTCTCTACGCCAGCGGATGCACGTCGCTCAGTCGGCGAGCAATTGCAGAGTTGCAGAATCGGGGAATCAGAGTTTTCAAATAATGAAAGGGCTTTAACCAGTGTTTCGTAACATCGAAGTCCAGTTTGAACCGATCCAAGAGTGGCCTGGCAAGCCGACGGCCAGCCGGAAGCCGTCACCATTTCGGGCCGGGCTCGATGATTCGTATCGATTGCTGGAGCGCGAGCTGCTGCATCTGGGCGTCAGCAGCGTTGTGATCCAGATGGATTGCGATCGCTCGCAGATTCGGCGCGACGGGTTATTGCGGGCCGATGCCCGCAGCCGACCGGGTGTGATCGTGTCGTTTACGACATCGCACCAGCAATCGCTCAGCTACCCTTGCGATCGGTTCGACAGCTGGAGCGATAACATTCGCGCGATCGCGCTGGCGCTCGAAGCGCTGCGGAAGGTCGATCGCTACGGCGTGTCGGGCAACGGCGAGCAGTACCGCGGCTGGCAGGCCCTGCCGTCGCCGTCGCGGCCAGATTTCGATACGAAGGACGAGGCCCTTGCTTTTCTGCGCCGGCTATTGGGCCTCGATCGCGTCGATTCGCTCGTTCGCCCGGAGACGATCGAAGCGGCCTTGCGCTCGGCGGAGCTCAAAACGCATCCCGATCGCGGCGGCAACGCCGACGATTTCAAACGAGTTCAAAGTGCGCGCAAATTTCTTGTGGGGTGAAGCATGGACAATTCGCAAGAGACGGAAGGCAGCGAATTCCCGTTGTGGGTCCGCATCAGCTGGTGCGCTGTGATCGCGATCGGCTGCGCCGTGTGGGGCCTGGCCGGGTTTGGGGTTTACAAACTGCTGTGGTGAGCGCGATGAGAGTCTCCAAACAACGCCGCTGGCAACTCGAGCGTATCGCCGAAGGTCGCTGCAAGCAGTGTGGCAAGGCACGCATCAGTTACCGGACCCTGTGCAACCGATGCAATGAGAAGAAAAACAATCGTCGGCGAATTTTCGGGGGTTGATCGGTACCAACCTGGTGCCAGAGCAGCTCAACGGTCAACCTCCGGGGGTTGACAGTACTTTGGATCCAAAGCGATGCCCAAAAAACAGCGGAAACTTGTTCCAGTGCCCACGATGGACACTCAACCACCAGCCGCGGCGGCGACGAATCAATTGCGGGTGCATATTCGCTGGATGATCCGCCGCGATATGTACAAAGTGCTGGCGATCGAACGCAGCGCGTTTGAGGTCCCCTGGCTAGAAGAGGAATTCGTTCGCTGTCTGCGGCGACGCAACACGATCGGGATGGTCGCCGAATCACAGGAGCGGGTCGTGGGGTTCATGATCTATGAGCTGCACAAGCAGAAGCTGCGCGTCCTCAATTTCGCGGTGGCCGAAGGCGATCGCCGCCGCGGCGTCGGCCGGCAGATGATCGATAAGCTCATCAGCAAGCTGGGCGGCCAGCGCCGCACGCGGATCACGCTTGAGGTGCGCGAATCGAATCTGACGGCGCAATTGTTTTTTCGGGCGGCCGGGTTCAAGGCCGTCGCCGTGCTCCGCGATTGGTACGACGACGCAGAAGAGGACGCCTATCAGATGCAATATCGCATCACGCCCGATGATGATGCCGACCTGGTGTTGCCGCTGGATCGACACAGCCGGTTTGACGGCTAAACAGGCTGCCCAGCTTCTCAGCATTCTGCTTGGAAAAACCCGGCTTTTCGGCCCTAATGGTCCGTATGCCTGGCGCTTCCTTTGACGAGGCGGCCCGACAGTGGTCGGCGTCTCTGGGTGGGTCGATCGAGAAGCAGCAGCTGCGGACCAAAATTATGATCCGGCTGCGCTCGGAAATCGAATACATCGATCGCTTTAACGTCAAAGGGAATACCACGTTAAAGCTCTGTCACCCGGAAGCGAAACTAAAGAAAATCTTCCTCAACGATCGCGAGATTTAGCGGCCCGCGAGCCGCATGACGCTTAGTGAGTGCCCGCGAAAGGCGCCCGCCCGTTGACCCGCCCGGTGGTCATTGTGCGGGCTTTTTTATTTGGTCGACAACCGATGAACAACTTTTCCACTGACGAAACGCCCGAATACCTGCGGGGACCTGGCTTCGAAGGGCTCCCCGACGAGCTGGCCCAATTGGCCGAGGAGAGCGACGCGCGGCGGCTCACGATCAGCGAGTCG
>CAYNRE010000015.1:0-1036 GCA_964399535.1 uncultured Pirellulales bacterium | reverse complement strand
GGTGTCCGTGCCCTCCCCAGCCCCCTCCGTCACCACGTCGCCCGCATTGTCCACCACGTAGGTGTCGTCCCCCGCCCCGCCCGACAGCGCATCCGCACCCAGCCAACCATTCAACACATTGTTCGCAGCGTTGCCAGTGAGCGTGTTGGCCAGGGTGTTGCCCATCAGGTTGAACTTGTTCGCGGCGGTGCCCGAGACGTCCAGTTCTTCCAGGTTGACGCCCAAAGTCAGTGCCGCCGCTACGGCGAAACCCAGATCCCCCACCGTGCGCAGAATCAGCCTGTCCGTACCTTCGTTGAGGTATTCGGTGACCACATCCTGCAGCAGCGCCCGCGCGCCGCTCCTGATGACATCCACGATGTAGCTGTCGTCGCCCTTGCCGCCCCGCAGCGTGTCCGCTCCGTCGGCGCCGTCCAGAACGTTGGCGCCCTCGTTGCCGAGGATCAGGTTCCTCAGCGCATTGCCGGTGCCGTCGATGGCATCCGTTCCAGTCAGGGTGAGGTTTTCGAGGTTGTCGCCCAGGGTGTAGGCGATCGAGGCTCGGACGGTGTCGATTTCCGTGACCAGCGCCGAAGTCTCGCTGACCGCGTCACCGCCATCGCCGACGACGTAGGTGTCGTTGCCCAACCCGCCGACCAGCGTGTCGGCTCCCCCGCCGCCGTCAAGCACGTTGGCCGCCGCGTTGCCCGTCAGCACGTTGACCCCGCCGTTGCCCGTGCCGTTGATCGCCGACGTGCCGATCAGGGTGAGGTTCTCGACATCGCCGCCCAGAACCCAACTCACCAAGGACTGCACCGTGTCCGTGCCTTCACCGGGGTTCTCGACCACGACGTCCGTCGCATTCTGCACGACATAGGTGTCGTCGCCATCCCCGCCCGACAGCGTGTTGGTCCCGGCGTTGCCCGCCAGCACGTTGTTCAACCCGTTGCCCGTGCCGTCGACCGCCAGCGTGCCGGTCAGGGTGAGGTTCTCGATCTCGGCCGACAGCGTCCAGCCCACCGAGGACTGCACGGTGTCCGTGCCCTCCCCAGCCCCC
>CAYNRE010000014.1:0-58299 GCA_964399535.1 uncultured Pirellulales bacterium | reverse complement strand
TTGCCGATGTAGTCGTAGGTTCCGTCTGGGCGGTTAAGCGGATCGAAGTAGGGAATTCGAGAGTACTCGACTTCCGGAAGGTCCAGAGGCGCTCCCTGCGGCCCCAGAGTGTCGAACACCCCGCTGCCGCCCAGCGAGCCGCCGGGTGGCATGGGCACTCAGGTGCTCCGCGGTGGCCATGGGTAACGAGCCTCCCGCATGCCCACGGCCGGCGTGAGGCGTGCCACCCTACCGCATTTCCTCGAATCGGTACGAACGCCGTCGGTCGAGCGGCAGCATTTTCCCCTCTGCCAGCCCATGGTTGTATCGACTCGTTCCCGGCTCGGCAGATCCGATTCCTAGCCGTCCGCGGCCCGGGGCGGGCCGTCCTGGCTTGCTGCCCAGCGGCTGAAGCGGGAAGATGAGCCTTAGGTTGTCTTAGCGACTTGTGGCGGCAGATGCCGGCGGTCGAATGTCGACTTTCCCCGTGGTCCCCTGGGGGCTGCTAGTCGCCGTTGTCGCCGAGGTGAATCGAATTGGGGGAGATTCCGTCGTGAGCCTGGAAAAGCTGCAAGCCGAGAACCGCACGATCGAAACGCCGCACGGCCCGGCGCTGGGCACCAGCTACCGCTGGCCCGGGGGGCAGTACTGCGCGATTCACACGCCACGTGGGCTGGTCGGCTGCGGCATATACGATGTGCATACCGCCGGCGAGTTTGGCATCGCCATCGCCATCGCCCGGGGTACTCCGGCCAAGCCGCTGGTGGTGCCCGAGGATTTGTTCGACGCCAAAATCGTCGACCTGAGCGAACCGGCCAGGCGGTTGGGAATTTGCGAGGGCATGACGGGGCTCGAGGCGGTGGGCAAGCTGTTGGCGGCGGGCGACCCGGCCCACTCACCCGCCCGCGGGCAGGCGGAGGGTACCGGCTAGCGGGTTGCTCAAGGTTTCCGCAAGCTGCGCCATCGCCCGCTTGGGTTCTGGCGGCTGCTAACCCTCGAGCGTGCGCGATCGCAGCAGCGCCAGGCGGACCAGGTTCAAGCCGGCCTTGGCGGAGCGGGCCTTATGAATCGAGGGGTGGCCCACGAAGGGCACGCTGCGCGTGATAACTCGCTCGCCCATGGCCAGGGCATAAACCACGCGCGGCGGGCTGCCGTCGGCGGAAACCCCTTGGGGAAACTCGCTCACGGCCAGCGCCAGGTCGCACCCGAGCCGCTCTTGGCAGTTTTTGGCCAGCGCCTCGGTAACGGGAACCGAAACCAGCCCTTGGTGGTCGATCGCGTCGGGCGGCACCCCGAGCAGGCACTGGGCGGCCTGGGCCGAGCCTAGCACCACCCCACCCATGAACCAGGGGCCGGCTTCGCTCACGTCGTCGAGCCAGTGCGAGATGAGTCCGCTGGTGCCCCACTCGACCAGCCCCAGCGTTTTGCCCTGCGCGGCGAGCAGCCTGGCCACGGCGTGTTCAAGTTCGTCGTCTTCGGTGCCGAAGACCAGTTCGCCCAGGCAGTCGTGAATGGTCTGAATCGTCGGCTGCATGCTTTCCCAACAGGCGTCGGCCGTGGGGCCCTTGGCGGTGATGCGGAGGGTAATGGTCGCGCCATGCACGGTGATCCCCACCGAGGGTTCGCGCCCCCGGCGGATCAAATCGGGCAGCATCTGTTCCACGTGGCTTTCGCCGGCCCCGAACACCTTAATGCGATGGTGTCGAATTACTTGCTGTGCGCCCGCTGCGCGCTGCACTTCGTCGGCCACGGTCTGGCGCCACATTTCAAACAGCTCGGCTGGCACCCCGGGCAGGGCGAACACGCGCGACGGACCGCGCCCCGCGCGGGGCACGCTCAGGTCGATTCCAGGGGCGGTGCCATTGGGGTTGGGAATGACGCGGCTGCCGGCGGGAAACAGGGCCTGAACCCGATTGCGCTCGGGCATCGTGCGGTTGAAAGCGCGAAAAATGTCGGCGATGTGCTGGAGCACGTCGTCGTGCATCTCGAGCGGGCAGCCGCTCATTTCGGCCAGGGCGTCGCGGGTCAGGTCGTCGGCCGTGGGGCCCAGACCGCCCGTTGAAACGACCAGGTCGGCCCTTTCGACGGCGGTGCGAAAAACTTGCACGTTGGCGGCCAGGTCATCGGCCACGGTGGTGTGAAACAAGACCTTCACGCCGAGCTCGCCCAGGCGTTCGCTCAACCATTGGCTATTGGTATCGAGCCGCTGACCGCTGGTCAGTTCGTCGCCGATCGAAACAATTTCCGCGAGCATAAATATCCGTGAATTGGCAGAGGTGAGCGGAATCCGCCGTTCTGGGCGGGCGGGGCCTAGGCGGCTAGGGCAGCCCTGCCGTTGGCCCAACCAACGGCGCACCCGGCTACGAACCGTTATACTGCCGAAAGCTCGCCGTTCGCACCGCCGCCAGGGGTTTCTTTGCCGATGCCTGTTTTGACGCTCCCCATTTCGGGTATGACCTGCGACCATTGCCGGCGGAGGGTCGAGGCGGCCTTGCAAGGGGTGAGCCGGGTCGATGGCGTGCGGGTGGATCTCGACCGGCACCAGGCCGAGATCACCTGGTCCGGCCAACCCCCGGATCGCGAGCATTTGCGTCAGGCGGTGCAAGCTGCCGGATACGCGGTTGCTTCCGACGAGCCGGCCGGCGAGACAACGGCGCAGGTGGCCGGTAGCTCGGTGGCCGGTAGCTCGGTGGCCGGTAGCTCGGTGGACGGTAGCTCGGTGGACGGTAGCTCGGTGGACGGTAGCTCGGTGGCCGGTAGCTCGGTGGACGGTAGCTCGGCGGCCGGCGGCCCGCGCGGCCCGTTGGTTTCGCTAACGCTGCCGACGCGCCAGCCCCCGAGGGCGAGCGCCGCGGAGGTCGAAGCCACGGCCGGCGAGAACTCGCGGATCGTCCTCGAAGTCGAGGGAATGCACTGCGCCAGTTGCGTGGGGCGGGTCGAATCGGCCCTGAAGTCGCTCCCCGGGGTGTTCGACGCCGAGGTCAATTTGGCGCTCGAACAAGCGGCGGTTCGCTACGATCCGGGGGCCGTGCGGCCGGCCCAGTTGGTCGAACGGCTGCGCGGCGAAGGGTATGGAGCCCGGGCTCGCGCTTCGGCCGGCAGCACCGACCTGGCGGCGCGACGAGCCGCCGAGGTAGCCCAGTGGCGCCGCCGCCTGGTAGTGGGCATCGCCCTTCTTTTGCCGCTGATGCTCGTCGACGCCTTCACCAGCTTGAGCATCAACACCCGCCACTTCCTGCAGTTTCTCTGGGCCACGCCGATTCAAGCCTACCTGGGCTGGCCGTTTCTGTCGGCAGCCTGGCGGCGGCTGCTCGGTGGCGGCGCGAACATGGACACGCTCGTGGCGCTGGGAACGGGCACGGCCTACCTGGCCGGGCTGTGGGGGCTATGGGCGCATCTGGGCGGCATGTATTTCATGGACGGGGCGATGATCCTTACCTTTGTCACCCTGGGGCGATATCTGGAGGCCCGCGCCAAAGGCCAGGCTTCCCAGGCCATCGCCGGCCTGGTCGAACTTTCTCCGCCCGAGGCCACGCTGCTGCGCGAGGGACAGCCGGTGCGTATGCCGGTGAGCGAGGTACGGCCCGGCGATCGGCTGCTGGTTCGCCCCGGTGCCCGGCTGCCGCTCGACGGGCGCATCGTTTCAGGCTTTGGCACCATCGACGAGTCGTGGCTCACCGGCGAATCGCTGCCCGCGGAAAAGAGCCCGGGCGATGAGGTTTTCGCCGGCACCCTCAACGGCAATGGGGCTCTGACGGTCGAAGTGCTTCGGCCGGTGGCGGAAAGCGCGCTGTCGCGCGTTGTGGAACTGGTTCAGCAAGCCCAGCAGTCGAAGGCACCGGTCCAGCGGCTGGCCGACCGAGTGGTTGCGGTCTTCGTGCCGGTGGTATTGGCGTTGGCCGTTTCGGCCTTGCTGGCCTGGGGCCTCGTGGGCCACGACTGGCACGCGGGAATATCGGCCTTGGTAGCCGTGCTCGTGGTGGCCTGTCCGTGCGCGCTGGGGCTGGCCACGCCCACGGCGGTGTTGGTTGCCAGTGGCCAGGGGGCGCGGCACGGCATTCTGGTTAAGAATGCCCGGGCACTGGAAACCGGCGCCCTGCTCACCGACGTGGTTCTCGACAAAACGGGCACGGTTACCGAAGGCCGCCCGCAGCTTACCTGTACGCTGCCGGCCGCCGGGGTCACGGCTGCCGAACTGCTGTCGGCCGCGGCCGCCGCGGAACAACTCAGCCAACACCCGATTTCTCGGGCCGTGGTCCGGGCTGCCCAACGGCAAAAGCTGGAATTCGAACCGGCTACCTCGCTGAATGTGGTGTCTGGCCAAGGGATTGAAGCCCGGCACGCCAGCGGCCTGTTGCGCGTCGGGCACGAGGGGCTGTTCGCCTCGGCCGGAATCGACTGTTCGGCCTGGGCCCCCCATCTCCAGTCGCTGCGCGGCGACGGCGAAACGCCGCTCTTGGTGGCCCGCGACCAGACACTGCTGGGCCTGGTGGCCGTGGCCGACGTGGTCGCTCCGGAAAGCCCCGAGGCCATTGCCCAAATGCGATCGCTGGGGCTCGAGGTGCATCTACTTACGGGCGACCGCCACGCGACCGCCGAGGCGGTGGCGGCTCGCGTGGGAATCGACTCCAAACAAGTGCTGGCCGAGGTACGGCCCGATGAAAAGGCAGAGGCGGTCCGCCAACTGCGCGCAGCGGGAAAGCAGGTCGCCATGGTGGGCGATGGCATCAACGACGCCGCGGCGCTGGTCGAAGCCGACCTGGGGGTGGCACTGGGAACCGGGGCCGACGTGGCGATCGAAGCCGCCGATGTGGTTCTGGCCGGCCGCGACCTGGGGGGCGTGGTACGGGCGTTTCGGCTGGCGCGGGCCACGTTGTCGGTGATTCGCCAGAATCTGATCTGGGCCTTCGTCTACAACCTGGTGCTACTGCCCGTGGCCGCTGGGGTGCTCGTTCCATTGCTGGGCGACGATTACCGCCTGCCGCCGGCCGCGGCAGCCGCCGCCATGGCGGCCAGCAGCGTGAGCGTGGTCGCCAACAGCTTGCGGCTCAATCGCCTGAACCTGGGCTGAATTGGCCAGGCCCTGTCGCAGGCCTTCCTGCCTCGCTTCGCCGGGCACCAAGTTGCGCGTGGCGCGGCAACGCTAATCCGTGAGCAAGGTGACGCCAGGGAACCGGGCCTGAAGCCGACGCCGTCCCCACCAGCCGAGCCGCGTTCCCATCAATCCCAGCGCCCGCAGATTGGTCAGGTCCTCCAGGGCGCTTAGCCCGCGTACGGTTACTTGGGTTCGGTGCAGATCGACCCGACGCAGGCTGGACAGCGCGGCCAACATGGGCAGGCCCCGATCGGTCACTCGGCTGTCTGCCAAATCGAGCGTGTGCAGTGCCGGCAGGTGGCGAGCCTCGTCGTGGAGCCACGCCAGGGTGTCGTCGTCAACGCGGGGGCCCGTCAGCGAAATGCTGCCGATCGTGTCGAGCAATTGCGCGAAACCGTCGCCCAGTTCGCGCCGCAGCCAATCGACACTCTCCAGTTGCACCTGCCCGCCGCGCCGCTCGATCGCCTCGGTCAGGGCCTGACGCTCAAGATAACGTTCGACCGTGCTCGCCAGCCAGGCAGTTCGTCCGCCGTGAAATTGGGCGTACTCGAGCGCGCGGTCGTAGGCCTGCTGCAGGGCGATGAATGCGGCCGGATCGCCCCCTTTGTCCGGGTGCAAGCGCTTGGCCCGGGCCAAAAAGGCCTGCTTCACGTCGTCGATGGTGCAGGGCCAGTGAACCCCCAAGGCCACGAGGAAATCGGGCCGGCCGTCGGCTTCTCCGTTCGCCGCGGGCGTGCCGAAACGTGGCTCGTTCATGGCGACTGGCTCCGGCGGCAGCTTCGGCCCGGGGGGGGCTACGTCGCGCCGCCGGGCTGCCAGCCGCATTTTAGCGCCTCGCTGGCCGGCAGGCGATTTCCGCGGCCGGGACCGGGCCTGGGCGACTCTTCCCTTTCTCCTCCCCCCCCAGAAGTCCCGTCCGATGATTCCGGTGATGCCGACTCCCCCGGGGGACCGACCGCACAAAGCGCGCGGCGACGCCAGCCGCGGGCAACCCGGTTGCGAGCCGGCGAGCTACTCTTAAGACGCCTCGCGCGGCGAGCCGCGCTCGATCGCGCTGTTAGCCGACGCGCCGAGCGTCGCTTGTTTTCTGACCAGGAAACTGCTCGGAACCTACCGCCGTCGTCTCCGACCGCAGGGGTTCGAGAAAGCACCTTATGCACCTCGTACGCCTCTCGCCGATCGCACTTTTAAGCTGTGTCTGCTGCGTCGGGTTGGTTTACGCCGACCCACCCCAGCCGACCCGGCGCGCCGCGCCGGCTGTCGCCCGGCAAGCGCTGGACGACCGGCCAGTTGCCTTGCCCGAGGTCGAACAGGCTTCGTCCGAAGCGGTTGGTCTGACCCCGTACGCCGTGGCGGGGCTGCTGGCCACGGGGCTGTTCTGCGGGCTGACCTTGGCCGGCCTGACGGCCTTGGCCGGCACCATGCTGGCAGCGCGGCGCGAGGAAACACCTGTTCCCGATTCCGCCGACGAATCGCCCGCCGCCGACGACGCCTCCACCCCCGGCGAAGGTCAATGGAATTTGTTTGCCAAGCGTCAGGCGATGCTGCAAACGCTGTTGGGCGAGGCCGACTCGCTGCTCAAGAGCCAATTGCGGGTTCAACACCTGATGACCGAACACCCGCTGGTGCTCGAACCCGCGACCCCCACGGAGGAGATTGAACAATTGGCGGCCGAGCGGGCCATTCGCCACTTTCTGGTTTGCGACGACGAGCAGCGCCTGATCGGCGTGATCAGCGACCGCGACCTGCTGGGCCGGGCCGGACCGACCGCGGCCGACCTGATGACGCCCAGGCCCCACACGGTTACGCCCAGCACTTCGCTCGCGAGTGCCATTTCGCTATTGCTCAAGCACCGCATCTCGTCGCTGCCCGTCGTTCGCGACGGCCGACCGGTCGGCATCGTGACCACGACCGACCTGGTGCTTTCGCTGCAGTGCACCATGCAGCTCCTGCTGCGCGTGGCGCACACCGTGCAGGCCGATCCCGACTGGGCCCAGCAGCGTCAAGAGTTGAGCCGCGCCCACGAAGAATTGTCTGCGCAAAAAGAACAGTTCGTCCGGCTGCAGCATCAACTCAACGAGATCGGTCTCCGCCGCCGCGAACGCTGCTGGAAAGGGCTGCGGCAAACGGCCGACGCCATTATGGCCACCGCCAAGCGGCTTTCGCTGCAATTGGAAAGCGCCGCCAACCTGTTGCACCAACAGACACTGCACCTGATGGTCATGGCCGAACTGCGGGCCGACCCGGCCAGCGGGGCCGCCAGCCGCCGCTCGCTGGAGGAATGGCTGGCCGTGCACCTGGCCGTATTGCAGCGCTACCGCACCCCCTGTTCGCTCGTCCTGGTGCGGCTCGATGGGCTGGCCGCGCTGGCCGCCCGTGACGGTAGCGACGCCGCCGACGAATTCTTCCGGCTGGCGACCAGTCGCGTGCGCGACACGGTGCGCACCACGGACCAGGTAGCCCGCTTCGATGTCGACTGCCTGGCGGTCCTGTTGCCGCAAACCGTGGGCCCCGGGGCACACTGCCTGGGAGAACGGTTGGCCGCCCTGTTCGAAGGCGAGAACCGGCCCGAGCAACGCGCAATTACCATCGCCGTGGCGGCCTTGCGGGCCGATGACACTTTCGACGGATTGATCGTGCGCACCACCGAGTTGCTGGGAAAGTCCGAGCTGATCGACGCACCCCGCTTGATCCTCGACGAGACCACGCGGATCACCATCGACTACGCCGAATCGTCGCCCACGGAAAAACCGTACGAGTACATGTTCGACCCGCACGAGGCGCTCGAACCGGACGCGACTGGGTCGCCACTCTAGCAGTCCGTTAAAACCTGCCCTCGTGACACATTAAAACCTCGCCCAGTGCGGGGCCAGGCTCCGCGCGGCTCGCAAAACAGCGACTTACGTCGCTATTCTGCGATCGCGCTGCTGCGATCGCGCAGCCCGTTGAATCCTGCAACGGGTCGCTAGCGCGCCCAAGCGGTTATCGTTGGCGCACCGAGACCGATTTGGCCGGGTTCCGGAGTCCGGCTCGCGCCGCTGGTCCCGTAGCTTCGCCGGTTCGCCCGAACCGATAAATGGTCCATTGCTCGTTGGCATACACCCTGGGCAACCCGAGTGGAGGCTGGCTGCGGGCAAGCAGGTAATCGGCCGAAAACCGCCGGGCCAGCTCGTGCCACCGTGCCGCGTCGTGATCGGTCAGACGGCCGAACCGGGGCCCCTCGGGTCCCTCCTGCAGATGAATCGCCTCGATCCGGCGCCACCACTCGACGATACCCTCGGCGTCTTGTGGCAGATCTTTCCAGTTCACCACCTCGGGCCGGCCGGCGTACCACTTAAACGTTTGGGTCAGCCTGGGAGTAAAGAATCTGGCCCGCGGCGGCGTATGCTGCCGAGCCCAACGGCAGGCGTCGCGCCAGCTGGCCAGGAGCCGGGGGCTCATCGGTTGCGTGGATCGCGGTGCCGGCCAACGTGCGATTTGGGCCACGCGATACGCCCCGTGCGACAACACCCCCAGCAGGCATAGCAAGCACAACCCGCCGACGATCGACCGCCGGCGAGTTCGCGCCTCGCTGCCGGCAAGCCGCGCTACGGTCAGCGCGAGCGCCAGGGGCCAAACCACGTCTCCCAGTCGAAACCAGTAGAGTCGCAGCCAACGGTTGGCCAGCCCAGGCGATATTAAACGCGGGTCTGCGAGCAACAGCCCGAGCAGGCTCACCAACAGCGCCGCTCCCGTGGCGCCTCCGAGCTGGTAAACCAGTCGGGGGACGCCCTCCTGGCGGGTTTGGGTCCGATCGCCGCCCGGCTCGCCGCGGCTTCTCAAGAGCCAAAGGCCCCCCAGCGTCACCGCGACCAAGAGCGAGTGATTTCTCCAGCGCTCGGCATCGAAGGTGGTGGGAACCAGGTGGTGCGGCAACCGCAGCCGCACATAGATCGCGTCGGCCTGCCGCGCTACCGCCTCGGACACGCCCGAGTTCATGGCCCAGGCCGGCACGATGCCGACCGCCGCCAACCCCAGTCCGAATGCGAGCGGGAGGTACCAGGTTCGCAAGCTGGCCGACGGTGGAAGCAATCCATCGTGGCTTGCTTCAGTCGCGCCCCGTTCCGAGCGGGGCTGCTCGCGGCTCGCAGAATCGCCGCTCCGGTCGCTATTCGGGGATCGCGTCCGAGCGATCCCGCCGCCCGAATGAACCTTCGACAGGCTGCTAGCTTGTCGCGGGCTGGCCGGCGCGGCGCCGGCTCCGCGCCGCCACGGACCGAGCGCTAATCCCAGCAAAGCGACCGATTGCCAGATACCGACCAGCGGGTGGATCGTCGTGGCCAGGCCCAGCCAAACCGGCACAAGCCTCCATCGGTCGGCTAGCCCATCGGCCCAGGCCAGCCAAACCACGGCGTAGGCCACGCCTTTCGATTCAAAGCCCCCCACCACCCATTCGCCGCTGAGGTGTCCCCAGTGGTTGGCGGTGATGAAAACGGCCGCGGCAAACAGTGTCGACCCGGGGCGAAGTCCGGCTGCGCTGCCCATGCGCCCCCAACTGAGGGCCATCAGGGCCCAGGTCGCCAGCCGCCCTGCCCAGGCATAGGTATCCAAGCTGAGCCAGTGGGTGGGCCAACTGGCCAGGGCGTAGAACACCCAATGTGCATCGGCCGACTGCAAAAAGGCGTCGCCGGCACACCAACTCGGGTCGGCGAAATACCGCGCTTTGGCCAGGTAGACCGTCTCGTTTTCGTCGGGCGAGGGCCAGGCGCCCTCGATCAGAAACACCGCGAAGATGGCCAGCCACCAAGCCGCTCCTCGCATCGGCTTGCCAGCATGGGAACCTAAGGGAAGGGTGATTGGCGGCGAAAGGTCGGAGGGCGTCGCCATGAGTCGAACGCGTTCACGTTCCGGTGGCAGAAGGCTGAAAGGGTTTGGCGGCCCATAGTGTAGCCGCCCGCAGCCCCGCTTGCCGCCCGCGGAGGCGGGCGCAACAGGTCGGGCCGACCCTTGCCCCACCGCGGCGAACCAACCTATATTCCTGGCTTCGCAGAAACTCTCGCCTGCGACGCGAACCGCGCCGAGGGGGCCGCTGGACAAGCGCCAAGGTGCCTGTTGGCTTGCGATTCGTCCGACTTTCCCTGGTTCAGGAAGCCCCCGCCCGTGAAATCGCCTAGTGCCGGTCAATTGCTTCGCGAGGGCGCCGCGCGGGGCACCCTGCCCATTCCCGGCGCCTTCAACGCGCTGGTGGCGCGCATGATCGAGTCGGCGGGGTTCCCGGCGATGTATCTATCTGGGGCCGCGTTTTCGGCCGGTGCCCTGGCCCTGCCCGATATCGGCCTGTTCTCGTTGACCGAACTAACCCGCCAAACCGAGGCCATTACCCGGCGCACCGAAATTCCGCTGATCGTGGATGCCGACACAGGATTTGGCGCCGCCGTAAACGTGGAACGCACCGTAGTCGAGTTGGAGGCCGCCGGGGCGGCCGCCATTCAGCTGGAAGACCAAGAGCTGCCCAAACGCTGCGGGCACCTTTCGGGCAAGAGCCTGGTGCCCACCGGCGAGATGTGCGCCAAGATTCGCGCGGCGGTCGCCGCTCGCCGCGATCCGCAACTGGTCATTCTGGCGCGAACCGACGCCCGCGGGGTTGACGGGTTCGACGCGGCCGTCGAGCGAGCCAAACAGTTTGTCGATGCCGGGGCCGACTGGATTTTTCCCGAAGCGCTGACCGGGCCCGAGGAGTTCGAAAAGTTTGCCCGGGCGGTGCCGGTGCCGCTCGTGGCCAACATGACCGAGTTCGGCAAGAGCCAGCTTTTGCCGCTGGGCGAATTGGCCCAGTTGGGTTATGCCGGCGTGCTGTTTCCGGTCACGCTTTTGCGCATCGCCATGCGCAGCGTGGCCGAGGCTCTCGAAACCCTACGGCAGTCCGGCACCCAGGCTTCGCTGCTCGGAAAAATGCAGACCCGGCAAGAGCTGTACGACCTGTTGGGTTACACGGGCTACGAGGCCCGCGACCGCGCGTATTTCAACGGCTAAGCAGTCGAGCCTGAGCTTGGGCTGTTTCCCTTTTGGTTCTTCTCTGAGAAGGCGGTTCCGATGAGCGACGAAATCTATAGCCCGGGGCTCGAAGGCGTGGTGGCCGGCGAAACGGCCGTGAGCACCATCACCGGCAGTTTGCGCTATCGCGGCTACGCGGTCGAGGAATTGGCCAACGGGGCCACGTTTGAAGAGTGTGCCTACCTGCTGCTGTACGGCGAACTGCCCACGCCGAACGAGTTGAAAGCCTTCCGCGCGCGGCTGGCCGAGGGCACGGTGGTTCCCCCGGAACTGATCGATTTTCTCGGCAAGTTGCCCCGGACGGCGAACTTCATGGATGTGATGCGCACCGGGGCCAGCGC
Source organism: uncultured Pirellulales bacterium (assembly GCA_964399535.1). Lineage (GTDB taxonomy): Bacteria > Planctomycetota > Planctomycetia > Pirellulales > CAYNRE01 > CAYNRE01. Next base: position 46,851 of record CAYNRE010000014.1, on the reverse strand, counting down.
GCTGGCGCACTGGGACCCCGACACCGGCGCGAACGATACGCCGGCCAACCTGCGCAAAGCCGAACGGCTGCTCGCTCAACTGCCCGTGGTGCTGGCGGCCCGCCACCGGCTGCGCGAGGGGCTTAAACCCGTGGCCCCCGAGCCCCACCGCGGGTTGGCCGGCAACCTGCTCTGGATGCTTTTCGGCCAAGAGCCCACGCCCCGGGCGATTCAGGCGATGGACGTTTCGCTGGTGCTCTACGCCGAGCACGAATTCAACGCCTCGACCTTTACGGCCCGAGTAATTTGCTCCACGCTGGCCGACCTGCACTCGGCCGTTACGGGCGCGATCGGCGCGCTGAAGGGGCCGCTGCACGGCGGCGCCAACGAACGAGTGCTGGAAGTGCTGCAGGAGGTGGGCAGCCCCGACCGGGCCGAAGCCTGGGTCCGCAACGCCCTGGCCCGCAAGATGAAAATCATGGGCTTTGGTCATCGGGTATATAAGCTTGGCGACCCACGGGCCAAGTACCTCAAAACGCTCTGCGCCGAGTTGGCCCAAGAGACGGGCAACACGTCCATGGAGGAAATGTCGGACGTGATCGAGAGGATCGTCACCGGCGAGAAGGGTCTGCCGCCGAATTTGGATTGGCCCAGCGCGCGGCTCTACTACTACCTGAATCTGCCGGTCGATCTGTACACACCGCTGTTCGTGGTCAGCCGCGTGGTCGGCTGGAGTGCCCATGTCATCGAGCAGTTGGCCAACAATCGGCTGATCCGGCCCCGCAGCCGATACACCGGCCCGCCCGAACGAGCGTTCGTGCCACTCCAGGCTCGCTAACTCAATTCCCCGGCCGGCCCCGGCCGATCGCTGCGCCGATTGGGCGGGCGCGGCCAGTTACTCGCCTGGCTCGAACCCTGGCCGGGCAGGTAGCCCGTGGCTGCCCCCGTGGGCCTCGTCGGTTCGCTTCCCGGAAAACCGCAGGGGCGCTCCGGGGGGCGCGGCGAGCGGCCCCGGCCCCGCCAGGGGGCCAGGTGCGAAGTCGGTTAAGCCAGGCCGGAGTTTCGCGGTAACATGCCGTGGAGACACCGGTTCCAGCCGCCTTCCCGGTTCAAGACTCCGGCGCTGGTGGCGATTGCGGGAACCGGGTGGCTCTCTATAATTTGCTTAGTGAAACTTTTCACAAGGGGGGCGTTTCGCTCGGCACAGTCCGGGCGAATCCGCACAGCACCCCGAGAGGAGACGACGCTGCCATGGCCGGTAGCACGCTCGCGCTGCGAATCGGCGCGGTGAATTACTTGAACACCAAGCCGCTGATTTGGGGGCTCGAGGAAATTGCCCCGCGGCTGGAGCTTTCGCTGGATTACCCCAGCCGCCTGGCCGATCGCCTGGCCGCGGGCCAACTCGACGTGGCCCTGATTCCTTCGCTGGAGTGCTTCCAAAACCCTGCTTACCGGATCGTCTCCGACGCCTGCATCGGTTGCCGCGGCCCGGTGCTCTCGGTCAAGCTTTTCAGCCGGGTCGAGATTCCGCGCATTCGCACCCTGGCGCTCGACGAAGGGTCGCGGACCAGCGCGGCCCTGGTTCAGGTGCTGTTGGCCAAACGCCACGGAGTGCGGCCCGAGCTGGTGCCGCTGCCGCTCGACGCCGACCTGGAGCACTCGACCGCCGACGCCACCTTGCTGATTGGCGATCGGGCCATGCATTCACCACCGGGCCGGTTTGCCACGGTGTGGGATCTGGGCGACCAATGGTGTCGCTGGACCGAGTTGCCGTTCGTATTCGCGCTTTGGACCGCCCGTCCGGAATTGCCCGAGGAGCCAATGGCCGAGCTCGATACCGTGCTGGCGATGGCCCGCAACCAGGGGGTGCGCCAGCTCGAGGCCATCGCCGAGCGCGAGGCGGCTCCGCTGGGGCTGACCGAGCCGGAATGCTTGAATTACCTCAGTCAGAATCTGCACTTCAGCCTGGGGCCGCGTCAGCAACAAGCCCTGGGGCTGTTCCAGCAGTACTGCGCCGAACTGGGATTGGCCCCGCAAGGAGTCGAACTTGATTTCTTCAGTTGCCCAAGTGCTCGATAAGGCTCTGGCCGGCGAGCGGCTCTCGCCGGCCGACGGGCTGAGGCTGCTCGAATCGAGCGACCTGACCGCCCTGGGAACTGCGGCCGACGCCGTCTCGCGGCGGCTGCATCCCGAGCCCTATCGCACCTACAACATCGACCGCAACATCAACTACACCAATATTTGCACGGCGGTCTGCGATTTCTGCGCTTTTTATCGCAAGCCCAAGCACCCCGAGGGCTACGTGCTCGAGCGCGAGGTGCTGCTGGAGAAAGTGCGGGAAACGGTCGACCTGGGGGGGGATCAAATCCTGATGCAGGGCGGTCTGCACCCCGAGTTCAAGCTCGAGTGGTACGAGGAGCTGCTGCGCGACATTCGCGCTCACTACCCCCAGGTGAATATCCATGGATTCAGCCCGCCCGAAATTCATCATTTCACCAAGGTTTCGAAGCTGCCGCTGCGCACCGTGCTTGCGCGGTTGAAAGAGGCGGGCCTGGGCAGTCTGCCTGGCGGCGGCGGCGAGATTCTGGTCGACCGCGTTCGCAAGGCGATTACCCGCGGCAAGGTGCTGACCGACGATTGGCTGAACGTGCACCGCGTTTGGCACGAATTGGGAGGTCGCAGCACGGCGACGATGATGTTCGGCCACATCGAGACCCTGGCCGAGCGGATCGAACACCTCGAGCGGCTGCGCCAACTTCAAGACGAAACCGGCGGGTTTACCGCGTACATCTGCTGGTCGTTCCAACCCGAGCACACCGACATGGCCGATGTTCCCGCGGTAGGCTCGTTTGAATACCTCAAGACCCAGGCGGTGAGCCGGTTGTACCTGGACAACTTCGCCAACGTGCAATCGAGCTGGGTCACCCAAGGGCTGAAAATGGGGCAGTTGGCCATGCTTTACGGGGCCAACGACATGGGCAGCCTGATGATCGAGGAAAACGTGGTCGCCTCGGCCGGCACGGTGCATTACCTGAGCGTGCAGCAAATCCGCGATGCGATCAGCGAGCTGGGGTATCAACCGCGCCAAAGAAACGTGTTCTACGAATTGATCGACGCCCCACCGCCGGCCGACACCCCCGGGGTGGGGGCGACGCTGGCGCAGGCGTGAGCTACCCTCTTGTAAGGCGCCGGCCCTGCCCGCGGTGAGCTGCGCTCGCTCGGGCAGGTTGTGCCGATCGCGCCGCTTGTGCCGTTGGGGGCGGGGCGCACCGCGACAGGCACCAGCCGGCCCCGCGGGCGAGCTCTGGCCATGATCGAGGTTCACGACCTGACGAAGGAGTACGCGGACCTCCGCCGGGGGCGGTTCGTCGCGCTCGAGGGGGTGAGCTTTCAGGCCCAGAGCGGGCAAATCTTTGGCTTGCTCGGCCCCAATGGCGCTGGCAAGACCACGGCCCTGCGCATTCTCAGCACCCTGCTCCGGCCCACGCGCGGCACCGCCCTGGTCAACGGCTACGACGTGGCGACCCAGCCCAGCCTGGTCCGGCACCAAATCGGCTTCGTCTCGAACAACACTGGCTTGTACGACCGGATGACTGCCTGGGAAACCGTGGAGTATTTCGGCAAGCTCTACGGCCTGGACGGCCCCGTACTCCAAGAGCGGATGCAGCAGTTGTTCGACCGGCTGCAAATGAACGAAATCCGCGACCGGCTGGGGGGCAAAATGTCGACCGGCATGCGGCAAAAGGTGTCGATCGCCCGGGCCCTGGTCCACGACCCCCCGGTGCTCATTTTCGACGAGCCCACCACGGGGCTCGATGTGCTCGTGGCCCGGGCCCTGCTGAGCACCGTGGCCGAGCTGCGCGAGCACGGCAAGTGCATCATTTTCTCGACGCACATCATGCGCGAGGTGGAAAAGCTCTGCGACTCGATCACCATTTTGCATCGCGGGAGCGTGCTGGCCTCGGGCACCCTCGAAACGCTGCGCGAGACTCACCACGAACACGACCTGGAAGAACTGTTCTTCCGGCTGATCAGCGAGCACGACGCCACGACCGGCGCGATCGGCGCCGCGGGCTGAGCCTTCACCGGCACCAGGAAGGAAACTGACGACCGCGATGAACTGGCGCAACGTCAAGTTGATCCTGCAGCGCGAGGTGCGCGACCAGCTACGCGATCGGCGCACGCTGTTCATGGTGTTCGTGCTGCCGATTCTGCTCTACCCGCTCCTGGGTATGAGCTTCTTTCAAGTAGCCCAATTCGTTCGCCAACACGCGACTCGGGTGCTGGTGATCGGGGCCGACCAATTGCCGCAGTCTCCCCTGCTGATCGAGGGGCCCCGCTTCTCGGCGACGCTCTTTGGCGAGCCGGCCGCCGACCCGGCGGCGGGGCTCGCGGCGGGCGACCTGTTGGAACTTGATTACATTGGCCGCGAACCGCGCCCCGACCAGCCACACGAGTCGCCCGAAGAATTGGCCCGCCGATCGCTGAAAGAGGGCAAATACGAGGCGGTGCTTTACTTTCCCGACGATTTCGCCCAGCGGCTGACGGCCTACCGCGCGCAACTGGCCGAGCGCCCCGGCCAAGATGCCGAGGATCGAAGCCCGCTCAGGTTCCCCGAACTGCGGATTTTCCATAACACGGCCCGCGAAAAATCGCAAATTACCTATGCCCGCATTCGCCAGGTGATCGAGCGCTGGTCGCAGCAGATGGCCCAGCAGAACCTCGACGCCACGTCGGTACCGGTCCGGCTCGAAGAGGTGGTCGACCCGATCAAGGTCGAGCCGCTCGACGTGGCCGATGCCGAGCATCGCGACGCGGCCGTCTGGTCGAAAGTGTTTCCATTCTTGCTGCTGATCTGGGCCCTGACCGGGGCCTTTTACCCGGCGGTCGATCTCTGCGCGGGCGAAAAAGAGCGCGGCACTCTGGAAACGCTGCTCTCCAGCCCGGCCGAGCGGAGCGAAATCGTCTGGGGCAAGCTGCTGACCGTAATGCTCTTCAGCATGGCCACGGTGGTGCTGAATATCGCCAGCTTGGGGCTGGTCGGCACGTTTGTGCTGAGCCAGTTGCCGCGCATCGGCCCCCCGCCGGTTTGGTCGCTGCTCTGGCTGTTGGTGGCCCTGGTGCCGATCTCGGCCATGTTCAGCGCGCTGTGCCTGGCGCTGGCGGCGTTTGCCCGGAGCACCAAAGAGGGGCAGTACTACCTGATGCCGCTGGTGATGATTACCCTGCCGCTGGTCATGCTTCCCATGGCCCCCGGATTCGAGCTCTCGCTCGGCAACAGCCTGATACCGGTCACGGGCATGATGCTGCTGCTGCGGGCCATGATCGAGGGAGACTATTGGCAGGCTCTGCCGTATGTGCCCCCGGTGGTGGTGGTAACGCTGGGTTGTTGCCTGCTTTCAATTCGCTGGGCGGTCGACCAGTTCAATACCGAGTCAGTCCTGTTTCGCGAGGGAGAGCGGTTCGACCTGGCCCTCTGGTTGCGCCAGTTGCTGCGCGATCGCCAGGCCACGCCCACCGTGCTCGAAGCGCTGGCCTGCGGCATGCTCATCCTGCTGGTGCGGTTCTTCATGGGCTTCGCCCTGCCGGTACCCAAATCGTTCGAAGACCTGGCCGTGGTCGCCCTCACCACCCAAGTCGCGGTGATCCTGACGCCCGCCCTGCTCATGGCGGTAATGCTCACGCGCCAGCCCGTGCAGACCTTGGGGCTGGTCTGGCCCCAGTGGAAAGCCCTGCCAGCGGCGGCCTTGTTGGCGCTGGCGCTGCACCCGGCCGCCAATGTGCTGCAAGGGCTGGTGCAATGGCTCTACCCGGTGAGCGACGAACTGGCCGCCCAGCTCAACGGCCTGCTCGAGCATCCGTCGAACCCCTGGCTACTGCTGGCGGTCGTCTCGCTCGTGCCGGCCGTATGCGAGGAACTCGCCTTTCGCGGGTTCATTCTCTCGGGGCTGCGGCGCTGGGGCCATAAATGGCGGGCCATCGCGGTGGCCAGCCTGCTGTTTGGCATAACGCACACCATTTTCCAGCAATCGCTGGCCGCCTCGATCGTGGGGCTGGTCTTGGGCTATGTCTGCGTGCAAAGCGGTAGCGTGCTGCCCGCCATAGTGTTCCACGCCTCGCACAATGCCTTGGCGCTGCTGCCGGCTCAGTTTTCGGGCGAGATGATCGACCGCCACCCCTGGCTCGATTTTCTCGTCAACGACCTGAAAGGCGAGCACGGCTTTTTGTACCACTGGCCGGTGACGCTCGCCGGTCTGCTGCTAGCAACCCGGCTGCTTGTTTGGTTTGCCCGGTTGCCATATCGCAAGACGGCCGAGGAATCGCTCTACGAGGCGGTGCTCGAGCACGACCGCGCCACGGCTCGCGGCTGGGCGGGGTAGAAGCACCCGCTCGGGGCCCGCGCGGCCGTGTTACCGCGTGCGGAATGGCGCAGGCCGGCAACGACCTTCAGGCGGCCGGGGGCCGCGCTTTAAGTCGTTCCCCCGCGACAGCTTCAGAACGATTCGGGCTCAGTCGGCAGAGGGGGCCTGGTCGCCGCGCTGCGCTTCGACGCTCCACCAGGGGGGCAATGGCGGCCGTTGCCCGGGCAGAGCCCCCCGCGGTCCTTGTCAGACCGACCCTAACGCGGTACGTTCAAAGCTCTTCGAGGCGCGGCGGAGAGATCGCTCCGCCTGCCGCTTTGCGTGCCCTTGCCAGTCGGAAAATGGCAAGTCGCGTCCGGCCCCGAAACCTGCTCCCCGCAAAGAGCTGTTTGCCATGATCGCGGCAACCTTGCCCGACCAGCAGCGCATCGTCATTACCGGGGTGGGCCTCACCGCGCCCAACGGTAACTCGCTGGCCGAGCTGCGCCAGGGGCTGCTCACCGGCCGTAGCGGAGTCAGCAAATACGAGATTCGCTACGTCGGTGAAACCTTGGCCGGCGTCTGCCGGTTCGACGAGCTACGGCACCAGAACCGCAAAGACCTCCGCCGCGGCACTCGGGCAGGCAGCGTCGGCATATACTGTGCCCGCGAGGCCCTGGCCGATTCGGGGGTCGATTGGGCCAATGTCGACAAGAGCCAGGTCGGCATCTATGTCGGCGTGACCGAGCATGGCAACGTCGAAACCGAGAACGAAATTTACGAGCTCAAGGGGTTCGACTACGACATCAAGTTCTGGTCGCACCACCACAACCCCCGCACCGTGGCCAATAACCCCGCCGGCGAAATCTCGTTGAACCTGGGGGTGACCGGCCCACACTATACGATTGGGGCCGCCTGCGCGGCGGGCAACGCGGGTTTGATTCAGGGTGCCCAAATGCTGCGTTTGGGCGAATGCGATCTGGCGATTGCCGGCGGCGTTTCGGAAAGCGTGCGCACGTTCGGCATTTTCGCCAGCTTCAAAAGCCAGGGAGCCTTGGCCTGGCACGACGACCCGACCCGTGCCTCGCGCCCGTTCGACACCGCCCGGAACGGCATCGTGGTGGCCGAGGGGGGGTGCCTGTATGTGCTCGAGCGGCTGAGCGATGCCCGGGCGCGGGGGGCCAAAATCTACGCCGAGCTGGCCGGCTGGGCCATCAATAGCGACGCCACCGACTTCGTACTGCCCAATCCCGAACGCCAGGCCGAGTGCATTGAGCGGGCCTTGTCGCGGGCCGGGATCGCCGCCGACCAGGTCGACATTGTCAGCACCCACGCCACGGGCACCACCAGCGGCGATGCCCAGGAGTGCCTGGCCCTGCGGCGCGTGTTCGGCAACGCGCCCCGCACGCGAATCAACAACACCAAAAGCTTTATCGGCCATGCCATGGGGGCGGCCGGGGCCCTGGAGTTGGCGGGCAACCTGCCCTCGTTCACCGACGGCGTTTGCCACCCAACGATCAACCTGGACGAGTTGGACGAAGAGTGCCGGCTGCCGGGCCTGGTCGCGGGCGACCCCCAAGAGCTGGACCAGCCGCGCTATATTTTGAACAACTCGTTCGGCATGTTGGGTATAAACTCGGTACTGATCGTCAAGCGAATTTGATAGCCAGAGGAGGTGGGCGGCATGACGTCGGCAGAGATTCGGGAAGTGGTGCTGGATATTCTCTCGGACATTGCACCGGACGAGGACCTGAGCGAGTTGAAAGACGACGTCTCGTTCCGCGACCAACTCGAACTAGACAGCATGGACTTCCTCGACATCGTGATGGAGCTGCGCAAGCGGCACCGAATCCAGATTCCCGAGGAGGATTACGTCGAGCTGGCCAGCATGCAGTCGACCGTGGCCTACCTGGAACCGCGAATGCGCGACCTGGTTCGCGCCTAGCGGCCCGCTGCCGGTTTTCGTGCGGCCTGGCGGCCTGAGCTGGCACTAGCCGGGCGGGGGGCTGGCGCCCCGCCAGGTTTCGCGGGGCGCATGCCGCCGCGTTCGCCAGTTGCGGCGGGGCGCGTGTCGCGCCGCACTTGGCCGGCAAGCACCCGCCGAACCAGGGGCCCTACCCGTTTCGTTTAACCCGACCGCCATCATGTACGACACGCTGATCATTGGCGCCGGCATGTCGGGGCTGGCCGCCGGCATTCGCCTGGCGCATTACGACCGCCGGGTCTGTATTCTCGAGCGGCACACCACCATCGGCGGGCTGAATTCGTTCTACCGGCTGGGGGGCCGGAACTACGACGTGGGGCTGCACGCCGTGACCAACTTCGTGCCCAAGGGAGCCAAGCGGGGCCCCCTGGTGCGGTTGCTGCGGCAACTGCGGTTCAATTGGGACGAATTCGCCCTGGTGCCGCAACTCGGTTCGCGGATCGTGTTCGACGATGTGCAGCTCGATTTCAATAACGATTTCGAGCTGCTGCGCAGCCAGGTCTGCGAGCGATTTCCCGCCGAGAAGGATGGCTTCGACCGGCTCGTGGCCCAGCTCTCCGACTACGACGAGCTCGATTTCGCCGGCGAACAGCGCTCGGCCCGGGCCGTTTTGAGCGAGTACCTGCGCGAGCCGTTGTTGATCGACATGTTACTCTGTCCGCTGCTGTACTACGGCAGTGCCCGCGAAGGAGACATGGACTTCGTGCAGTTCTGCATCATGTTTCGCAGCATGTTCCTCGAAGGGCTGGCCCGCCCCTGGGCCGGAGTCCGGCTGATTCTGAAAAACCTGATCCGCCGCTTTCGCAGCCTGGGGGGCGAACTGCGGCTGCGGTCCGGAGTGAACCGCATCGTCACCGCGGGGAACCGGGCCCTGGGCGTGGTGCTCGACGACGGCCAGCAGCTCGAGGCCCGGCAAATCATCTCCTCGGCCGGCTGGCTGGAAACCATGCGCCTGTGCGACGACGTGAGCACGCCCGACCTGACCCAAGCGGGCCAGCTTTCGTTCGTCGAGTCGATCTCGGTGCTCGATCGCCAGCCTTGCGCCTTGGGGTGCGATCGCACGATCGTCTTCTTCAACGACTCGCACCAGATGCACTGGAACAAGCCCAACGAGCTGGTCGACCTGCGCAGCGGGGTGATCTGTTCGCCCAACAATTTCCAGTATGGCGAACCGCCGGGCGACGGCATGCTCCGCATTACCACGCTGGCCAACTACGACCATTGGCAAGCGCTGGACCCCGACGCCTATCGCCTGGCCAAGCTGCGCTGGTACGATCGCATGATCGAGGCGGCCGTGCGGTTCGTTCCCGATTTTCGCCGGGCGGTGGTCGACAGCGATATGTTCACCCCCACCACCATCCGCCGATTCACGGGCCACTTGAACGGCGCGGTCTACGGCGCGCCCAACAAGCGCTACGATGGCCGAACGCACCTGGAAAACCTGGCCCTGTGCGGCACCGACCAGGGGTTGGTAGGCATTATCGGGGCGATGATTTCCGGAATTACCATTGCCAACCGGCAACTGGCTGCCACGGCCTAAGGGCCATGGGGCCTGGCAATCAACCACCCCGCCGCGGCAGCCAAGGCCGTCGGCGGCGAAGAAAGCGACGACCGTTATGCCCAAAGATTTTCTCGCCGGCGCCAGCGACAGCTACGACGTGGTGGTCATCGGCAGCGGCCTGGCCGGATTGACCGCCGCCAACACCCTGGCCAAGGCCGGGCACCGGGTACTGCTGGTCGAGCACCATTACCAGCTCGGCGGCATGGCCACCTGGTTCAAACGCCGCGGCGGTCACATTTTCGATATCTCGCTGCACGGTTTCCCGGTCGGCATGGTCAAAAGCTGCCGGAGGTACTGGACCAGCGAGATCGCCGATTCGATCGTGCAACTCCGGCAGATCCGCTACGACAACCCCATGTTTTCCCTCTCGACCACGTTTACCCGAGACGATTTTACCCGGCTGCTGGTCGAGAAGTTTGCGATCGAGCCCGCCGCGGTCGCCCGGTTCTTCGACACCGCCCGGGGAATGAATTTCTACGACGAGGAGAAGCTGACCAACGGCGAATTATTCGCCCGGTTTTTTCCGGGGCGCGAGGACGTGGTGCGGTTCTTGATGGAGCCGATTACCTACGCCAACGGTTCGACGTTGGAAGACCCGGCGATTACCTACGGGATTGTCTTCTCGAATTTCATGTCGAAAGGGGTTTACACCTTTCAAGGAGGGACCGATCGGCTGATTCACCTGATGCGCGAGGAGCTGGTGCGCAACGGCGTCGATCTGCGTATTCGCTGCCCCGTGGAAAAAATCCACGTGGAGAACCGCCGGGTTACGGGCGTTACCATCGCCGGCCGGACCATCAAGGCCCGGGCGGTGCTGTCGAACGCCAACCTGAAAAGCACCGTGCTTCAGTTGGTGGGCCCCGAGCAGTTCGACCCCGATTTCGTCGAGCAAACCCAGGCAGTGCGGCTGAACAATTCGAGCTGCCAGGTTTACCTGGCCTTAAAGCCCGGCGAAACGCTCGATGAAGATCGCTGTGGCGATCTGCTGTTTAGTTCCACCGCCCCGCTGTTTCGCACCGAGGCCCTGCTGAGCCGGCAAATTACCAGCCGCACCTTCTCCTTCTATTATCCGCGCACCCGGCCGGGCTCGGACCGCTCGCTCATCGTTTCGAGCACAAACGCCCGTTTCGCCGATTGGGCCCACTTGAGCGAGCCCGAGTATCAGGCCAGCAAGCAGGAGCTGATCGAATCGACCATCGACTGCGCTGCCAAATACGTGCCGCGCATCCGCGAGCAGCTCGACTACGTCGAGGCTTCGACGCCCCGTACCTTCCTGCACTACACCCGGCACTGGGAAGGGGCCTCGTTCGGCACCAAGTTCGAGGGGCTCGCCGTAAGCCGGGCCCTGCCCGAGCAGATTGGCGGCCTCTACCACGCCGGCAGCGTGGGAATCATCATGTCGGGCTGGCTGGGGGCGCTCAACTACGGGGTGATCGTGGCCAACGACGTCGATGCCTGGCTACTCAAGAGCGAGCGCCCGGCGGTGGCCGTTTCGTAGCCGCGTGGCCCGTGCGCCGGCTCCGCCCCTGCCCAACGGTCTGGCGCCCCACACATCTCCGAGAAACTGTCGATGAGCCTGTCTGAAGTTCACGCCGCCATCCCGCACCGCGAGCCGTTTCTGCTCGTCGATGAAATCGTCGAGTGCCAGCCCGAGCGAATCGTGTGTCGCAAGCACTTCACGGGAGAAGAGGCCTTCTACGCTGGCCACTACCCCGGGCAACCGCTGACGCCGGGTGTGCTGCTGTGCGAGGCGGCGCTGCAGGCCGGCGCCATCTTGCTCTCTCGCCTGGCGACGGCCTCTCCCGGCAGCGTGCCGGTGGTGACCCGTATCGACGGCGTCCGCTTCAAACAAATGGTGCGCCCCGGCGACACCGTCCAGATCGAGGTCGACCTGGTCGAGCGGTTGGCCAACGCCTATTTCCTCAAAGGCAAGGTAACGCGCGACGGTCTGGTGGCCGTGCGGCTCGATTTCGCCGTGACTCTGGCCCGGCCCGAGGAGTAAAGCGGATGGACTTTCTGGGGCTGGGCGGAAAAACCCTGCTGGTCTGTGGGCTCGCCAACCGAAAGAGCGTGGCCTGGCACGTGGGCCAGCTCCTGAGCCAGGCCGGCGCCCGGGTCATCTACACGGTGCGCAGCCAAGCGCGACTGCAACAGGTAGCACGACTGGCGCCCCAGGCCGAGGTACTGGTGTGCGACGTGGAGCACCAGGCCGAAATCGATCGCCTGGCGGCCGAGCTGGCGACCCGCTGCGAGCGCCTCGACGGTTTGGTGCATTCGCTGGCGTTCGCCAACTACTCGGCCGGATTGCGACCGTTTCATCAGACCGACCGGGCCGATTTTCTCCAGGCGGTCAACATTTCCTGTTTCTCGCTGGTGGCGCTCAGCAGCGCCCTGGCCGGGCAGTTTGCCGACGACGCCAGCGTGGTCACCATCTCCATCTCCACCACGCGCATGGCCAGCGAGAACTACGGCTATATGGCCCCCATCAAGGCGGCGCTCGATTCGGCCGTGGTATTCCTGGCCAAAAGCTTTAGCGAATCGACCGGGGTGCGGTTCAACGCAGTGGGCCCGGGGCTGCTGAAAACCTCGGCCTCGGCGGGTATTCCCGGATACGTCGACGCCTACCTATACGCCGAACAGGCCACGCTCCGCCGACGGGCGGTGGAAACGGCCGAAGTGGCCAACGTAGTGGCCTTTTTGCTCAGCCCACGCTCCAGCGGTATCAACGCCCAGCACCTGGTGATCGACGCGGGCATGTCGGTCAACTACTTCGACCGGGCACTAATCCGCCGAGGGCTGGAGGCCGATCCCCCGACGCCGACAACCTAGCGGGCCCATCGCCGGCTGCCACGCGGTTATCAGGCAGCCATCGAGCGGCAGCTTGACCGGCGCAAACCCACCGTGACGAGCGTTCGCCCGCCGGGGGGTGCTCGTCGGGGTCCGGCGGCCAGCTTATGCCGAGCAGGCGGCCCCGAAGCGCTCCAGCGCCAACTCTTTGAGCCGGCGCAGGTCGAGCTTGCCGGTGCCCAGCACCGGAATCTCTTCCACTTCGCAGTAGCTGTCGGGGCCGGGAATCCAGAGGTTCGGCAGCCCCTCGTCGGCCAGCAAACGGCCGATTTCCTCGGGAGTTTTCTCGATCGGCCGGTGCAACACCACCAACCGCTCGCCCTTGCGCGGGTCGGGCACGGCGGCCACGGCGGCCAGCAATTCTTCGTCGGCCCCCAGCACCTTCTGAATCGCTTCTTCCACGCGGATATGCGGGACCATTTCGCCGCCGATTTTCGAGAACCGGCTCTGCCGACCCGTAATGTGGATGAACCCGTCCTCGTCCAGGTAGGCAATGTCGCCGGTTACGTACCAGCCCTGGCGAATGACCTTGGCGGTTTTGTCGGGCATTTTGTAGTAGCCCTTCATCACGCTGTCCCCGGTTACCAGCAACATGCCGCTTTCGCCGATGGGAAGCTCCTCGCCCGTCTCGGGGCTGATCACCTTGGCCCGCACCCCCGGAATGGGTCGCCCCGCGCTCCCCTCGCGAGTATTTTCCGCGCCGGCCGGCGAACGGCTGGCTGGCACATTGAGCGAGATCAGCGGTGACATCTCGGTGGCGCCATAGGCCTCGGAGGGGCGCACGCCGAACTTGGCCTCGAACGCGTCCGAGACCTCGCTGGGTAGCTTCTCGGCGCTGGCAAACACCACGTCGAGCGTGGCGAACTCGTCTTCGTCGCAGCGCTTGGTGTACGACCGCAAAAACGTGGGGGTGGTCATCAGGATCGTGGCCCGATGCTTCTTGGCCATCTGCCCGATAATCTTGGCGTCGAGCGGCGAGAAATGGTAAATGCCCTTGGGGGGCAGCGAGAGCATGGTCCACAGCGTGGCGGTGTAGCCGTACGAATGAAAGAACGGCATCACGCCAATCGCCACGTCGTTGTCGCAAAGCTTGACGATCTGGTCGATCGACTGCACGTTCGACGCCACATTGCGATGCGAGAGCATCACGCCCTTGGGCTCGCCGGTCGAACCCGAGGTGAACAAAATGGTCAGCAGGTCGTCGTCGGCAATTCGGTCGATGCCGGTCAGCTTTTCGATCAACCAGAGCGGGGCAAACTTGCCGATCGCCGCCGACACCAGCTTGTCGGCCAGGGTCACCTTGGCCGGGTACAAGTCTTCCAGATAAACCAACTCGGCGTCGATCTCGAGATTCACCTTCTCCATCAGCCGCCGGCTGGTTAGTACATGGCGAATGCCGGCCTGGCGAATGCAGGCATTCATCACCTCGGAGGTGACCGTGTAGTTCAGGTTGACCGCGACCCGGCCCGCCAACGGCAGGGCCACGTTGGCCAAAATGCCACCGATCGACGGCGGAACCATCACGCCCACGATTTTTTCATCGGGCGCCAGCACCTCGCGGAGCAGCATCCGGCGAAAAACCAGGGCGCCGATCAGCAGCCGTTCGCCGCTCAGTTCCTTGCCGCTGCTGTCGGCACACTTGATACGATTGCGGCTGCGGCGGCATTCGCGCACAAACGCGCGGGGAAGATTCATATTCGATGGACTGGATTGGGCCACGGGGTCGCTCCTGAATTCGGCCGCTGATCGGTCACGGGGGCCGTGAGCGCCCCACTCGTTTGCCGGTCAGCCGCCAGTTCGCCTCGCTCGTGCCGCGTCGGGGCCGGCAGGAGGATACTTCTCCCAAAGCCTTCCACAAACAGCACTAAGATACAGTTTTCCGTCGAAACCAGGTAGAGCGAACGCCGGGGGGGCCCCCCTTCGATCGCTCTTGGGTCCGTAGCTTGGTTGCCGGCCAACCTAGCGGAGGTCACAGGGCCGCGGGTCGTTTCTCAAACTGCGGAGCAGCCCGATACGCACCGGGCGCTGCTGCCGAGCCGCCTGAGGATTTAACAATTTCCATCGTCCGCCCAGACAGCCACCTTGCGTCGAGCAGGCCGGAACAGGCAAGCCCTTGCCCAGGCCGCCCAGCACCAACCAAACGGTCCGCATGAATTCCCAGGCGAAATCACCGACGGAATGCAACACCCCCCGGGCGGCGGGTGAGCGCGGTTTCCGGATTTTTTCCACCATCGGACGCCCCCGCCGAATCGAGTGCACCGCTCGGAGGGGTTGCTCGGTCGCGTTCAGCGGGGCTGGCGAGCACCAACCGATCGTGCTGGGAATCGGAGAGAACTGGGCCGCAAGAGGCACCCTATGCCGCGGCCTGTTCGCTTGGTCGGCCGCTGCGAACCCCGCTGCGAATCCCGCTGCGGCCAGCCTCGCCGACCCGGGTGGGCCCAGCTTCACCGCTTTACTTATCGGCAGCCACAAGCGCTAACTCGCGCCGCAGGGCGCGAACCCGCGACTGTACGATGGCGGGCAGTTTGGCGCCGATCAGGTTGGCCCCGTCGAACCACTGCCGGGGTTCGGCGAACGCCAGATGCCATTCGAGCAAGAGCGCCCCCGCCGGCTCGGCCAGTCGCGTGGCCTTGAGATACATGCCCATGCCCGCGTAGGTGTGGGCCTCGCCCCGAACCACCTGGCCGGCCGGGTCGAGCGATAGCGAACGCCATTGGTTGGGGAACTGAGCGTCGCGATCGAAGCGGTGGTCGATCATGGCGGCTACCAGCACCGACCCCTGGCACTGGCTGGCATAGGTGTGCAACACGGCTTGCACCTCGACGCGTTTCCAAAGGCCGAAGGCCCCCTGCGAAAACGCCTCGCTCCCCTCGTCGCTCCCCGAGCGGTCGATGCCTCGCTCGGCAAGCGCGGCGGCCGTGAGTGTTTCGCCCGATGTCGCCACGTCGGAATCGTCGTCGGTTCGCAGCACACGGTCGATTAGCGCGCGGTCGGCCAGTGCATCGAGCGATCCGTGGGCGACGAACCAGGCATCGACCACACGGACCGGCACGGAACCATCGGCGACAAGCTGCTGGTGCAAAATGTGGGGCGCCACGGCCGAGGCCCGCAGGAAGCGGGGCAGCGGATAGGCCGAGCCGACGATGCCGGAGATGACCTTGGCCTGATCGGCCGGCGACAGCCCATCGCCAAGCGACGGAGCGGGTAGTGTCTGCCGCTGATCGTCAGAGACCCGAACGCCCTGCTCGCGCAGTTCGATCCACACCGGGTTGCCTTGGTGCGGATCGGCGCCGGCGGCCAACGCCGAAAACAGGCAGCTTAGGGCCATCGCGTTCATCGGCAAGTCTCACGGGCAGTGGGTGGCGGCCGCATTGGCGGTCGCCGACCGCGGCGGGGCGACGATCTTCCCATCGCGAAACCAGATGGTTTTCTGGGCGGCGCGGGCCACTTCGTCACTGTGGGTAACCACGATCAGCGTCATCTGATGTTCGCGATGCAAGCGGTCGAACAAGGCCAGCACCTCGGCGCCGGTCTGGCTGTCCAGGCTGCCCGTGGGCTCGTCGGCCAAGAGCAATTCGGGACGATTGGCCAGCGCCCGGGCGATTGAAACCCGCTGACGCTCGCCGACCGACATTCGCGGCGGCCGGTGTCCCAGCCGGTGCCCCAGCCCCACCAATTCCAGCAGTTCCGCGGCGCGCTGGCGGCGGGCGGCGCTTGCCAGTTCGCTTTCGAACATGGGCACCTGCACATTCTGCAGCGCGGTAAGCGTGGGCAGCAGATGAAACGACTGAAAGACGAACCCGATCTTTCGCGAACGGTAGTCGTCCAAACTGGAAAAGCTGGCGAGCGAGCGCCCGTCGAAACGAATCTCGCCCGAAGTGGGGCGGTCCAGCCCGCCGAGCAGGTTCAGCAGAGTCGATTTTCCGCTTCCGCTGGGGCCCATGATGGCCAGATAGGCGCCGCGCGCGACGACCAGGTTCACATGGTCGACGGCCCGCACGCGTCCGTCGGGATACTCGCGGACCACGTCGACCGCTTCGATCAGGCCCGAGGCCGGCAACGGCGCCAATGCGCTACTCATGGCTCAGTCCTTCCAAGGGCGTGAGCCTCATGGCTCGCCAGGCCGGGTAGCCGCCGCCGACCAGGGCCACGACCAGGGCCAAGAGCAGCCCTTTGGCTACGGCCGTGGCGGGGAGCTCGCCGGAGAGGAATCCACGGGTGACGGTGAGCTGACCCAACAGGTAGAGCAGCGCCCCGGCACCCAAGATGCCAAGTACCGCGCCGGCCGCGCTTAGCATCAGGCATTCGCCCAGGACCATGCGGGCCACCCTTCCCCGCCGCCAACCCACCGCCCTCAGAATGCTGATCTCGCGAACCCGTTCGACCACCGACATGAGCATGGTATTGAGCGTGCCCACGGCGCCCACGACCAGGGCAATGAGCGAGGTGGCCCAGGCCATGGCCCGAATGAACTTGATGTGCATTGCGTTGGCGGCGTAATCCTGGGTGGGCACCGCCGAGAGCCCGGTGGGGGCCGTTTCGGGGTCGATCAGGTTCTCGATCCGCTTGGCCACGGTTTCCACGTCGTTGCCCGCTTGATGATCGACTTTGACCGAGCAACCGGTAATGCCCTCGGGCCGGGCCATCAGCCGCTGCAATTCGGCCAACGGGAGCGTGGCCGCCCCGTTCTCGAAGATATTGAAACTTTCGTACACGCCCACCACCCGTAGCTGCTGGCGCTGAATTTCCAGCGAGTCGCCGGTGTGTTTGCCCAGGATTTCGGCCAGGGTCTTGCCAAGCACGACCACGCCGGTCTCGCCCTCTTGAAACGGGCGGCCCTCGAGAAACTTGAGATCCTGGAAAAGAAACGAACCTGGCTGCCAGCCTTGAAGCAGTACGCTAATCACCGTGCCGGAGCGCGAGTAATCGACCAGTTCGATCAGCCCTGGGGCCACGGCCCCCACGCCCGGCACTTCGGCAATCCGCGTGGCGAGCCCCTGGTTCAGGTCGCTGCTGAGTTGATCCAAGATGCCGCGTTCGAGCACCACGATATCGACCCCTCGGGCCGAGAACGACTGCACGGCCGAGCGCTCGAAACTGTCGGCAACCCCCAGCAGCGAGACCGAGGTGCCCACGGCGATCGCCATGCCCAGCATGGTGAGCACCGAGCGGGCCAGTCGCCGCACCAGGTTGAGCAGTAAAAAAGTGGAAAACCACATAGGGCGCGTTTCAAACCGCAGGGAACGAGGCAGCGTCGGACGTGTATCGATGCTTTTCCGAGGCGAGCGCGGTCAAGTGCCGATCGACCAGGTCGCAAAACGCGGCCGGATTCTCCAGCAGCGCCAGGTGCGAGGCCCCGGGCACCCGCGCCCCGCGGCAATTGGGTAACTGGCTCAAGAGCCAGCGATAGGTGGCCTCGAACGGACTACGCTCGTCGTACAGCGCCACCACGGGCTGACGAATGCCGGCCAACATGCTGGCAGTCAGCCCGGCCGGGTCGTTCATTTCCTCCGCCGCCGAGGTCCGGGCCAGAGGCCCTAGCTGCGAAAGCCAGCGGGCGGCGGGGGCGCCCAACTGCTCGGTCAAGCGGGCACGGCCCGCGGAGTCGACCGTGGCAACCGCGCCCAGCAGCCGCCGGAAATCGACCCGGGGGCCAATATCGTGGCCCACGGCCAGAAGCTTTTCGCGCAGTTGGACCCAGACTTCGGCATACTCCATATTCGGTTCCAGCGTAGACAAGCCGGGAAAGTAACTGTCGCTGAGCACCACGGCGGCAAAGGGCTCGGGGAAACGCGCCGCGGCGTGCATGGCCACGACCCCGCCAAAACTGTGGCCGACTAACACGGCGGGCTCGAGGCCCAGCGCCGCGTGCAAGTCGGCCAGGTCGTCGGCCAGGTGGGCCGAGGTGTAGCCGGCGGCGGGGGCCGTGCTAGCACCATGCCCCCGCAGGTCGTACATGGTAACCCGGTAGCGGTCGCTCAGCCGAGCCGGCAGCCCGCTGAACATCCACATGGCCAGGTTGCTGGTAAAGCCGTGCAACAGCACCACGTCGGGGCCGCGGCCGAGCTGCTGGTAATGGGCTTCGTAGTGTGTCAGCGCCACGCGAGGCATACGGTTACCCGGCAGAGTCGGTCGAGGCCAGTTGCAATTCGACCAGCGCCGCGATCTCGCCAATCGTCACGTCGTCGTAGCCCGCTTGAGCCCAGCTTGCCAGAGCCTCGCCAAACCGGAGCGGCCGGCCAAGTTGCTCCTGGAGCCGATCGCCCAGCACCAGCAGATCGACCGAGCCGAGGCCCAAGTCGGCGAAGAACTTCTGCTCGGGCCGCAGCGATTGAGCATGGCAGCCCAGCAGCTTGGCAACGGCCTGCTGCACTTGCTGGGTCAGATTGAGTTCATCGCTCATGGCCGCGCGCCTTGCGAGGAAGGTTCGGCCGTGGAAGCCAGCACCCAGCCCTCGCTGATCGAGGTGCGCACCCCCAGCCGCCGGCCGACCAGGTCGGCGGCCACGCCGCTGGTGTCGCGCGTCAGCTCCAGCTCCAAATGGCCCGAGGTGCCCGCGGCCCCGGCCAAGCGCAACAGGGTTGGGTCGGGCAGCAGGAGCGGCCCCAGCGCGTTTTGCAGCGCCGACCGGCCCGCGACCAGCCGAGCCAACCGCTCGGCGGGGTCGCCGGCGAGCGCCGCGAGAAGTTCCCACTCTTCGTCGCTAGCCAGTTGGGCAGGATCGAGATTCTCGAAGTTGCTGATCGGCTCACAAGCCAGCCCGGCCCAACCGCTCGCCACCGCCAGGGCAAAAATCTGGCCGTCTCCTTCGCAGACCGCCACGGCGGGAAAATCGGCCGGACGCTTGCCCCCCCGGAGCGAAATCGCCGGGCGGCCGTAGGAGTCGTCGGCCACGTCGAGGTCGGCGATAAAGTGCCGCTCGCCGCTGGTTTGCAGCCGCAGCAACCGGGTGGCATCTTTCATCGCCACCAACCGAAAGAGCCAGGCCACGCGCCGCGGGGCGCTCGACGCTAGCGCGCGGTACTGCCGCATTTCGCGTTCGTTAAGCGTGATCCGGGCAGCGGCTTCGAGCATGCCGGCCTGCGACAGATCACCGCGGGTGTCGAGTCGAACGCCCGCGGCCGCCGGTGCCGCGGCACTGGCGGGCCAGGGCAGCGACGGCTCCCACGGTTGGCAGACGAAGTACTCGTCTTTCGGGCCGTTGAAGTTCACTTCGCTCAGCGGCAGATAGAATCGCCAACACTTGACGCCCTCGAGCCGGCACCAGACTTTGCCGTCGGCGTCAGCGATATCGCCGACGTGTACAAAGGTGCGCGGCGAACTGGCGGCGACCTCGCTGTAAACCTGCATCGTCGCCCGGACCTCGGGGCTCGGCGCGAAAAACTCGATCCGCTTCAGTTCGAACGGCAGGAGGATTCGGCCCGCCTGATCCGGTTGCGAAAGGTGCCAGGCAGCCGTGGGGTGCATGCCCACGTCGACGGTGACCGGATCGATGAGAAACCGGGGCTCCCTGGTCGAGGCGAACAGCGCGCTCCGGGGCAACACTTCGATCTCGGCTGAAAGGGTTTGGCCAGCGAGGCAGTCGAGCCGTCGCACCCCCTGAAACGACGGCCCGTGGAACAGGTTTCGATACAGCGTGGCCAGCGTGATCGCGCACGGCCGGCTACCCTCGGCGGCTACCTGCCGCACCCGGGGGGCCACCGGATAATGGGGGGCCAAGACCACGATTCCGGCCGATACAGCCGCCTGGACCGCCCGATTCACATCGGCGGCGCGGCCCAAGTCGCGAACGGCAACCTCGATCTCAAGCGGTTCCCCGTGTGCCGGCGCTTCGCCGCGCCGCAGCTTCAATTCGACCGTGGTCGGCGAATCTTCGTCGAAGGCCAGCCACTTCTGCAATTGCACATCGCGAATAGCAATGACGACCATTCCGGGGGCGAGCTGCGCCGCGGCCTCGGCCATCATCTCCAAGATGAACGTCATCGGCATCACCGGTAGCCCGCGCTGCTCGGGACGAATCCGGCTGATATCGCGCCCCCCCACCGTGTGCTCATCGGCGTAGCGATCTTCGGCCAGGTCGAGCCGGCGATGCATGACCACGGTTCCGTCGGGCTCGGTTCGCACGAGGGTGCCGGCTAGCGGGCCCGGAACCCCGGAAGCGGCCTGCGCCAGATGTGTGGCCCCAGTTGGCGGGGACTTGCTGAGCGGGGCCTGATCTACTCGCGGCACGCTAGGAGCAATTCCTCGCCCCGCTCGCTTGCCGCCGCCAGAGCGCGTGGCCAAATACGCCCGCAAGGCCGAGTTCTGCTGCTCAAGAAAGTGCTGCATCAGGTCCAGGTGCCGATTCATCACCACGGCGGCGGGCTGCCTTGGGGCGGAGGTCGACCCGCCGGGCAGAGCGTTCGGGCGCGGCGGCATGCGGCGCTCGGCCGTAGACGCTTGCGGCGCTGCTGGCGAAGCACTACCGGCACTGGGTAATGGCGCTGGCGGCGATGTCAGCGCGGCGCTTGGCGGCGCTGCGGCATTGGGCGGTACGGCCGCAATCGGGAGCGGCGCGCTCGGCGAGCCGCCCGCCGCCGGCCCGCCGGCATCCAGATTGCGCAAGCGATACAGCTTGCAAAGGTCGACGTTGGCCCCCTCGACCATGAGCTGTCCGACCAAATGATTCCACTGCGTCAGGCCCGAGCGGCGCGGTAAATCGGCCGGCAAGGCCAGGCACTTGCGATCGCGGAGGATGTCGGTCACGAAGGCCGAAAGCATCCCGCGAGGACCGGCTTCGACAAAAACCCGGGCCCCGGACGCGTACAGGTTCTCGATCAGCCGGCGAAACTCTACCGGCGACGACCAATGAGCTAGCGCCAAGTCGCGGATCGCGCTCGGCTCGTCGGGGAAGGGCTCGCCCGTGGTGCACGAGTAAAGCCGCGAGACGGGCCGGGAAAACGTGACCTTGGCGAACGCTTCGCGAAACGGGCCCATGTAGGGCTCGAACAACGGCGTGTGATAGGGGCGACCAAAGGGGAGCCGTTCGCAGAAAATCTGGCGGGCTTTCAGCGCGTCGGCCACCCGCTCCATCGGCTCGCGCAGGCCGACCACCACGGTTTGATGGGGGCAGTTATCCATCGCGATAAAAACAGTCGGCCGCTCGGAAACGAACGCGTTGGGTACCACTTCGGGCAGAATCGTCGAGAGCGACTCACGCGAGGCCGCCGTGGCCAGTAGCCAGGCCTCGTCGGTCGAGTTCGAGCGCTCGAACTGCCCTTGAGAGCGCAAGGCCTCGACCAGCAAGCCGATGTCGCTGGCCCCCTTGAGCACCCCGGCGCCGGCCAGCGCGGCAAGCTCGCCGGCGCTGTGGCCCGCCAAAGCCGCCGGCCCTAGCCCGATCTCGCGCAGCATTTGGCCCATGACGGCGTCGGCGGCCAGAACCGAATTCATGGCCCAGTCGATCCCTCGCAGACGCTGCTCTAGGTACTGTCGCGCTTCGGGCGACAGCCGCGAGGGAGACTGAAAAAAACGGCTCACGCTCGCGGTGTCGTCGCCGTCGGGGCCGATCTCACGGTCGAATGAAACCAACATGTCTCGGGCGGGCTGAAACTCGCGGGCCAGTTCCCCCAGCATGCCCAGGTACTGGGCCCCCTCGCCCGGAAACAACACGGCCAGCTGCCCCGTAGCTAACAGCGGCTGAGCGTCGAAGTAGATCCCGCTCGGATCGCGAAGCGCCGTGCACTCGGCGCTGGCGAGCTGTTGGCGGGCCGAGGCGAGTTTCTGGGCCAGGTCGCCCAGGTTCGACGCTACCACCGCCAGCCGCAACCCCGTGCCGGTGAGCCCCCGAGCTAGGGCCGCGCCAAGTTCCGCGGCCGACTCCCCGGTCTGCTCTTGCAAGCGAGTCTGCAGCTCGCCAAGGTTCGCCAGCAGTTCACCCCGATCGGCGCCGCCGAGTACGAACAGCTCCGTCGGCCAATCGACTTGGCGGGCGGCGGGCAGGTCGCCCGCGGTAGCGGGTGGGCGTTCGGTCCGCTCGCCGGTTTTCTGAGCCGTGTGCATGATTGCGGACATCTCCACGCGTGCACCCCAGCCCTTAACCAATTGCCGAGGGCTGCTGGACCGCGGCCGCGCGGGGCCGAGCCAGGTGCTCGGCTCCGCCCGCGACGATTACCTCGCTGGCCCCCTGGCGCCCGGCGGCGATCTCGGCCAACACGAACTGCGGCCCGGTCTCGGGGTCGATCAGCTTCAGGCCGCGCCGCGTCAGGTGCGGTTCCAGCTCGGCCACCATGCCCACGCCCGACCAAGGGCCCCACGCCACCGAGCAAACCCGGGCCGGCCAGCGGCGCCCCAGCTCGATGGCCAGCTTGCTGAGCACTTCGTTGGCGGCTGCGTAGTCGGATTGACCGCGGTTGCCGTAACGGCTGGCGAGCGAGGCGAAGAAGATGGCAAACTTCAGCGCCGACGGATTCAGCTTTTCGGCCAGGGTAAAGGCGCTGTCGACCTTGGTCCGCCAGACGCGGGCGAACGATTCCGGAGTTTTGTCGCGGAGCAACCGGTCTTCGATTACGCCGGCCCCGTGAATCAGCCCCTCGATGGGGCCGGTTTGGTTCAGCTCGTCGAGCAGGGCGCCAAACTGCTCACGGTCGCGCACGTCGACCGCGCGATACTCCCAGGTGCTGCCCAATTCGGTTAGTTCGGCAAGCGTGCCACGCACCTCGCGCTCGGCCATCAGGCGGCGGAACTCGGCTTCCACCGCCGCGGGCAGCGCCGGCTGACCGGCGGCTCGCATGCGCTCGATCAACGCTCGCTTCAACTCGCCCGGATCGCTGAGCCGGGCCAGCTCGGCGGGCTCCTCCCCTGCGGGCAGCGGCGTGCGACCCACCAGAATCAGGTGCGGTTGGCTTTGAGCCGCTAATGCCCGGGCCACCCGAGCCGTGATTCCCCGGGCACCGCCGGTGATGAGCACCCGGGCCCCCGGCGCCAGCGGCCAGTTGCCAGGCTCGATTTCGGGCAGCGGAGCGGGAACCGGCCGCCAGGTCACCCGGCCGTGTGCCGTAACGCCGACTTCCGTGGGCCCCTGGGGGTCTCGCAATTCCGCGAGCACCAGGTCGGCCAGGTCGTCGGCTTCGAGCGTCAGATCCATATCGACGGCGCGGACCACCACTCCGTCCCACTCCTGCGCCACGCACTTGAGGAATCCCGCTATTCCGCCATGGCCGGCGCGATAATGCCCATTGGCCGATCGGCTGGCAAAGCCGAGTTGGCCGCCGAGCGACATGCCGGCCAGAAGCAGCGCACCCCCTTGTTCGGCAGCACCCTGCAAGTCGTCGGCAAACGTTCGCGCCAGCAGGTACAGCGAATGCACGTCGCGCCAGGCGGCCTCGGCGGCGGGCAGCGAGGGCCCATCGTCGGAACCCAGCCCGGCCAAATGTACAATCCCCCCCAGCTGGCCGACCTCGGCGTGGATTCGTTCGGCCAGCTGTTCAACCTGCTCCGGCTGGCAAGCATCGGCCGAATACACGTCGTCCAGTCCCGGCTCGAGTTGCCGCCCGTCGGTATACAGGTAAATCACGCGCTGGCCGAAGTCGGCCAGCCGTTGCCCGAGCCCCAAGGCGATTCCTCGGCCGTCGAGCGTGATCAGCACCGCTCCCGCTGGAATCAACAGCCGGCTGCCCGAGGGAACCGGAGCCTCGACCAACTCGACCACGGCGCGCTGCACTTCGAGTTCCGCCCCGGGGGCGCCCTGAGCGCGACTTTCGGGTGCCTCGATCGCGTCGGGGGCGGGCAAGCGTGGCGGTGCGGCTCGGCCGTTGCCACCGGCTGGCGCGTCGCTCTCCTTGGCGTTGGCCGCCTGAATCACCGTTTGGTCGAGGTAGTCGAGGATCGCCTCCAGGGTGCGCAGCCCGGTCAGCTTCTCCAGTTCCAGCTTGCCGCCAAGCTGGCTCTCAGTGCCCCCCAGCGATTCGGCCAGCGTACCCAAGATTTCGACGCGCTTGATCGAGTCGACCCCCAGGTCGGCTTCCAGATCCAGGTCGACCGCCAACATCTCTTGCGGATAACCGGTGCGTTTACTCACCAAATCGAGCAGGCGGCGCGAAAGCTCGTCGCGCGTCACCGCCGCGGGCGCGGCTGGGCTGGCCGGCACCAGCGCCGCGCCGGCGGGCGAAGCAAGTTCCGCCACGGCCGGATGCGCCGAACCGTTTCTTGGCTCCGCGGCCACGGCTGGCTCGCTCGTCGAAGCGGTAGCCTGAGCCTGGCCCGCGGGCGAGTGGCCCGCGTGCGAGTGCTCCGCGGGCGGGGCCACCCATTGCGTGGGCAGCGCCGCCGAACTCGCGCGGCCGTTGCCATCGGCCAGGGGTTCTCCTCGAATGGTCTGGAAGAAATCACGCAGCGCCGACTGCTGCGATTGGAGGAACTGGGCCATCAGATCCTGGTATCGGCACATGACCAGCGTGGCATCGTCGATACCGTCGCCCACCTCGGACAACGCATGCGGCGTAGACGTACGAATCACGGCAGAACTCCCATGCTCGAAGTGCGGGCTGGCGGCCGGGGGTGGCTCGTCCCAATGCGAGGCGGCAGCCCCGCGCGGCGAAGATTGCGAAACGGGGGCCGCGCCACCTGCCTCGGCCGCCACACTCGGCGGTACCGGTACACCGTGCACCTCGGGCCCGCTTGAGACGACCGGCGCGACGGAAACCTGACCGGGCGAAAGCCGTTGGCCAAGCAGCAACGGATCGGGCGCCGTATGGGGACGGGCCCGCACGCCGTTGATAATCCAGGTGCTCGCCGACAAAGGCGGCTCGGTCGACTGCTGCTCCAGGTCGGCCAGGTCGAATCGCGTCTGCGTGCGGCCGTCGAACCAGGCCTGGACGCGCACGTCGACGCCCTGCATTAGCAACTGCGCCAGCGTCTGGGCCAGTTGGGCGATGCCCGAGCGCCCCTTCACGTCGGTGGCCAGTGCCAGGTGCGGGCGGCCGTCCAGAATCTGGCGCACCAGCCCTGTAAGCACACCTTGAGGCCCCACCTCGACAAATGTTCGGGCGCCTGCCTGGTACAGCGCCTCGATTTCGTCGGTAAAACGAACCGGCGAGGTCAGGTGCTGAGCCAATTCCGCGCAGACCGCTTTCCCCTCGGCCGGATACAACTGGCCGGTGCGATTCGAGAACACCGGCACGCGTGGTGTGTCCCAACTTCGCCTGGCTAGCTCGTCGGCCAACCGGGCCGAGGCACCGGCCACCAGCGGCGAGTGAAACGCGCAAGCCACACTGAGCCGCTGGCTCTTAAGTCCCGCCGCGCTCAACCGCGGACCGGCCTGCTCCAGGGCCGACACGGAACCCGAAATGACCGTCTGGGTGGGGGAATTCAGGTTGGCCAGGGTTATGCCCGAGAGCCCCCGGAGGGCGTCGGCCACGCGATCGGCCCCGGCGGCGACGGCGAGCATCCCGCCGGCTTCGCCATCGCTCGCCTGGGCCAGCAGCTCCCCGCGACGGTGTGCCAGGCTCAACAGGTCGGCTTGAGTCAAACTGCCGGCGGCCGCCAGCGCCACGTATTCGCCGAAGCTGTGCCCGGCCAGCCACGCGGGAGCAACCCCGAACTGATCCATCAAGGCCAGCATGGCCAACTCCGCGGCCGCCAGCGCCGGTTGAGCGTATTCGGCCCGCGCCAGTTGCATGGCTTGAGCCCGCGCCGATTCGTCGTCGAAGGTCGAGGGGGGATACATCAACCTCCCCAACCGTCGCGGTAACAGCTCCCGCAAGTGGCCCTCGGCGCGATCCAGCTCCTGGCGAACCACGGGGAACGCCAGGGCCAACTCGGCCAGCATGTTGGGGTACTGCGAGCCCTGTCCGGGAAAAAGCAGCGCCAGGCGGGAATCGGCCCGCGGCCTTTCGGCGGCGAAATACACCCCCCTGGGATCGGTCAGGCTTTCGGCCGCGCCGCGGGCCGCGGAAATCGCAGGGAGCAGTTTTTCGCGCAGGTCGTCCAGGCTCGCGGCCACGATTGCCACGGTTGGGTGGGCCGGGTCGCTCGACGAGCCGCGCCAGGCCGAAGCGGCCAGGTCGGCCAGCCGGGGCCGGCCTCCGCCCGACAGGCCCTTTTGAATCTGTTGAAGCGCGGCCACCAGTTCCTGCCGGCCAGGGCGGCGCACCACGACCAGTTCGCAGTCCCAATCGCGAAGGGCCGGAGGCTGCCGCTCGACGTAGTCCCGCGTGTACTCTTCGAGCACGATGTGGAAGTTCGTACCGCCGAAGCCAAACGCGCTCACGCCCGCGCAGCGCGGCTCGGAGCCGCCATGAATCCAGGGGCGTGCCTCGGTGTTCAGATAGAGTGGTCCCCCCTCGAATCCGGCGTTGGGGTTGGGCTTTTCGACCAACGTGGGCGGCAGCACCTTGTGGTGCAGAGCCAGAGTGGTCTTGATTAGCCCGGCCAGCCCCGCCGCGCATTTGCTATGGCCGATAAGCGATTTGACCGAGCCCATCGCACAACTATCGGGCTCGGCCTGAGAGGCTCTCAAGAAATTGCCAAGCGACTGCGCCTCGGTTCGGTCACCGACCACGGTTCCCGTGCCATGGGCCTCGATCAAGCCGACTCTCGCCGGCGACAGCCCGGCCTGGCGATAGGCCCGCTCGAGGGCCCGCGTCTGTCCGGCGGCGTTGGGCGCGGTGAGTCCCTTATCGCGGCCATCGCTCGACGAGCCCACACCCCGAATCACGGCCAGCACGCGGTCGCCGTCGCGTTCGGCATCGGCCAGGCGCTTGAGCACGACCACGCCGATTCCCTCGCTCAGCACGATGCCGTCGGCCGCGGCGTCGAAGGGGCGGCAGCGGCCAGCCCGCGAGAGGGCAAAGGTTTTGCTGAAGGCCATATAGGCGAACGGCGTCTGAACCGTGTCGGCCCCCATGGCCAGGGCCACGTCGCTGGTGCCGGCTTGCAGCTCGCGAATCGCCAGTTGCACCGCCGCGAGCGACGAGGCGCAGGCCGCGTCGACCGCAAAGTTCGGCCCCCCCAGGTTGAAGCGGTTGGCAACCCGGCCCACCGCCACATTCATCAGAAAGCCCGGGAACGAGTCTTCCGTCCACTCGGGCAGCAACGTGTCGCAAGTTTCGAGAATCTGCGCCGTCGGCGCCTCCAGCCCCGGCACGCCGTTGACCAACGGCATGCAGGCCCGGAATCCGTAAAACGTAGCCATCGGGCTGCCGCCGCCGCCGATCCCGCAAACCGCCGCCGTGCGCTCGCGGGCAAACGGCCGCCGCTCGTAGCCCGCGTCGCGCAAGGCCTGGCGCACCGCCTCGAGCAGCAGTAGCTGCAATGGCTCGATCACCTTCATGGCGGCGGGCGTAATGCCGTACTGAAACGGGTCGAAGGGAATGTCGGGCAAGAAGCCGCCCCACTTCGACACGATCTTGTCCTTGGCCATCGGGTCGGGGTCGTAGTACAGCGACCAGTCCCAGTGGCTGCTGGGAATCTCGGTGACGCTGTACACCCGGTGCAAAATATTGGCCCAAAATGAGTTCAGGTCGGTCGCGCCCGGATAATGGCACGAGACGCCGATCACCGCGATGTCGCAGGGGCCCTCAGACTCAAGCACCACGGGCCCCGCCGATGGCTCGGCCGAGAGCCGCTCGGTACCACCGTCGCAGACCAGCGAGTGCAACTCAGCCATGGTGGTTACGCCATGCCGCAGCGTCGACACCTGGCCAATCATGTACATGCCGCGGGCAAACTGCTGTTCGGGCGAAACCGCCTCGAGTTTGGCCGCCCCCACCGAATTGGCGACCCGATCGAGCCCTTTCGACGCCACCCGCAGCCGGCCCACGTTCAGCCACTCGAGCGAGCGAGTGATCTCTTCGGCCGACCGGCCCGCTTGCTCCAACCGCCGTTTCTCGCTGTCGAAATCCTGGCAATAGGGGGTCGGAATGCAACGAATGGCATGACCCGGCCCGGTTTCGAGCAGCACGGTGTCTTGGCAGCCGAGGGCCTCGGCTTGAAACCGCTCGACGATGGCCCCGCTAGCGACCGCCTCGGCCGTGAACAGATACGCGGTGCCCATCAACAGGCCCAGGCGAACGCCGCGGGCGGCCAGAGGAGCGGCCATCGCCCCCACCATGGCCGCCGACAGGTCGTCGTGAATCCCGCCGGCGAATACCACGTGCAGTTCGTTGCCCGAGCCGTTCTTGCCCAGGTGGTCGAGAATCACCTCGCAGGCAGAATCCCACAGGGCAAAACTGGTCCGCGGGCCGACGTGGCCGCCGCACTCCCGCCCTTCGAGAATTATGCGCCGCGCCCCATCCTTGAGAAACATTCGCAAGAGCGCCGGCGAAGGGACGTGCAGATAGGTGGCCAGACCCTGCTGCTCGAATTGCCGAGCCTGATCGGGGCGGCCGCCGGCAATCAGCACAAACGGCGGTTTGGCCGCCAGGATGGCCGCGGTTTGTTCATCGCGAATTTCGGGCGGCAGAAAGCCCAGAATGCCGGCTCCCCATGGCCGCTCGCCAAGTCGCTGCTTGGTTTCGGCCAAGAGCGGTTCTACTTCCGCCCGGCGAAGCAGCGCCAGTGCCAAAAACGGCAGCCCGCCGGCATCGGCCACCGATTGGGCGAACGCCGCGGTATCGCTCACCCGGGTCATCGGGCCTTGCAGCAGCGGATAGCGAGTTCCGTGCGAGACGGCTAGCGGCGAACCGGCCGCAATGGGCTTGTGCCGTTTGGCCAGCGCCAAGTGCTCGTCGATGCTGTCCAGCACCGCTTGGATCATCCCCCCCACGGTGCAGTAGCGATCCGCCCAGCGGGCAGCGCAAGCGGCATCTTGCCCAAGTTGGCGCACCTGCCAGGGGCCCGGCGCGCTCATCGCCTGGGCGGCGGCCGCGTACCAGACATGAATGGGTTCGCGGTCGGACAAGCCCTCGGCCACTTGCCGAGCCGCCGCCTGCAGGGCCTCGCCGAGGGCCGACTTCGGCCAATGGGCCACCCGCAAGGTCTGCCCAGGCCGGGGGCCGAACAACGCCGTCTG
The DNA here is from genome assembly GCA_964399535.1 of uncultured Pirellulales bacterium. Lineage (GTDB taxonomy): Bacteria > Planctomycetota > Planctomycetia > Pirellulales > CAYNRE01 > CAYNRE01. The sequence goes on along the minus strand of CAYNRE010000014.1, from coordinate 17,149 downwards.
GCTGCCGTCGAAATTTGAAATCCAATCCCGGCTCGGTTGATCCAGCGGCGACTCGCGGGCCAACAGCACCTGGCTGTCGAGCACCAGCCCCTGGGCCCCCGCGGCGGCGCAGGCGGCCGCCGTGTGCAGGCCAATGCCCCCCTGGGCGTAAACCGGCGGGGCTGGGGAGAACTGGCCGGCCAGTTCGCTCAACCATTGCTGCAACAAGATGAACGTGGTCGACTCGCCGACGCGGCCCGCGGCCTCCTGGCCCTTGAGCACCAGCCCCGCCACCCCCAGGCCGGCCGCCTGGCGCATTTCGTCGCGATCGACGCACTCGACGTAAACCTGGTAGCCGGCGGCCCCCAACCGCTCAGCCCAGCCGTCCAGCTCCGAGTGACAGCCCCCGCCCAGCAATACCCAGACCAAGCGCGGCACCGGCCGGGCACACAGTTCGTCGACAATCACCCGGCCGAGCGGCCCCAGCTTTACACCAAACGGCTGCCCGGTCTGGGTGGCCAACCGTTCGATCAGCTCCAGGGCTCGCGGTAGCTCACAAACGAACTCCAGGTCGAGTGTGCCTCGGGCCCCGGCCCGACAGCCGGCAATGGCCAAGCCCGGGTCCGCAGGAAAGGCCGGAGTCAGTACGAACAAGTCGTCTGGGCGCATGGTTCCGATTCGGCTTCTGAGTTGCAAGGGGCGCTCGCCCGGGGCGAGGCGCGTTTCTCATAGGTGGGAGAGACGGGCGCCCTTCGCGCGCCGGCGAAGGGCAGCCGCACCGTCACCCGCCAGGATAACGCAAGTTCTCGCGCGTTTCCTCTTGAAACGGCCCGATTTTGGCCGCTGGCGCCGGGCACCCGCCGGTGCTCGGCCCGAGCCCTGGCCCGGGAGTTCTTTCCTCATGCCAAGCGAAAGGCGGCCAGGTTTGTTACCGCCGCTGGCACCGTACGACGACCGTGAGTCGCATACCTACCAGGGAGAGGTTCTCACCCCCCCATAAGCGATTCGCCGGGACCGACCGGCCATCTGGGGCCGAACCGGCCCCTTCCGCGGCGATATTCTTCGCCGGCCGCGCGCCGGAAACTCGGAATGGCCAACTGGGCAAGCCTTGGCAGGAGCTTCGACCGTCGGACCGAGAAGCCCCGTGGCCTCAGGCGAGCGCCGCGCAGTCGGTTTGCCGGCAGCCCCGCATTCAACGGAAAAGCATGCCGCTGCCGGACTGCAAACTCGGCGCCGCTCGCCACGAACCGGGCAGCGCGCGAATGAAACAACCCGCGGCGGCCCGCGCTGTGGCGGCTACGAAACCTCGGGACTCGCCAGAAGCTGCTGGTCGAGGTTGCCCCGGCTGTCGCCGAACGATTCGACCGGAATGTCGAGGCACGAAAGCATCGACACGAACAGGTCGGCCAACGGAGCCGCCTTTTCGAGCTTGAGGTGCTGGCCCGTCCGTATCCGCCCCCCGCCACGCCCGGCGAGCACCGTGGGGGTTTGCAGGGGGGAATGGGCGTTGCCGTCGGAAATGCTCGAACCGAACAACACCATCGCGTTGTCCAGTAGCGTTCCTTCCCCCTCGCGAATCTTGCGCATCCGCTCCAGCAGGTAGCCGTACTGCTCAACGTGGTAGCGGTTGATTCGCTTGTATTGCTCTTGCTTCTCCGGGTTGTTCTCGTGGTGGCTCAGCGGGTGGAACCCATCGCTGACGCCCTCGACGAAGGAAAAGTTTCGCCCCGAGACGTCGTTGGCGAACATGAACGTCGACACCCGGGTCGAATCGGTCCAGAAGGCCATCAGCATCACGTCGAGCATGAGCCGCACGTGGGTGGTGTAGTCTCCCTGGGGCGCCGGGGGGCGTTCGAGCTGGTCCGCGGCCATGGACGGCCTCCAGTTGCGGTCTTCGGCGCCGGCGGCCGCGGCAATGCGCAGCTCCAGGGCGCGCACCGAGTCTAAATACTCGTCCAGTTTCTGGCGGTCCGCGCCCCCCACCGCCTGGCGCAGCTTGCCCGCGTCGGCCCGCACCAGATCGAGCACGCTCTGGTCGGCCGGGCTGCGGCCAAACTGCGTCGAGCGAAACAACCGATCAAAGGCCTGTTGCGGGTCGATCTCCTTGGCGGCCGGCAAGGTGGGAGTGCGCCAGGAAACGTGGCACCCGTACACAGTGCTATAGCCCATGTCGACCAGATTATGCACCGGGTCGATTCCCAGCTCCAGCGACGATAGCGGCGTGGAACGCCCAATCTTCTCGGCGGCTAACTGATCGACCGAGACCCCCACGCGAATTCCCGCGCTGCTGGTGCGCACGGCCGTGCAGCCCGTGAGCCAACTGGCGGTCTTGGCGTAATGGCCGTCGCCCAACAGGCCCGCGGTATTGCGCAGGTTCGAGACCACGACCAGCTCGTCTTGCAAGCTGGCCAGCGGCTCGAGAATGTAGGAGAGTTGAAACTCGCGCCCCTCGCCCGTCACATTCCAGGCCGCCGGCAAAACGCCGTTGGGCATGTACAAAATAGCCAGCCGCACCGGCGGCTTCGCTGGCGCGGCGCTAACCCTCCGCGGCAACATCGCCTCGAGCAGGGGCAATCCCAGGGCGGCGCCGGCACCGCGCAGCACCGTGCGGCGCGAAAGGGGCTGTCTTCCCAAGCAGCTCATGCTCGGCCCTCTTACGGGGTGTTCTTACGGTAGCGAAACGGGTAGCTCTCGACCACGGCCAGGACCAGTTCGTGCGCCCGGTAATCGTGGGCGGCCAGCCGGGCTAGCGCCTCGCGAATCGTGCACTCGTCATAGTAATCGACCGCGCGGCCCAGGGCATAGGTCATCGTTTTCTCGACCAGGTGCCTGAGGAACAAGTCCTGCCGGGCCAACAAGGCATCTTTCAGCCCCTCGACACCCACCAACTCGCTGCCATCGGGCAAGTTGGCCCGAGTGTCGATCTCCAGCCCGTTGTCCTGATCGCGCCATTGGCCAATACCGTCAAAGTTCTCCAGGCTAAAGCCGAGCGGGTCCATTTTGGCGTGGCAACTGGCGCAGCTTGCCTCGGCGCGATGCTGCTCCAAACGCTGCCGCAGCGTAAGCCCGTCTTTCTTGGCATCGTCTTTCGATACTTCCTTCACGTTCGGCGGCGGTGGCGGCGGCGGCGTGCCCAGCAGCGTTTCCAGAATCCACTTCCCCCGCAAAATGGGGCTGGTGCGGGTAGGGTACGAGGTCACCGTCAGCACCGAGCCCATGCCCAGCACCCCGCCCCGGCGGCGATCGGAAAGCGTTACCCGGCGAATCTCGTTGCCGGTCACGCCGGCGACTCCGTAGTGCTCGGCCAAAGCGGCATTGAGGTAGGCGTAGTCGCAATCGAGCACATCTAGCACCCGGCCGTTGTCGCGAAACAGGGCGGCAAAAAAAGCTCGCGACTCGTGATACATGCTGTCGCGCAAGCCGTTGAATCCGCCGAAGCGGCGAATGTCCATTTCATGGCGACGCAGGTCGCGGTAGCCGAACCACTGGGCCGCAAAATCCTCGGCCAGCGCCGCCGAGCGCTCGTCGGCCAGCATCCTCAGCACTTGGCCTCGCAAGGTCTCGTCTTCCTGAAGCCGGCCCTCGTCGGCCAGCCTGGTCAGTTCCTCGTCCGGCATGGTCGACCACAGAAAGTACGACAACCGCACCGCCAACTCATGGTCGGTAATCGGATAGGCCTCGCGCGAACCCTCGGGGGCCTGATCCTGTTCGATCCGAAACAGAAAATGCGGCGACAGCAGCGCCGAGCTGTAGGCCGCCGTCATCCCCGCCTCGAACGATTCACCACGCTCCACCGCCTGGTCAACCAACGCTACCCGGGCAGCCAGTTCCGCCTCGCCGACCGGTCGCCGGAAAGCCCGCGGAAGAAAGCTCCGCAAATTCCGCCGGGCCGCCTCGCTCGGAGCAAGGTCCTGACCGGGTTGCGACGCAAGCAACACCCCCCGGCCGACCGCACCCTCGGCCATTGCCTCGCCCAGCAACCGCTTGGTGGTATCCAGGTACTTCTCCAGCAGTACCGGCGGCATGAAGAGCGTATCTCCCTGATTGTCGAACCCGTTGCCGGCTGGGTCGGCAGGCAAGTCGCGGGCCGCATCGAGCGGCATGCCGAGCAAGTCGCGCATCGTGTTCTGATACTCGACCCGGTTCAACCGCCTGACGGTCACCTGCCCTGGTTCGGTGGGGTTGCGGCAATCCGCGCTCCGCAGGGCCGATTCGATCCAATCGATGAGCCGCTGTCGCTCTTCGTCGGTCGGTGGCTCCTCGGTTTTGGGGGGCATTTCGTGCGAGCGCACCACCCGCACTGCCCGGTTCCACTGGCGCCCCTGGCGATAAACATCGTCCGGAGTGTTGGCGGCCGACAAGTCGACGCCCCCGGCGGGCTCGTCGGCCGAGTGACAGCCCAGGCAGCGCCCCTCAAGCACCTGGCGCACCTCGGGCGGCATCGTCGAGCCGGCAGCCGGCGGATCGGCTAGCGCAGACCTGACCCCTAACCCCAGCAGCAGGGTAACCGTGGCGGCCCAAGCCGGCGGCCGGCAAGCGAAGCAATCCGATTTCATGCTTTCCAGACGCATCCGGCACTCAACGAAAGACCGTGCCAGTAAAGACCGTGGCAGGAAGAGCCTTGAAACGATTGATCGATCATAGCCAAACCCGTGGCCAATCGCCTCGGCCGCCCGCCCGGCGAATTCGGAATTCGCCCCGCTGGCGTACTACGGCGAACTGACAGGAAGGCTAGCCGCGGACCTGTTACACCGGGCAATTCTCCCAGCATAGCGACGCGCCGGGTACCCACCGGGCGGGGAACCGCGTTCGCCCAACCCCACCACTCGGGGAGCCAGGCCGCGGACCGATTCGAGCAGCCGCTTAGCCGGGTATCGCACGCCGCTGCTGCCAGCGAACGACGAGCCCATCGTCGGGGTCGATCACTTCGCCCACCATTTCAAACCCGCTCTTGGCGAGCACCCGGAGCGAAGCGGCATTGTCAGGCCGAGTGTGGGCCCGAACCACGCGTACCCCGCTCTGCTCCATCGCGAAACCGACCAGTGCGGCGGTTGCCTCGGTGGCCAGCCCGCGGCAGCGGTGTGGTTCGTCGACCGCGTAGGCCAACTCGACCATTCCCTCGGCGTCCGGCGGCCCCTTGAACCCACAGGTGCCGATGACCTTGCCGCTCGCGCGCTCGACGATCTGAAACGACAGCGCCCACGGGTCGCCGGCCGAGGTTCGACGAACCCGGGCGATCCACTCGGGCGATACCTCGGCCCGAACCTCTGGGGGCAGCGACTGGACCCAGGCCAGCACTTCGTCGGGTGTTTGCAGCGCGAGTTCGAGCCTGGTGGTGAGGATCCGCACAAATTGTGTCTCGAAACCTCGATGGGCCTATTGGCGGGCAACCCAAAACGAACGCCCGCGGGACCGATCCAGCTACGCCACCGGGCCGAATTGTAACGGTCGCTGCGGCAGTTGTCAGCGTCGCGGCCGGCGCTTCCCAGCCATCGAGCCTTCAGCGCCAGGGGTTCGCGCCGTTTGGTTGCCTGCGTCAGGTGGCGATAGAATTGGCCTCGGGCGCCCCAATCAACGACAACCCGCCAGCGGAAACACGATGGCCGAACCCGATTTTGAAAACCGAACCGTGCTGGTAACCGGCGGCTCGCGCGGCATCGGCAGGGCATGCTGCGAGCGTTTAGCCCGCGCCGGGGCCCGGGTAGCGGTCAACTTTCATTCGCGCGAAGACCAGGCCCTGGAAACTGCCCGGAGAGTCGAATCATTGGGTGCCCAGGCGATGGTGGTGCGGGCCGACGTGACCGACGAGACCGCGGTCGCCGCAATGGTGCAGCAGGTCAGCGACCGGCTGGGGCCGATCGACATGCTGGTCAATAACGCCGGCATCTTTGAATATGTGACGCCCGAGACGACCACGCTCGACCATTGGCGGCGCACGATCGACGTAAACCTGACGGGGCTGTACATCGTTACCTGGGCCGTGAAAGACCAGATGATGGCCCGGCGGTTCGGGCGAATCGTCAACGTTTCGTCGATTTCGGCCCTGCGTTCCCGCCCCTACGGCATCGCCTATTCGGCCAGCAAGGCGGGCATCATCGCCTTTACCAAGAGCGCCTCGGAAGCCCTAGTGCCCTACAACATTCGCATGAACGCGATCGCCCCGGGGCTGGTCGAGACCGAGATCATCGAGGGGGTCGACCAGCCAACGATCGACCGCATCATCGAACAAACGCCGATGAAGCGGATCGGCCAGTCGGCCGAGATCGCCGACGTGGTCCACTTTCTTCTGTCCGAGGCGTCGCGCTTCATGCTGGGTCAAACGCTAGTGGCATGCGGCGGCCGGGTAATGCTGCCCTAGCGCCCCTTGGCCAGCGCGGTTTCGCCCGCGGTTTCTCGTCCAGGCAAGGGCCGCCCCCGCTAGGGTGCTGCTTCCGCCGGTTCGACGCGCTCAAAGATCGAGAAATAGTTCTCGTCTAGCAAACCGGTGACCTCGGTCTGCTTGCGAAAGCCGGCCGCCTCGATCTCGCCCTCGAACACCTCCTGCCCTGCCCGCACGTGGCTGAGAATCCACTCGGTGCTGGTCCCTTCGATGCGGCGAAAGTCGATCAGCACCAGGCGGCCGCCAGGCCTCAGGGCCTGGTGCAGCGAGGCGAGCATCTTCTGTGGAAACTCGAAGTGATGGTACGTATCGCAAATAAACACCAGGTCGACCGAGTCGGCCGGAAGCGAGGCCGACTGCGCGGTGCCCAACTGCGTGGTCACGTTGGCCAGGCCAGCCTCGCGGCAGGTGGCCTGGATATGCTCGAGAAACTTGGGGGCAATGTCGACCGCCGCGACCCGGCCCTGGGGCCCCACGGCCTGGGCCAACAGGCGGGTGAACAGCCCCGTGCCGGCGCCAATGTCGGCCACGCATTGGCCCGATCCCAGCTCAAGGGCCTCGACAATCGCCGCGCGGCGGGCAAACACCTCGCGGCTCTCCACCTCGAACCGGCCGGTAAACTCCACCACATTCGGGTCGCGAAACGAATCGTTGATCCCGGGGCGCACGCTTTCCTGCTGAGCCACCAGGGGCGCCTGCCCCCAGGCAAGCATCGCCAGGGCCGCCATCCATCGCCACCGTGCCGTCATCGCTCGTCGCTCCCTTTGGGTATCGTCGCCACGCGTGATGGGTTACGCCCGCCCCTTGAGCATGCCGTGCCAGTACAAAGCAGGCAACAGGTATCGCTTCAGCAGCCACATGCTCCAGCGCTCTTGCGACTGGTCGACCGGAAACGTTTCTCGCGGCTGCTTCTGGTAGTCGAACTCGGCCAGGATCAGCTTACCGTAGCCCGTAACCAGCGGGCAGGAGGTATAGCCATCGTACACCGCCGGCATGGGCTTGCCTCGCCGGGCGGCCAACAGGTTGCGGGCGACCACGGGGGCTTGCTTGCGAATCGCGGCCGCGGTTTTCGAGGTTGGCAAGTTGCTCGAGTCGCCCAGCGCGAACACCTCGGGATAACGCACATGGCGCAGCGTGCCGGGGTCGACGTCGACCCATCCTTCGGCGTCGGCCAGCGGGCTCTGGGCCAGAAACCGCGGTGGGCCCATCGGCGGCGTCACATGGAGCAGGTCGTAGTCGAGCACCACCTGGTCCCCGTCGTCCAGTCGGCGAAACACGGCCCGTTTCTCGGCAGCCCGCACCTCGACCAGTTCGTGGCGAAACCGGCAGTCGATCTGTTTGCGGGCAATCACCCGCTCCAGACTCGAACGATACGGCTGAACGGCGAAAATGTTCGGCTGAGCCGAGGCGAAGATCACCTGGCTTTGGCCCCGCACGCCGGCGCGGCGAAACCAGTCGTCGGCCAGGTACATGATTTTCTGCGGTGCGCCGCCGCATTTCACGGCGCCCGAGGGGTTGGTGAACAGGGCCGTGCCGCCGCGGAAGTTGCGAATAGCCTCCCAAGTGCTGTCGACCGTGTCGAACGAATAGTTACTGCACACTCCGTCGTGGCCGACCGCGTCTTTGAGCCCGGCTACCTGGCTCCAATGGATCTCGAGCCCCGCGGCCACGACCAGCCAGTCGTAGGTAACCCGGCGTCCATCGCGCGTTTCCACCACCCGCCCCAGGGGATCGATGGTGCGGACGGCGTCACGAATCCAGGTGGCGTGGCGCGGTATGACGCTCGCCTCGGATCGCACGGTCGATTCCTTGCGGGCCACCCCTCCGCCCACCAGGGTCCAGAGCGGCTGATAAAAGTGCCGTTCCGAGGGCTCGATAATCGCTACCTCGGGCCGGTCGAACCAGCGGCGGGCCAGCCGGGCGGCTACGGAAATCCCCGCGGTGCCGCCGCCGATGACGACGACTTCGTGGTGAATGGTCTGGGTCATGACATCTTCCTCAGGTTTCCAGTGGCCAGTTGTTGACGTCGCGGAGCTCAGCCCGGCAGGTTTCGCAGCACCACGAAGGCGGCCACGGCAACCATGGCCACGGCGAACACGCGCTCGAGTGCGGGGCCCGACAGGGCGCGGCCGAGCCGCTGGCCAACGAGCAAGCCCCCCAGCCCACCCCCGACGAACGGCCACAGCCGGACCAGTGAGAATGCCCCGCCGGCGCCCAGGTACGAAGTAACGCCGGCCGCGCTGACCAGGGAAATGGCCATTAGCGACGTGCCGACCGCCCGCTGCATCGACATGCGGCTGATCAGCACCAAGGCCGGCACGATCACGAACCCACCCCCCACGCCAAACAGCCCGGCCAGCACACCGGTGCCCAGCCCCACCAGCACCAGCAGGATCGCGCACCGTGAGGTGAGCAGCAGCCTACCCTCGGCCGTGCGGCGACAGGTGGGCTGCGCCGAGCAATTGCCGCTCGCCGGGTCGGCCGCCGCGGGCGGCGTGCGGCCCGCCTGACGCCAGATGCGCACGGCCACCACCAACATCAGCAGCGCAAACAAGGTGAGCAGCAACGCCTCGGAAATACCCCGCGCTAGCCACGCACCGACCGGGGTTCCCAACATACCGGCCACGGCGAAGATCAGGCCCGTGCGCAGCTCGACTTCGCCGAGCCGCCACCGGGCGAGGAAACCCACCAGCGCCATAGCGCCGACCGCCGCCAGCGATATGCCGACCGCCTCTCGGGCCGGGGTGTGAAGGCCATAAACCAAGAGCGGAACCGCGAAGATCGCGCCTCCACCCCCGGTCAGGCCGAGCGACAACCCGACGATCGCTCCGTAGATCAAACTCAGGCCCAACATGGCGGCACCCCGAGGGTTCTCGAAACACCACAAGCGGTTCGCTACTTGGCCGCAGCCAACTTGCAGGCCGTGTCGCACGACTCCGCCTCGCCCATGGTGGGCAACTGCGAGGCGACCCAGGCCTTGAAACCGCCGACCAGGTCGCTGGCGTTTGTGCGGCCAACTTGCTCGAGCAGGCTCACCGCGATCGACGAGCGGTAGCCCCCTTCGCAGTGCACCACCACGGGCCGATCGATCGGCACTTCGTCGAGCCGGTCGGCCAACTGCGGCAGCGGCACGTTATGGCTGCCCGCCAGGTGGCCCGAGCGGTATTCGCTAGCCGCGCGAACGTCGAGCACCCAGGGGGGGTTGTTCCCCGCGAGCTGCTCCGCCAGGGCCGGCGCGGTAACTCGGTCGACGGTGCGCACCAGTTCGGGCCGGTCGTCCAGGGCCTCCATGCCCCCTTGCAGGTAGCCGGCTACATTGTCGAAGCCTATGCGGCCCAGCCGCATCACGGCCTCCTGTTCGCTACCCGGTTCGCCGACCACCACGATCGGCCGTTCGTGGCCGAGCATGGTGCCGCACCAGGTGGCGTACTTGCCCTGCAGCCCAATGTTGAGCGAGCCCGCCAGGTGGGCCCCGGCGAACTCGGCCGCGTCGCGCACATCGAGCAGTTGGGCGCCTTGAGCAACCAGCCCCAAAACCTGATCGAGCGACAAGGCCTGGAGCCCGGTTTGTAGCGTGGTATCCAGGTCCGGACGCTCCTGGCGGTTCTTGATGGCGTCGTAAACAAAGTAGTCCGGCGCCTCGGGCTGGTCGGAGGTGACCAGCCGCTTGAATTCGACGAGGCTCATCGGTTGCAGGGCATAGTTGAACTTGCGCTGATCACCGATCGTGGATACGGTTTCCTTGCTCAGGCTTTTGCCACACATCGAGCCGGCACCGTGGGCCGGGTAAACCAACGTGGCAGGGGGCAGCTCGCGGAGTCGCCCCACCGAGTGGTAGAGCATTTCGGCCAGCTCGTCGGCCGTCACGCCGATCGAGGCCAGCAGGTCGGGCCGTCCCACATCGCCGATAAACAGCGTGTCGCCAGTCAGCACCGCGTAGGGCTCGGTGCTGCTCCGCGCGCCGTCGTAAACCAATACCGAGATTCCCTCGGGCGTGTGGCCCGGGGTTTCCAGCAGCCGCAGCCGTACCTGCCCCAGTTCCAGTTGGTCGCCATCTTTAACTGCCAGAAAGTCGAACTCTGGTTGCGCCCGCGAGCCCATTACGATCTGGGCGCCCGCTTGGTTGCGCAGCTCGATATGTCCGGCCAGGAAGTCGGCATGAAAATGGGTGAGAATAACGTAGCGAATCTGGTAGCCACCCTGCTTGGCGTCGGCCAGGTACTGGGCGATATCTCGCTGGGGATCGACAATGGCGGCTTGCTTGGTTTGTTCGTCAGCCACCAGGTACGAGGCATGGGCCAGGCAGCCCAGGTAGTACTGTTTAAGGATCACGGCGCACCTCCGTCGGTACTGGATTTGATTGGGTTGCTGGGGGGCCGCCTGAGGGGGCCGCCAACAGGCGGCCCGGTACGGCCAGATTGGTTACGAACGACAGCAGGTGGGCTTTTCGCCCGCGCAGGTCGCGCCGGCGGCACTGCCGCGCACGCGGTTCCAGGGCATGCGGGCCAACAACATTCCCATCCCACAGGTGTCGGTGATTCCGGCGAACACCAGGCCCGCGCCCACAAAGGCGGGAACGACCAGAAAGTACGGATGCACCGCCGCGGCCAGCACCGAGCCCAACACCACCAAGGAACCTGCGGCGATGCGCACCTGGCGCTCGAGCGAAATGGCCGCCTTGCCCCGCACTACCGGCAGGCCGGCCTGATCCCAGGCCTGGGTACCACCGTCGACGTTGATCACGTTTACCAAACCGGCCGCCCGGAGCTTCTCACAGGCCTGTCGGCCGCGTCCGCCGGTGCGGCAGACCACATATAAGGGGGCATCGCTCTCGCTCCGGCCGGCACGCACCGCGGCGGCATTTAACTGGTCGAGCGGCACATTGCGAGCAAACGGAATATGAACTTCCTGAAACTCGACGGGCGTGCGCACATCGACCAACTCGACCACTTGTCCGCACTTGACCAGGCGCTCGAGCTCCAAGGGCGAGATGGTCGCGGGGCTCAAGGTCGCAGTGCTCATGGCAATCCTCCTGATGGCTTGGGGAAGCGGAATAGCTGTCTGTTCGATACTTCGTAACATTACGAACTGTTTGGCGAAAAAAAGGGGGGATCAGACTATCGATTGCTCGGCGAATCGAATCGGTCCTCGATGCACTTCAAAATGTTCTTCAGGTGAGGTTCGGCAACCCGGTAAAACACCTTGCGTCCCTCGCGTTGGCTCGAGAGAAACCCGCACCGCTGCATCAGCCGCAGGTGCTCCGAGGCCATGGCCGTGGGCAGTTCGCAGGCCGAAGCCAGTTCGCCCACCGTGTAGTCGCCCTGCAAAAGCATTTGCACCATCCGCAGCCGGTGCGGATGAGCCAAGGTCCGCAGGCACTCGGCCGCTTGGGCCAGAGCACTGAGGTCGGTGAGTTTGGGGGCCGCGAGCGTCATTGCCTCTCTCCTGAGACAAATATATCGGAAACTATCGAACTGTCAATCATTCTTTCCGACCAAAATCACCGTGTGGCCGAAAACAAAAAACACAAGTTAAATATACAAAATAGGTTACGTCGATTCGGTTTCTCGCAATTCGGGTCGCCCAATCGGTTGGAATCCCAGGCCGATTAGCCGCAGCCGACCACGGCACCGCTTACTGTCCCTTTTTTGCCGAAGCTTTTCCAACCCGGCCCCGCATGCTACGAATACCCCCAGAAGAAGGAGCCCGGATGCGAACTGCCCATTCTGCGAATCGAGCTCGAGTTTGGTGCTGCCTCCTCGTAACGCTCGGGAGCACCATGGTCTGGGCCGACGACCACGCGGCCCCCGCCGAGAACGACGCCCAGCTTCTGGTTCGCCGAATCGACGAATACCTGGATGCGGCGGCCGACAAGCTCCAACTCAGCGCTTCGGTTCTGGTCAAGCACCAGGGCCAAGTGCTGGTGCGCCGCGGGCTGGGTCTGGCCGAGCGCCAATGGGAGGTTCCCAACACGCCCGACACGAAGTTCCGCATTGGCTCGATCACCAAGTCGTTTACGGCCATGCTGGTGCTGCAACAGGTCGACGCCGGGAAGCTGAGCCTGAACGACTCGATCACGCAATACGTTTCCCACGCCCCCGAGGCCTGGAAGCCGATCACCGTTCACCACCTGCTCTGTCACACCAGCGGCATTTTCAACTACACCGACTCGCTGGAGTGGATGGCCAAGCAGGCGCTGTTGTCGCAGCGCGAAAAGCTGCTGCCGATCTTTCGCGACAAACCGCTCCGGTTCCCCCCCGGAGAAAAGTTCGAATACAGCAACTCCGGCTATGTGTTGTTGGGCGAGATTCTCAGCCAGGTGACCGGCGAGAACTACGAAGCGCTGCTCCGTAAGCAGATCACCAAGCCACTGAAGATGGACGATACCGGCTACGACCACCCCTTGACCGTGCTGCCGCGCCGGGCGGCCGGATATAGCCGGGCCTTGGGCAAGGTGCAAAACGCTCGGTACCTCGATATGGCTTCGGCCGATGCGGCTGGCGCCATCTACTCAACCGTGGAAGACCTGGCCAAATACGACGCGGCACTCGCCGAGGGCAAACTGCTTTCGACCGACAGCTATGCCAAGCTGTTTACTCCCGTACTGCAAAACTACGCCTATGGCTGGGTCGTCGAAGAACAATCGGGCTACCGCTTGATCTGGCACACCGGCGGGATCAACGGGTTCTCCAGCTCGCTTATTCGCCGCCCCGATACGGGCTCGTGCGTGGTGGTGCTCAGCAATTTCGACGATGGTATGGCCGACCGGTGCGCTCGGGAGTTGATGGCCCTGATCCAAGGCGAGCCGTATCAGCTTCCCAGCGAACACACGACGGTCGAACTCGACCCGGCGAGTTACGACGAGTTGGTCGGCGAATACACGCTGGCGCCTGGCGCCGTGCTGACCGTGACGCGCGAAGGCGACAAGCTCAAGGTTCAACTCACCGGCCAACCCAAGATCGAAGTGTTTCCCGAGGCCCCCGACAAATTCTACTACAAGGTGGTCGATGCCCAGTTGTCGTTTGTGCGCGACGACGCGGGCAAGGTAACCCACCTGATGCTGCACCAGAACGGCAGGAATCTGCCTGGGCAGCGAACCCCGCCGGAGGAGCCGACTCGCCAGAGCACCGGCCCCCAATCGCCCGGCGAAACCCCCGCACCCAGCCCGCCGGGCGAACCCGCCACCACCGAGCCGGGCGCACGCTGAGTCGCACAGGTCGCACCGTTCGTTGCCCCCATTGACCTGTTGGCCGCCGATTTACCGGGTAGCAGCTGGCAGGGCGATCGAGTGGCGATGCCTGGGAGTTCACCCCCTTGCTCGAACGGCCGGGCCCGAGTTACCAGCGGCACTCGGCCTTGGACAGCTGGGCGGGTCGGGCGGCCCTTGACGAGCCGCCGAGCGCGTGTCACATTTGCTAAGCAAAGCACGATCTGGCTTCGACTTCCGGCGGGCTGGCTCGCCGGTCTTGGCAACGTGTTTTTCAGGGCGATTAGCTCAGTTGGTTAGAGCACTAGCTCGACAAGCTAGGGGTCACAAGTTCGAGTCTTGTATCGCCCACACCGCAGGTATGCAATTCATCGCAACCTGCTGAAAACCCCTGCAAAACAGGGGTTTTTTCATGCGCGCTCTTTTCGCGTTGCGGGTCGTTTCCACCCGTTTCGGTCGCTTGCTGCGCCGGATTTTGCGCCAACTTCTTGGTGTGTGAGCCGGCACCTCGGGTGGCCCGCTCGAAGTCGGCTTCGGTTACCTGCCAGTAGTGGCGCGTGGCAATCGTAGTGCTGTGCCCTAGCCAGGCCGCCGCCACGTGGGCCGGGTGCTCGGCCGCTAACTCCGTGGCCCGGGTGGCCCGCAGGTTTTGCCATAGCTTCGGCCAGGGGGTCCGGCCGGCCCGGCGGATAATTCGGGCAAGCTGGGTCCGCAGGTTGTCGCCCGGGTCGCGATACCGGGTGATGACAAAATCTGCCCCCGGCTCGGCCGCGTCCCAGGCGGCTTCCAGATACGGTTTCAACTCGGGAAAGATCGGCACCCACCTCGAGCCTTTCCCCTCGTGGTGCTCGGTTTTGGGGGAGCGAACCAGCAGCCGGCCACGCTCCCAATCCACTTCGGCCCACCGCAGGGCCAGCAGTTCTGAGGGCACCCGCAGGCCGCCGAATCGGGCCAGGGCGAACATCAGCCGCCATTGGGCGTCGGGGCAAGCCGCTAAGATCGCCTCGGCGTCGGCCCGGGGTACAAAATGGTCCCGCTTGCGGTTGCTGCCGACGGTTCCCTTAAGTCCCGCGAACGGGTTGCGGGCAATCAGCTCCCGGTTTACCGCGTCCTGAAAGAATTGCTTGGCGTTCGAGATTCGTTTGCGGGCCGTGTTGGGGGCCAGGCCCGAGTCGGCCGGGTTCTCGGCGTAGCGGTTCTCGCGGGCCTCGGCGGTTCGTAACCAGCGCTCGAAGTCGCGGGCATCGCCGGGGGTAATGCTGCCCAAGGGCCGCTCATCCCCGAAGAACGCGAGCAGGCACCGTCGCGTGTGCTGCCAGTTGAGCAGCGTCGAAGGCTTCACGTCACCCCGCTTAGCGAAGTAGTTGTCGAGCAACTCACCGAGCGTGAGCAAGCGGGGCACTTCGAGGGCCTGGACGAGACCTGCCCTCGCCAGCTTTTCGGCTAACGAACCAGACAGATTGCCAACCCAGAAGGCGGTTTCGTGATCCAGCGCTCGCCCCGACAACTGGGCCGCTAGAATCGCCTCGATTCGCAAGCGAATCGTCTCGGCATCTCGCTGGGGCACCTTGCCGAGGTGAATTGTCCGCCGCTTCTTTTGGCGGTCGAAAAGGAGGATCCGACGGCGGCCACCGGGGTCTCGCACGATACTGGCCACTTGTTAGCCCTTCCGTTTCTTGGTCGGCTGCTCGGCCACCAGTCGCAGCCCGAGGCAAACGCCTATCTTGTCGATCGTATCCAGACTGATCCCCATCTGCCCGTTCAAGAACCGTGACAAGATGCTGGCCGCGACGCCAGTTTCTTTGGAAATACGATAGGCGGTCTTTTCGCTTTCGCGGATCGCCCGTCGCAACTGGTCGCTGATCGGTTCGATGCGTTGCATTTCCTTACCTTATCCGATAAATAGCGCCACGGCAACTGTCCGGACTCAGGCCGCGCGCCCCTGTCACGCGCTGGCACGCGTGTTTCTTATTTGTTACTTCCACTCGCTCTTGTTACGTGTTCATCTCTACCCCCTTTCGCCTTTCTCTCCCTCGCGCGATGGCACCAACAATAAAAGGGAACGCGTGCCACTGCGTGACACTTGCCCCCATTAGTATTAGCCGGACTGGGCAGGGGCGGACCGCAGCCCGATGCCGTCATAGGCTCGCCGCCGGTCGCCGTCAGCCCGGACTTGAACGGTTTGGATGCTGGGCACCACCGCCCGCAGGTCGCGTCCGAACGTGTGCGGGTTGCCAGGCTCGCGGCGCCCGGTTGAGTAGCACCACTTCCGCCAGGCTTGGTACAAATCCTCGATGTAAACCCGGTGCGTCCGGTCCACGATGCAATGTTCCTCAACAAACACGCTCACCGGGCTGGCAAGCTCCGATAGCTCGTTCAGAAGTTGCTTGCCGCTCTCCGGCTGAACGAACCGCCGACCGGTCCGGGCTCGCCGTCGGCGCCAGCCCTCGATGGCCCACAGCAGGATTCCGGGTAGCTCGACCAATAGCTCGTCGGTCAGATTCTCGTTTTCGTTCCCGAGGAACTTGCGGGTGGTCTGGAGCACCAGGAACCGGGCCACCAAGGCGCCGCTCGATTCAGTCAGGCGGGGAAGCTCATTCGAGAGAATCATCAACCGTGTCGGCAGCTTGCCGTGCCACTGGTCGCGATACTTGCGGTCGATGTCGAGCGAATCCTCGCCCGAGATAGAAAGCAGCCGCTCTACGACAGTCGCTTGGTCGGTTTTCGTGCTCAACCGCGCATCGCTCACGATGGCCAGCGGCTTGCCAATCAGAGTTTGCAAGCCGAAGTTTTGGGCGAAGCTGGCCAGGGTCGGGCCGCAAACATTGTGCGGACCTAGTAGCGCCGTCAGCACGCGGGCAATCGTCCCTTTGCCGCTCCGAGTCGGCCCAATCAGCAGCATGATTTTCTGCTGCCGTGTGTCGGCCGTGAGCAAGTACCCGAACCAGTCTTGCAGCAGCTCGATGCTCGCCGGGTCATCCTCCCACAGCTCCGCCAGAAACCGCAGCCAGCGCTCGGGCTGGGGGGCCGCTCGAGTTGCACGACGCTCCCACGCGTCGTGGGGCGGAGCTCTGAAGAGGCATCGGTCCCTTTCCGGGCTGGCGTTGGCACCTTGACCCGTGGGTCAGGTTGCCGGGCGTGTCTTCGGGCCAGATCCCTCGACGCCACTCGGGATGTAGGCGCGGCCGTTACGTCGCCCCAGCTCACGGCACGGTTGGCCGATTCGCGGGGGGGGGGGGCTGCCCACGACAGAAGGAGCCCGCTCGAGCCAGCCAGGTTCGCACGAGGCCGGGGCATGCGAGGTGTGCCTAAGTCAGCGATCACACCCCTGGATGAGGGGCGCGCAGCGAGCCAGAGTTCCCAGTCTGGCACGGCATGTGGTGGTTCAAGGCCAGCATCCCGGACGTTTCGCGGCGATCGACTTGGTAGCGCGATTTTGGGGCTTGGTCCATAATGGCCTGATTCCCTGGGAGCGTAACCCGGGAAGGGCCCTTCGACTTGGCCGGGGTCGGGCGACCGTTTAATCGGCAGAAAAACGGTGGAGAAGTGCGGTGGCAAGCAAAAACGAGCTTCGCGATGGCCGA
>CAYNRE010000013.1:0-1582 GCA_964399535.1 uncultured Pirellulales bacterium | reverse complement strand
CCCAATTTCATCTTTGATAAGCCTTTTTATATCTTCTTCTTCCATAGTGTTATTTTCCTCAAAAGCCGAACATTGCATTAACCGGGGTGCGCGCAAGCCCATTGGAGCTACCGGGGCGACCGGTTGCGCGCGCTCCGGTTGAATGGATGTTGGGCAAGCTTCAATTAGCCATTTCTCTTTAATATCTGCATGTACGAAACATTATTTTCACGATTGTCCCAGCTCCCTTTAATATGTGCTGTCAGTTTAGGTATGTCTTCTTCCAACGTAGAACGCCACAAATTTGAATCGTAATCTAATACGCGTAGTAGGTTGTCCACATCGAAAATAGGCGATGTACCTTTTGCACGAATTAGGCAGATGGGCTTCTCCGTTGCCATTCTTAAGCCAAGCTCAAATAGGACATTAGGGTTATGCTCAGTCAAGTCTATTATCACTAAATCTGCACCCAACGGTAATCCCTACGCGATCTTTGAAGTTATTGCAGCGTTGAAGGTTAGCAATTCTCTGAGCGTCCAGCAGTGATCGCTCAAGCCAGCGGCTTGTGCTGGAGTCTTGCCCTTCAGTGTGCCGTGTTTCCGGCACAAGTTGTAATAGTTTTTGAAAAGCTGCGCCTGCGTGTCAAGCGCCGTTCGACATTTGGCGAAGCTGCGTGTCTTTCGATGCAGCGGCACTACGTGCTGGCGAACCGTTCCGTTCAGTCGCTCCAACAAAGAGGTCGAGATTTGCTTGAGCGGAATCAATTCTTCAACGCCAAAGACTACGCGGCGAGTCACGGAAACCAGTCGCCGTCCGACGCGCTGTTTGACGACTTGCCCGTAGCTCAAGCGCGGATCAGGTACGACTTGCGAGTCTTTCGGACGACCTGGCCCTTTGCCTTTGATGAAGTGGATCAACACCGCAAAGACTACAGTCAGCGCAAAGCGGTATGGCTCCCAACCATCGCTTGACCACAAGGGCCAGCAATCAACGGCCAGTCGCCTGGCCGTGCCTTCAACCAATTTCGTCGCGGATTCTTGTGTGCGCGGGCCGACGACGACTTCGAGCATCAAGCGTGATTCACGCGCCATTGCGATGTGTGTCCAATGCTGACCGACCTCTTCCAGATCGCGTTCCTGCTCATCGGGATGCTTTTCGCCAGCGAAGCTATAAAGCTCATCAAGTTCGACGTTCTCAGCCCAAACGCTGGTGATGATTTTCTGGTCAGCGGCTTTGGCTTGTACGCAGGCGCGATCAATCCAGCGTTGAACAGTGGTCGGATGAACCTCTTCAACGCGCGCGACCGCCTCCGGACACAAGCCTTCGAGTCCTTGCTGAATGGCGCGCCGGACTGTTTCTTCGGGCGTCTTGAGATCGTAGAAGGCCGTGCCAAAACGGTCGCAAAAAGTCTTCCGGCATTGCCGACAACGGATGACAAAAACAATTTGGCCGCTCCGCAGAGCGTAACGGCTGTGATAGGCTAGATGCTCGGCAGCCGCTCCACAGTGTGGACACTGCCCGGTAAGGGTTTTTGTTTGGATCATGGTAACCCAAACTTTCCCCTTACCGCTCGATAATTTCAAAGATCAGCTCGGGAGTACCA
>CAYNRE010000012.1:0-6730 GCA_964399535.1 uncultured Pirellulales bacterium | reverse complement strand
CCGTAACGGGTCTGCGCTGCCAGGCTGTCGGTGCTAACCACCAGTCGGCCCCCATCATCGTACTGATAACGATGCTGGCTGCCGTCGGCGTAGCCCACCTGGACCAGGCGGTCGACCCCGTCGTGGACGAACGACGTCGTTGGCCCCAGCACAAAGGTGCGCGTGCGCAAACGGCCCGCCCGGTCGTAGCGGTCGAACACCACCGTGCCGTCGGGCTGGGTCTGGCGAATCGTCGAGGCTGGCTGATCGTACTCGATGGCCAGGGTACGGCCGCCGCGGTCGACGTGGGCCACGACCCGGCCCAATGGGTCGTAGTAAAACCGCTCGGTGTTTCCCAGCGCGTCGGTCAAGGTTACCCGGCGGCCGAGTCGGTCGTAGGTGGCGCTCGTGGTGTGGCCGTTCGGGTCGTCGATCGCCAGCAGGTTGCCGCGCAGGTCGTAAAACAGATTCGTAAAGGTCGGCAGCGGGGTGGTAATCGAGACCAGCAGCCCGGCCCCTTCGTAGGCGTAGCGAGTGGTGAAATCTCCTTCGACCAGCTCCGTCTCGTTGCCCCGCGGCGAAGTCTTGGTCAGCACCCGCCCGTACGCATCGTGGGTAAAGCTGGTAACGTTCCCCAGGGCATCGGTGGTGCGAATCAGGTTGCCCTGTCCGTCGTACTGATGGGTGGTCGTGCGGCCAAGCGGATCGGTCGCCAGGGTGATACTGCTGAAATTGTTGTAGGTGTACGCATACGTCTCGCCGGCGGGGTTGGTCACGCTCGTCAGGTTATGTCGGGTGTCGTACTGATAGCTGGTGACCCGGCCCAGGCTGTCGGTTTCCTGAATCACGTCGCCCCGGTTCCAGACGTAGCTGGTGGTGGTGGCTTCGGGCAGGCCGACGGCGCGGGAAATTCGGGTCAGGTGCCCCATCTCGTCGTAGCCGTAGTCGGTGACGACGCCGATCTCGTTAACGAACCGGGTGTTCGACTTTCCTCCGCTGTAGTAATAGGTACCGCGGCCGCCGTTGGCCTCTTGGTAATTGAACAGGGCGCGGTTGGGGTAATACGAATAGGTCTCGCTGGTGCCGTCGGGGGCGGTGATACTGGTCAGCAGCCCCGTGGTGGAGTTGGACGAGGCGTTGCTAAGAATGTACTGGTAGCTGGTGACCAGCGTTTCGCCGCTGGTGGCGCCTGGCGCCGCGACCGAGCGCAGCAGTTGATAACTTTCTCCGGTAACCCCGGAGGCGATGAACTGGTAATCGAACGACCAGGTGCGTCCGGTGAAATCGGAGACCGAAGTCAGGTTTCCATCGGCTCCGTAGCCCAGCGCCAGGTACCGCAGCGTTTCAACGTTGCTCACGATCAAGGTCAGGCGGTCGCCGCTGTAAAGCAGGTCCAAGCCTGCGCCGTAGCGATCGACCATTTGGGTGAGTCGCCCCTGAGAGTTGAAGCGATATTCCCCCCCGTCTTTCTGAAGGTAGGTAAAGGTTCCGTCTTCGTTCAGCATCAAGCGGCCCGCCAACTCGGCGGGCGAGATGTAGTTGCCGTTGTCGTCGGTTTGAAAGCGGAGCTCGCGATTGGTGCTGGTGAACCAGGCGACCACGCCGTCTTCTTCCAGAACGAGCCGCTCGAGATAGTTGTGGGTCCAACCGACCCCCAGGCCCAGGTCCTCGTTGATGTCGGACTGGTACCGCCGCTTGAAGACCAGCGGCACGCCTTGGGCCGGCAGTTCGACGTCGACGATTTCGCGCACCAGCGCGCCGGTCGAGGGCTGCACCGCTTGGGTCTGCTGTCTGGGGGGGGTGCGCACCGTGTCGGGGCCGGCCGGTTTGAGCAGCCCCCCACCGCCCCCTGGCATGGGCGTATCGACGGGAACGCTGGTGGGAATGAAGTTGTTGGGTTCCTCGCTGGTCCCCCCGCCCTCGTCGTCGTCGAACTGCCAATCCTCGGGCTGGTCGAACGGCCGCGCTGGCTGGCGGCGGTCGTCGCCGAGCGAGTTGTCTTCGGAGATTTCGCTGGGGCAAAAGTACTTGAGCCGATTCTGGTCCTGGGTGACCGCCCCCCCGAGCGAACCGCTCGGCAGCCCGCCAAGCCGTCCGCCCGAGATCAGGTGGCCGCCGCTGGCCGTCAGAATGCCGACCCCGGCCCAGTCATTGATGATGAGCACCTCGGTCGAGGTGGTGATCGTTTCTCCCGCGTCGAGCAGCCGCGCGATCCATTCCAGGGTCAACTCCGGCAAATTGAGTTGCGGCACCAGTTGGTCGCGGTTCTCGGGGGTAATGGTCAGGACCGGGATTTGCCGGTCGTAGGCGACTTGAATCAGCTTGTTGGTGTTGACCGCCTCGACGACCAACATTCGCTCCCAAACGGCCCGCTCCTGGTCGCTCGAGCTGGAACCGACGAGAAGCTCGCGGTTGGCGTTGCCGGCCGAGGCGGCATCGAGGGCGAGTAGCTGCCCGTAACCGCTGACCCCCAGCGACACCTCTTTGGGCACCACGGGAATCGGAACGCCGTCGGTATAAACCAGCGGGGTATCGTAGCGCGAGGTCTTGACCCAGGCGAACGGCACGCTCGACAGCGCCCGGTGGGCATCGGTCAGCCCGGCGATGGTTTCTTCGGCGGCGTCGGCCCCGTGGAAATACTCCCAGCCCACGAGCGACATCAGATTGGGGGCCATGGCCAGGGGGGAACCAGTTCGCACGCGCTCCAACTCGAACTGGTTCGCATCCTGCCACTGCTCGGCCAGCATCTCCGGGCCAATCTGGCCGGCGTTGAAGGCCAGGCCGAACGTATCCCCCCCGAAGAAGCCGAATGCCCGATCGCCTATAAACACTTCGTCGACGATTCCGGCGGGGTCATCGTCGTCGGCATGAACCACGCCGACGACCAGCCGCACCTCGGAGGCGAAAAGCGCCCCGCCCGGGAGGACTTCGACCTCGTCTCCCACGGTAATGGTGGTCTGGGAAGAACCCAGGCTGATCTGAAAGTTTTTGCGGCCGTCGCCGGGCAGCGAAAGTTCGCGGCGAACAATGGTGGTCGGAGGCAGATTGAAGATTCCGCCCCCCGGGGTTTGTACCTCGACGATGACCCGATAGGTCTCCTGGACCGGCACCTCGTCGGAAGCAAACGAAGTGCCTACCAAGCTGAACGGTAGCGTCCCCAGGACCAGCCGCTCGGCCTCGACGGGAATCAAGCTACCGGAATACGGAACGTCGCTGAGCTGCTGACCTGGCAGGTTGGCCGCGAGATAGTCGGCCACCTGTTGCGCGTAAAACTCGTGGGCCAGTTCGGGGCGCGACTGGCTGAGGTAGGCATCGCGATCGTAGGGTACCTGCGTGGCGATCTGAGGAATGCCGGCCTGGTAGCTGTATTGCTTGAAGGAAGGGTCGATGCCGACCGTCCGAGAAGGGTTCCCCGGCAGGGCCAAATCGACTGAAACCCAGGCATGGTCGAACTGAAAGGCGACCACTTGGCCGGTCTGCTCACCGGAACCCAAGATCGCGACGGGGTCAAGTTCGGCCGCTTGCAAGATGGCCATGGCAGCGTCGGCGTTTCGGGCGCCGACCCAGTTGAGGAGCTGGTCGACGGGCATTTCGACCGTACCTTGCACGTGCTTGGCCACCAGCCCCTCGGCCCGCAGCGCGCCGACCAATACCGAGGCGATGTCCCAGGCATTGCCCGCGCCGGTGTCGCGCACGCCCTCGGCACCCTTCTTGGCTCCCCGATAGGGCTCGTAGTCGTAGGCGTTGCGAACCTGGTTGAAAACCTCGAGGGCCGCGGTTCGAGCCCAGACCGTGAACGTGGGGGAAAACAGGTCGCTTTGCGGGTTGTTCAACTTCACTCGCACGGTGAGCCGCGCGGAAGTGGCACCCGCGGGAAGGCCCATTTCCGGCAGCGCGCCGGCAAAGCTAATCAGCGGCCGCCCCAACCCGTCCAGGCCGAATGAATCGACCACTACGGCCCCGGCGGGCAGATTCCCCAACGACACCGCCAGATCGCGCCCCAGGGTAAGGCTGGTATTGTTCACCGCCCGCAAGTCGAGGGTCATCAGTCCCTGAACGGGATCGAACCTGAGGTTGTCGGTCAGGATGGCAACGTCGTCGGTAACGATCGTCTCCAGAAACCGCTCATCGCTCATCGGCTGGGGAAGGGTTGTGCCGCGGCGGGGCCTTGGCTGCGGAACTACGACGGCCAAGGGGTCGACCGCCGTGGTGATGCCGGTCACCTGAACGGTCGAGCCCAGATCGGCGTCGGCATTGAGCAACTCGAATACCAGTTTGGCGGCGCCCTGGCCTCGCCAGGGGGTCAGGTCGATCGTTACCCGCCCTGCGTCGACCGATACCCCACTCACGGCCGGCGCCGTGCTAAGGCCTCGCTCGTCGATCGCAAAGAAGCTCGTGCCTTGCACTCCCCGATCGGCCAGCGTCTGGCCCGAGGCATCGATCAGATACACGTTGAAGGTGTCGACCAAGGGGGCACCCACGGTGCCGGTGTCGAAGGCGGCCCCAACCTCGAACGAAATCGTCTTTCGCCCCTCGTGTTCGCC
This sequence comes from uncultured Pirellulales bacterium, assembly GCA_964399535.1. Lineage (GTDB taxonomy): Bacteria > Planctomycetota > Planctomycetia > Pirellulales > CAYNRE01 > CAYNRE01. The sequence continues at coordinate 2,207 of CAYNRE010000012.1, read as the reverse complement.
CAGTTCGATCGGCAACTCGAGCCGCGCTACGGGGCCGGCCGTTTCGGCCAGGATGCTGTCTTGAAACGGGCGCGTGATGGTCCCGGTGGCTTGAGAACGGTTGCCGGCGTCGTCGTACGATTCGACATTCAGGTCGTTTGGGCCAAACGCCAGAGCCACGTTTTCCAGGCGGAACTGGCCGTTCTGGTCGGCCACGGTTTGAAGCCCCCGACCCAGCAGGCGAACGAGCGCCCCCGGTGAAGTCTGCCCCACTAGCGCAACCGGCGAAATCGAGGTGATCTGATCTCCCACCGGGGCGCTGTCGGTTTCGGGTGCCAGGTCGAAGCCAGGTACGTTCGGTAGGGTGGTGTCCTGAGTCCAAATCAGGTCGAGCGTGGTTTGGTTTCCCGCCGCGTCGCGAGCCACCAGGTGCAGCGTGTGGAGGCCATCGGCCAGAGGCGCCCCGGCGATTTCCGCGAGCCGCGCCGGCGTGAGCGTAAAGGTTCCATTGGGAAAAAGGTCGCCCCGAATGTCGACGTAGGCCACTGGCGGCGCATCGTCCAGGCCGGCCAGGAACACGGTCACTCCCGTGTCGTCGAGGGCGCTGCCGGTAATGGTGGAGTTGTTCGTCAGCCCATCGCCAGGGCTGACCCCGGTATCGGCGGCTAACTGGGCCAGCAAGACGGGGCCCTCCACGTCGAGCGAACCGCTCGGCCAACTACCCACCAGCGGTTTCCAGCTTGAACCGGCCGGACCGTAACGAAAGCTCAGGTCCGACAGCCCTTGGGCCGGCACGTTCTTGAGAAACCAGGCGGCTTCGGCTGGGTCGAAAAAGCCGACCGTGTCGCTGGTGTTGTTGTCCCAATCGCCGACCAGCGGTACCCAATTCGAACCTTCCGGGCCGTAGAAAAACGTCGCGTCGGACAGGCCCTGGCCGTTGGAGTTCTTCAGGAACCACTGCGCGGCGGCCGGGTCGTAGAAGCCCACGCTGTCGCTACCGTCGCCATTCCAGTCGCCGGCCAGCGGTACCCAGTTCGATCCTTCCGGGCCGTAGAAAAACGTCGCGTCGGACAGGCCCTGGCTGTTGGAGTTCTTCAGGAACCACTGCGCGGCGGCCGGATCGTAGAAGCCCACGCTGTCGCTACCGTCGCCGTCCCAGTCGCCGACCAGCGGCACCCAATTCGAACCTTCCGGGCCGTAAAAGAACGTGGCGTCGGAAAGCCCCTGACTATTGGAGTTCTTCAGGAACCACTGCGCCTTGGTCGGGTCGTAGAAACCGACCGTATCGGTGCCGCTGCCGTCCCAATCGCCCACCAGCGGTACCCAGCCGGACGATGGCGCCCCGTAGTCAAAGGTTTCGTCGGACAGACCTTGGCCGTAAGAGTTCTTGAGGAACCACTGGCTTTCGACCGGGTCGTAGAAACCGGGCGTCGGCGCGATCGCCATCAGTCGGCGATCTTCCAGGCATTCAGCTAGGCGAGCGGCCGGCCGAGTGCGGCGCGGCCGGCGCCGCGACAGGCGCGGCGGGTGGAATTCGCGGAGGGCCATGATCAGGGCAACCCGGAGTGGACTGGCGTGCGGCGGCAGTGAGCGAGTCTGGATCCCCAAAAGCGGGGAGAATCAAGCTCCGAGTATAAACAACCCCCTTGTTAAATGGGGAATTGGGGAGGGGCGAGCCGATGGTTATTTGGACTAGCCATTGGGATCGAAAAACCGCTCGATCCTCGGTAATTAGGGGCCTTCAAACCAGCGCCGCCGGAAACCCCGTGCTTCGCGGGAGTTGTCCATACCACGCGCGTCGGGGCACCCGCTGAGAGCGCCACGCGTAGCGGGTCCCCGCATTAGTCGCTGGCGTGTCGATCAATCGGCGGGGGGCGAAGTCGCCGGTGTGTCGTGCACCAGGCAGCCCGCGTAGACCAGTTCGACCTGGCTGGAGGTTGCCAACCGCAGGGCTCCGTCGTCGGCGATACCCAGGCATCGACCGCTCAAGCGGCGAAAGCCGGTATCAGCCGTCAGCCAGTTGTCGATTTGCAGGCATGCGGCGTGCGCCTGGGCACCAATCTGCGCGGGGTTGCGCCCTAGCCGGGTAAGCTGCCGACCGATGGCATCGACCAGCCTTGCGACGACCTCGCTCCGCGAATGCTCGCGGCCGGCCAGGTCGCGGAGCGTGGTCGCCCGGGCGGCCACGTCGGCGGGGGCCTCGGCGGTGGTGTTATTCAGATTAATGC
>CAYNRE010000011.1:0-7767 GCA_964399535.1 uncultured Pirellulales bacterium | reverse complement strand
GGATGCCATCACGGCATGGGTTGACCGTGAGGCGGACGCGTTGCCCGAGGGGCCGTGGCTGCGGCAGCATCTAGTCACGCAGGACTTGCGCGACGCCTACGCCATCGCGCGCGCCTCGCTGCATGCCTAGGAAGAAGGCCGCGCCGTGCCCGCCGCACCACTGGGTGCTGGGCCGGGTCGTGTCGGCCGACCCAAAGGACTATCGGATCGAGCGGGCCGCGCAGTGCAAGAGGTGCGGGCTGGCCGGTACTGTGAAAGAGCGGGAGTACGTCGATTTCGACAAGGCCGAGCGGGAGCGCGAGGAGACGCCGTTGTGAGAACGAAACGAGCCCTGTCGCGTCTGACGACCGGCATGCTGTCTGAGGACGGCGCGGCCGAGGTCGCGCGGATCGACTACTTCATCGACAGCACGCTGGCCGACCTCGACGAGGAGGAGCCGACGTTGCGCGCCTTCCTCGACGGGCCGATCGTGCAGGGCATCAAGCGGTCGCACGGTAGCGCGCTGGCCGCGCTCATCAAACGCGATCAGACGAACGGCGTGCCCTTCCCCCGCATCATCAGCCGCATGGTCGCGCTGAACCAGCAGGCCGTCGAGGCCGTCGCGTTGGCAGCCGTGCGTAACGATAGGAGTTCACGATGACGGACGGATTGCCCCAGCAGCAGGTCGAGCCGGTCGAGCCGGTCATGCACCTGACGTTCCACGACCCGCTGGAGAAGCTGCTGTTTATGCAGTACCTAGAGCATCGGGCGCAGGCCATGCAGATCGCGCAGGCCGCGCTGGCCGAGCGCGACTTCGAGCACGCGTTGGGCGCGATCCACACGGCGAACGCGACGGCCCTCCAGATCGCCGTGTCGCTGAAGGAGTGGAGTGCCGAGCGGGACGCGCAGGCGCGTCGTTTCCCCATGCAGCCGAACGGCGACCCGGACGTGCCCGAGCTGGACGCGTAGGCATGCTGCCGATAGACGACTCGACCCCGCTACGCGCCGCCGCGTCGCTCCGCAGCGCGCTGGACGAAGCGGCCCGCACGCCCGGCATCGACCGGAACGTGCTGGACAAGGCGCTGGAGGGGTACCGCAAGGTCGTGATGGCCGCGTTCCCCACGGCCTACCCTTGCCCGCCGGGCGGACGCGACCTGTGGGACGTGGTCGAGCCGGAGCATCGGCCCGGCCTGTTCTACGTCCTCGGCCAAGCCATCTGCCGAGAGCAGGCCGCCATGGAGAGCGCGATTCGGCCGGTACAGTAACGGCATGACGCAACATATCATGCTCGATCTCGAAACGTCCTCGTCCCGCTCGGACGCGGCCATCCGGTCCATCGCGCTGTACGCGTTCGACCCGTACGGGGTTGAGCCGAGCGAGCCGGATCCGGCCCGGCTGTTCTACCGCAACACGATCGATACGCTCGGCCGCGTTGACCCGGACACGCTCCGCTGGTGGGACGAACAGCCAGAATACGCACGGGCCGCGCTGGAGACGCCCGAGCCGATCGTGGTGAACGACGCGCTGGATGACCTCGTCGATTGGGTCCAGCTCTACGCGTCGAAGCACGGCGACCCGCTGATCTGGTCGCACGCGACGTTCGACCCGCCCATCCTGACGTTCGCGTTCGCCGTGCGGCGTCGCACCTTCCCCTTCCCTTTCAGGAATTACCGGGACATCCGGACCGTTCAGGGCCTCGCGGGCGTGACGTACGCCGACGTGGGGCCGAAGGAGAACGAGCACATCGCCGCGTGGGACGTGTGGTATCAAGCCCGCGTCGTGCAGGCGTGCTATCACGAGCTGTTCAGAGACAGGAGCCTGTAGCATGTTCGACTTCCTCAGCCCGTATGCCGACGTGATCGTCAGCGGGTCCAGCGTGGCCTTCATCGTGGCCCTCATCCCGGCCTTGCGAGCTGTCGTCGCGCCGCCACTGCGGACCAGCGCGATTATCGCGACCGGCCTGACTTTCATGGCCGCCGCCATGCTGTCGGTCGACCTGTACGGCTCGGCCCTCACGACGGCCGTGCAGGCCGTCCTGTGGTTCGCCCTGCTGCGTAAGGGCGTGCGGGGCGTGTCGGCTGACAGTCTGTCCGAGCAGCACGTGCGAGATGACCTGTCTAGCGAGCTGCGCGCCCTGTCGGCTTCGGCACTGAACAATAAGACGCTGCGCGTGGCCGTTCCGTACGACACGCTGGCCGAGGCGGCCGACGCCATCGGTGGCTACCGCTGACTCTCGCGCTGTACGTCGTGGCCGGGGCGGTCCTGCTGGCCGCCCTAGCGGTCGAGCTGCGCATCCTGTGGTTCGAGTACGTCATCCTGCGCGACCTGTGGAGGCGGGACGAGTGAAGCACGTGGCGGTCTTCAGCCTTGGCGAATGGTACGTCGTGCCGTCGACCCGTCTGGATGGCAGCGAGCCCGGCCCATATCCGTCGGCCTCGTTCTATGGCCCGCGGGCGCAGTCGCGTGCGGAGGAGTACGCCCAGTGGCTCAACGAAAGGGACGGCGAGGACCGACGCCTGCACGAAGTGCACCACGACGGGCGGAGCTGAAGTGGACCTGTCCAACCTGCCGGGCGGATCATTGGGCACAGTGGCCGGGTCACCGAGCGGGCGTGACCAGTCGGGCCGACCGATTCTCGATCGATGGGGCCGCGTCCTGCTGCCTTGCTACGTTTGCCGCAGCTACGAGGCGTTCCACAACCCCAACCCCGGCGAGCGATGCGATGTCGTGATCGGTCCGTGTGCCTGCGGCGCTTGGCACCGAGTCGGCGACCACGTATGCTCATCGTGTCGCGCGGAGTCCCGAGGTCGGGCGGCCCGTCTCCAAAACGGGCCTAGGGGGATCGATACCTCCACGCCGCGCCATCCCGCACCGTTGGTCGAGCAGGCTAAGACGCCGCCCCGTCAAGGCGGAGATCGCGGGTTCGAGCCCCGCACGGTGCGCCAGATTCTTACCCGCTTCCTATGCGCTCTCGGTCGTACTTCGCCGAACCTCTAGCTATAGCCGCGAGGAGGCGAGCATGAAGGCAAAGGTTAACGTCGTGGTCGGCCGTGGTTCAAACGGCCTCTACAGCCTGCGCGTCGAGGACGCCGTGTCGCTGGGTGGAAGCGTGACCCGTTACGAGCGTTGCTGCCTCGGCATGTTCCTGACGTGGATCGGCGGGGCCATGGTCCTGCTGGCCATCGCGGTGACGCTATGAAGACGAGGATGGCGCGGATGCACTCTGTAGCATGCCTCATCCAGCAGGTGAACGAGCTGGACTGGTGGGAGCGGTGGCCCGACGCGTGCCAGCACTGCGGTGGCCGAGGCTCGTGGTACACCTACGGGTCCATGTGGGAGCCGCCCGACGGCGGACCATGTCCGAGCTGCGCCGAGGATTACCGGTGCGGCCGGTGCGGTCAGACCTGCCTAATCGCCTCAGACGGCCCTGATACAGGGGATGGCAGCATCGCGTGCCCATGGTGCGGCTGGACCGAGGTGGCCGAGCTGCAAGACGCCGATATGATCGCGCCCGAGGTCGAGTGCTGGGGGGACTGCGAGGACGTATGTGGTGACTGCGGCGTGACCATCCCGGCCGTGCCGTTCGCTTCGGTTCCGCTGTGCGTACCGTGTCGTGCGGCTTACGAGCCCGCGGCCCTGCGCGCGTGGGTCCTGTGGCTCATGGATCTGTACGACCGGGTCCGGAGGGACTGATGCTGGCCAACGCGCTCGGCGAGGAGCGGCCCTTCCGCCGCTGGTGGCCCGACGGGTCGGTGGACTGCCCGTTCTGCGGCCAGCCCATCCTAGTGTCGTCTGGCGCGACGGCCTGCCCCAATCCGGCCTGTGATGCGTCCCAGCACGCCACGCCCGCCCTTGTGCTCGCCCGGCGGGCTGACGACGAGGCGCGCGAAGCGGCAAGGATCAGGCGGGCACGGGAGATCGACCTGTGGGGTAGGGGACTGAGGAGATCGGCATGACACGGTGCCAAGCGGACGGCATGACCTCAACGGGCGTGGATTACGGCCTGTGCGGCCTGACGCGCGAGGAGCACGAGGGCACGTGCCCAGTGTGCGGCGGGTCGGGCGAGTACGAAGGGGATGATGGCCCGAGGGGCTGCATGCCGTGCCTGACGGGCCTCGGTCCCCATGGCCACGCGTTCACGGCCGGGAGAGAGGGCGCGCAGACCCTCACGGAGATAAGCGCCCGACACGCAGGCGGGATGGGGCCGCTGTCCCTCGATGAGCTGTTCCCCGTAGTCGGCACGGTAGAGGATGGCGCGCATGCCTGAGATGCACCTGACGCGAGAGGACGAAGCCATCCTCGATCGCGCCTATAGCATCATCGACCAGCTCGCGCTCGACGAGCGTGACCGCACGGACCCGTCCCTGCCGATCGGCCGAGCCCTCGCGGGCATCTATGACGTGCAGCGGACCTACCGGATGCCACGACGGGCGTGATGCCCTAGACTCGCAATGGTTCACTCTCGTACACTGGATGAACCCAGTGGAGAGAGCGCCCATGAGCGACACGGCGGCCCTAGAGCTAACGACGGACAACCTGCGACGGGTTGGCCATGCGCGCAAGCGACCGAAGCACCTCAGCCCGGCCCGTGTCCGCGCCATGTGCGACATCGTGCGGGGCGGCAACTACACGACGGCCGCTTGCTCCGCCCTGTCGATCCCGTGGAGCACGTACACGACGTGGCGAGCCCGCGGCATCCGCGAACGGGACGACGGGATGGACGAGGCCGACTCGGTCTACGTCCTGCTGGTGAACGAGCTGGACAAGGCGCTGGCCGAGGCCGAGCTGTACGCCGTCCACACGTGGCAGGCCGCGTTTGCAGGCGACTGGCGAGCCAGCGAGACGTTCCTTGCCCGTCGCTTCCCCGACCGGTGGGCGCGGGGCGACCGCGATGCGAACGCGCTGGTCCACAACACCGAGATCCACGAGGTCCACATCCACATGGACGGCCCGGCCCCGATCGAGGCGTTCGCCCTGCCGGTCGACCAGCTCGTCGAAGGCTCGTTCCGCGAGGTCGAGCAGGGATGACGAGCGAGCTGATCGAACGACTCCGCCCCTACCTGCGCCATCGGAATGACTGCCGACAGGTGTGGGCCGAAGCCATAGCGGGCGAGGGTCGAAGCTGGCCTTGTACGTGCGGTCTCGATCTGATCGTGCCGGGCGTGCCGTTCCGTTAGCTTCGAGCAGGGCTAAGTACGGATCACCGGCTATATCGATACCGTGCCCGGTACAGTAAGGGCAGCGGAGGACGGCGGGCGTCGCGGCCCGCCCGGCACGCGGGGTCGTCCGTGAGGGCGGCCGTAGGGCGTGCCGTAGCTCAGATGCGAGCACCGCACCCGTGGTGGTCGGGGCACCGGCCTGCCCGCCGGTCTGATCCCCGGCGGGCAACACGGCCTCGGCATGTAGAGGAGCCGTACCCATGCCGAACGTAGATCGCATCGCAATGGACGTGCTGGCCGAGCTGGCGCGCGCGCAGGAGAAGCACCCGACGGCCTTCCACTCGGCCCACGAGGGCTGGGCCGTGTTGGACGAGGAAGCGCGCGAGCTGCGCAACGAGGTCTACTGGGGGCCGACCCAGCCGGTAGCCGGTCTGGAGAAGGGCCAGCAGCGGCGGGCGCGCATCCGGGCCGAGGCGCTGCAAGTGGCCGCCATGGCGATCCGCCTCATCCACGACACGATCGACGTGATGGACGAATCGGCGTAATTCTTACGCCCTTCCTATTCAGCTCGCCGCCCGCCTGCCCGATGGTCATGGTGTAGCGAGAGGACCGGGACCATGTGGACCAACGGAACGGGCGCGGTGGCACGCGGCCAGCAGCTCCGGCTTCAGCAGATCGAGGACGGCGCGACGGCCGCGCAGGGCTGGCCTTACGGGTACTTCACGGCGAACATTCGGCGTGTCTACGCCGAGCTACTGGACCTGTAGCCATGCCGACCCCATTGGAGAAGGCACGCGATGAGGTCCTGCGCCGCATGTCGGGCTGCCGCGATGCTGACTGCTACGCTTGCCGGGCCAATCAAGACGCGCTGAACGACCTGATCCGCGAGGCGGAGCGTGTCGGCAGGCGGCAGGTCGATGAGGGCACGGGCCACATCCATGACGCCATGCACGAGTTCCGCATCGACCGGATCGAGGTCGACCGCGATCCCAGCACGGGCAACGTGTCCGTCCGGGCATGGCGTGGTAGCGAGCGCGCGCTGGTCGTCATACCCGAGAGGGAGCTGCGCGACGCCCGCATCGACATCGTGCGCGAGACGCTACAGCAGGCCATCCAGCAGTTCTAGCGGCCGGTACAGTACCGGCAGAGGAGACGCGATGAGGATCTTCAAGTACCGTCTGGCCCTTCACGGCGACACGGATGTGTACGTGCCGCACGGCGCGCGCTTCCTGTCGGTCGGGCTTGACCAAAAGGCGCGGCCCGCCGCCTACTTCGAGGTAGACCCGGAGGTCGACGAAGGCGAAAGCCTGCATCAGTTCGTCTCGCTCCGGACGGGCGAGGACGTGCCGGACAACCTGCCGGACGGCGGCTTCCTCGGCACGGTGGCCATGGCGATAGACCCGACGGCCGCGTTCATCGTGCACGTCTACGGCTGGCACGATCGGAGGCCAGCATGACGCCCCAATTCGATCGGCAGCTCGTCGACGCCATCCTGACGGCCGGGCAGCACGCCGTCATCGGCACGCTCGTCGTGGCCATCGGCGTGGCCATCGGCCTCGTGCTGGTGTCGCAGTGAAAGGATAAACACCGTGCTGAACCTGTACGAGCTGGACCAGTGGATGCGGAACAACGCGATCGAGCGGCTGGAGTTCGACGCGGCCTGCCTGTCGACGCCGCGCCGCAAGGCCATCGTGGTCATCGCCATCCGGGGCGAGACGGAGGTCGAGTTGCACATCCAGCCCGACACGATGGCGGCGTCGCCCGCGACGGACTGCGACCTGACGGACTTCATCCTCGATGGTCTGGTGGCCGAGCTGAACCGCGTTCACGACCGGCCATAGGAAGTTCTTACGCATGACGCATTCGGCCCGGCACGCGTCGGGCCGATCCTCCTCTCGTAACGCAGAGGAGAAGGTAATGGGCATCGTGGAGATCATTACGGACCCGGCATCGCGCGCCAGCTTCATCGTCGGCATCGACATCGAGGCCCAGTCGGGCGGGGCCAAGACGTACGACATCGTCGTGACCGGCCCGGACGGCGAGCTGGCCCGCGCGTCCTACGGCAAGCCGCTAGGCACGTTCGACAGCCAGCGGGACGCGTTCTTCGCCCAGTACCCACAGGCCGTCATGCGGGTCGGCCGCGTGGCCAGCCGGGCGGCCTGAGCGATGGAGACGGACAACACGCCGCCCGGCTGGTCCCGATGGGACACGATGGTCCACTCCATGCGGGCCGAGGCCCGGCTGGCCGCGCAGGACATGCGGCACCTCGGCCGTGACGGGTCGGAAGGCTGGCCGTCCTACTGGCGGCGCAACCCGATTGGCGGGCGGGCATGAACCTCGCGGTCGTCGGCTCTCGCGACTGGCCGGATCGCCCGTTCATCTGGCGCGTGCTGTATCGGTTCGTCGAGGAGGCGTACGGGTACGTGCCGGATGAGGACCACATGCTGCCGCCCGGCGAGGTCCGCATCGTGTCGGGAGGCGCGCGGGGCGTCGACACCATGGCGGCCGACTGGGCCGTGACCAACTGGACCGGCCTGACGGAGCACGTGCCCGATTGGGACCGATACGGCCGCCGGGCGGGCTACGTACGGAACGAGCTGATCGTCCGGGACGCCGACTTCCTGCTGGC
>CAYNRE010000010.1:0-4855 GCA_964399535.1 uncultured Pirellulales bacterium | reverse complement strand
GAGCGTGCCGCTCACGCTCAGGTAGCTGCCGCCGGCCATCTTCACCACCTGGCCCGGCTCGATCGTCAACTGCCGGCCCTCGGGAATCGTCAGGTTCGTCGTCAACTGAACCGGCAATCCGCCAAACCACCAGGTGCGGTCGCCGGTGAGGGATCCACCATCGACCAGGAACTGGTTGCCGGCCGTGTCTGCCGCCGACAAGTTCTCCAGCGAGAGCACCGAACCCAAATTGGCGTAAAACGGCGCGCCCCCCGCCCGCGATACCGAAACATCTTCGAGCGTGGCCGCCGAGTTGGCCAGGCGAATGCCGGTGGAATCGACGTCGCGAATCCGCACGTCGCTCAGGGTCAATGAGGCATTCTCAACCTGCAGCGCGGCCACTTGGCCGCCGCTTCCCGGTCCAAAGTCGCGGCCGGCGTAGCGCACCTCGACATGCTCCAAACGGCTGCCGCTGGAGCCGGTGCCGAAGTAAATCGACTCCCAATGGCCGCGCTGCGGCTGGGTGGCGCTGCCGTTAGCGTTCGAGTCGCCCCCCACGCTATCGTCGTGAACGGTGGTGATTACGATCGGCAGTTCGGGGGTGCCCTCCGCCACCAGGCGGCCGCTGCCGACCGACAGGAACTGTCCCTCGGCCATTTTCACGACCTGCCCGGCAGCGATCGTGAGCGTGAACCCCGGGTCGACTGAGACATTGCTGAGCACGTGAACCGGGAACCCCCCGAAATCCCAGACGCGGTCGCCAAACACCGCGCCGCCGCGCAGGGCATAGCCGTTCAGGGCGGTCGCCTCCGCCGCGGGCTCGATCAAAGTAGGAGTCGCGAACAGGTCGGCGTCGATGGCCGCGCCACCGGCCCCCGTAACGAACACGCGTTCGAGCCTTGGGCTGGCGCTGCCTTGAAGTCGCAAACCGGCGCCGTCCACTTCGCGAATGGTCACGTCGCGCAGCGTCGGGCCGGTGCGGTCCATGCGCAGGGCATCGAGCACGCTACCGCTGCCGGGGCCGAAATCGCGCCCGGCGTAGCGCACTTCCACGTGTTCCAGGCGGCTGCCATCGGAACCAGGGCCGAAGACGATCGATTCCCAGTGGCCGCGCTGGGGTTGAGTGGCGGTGCCGTTGGAGTTCGAGTCGCCCCCGGCCGTGTCGTCGTGAATCGTGGTGAAAACGATCGGCCGATCCGGGGTGCCCACCGCTTGCAAAGTACCGCTGTTGACGAAAAACCCTTGCCCCTCGGCGAATTTCAGCGATTGCCCCGGCGCGATCGTGAGCGTAATGCCCGGATCGATCGACACTGGGCTGAGAACATGTGCCGCCAGCCCGCCGAAATCCCAAGTACGGCTCGACCCGACTGCCCCTCCCCGCAGTCCGTATCCGTTCAGGCTGGTCCCCGCTGCCGACAGCTCGACCAGCGTGGGCAGGGCTGTGATGTCGGCGTCGAAGGCCCGGCCGCCGGCGCCCTCAACCTTGACCCGCTCCAAGAGCGGATTCGAGCCGCTGGCCAGGCGAACCCCTGCGCCGTCGACCTCGCGAAGAGTCACATCGCGCAGCGTAGGGCTGGCGTTGAACAGTTGCACCGCGTCGAGAACTGCCCCGCTACCGGGCCCGAAATCACGGCCCGCATACCGCACTTCGAGCTTCTCCAGCAGCGAGCCGCTCGAAGTTTGGCCGAAATAAATGGCTTCCCAGCTGCCCCGCTGGCCGGCCGAGGTGCCCGGCCCGCTGAGATCCTCGCCGACCGAATCGTCGGCCACGGAGGTAATGATGATCGGGGCCTCGGTCGTCCCCGCGGCGTCGAGCACTCCGGCGACCGTAAGCGAGGCCCCCTGGGCCATCTTGATCACGGTGCCCGGCTCGACCGTGAGCGTCACATCTTGGTTGATGCTCAGGTTCGAGGTTACGTGGACCGTGCCCGACCAGGTCGTGTTCTGCCAGATCGATCCCGAGGCGACGATCGCCAGCAGATCGCGCCGCTCGAGGGCCTCGAGTGTGGGCGCTGCACCGCGGCGAACAGGTTCGCGCGACCGGCGGGGTCGATTTCGAGAAAGCCCCCAGCTTCGCGCCGTCGTAAGTTGTTTTGCCAAGGCCGGAAACTCCACCTTCGCAAGATGAGATCAATTGCCGCCAGACACCCATGCGCGCAGCCAGCTTCCTGCGGCGGGCGCTGCCCTCCGTCCGGCCGTTTCGTGGAAGCCGCAGGGAGTAAACCGATCGTGCCGATGGTACCTGACAGTATATTTAGGGTGCCTGCTTTTCACCACCGGAATGAGGGGGGCTGTTTGGGGGAAACCCTAGAAATGCGGTGATTTCGGCCAGGAGTGGTCGAGGAGCCTGTCGAGGACCGCTTTCGCAGCGGCGAGCTCTCGGGCCCGCTCCCCAGCGCGCGACGCCAGCGTCGTGCGCCGCCGCCTTCACAACACACCCCCCATTGGGTGGAATTGATTGCGCGTCGTAGGGCGCCCCTGGACACCCGTGACGGTGCCGGAAGGAGAGGCCAGAACAAGACTGGAAACATCACAACATATTGATATGTCTATGGTTATGAATTTCCAAGCCACTGTCTTGCAACGGCTCCAAACCGGCATGGCCCTGGCCCCCCCGCCGCGTTGCCTAAACCCGGTGATGCGGTACCATGGCGGGCGACTGCCGAGCGACGCGGCGGGCGTCTTGGGTCCACAAGAATTGAGGGTTTTGGCTTGAGCACCACCGACCCCCTGGTAGGCCGCAAACAACAAATTCGCGAGCAGGCGCATGCCAATCGCCGCGCCCAAGAGCATAAAGACGAACTGAGCCAGACCATCTGCGACCGGTTCGTCGGCCTGCCCGCCTACGCCCAGGCCCGGACGGTGATGTACTACATCGACGTGCGGACCGAGGTGCGTACCCGCCAGGCGCTGCCCGCGGCGCTGGCCAGCGGCAAGAAGATCGTCGTCCCCTACTGCGTCGACGACGTGCTAGAGCTGTTCTGGCTCGAGAACATGGATGAGCTGGCGATCGGCATGTACAAAATCCTCGAACCCAAGAACGAACTGCGCAGCGTGCCGAGCAAGCGGGTCGAAATTGCCGAACTGGACCTGGTGATGGTACCCGGAGTGGCGTTCGACCGTCGGGGAGCCCGCATGGGTCACGGCAAGGGTTACTACGACAAGCTGCTGGAACATGCCCGGCCCGACACGCCGCTAGCGGCGCTGGCCTTCGAGTGCCAGCTATTCCCCGAGATTCCCACGGCGCCGCACGACATTTTCATGGACCTGGTCATCACCGAGACCGCGATCTATCCGGGGAAAGGACGGCAACCCGCGTGAGTTGGCCGGCACTGGTAGACGACACTTATGCCGAGGCCTTTCGCAGCCTGTACGCCTCGGTGCTGATCACGGCCCGTGATCGGACCTGGCTCGACCATGCCGTGGCGGCCGCCACGGGGCATGCCTCGAGCACGATCCTGTGCGATTGCGAGGCCGGGCTCGACCGTTACCTGGGCCCTGGCAGCGACCAGCCCGGCGCCACGCCCGATGGACGCCCCGGCGCGGTGGTTCAGTTTCATGTGCCGCGGTTCCGCAAAGATCGGGTCGAGGCGCTCGAGCGGTCGCTCTTGGCCCGGCTCAGCCAGAATGTGCTCACTTGCCCGACCGCTGCGTGCTTCAGTTTCCTGGACACCGAGCCCTACTACAAATTGGGGCGAAAAATCGCCTTCTTCGGCGATGGCTACCAATTTCGCGACGAACGCCACGGCCGGCGGGTTTGGGTCATTCCCATTCTGGGGGGCGAGTTCGTGCTCGACCGCCGTTTCGGCTACGCCGACGGCCTGATGGGCGGCAACCTCTGGTTTTTCGCTCGCGACATCGATTCGGCGCTCGAGGCGGCGGAGCGCGGCGTGGCCGCTGTCCACGGTGTGCCCGGCGTCATCATGCCCTTTCCCGGGGGCATTGCCGGCAGCGGTTCCAAGGCGGGCAGCCGTTACTCGTTTTCGATCGCCAGCACCTACGAGAAGTATTGCCCCACGCTGCGCGAAAAGCTGGGCGACCTGTCAGGACTGCCCGAGGGGGTGGGGTCGGTCATGGAGATCATCATCAACGGTGCCGACCTGGCCACCATTGCCCGGGCCACCCAGGCGGCCATCGGCGCGGCGCTCGACACGCCAGGACTGGTCCGCATCTCGGCCGGCAACTACGGCGGGCGGCTGGGCAAAAGCTTCGTCTATCTGCACCCCGAAAAGCAGCCGGCCGTCTGAACCAACCTGCCCGGCCGACCGCGGCGCCGCGGCCGCCTACCGCCGAAGCATGAACAACGACCTGGCCGAAATCGAACGCCTGCGACGGGACTGCGGTCTGCCCACCTTCGAGCACTATGCTTCGCTCGGCTCAACGAACGACCGCGGACGCGAACTCGCGCTCGACGAGCAGTCGGCCCTGCCGGCCCTGATCTGGGCCGACGTGCAAACCGCCGGGCGGGGCAGGGGGGCGAATCGCTGGTGGACGGGCCCGGGCAGCCTGGCCCTGAGTCTGGTGATCGACCCGGCGCACTGGAAAATCGCCCTGGAGCATAGCCCGCTGGTGTCGTTGGCGCTGGCGCTGAGCGTGATCGATACGGTGCAGCCGCTCCTTCCCCCAGCCGACGTGGCTGGGTTGCACTGGCCCAACGACGTATTCGTCGGCGGGCGAAAGCTCTGCGGCATCCTGGTCGAGGTCCCCAAGCCGCGGCGGTTCGTTTTGGGCGTCGGCATTAATCTGAATAACACCACCGCCGAGGCCCCCGCCGACGTGGCCGCCCGGGCGACCACGCTCCGCGACCTGGCCGGCCGCGAGCATTCGCGGAGCGAGGTCGTCGCAAGGCTGGTCGATGCCATCGGTCGGCAGCTTA
>CAYNRE010000009.1:0-789492 GCA_964399535.1 uncultured Pirellulales bacterium | reverse complement strand
CGTCTCCTCGCCGGAATCACATGCGGCCAGCACTTCGGCACGGAACTCTTTCGAATACATCATCGGCCAACTCCTCCATGAGATGACCTAGATTACCGTGCCTACCCAGAGGGCGCTAGAGCAAAAATAGACCCGCTCTAGCAGCCGGTTGCGAGCTGCCCCCGAAGGCGCTGGGTTCGGCGGCGAACGCCCTGGGGAAACGGAACGAAGAAGACTCAGCGGCCCCGTGCCCCGACTGAACACGAGTCGCCCTGGGGGGCAGCGTGCCGGCGCCAGCCCGATGGGTTCCTCCGAGGCGGTAGACGGCCGCCTCGGCGCCAAGGTAAAATTCGCCTCCGCCGCGCTGCCCAGGCACTTCCCTGGCCCCGCGGATCAAGGGGAGTTGATTCCAGGCCGCTTTCGGCAAGATGGGATGGCCGTCGATGGGTGCTGAAGATCGTTTGAAAGAATTGAATCTGGTTTTGCCCCCGGCTCCCAAGCCAATCGGCGTTTACAAGCCGGCCGTGGTGGTCGACAAGCTCGTGTACCTCTCGGGCCATGGGCCGCTCATGGCCGACGGCAAACTCATGACTGGCCGGGTGGGGGCCGATGTCGATCTGGCAGGTGGTTTCGCCGCCGCCCGGCAAACCGGGCTGGCCATCTTGGCCACGCTACGCAACCAGGTCGGCAATCTCGATCGCGTGCGCCGCGTGATCAAGGTGCTGGGCATGGTCAATTGCACGCCCGAGTTCACCGATCACCCGGCCGTCATCAACGGGTTCAGCGAACTCATGGCGGATGTTTTCGACCGAGAACATGGCGTGGGGGCCCGCAGCGCCGTGGGCATGGGCAGCCTGCCCGGCAACATTACGGTCGAGATCGAAGCCATCTTCGAACTCAAGTAACCGGGCCAGGCCGATCGCCGAGCGGGCCAGGCCGGGCACTTATCCACCACTGGCCGCGTCGCGGCTTCGCTGGTCGCGCAGTTCCTGCATCATGTGGCTGATGGCCCGGGCGTAATTGCGCAGCGACTCTAGGGGGGTATCTGGCCGGGCCGCTTGAGCTGTCTCAATCAGCCGCTGAAACTCGTCCCAGCGAATCGTCCAATTCTGACCGGTCGCCGCCTCGCGAAGCTGCTCGGCAAGCTGGGCCAGTCGATCGGCCATTACGGCGGCGTCGGCGCAGGGCTGCCGGGTATAGGGTCCGCGGCCGAACTGGGCATTGCCGGAAGCTTCGGCTGGCTGCGAGGATGTTTTGCGAAACCTGGGGACGAGCGCGCCGGCGGTCACGGCGCCCAGCACCGCGGCCAGTAGCCCTTCGAGCGGCCGTCCGCGCAGGATCAGGGCCGCGGCGGCCCCCAGGCAAGCCAGTACCGCCCCTACGCCGAAGGCCGTAACCCAAGTGTTGGCCGAACGGTCGGCCTGGCTCCGCGATTCGACCGCGGCGGCCGATGCGCCGCCGTCGGCGGCCGCCAGGCTCTCGGAGACACGGACCACGACCAGCGTGATATTGTCGGGTCCACCGCGCAGATTCGCCAGGTCGACCAGCACCCGCGCTGCTTCCGACGGTGGCAGCGCCGCCAGTATGGCCCCCAGTTCGTCATCTTGCACCTGGCCCGAAAGGCCGTCGCTGCAAAGCAGGAACGTATCGCCCACCTGGCAGGGAAAGGGCCCCTCCAGGTCGACCTGCACGTGGGGGTTGGGCCCCAGCGAGCGCGTGATGATGTTGCGGGGAATCAGCAGCGGCACCTCTTGGGTGCGATGCGGATTGCCGGCCGTCATCTCCCAGACCAGGCTATGGTCGAACGAAAGCTGTTCGATCGTTTGCTGCCGGACCCGGTAAACCCGGCTGTCGCCCACGTGGCCCACCACGGCCCCCTCGGGCAGCAACAACAGCGAGCTGGTCGTGGTTCCCATGCCGTGGAATTCGGCGTTGGCCTGTCCGCGGGCGTGGATCTTTTCGTTGGCTTCTTCCAGCGCTTGTCGCAGGGCGACCGGGGGGGGCACGTCGCCGGCCTTTTCGTAGGCCAGCGGAATGTTGTCGGTCGACATCTTGCTGGCCAGCTCGCCGGCGGCGTGAGCCCCCATGCCATCGGCCACCACGAACAAATGCCCTCGGCTGCGCCAGCGCGGTTCGTCGTGGGCCAGCACCACCGCGAGCGTGTCTTGATTGCTGTTGCGCCGCAAACCGGGATCGGAGATGGAGGCCACCTCGACACCAGGATCCCAGGAAGCACTGCGCTGCGGCATGAGAATCGAACGCCGAAGGGAACTCTTGGAAGCTGAATCAGCCCGCGTGGCTAGCAACGCCAGCGCCGAGCGAAGCTCGACGCCAGCGGCCAAGGCAGGCGCCGCCGCGGCCCCGTCTTGGCCTGGCAGCGCAGACACCGTCGTCGCCGCCGGTATTCTATCCCCCCCGGCCGGTGGAACAATCGCAATCAGCCTCTCGTCGATCATGTTGCGTCCATCCGATTGGCATGGCTGCGGCTCGCCCAAGCAACGATCCGGTGGCCTCCGCAATTCAGCCCGACCGGTTGGCCCAGGCAAACCAGGCGAATTTGGTCCCCTGGCCGCCTGTGGGTTATTCGGCCCCCGACCGATTCGCTTGGCCCGTACCCCAAGTGGCGGGCGAGTGAGCAACGAGCTTGATCTAGGCTCGCGCGGGCCAGGTCACTATACTCCCGCCCTCTTCGCACCCCTGCCGCGGGGTGTTGCCAGCGGCTGCCCGTGGCGTCGTGCCAGGCGGCCGCGATCGAGATTTCAGCGAGGTATTGGTCCGATCTCGAGCAATCATGGCGAGCGACCGACCGCCGAGCGGGCAGGCTCATTCGAGCAACCGCCGCCCGGGCCAGGTAGCTCGATCGGAAAGCCGATGGCATCGATCCGCCGTCCATCCAAAGCGGGATCCGCGCCCACCTGGGGCGTCTTGGCCCTGTTGTGCCTGCTGGCCGTGGGGCCAGGCTGCGTGCAGCGGCGGCTGACGATTCGGTCCAGCCCGCCGGGCGCCCTGGTGTATATCGACGACTACGAAATCGGCACCACGCCCTGTTCCACCGACTACATCTACTACGGCACCCGCAAGTTTCGCCTGGTGCGCGATGGATACGAAACGCTGGTGCTCGAGCAGCGAATTCCGCCCCCGTGGTACCAATACTTTCCGCTCGATTTCGTGAGCGAAAACGTCTGGCCGGGCGAGATTCGCGACGAGCGCACCTTGAATTTTCAATTGGTTCCGCAGCGCATTTCGCCCAGCGGCGAAGTGTTGGGGCGGGCCGAGAACTTGCGGACGAGCAGTCGCGCGGGGGCCACTTCACCCATTCCGCTGCCCAGCGACTCGACCACCGGCGCCCCGGTTATTCCCGGACTATCGCCCGACGGCTCACGTCCTGCCCGCTCCCAGCCAGGCTACCTAGATCCCGGTTTCGTGCCGCGCGGCGCACCGCCGACCGCGGAAACGCTCCCGGCCCCCGGCGCGCCCAGCTACGCTTTGCCCCCCACGGGGGCTACGGCGGCGCCACCGCCGGGCGGGCCGCCGCTGTACCTGCCTCCGGGAGCCGTCCAGGCACCACCCGAGGGAAGCTATCCCCCGCCAACAACAGGCGTGCCGTCGACCCCCTTCGACTCGCAGCCCCCCGGCGGTTGGCAGCCGAACAGCCGTTAAGACGCACTCCGGGGGCGGGCGCCCTGAGGGCCGAAAGGGCCGCGGCGCTGCCCAGGCAGGGGCCTACTTGATGCCCGAGCGACTTCGCAAGATGCCGCGAACGCCGACTTCTCCGCCCGGATCACGCGCTACTTTATCGATGGCCACCCGGGCATCGTCCAAGATGGGGCGTAGCTGCCGGGTCAGCATCGCGACGTTTTCCGCGGCCTGGTTCAGATTCTGATACAGATCGGGATTGTTCAGCAATTGGCCCAGGCTGCCCTCCGAGGTGTTCAAGGCCTGGGTGAACTGGGACAAGTCGGCGGCCAGTCCGTCGACTCGGCCCAGCGCGCTATTGATACGAGTGACGATTTGTTCACCCTGTTCGCCGAGCGGTTCGGTCAATCCCTGTAGATTCTCCAGATTGTCGTTGGCTCGTTCGATGGTGCCCTTGATGCCTTCCATGGCGTCGCGAGCATCGCTGATCACCCCGGGAAAGTCGGTAATGGCTTGTTTCAAGTCGGCTTGCAACTCCGGGTCGCCCAGAATGGAGTCGAAGTTTTCAGAGACCCGGCGAATCGTGTCCAGCGTGTCTTCCGCCTTGGAAACGATGCGGCCCACCTGTTCTTCGTTGTTTTCGAGCAGGTCGGCCAGGCTGCGGGCCAGGCGGCTGATTTCCGCGGAAGTTTGAGAGACGGACTGAATCGCCGAGGAAATGTCCCCCTCGAGGTTGCTGATGACTTCGAGCGGATCGGTGCGAACGATTCCGGCGACCAGTTCGCCGTCTTGAATCACTTCCTTCGAGGGGCTGACTCCGGGGACGAACTCCAGATCGGCGTCGCCGAGAATCGAGCCGCCGATGCGGCAGATTTCGCTCTTGTACAGTTTCACGTCGCCGTCGATGCCCAGGGTCACGATCACGCCGCCATCGTCGGCGAACTCGACCTTGCGGACCCGCCCGATCAGGATCCCGCTTTTCCGGATGGGCGTATCGGCGGCCACCCCCGGCGCGCGGGTGAAATGAACGTAAACCGTGTACCGGCTGGCGGCCACGCTCAGCGTGGGCAGATCGCCCAACAGCGCCACGAGAATGGCGGTGAGGATCAGCGCCGCGAGCACCGTCGCGCCGACACGGAATTGTAGTAAACGTTCGTCCATGACCGTTTCGCGGACTGGGTCCGCAGCTTCGGGAGCCCTCTTGGGCTTGGCTACCCGGCCAGTTCGCGCATCTCCATTAACCGTTCGCCGGCTTCACCGTGAACAAACTGAGTTACTCGCGGATCGACCGCTCGGTCCATCTGATCGGGCGGACCGTCGTAAATCATTTGCGGCTCGCCCTCGGTCAGCCGCGCCAGCGGATACAGCATCACCACGCGATCGGGTACTTTGCGGGCGGTGTGCATATCGTGAGTCACCACTACGCTGGTTACCGGATAGCGCTGGCGAGTGCGGAGGATCAGCTCGTTGATCACGTCGCTCATGATCGGGTCGAGACCCGTCGTTGGTTCGTCGTACAAAATAATCTCGGGGTTGAGCACCAAGGCCCGGGCCAGTCCCACACGCTTTCGCATGCCGCCGGAGAGCTCCGCGGGCTTTTTCGGCATGACCGAATCGGGCAGACCGACCTCGGCCAGGCGCGCCTGCACGATCGAGAGGATCTCGCTGTCGGACTTGCGGGTATGTTGCCGGAGCGGAAAGGCCACGTTCTGGGCGATGGTCATGCTGTCGAACAGGGCCGCCCCCTGAAAAACGAAACCGAACCGAATCCGGGCATTCGTCAATTCCCGGTCCGACATATCGCGCAAATCGCGCCCGTCGAACCGTACCCGGCCTTCGCTGGGGGCGATCAAACCGATCATGGTTTTCATCAGCACCGTTTTGCCGCAGCCACTTTCGCCCAACAGGCACAGCGTTTGGCCACGGGGAATCTGCAACTGAATGTGGCGCAGGACCCGTTGCCGGCCGAAGCGCACGCTGAGCCGTTCGACCGAAACCAGCGGCTGGTCGAGGTCGGCATCGGCGGGCAAAGCTGGGTTGGGTGCGGCGTTCATCGAGGTCGATCGGACCAAAAAAGTGATAGGGCTCGATCCAAGAAACGAGAAACGATCGATCAGAGAATCCGGCGGCCCTCGGGCCAAATCGTGAGGTAAAGCGCTTCCAGGCCTATGCCGAGCATCAGGTCGATCAGCAGAATCAACACGAAGGAGTTTACAAAGGCCCCCGTGGCGGCTCGGCCCACGCCTTCGGCTCCGGGATCGCAGTAGAAACCGCGGTGGCAGCTCACCAGCGCAATCGCCGCCCCGAAAAACAGGCTCTTGAACACGCCGCTGAACAGGTCGAATAGCCCGACGAAATCCTGGGCGTTGCTCCAGTAGTGGTGCGAGTCGATCCCCAGCAGCACTACGCTGTAGACCGCGCCGCCGACCACGCCCATGAAATCGGCCATGATCGTCAGGGCCGGAATCAGCACCAGGCAGCCCAGAAAGCGGGGAACGACCAGATAATGCACCGGGTTTGAGCCCATCGAGGCCAACGCGTCGATCTGTTCGGTGACGCGCATGGTACCCAGCTCGGCGGCCATGGCGCTGCCCACGCGGCCGGCCAGCATCGTGGCCGCCAGCACCGGCCCCAGCTCGCGCACCAGCGACAGGTTGATCACCGCGCCGAGCCGGGTTTCCAGCCCCAACATGCGAAACTGGGAATAGCTTTGCACGGCGAGCACCATGCCAATGAAGGTGCCGGTCATGGCCACCACCGGCAGGCTCAGCACGCCAATCTGGTAAAAGTTGGGAAGCAGCGTTTCGCGCTGGGGCAGACGAAACATGAGCCAATACAGCGTGCGAAACGTGAACAGGGATACCGACCCCAAGGCGGCCACGCCGGCCAGCATCAGGTCGCCCAGGTCGGCCACCCAGTCGGCTAGCGCACCGACCGGACCACCCCCCAAGCGGCGCTGGCTCGGAATATCGCTCGTGCCCGCGGCGGCCATGGCGCTTGGACCTACGCTGTCATGCTAGCAAGCGCACGCCCCCGCGCACGGCGCGCGGGGGTTCGGCGCGTCTGGCAGTAGAATTCGACCGTACTCAACTTGCGGCTTGAGTAAAGTTCAACGGTCCTATGAAACAGGCAAACTGGGATGACCAGGGCGCCTTGGACTGCCCACCTCTAGCATCGGACCCGCCCTGGGCAGCGGCCTTCGGCGACTCATCCGACCCGGCGGGGCGAGCGACCCCCGGGGGGCTTAATCGGCCGCTTCGAACAGCGCCAGGCTGGCGGTGAAGCCATGGACGAAGTTGATTCCCCCCACGGGGCCCAGCTCGCCTTGGGCAAAGAATCCTGCCAGGGCCAACGGCCCCAGGGCCGTATGCACGGCCTGGGCATCGTGGTCGGGTTGGTCGAAGAGCCGTGTTCCCCGGCCGTTGCAGGTGAACAATAACCCCCCGCGCTGGTCGGCGCCGCGCGGCGGAATGGTGGCCAGCAGCGAGGCCAGATCCTCGCTGGCCGACTGGGCATCGCGCACGTGAAACTGCACCGTCTGCCCCGCTCGCAAATAATCACCCACGGCCACGGCCCCGCTCGCCTGGTCGACGCCGACGACATTGCGAATCAAAAAATCGCCCCGGCGGAATTCGGACTGGTACTCGTTGATCACGCGGCCGACGTGCAAACCGCGCCGCATCAGGGCCTGGTCGGCGGGCGGCTGGTTCTCGAACAGTTCTTGCAGGTAGGCCAGCGGAGGGCGCCCTCCTAGTTCATGAATCACGTTCCGTTCGGCCTTGGTAATCACCAAAGGACGGCCGATCGGCCGGCACCCCTGGGAAACCAAACTTCGCACCCGCATGGCGCCATGAATCCAAACGGCGACCGCGCCCGAGTCGAACACCGCGTCGTCGAGCCAGAGCCGGTTCTGACCCGGCTGCCAACCGCCGCTGGCCATGCCGCCCAACAGGGGTGCTTCCGGCTGATCTTCGGCTAGGCGCTGGGCCAACAGGTCGGCAGGGAAACTGAACGGGTCTCCCAGCAGCAGCAGCGCCGCGCCGGCGGGCCAGCGGGGCGGTAAGTCGTCGGGCCAGCCGACGAGCGCCGGCCCTTCGGCAGTCGACTCAAGCGAGAGCGAAAAACCACGAACTTGCGTTTGAGGCAACACGGCGCCCCATACGCTCAGGGCGGGCCGATCTTCGATTTCCCGCCCGCCGGCTACCAGCGATTCGCCCGTCACCCCCAACAGAACCCGCGCGCCGGTTGCGGCGCGGAGGTCGGCGCCAAGCGTTGCGAACCCCGCCGCGTGATGGGGCGTGACGAACAGCATCAGCAAATCGGGCGGTCCCGCCAACGACCCGCGGAGCGCGCCAGTCACCTCGTCCAGGGCCCTCGACAGATCGGGATTCGTCGAATGGCTGGCGGCGAAGCGGGGCAGGATCGCGGCGGCGGTCATGGCGCTCACTCAGCAAGGGGTCGGGCGCGGAGAGGGTTTCGGCACGCTGGCGACCAGCGGGCAGCGTTTGTTGCACAAGTCGGTACGCGCCGTCCGGGCCCCAGGCTTTCGCCTTTTGGCGCGTTGGGTCGAACTGCTCGCTTGAGCTTGGCTCGCCCGAAAACCCGGGCCGACGCTGCACCAACCGCCCAACGCGCGCGTGGTTCGGCGGCGATCGGATCGCTAGCCTGCATTTCTCACCGAGTTCGTCGTGAGGCGGCGCAAGTTGGGCAGTGGCAAGGCGTGCGAGTGGTTCGACCGAAGGCGTGTTGGGTACACGCTGAGGACGAACCGCCAAGCACAACGCAGCCCACCGTTTCAACTTTCGTCGCCGCAACGGGACTTGGTGAGAAATGCAGGCTAGTGCTGGTGCATGTCTTCCAGGTAGGTGTAGCCCTGCAATCCTTGTTCGTAGAACCGCAGCAGACGACCTGCCTGTTCGTAATCGAGCCGGCCCTCGCGGACGGCCAACTCCACGTCGGACCGCAGCTGGCGCACCAGGGCTTCGGACTCGAATTCCACGTAGTCGAGCACTTCGCGAACCGTGTCTCCCTTGACGACCGTCTCGAGTACGACCTGATCGTTGGAATCCAGGCTGACGTGCACCGCGTTGGTATCGCCCAGTAGGTTGTGCATGTCGCCCAGAATTTCCTGGTAAGCCCCCACCAGGAACACGCCCAGGTAGTAGGGTTGGCCGTCGAAACTATGCAGGGGCAAGGTTCGCTTCACGTCGCGGCGGTCGATGAACTGGTCGATCTTGCCGTCGGAGTCGCAAGTAATATCGCCCAACACCGCCGGGCAGGTCGGCTTTTCGTTGAGCCGGTGAATGGGCATGACCGGAAAGAGCTGCTTGATGGCCCAACTGTCGGGAATGGACTGGAACAGCGAGAAGTTGCAGAAATAGGTGTCCGACAACTGGTCGTCCAGGTTCTCCAGGTCCTCGGGCACGTAGTCGAGCTGCTGCACGATCTTTTGCAGTTTGCGGCAAATGGCCCAGAACAGGTTTTCGGCGTGGCAGCGCTGTTCCAGCGGCAGGTAGCCCGCGCTGAACAGGTTCATGGCCATATCCAGGGCCTGCTGGGCGTCGTGGTAGCACTCCAACGCGTTGCGGCTGGTTACGTTGTGATAGGTATCAAGCAGGTCCACCAGGGGTTGTTCCCACTCCTCGCTCTTGGTGAGCGGTACATTGCTTTCCCCCAGGCCCGAAACCCCCAGCACATTGAAGATCAGCGCGCTGTTATAGGCGACCACGGCCCGGCCACTCTCGGAAATGATGGTGGGGTGCGGCACCTCGGCTTCGTCGCAGATGCTCTGCACGTGATACACCACGTCGTTGGCGTATTCCTGCAGGGTGTAATTCACGCTCGATTCGAAATTGGTCTGCGACCCGTCGTAGTCGATGCCCAGCCCGCCGCCCACGTCGATGTATTTAAGCCCCGCCCCGGCTTTGACCAGCTCCACATAGATCCGGGCCGCTTCGTTCAGCGCGCCCTTGACGATGCGAATGTTGGGAATCTGGCTGCCGAGGTGAAAGTGCAGCAGTTGGAAGCAGTCTTCCATGCCCCGGGCCTTCAGTTCGGACAGGGCCCGCAGAATCTCGGAAACCGTGAGGCCGAATTTCGAGCGGTAGCCGCCCGAACTCTGCCAGCGGCCGCCCCCTTTGGCCGAGAGCTTGACGCGCATGCCGAACGAGGGGCGCACCCCGAGCTTCTCGGCGTATTCGAGAATCAGGCCGAGTTCGGTGTACTTCTCGACCACGGGAATGATCTTCCGGCCCATTTTGTGGGCCATCATGGCCATCTCAATGAACTCGGCGTCTTTGAATCCGTTGCAGATGATCGGCGTATCGTTCGAGGCCAGGGCCACCACGGCCATCAGTTCGGGTTTCGAGCCGGCCTCTAGGCCGAACTGGTAGGGCTTTCCGAACTCGAGCACCTCTTCCACCACCTGGCGCTGTTGGTTGACCTTGATCGGGTAAACGCAGCAATACCGGCCCTGATAGCCCTGCTGGCCAATAGCGGTTTGGAAGGCCTCGTAAATGTCGCCCAGGCGGTGCTTGAGAATCTCTTTGAATCGCACCAGAATCGGCAGCCCAATGCCGCGCACCTGGAGATTGTCGACCAGTTCCTTCAGGTCGATCGCCCGGGCAGGGTCTTTGTTGGGGTGCACCATCAGGTGGCCTTCTCGGCCGACCGAAAAATAGCCCTTGCCCCAACTGGGCACTTCGTACAATTCGCTCGAATCGGCCACCGACCAGGGGGCGATCGACGTCAGCGAGGGGCGCGTGCGCGGCAGCGAAGTGCTCATAGCCTTGGTTTTTGCTCCGGTCGGGCGGACGCCACGAAATAGGTGGGTTAACTCGTTGTTCTAGCATGGACTAAGCCGAATGCCCAGACAACTTCATTGGCTCACCAGCCGCTCGGTCAGCGCCTGGCACGCTCTCAAGCGGGCGGCTGCCGGGCGCCCACTGGTCGATCCGGCGTTGGCCGAACGGCTGGCCCCCCTGATCGGCCAGTTCGCCGCGGTCGACGCGCTTGCCGGAGACTCGTCTGGCCGGCTATGGCGCCATTTGATCCCGCTTTCGGCAACCGTCGAGGCACCCCAGCAATTGACCCGCCAAGCGCTCGATAAGGCTCTCGGCGCCGGCCGCCCCGGGGCGCTCGACGGCAAGCTGGCCGAGTTGATCCAGGAACTGGCCCTGTGTCTGGACCCATTTTGGGCCGATCTGCACGAGGAACTCGAGCTACGGTCCGGACCGCTCCGCGAGCAGTGGGACACCCGAGGGCCGGGGCTGCTCGAGCAACTGGCCCGTTTCAGCGAGCCGGAATTGGTGCCCGAGCAAGCCCAGGTGCTGCTGATTGCGCCGGTGGGGGGTGGAGGCGGGGCGGCCCACCCCTGGTACAACTCGGTCCGGTTCGAGGCGGTTTTAACCAACCCGCTGGCCCAACTTCCCGAAGTGGTCCGTTTGGCGTGGCTGGTGGCCCAGCTTCAGCTCGACCTGCCCCGCTACGAAGGCTGGCTGCCCAGCGACCGGCTGCTGGAATTAGGCAGCCTGGCCCTGGTGCCGATCAGCGTGGCGGCCGCCGCCGAGGTGGAACTGACCACGCTCGCCCCCGAGACGATCGCCCTGGCCCTATCGGCCTGGGAACTGGCCGACCCGCCCGCGCCAATGGCGGCCACGCTCTGGCAATGGTGGCGGGCCTACGCCGACACCGCACCGAGTTGGCCCACGGCCATGCTGGGGCTCGAGCGGCTGATCGCAGAGCAGGGGGGCTAGCCCCGGGCTTGTATCCCAACAACGGCTCGCCGCGCGTCGTCGCTACAGCGTCCAGCCTTTGCGGTACTCACGGCGGATGTACTGGGCCGCGTCCGGACAATTCGTGGCGCTGAGCGAAGCCGCGTCCCAGTCGAGCGGTTGCTGCCCGGCCCGATAGGAAACATTGCCCAACAGCACGGTCTCGGCCAGCCCGCCGGAGTAGGCAAAGTTGCAGGTGGTGGGGCCGCGCGATTTGCAGGCTTCGATCCATTCGCGGTGGTGCCCGATCGACGACGCTAGGGTCGGGGCCGGGGGCATGACTTCGCCACCGTCGGCGAGAAAAACCTGTCGCGTTCCGTAGTCGGCCAGAAGCCGGCCGCGCTCTCCCTCGAACAGTACGGCCGACGACTTGCCGTAAACATCGGCCCCCTCGGGCATCCAGCCGCCGTGGTACCAGGTCAGGTGTACCTCGGGGCTGGCGTCGCGCGCCGGGAAGTAGTAATCGACCTGCAGCTTGTCCGGCACGTCGTTGTCGCCCTCGTAAGTTTTTTCCCCCCGGGCAGCGACTCGGGTGGGGGCGCTCAGGCCCAGCGCCCAGAACGGCAGGTCGATATAGTGGCAACCCATATCGGCCAGAATGCCCCCGCCGAAATCGAACCAATACCTCCAATTGAAATGAAAGTGAGAGGGGTGGAACGGCCGGAAGGGGGCGGGGCCCAACCAGAGATCGTAATCCACCTGGGGGGGCGGCGCTGCCTCGGCAACCCGCACGCCTGGCACCACCGAGTTGCCTTGCCACACGTGGATTCGCCGCACGGGGCCGATCGCCCCCGCCTGGATCAACTCGACCACCCGGCGATAGTTGTCCTCGGCGTGGATCTGAGTTCCCATCTGGGTCACGGCACCCTTTTCGGCCGCCAGCTCGCGGAGCTGACGCACCTCCCAAACCGAGTGGGCTAGCGGTTTCTCGCAATACACGTCGAGCCCTGCCCGCAGGGCCATCGCGGCGGGGATGGCGTGCGTATGGTCGGGCGTGGAAATGACGACCGCGTCGAGATCCTGGCGGTCGAGCATTTGACGAAAATCGGTGTACTTGGCCGCGTGCGGGAATTGTTCGGCCGCCTTGCTCAGCCGGGTGGCGTCGATATCGCAGAGCGCCACGATATTCTCGCCGGAAACGCCGGCCAGGTTGTCGGCCCCGCGTCCGGCGACACCGATCACTCCTAAATCGAGCTTTTCGTTGGGCGAGCGAGCGGGCTTGGCCCAAGCCGCGGCCGCGCTCCAGCTCGTCGGGGTCGAAAGGGCGACGGTGCCCGCGGCGGCGGCGGCGCGGCGCAAGAATTCACGACGGTCGTGCACGACAGACATGCTCGAGTTTCTCCGGGCGGCTGGCTGCAGTGGAGGCCTCCTGCGGCACCGGCTACGACTCCGTCGGCCGCGGGGCAGCGGGCCCCGAATTGCTGATGCTAACCCTCGGCCGGGTGCCGGGCAACTTCCGGCCCTGGTGGGAACCCTCCGGCTTGGCTAGCCTGAACCGTGCCGGCCAGGGCTTTTGGGACCCCTTCGCGACCTGTTTTCGACACTTTGAAAATGACCGATACCATACCGACCGATGTTCCACCCCCCCACGACGTGGCCTCTCCGCCGTCGCCCAACCTGGCGGCCGCGCTCCATCGGCGGGGCCTGGACCTGGAACCCGCAACCGTCGAGCGGCTCGAGCAATACGCGCACGTGCTCTGGCAATGGAACGAGCGGCTGAACCTGACCCGCCATACCACCTACGACCGTTTCGCCGCCCGCGACGTGCTGGACAGCCTGATGCTGGCAAGCCGGCTCGGCCATCGCCAGCGCGTGCTCGACGTGGGAACGGGCGGAGGGGTGCCAGGGTTGGTGCTGGCCATCGTCCGGCCGGACTTGCGCCTGACGCTGATCGATTCGGTGGCCAAGAAGGTGCGGGCCGTCGAGGCAATGGCTCGAAGTCTGGAGCTGCCCGTGCAAGTCGTGCATCACGCGGCGCAGAAACACTTGCTCTCGGCGCATTACGACACCTTGGTCCTTCGCGCCGTGGCCCGGCTTGCCAAGCTGCTGGAGTGGTTCGGTCCTTGCCGTTCGCACTATGGCCGCCTGCTGTTGATTAAGGGGCCGGCCTGGGTCGAGGAGCGGGGCGAGGCCCGCCACTTGGGGTTGATGCACGGACTCGAGCTGCGCAAACTGGCCCGCTGGCCGCTCGAGGGGACCGACTCCGACAGCGTGCTGCTCGAGATTCGCCCGGCGGCCGAAGGTGCGTCGGCCGAAGGCGACGAGACCGAGGGAGACGGTGCCTGATCGGCCTCGGCCCGGCCGACGTGGCCCAGGAGTGCCGCGATCGGCACCGCGGGGCCCCACCCTCCGTGGCGTCGACCACCCAAAACCTGAGAACCTGCCCCATGGGAATCGACAACGCTCATTATCACGGCTGGGAGGGCCAGTTGATCTCTCCCTGGTGGTCGTGCGCGGCGATCGTTCGGGTCGGGCTGTTGCAGGTCTTCCGGCGCCGCTCGTACTGGATCGTGCTCGGCCTGGGCCTGCTCAATTTCTTGCTCTTCTGGTCGATTATTTACGCGGTAACCCAGTTCGAGATTCCCCGCGAGGCACAGGAGCACCTGCTCGAGCGGTTCGGGTTCTCGTCGAAACCCACCACGGACGGCAAGAACGGCTATATCGAGTTCATGCAGCGGCAGAGCATTGTGGTCATGATCTTGCTGGCCTTTTCCGGAAGCCTGCTGGTGGGGAGTGATTTTCGATTTCATTCGCTGCCGTTTTATCTCTCCCGGCGCATCGATCGGGCCCAGTACCTGTTGGGCAAACTGCTGGCCGTGAGCGCGGTGGTCTCGCTGCTGACGATCGTTCCCTCGTGGCTGCTCTACCTGGAATACGGCATGTTCACCGCGTCGACCGCCTACTGGATCGACAACTGGCGAGTGCTGTTCTCGTTTACGTTTTACGGCCTGGTCATGTGCGCGGTGATGAGCGTGCTGCTCGTGACCCTTTCGGCCTACCTGCAAAAAATGGCCCCCATCGCCATCACCTGGTCGAGCCTGTTCGTCATGCTCCGAACCATGGCCAACACGCTCCGCGACGCCACGGAAAACAACTACTGGCTGCTGATCGACCCCTGGCGCGATATGTACTTCGCCAGCCGCCTGATCACCGACGGCTACCCGGACGACGGTCAGCGGGAGCTGGCCGGCTGGGCGCTACTGATCCTGCTGGGGGTCTGCGGCGCGTCGCTCGCCGCGCTGCTCAAACGGGTCCGGGCCGTGGAAATCGTCACGTGAGCGAATCTCCCTCGGGCGATTGGCTGCACCAGCTAATGGCCGGACTGGAACGGCAGGGGCCGGGGTGTCCGGCGGCCACGCGCCAGGCCTGGCAACAGCTAAGGCCGCTTCGGCCGCGGCCGACCATTGTCGAACTCGGCTGCGGCAGCGGTGGCGCAACCCTGGAGCTTGCCCGGCTTTCGGCCGCGCGCCTCGTCGCACTCGACCGAGCGCTCGGTCCACTCGCCGAGCTCAGGCGCCGCGCGGCTGCCGCGACCGGTTCGGCCGCGATCGAGCTCGTAGCGGGCGACCTGTGCGATCCTCCCCTGGCCGATGGCGCGGCCGATTTGGTTTGGGCCGAAGGGGCGCTCTATCTGGCTGGGTTCGACGCCGGGCTGGCTCGCTGGCGGCGGCTGCTCGCGCCCGGCGGGCAACTTGCTTTTACCGAGCTGAGCTGGGTCCACGACGATCCGCCCGCCACCGCGGTAGCCTTCTGGCAGCAGGCCTATCCCGACCTACGCCATCGGCTGGAAAATCGCCGGCGAATCGAAGCCGCCGGCTTCCAGTGGCGAACCGACTTTGTCCTGCCCCGCGAGGCCTGGTGGGACCATTACTACGAGCCGCTCTCCCGACGGCTTACGGCCTTTCGCCAGCACCACGCCGAGCGGCCCCAGGCGCTGGCCATGGCCGATTCCATCGCTGAAGAGATCGCCCTCTGGCAACAAGCGGGCGAGAGCTACAACTACGTGTTCTACTTGGCCAGCGTGGCCGAGGCGTGAGTTCCAGTTAGATCCTCGCCGCGATCCCCCTGGAGCTGGGGGTCGACGTCGAGCAGGGGGGGCTCGCGCCAGTCGGCCGGACGCCGCCGAGCCCGACGAAATGCCCTTCGCACCACCTCGGGCATGGGCAGGGCCGCTAAGCCGTACCAAATGTCGCGGCTGGCGGGCGAGCGGCGCAGCGCCTTGAGATACCAGCCCAGTGCCTGCCATCGCGATTCGTAGCGGCTTTCCAGGGCCAAACGGCAACTGCGGCGAACTTCGGCGGCGTCGAGCATCTCCTGTGAAACCGCCTGGCGTCCGCCGTGGTGGTCGAGAAAACGCCGCATGGCCAGGTCGATTTGGCGGCGCCGCTCGACCCGGTCGATCTGCTGCGACATGCCGGTACCGCTAACGCGGTATTTCACCAGCGGCTGATCGACAAAATCGAACGTATGGCCCACCGCAATCCGCAGCCAAAGTTGATAATCGATGGGAAACACCAGCGCGTCGTCGAAACTGCCGACCGCGTCCCATACCTCGCGATGCACCATCGCCGATGAGAAACAGACGAAGTTTTCCAGCAATAACTCGGACAGCACCTGACCCCGGACCGGCGGTATCTCGGGAAGGTCGATCGCTTGTCCCTGAGCGTTCACCACCAGCCGGCGGGTAAACACTACGCCGGGCTCCCAGGAACTGGTCTGCGCCAATTCCAACTGCAGCGCGAGCTTCTCGGGAAGCCAAATGTCGTCGGCGTCGAGAAAGGCCAGCCACCGCCCTCGGGACTGCGCAACGCCGAAATTCTTGGTCCGGGCATGCCCGCGGTGAGGCTGGCGGAAATACCGAACCTCGGGCAAATGGCGATAATTCGCCATGACTTCCGTCGTGTCGTCGGTCGAGCCGTCGTCGACCACTACGATTTCGCGGTCGGTCCAAGTCTGCGCAAGCGCCGATTCGATCGCTTCCGGCAAGAAGCGAGCGCAATTGTACGTGGCGATAACGACGCTTACTTCAGGATGCATACCAATCCGCGGACCTAACTACGCTGCACAAGCCATGCGGTAACGGCCGCCATTCTCTCATTCGCTGCCCGAGCGGCTTCCCGTCGACTTCCGACGTGGCCGCGACGCTTCTCCGAAACAGCGGTGGCCTACTGGAAAAATCGTCTCCAACATAACGAAACCGTCAGGTTTATTCGCCAAAGATAACCCGGAATTACGCTTCATCCGACTTAGGGGATGCAGAATAGCTACCGGGGCCGCACCGCACGACGACCCTGCCGAACGCCAACCTGAATTGGCAACCGCGAACGACAAACTAGATCAGGATTTGTGCGATTTCTCCCCCGGCGAGACCGGAAACGGTGCCCTCTGAGAGTTCCAGTAGTCTAGGGCAGTTAGCAGGTTCAATCAACCAAAAGGTGGGGGTTAGGCCGATCGCGTCGCATGGAGAGAATATAGTAATTGGTCTGACTCCAAAGCCAATCGCAGGCCTCAGCTCGTTTCGAGCAATTTCTCGTGGCGGGCGGCACCTTTCCTCCCCCCAAGGTGAGGACCGTTGCCAGAGCGCCGCCAATCTGCGAGCCTGTCTTTGCACATGCCCAGCGGCTGGCGCTTTCCACTCGGCGGTCTGCCAAGCGGGTTCTGCCCGGCCAAAACGCTTCTGAATTCGCCGTTTCATGCAGCTCACCTTCGACCACGTAACCAAGCTCTACGGGCCGGTGATCGGGGTGAACAATATCACCTGTCGGATCGGGCCGGGCATTACCGGTCTCTTCGGCTCGAACGGCGCCGGCAAGTCGACCATGATGAAGCTGGCCAGCGGCCAGTTGCGCCCCACCCAGGGGACGGTCCAAATCGGCGAGTGCGCCGCCTGGTCGGCCCAGGCCAAGCGGAGACTGGGCTACAGCCCCGACATCAACAATTTCTACGAGGAGATGACCGGCCGGGAATTCGTGTTCACGCTGGCCCGCCTGCAGGGGTACCGCGCGCGGGAAGCCCGGGAGCGGACCGAGTTGGCGCTCGACGAGGTGGGCATGACCAGCCGGGGCGAGCGGCGGCTGGGGGGCTGCAGCCACGGAATGCGGCAGCGCATCAAGCTGGCTCAGGCGCTTGTTCACGATCCACAGATTTTGCTGCTCGACGAGCCCATGACCGGCATCGATCCGGGCGGGCGGCGGGAGATTAGCCAGCTCCTGGTCCGGCTGGCCGAGCGCGGCAAAACGGTGTTGGTATCGAGCCACATTCTGGTCGAAGTCGAGCATCTGGCCGATTCGATGTTGATGATCGCCCGGGGACGCATCATCGCCTCGGGATCGATTCGCGAGGTGCGCGAGTTGATTTCCGAGCAGCCGTTCCTGGTCGAGATCGCTGCCGATCGGCAGCGCGAGCTGGCCGCCTGGCTGGTCGGTCTGCCGTTGGTCGACGCGGTCGAGATGCGCGAGCATTCGCTTACCGTCCAGACCCGCCACACGGCCCAGTTTTTCGATTATTTGGCCGAGCTAGTGCTCAAGCACGACCTGAACCTTCATCGCCTGGAAGTGCTCGACGCGGGGGCCGACGCGGTGTTTGGCTATTTGCAGCAGGAGTTGGGATGAACCTACTGCGCGCCTGGTCGACCCTGTTCATGCTTTCCTTCCGCCGCCTGCTGTGGTCGATGAATACCATGATGGTGGTCTTTCCACTGGCCGGCTGCGCGCTGTTCTTGCTTCGCCGCCGGTATCAGCAGATCGGTATTTTCAGCAATGCCTTTGACAGCTTCAGCCAGGAGTTCGTCCTCTTCATCTTCGCCTCGTTCGTCATTCCGGTCTGCACGCTGGCCTACGCCACGACCAGCCTGGGGGGCGACCGCGAAGACCGCACGCTCTTGTTCTTACTGGTTCGCCCGGTACCGCGCTCGCTGATTTTGTTAGCTAAGCTCACCGCCACGCTGCCACTGGTGCTAGGGCTGGTGACCGGCAGCTTCTACGTGTATTGCCGGCTGGCGGGCCCCGTCGGGGAATTGGCGTTTCGGCTCTATCTGCCTTCGGTGTTCTACATGACGATCGCTTACGTGGCGCTGTTTCACCTGTTCGCGGTCGTGTTTCGCCACTCGACCATCGTGGCCCTGCTGTACTCCCTGTTCCTCGAGTTCTTCATCGGCAATATGCCGGGTATCATCAAGCGCCTGGCGGTGAGCTATTACGGCCGCTCGATGATGTATGCCGTGGGGGGCGAGTACGGGCTGGAGACTCCCGACCCAACCTGGTTCGTGCCGATGGGCGCCCAGGCGGCCGGCTCGACGCTGCTTTGGATCTCGGTCGTGTCGCTGCTGATCGCCCTCGTGGTCTTTGCGCGTCGCGAGTTTCGGGATTTGACCTAAGCACCGGTACCTCACTGCCCACGGTCCGCGTCCCGTGCCCGGCCGGGGTCTCACGCCGTTTAACTGGCCGAACGCCCCGGTACGAACCCCCTGGTGATCGATGCGCACCACCTGGACCTTTCACACCGCGGGAGAACTCGTCTTTGGCCGGGGGGCCGCCGCGCAACTGGGGCGCCGGCTGGCCAGTTCGGGCGCGAAACGGGTTCTGGTGGTAACCGATGCCCACTTGATTCAAGCCGGACTGGTCGACCGGATTCGATCGGCGTTGAGCGATGCCGGCGTCGCCTGCGAAGTATTCGCCGGTGGAAGGGCCGAGCCCTCGCTGGCCGTGGCCGACGAGGCCGTCGCCGCTGGCCGGGTTTGCCGACCCGATTGGCTCGTGGGCTTGGGCGGGGGGAGCAACCTGGATCTGGCCAAGGTGGTGGCCCTGATCCTGGCGCACGGCGGGACCCCGGCCGACTACGTGGGGGAGGATCGCGTGCCCGGCCCGGTGTTGCCGCTGGCGGCCGTTCCGACCACCGCGGGGACCGGTTCCGAGGTGAGCGCCGCGGCGGTTCTGACCGATACCGAGCGGCAGCTCAAAGTAGGCCTGATGAGCAACCACCTTCGGCCGCGCCTGGCGCTGGTCGACCCGCTGCTCACGGTCAGCTGTCCGCCGCGCGTCACGGCCGACAGCGGAATCGACGCCCTGACCCACGCGATCGAAGCACTGACGGCGGTCGACTTTCAGCAGTTTCCCCTGCCGGCCGAGAAGGTCAGCGTGTATCAAGGCCGGTTCCCTCTGGCCGATCTGGCGGCCCGCGAGGCAGTGCGGCTGGTGGGGCGCCACCTGGCAACCGCCGTTCACGAGCCTGAGAATTTGGAAGCTCGCGAGGGAATGGCCCTGGCCGCCACCCTGGCAGGCATGGCGTTTTCCAACGCCGGCGTGGCGGCGGTCCATGCCTTGGAGTATCCCGTCGGGGCCGCGGTTCACTGTTCCCACGGGGCGGGGAATGGCCTGCTTCTGCCCTACGTCATGCAGTTCAACCAAGCGGTCCGGCAGCGCGAATTGGCCGAAATCGCCAGCCTGTTGGGGGCCGACGTGGCCGGGCTCGAACCGGAGGCGGCCGCCCAGGCGGCGATCGAGGCCGTGCGGCGGCTCCGTCGCGAGATCGGCATTCCCGATCGTCTACGCGAACTAGGGGTGCGGGTCGAACAACTGCGAACCTTCGCCGAAAAAGCCGGTTCGATCGAGCGCATCCTGCGCGTCAATCCGCGGCCGGCCACGGTCGACGATCTCGAGGCCATTTACCGGGCTGCCTTTTGAGCCCCTTGCGCGGGTACGGGCGGCGGGGCTAGAATGCCCTCCCCCCCTTGCAAGCGCCGGCGCCGTGCCGGTAATCAGGGGCAGGCTGGTTCACGAGAAACCGCACCGCACGATGCCAGGTAGCGTGGCCCGATGACACTTTCCAATCAACAGCAAGTGGCCGACCTTCGGTGGAAAAAGTTTCCCGTGCTCGACGATGGCTTTGTCTGCCTGGTCGATTGCATGGGCGACGACGCCAGCGTGGTTCAAGCGGCCCGGGTCAGCTACGGCGCGGGCACCAAGCAGGTGTCGGACGATCGTGGCCTGATTCGCTACCTGATGCGGCACCGGCACTCCACTCCGTTCGAGATGGCCGAGGTAAAGCTGCTGGTTCGAGTGCCGATGGATTGCTGGCGACAATGGATTCGCCATCGCACCGCGAACGTGAACGAATACAGCACGCGCTACTCGCTGGCGATCGACGCGGCCCAGCAGACCGAGCCCGATGGGTGGCGAAGCCAGGCCGCCACCAACCGACAGGGGAGCGGCGCGGCCCTGCCGGTCGAGCTGGGCGAGGAACTAACGCGGAGCGAGCGCGAATTTCACGACGCAGCCCGCCGGCTCTACGAGGAGCGGATTGCCCAGGGCGTGGCCCGAGAACAGGCCCGCAAGGATTTGCCCCTGGCGACCTATACCGAGGCCTACTGGAAAATCGATCTGCACAACCTGTTGCACTTTCTTTCCCTGCGGATGGACGAGCACGCCCAATGGGAGATTCGCCAGTACGCCACCACGATCGGCGAGCAGATTGTGCGGCCGCTGTTTCCCGTAGTCTGGGAAGCGTTTACCGACTACCGCTTGGGTGGGCTGAGCCTGACGCGGCTCGAGGTCGAGGTTCTGACCCGGTTGGCGGCGAAGCTCGCCGAGCGGGCCGGAGGGCCGCTTTCGGCCGACGATTTTCTCGCGGCCCAATCGGCCGATTGGGCCCCCCTGCGCCGCTGCCGCGAGCGCGACGAATGCCTGGCTAAGCTGGCCCGGCTGGGCCTAGTGGGGCAAGCGGGCACCCATGCCGAGGCTCCCCTGGCCGAAACCGACGCCGGCGGTTGAACCGGCCTGGCTCGCCCCCATTGCTCACGTTCGAGGAAACCACGCCCATGTCTGCTGCAAACCCGGCCGACGAGCTGCTCGAATTGAACCAGCGCTTGCTCGACGCCATTTCGGACGGCGATTGGCAAACCTATAGCGAGTTGTGCGATCCGTCGCTGACCTGCTTCGAACCCGAGGCCCGCGGCCATCTGGTAACCGGTTTGGAGTTTCACGAGTTCTATTTCGAGGGGGGCCCCAGCGAGGCTCGCCGCAACGTCACCATGAGCAGTCCGCAGGTGCGCCTAATGGGCGATGCGGCGGTGCTCACCTATGTGCGGCTCGTGCAGCGGCAAGCACCCGGCGGGGTGGCGGAAACCGTTTGCTGCGAGGAAACCCGGGTTTGGCAGCAAGTGGATGGCGCCTGGCGGCACGTCCATTTTCACCGCTCGCAAACCAGCTAGGCAAGCTCATCGCAAGCGCGCAACGCGGATTTACCGCGGTGGCACGCATCCTTAGGTCCGCGACCCGGCGAACGGGCCCCGGGCCCAATCTTCAATGGCCGATTCGCCCGATTTTTTCAGCGGCGTGTATCGCGGGTGCCGCGAATCTTTGTAAGGGTCGTTCCGCGCGGCGTTGCAGCAGACAATCAGCGACCAGCGCGGGTGTTCCGAGCGGTTCTGGTCGGAACGGTGCAGCAAGTTGCAGTGGAAAAAGATGGCGTCACCGGGCTCACACTCCACGTAGACCAGCGGTAGCCGGGCCTGGGCCGCCTCGACCCGCTCCAGATCGGCGCCGGTCTGGTCGCCGGTCTTGCCATGGTCGATTCGCCCTAGCCAGTGCGAGCCCGTGAGCACCTGGAGACAGCCATTCTCGCGGGTGGCCCGATCGACGGCGATCAGGCAACTGGCCAGCAGCGGATACAGACAGCCGTTGTGGTACCAGTAGCCGTAGTCTTGGTGCCATTCCCAGGCCCCCCCCACGCGCGGCTCCTTGAGCATCATCTTGTGGTGGTAGTGGTATACCTCGCCTCCCAGGATTTGCTCCATCCGCTCGACGATGCGGGGCATCCGCGAGATCTGGCCGTAGAGGTCGTCTCCCGCCTCGTTCCACAGCGCCAGCCGCGTTGCCGCCCCGGCGGCGTCCTTGCGTTCGTAGGCGGCCTGCTCGAGTTGCGGATCGTGTTTGGCAAAATCGAGCAGGATTCGCATCTCCTGGGGATTGAAAAGCGAGCGCTCGATGACATAGCCGTCGCGCTCGTACTGGGCCAACTGTTCCGAAGTAAAAGTGGTCGGGGGCATGGGGAGCTCGACCTGCTGGGGTGTCGAATCGGGGGTGGAAACGCGGCGGCGCGCCGGGCACCGCTGCATTTTAGGGCTTCCCCCCTGGCGCGGCAAAACCGCGCCCGGCGCTGTGCCGCGGGCCGCTTGCTCGCGCCGCGCGGCTGCGCCCATAATCGGCGGCCCAGCGGACCGGGCCCCGGCGAATTTCGCCGCATCGATCTCACCAGCGCGCGGCGCCGCCGGCTCCGCGCGCAGCGACTCTTACCTAGAAAGCACCACGGCGATGAAAGCCGCTTACATCGAGCGCACCGGACCACCGGAAGTGATTCAATTCGGCGACCTGCCCGCGCCCCAGCCCGGCCCGGACCAGGTGCTGGTTCGCGTCGGCGCCGTGGCAGTGAACCCGATCGATACCTACATCCGGGGCGGGCTGATTGCCGCCCAATTGCCGCAGCCCTTTATCATCGGCTGCGACCTGGCAGGCACCGTCGAGCAAGTCGGAACCGGAGTCACCCAGTTCCAGCCGGGCGATCGGGTTTGGGGCAGCAACCAAGGCCTGGCGGGTCGCCAGGGAAGCTTTTCTCAACTGGCAGCGGTGGATGCCCACTGGCTTTACCCCACGCCTCCCGAGGTAACCGATGGCGAGGCGGCCGCGGTCGCGCTGGTCGGCATCACGGCCTGGCTGGGCCTGGTGCGCGACGCCCGCGTGGGTCAAACAACTCGCCCCGAGCCCGAGATTCTGTTCGTCAACGGCGGCACCGGCGGCGTGGGGTCCACCGTGGTGCAAATGGCCAAGGCGCTGGGTGCCCGGGTCATCACCACGGCGGGTACCGATGCCAAGGTGGCCGCGGCCCGGGAATTGGGAGCCGACCTGGCGATCAACTACCAAACCGAGGATGTCGACGCCGCGATTCGCCGGTTCGCGCCTCAGGGGGTCGACATTTGGTGGGAAACCCTGCGCGAACCCAATTTCGAGCGAACCGTGCCGCTGCTGGCCAAGCGCGGGCGGATGATCGTGATGGCGGGGCGCGATGCCCGGCCCGTTTTTCCAGTCGGCCCGTTTTATGTGAAGGATTGTTCGCTGTACGGCTTCGCCATGTTCAACGCCCCGCCGGAGGAACAGGCCCGGGCCGCGGCCGACATCAACCGCTGGCTGGTACGGGGCGAGTTGCGTGCCCGAATCGATCGCCGGCTTCCCCTGGCCGAGGCCGTCGCCGCCCATCGACTGCAGGAAGAAAACACCATCGGCAAACGGGGCACGCTCGCCGGGAAGATTGTGCTGGAACCGTAGTAGTGCTGGCCGTGGGGCGCGGTAGAGCCGCGGGCCGACCCCGCGTGCGCGCCGGCTCAGGCAACCGTCAACCGGGCCACTTCGTTGCGAATGCGGGCCAAAATGGCGCTGAGCCCCCGCATTCGGGTCATGCCCAGGGCTTGGACCAGGCCCAGGCGGCCCAACAGGTCGGTGGGGGTCGCCAGCACCTCGGCGGGCTGCGCGCCGCTGAGCGCTTGGACCAGGATGCTGAGAAACCCCTGGACTGTGGGGGCCTCGGGGGCTACGTCGCAAGAGATTTGCACCCGGCCGTCGATCAGCTCGACCCAAAGGTAAACCGGGGTCTGGCATTCGTGCACGCGGTGTTCACCGGCGGCGCGGGCCTCGCGCAGGCGCTCGGGCAACGGCGGCAAGTTTTCGGCGTAGTCGAGCAGCAACTCGAGCCGCTCGCGCGGCTCGAGTTCGGCAAATTCGTCGATCACTTCGGCGAGCTTCTGGACGGGTGCAATCATGGTTGGGTGCGGGGGTACCCCGTCGGGCGGCAGGAGCGCGTGGCGGTTGGTGTTACACGCTCTTTTCGATGGGCACGCCCACCAGGTTACCCCACTCGGTCCAGGAACCGTCGTAGTTTTTCACTTTCGAGAAGCCCAGCAGGTAATGCAGCACGAACCAGGTATGGCTCGACCGTTCGCCGATCCGGCAATAGGCGATGACCGGCGAGCGCCGCTTGAGCTTGTTTTCCTTGACGTACAGCTTTTCCAATTGCGAACGGTTCTTGAAGGTGCCGTCGTCGTTGGCGGCCATCGACCAGGGAATGCTCACCGCGCCGGGAATATGGCCGGCCCGCAGCGCGCCCTCCTGGGGGTAGCCCTCCATGTGCAATACCGCGCCGGTGTACTCGCCGGTCGAGCGCACGTCGACCAATGGGCGCCCCGCCTTCTGGTGCTTGAGCACCTCGTCGCGGAAGGCACGAATCGCCAAGTCTTGCTCCTTGGCCGTATAGGTTCCGCGGGGGTACACCGGCTCGGGGTCGCGGCTATAGGGGCGATTGTCGAGCTCCCACCGCTTACGGCCACCGTTCATGATCAGGCATTTCTCATGCCCGTAAAGCTTGAACGTCCAAAACGCGTAACAGGCCCACCAGTTGTTCTTGTCGCCATAGAAAACCACGGTGGTGTCGTTCGAGATGCCCTTGGAAGCGCACAATTCCTCGAAGCGCGCGCGATCGATGTACTCGCGACGCACCTGGTCCTGCAGGTCGGTCTGCCAGTCGATTTTGACGGCGCCCGGAATATGGCCCTGCAAATACAAGAGGACGTCTTCGTCCGATTCAACAATTCGGAGGTTCGGGTCCTGAAGGTGCTCGGCGACCCAGGCGGTCGAAACCAGGACCTCGGGATGTTCGTATTCGCGCGCCATCGACGGAATGCTCCCCTGACGAAAACTCTCGGTTGCCAGTCGCCGTACCTTGCGGGCTGGCCGGTACCTGCCGGAGGGTGATTGCCTGTGGGCGGCCAGAACGCCACGCTCGACCGAGGACACCCCCCCGAGATTCGCTCGATTCGGCCACACGCCGACCCCGGCAAACGGCGCTCTGCGGCCTTTTCTACGCCCGAGGAGCAGCAATTGGGAGGGGGAGGGGCCGAAATTTCACAAAATGAGTTGTGAAAATACCCCATCCCAAGAGGGGACAGCTCTTTTCGCGGGGGCTATCCACTTCTCCCAGCCACCGCCGCGCAACGTGTTTTCGCTAGCCACCTTTAGGCCGGCGACCGGATAAAACGCGCGCTCCCCATTCTCAGAGGTTGTCGAGCGCTACCTGGAGAAGCGAACTGATGAGCTCCCATTGCCAATCTGTCATGGCGGCTGAGTTGCCGCCGGGGGACCGACCGGTCACGACCCATTCTTTCCGGCAGGGGATCATCCCAGAGCGCCGTGCCGCGGGCATCGCCTCAGTCGGGCAGGCCCCGGGACAGAGCTTTTCTGGGAGGCCGAATCGGCCCAGCGAGGGGCGCCGTGCACGGCAGCCGCTTAGGCTGCACGCGACGCGGTGGCCAGCGGTTCGGTAGGCGCAGCGGCCTGAGCCAACAACCGGGTAGCCGCTCGGCGGGCCAGATCGGCGGCCGAAGGCTGGTCGGCCCTCCGCAGCCGCGGCAGGGGCTCGGCGGTGAGCCCCTGCGGAAAGTACGGGTCGTCCCACAAGTTCCAAGCCCGCAGCCGAGCGGCGAACCGGGCCGCATCGCGCGATTCCCGTTCGTCCAGCGGCTGCCGAGTGGCGCATTCATGATGCACCAGCGCGGCATAGGGCGTAACCAGGTTGCGATAGCCCGCGCGATGGGCCGCGAGGGCCAGGGCAAAGTCGCTATAGCAAAGCTCGAATTCCTCGTCGAACCCGCCCAGTTGATCGAAGACCTCGCGCCGCAGAACCTGGCAGGCACCCGTCAACGCCAGGCAGTCGCGGTAGGTACCGATCGGGCCCAGTCGCGAGCCGGTCGCTGGGCGCGCGTGACGAAACAGGTGCCAGCCTAGTTGCTCGCCCCCAATAGCAATGCCGGCATGTTGCAAAGTGCCCTGAGGATACAGCAGTTGCGGACCAACCAGGCCCGTGCCGGGGCGAAGCGCCCAGCGAACCAATTCCGCTAGCCAGCCGGGTTCGACCACTTGCAGATCGTTGTTCAGAAAGGCCAGCACCTGGCCTTCAGCCGCGGCCGCGCCGACGTTGCAGGCTCGCGAGTAGTTGAACGGCCCAGGCAGCGCGACGACGCGCACCCCGTTGGTCGACTGCCAGCGCCGGTACTGGGCCCAAACCCGGATATCGCTCGACCCGGAATCGACCAGGATGATTTCGCGCGGGCCATAGTCGGTGGCTTCGAGCAAATCGTTGACCAGTCGGCCAATGAGCGGCAATTGGTCGCGGGTTGGTATCACCAGCGAAACCAGCGGCTGCCGGTCCAAGGGCCAGACGAGTCGCTGCATGCCCGTGGGTTCGGTCGTAACTTGGGCCGCGAGCTGCTGGCCGGCCAGATGATCGGTTACCGCGCGGCGCTGGGAGTCCAGTGCCCAGGGCTTGGCCAGCGGCTCCAGGGCGCAAGAACCGGGGACCGCTCGCCAGTGGTAAAGCACGCGCGGAATGTGGCGAATTCGCTGGGTTCGGCTGGCAACTCGCAGCACCAGGTCCCAATCTTGCGCGCCATCGCACTCGCTGCGCAGCCCGCCCAGTTCGACCAACAGGCTCCGCCGCACCACCGTGAAATGGCCCACATAGTTGTAGCCCAGGATCAAATGCGGCGACCAATCGGGCTTGAGCACGGGCCGGTAGCGCCGGCGACCGTTGGCCGAGAGATAGTCTTCGTCGCTGTAGATCAGGTCGGCGCCCGGGTCCTCGGCAAGCAGCCTGGCAAACTCATAGAGCGCGTTGGGAGCGATCCGGTCGTCGTGATCGATCAACCCGACGAAATCGCCTTCGGCGCCATTCAGGGCCGCGTTGGTGGTGGACGAAATTCCGTCGTTGCGGGGCAGGCGGAGGAGTTGAACGCGCTGGTCGAGCGCCGCCCAGTGGTCGATTCGGCTCAGCAGGGCAGGGGCCTCATTCTCGGCCACGGCCAGATGCAACCGCCAATGCGAGTAGGTTTGGGCCCGCACGCTCTCGATCAGTTCCTCGAGCCAGGCGGTGCGCGTGTGGTGCAGCGGCACCAGCAAGTCGAAGCGAACGGCCGCCTCGCGCCGGGCGGACCAGGCGCGCTGCTCGGCCAGTTGTTCGGGCGTCGGGTCGGCGGCGGCCAGCCAGCGCGCCTCGCTCGCGGGACCGCCCCCCCCGAAGGCTCGCATCAGACGCGGCAACTCGCCGGTGGCGGCCACCGGGCCATGCTCGCGGCACTGACGAGCCCAGTGCTGCGCGGCCCGCAGCAGGTCGCCCCCGAGGGTGCCCGGCGGAAACCACCGCGCCAGGTAACGATGTTTCCAGGCGACCAGCGATGAGGGAACGCCGATGGGCATGCACGCACCCGGAACCGTTGGCCAGAGGCCAGCCCCCGGGGGGAGGTGAGTGCCTCCCGGGGGTCTGGGCCTGGCATTTTCTCTGGCGGGCCGATCAGGCCGCCTTGGCCACCTTGAGCTCGCGCTGCCAACTGGCTGGCAAGTTCTTGAGCACCTCGATGTTTTCGAAGGTGCTGCTTTTGCGCGGGCCACACTGCTGAGCCCAGGCCGCCATACGGCGAATGCCCTCTTCGAGCGAAACCTCGCGATCGAGCCCAAAGGTGGTGCGCACCTTCTCGTGAGAAGCGTAGGCGTGCACCACTTCCTTGCGGGCCTCGAGGTGGCGAATCTGTCGCGGGGCGCCCATGGCCTCGGCCACGATCTCGGCCAACCTGAGCACCGAGCTCGGTTGATCGGCCCCCACGTTGAAGATTTGGTTGCGGGCGCCGGGCGTAAACGGCGCGCGGGCAATGATGGGAGCCACGTCGGAAATGTAGCTGAAGGCCCGGGTCTGCAGACCATCGCCGAAGACCGACATCGGCTCGCCTTGCATCAATTGGTTCATGAAGATGCCGATGACGTTGCGATACCGGTCGCCGATGTTCTGCCGCTCGCCGTACACGTTGTGCGGACGGAAGATCACGTAATCCAATCCGAACATTTCATGGCTTACGAACAGCTCGCGCTCGACCGCCAGCTTGGAAATGCCGTAGGAATCTTCCGGCAGGGGAATCATGTCTTCGGCCATCGGCAATTGGTTGGCGCCGTAGACCGCGATCGACGAGGTGAATACGAAGCATTCCACGCCGTGGTTGACCGCCGCGTTGATCAGGTTGACGCTGCCGATCAGGTTGTTGTTGTAGTTGAACCGCTTGATGAAGTGGCTCAGGTTCTCGGCCGCGTAGGCCGCCAGGTGGTATACGTGCGTGAAACGGTGCCGGTTGAAGAGCCGGTTGATTTGTTCATGATCGCAGATGGTGCCCCGCACAAAGGTGGCATCGGGGTGCACGTTGTCGGTGAAACCACCGCTGAGATCGTCGAGCACCACGACCCGGTGGCCGGCTTCAATCAAGGAATCGACCACGTGCGAACCAATGAAACCGGCGCCGCCGGTGACGAGCGATACGTGCGACATGAGAAGCACCTCCTTGTGCTATCGGGGGGAATTCCCTTGTGTATTAGGCTCGGGTTCCTTGCGCGCTGCCCAGCGTTGGCCACCCCGCCGCGGGGGCCGGGGCATCCAACTCGGTTGCTCGCCGGTGCCCCAGGGCCTGGCGCCCCGCACGCCAAGTACGGCGCGCTAGCGA
Source organism: uncultured Pirellulales bacterium (assembly GCA_964399535.1). Taxonomy (GTDB): domain Bacteria; phylum Planctomycetota; class Planctomycetia; order Pirellulales; family CAYNRE01; genus CAYNRE01. The sequence goes on along the minus strand of CAYNRE010000009.1, from coordinate 760,527 downwards.
CTCGGTCCATGGGTGTAGCGAGACCAGCCGCTTGAGCCCCTCTCGAAGCTGTTCGGCGGGCCGTGCCCATCCGGGCTCCGCCAGAAACGGCTGGCTTGCCAGACGAGCCGCCGGTCGAGGTTCGGCGACCCAGCGGGCCAACGGCCTCGTGGCCGCGGTCCAGGTGCGCCGCTCGCGAATCAACCGCTGGGCGTTCTCGCCGCGTCGAACCACTTCCGCGGGCGACGCGAGGATTTGAGCCACGACCTGGCGCAGCTGCTCTTCATCGCAGGGGTCGACCAGCCAGCCCGCCTCGAACTCGGCGATGTCGTCGGCCAGTTCGGCGTAGCGCTGGTACACCACCGGCAGACCGGCCCAGAGGTATTCCACCGTGCGCGAGGTGATGGCCATGCCTCGCTCGCAGTTGTGCGGCATCACGTCCCAGGCCACGCTCGAGCGGGCATAGCGGTCGAGCAATTGGGCTCGCGGCACCAGCGGATGAACGGTCGCCCGCGGCGAATCGGCCAGCCGGGCAAGCACCGTGTCGAAGTCCGGGGCGTCGAACTGCATGCGGGGGTGTTTACCGCCGAAGAAATCGAGCTGGCCTCGGCCGGCTCGCTCCAGTTCTTCCACCAGTACCCTCAAACCCAGGGCCGGGTTCTGCCAGGGGAGAAACATACCGCCGAATACGAAACGCGGCTCGTCGGGGTACCGGTGCTCGGGCAACTGGGGCGACCAGGCAAACGGCACGACTTCAATCGGCAGTTCGCGCAGATCGAATCCGGCCATCTGCAGCCAGGCGTAGAAGTAATTTCGCTGCCGCTCGCCGGCACAGGTGAAGAAGTCGGCCCGGGCCAAGGCTCGCAGTTTTTGTCGGTACAGGCCGGTCACCTTGCCGCCCGAGTGATACAGCGTTTCCAGCAGCAGCGGACCGTGAAAATCGATCGCCACCGGCAGCCCCGAGCGGCGGAGCAGGTTGACCGCGGGCCAGTGCTGAAAAACGGCCGCCTCGGCACCTTGGGCCGCGAGGAAATCGTCGAGTCGCGTCGGCTCGAACACGGCGACGGGCGCTTCGTCCGAGGCCTGGGGAGCGAACTCGGCGGCCGCGGCGGTCTCGCGGGGCAGGGCCCACAAAACGTCGTGCCCGGCGGCGCGCAACCCCTGACCCAGCGCCCAGGCCCTGAGGCCGGCGCCGCTCGCCGGGCGACCGCCCAGCGGCAGCATGTCGGGCGAGATCACCAACACACGCGCGCCGCGAGCAACCACAGCGGTGAATGGATTCGCTTGGATCATTTCGTCGTCGATCCTCGCCACGTCGATCGGCCGCCCCCGGGCCCCCGCTGGCCACGGGTTCCCTACGGCGAAACGCGGGCACCGGCCTCGGCGCGGGACTGGCCGGCGGCATGCTTCCGGGGGGGGCACGGCACGCCGGGACGGCCCGGCGGCGAGGGGGGTTATCGGCCAGCGGCCTGCCCGGGGTCAAGATCGAATAGCTCGGGGAACCTGAAAAGCTGGCGAGCGGCAAGCCACCGCGCCGGTCGGCGGCAGATTAGGCAATGCGGCGGAGGCGCGCGAGGATAATTCGAGCTTGTCGCAGGCGGCGAATTCCGTCATCATCCGCCCCCGACGGGTGGAAACGCCCGGGGGCTATCGCTACGGGCCGAGCGGCGCCGTGGCCTGGTTCGGCCGTTGACTTCCGCTTTTCACGGGCATTCAGCCAGCATGTCGGCAGCGAAACGCATCCTGGTCACCGGGGGCGCCGGTTTCCTCGGCTCACACCTCTGCGATCGTCTGATCGCGGCGGGTCATGAAGTGATTTGCCTGGATAACTTCTTCACCGGCAGCAAGCGCAATGTAGAACATTTGCGCGATCATGCCCGGTTCGAGTTAATTCGGCACGACGTGGTCGAACCGATCCTGTTGGAGGTCGACTGGGTCTTCAATCTGGCGTGCCCCGCCTCGCCGATTCATTACCAGCACAACCCGATCAAAACGATCAAGACCTCGGTCTCGGGCGCCCTGAACATGTTGGGGCTGGCCAAGCGGGTCGGTGCCCGCATCTTCCAGGCCAGCACCAGCGAAGTGTACGGCGACCCCGACGTGCACCCGCAAACCGAAGCCTACTGGGGGCGCGTCAACCCGATTGGCATTCGCTCCTGTTACGACGAGGGCAAGCGCTGCGCCGAAGCGCTGTTCATGGATTATCACCGAGCCCACGACGTCGACATTCGCATCGCTCGAATCTTCAACACCTATGGCCCCCGGATGGCGCTGAACGACGGCCGGGTGGTGAGCAACTTCATCGTCCAGGCGCTGACCGGCAAACCATTAACCTTGTACGGGTCGGGGGAGCAAACCCGCTCGTTCTGCTACGCCGACGACCTGGTCGAGGGTTTTCTGCGGTTGATGCAGTACGAGGGCCCGCAGTGCCACGAACCCCACAACTTGGGTAACCCAGGCGAGTTCACCATGGCCGAACTGGCCCAGGTGGTGCAAGAGGTGGTGGGGAGCAAGGTGCCCGTCGTGCACGAGCCCCTGCCGGCCGACGACCCCAAGCAGCGGCAGCCCGACATTGGCCGGGCGAAAGCGCATTTGAACTGGCAACCGAAGGTGGACCTGCGCGCGGGAATCGCGCGGACCGTGGCCGACTTTCGCAGCCGGCTGAACGAAGGCTGAGCCGGCTCGAACCCGTCGGGCCGGGCCGGCTGCTGAAACAACCCGAAGCACTGCCGCGGACGATGGAACGTCTGCGACCCAATGCGAAGCACTACCAAGGAGGGGACGTGCATATCACCGTTATTGGCACTGGCTACGTGGGGCTGGTGTCGGGAACTTGCTTTGCCGACAGCGGCAACGAAGTCACCTGCATCGACGTCGATGCCGAGAAAGTGGCCGGTCTCAATCGCGGCCGGCTGCCGATCTACGAACCCGGCCTGGGCGAATTGGTGCAGCGCAATCGCCAAGAGGGCCGGCTGCGCTTCAGTACCGACCTGGTCGGCGCGCTCGAGCAAAGCCGGGTCGTGTTCGTCGCCGTGGGAACCCCCCAGGCGGCCGACGGAAGGGCCAACCTTTCAGCCGTCTGGGCCGTGGCCCGCGACATTCGCCAGACCGCCCGCCAGCCCAAGCTGGTCGTGATCAAGAGCACCGTACCGGTGGGCACCAACCGGCGGTTTCTCGAGCTGCTCAACCAGCCGGGTAGCGTGGGCCACGAATCGGCCAGCAACCCCGAGTTCCTCAAGGAAGGCCACGCGATCGGCGATTTCGCGGAACCCGAGCGGGTGGTCGTGGGGGTTCGCTCACCCGAGGCGGCGGCCGTCCTGCACGATTTGTACAAGCCGTTCCTGCGGGCGGACCGCCCGTTTCTGGTCATGACGCCGGAAAGCGCCGAGATGACCAAGTACGTGGCCAATGCGCTGTTGGCCACGAAGATTTCGTTTATCAACGAAATGGCCAATCTCTGCGAAGACCTCTCGGCCGACATCCAGGATGTGCGCCGCGGCATCGGGCACGACAGCCGGATCGGCTTTCAGTTTCTCAGCCCGGGCCCCGGATACGGGGGTTCTTGTTTTCCTAAAGACGTCCGGGCCCTGATCGCCACGGCCGAGGATGCGGGCCACGAATCGTCGATTTTGCGGGCAGTCGATCAGGTCAATCAGCGGCAAAAAACGGTCCTGGCGGCCAAGGTTCGCCAACTGCTTGGGCCGCAACTGCGCGGCAAGACCTTGGCCATCTGGGGGCTGGCCTTTAAACCGTCGACCGACGACGTGCGCGAGGCGCCCGCCCTGGACCTGATTCGCGAGCTCTTGCAGGCGGGGGCCCAGGTCCGCGTGCACGACCCCGAGGCCATGGACAACGTGCGGGCCATTTTCGGCTCGGCGATCGAGTATTGCCCACATCTGTACGACCCGCTCGACGGCGCCGAGGCGCTGGTAATCGTCACCGATTGGCAGGAGTTTCGTCATCCGGACTTCGACGTGGTCCGCGGCCGGCTGCGGCGCCCCCTGGTGATCGACGGACGGAATCTTTTCGACCCGGCCGAGATGCAACGACAGGGGTTTACCTACGCCTGCATCGGCCGGCAGCCCGTTGGCCCGGAAACCACCCAGGCACGGCGGGCGGCCTGAGGCAGTCGCCACTTCAGGATTCAGTTCGAGGATCAATCGCGCAATGCAAATCGGCAGAGCACACATCATTCGCGACCGCACCCTGCGCCAGCTCGAGGAGCGGATCGTCGAGCTGACTCGATCGCAAGAGCCGGGCGCCAGGTCTGGGTTCCATCTGGTCGACGCCAGCGGCGAGCGCCGCCCCGTGCCGACTGAGCCCACGGGAATCGAGCTGATCGAGCAGCAGTTGCAGCGGCTGCGGGGCGAACACGAGCGGGAACTGATCCGGCTGAGGGACGAACACGAACACGAGTTCCTCCGCATCGGCCGCGAGCATCGGGTGCGGATGGCCCACAGCGTGGCCGAGGCCGCGGCCCGGCGGCTTCAGGCGCCGCGGTCGGGAGCCTCGGCCTGGCGAGCACGGCTGTTCACCGACCCGACCCAAGTGCCCAGGGCCACTCCGCCGGCCACTCCCATTTTTCTGCCCGAGTCGGCCACCGCGCATCGGCTTCTCGACGGGCTCGAGGGGCTGGAGATCGGCCCCGGTGCTCACAGCCCCTTCGGATTGAAAACGCGGAGCGTGGGGCTGACCGCGGAAATGGACGCGGTCGATTTCGAGTTCTGCAAGCAGTATCAGATCGGGTTCTGTGGAACTTGGGCCCCCATCGACATCGGCGGCGACGCGGAGAACATTCCGGTCCCCGACTCGAGCACCGATTTTGTGATTCACGCCCACGTCTGGGAGCACCTGGCCAACCCCCTCAAGGGGCTCGACGAATGGGTCCGCGTGGTGCGCGCGGGGGGTTACATTCTGGCCATCGTGCCCAAGCGCGACACGGTGCCGGCCGATGCCTGCTTGCCGGTCACTCCCCTTTGGGAGCACGTGCTGCACTACCTGCTCGATACCGACTACGCCGGTCGGGTAAGCCCTGAATGCCTGGGGCGCGAGCATCACGTTAGCCGATTCACCCTGGAATCGCTTCGCGAGATCGGGGCCTGGTTCAACTGGTATCACCAGGGCAAGCGATTGGAAGAAGCGGCCGCCCTGGAAACCGACGACAAAGCCGGCAACGGCCATCTGATCGCCTGGCAGTTACACAAGCCGGCCTAGCCAACTGGTGCTCGGCCACCGCAGCCGATACTTCGACTCGAAGAAGCGTTCCCGACCGCAGCGAGGATCGACCCGTGTCCAAGACCGTAATCGTTTTCGGTAGCGACATCGTGCCGCTTTCCCGGGAAATGCCGGCCACCGGCGCGGGGCTGCGGACCTGGCAATTCTACAACGGGCTGAAGTCGGCCGGCTTCGACGTTCATCTTTCGCTATATGAAGGCGTTTGCGAGAAATATGCCCACCTGCTGCCGCGCGAGGTGACCGAGCTGGCCTGGACGGTCACGGAAGAATCGCAACTGGGCATTCTCGACCGGGTACGCCCCGACGCCATCGTGGTCTGCCACTGGCCCACCTGGCACGTGCGCGGCAACTGCCCGGTGCCGATGGTGCTCGATTTTCACGGACCGCACCTGCTGGAGCGCTACTACCAGAAGTTCGGCCGGATGCAGGAGAACATCGAAGACAAGCTGCGCGTGTTTCGCCAGGCGAGCATGTTCACTTGCGCCGGCGACTATCAGCGCGATTATTTCGCCGGCTGGCTGCTGCAGGCCGGAATCCTTCCTACCCGCGAGTCGCTGGTCTCGATTCCCATTTCTCAGTCTCCGGTGTTGCCGCCGCGCAAGCAGGGCCCTCGCGATCGGGTACGGTTCGTCTACAGCGGTGTGTTCCTGCCCTGGCAAGACCCGTTCGACGCCTTGGAGACCGCCTGCCGAATCTTGGGCGAGCGGACCAACGGCCAGCTCGACTTCTTCGGCGGCCCGCACCCGGTGCACAAGATCGACACGGCCCGTTTCAGCCGGTTTGAATCCCAGGTACAGGGCACCCCGGCGGTGCATTTCCACGGGTTCGTCAACCGCTCGCGTTTGCTCTCGGCTTACGAACAGGCCGACGTGGCGCTCGATTTGATGAAGCACAACGAGGAGCGCGAACTGGCCTTTACGACCCGCACGGCCGAGTACCTGTGGTGCGGCCTGCCGGTGATTTACAACGACTATTCGGAGCTGTCGGACTACATCCGCGACTACCAGGCCGGTTGGTGCGTCGACCCCGAAGACCCCGCGGCGCTGGAGCGGGTGCTCAACGGCATCCTCGACAACCCGTCGCAGCTCGACCGTTACGCGGCCAACGCCCAGCGGCTCGTGCTCGAGTGTTTCAACTGGGATCGGACGATCGCGCCGATTGCCAATTTTTGCCGGCAGCCTCACCGTCCGCAGCGGTTGTGGCCCGACCGCGGCTGGGCAACCGATTTTGAAAACGCCCGGGCAACGCTCCCCCTGGCCGAGATACTGCCCACGCAAGCGCTGGTCCAGGAATTCACGGCTCGCCATCCGCGGCTGTGCGCGGTATCGGTCAAGCTGGCCACCTACGCCCGTTCGATGGCCCATCCGCTCCGGCTGGAGCTGGTGGAGCCGAACTCGGAACAGGTGCTGGCCCAGGCCGAGGTGCCGGCCACCCGGCAGATCGACAACGAATGGATCGACCTGGAATTCGCGCCGCTGGCGCACAGCGCGGGCCAACGGCTGGCCCTGCGCATTTCGTCTCCGACGGGCCAAAGCGGCCAGGTGCCCACGGTGTGGGCGACCCAACCGCAGCGCTATCCCTTCGGCCGTCTCTGGCAGGGGGGCATTGAACAGCCGGCCACGCTGACTTTGCTCGGGAGGTATCAAGCGGCATGAATCGCGTTCTGTTGTTCGCCAACGATTTGGTGCTCGACGGCGCCGCGCCCATGTCGGGAGGCGCGCTGCGGGCCTGGGGCCTGGCCGAGGGACTGCGCTCGCGCGGCTTTGAGGTGATTACCTCGGTGCCCCAAACCGGCATCACCCGCATGGCCACGAAACTCTGGGACCAGGTACCCGCCCCCCTGCGCCAAACGAGTTGGAACTGGCAGAACCAAGACGCGATTCTGGCCCAAGTGGCGCCCGACGTGGTGGTTTACTCCTCGAACCCAATTCACCTGGCCTTGCGTCAGCGACCGCGGCAGCCCCTGGTGATCGATCTGCACGGCCCGGTCATGCTGGAAGACTATTACATTCATCAGCGGGCCAGCGCACTGGATTTCGACCTTTGGCGACAGAAGCTGACCTGGGGCGATTTCTTCATCACCCCGGGCCTGAAACAGAAGCGGTTTTTCTGGAGTTGGTTTCTCCACGCCGGAATCGACCTGGCCGGCGGACGCGCCCTGCAAGTCATGCCTGTTTCGCTGGGCCCCGACCTGCCTGAGCGTCCGGCCAGGCCGGCGCACGAACCCGTGTTCGTGTTCGGCGGCGGATTCTTCCCCTGGACCGATCCCAGCGCGGCCCTGAGCGAGGTTGTCGACACGATCGAACGCAACCAGCGAGGCCAGCTTTGGGCCTTCACCGATACGCACCAGTTGCGAGCCGCCGAGGCCCAGTTTCAGCAGATTAGCCGGCGCCTGCTGGCTAGCCCGCGGGTACGGTTTCCCGGTTTCCTGCCGCGCGGGCAGCTGCTCGAGACCTATGCCCGGGGCGACGTGGCGGTCGATCTGATGCGCTGGAACCCGGAGCGCGAGCTGGCCTTCACCACGCGGACCGTGGAGTATCTCTGGTGCGGTCTGCCGGTCATCTACAACAACTACGCCGAACTGGCCCCCTATATCCGCAAGTATCAGGCCGGATGGTGCCTGGACCCCGACGACCCCTCGGCGCTGCGCGAGGTGCTGCAGAGCATTCTGCGCGACCCCGAGATGGTGGCCCAGTACGGCCGCAACGCCCAGCGGTTGGCCCGCGAACAGTTTAACTGGGAAACCACGATCGAGCCCTTGGCCCGCTTCTGCCGCAACCCCCAGCGGCTGGCGCCCTGCCCGCGGGCCAGCGAATCGCAGGGGCTGGCCAACACCCAGTCGGAAAAAGTCACGCCCGAGATCGTCGGTTCCGGCCGGCTGGCGGGTCGATTTCTCTGCCAGCACGACCATCTCTCGAGCGTCGAGGTCAAGCTGGCCACTTACTGCCGCACCAACACGGGACCGATTCAGCTCCGGCTGTGGCATCCGGCCACGGGCACCACGCTAGGCACGCGCACGCTCGACGCCAGCCAGATCGACGACAACTCCTGGGTGCTCATCGAGGCGCAGCGCACGGTGTCGAACTCGGCCGAGCGGGTGATCGAACTGGAGATCACCGGCGCGGAATCGCAATTGGGCAACGCCATTTCGGCCTGGGCCAGCCACGCCTGTCCGTTCCCCTGGCTGAGCCTCTGCTACGATGAGCGGCCACTGGGCGGAGCCCTCTGCCTGAAAACCTTTCACCGGGCCGATGCCGCGGACCAGATTCGGCTGGCCGAGGTCGAGGAACCCACCGTCGCCGCGGAATGGGTGGTGGTCAACGAGCAGCCGCTGCCGGCTCCCGCGGGAGCAGCACCGTCGGATTGCGACTACGTTCTGGCCGATTGGAACGGCGATGGCGTGCCTGATTTGTGGGTCGTCAAGCGGCGGGGGACGGAAACGGGCAAAACCGAATTGCATGTTTTTTGCGGGCGATCGCGGTTTCAGAAGCCGCTCCTGCAAGTGGCCACTCCGCTCGACGAGGCCGGCGAAGCGTACAGCTTTTCGGTGGTCGACTGGAATCGCGACGGCGTTCCCGACCTGGTCGCCGTGAAGAAGCAGCAAACCGCCAGCGGGCGGGCCGAAGTACACGTATTCTGCGGCCGTTCGCGGTTTCAAAAGCCGCTACTGCAATCGACCACCTGCCTGCCAGCCGAAGATCTGGCCAGCGTAGCCCTCAACCCCGCCGGCAAGCAGGGGGTGTCCCAGCTCGTGGCGGTCTCGCAAACCAGTTCGCCGCAGATCCGCGTCGTGCAGCGGGTCGACCACTCGCACCCTCCCTTGGGACCGGTGAGTTGGGGCCAGACGTTTGCCCGAGCGCGCCGGCAACTGGTCAACCGGGTTAAGGCCAGCCCGGCGGGGCCCTTGCTGATTCGCGCCCGCCGGCGATTGGGGCGCTAGCGTTCCACCGCTGAGTGGTGGAGCCGAGCTTGCCGAACCGAGCCGTTGGTGGCGCGAATGTTGTCGACGGCGCCCCGGCTGCCCAGGCGCGCCGGTTTCTCGCCTTCGATTGCCTCGCTGGTAACGGCAAGTTGCCGCCCCCGCCGATCGCTCGTGCTGGAATCTCGAGCTGGCATGCCCGCGGCCGGCCGCGGCGGCTTGGGAGCGAACTCGGGGGCTGGTATGCTGTCGGGCCGATTCACCCGAGGGTCGAGGCCCATCCGCGAGGAGATTGGTTTCATGAAGCCGTTCGTCTGGTGTCGCTTGCCACGACTGACAACCAAGTGGTTTTTGCTAGGGCTGACCTGGATGACGCTCTCGGGGGCGCAGACCTGCTCTGCCGATGAACAATCCGCCGAAACGGCGGACAAACCGATCCTGGCCTATCACGAGAAGACGCTGGCCAACGGGCTGCGGGTAATCACCCTGGAGGATTTCACCTGCCCGCTGGTGAATGTGCAGCTTTGGTATCACGTCGGCTCGAAGGACGAAAACCCCGAGCGGCAGGGCTTCGCCCACATGTTCGAGCACATGATGTTTCGCGGAACCGACCGCCTGGGTCCGAAGGACCATTTCGAGTTGGTGCGCCGCACGGGCGGAAGCTGCAACGCCTACACCTCGTTCGATCAAACCGTGTACCACGAGACGGTGCCCGCCTCGCAGCTGGAACTGGCCCTCTGGCTCGAAGCCGAGCGGATGGCCTTCTTGAAGATCGACCAATCGGGTTTCGACACCGAACGTAAAGTGGTGGAAGAAGAACGTCGGATGGGGCTCAATCGGCCGTTCGGCTCGCTGTATGAACAGGTGCTGGCGGCGCTGTTCGCCGAGCACCCTTATCGCTGGTCGCCGATCGGCAAGATTCCCCACTTGCGCTCGGCGGCAGTGCAGGAGCTGCGCGATTTTTGGACTCAATACTACGTGCCAAACAACGCCGTGCTGGTCATCGCAGGGGCGGTGCCGCATGCCCGGGCCGAGCAATTGGCCGAGCGGTATTTCGGCTGGATTGGCCGGGGGACCGACCCACCGCGGATTACGGTTCGCGAGCCCAAATCGCTCGAGGGGCGCGAGGTCGAGATTCTGGAAGACAACGCGCCGGCGCCCTTGGTGGGCCTGGTGTTTCACATTCCCGAGCTGGCCAGCCCCGACAGTGCGCCGGTCGACTGTCTGCTCTCGATCCTGGTCGGCGACGATAGCAGCCGGCTATACCGCTTGCTCGTGGCCGAGAAGCAGCTTGCGATCCGCACGATTCAGATCTCGAACTCGATGGAGCAAGACGGGCTGGCCGGCATCGCGGCCATTGTGCCGCCGCTGGTGGGCAAACCAGACGAAGTGTTGAACCTGATTCGCCAGGAACTGAAGCGGCTGGCCGACGAGCCGGTGACCGAACGGGAACTGACCAAGGCCAAGAACCAAGAAGAAAAGACGCTCGTGGCCAGCTTGCTCACGGTCGAGGGCAAGGCCCGGCTGCTCGGCACGGCGGCGGTGCTGGAAGGCGACCTGGACCGGCCCAACCGTCGGCTGGCCGAAATTCGCGCCCTGACCGCGGCCGACCTGCAGCGAGTAGCCCGCGAATATTTCAACCCCCAGACGGCGCTCACCTTCCGCGTCAAGGCGAAACCCGGCGGCCAAGGGTTTAGCGCCGAAGATGCCTCGCCGATTACGGCCGAGGTTGAGGTCGAACCGCCCCCGCCCGGCCGAGCGGGCATTACCCGGCCCAGCGGGTATTTGAGCGCGGCTCCGGCGTCGGGCGGATTGGAGCTGCCGACCGGTCCTCCGGAGAGTCATCGCGAGACCTTGCCCAACGGTTTGAAATTGATTGTCGTGCCCAACCACGAACTGCCCATCGTTACGGTACAGCTTGGGCTCAAGGCGGGGGCCTGGACCGAATCCAAACCTGGCGTGGCCAGCCTTGCCCTGGGCATGTTGACCAAGGGGACGGCGAAGCACAGCGAAGCCGAGCTGGCGGACGAACTGGGCACTCTGGCGATTTCGCTCGCCGGGATGGGGGGGATGGACGGCTCGTCGGTCGTGGCCTCGTGCCTGACGGCGCAGCTACCCCGCACCATGCAGCTGCTGGCCGAGGTGACGCTCGAGCCCGCCTTCTCAGAGACCGAGTTCAGCAAGCATCGCGCCCAGGTGTTTACCGACCTGCAAGTGGCCACCGCGGCTCCGGCTTACCTGGCCCAGAAAAGCTGGAAGGAGCGCGTTTTTGGCGCCCATCCCTACGCGCGCAGCGCCGACGGAGAACCGGCCGACGTGCAGCAGGTTACCGTCGACGACGTGAAGAGCTGGTGGCACACCTTCGCGCGACCCGACCAGGCGGTGCTGATTTTCGCGGGGGATGTCACGCCGGAAACCGCCCGGACACTGGCGGAGAAGTACCTGGGCGGTTGGAAAGCCGACACCACGGCGCCCAGCGTCGAGCTTGCCGCCATTCCGCCGGCGCAGCCGACGCGAATTGTGATTATCGACCGGCCCACCGCGACCCAGAGCCAAATCTTTGTCGGCCAGGCCAGCTTCGATAGCCACAGCCCGCTGTATTTCCCCAGCCGGGTGGTCAGCGCCTATTTCGGTGGAGCGTTCAATTCGCGATTGAACGAGACTATTCGCGTTCAACGAGGGTTAACCTATGGCGCTCGCGGCGGATTCTCGGCGGAGCGATTTGGCGGTCAGTTTACGGTGAGCACCTTCTCGAAAACCGAGTCGACCGACGAAACGGTCAGCGCCATCTTCGAGGAGTTGGCCCGCCTGAAGACCCAGCCGCCGACCGAGAAGGAGCTGACCGACACCAAGAGTTACTTCATCGGCAGCTATCCCTTGCAGCGAGAAACTCCGCAGCAAATTGCCGGCGATTTCTGGGCCATCGAGCTGGAGGACTTGCCGGCCGATTTCTTTGAACAGGAGGTGCGAGCCGTGGCCCAAACCACGGCCGACGAGTGCACCCGATTGGTTTCCCAGGCGATCGACGCCGACAAACTGTTGGTGGTCGTAGTGGGTAGCGCCGCCGAGATCAAAGAGCCGCTGGAAAAAATCGCCCCGGTCGAAGTGATCTCCGCGCCATGACGCCCGAGAAGTCCTGGCTCCCGGCCGCGACCGAATCGCCCGCTGCCGACGCCAGTACCCCGGCGCTGACATCGGCCGGGGCGGCCAGCCCCGAGGCCCTTTGGCAGCCGCGGCGCGCCATCCAAGGGCTCTCGGCCGTGCTCTTGCCGATGGCGACGCCCGACACCATCGACTGGCCGGCCTGGGAGGCCCACCTGGCCCGCACCGCCGCCGCCGGGCTGAAGCCCGCCATTAACATGGATACGGGCCACGTTCACAGCCTCGACCTGGCCACGCAAGACCGGCTGCTCGAGCGGGCTCGCGCGGTGCTCGGCAACGAGATGTTTTACGCGGGCGCGTACGTGCCCGACGGGCCAGGCGACTCTTTCAACGCCGACGCCTATGCCCGACGGATGGAACGAATCCAGGCCAGCGGCGCGGTGCCCGTGGTGTTCCCCTCTTACGGGCTGACCCAGCAGGCGGGCCCGGCGATGGTCGAGGCCCACCGGCGGTTGGCCCGCGGTACCGACCGGTTCGTGGCCTTCGAGCTGAGCCCCGTGTTCGCTGCCTGCGGTGCGATCTTCGACCTGGAAACCTACGCCGGCCTGCTCGAAATTCCGGCCTGCGTGGGGGCGAAGCATTCCTCGCTCAGCCGAAACCAGGAATGGCAGCGATTGGCGCTGCGCAACGCGCGGCGCAGCGATTTCCGGGTGTATACCGGCAACGACCTGGCGATCGACATGGTGATGTACGGCAGCGACTACCTGCTCGGGCTGAGCACCATGGCCCCCGACCTGTTTGCCTGTCGCGATGCGCTGTGGGCCGCCGGCGATGCGGACTTTTACACGCTCAACGACTGGCTGCAGTACCTGGGCATGTTCACGTTCCGGCCACCCGTGCCGGCCTATCGCCATAGCGCGGCCCAGTTCCTTTGCATTCGCGGCTGGCTGGCCGACGATGCGACTCCGCCGGGTTGTCCGCGTCGGCCGGAGAGCGACCAGGCCGTGCTGCGGAGCCTTTGGGAGGCCCTTCGCCCGTGGACCATCGGCTCGCCCGCCTGAGCCCCGAGCGTTCGGGGACTAGAAATCGCGACTAGTCACCGCTGGCCAACGGAGCCGCGGCCGCGCCGCGGCGGTGCCCCAGTCGCTGTGAAGTGAGCTGTAGTTTCTGGCGCGTTTGATGCACGCGCTGCTCCAGCCGGGCCAAATCGTCGCGGCAGCGGTGGGCCGCGCGGCACTGCTGCTCCAGGGGCGCAAACAGGCTGGTCAATTCGTGCGCCTGCTGCCAGCGCGAAGCCATCAAGGCAATCTCTCGCTGCAACCCGCGCCGGAGCCTGGCCAGGAACAGCGCCAGCAAGCAGGCCGACCAGAGCAAGATCCAGAGCGTGGCGTGCACGAAGAACTTCAGGTCGTAGAGCTCGGTGGGCTGCGTCGCCAGCCAGGAATCGTAGAAGAAATTCTTGCCCAAACGCAGCAGTACAATCGCCAGCAGCGCGCCGAAGGCCGCTTCATAGGCGGCCCGGGTCCACCAGGGCGATTGCCGCTGGGCCAGCCGGCGGACCAGCCCCTGGAGCTCGCCGGCCGTTTGAGCCAGAAAGCCCTGGGCCGCTTGTTGGGCCTGGGGGGTTAACTGGTCCAGATCGAGCGTGCCGCGTGGCAGGGCCGCCTCGGCGGCGTAGCCCTCCAGAATGATCGAGGCCGTGCGCAGGTCCGATTCGTCCCAACTCCACTGAGCCATTCGTGTCGTGGCGTCGTCGGCCTGCCGGTCGGTGCGGCGGCGCTTCCACACGCGTCCCCCTTCGACAGCCCCCCAGAGAGCCACCTGGGCCGGGGTGCGGGCCCGCAAAAGCAACGTACTGGTGAGCAGCCCGCCCAGGGCCTGCCAGGTGCGCAGCACCGCGCTAAATGGACTTAGCCCCCAGCGACTGGTCACTTCGGCCAAAAGGCGGGTTTCCCAGGGGCGGCGACTGGCCGAAAGCTCGTCGCGCAGTGCTTCGCTCAGTCGGGCCGCCAGCCGCACGCGCTGCTCGCGGATGGCCGCTTCCAGTTGATCGATCGCCGGCAAACCCTCGTCCAGGCGAGCTCGGCAGGCGGCCAGGCTCTCGGCGACCAGGTCGAGAAAATTCTCGCGGCGAATGCGCTGGCCCGCCGCCCCGGCCAACTCGCGGGCCAAAAGCTCGACCAGGCGGCCAAATTCTCCGCTCGGCGGCTGCCCTATCCGCGCCGCTTCCCAAGCTGCCCGGGCATCGAGAAAAAACATTTCGCCAGCTTCGTAGTCGGGCCCCAGCGCTCGCCGCCAATCGGCGCGAATGTCGTCGTCCAGATCGGCATGCGTTTGCACGAAGACCAGCCGGGCCCCGGGGGCGGCTGTCGCCAATTCATCGATCAAGCGGGCATCGCGATACTTCTGCTGCGTCGAGGTCACCAGCAGCACATCGCAGTGCGGCAGCAGTGCCCGCATCCGGGCCAGGTTTGTCCCCGCGGGGGCCGATTCATCCTCGGTGGTGTCCGGGTCGGGGCAATCCACCAGCACCAAATCGCGGAGGGCGGCCAGCTCCCGGTGAACCACGTCGACGCTACGAGGGTCGATTCCCAGCTCGGCCAGTTCCACCTCGGCCCGGCAAATCAACTGGGGTTGCTGGGTGGTGGGTCGCTGTCGGCCGGCCGATGTGACTTCGTCGCCGCAGAGGGCGTTGACCAGTGTGCTCTTGCCGGTGCCCGTTCCGCCCAGCGTGGCCACTGCCAGCGGGGCTTCCCAGCGAACCCGCAGCGCGTTGGCCCGGGCGAGCATTCGCTTAACCAGGGTCTGTGCGGCCCGGGCAGGGGGCCAAGGGGGCGCCTGATCGCTCCAGGTCACGACGTCGGCCAAAAGCGTATCGACGTCGGCCAGAAGCGCGAGTTGAGCAAGTTCCGGAGTCGACATGGCACCCAAATTGCCGGGGGCTGGTTGGGCCGCTCGCGCAGGTGAGGCCGCGGGCTGGCGCTTAACTAAGCATAGCTGCGCGGTGCCAGAGATTCCCAGGGCCCGGCCGGGGCGCTCGGGAAGCCCACGTCATCGGGGGCGGCCGACCGTGCCTGGCGGCACCGCCAGCGGGCCGACGCCAAGACGGGCGCTAGCGGCGCTGCCAGGCCAGCCAGCGGCGAAACAGGCTCGCCACCAGGGGCGTGAGCGCCGTACGGGCCTGGGCATCGGCTATTCGCTTGAGCACCTCGACCTGGGTCGGATAACAGTGAATCGTGCGGCCCAGATCGGCGAGCGGGCGGCGGGCCGTCATGAGCAGTGTGATTTCGCCGATCATTTCGCCGGCGTGTGCGGCCACGATCGTGGCCCCCACCACTTGCTTGGTCCCCCGTCGCGTATGGACCACGGCAAAACCGGCCGGATCGCCATCGAGCACCGCCCGGTCGACCTGGGCCAGCTCCACGCGAAAGCTGTCGATCGGTCGGCCCTGCTGCTCGGCTTCCGCCGGCGTAAGCCCCACCTGGGCGATCTCGGGGTCGGTATAGGTGCATCGCGGAATCACTAAATCGCTCATCCGCTGCCGACCCAGAAACAGGGCATTGCGAATGGCGATGCGGGCCATGGCGTCGGCCGCGTGTGTGAACTGGTAACGGGAACAGATATCGCCGGCGGCAAAGACGCGCGGATTGCTGGTCCGCAGGCGGTCGTCGACCTCGACGCCCGAGGCGTTGTAGCCCACGCCCGCCTGTTTGAGGCCGAGCCCCTCGACATTGGGCCGCCGACCGACCGCCACCAGAATGGCGTCGGCGGGCAACAGACGAGTTTCGGCTCCGCGGGTCAGTTGAACGTGGCGCTGGCCATCGCGGACCAGTACGGCGTTGGTTTGCCAACCCAGGCAAAGTTCGATTCCTTCATCGACGAACTGTTTCTGCACGACGGCGGCGGCGGCCGGGTCTTCCTTGGGCAGAATCGCTGCGCGGCGCCCCACCAGGGTCACCCGGCTACCGAAGCGATGAAACGCCTGGGCCAGCTCGCAGCCGATGGGACCCGTGCCGAGCACCACCAGCCGCCGCGGCAACTCGGTGAGCGAAAAAACCGTTTCGTTGGTCAGGTAACCCGCCTCGGCCAATCCGGGCACCTCGGGCACGGCAGCGCGGCCGCCGGTGCAGATTACCGCCCGGGCAAAGCGCAGCGATTGGCCGGCGACCGTTACGCGGTCGGGCGCGGTGAATTCAGCCGCGCCCAGGTAAACGTCGACCCCCAGCGAACGAAACCGCTCGGCCGAATCGTGATGGCTGATCTCGGCCCGCAGCCGGCGCATGCGCTCCATGACCGCGGCAAAATCGACCCAGGGCGGCTGGCTCCAGCGGCAGCCGAATCGCTCGGAGTGGTTGACCTCGTAGGCCGCTCGGGCGGCGCGAATCAGGGCCTTGCTCGGCACACAACCGTAGTTCAAGCAATCGCCGCCAAGCAGGTGCTTCTCGATCAGGGCCGCCTTGCCGCCCAATCCGGCGGTGCCGATGGCCGAAATCAGGCCGGCCGTGCCGCCGCCAACGGCTACCAGGTTGTAGCGCCCCTGGGGGCGCGGGTTCGCCCAGGAGCTGGGATGCGTTTGTTCGACCAACGTACGGTTGTGGATATCGTCGGGCAGGATTTGCATGGCAGGGTGCCCGGGGTTGGGTAGCCGACTAAACGAACTGATTCGCGGACGCTCTCTTGGATGCTCGCGGCTGGTCCCGCGATCCGCCTTCGGAAAAAAATTCTGGCGGTTTCTCGGGCATGCGACAGGAACTAACGGCGTCGCCGCGCGAGGCAGCGGCCAGGGGCGGCGGGCCGTCGGACGAGCCCGGACGCCGGTAGTTTACCGCGCTTGCGGAAGTGCAGCTTCGCGCGCCAAGGCCGTCGGCGGCAGCGCCAATTCGGCCCAAACCAGCGGATGGTCTGAGGCGCCCAGATCGCGCCAGCCGGCGCGTACAACCTGCAGTCCGCGAACCAGGATCCAGTCGATTCGCCCTGGCGGCGCATCCGACGACGGCGAAACCGCCAGGCAGTCGACCACACCGGCCGTGTTGAGCAGGCGTGCCAGGTCCGGATGGTCGGCCGTGCAGTTCAAGTCGCCCATCAACACGGCCGGCATCGGTAGCGCGAGAAAACAATCGGCCACGATCGCCAACTGACGGTCATGGTCGTCGGCCGTGTCGAGATGGGTGAGCAGCAGCTTGAGCGTCCGGCCCTCCAGGGGCACATCGGCCAACAGATAATTGCGATAGGCCTTGCCCCGGGTGCCTGGCAAGGGCACGCGCCGCCATGCCTGCACGGGCCGATTGGAAAGCAGCGCGTTGCCGCGGTGGTCGTGCCACCAGCGGCGCTCGCTGGGGGCAAATAGCCAGGCCAGGTCCAATCGCTGGCCAAGCAGCTCAGCCTGGTCGGCGGAGTTGGCCGGCCACGGACCGGGGCCCCGTACCTCGTAGAGGCCGATCAAATCCAGCTCGCCCAGGGTGGCGGCCGTGCGGGCCAGGCCGGGCTGCCCCGCGGCGTCGCGGCCGGCATGAATGTTGAACGACCCCAACCGCAAACGGCCGCGCGAAGCGGCCGGAAGCAAGAAGGGAGTGGCCGCGGTAGCCGGCTCGTTCAATCCCCACCCGCGAGCGCCGGCCGAAGGACGGCGATCGCTGCCCCAGGCCAGCAGGCCGGCCACGCAGAGCAGGGCCAGCAACCCCCGGCGAATGCGGCGCCGTCGACTCGCACGCGGCGTAGCTGACCCCTCGAGGTGCGGTGCTGCCGATCCAGGCACGACCGATTGCTTTCAGCAGAGGTGAAAACGCGGCGATATCGCGGGGGCCCGTCGGCCGGCTTTCCCAGGCGGTCCGTTAGCGGCTCGCCCCCTGTTGGCTCTTGGCGGCCAGGCTTTCGTAATTGTCGGCTTCGTCTTCGTGGCCTAGGTGGCGATGCATGCTGGAAAGGTTGCCATAGGGCACCACCAGCGAGGGAGCATCCATCGTGCCCTCGCGCACCGCCTGCTCCATCAGCGCCGCGCCCTGGCTGGTCAGTCGCAGCGCTTCCTCATGATGCCCGGTTTCCCAGAACGATACGCCGATCGAGACGAAGGTTTCCCCCTGACGGCCGACGTCGGCCAGGGCCGAAAGCGGAATCGGTTCTTCCAAGAGCGGGATGGCCCGTTCAAACCACTCGAGGGCTCCCTCGTGATCGCTTTGCTGTACGGCATAGACCGAGCCGATGCGGAACAGCAGCCGGCCAACCAAGTATGCCTGGCCGGGCACTGCCTGGCGATGCGCAAGGAGCGGCTCGAGCAACTCAATCGCCTGATGCCCCAGTTCCAGTGCCTGGGAGGTACGCTGGCGGGCCAGTTCAGCCTGCATGGCATCGTAGAGCGCCAGCCCTAGTTCCCATTGAACCGACTCGCGAACCAGGGGATCGCTGCTGGCTTCGAGGATTTGTTCGGCGGCCGTCTCGACCGCGGCGATGGCTTTCGTGGCGCGGAGCGCTCCGTTCATGCCGACGTCGGCGGCTAACAGTCCCCGGGCAAAGCTGAGACGGTACCGGGGGCTGTCCGTTAGTTCTTCCAGCGCCTGGAGCACCTGGTCGGCCTGGTCGTGCCACTGCGGAACCACGGAAGTCTTGCTTTTCCAGCGACCCCAGGCCACGTCGTTGGCCACTGCCAGGTGGGCATCGAGCAATACCTCGAGTGCGCCGAGCCGGGTGGCACGCTCCGCCTCGCTCTTGAGCGGTTCGGCCAGCTTGATCGCCTGTAGGTGGTGGTTGATGGCCTGTTGATAGTCGCGGGCCGGGCCGTTGGCCAACAGATCGCCCCAGATCAGGTGCGCCTGGGCCCGACACAGCGAATCAGCCTCGGTAGCCTCCACGGCCTGGGGCAAGCGGCGGGCGGCTTCTTCAAATTCAGCCGAGGCAATCAGCGCCTCGATCAGCGTGATCTGGTAGTCACAAGGGCTGTCGACGTCGGTCGCAGCCTGCTCCGCCGCGTTCAGTGCGTCGAGCGGGCGCCCGGCCTCGAGCAACAGACGAGCTCGGAGATGGAAGACACGCGCCGAATCCGGCTCGAGTTGGCCGGCGACTTTCAGGTCCTCCAGCCCGCCGCTCAGCCGCTCGCGGCGAAAGGCCTCGGCCCGGGCGATAAACGGCTCGGCAGAAATCGAGTCGAGAATGAGCTGGGTCACTTGAGCTTGCTGGGGCGGACCGGCGTAATTGAACAGCACCCCGCGCTCGGGAAAGGCGCTGCCCAACAGTCGGCCCTCGCCATCCTCGACCGGCACACCGCGAATGCCGGCCAACCCTAGTTGCTCGACGAGCAGATGATCGGCCAGGGGGCGCTCGAGGTCGACCACGATCGAACTGACCGATCCGTCGAACAACCAGACCGAAACCGACTTGAACGGCGCAACCCGGTAGGAACGAATCTCGTAACCGTCCTCTTGCGCGGTCGCGTCGGCGGGACCGAGCGACGCCTCGACGTCGGCCGCAACCGAGACCCCCGGTTGCAACCCCTTGAACTTGGCGGCCTCGACCAGAATGCCGTCGGCCGCCAGCGGCTCGGTACCCTGTGGGCCGTGTTCCGCCGCGTCCGATTGCTCCGCTTCCAGGGTTTCCGCTTCCTCCGGCTCGGCCGACATCGCCTCCGTGTCGTACTCCTCAGGCGAGGCATGGTCCTCGGCGCCGGCGGGCGCGGCGTTTCGCCGCCGCGCGGGAGAGGTGACGGCGTCCATCACTTCGGGCGGAACATCCTCGACGATCAGCGAATCGTCCGGTTCGTCGGCTAAGAATTCTTCGTCGCCCTGGTTTCCGGCGTCGCCTTCCCCGCCGGGGAAAGTCTCGTCGTTGTCCTGCGAATCGGCGCTTTCCGCGTCCGAGTCTTCCGTGCCGGTGTCTTCCGTGCCGGCGTATTCCGAGTCGGTGTATTCCGAGTCGGTGTAATCGGTGTCCGCCTCTTCCTCGGCCGTGAGCAGTGTGGCTTCGCTCTCCGCCGATCGCGCTACCAGCGCGAGGGAGCCGCCAAGCCACGCCAGGAGCGCGCCAGTCCAAAGCGCTCGTCCTAGCGCCGGGAATTGCCAGAGTTTGCGAAGCCGCATCGCTACGTTCCTCCCTGAACGACGGCCCGAGCAAGGCCGGACAGGAATTCGGCAGGTTTGCACGACCGCGACGCTCGCAACCGCGAAGCGCCGGGAACCGTCGACATGGCTCAGTCGATCCTTCGAACTGGCACGTCGATGCGCATACCTGCGCCGACCGGCCCGGGAGAATAGTCTCGGCGCTACTCACAGGTCCAGGCGAGTTGGGCGAACTGCCGCGGAATCCGACCAGGACCACCGGGGCCAAGGCCGGCGGTAATAGCAGCGCTAGCGAAGCAAGTTTTCCAGTTCTTGGCGTCCGCCGTCCCAATCGCCCGTTTCCAGGGCCGCCAGCGCGGCTTGGACCCCCAAAACCAACCGGGGGTCGAACAGCAGCGGCGCTCCCGGCGGAGGAACCTCGGGAATCAACCGCTCGACAACGGCTCTCCCTAAATCCTGGATTCCCGCTCCGGTTATCGCGCTTACCCAAATTGCCCGCTCGGCCGAACCAGCGGCCGTCGGCTTGGGTCTCAGATCCGATTTGTTTTCGACGGTCAACCAGGTGGCGGACCGGGCGGCGCCAGGGGGCAACCCCGTACCGGCCGACGGGCCGCCATCGGAGACCCAGAGGACCAGGTCGGCCTGGCCCAGGGCGGACTGCGCCTGAGCGATTCCGAGTTGTTCCAACGGATCGTCGGTAGCGCGAACGCCGGCCGTGTCGCAGAACTCGATCGGCCAGCCGTCCCAGGCCAGCGACACGCGGACCAGATCGCGCGTGGTGCCGGGTTGGTCGAACACGATCGCGCGCGGGTAGCCAGCCAGCGCGTTGAGCAAGCTGCTTTTGCCGACATTGGGCGGTCCGGCCACGACCACTTGCCAGGGCCGCGCCAGGTGCAAGCCAAGCGGCGCCCAGCGCAACCACTGGCTAAGCTCGGGGCAAACCTGCTGGCCAGCGGCCGAGCGAAGCAACTGGCAGGCCCGTTTCACGGCGTCGGAAAGCGAGCCTTGCACCTGATTCCAGAGCAGCGCGGCCGTGCGCGGAGTTCGTGCCTCGCGGAAGGCCTGTTCGGCCAGGCGCTGGATTCGGTCGCGCGGCGGATCGGCAGCCCGATCACCCTCGCATCGCTCGTTGAATCCCAGTTCGGCCAGCTCCGCCAAGCGCCGGGCCGCCGTCGCCTCGCCGCCGTGACAGTGCAGCTCAAACTGTTCGGGTCCCACGCGAACCAGCACCACTTCTTCCCGGGCGGCCATTTCGGTGCCGCTGCCGGGGCATTGGGCCAGGGCCACTTGGTCAACCGCCAAGTGCGATGGCTGCCGACCACGGATTTCCAGATATCGGTCCAGCAGGTCGGCGGACCCTGGACCACCGAGGGCCAGGCTTGCCACGGCCCCGCGCCCGGGGGCCGTGAGCCGAACCACGTAGGTTGCCGAGGGTTCAGGGGTCATCCCGGTTCAGAGCCCCCGAGCTGAGGGCAACCAGGGCGATGCCCGAGAGGACCAGATGCGGGACCAGGCGAGCCCGCTCACCCATCAACCCCACGACCGATTCGGCAGCGCCCCCGGTAACCAGCACCAGGGCGCCGCCTTGAGGCGCTTGCCGGGCGGCCAGTTCGCGCACCGCGCCGACCGCGCCCCAAAACAGCCCAGCTCGCATGGCGCTGCGCGTATCGTCGCCCGCGGGGGCGGGGGCCTCGGCCAACTCGGCATACTCCAGCAGTGGCAGAAGATCGGTGTAATCGTGCATCGCCCGGGCCGACATGCCGATACCGGGCAAGATGGCGCCGCCAGTAAATGCACCGGCCGCGTCGATGGAATTGACCGTGATGGCCGAGCCCAGACTGACCACCACGGCCGCCTGGCCGGCTGAGCGTAGATGGTTGGCGGCCACCGCAGCCAGCAGGCGATCGACACCGACCATGTCGGGGCGCGGAACGCGGACCGTTAGCGGCAGATCGGCTGCGCACAGCAGGGTAATGCGCCGCGTCGCCTGCTGATCTCGCAGCCAGTCGATCAACCGCGTAGCCGCGGGCCGATTGACGCTACCAATCCACCACGAGCATTGGCCGGCCACAAACGGGCGCAACCAGGCCGATACCGCTTGCCAATCGGCGTCGGGGCCGCTGGAAAGCGAGAGCTCGTCGAGCGGTTCGGGGAGGTTGCCCGGAGGCCACGCGGCGGCGCGGGCGAACAAGCCCAGCTTGATGCGGGTGTTGCCGATATCAACCGCCACCAAGGGTGGCTGAGCAGGCTGGTTCATCGCGGTTCGCCTGCGATCCATGCGTTGGGGTCGGCCCCAGTGGTCAGGGGCGGCTCGGCCACGCTCTCCGCGGCCGCCCGCTGGTCGAGCACCGCGACGATCCGCCCCACCAGATGATTCAATCCTTGGCCGGTTACCGCCGAAATCATCAGAACTTCGCGGCCCAGCGCCGCAGCCAAGCGGGCCTGAACTTCGGCCGCCTCGGGCAGTTCGCATTTGCTGACGACGACGATTTCGGGGCGGGTGCCCAGTTCCGCGGTATAGTGGACCAGCTCGCTCCGAATGGTGCGATAATTCTCCAGCGGATCGCTGCCGTCGGCGGGGAGCGGCTCGACCAGGTGCACGAGGATGCCGGCCCGCTGAATGTGGCGGAGAAAATCGTGCCCCAAGCCCACCCCGGCGTGGGCCCCTTCGATCAAACCGGGGATATCGGCCAGGATGAACGAGCGGTCGCGATCGACGTCGACCCGGCCCAGATTCGGGTACTTGGTCGTAAACGGGTAGTCGGCAATCTCCGGCCTGGCCCGCGAAAGGCGGCTCAGCAGGGTGCTCTTGCCGGCGTTGGGCTTGCCGACCAGGCCGACGTCGGCGATGACCTTCAACTCGAAGACCAGGTGACGTTCTTCGCCCCTTTGGCCCGGGGTGGCCTCGCGCGGGGCGCGGTTCGTCGCCGATTTGAAGTGCACGTTGCCCTTGCCCCCCTTGCCCCCCTGGGCAATGACGACTTGCTCGCCGGGCTGCACCAGGTCTTTGATGACAAAGCCCTGATCGGCATCGAGGATCAAGGTGCCGGGCGGCACGCGAATTTCCAGGTCGTTGCCGCTTCGTCCGTGGCAACCGGAGCCCTGGCCGGTTTGTCCGGAGGTGGCTCGCCAGTGCTTCCGCTGGGCCAGCGCGGCCAGGCTATCGACGCCGGGCGCGGCAATCACTACGACGCTGCCGCCATCGCCCCCGTCGCCCCCGTCGGGGCCGCCGCGAGGAACGTACTTCTCGCGGCGAAAACTCACGCAGCCGTCGCCGCCGGCGCCGGCCTGGACGAAAATCTTCACCCGGTCGACAAACACATCTCACCCGCGTTCTGTCGCACCAATTGCCCGGGCAACGTGGGGCACGCGCGTGGATCGATACTTCGTCAGGTTTGAGAATACCGAGCCGACGAAGCCCACCCGCCCCGCACGAAGGCGGCCGAAACCCCACCGCGGCAAGCGCGACCAAACTGCTCCGCCCCTTCGGGGCGCTAGCTGGCGGTCACAATGCTGATGCGCCGTCCGCCGCGATCGAACGCGACCACCCCGTCGACCAGGGCGTATAGCGTGAAATCCGTCCCCTGGCCAACGCCACGGCCGGGGTGAAAACGGTTGCCCACCTGGCGGACCAGGATGTTGCCGGCCCGGACCGATTCGCCGCCGAACCGCTTGACGCCACGCCGCTGGGCGTTCGAATCGCGACCGTTGCGGCTCGAGCCCTGTCCTTTTTTGTGTGCCATTGACCTAAGTCACCTTGCCCCGGGTGCCAACACACCCCGGGACCGCGATGGATGTCTGGTAAGGCGGCCCGAAACGCACCGGGCACGCACGGCTCGGGGCCGGAAAACCGTCCGACCCGCTCGACCGGCGGCCCCCGTTGGTCGGTGCAGCAGCAGCGGCCGATCGAACCCCCCGCGGAGCAATCCTGCGGGAACCCATCTTTCTACCGGTAGACCCAGCGGTAGTCAACGTCGCCGGGCCAGCCCGGTCGAATCTCTTCCTCGTGCTCGTGAAAAGCGTCGCCCGGATCCCAGAAGTTCAGTTGCAGGGTCTTCCGCTGGACGGTGCGGCCGGTTTGCGGGTCGTCGCGCCAACGATAGGCGTTGGTCAGCCCCTCGATATAGACCGAGAACAGGTCCGTCCGCGGATCGACATCCTCCCAGATGGCGACCCCCCAAAGGCTGCGGTCCACGCCATCGGCACTGGAGGGAACTTCCCGAGCCATTTCGACCGTATTGAGAAGCACCCGATTGGGATCCTCACGCAGGCGAATGGCTGCCGTGGCGATTTGCAGATAGTCGTCCGGATAGGTCCGCTCGATGTCCTTGCCCTCGAGCCAGATCAGGGGGCGAAAAGCAACCGGGTCCGGACCGGGGTTGCGCACCCGATAAACCAGGTACCAGAGCTGTTTGCGGGCAATGCGGCCGCCGGGTACCGGCACATCGAGCTCGATAAAGCGAATCGGTTTATAGCTGAATTCCAGCGTCCAAACCTGGTGCGGAATGCGGATCCGCTTGGCCCAACTAAACGTGGGATCGACCGCGAGCAATTCGACAATATCGTGAATGCTGAAGTCTTCCGACGCCTTTCGCTCCGGGTCCACCGTGCGAAGCACCCCCGGCGCCAACTGGCGATACCCTTGCTCCCCCGCCACAGGCGAAGCATCGGCCAACTGCCCGCGGGCAGGTTCGCCAAGCCAACTCGCCAAAGCCAGGGCCACGGCACTCGCCAGCAGCCGACTCCGCGAAGAAACACCCAGCGGGGCAAAGAACTTCATGGACGCGGACTCAAGGATTCCGGGGAAGAGCCTGCACTACCGCACCGAGCGGCCGAGGAGCCCGATCCGCATGGATTCAGGTCGCCCCAAACAGCCTAATCGCGCGGGTTTACAAGTCTCGATTATAGTTGCCGTCGACCGGCCTGGCCAACGCGATGCCCGCTCTGCCATGGCCAGAAGGGGGCGAAATTTCCGCAGCCGGGAGCGATTGGGCCGATCGTAGGGCCGGTCGCCCGGAGCGGGGCCACCGCGTGGCTACCAAAATGGGGGGTGGTGGGGGTGCGGGGCAGGTCCGAGGGCAGCTAGCGGCGAGGATCTGATTCCGCCCGGGCCGCTTTGTCGACGGCCCGGTCAGCGAGCCTGAGCGTGTCGACCATCGCCTGGTCGGCCTGACCAAGTCGCTCGGCAAGCTGCTGTTCCAGGGTAACCACGACCGCGGCCTGACGGCCAGCGGCGTCGCTGATCAGGTAGTAGTTCCACTGGATCGGCAGGTCGGCCACAACGCCGGCAACGATCACTCGGTGCAGGGTGCCACCGGAATTGCTTTTGAGCTCGGTGGCCTGCACGAACTGGCCAAACTTCTCTTTGAGCACTGCCTTGATGTCTTCTTGGAACTGCGAGAGCGACGTGGTTTGGCCGGCCGCCAACGGCGCCATGGCGGTCACATTGGCCTGGGCCACCAACTCGCCGCGGTCAACGAATCGCAGCACGGCGCCATTGAGATCTTCGTGAATTACGTGCCAGCGACGATCGTACTGGAAATGCACCGGCTTCTGGTCTGGTTGATAAACCAATTCGAGCTGTGGTTGATCCCAGTAGTCGGCCAGTTCGGCCAGCGTAGCCTCGTCAAGGGCCTTCGACTGGTTCGTCGGGGTGATCTTAACTTGAACGCGGGCCAGGGCTTCCAATCCGGGAACCGTGTGGCCGATGCCATGCTCTTCTTTGACCAGCAGGGCCAACCAGGTGATCCGGCCCGCAGCGCGGTCGAACTTGATTTTGCCCTTAATTTCCAGTTCGGTGGCAACCCCATCGACGGCGCCGTAGACCAGGCCGGCCAGGTGAATCTTGGCCGCGTCCGCAGTAAGTTCGACGAGCTTGAGTTGAACATCGTTGCTCGACACGGCATCGAGGCCGAGCAGGTTGGCCCAGACCGTGTCGGTTTGCTGCCAACTGCTGCCCGGACTGACCGGTTCCGAGGGGAGTAGCTGATCGACGACGAGCGTGTTGCCCGGCACGGTCACCAAGTCGAGTTCTTCGGCAGTCAGTGGGCCGGCCGGCGCAGAGATCTCGGCTTCCCCCTGGCCCACGTCGACCGCCATTAATTGGTAGCCTTCGCGAAGAACCGGGCGGGTTTCGCGGCCCCGGATGGAAATGGTCGCCCTGGCAACGTCGAAATGCCGCCAGCCACGGACAGCCCCGGTTTCGAGCGTGGAAACTCGCTTTTCCTCGTAGCCCAGGGTGCCCACCACTTTCATGGGCAGCGTTACCTGGCGGCCCTCTTCGACCACCTTCAGGTCGCCGTCGGCTTCGAAGAGCACCTCGACGCGGGCCAAGGAGTCGTTCTCGTTGCTGGGCCGAAGCAGGGCCTCTTCAGGCGCGGCTGGCGAAGCGGCAACCGCGCGGCCGGCGGCCAGCATTAGACCCGCCAAGACCCAGCCGACCCGAAGGCTCGATCGAACGCCTTTCGAGCAGGACGAGACCAGATTCCGCATGCCAACTACCCTAATCAGGGGGACAAACGCTCGCCCGACAACGCCACATCTGCGTAGATCGGCCGGCGGAGGGAGCCCGGTTGAGTCTGTTTCTGTCGGATTTGCGGGTTAGTGGGTTGGGGCAACGCGGGTACCCGCGGCAGTTTCGAGAGCCATTCATGGCGTCACAAGCTGTTGCTAGACAGTTGGTTGCGATTTTGCAGCCGAGCCCAACCCGGGGCCATTTGGCGAAAAGCTGTGGGGAATCTCGACAAGAGGCGAACTTTTTTTGGCCCACCGGACACTTAGTTGCGTACAACAGGTGATGGCGCTGCCCCAAGCAGCAACTCATATCCTGCCCATTTCGGGCCGAAGAACTCGACGATTGATTGAGTCCAGCCGGGCAGGCTGGGTATGTTGTTTGCGACTTCGGAGGTCTGGTTCGCTCTCCATCGGGGGCGGGTCGGCGCGGAATCCGGATCGGCATGGGCCAGGCGGGGCAACCGAGCGACTGCCAGCAACGCGCTACGACGGTGGGCGAGAGGAACTCGCAGGGAACACCACCCCGTGGAGCGCAGGAACGAGGGGAGGTCCAACATGCATGCCGACTATTTGAATCCCGCACTGCGCGAACTACGCGACCAGCAGGTTCGGTTTGCGCCGCGCGAAAAGAAGATCGATCAGGCTGCGCGCGCCGAGCGACTGCTTACCGAGTTGGTTGCCGATCGGACGTACACCTACGAGTTCCTGGTGTATCAACTGACCGACTTCCGACCTCAGGCCTACCCGGACCTGAAGTTTTCCGGCGCCGAGGCACAGCACGACCTGCGGCTGTTCGTCGAAGACGTTTCCGACGCGGCCAATGTGCCGGCCGAGGCGGCCGGCGAGCCGGTGCTGACCGTCGATGAACTAAGCCGCCGCTTCAATGTGTCGACCAAGACGATCGCCCGCTGGCGGCAGCAGGGGCTGGTGAGCCGGCGATTCGTGTTCGATGGCCGTAAGCGCGTCGGCTTTCTGGCCAGTTCGGTCGAGCGGTTCGTCGCCGCCAATGAAAACCGGGTGCAGCGCGGCGCGCGGTTCAGCCAGCTCGACGCCGAAGAGCGCTCGGTAATTTTCCAGCGGGCTCGCCGGTTGGCGCGGGCCGGGGGTTGTCCGGCTGAAATCAGCCGCCGCATCGCCCGTAAACTGGGGCGGAGCGTGGAAACCATTCGCTACACGCTCAAACAGCATGACCAGGACCACCCCGATTCGGCCGTGTTTCCCGAGAACACCGGCCCGCTTTCGGAAGAGGCCAAGAAGAAGATTTACCAGCAGTTCCGCCGAGGGCTCTCGGTCGAGGTGCTGGCCAAGGACTTCGGCCGTACCCGAACCAGCATCTACCGAGTGGTCAACGAAATGCGAGCCCGCCGAATCGGCGAGCTTCCGCTGGATTTCATTGCCAACCCGATGTTTGCCAAGGCCGGGGTGGAAAAGCAAATTCTGGGCCCGTTGCCCGCCCCTGAAACGACGCAGCGCGAGGGCCGGGCGCCCAGCGGCTTGCCCCCCTATTTGGCCAGCCTGTACGAAGTGCCGCTCTTGAGCCGGGAGCAGGAAGTTCACCTGTTCCGCAAGTTCAACTTCCTGAAGTATCGCGCCAGCCGGCTGCGAAGCACGCTCGATCCGTCGCGTGCCAAGAGCAGCGTCATGGACGAAATCGAGCGGCTGTACGACGAAGCCGTGGCAACGAAGAACCAGATCGTGCGGGCCAACCTTCGATTGGTGGTCTCCATCGCCAAGCGCCACGTCGGTCTGCAAGACAACTTCTTCGAACTGGTCAGCGACGGCAACATGTCGCTGATTCGGGCAGCCGAGAAGTTCGACTTCGACCGCGGCAACAAGTTCAGCACCTACGCGAGCTGGGCGATCATGAAAAACTTCGCCCGGACCATTCCCGACGAGCACAAGCGCCGGGACCGGTTCCGAACCAGCCAGGACGAAATGTTCGAGGCTACCGCCGATCGACGCACCGTGGCGCACGAACTGGAATCGGCCCAGCAGTTGCGCAGCGACCAGGTCGAACGAATGCTCGAGCGGCTGGACGACCGCGAACAGCAGATCATCATCCGCCGGTTCGGGCTGGGACGCGACATGGAGCCGCTGACCCTCAAAGAAGTGGGCGCCGAAATGGGAGTAACCAAGGAGCGGGTCCGCCAGATCGAGGCCCGGGCTTTGATCAAACTCCGCAAAGCCGCCGAGGATGAACAGGTCGACGACCCGGCGCTGTAGCGACCCGGCGGAGCACCCTGGTAGGGCAGCCTGAGCTGTACCGCCTGGGGTGTGCCCCCTGGGTCGTGTTTCGCAGACTGACTCAGGCACCCCCGCCTGGTCTACCGCTGAGAGCGACACGTTTCGCGGTAGACATCCCTCCGGCCATGCTCGGCGAGCCAAGGGGGAACCAGCACTGTCGCCCGACCCACCCATACCGATGGGGGGTGTGCCACAGCCGGCGTCTTGGTCCAACCGGGAGGCCCATTGGTAGCCGGGGCGGGGGCCATCGCCTCGAGGCGGTTACTTCAGCGGCAATTGCCGTCGGGAGATGTGCCTGGACGATTGGGTGCGGAATCCCGGTTTTCTCTAGATCACCCAGTCTATCTCGTTGTGCATTTCTGGTTTTTTCGCCCTGGCCAAGGGGGGAATGAAGGGTCAGGCGGCACCGGGCGAGTAGGGGCTGTTGCCGGGTGATTGGGCCCTGGGAATTCGCCCGGCGGCGAGGCACAGAAAAAGCATGGGGTTACGTCTTGTGAAGCCGGCGAAGAGCACTATAGTTAGTGGTTTTCAACGGTTAGCCGGCAGCGCGCTAGCGTAGCTCAATTGGCAGAGCAGCTGATTTGTAATCAGCAGGTTGTGGGTTCAAGTCCCTCCGCTAGCTCCTAGCGGGGTGGTGAACCTTCCTGCGGGTCGGATCGGTCTGTGCGTCGATGGGGCGCACGATCGTCGCGTTTCGACGGGGCCCGGAATTCGGCTGCGGTGGTGTGCCGTGTCCGTGGTGGTGTGTCGAGGTGCCGCGGATGTCGCCCGGGCGCGGTGCTGCGTTAAGCGTTGAAAATGGGTTGGTAGAGCAGCAGAAGAACCGATGTGGCGAGGCTGTCGCTGGTCACGCGCGGCAGGCCGGCTGCAAACGGCGTTCGTTTGGCGAACCGTTTGCGATTGGTCGAGACGAGTTGCATCGGGGGGTTTCCCGAGCGGTCAAAGGGGTCAGACTGTAAATCTGATGGCATTGCCTTCACAGGTTCGAATCCTGTACCCCCCACTGGCCACCTTGGAAACGTCGGGTTTCGATCCCGTCGCGAAGCGTGGCTCCCCGAGAGGGCGTGTGTCGGTCGATGGTCGGTGTGTCGGTGGCGTGTACCTGGCGGGTTAGCAAGCCCCTGCGGGCGAGGTGCTTCGGTCGGCCGCAAATCGATCGGGCGATGCGTGCCGTCGGCGGAAGCGAAAGAAAAAGAACCGGTGCGATGAGGAATGCTCGGAAGGCGCGTCCAGCGCGCCGGCGCGGGTGTAGCTCAATGGTAGAGCAATAGCCTTCCAAGCTAAAGACGAGGGTTCGATTCCCTTCACCCGCTTGGAGTCCCAGGCCCGCTGAAGTGATTCGCAGGTGATTAGCCAGATCGAGGACGAGCGACGCGAAGGGGAGGTCGGTGCGGAGCAGGGCCATCGCCGGACGAGGGCCTTGAGGCAAGAACCACGAAGCAAAATCACGGTGAACCTACTGGGGCCGGCGGCGTGCCGCGGGATGAACCGTGGAGAACACGACGCGCGACCTGGGCTGCTGTAGCTCAGTTGGTAGAGCGCGTCCTTGGTAAGGACGAGGTCACGGGTTCAAGTCCCGTCAGCAGCTTCTCGAAGTGGAAGGGCCTATTTTGGCGGAGAGAACGGGCTCGCTGAAGAGGGCCAAGTACGATTCCTAGAAGACTGAGCGGCGAGCGCCACCGAGCTGCGGCCACGCGTCGCGGGAAGGCAGGGGCTGCCGTGGAGACGGTGCGGCGGAGGGCCCTGGCCCCCGCGGCACCCAGGGCCGACGAAGGGCACGCAGGTCGCGGGCCATCTCGCCGGCGAAGAAACGCAGTGATTGAACCGTCGAGTTTCTGATTCAACCCAAGTACGCGGTTAGCAAACGAGCACAAGTTGCAGCCCTAGCGGCAAGACGAAGTAGGGAGAAAGCATGGCCAAGGACACCTTTAAACGGACCAAGCCCCACGTGAACGTGGGCACCATCGGGCACATCGATCACGGCAAGACGACGCTGACCGGCGCGATCCTGTCGGTGCAGGCCGCCAAGGGGCTGGCCTCGTTCAAGTCGTACGCCGACATCGCCAAGGGTGGCACGGTCCGCGACGAAACCAAGACCGTGACCATCGCGGTGAGCCACGTCGAATACGAGACCGACAACCGCCACTACGCTCACATCGACTGTCCGGGCCACGCCGACTTCATCAAGAACATGATTACCGGCGCCGCCCAGATGGACGGCGCGATCCTCGTGGTGTCGGCCGCCGATGGCCCGATGCCGCAGACCAAGGAACACGTGCTGTTGGCCCGCCAGGTAGGCGTGCCCCGGCTGGTGGTCTTTCTGAACAAGGTCGACCTGGTCGACGATCCGGAGCTGCTGGAGTTGGTCGAGCTTGAGATTCGCGAGCTGTTGAGCCACTACGGCTTTCCCGGCGACGAGGTGCCGATCATTCGCGGCGCTGCCCGCCCCGCCTACGAGAATCCCAAGGATCCGGAAGCCAATAAGTGCATCGGCGAGCTGATGGACGCCATCGATGCCTATATTCCCGAGCCGGTTCGCGAGGTCGACAAGCCGTTCCTGATGGCGGTCGAAGACGTGTTCTCGATCGAAGGCCGTGGTACGGTGGCCACCGGGCGCATCGAGCGCGGCGTGATCAAGGTCGGCGAGGAAGTGGAGATCGTGGGGCTGACCAAGGAACCCCGCAAGACCACGGTCACCGGCGTGGAAATGTTCAACAAGACCATGGACCAAGGCCAGGCCGGCGACAACGTCGGCTGCCTGCTTCGCGGCGTGAAGCGCGACGACATCGAGCGCGGCCAGGTGCTCTCCAAGCCCGGCTCGGTAACGCCGCACACCGTGTTCGAGGCCGAGGTCTACGTGTTGTCGAAGGAAGAAGGCGGCCGACACACGCCCTTCTTCAGCGGCTATCGTCCCCAGTTCTATTTCCGCACGACCGACGTGACGGGCAGCTCCAAGCTGCTCGGCGACGCCGAAATGTGCATGCCCGGCGACAATGCTCGGATTCAGGTCGAATTGATCAGCCCGATCGCCATGGACGACGGGGTGCGGTTCGCCATCCGCGAAGGAGGCAAGACGGTGGGTTCGGGCGTGGTCACCAAGATCATTACCTGAGCCTGGACGGGTGCCGCTGGAAAATGACAAAGAGACATGTCGCTCGGTCCGCCAGCCCGGGTTTTCCTGGGCCTGGTGGACCGCTGCGGCTACAGGGGTGTAGCTCAATTGGCAGAGCGCCGGTCTCCAAAACCGGAGGTTGCGAGTTCGATTCCCGCCGCCCCTGCCTGGCGAGTCGCGCAGAGCAAGTGAGCTTGTGAGTTCGTTGCGGCCAAGCAGCCCGGGCGAGAATGCCGGGATCGGCGGGGGCCGGCGGCGGGCACGGGATGTCGCGGGCTGGTTAGGTATCGCGGGATACGTACTGCGGGATCATCGTCGAGGGGTTGGCCGAATCGATCCGGCGAGTTGGACGCAAGGTGGAGTGGCGGATGGCTCCGGAAAAAATGGCCGAAGGGAGTTGGCGGGCGCTGCTGCGCGACTTGACGCAATTGGGCGTGTACAAGCGCAGCCAGGGGCGCG
Organism: uncultured Pirellulales bacterium; assembly: GCA_964399535.1. Lineage (GTDB taxonomy): Bacteria > Planctomycetota > Planctomycetia > Pirellulales > CAYNRE01 > CAYNRE01. The sequence goes on along the minus strand of CAYNRE010000009.1, from coordinate 727,919 downwards.
TTACGCGCCAGGCTACCTGCGCGACCATCTGGGTCGTCGTGGGCCTGGGGGCGTGGCGGCTGAGTTCCTACGTGCGGGGCCAAGGCCCCGTCTGGGAATACTTGGTTCCGGCCATTTTGTTGGCCGGTGGCCTGTGGCTCGGGTATCGCCTGGTCAACCTGCCGCGGTTCGCCGACTTTTTGATCGCGGTCGACAACGAAATGGCCAAGGTTTCCTGGCCGACTCGAAGTGAACTGCTACGCAGCTCAATGGTGGTGATTGTGAGCCTGTTCGCCCTGGGTGTGCTGCTATTTTCCTTCGATCTGATTTGGCAGCAACTGCTGCGGTTCATCGGGGTGCTGGCTTCCTAGCGCGGCCAATCAACGAAACAAAGTGAGGCATCGGGCCCCAGCGGGTGAGGCAACGCCCCTGGGGGCAATTCGCGAGCGAGGCAATTCGATCACGCGGCGGTCGGGCTAAAGGGGGGGAACCCCCGGGCGGGCCGCGGTGGGCAGAGGTCGACGGCAGGAGACGCCGTCAAGCATGCCGAGGGCGGAATTGGTGAACGACGAAACAAAACCCGACGATCAGCGCCCCGCCCACGAAGCGTCGGAGTGGACGACGGCTGCGCCGAACCCGGCCGAGGAGGAGCCGAAAACCTCGCTTGCGGCGGAAGCCGCTTCGGGGGCTGGCCATGACGAGGGGGCTGGCCACGAAGAGGGGGCTGGCCGCGCCAGCGAATCGTCCGAAGCGGAATCGGCCCCCCGGGAAGAAACCGAAGAAGGCGGCTCCGAGCCAGTTTACGAAGGGCCGCTTAAGCCGGTGCCGACCGGCCAGCGCGAGTGGTACATCGTCAAGGTGCAAAGCAATCGCGAGGACTCGATTCGCGAGGCGATTCTGCGACGGGCCCGCATCGCCGGGTTCGAGGATTTCTTCGGCGAGATCGTGATTCCAATCGAAATGGTCACGGAATTCAAAAACGGCAAGAAGCGGGTGGTGAAGCGGAAGCTGTATCCCGGCTACATCATCGTGAACATGGAAGTCAACGAGGAAACGTTCTTTCTCGTGCGCGATACGCCGGGGGTGGGCGACTTCACGGGGGCCGGCGGCAAGCCGGTGCCGATGCAGGCCCACGAGGTCGAGCGTCTGATCAAAAAACAGGACGAGAAAACCGAAGAACAGCCCAAGCTGAAGATCTCGTTCAAGTCGGGCGACCGGGTGAAGATCAACGAAGGAACCTTCGAGAATTTCGAGGGGGACGTCGACGCGATCGACGAGGCGAACGGACGCGTCACGGTGATGATCAACATCTTCGGCCGGTCCACGCCGGTTGAGCTGGAATACTGGCAGATCGAAACGGTTTAGTCCGCCGCGGGGGGTCGCGTTCGGCCCCCGGGCTGGCGTTAGCAGAAAGCGGATAGGGTCGAAATGGCCAAGCAAATGGTGGCGGAAGTGAAGTTCCAGGTGCCCGGCGGGCAGGCCACGCCCGCCCCACCGGTGGGCACCGCGCTAGGGCGACACGGGGTGAATCTGGGCCAGTTCGTACAGCAATTCAACGAGCGTACCCGGGAAGCCGGCGGGATGCCGATTCCGGTGGTCGTGAAGGTGTACAACGATCGTAGTTTCGAGTTCGTTTGCAAGAGCCCCCCGGCCGCGGCCCTGCTCAAACAGGCGGCCGGCCTGGCCAAGGGGTCGGGCGTGCCCAACAAGGAAAAGGTGGGCAAGGTCACCGAGGCTCAGGTCGAGGAGATCGTAAAGCGGAAGATGGCGGACCTCAACGCCCGCGACGTCGAGCACGCCAAGCGCATGGTTCGCGGCACCGCCCGGAGCATGGGAATCGAGGTCGAGGGTTAACAGCTGCCCCGGCGCGGCGGGTTCGAGCCAAGGTGCTCGGTGGCCGAAGTCTGGGGGCAACGAGCGGAATAACCTGATTGGCAATTTAGGTACGCGGGGCGGACGCAAAAAACGCGGACCCCGCGAAGGTGAAAGTCAGCATGCCGGTTAAATCAAAACGTTTTCGCGCCTTGGCCTCTAAGGCACCGGGCGCCGCGCCGCAACCGCTCGAACAAGCGGTGGCGCTGCTCAAACAGTTCAACACCACCAAGTTCGATCAGACGGTGGAAATCGCCATCCGGCTGGGCATCGACTCGAGCCAGGCCGACCAGTTGGTGCGCGGCTCGGTCGTGCTACCCCATGGCATCGGCAAGACCCTGCGAGTGGTCGTGTTCGCCAAGGGGAACCTGGCCGACGACGCCAAGAACGCCGGCGCCGACGAAGTGGGGGCCGACGAGCTGGCCAAGCGCATTCGCGACGGCTGGACCGATTTCGACGTCTGCATCGCGGCCCCCGACATGATGGGGGTGGTGGGGCCGCTGGGCAAAGTGCTCGGCCCGCGCGGCCTGATGCCCTCGCCGCGCGCGGGCACCGTAACGCCCGAGGTGGCCAAAACGGTCCGCGAGTACAAGGCCGGCAAGGTCGAGTTTCGCAACGACAAGTCGGGCATTGTCCACGCGCCGGTGGGGCGGCTCAGTTTCGACGCGGCCAAGCTCGTGGAAAACATTCAAGCGTTCATCGATTTCGTGATGCACCTGAAGCCGCACGCGGTCAAGGGCAACTTCGTCAAGAGTATTTCGATCAAGGCCACGATGAGCCCCGGAGTTCGCGTGGCTGCCTAGCCGGCGCGAGCGGGCCGAAAACGACCGAATTCCATTGAAAATATTTAGGGCGATCGCCGGCGGCGGCAATCGCCAAGTCAAGGTGGCTCGACCATGAGTAAGCTCGTCAAGAACCTGATTACCGAAGACCTGAAAAACCGCCTGGCGGGGGTGCAAGACGCGCTGTTGATAAGCACCACCGGCATGACCTCGAACGCCACGATGAAGCTGCGGTCGGAGCTGCGGGCCAAGCAGATCCATTTGCTGATGGTGAAAAACAGCCTGGCCCGGCGGGCGACCGAGGGAACGCCCTTGGCGATGGCCTTTCAGAACGTGCAGGGCCCGATGCTGCTGGTGTGGGGAAGCACCGACATTGTCTCGGTGGCCAAGGAGGTGATGCGGCTCTCGGGCGACAAGCAGTTTGCCGGCCTGACGCCGCAAGGGGGCGTGTTGGATGGCGCCAAGCTAGCCGCCAGCGAGGTGGAAGCCGTCAGCAAGTGGCCCTCGCGCGAGGAGCAGTTGAGTCTGCTCATCGGCCAGATTCTCTCGCCGGGCGCGAAGCTGGCCAGCCAACTGGGCAGCGTCGGCGGGGCCCTGGCCAGCCAGATCAAGAGCCGCGGCGAAGAGGAGGCCGAAACCGCGCCGGCAGCCTAGCCGGGCGGCCGGAACCGATCGCCCCGCGGCGTGAACCGAATTGCGACCGAAAAACACCGCACACAATCACCAGCCCAAGGCCAGTCGCGACGACCCTGTCGCCGGCGAGCCGCGGCCGGAAACACCCTAGCGAGAAAGGAACCCGACTGTCATGGCTACGAGCGCGCGAGAATTCAACGCCGTCACCAAGGAGCTCGGCGACAAGATTGTTTCGCTGACCTTGAAGGAAGCCAAGGAGCTCAGCGATTACCTGGAAGAAGTTCACGGCATCAAGGCCGCTGCCGGCGGCGCCGTGATGATGGCGGCCCCGGCGGCGGGCGGCGCCGCGGCGGCCCCGGTCGAAGAGAAGACCGAGTTCGACGTGGTTCTGGAAGCGGCCGGCGACAAAAAGATCAACGTCATCAAGGTGGTGCGCGCGGCCACGAGCCTGGGCCTGAAAGAGGCCAAGGACCTGGTCGAAGGCGCTCCCAGCAAGGTCAAGGAGGGCATCTCGAAGGAAGACGCCGAGAAACTCAAGGTCGAGTTGGAGAAGGAAGGCGCCAAGGTTTCCATCAAGTAGTACCTGCGCGTCGGGCCGACCGTTGTGCCCGGCGTATCAACCGCTCGCAGCGATGCGTCGCGCGCTGGGGAAAGATCCGGGCAGGGCAGCCGAGCGCTGCCCCGTCCGGACCATGTCCGCCGGAGCCGGCGCCTGGAACCTGAACCATCCTGCCCAGTTGCCATCGGTCGACACGGTAAGCGTGCCGGCTGGATTGGCGCGCCTGCATTGCCTCGGCCGGCGTGCCACCCTGCGCCCCGATTCTTCACTCAGCGCGAGGAGAAAGACGAGCCTATGGCCACCCCCGAAGAACGCCGCTTCCGTCCTCAGCAAGTTCGCCGCTTCGGTTCGGGCCGCGAAAGCTTCGACCTGCCGGATCTGACCGCGATTCAAACCAAGGCTTACGAAGACTTCTTGCAGCGCGATTTGGCGCCCAATAAACGGAAAGACGCCGGGCTCGAGGGCGTGCTCCGCGAAATCTTTCCGATCGAAAGCTACGACAAGACGCTGCGGCTGGAGTACCTGGGGTACGAGCTGGGCAAACCGCGCTACGAGCCCGACGAATGTCGGCAGCTTCGGCTGACGTATGGCCGCCCCTTCAAGGTTTGGCTCAGGCTCACCAAAGAGCAGCCGATCGACGAGGAAGTCTATCTGGGCGACATGCCCATCATGCTCGGCGGCGGCGAGTTCATCATCAACGGCGCCGAGCGGGTTGTGGTCAGCCAGTTGCACCGCAGCCCGGGCGTCGACTTCGTCACCGAGATCGAGGGTGGCGAGCGGCGGCTGCACAGTTGCCGAATCATTCCCGAGCGCGGCAGTTGGATCGAACTGAACGTGACCAAGCGCGACAGCTTGGGAGTGCGAATCGACCAAAGCGGCAAGTTCTCGGCCATGACGCTGTTGCGGGCGATGGATGCCAAGTACGGGCGCGATGAAGAGATTCTCCGCGCGTTCTTCAAGACCAGCACGGAGAAGATCGTCGACGGCCGCAGCGCCTCGAAGATCGAGGGTAAGATCGCCGTGGGCGATGTGGTGTACCCGGGCTCGAGCGAGCGGGCCGGCGAAATCATCCTGGAAAGCGGCCAGAAGATCACCAAGAACGTGGCCGAAACGATTTGCACTTCGGGCCTGGATTCGGTCGAAGTCATGGCCGATCAGAAGGATCAATTGATCTTCAACAGCCTGGCCGAGGACAACACCTCGAGCCATGAAGAGGCGCTCTTGAAGATCTACCAGCGGCTCCGCCCGGGTAACCCGCCCCAGTTGGAAAAGGCGCGGGCCCTGTTTCACGAAAAGTTTTTTGATACCAATCGCTATCGGTTGGGCAAGGTGGGCCGGTTCCGCATCAACCGCAAACTGAAGCTGAGCATTTCTGAATCGGAAATGACGCTCCGGCCCGAGGACTTGATCACCTCGATCGAGTATCTGCTGCGGCTTCGCTCGGGCGACGCCGAGGTGGAAATCGACGACATCGACCACTTGGGCAATCGTCGCCTGCGCACCATCGACGAGCTGGCCTGCGACGAGCTGCGCAAGGGTTTTCTCAAGCTGCGCCGCACGGTGCAAGAGCGGATGAGCTTGAAGGACGTGGAGGACATGACTCCGCGGAGCCTGATTAACCCCAAGAGCATCTCGGCCGCGATCGAGTATTTCTTCGGCCGGGGCGAGCTGTCGCAGGTGGTCGACCAGACCAACCCGCTCTCGATGCTGACCCACGAGCGGCGGCTCTCGGCGTTGGGTCCGGGCGGTTTGAACCGCAAACGGGCCGGCTTCGAAGTGCGCGACGTGCACATTTCGCACTACGGCCGTATTTGCCCGATCGAAACGCCGGAAGGTACGAACATCGGCCTGATCTCCAGCCTGGGTATTTACGCCGGCGTGGATGAGTACGGCTTTCTGGTCACCCCCTATCGCCAGGTGCAAAAGGGCAAGCTGGCCAGCGAAGTGGTCTGGCTGCGTGCCGACCAGGAGCACGAGGCGTTCGTCGCTCCGGCCGATGCCCGCGTGGATGAGAAGGGGCGGCTGGCCGAAGAGACGATCATCGCCCGCTACAAGGCCGATTTTCAAATCGTGCCGGCGGAAAAGATCGAGTACATCGACGTGGCTCCCTGCCAGATGGTGGGCGTGTCGGCGGCCCTGATTCCGTTCTTGGAACACGACGACGCCAACCGGGCCTTGATGGGTTCGAACATGCAGCGGCAGGCCGTGCCGTTGCTGGTTACCGAGCCTCCGCTGGTGGCCACGGGCATGGAGAAAGACGTGGCCCGCAACTCGGGCATGTTGGTGCGTGCCGAGCACAAGGGCGCGGTCACCTACGTCGACGCCTCGCGAATCGAGATCGGCGAAGACGTGTACCGTCTACGGAAGTTCGTGGGCCTGAACGAGCGGACCTGTCAGAACCAGAAGCCGATCGTCAGCCTGGGCCAGAAGGTGGAAAAGGGCCAGGTCATTGCCGACGGGGCGGCTACGTTCCAGGGCGAGTTGTCGCTGGGGCGCAACGTGCTGGTGGGCTTCATGGCCTGGGACGGCTTCAATTTCGAGGATGCGATCATCATCAGCGAAGAACTGGTGAAGAACGACACCTACACCTCGATCCACATTGAAGAGTTCGACATTGAAATCCGCGAAACCAAGCTGGGACGCGAGGAGTTTACCCGCGACATTCCCAACGTGAGCGAGCGGGCCCTGCGCAACCTGGACGAAGGGGGGATCGTCAAGATCGGCACCTACGTTCGGCCGGGCGACGTGCTGGTGGGCAAGGTTTCGCCCAAGAGCAAGACCGAGCTCACGCCCGAGGAAAAGCTGCTCCACGCCATTTTCGGGCGGGCCGGCGAAGACGTGAAGAACGATTCGCTGGAAGTTCCCTCGGGCGTGGAAGGCATCGTGATCGACACGCAGAAGTTTTCCCGCCGGATGAGCCTCTCGGAAGACGAGCGGCGTCTGTTCGAGAAGGCCCTGAAGGATGCCGAGGCCGACGGCAACGCCAAGATCGCGGCCGCCTTCGGGCAGATGATCGACGAGATCGAAAAAGTGATCCAGCGCCCGGTGACCGACGATGAGGGAAACCCCCTGGTCCAGGGTCAGGAACACAAGTTCATCGCCGAACAGGCAACCCGGTTCAAGGTCGACACCCTGAACCTGCGCAGCCCGCAGCGCAAGACCGACATCGATCGCATCTACAAGCAGCATTGGCCCGCCGTGGAGGGGGCGATCGACGAGCGCGACCGGCGGTTGAACTCGATGAAGCGCGGCGATGAGCTGCGCAGCGGCGTGTTGCAGATGGTCAAGGTATACATCTCGACCCGCCGGGTGATCTCGGTGGGAGACAAGATGGCCGGCCGCCACGGCAACAAGGGGGTCATCGCCAAGGTGTTGCCGGTCGAGGACATGCCGTTTTTGGCCGATGGCACGCCGGTCCAGATTCTGCTCAACCCGCTGGGCGTGCCTAGCCGGATGAACGTGGGCCAGATTCTGGAAACGCACCTGGGCTGGGCGGCCGCCAAGCTTGGTTTCCAGGCGGTGACGCCGGTGTTCGACGGGGCCTCGGAGCAAGACATCAACCAGGCCTTGGCCCAGGCCAGTTTGCCGGCCCACGGCAAAGCCCGGCTGTACGACGGCCGGACGGGCGAGCCGATGGAGCAGGAAACCACGGTGGGCTTTATCTACATGCTCAAGCTGCACCACCTGGTCGACGACAAGGTGCACGCCCGGAGCACGGGCCCCTACTCGCTGATTACCCAGCAACCGCTGGGCGGTAAGGCCCGCTTTGGCGGTCAGCGGTTCGGCGAGATGGAAGTTTGGGCGCTCGAGGCCTACGGGGCCGCCTACATTCTGCAGGAGTTGCTCACGGTCAAGAGCGACGACGTGGAGGGGCGGACCAAGATTTACGAATCGATGGTCAAGGGAGAGAACACGCTCGAGGCGGGCACCCCGGCCAGTTTCGACGTGTTGTGCAATGAGATTCGCGGACTGGGACTGAACATGCAACTGGAGAAGCGTCGCGTGTAGCGCGGAAGGCCAGCCCCCTTTTCGCGCGGTTTGTCTGGCGACCGCCGCGTCGGTAACCCGCCCGACGCGGTCGACCCAGTTGTCCTCGGAACCCCCACAGGAGCCTACCGGTGAGCGTCAGCGAAAGCTCTTACGATCGGATTAACGACTACGCTTCGGTCAAGATCAGCCTGGCCCGCCCGCACGACATTCGCAGTTGGTCGTTCGGCGAGGTCAAGAAGCCGGAAACGATCAACTACCGGACCTATCGACCGGAAAAAGACGGCCTGTTTTGCGAGCGCATATTCGGACCGGAGAAGGACTGGGAATGCGCCTGCGGCAAGTACCGCGGCATGAAGTACAAGGGCATGATCTGCGACCGCTGCGGGGTGAAGGTGACCCACAGCCGGGTGCGCCGCAAGCGGATGGGCCACATCGAGCTGGCCGCGCCGGTGGTGCACATTTGGTTCTTCAAGGCGATGCCGAGCCGGCTGGGCAACCTGCTCGACATGAAGACCACGAGCCTGGAAAAGGTGATCTACTTCCAGGACTACGTGGTCGTCGACCCCAAGGATACGCCGCTCAAGCCCAAGCAGTTGCTCACCGAGGAAGAGTACCGCAAAGCCCGCGACGAATACGGCGACAGCGCCTTCGAAGCCGACATGGGGGCCGAGGCGGTCCGCAAGCTGCTGGTGCAGCTCGACCTGGTGACCCTGTCCAAGGAACTGCGCGAGGAGTTGGCCACGACCAACTCGAAGCAGAAGCAAAAGGATCTGATCAACCGGCTGAAGATCGTGGAATCGATTCGCGACAGCGACAATCGGCCCGAGTGGATGGTGCTGGACGTGATCCCGGTGATTCCGCCCGACCTGCGGCCGTTGGTGCTGTTGGATTCGGGCAATTTCGCCACCAGCGATCTGAATGACCTGTATCGCCGCATCATCAACCGCAACAACCGGCTGAAAAAGCTGGTCGACTTGAATGCCCCCGAGGTAATCATTCGCAACGAGAAGCGAATGCTGCAGCAATCGGTCGACGCCTTGTTCGACAACAATCGCTGCAAGCGCCCCGTGCTCGGCTCGAGCAACCGGCCGCTCAAGTCGCTGACCGACATGATCAAGGGTAAGCAGGGCCGGTTCCGCGAAAACCTGCTCGGCAAGCGGGTCGATTACTCGGCCCGGAGCGTGATCGTGGTGGGTCCCAGCCTGCGGCTGCACCAGTGCGGACTACCTAAGAAGATTGCCCTGGAGCTGTACCAGCCGTTCATCATTCGCCGATTGAAGGAGCTGGGCCACGCCGACACCATCAAGAGCGCCAAGAAGATGCTGGAGCGCAAGGATGAGGAGGTGTGGGATATTTTGGAAGAGGTGATCCGCAATCACCCCGTGCTGCTCAATCGGGCACCCACGCTGCACCGCATGGGCATTCAGGCCTTCGAGCCGATGCTGGTCGAGGGCAACGCCATCAAGCTGCACCCGCTAGTCTGCAAGGGCTTCAACGCCGACTTCGACGGCGACCAGATGGCGGTGCACCTGCCGTTGTCGATCGAGGCCCAGGTCGAAGCGCACACGCTCTTGATGTCGACCAACAACATTTTCAGCCCGGCCAACGGCCAGCCGATCATCAGCCCCTCGCAGGATATCGTGATGGGCTGCTACTACATCACCATGTCGCTGCCCGATTCGCCGGGCGACGGGATGGTATTCAGTTCGATGGACGAGGTAGAGCTGGCCTACTCGCTGGGCAAGGTGGCCACCCATGCCCGGATCAAGGTGAAGCTGCCGCCGCATCGGCGGCTGAAGGGGGAAGATGCCGAGGGCTCGGCTCCCGGCGCGATCATTTCCACCACCGTGGGCCGGGTGCGGTTCAACGCGATTTTGCCCAAGGGGATGCCGTTCTACAACATTCCGATGCGGTCGAGCGAATTGTCGAAGGTGATCTCCGACGCGTACCAGCTCCTGGGGCGGCGGGCCACGATCGACCTGCTCGACAATCTGAACCGGCTTGGCTTCCGCGAAAGCACCCGTAGCGGCTTGTCGTTCGCCACCGACGATTTGATCACGCCCCCCAGCAAGCAAAAGATCATCGTCGAGGCCGAGCGCGACGTCTTGAAGAAAAACAAGCTCTATCAGCGCGGCGTGATCACCGAGGGCGAGCGCTATAACCAGGTACTCGACGCCTGGACCCATGCCCGCGAGCGGATCACCACTGAAATGATGGCCGAGCTGGAAAGCGACTATCGTCGCCCCGGCTACGTTAACCCGATTTACCTGATGGCCCACTCGGGTGCCCGCGGCGGCGTCGAACAGATTCGCCAGCTGGCTGGCATGCGCGGCCTGATGGCCAAGCCGTCGGGCAAGATTATCGAAACGCCGATTAAGGCGAACTTCCGCGAAGGGCTGTCGGTGCTCGAGTACTTCAGCTCGACCCACGGTGCCCGCAAGGGCTTGGCCGATACGGCCTTGAAGACGGCCGACAGCGGTTACCTGACCCGCAAGCTGGCCGACGTGGCGCAGAACGTGGTAATTACCATGCACGATTGCGGCACCCCCCAGGGCATTACCAAGGGGGTGATTTACCGCGGCGAGAAGGTCGAGGTTCGCCTGGCCGACTCGATTCGCGGCCGGGTCAGCCGCGGCAACATCGTCAACCCGATTACCGACGAAGTGATCGTTCGGGAAAACGAGTTGATCACCGTGGAAATTGCCCGCCGGATCGAGGAATTGGGCGTGGAGCGGATTCAGGTCCGCAGCCCGATGACCTGCGAAGCGCCCCTGGGCATTTGCCGCTGCTGTTACGGCATGGATCTTTCGACCGGCTCGTTGGTCGAAGAGGGAATGGCCGTGGGCATCATCGCCGCTCAAAGCATTGGCGAGCCGGGCACCCAGCTCACGATGCGTACCTTCCACATCGGCGGTACGGCCGCCCGCGCGGTGGAAGAGAGCGAGATTCGGGCCAAGAAACAAGGAGTGGTGCAGTTCACCCGGCTCAAGGTGGTTCGCAACGAGGAAGGCAACCAGGTGGTGCTCACCCGCAACGGTGAAGTGCTGATCTTGGACCCCAAGGGACGCGAACTGGAGAAGTACGAAGTACCGGCCGGCGCCAACCTGTTGGTCGAGGAAAACCAGGAGGTGAAGCCCGGCCAGCCGCTCTGCCAGTGGGACCCCCACAGCATTCCGATTCTGGCCGAAGTGGGCGGGCGCGTCCGCTACGAAGACGTGATCGAAGGGGAAACCGTTCGTATCGAACGCGACACGATGGGCAACACCCGCATGATGGTCATGGAGCACAAGGGCGACCTGCACCCGCAGGTGATTCTGGAAGACGCGACCGGCAAGATTCTCGACTTCTACTACCTGCCTGAGCGGGCTCACATTGAAGTGACCGAGGGCGACAGCGTTTCGGCGGGTACCCTGTTGGCCAAGACCCCGCGCGAAGTTTCGGGTACGCAGGACATCACGGGCGGTCTGCCGCGGGTGACGGAGATTTTCGAGGCCCGCAAACCGAAGGATCCGGCGGTGATCGCCGAAATCGACGGCGTGGTCGAGCTGTTGGGCGAAAAGCGGCGCGGCAAGCGCACCATCATCGTTCGCAGCGAAAGCGGCATCGAGCGCGAGCACCTGGTTTCCCATGGCAAGCACTTGCGGGTGCACGCCGGCGACTTCGTGCGGGCGGGCGAGGCGCTGGTCGACGGACCGCTGGTGCCGCACGATATTCTGCGCATTTCGGGCGAAGAGGCCGTGCAGCAGTACCTGGTGCGCGAAATCCAGAACGTGTATCGCAGTCAGCGAGTGGAAATCAACGACAAGCACATCGAAATCATCGTGGCCTCGATGCTCCGCAAGGTGCGCATCGAGTCGGTCGGCGATACCGGCCTGCTCCCCGGTGTGCTGATGGACAAGTTCGAGTTCCGCAAGGTGAACCAGGACCTGTCCAAGTGCGCCAAGGTTTCGCACCGCGGCGACAGCGAGTTCGCCGAGGCGAGCATCGTGCCGAAAGAGGCGTTGGAACAGGCCAACGCCCAGATCGAAGCCCTGGGGGGCGACCCGGCCAAGGGCACCAAGCCCAAGCCGGCCACGGCCAGCACCCAGCTCCTGGGCATTACCAAGGCCTCGGTGCAAAGTGCCAGTTTCATTTCGGCGGCCAGCTTCCAGGAAACCACCAAGGTGCTGACCGAGGCGGCCCTGGCCGGCAAGGTCGATCGGTTGGTGGGCCTGAAGGAAAATGTGATCTTGGGCCATCTGATTCCGGCGGGCACCGGTTTTCGGACTTACCAGGAATCGGAAGTTCGCATTCGACCCGAGGCGCTCGAGGCCCTGGCGGCCGAGCGGGGCCGGGTGCTCGAGCGGCACTTCCCGCTGCTGGACGGCGCTCCGGCAACGGCGCCGGCCGAAGGGGCTCCGCAGCAACCCCTGCCCGAGGCTCCCGCGAGTCTCGATGTGTTGCTCGGCGAGGGGGGTGCAAACCAGTAGATCGTTGGCTGTTCGCCGCTCGCCACCCGAAACAGGCAAGCTGGGGAAACCTGGCTGGCCGGCGATTTCGGGTTGTGAACAGGGCCCCAGGGCCGCCGGGCAGGCGGTTTGGCGGCTTGACAGCCCTGGAACGTCGGATAGGCTGAGGAGTTCTCCGCGAACCCCTAAATATGGGCCGGCCGAAAGCCGGTTGGTCGAAGCAAGTTTTTCGCAACGAGTTACCATGCCCACGATGAATCAATTGGTGCGCAAGCCGCGGCGATCGCAGCGGCGCAGCACCAAGAGCCCGGTGCTAGATCGCTGTCCGCAGAAGCGGGGTGTCTGCCTGCAGGTCAAGACGATGACCCCCAAGAAGCCGAATTCGGCGCTGCGGAAGATTTGCCGCGTGCGGTTGTCGAACACCAAGGAAGTGACCGTTTACATCCCGGGCGAGGGCCACACCCTGCAAGAGCACTCGATCGTGCTCGTGCGTGGGGGCCGTGTGCGCGATTTGCCGGGCGTGCGCTACCAGGTGGTTCGCGGCGCGCTCGATGCCCTGGGGGTGAACGGCCGCAAGCAATCGCGCAGCCGGTACGGGGCCAAGAAGGGTTAAGGCGAGCCCGAAGCGGGGCGATGGCGCTGGCCCCCCGAGGGGGGCGCTTTCCAAGGCATTGCAAGTCACATTGATGGGCCGGGCGGTCGCGGCGTCGGTCGCCGGCCAGAGTCGGTCAAGGAGCAGTCGCAGTCATGGGTCGGATTACTGCCAGCCGAGAAACGTTGCGGCCAGATCCGCGGTACGGATCGGACTTGGCTTCGAAGTTCATCAATTGCCTGATGTGGGACGGCAAGAAGAGCGTGGCCACGGCCGTGTTCTACGATGCCCTGAGCTTGATTCGGGAGCGCGTCAAAGACGCCGAGCCGATCGATGTTTTCACTCGGGCCGTCGAGAATGTGAAACCCCATGTCGAGGTGCGTAGCAAGCGAGTGGGGGGTGCCGCCTACCAGGTTCCGATGCAGGTGAACCGCAACCGGCAACAGTCGCTGGCCATTCGCTGGCTGATTCAGGCCGTGCGCGACAAGAAGGGCCGGCCCACCTTCCAGAAACTGGCCGACGAGCTGGTCGCCGCCTACAACCGGGAAGGCACCGCCTTTACCAAGCGGGAAAATGTGCACCGCATGGCCGATGCCAACAAGGCCTTCGCGCACTTCGCCTGGTAAGCACTGAACCAAAACTACGCCGCTGCCCAGGCTCGGTTGCCTGGCCGCGGCGTTTGTTTTGCGCACGCCCGGCGCCGTGAGTCTGGTTAAACCCACTGCCCGGCCGAGGCTTTTGCCACTTAACGGCAGCGAAAGATCAGCAGTCATGGCACGCCAACTCGCCCAACTGCGCAATATCGGCATCATTGCCCACATCGACGCCGGCAAGACCACCGTCACCGAGCGGATGCTCTTCTATTCCGGCGCGACCCACAAAATGGGCGAAGTGGACAAAGGCACCACCGTCACCGACTTCGACCCCGAGGAGCAGCAGCGGGGCATTACCATCCAGGCCGCTTGCGTCACCTTTCCCTGGCGCGAGGTGGTGGTCAACCTGATCGACACCCCGGGCCACGTCGATTTTACGGCCGAGGTCGAACGCAGCTTGCGGGTGCTCGACGGCGGCGTCGTGGTATTTAGTGCCCGGGAAGGGGTGGAAGCCCAGAGCGAAACGGTCTGGCGGCAGGCCGACAAGTACGGCGTGCCGCGGCTGGCGTTCATCAACAAGATGGACCGCGAAGGGGCCGACTTTTACGGCACCTTGGACCAGATTCGCAAGCGGCTCGAGGCCAACCCCGTGGTGCTGCAACTGCCGGTGGGGGCCGGCCCGCCGCACCTGGCCGACCGCTTTCGGGGCGTCATCGACCTGATCTCGATGAAGATGCTCGCCTTCGACGAGGGGACTCTCGGTAAAACGGTCAGCGAGCAAGAGATTCCCGAGTCGCTCCGCGACGACGCGCAAATCTACCGCAGCGAATTGCTCGAATCGTTGTTCGACTATTCCAACGATCTGGCCGAATTGTTGCTGGCCGAGGAGGAGGTGCCCGAATCGCTCCTGCGGCGAGTGATTCGCGACGCCACGCTGCACCGGCTGATCGTTCCGGTGCTGTGCGGGTCGGCGCTGGACCACATCGGCGTTCAGCCGCTGCTCGACGCGGTGGCCTGGTACCTACCCAGCCCGGCGGATGTACCCCCGGTGCACGGCCAGAATCCCAAGTCGAAGAAGGCCACGGAAGAAATCCGTCGCCCCTCGGCCGAAGAGCCGTTTTGCGGGCTGGTCTTCAAGATCCAGGCCGATAAACATGGCGACCTGTGCTACGTGCGGGTCTACTCCGGCGAACTGGAATCGGGCACCCGGGTTTACAACCCCGGCAAGGACAAGAAGGAAAACGTCAGTCAGCTCTGGCACATTCAAGCCGACCGCCGCGAGCAGGTAGCCCAGGTTTCCGTGGGCGACATCGTAGGAGTGATCGGCCTGCGCAGCTGTGTAACCGGCGACACCATTTGCGACCCGCAGCACCCGATTCTGCTCGAGCCGATCGTGTTTCCGGAAACGGTCATTGCCATGGCGATCGAGCCTGAAACCACGGCCGAGCGCAAGAAGCTAGGCGATGTGCTGGAGATGATGAAGCGGCAGGATCCCACCTTTCGCGCTCAGGAGAATCCGGATACGGGCCAAACGCTGATCAGCGGCATGGGCGAGCTGCACCTGGAGATTATCAAGCACCGCTTGCTGCGCGATTACAACCTGAACGTGCGGGTGCACAAGCCACGAGTGAGTTATCGCGAGACCGTGCAGCGGCCCGCCACGGTCACCGGAGTCTGCCATCGGCAGCAAGGGGGCCAACAGCTCTTCGCCGAAGTGACGGTCCGCGTCGAACCCTTCGAAGGCGACCGGCCCGTGGCGGTCGATAGCACGGTGAGCGCCGAGTTTCCCGAGAACTTCCTGCGAGCCGCACTGGAGGTGATCAGCGAGCAGGCGGCTGGCGGTGGGTCGTTGGGGTTCCCGCTGATGAAGGCGCGATTCACCATCACCGGCGGCCGAGCCCACGAAACCGAATCGAATGAAATCGCCTTCCGCCTGGCGGCGGCCGATGCCTTTCAAAAGGCGCTTTCCGAAGCCGGGATTGTGCTCCTGGAGCCGATCATGAAACTGCAAATCACCGTGCCCGAGGAAAACGTGGGCGACTTCGTCAGCGACTTGCAGCAGCGGCGGGCCATGATCACCCAGACCGAATCGCGCGGGCGGACAACGGTGATCGAGGCTCAGGCCCCGCTGGCCAACTTGTTTGGCTACTCAAACGCCATGCGGGGGTTGAGCCAAGGGCGTGCCAGTTGCTCGATGGAGCCGGCCGCCTACGGGCCGGCCCCCAACGAAGTCTTGCAAACGTTTCTCTAGTCGATCCGCGGGGGTGCTCGCGAACTGCTCGCAGGCCAGCGGACGGGGCCAATGGCCCTTGGGGCGGGTGGCGGGCGCTACGAGCCGGCGAGACGGGCCCGGGAATGGCGTTCGGTGGGGCGCCGACCGCAAGTCAACCAATGCCAGCCGGGGGGGGCAGTGGACGGGGGGAGTCGAAACGGTGAAAAAATAGTGTGGGAACCCCGATTGACACACCGCTGCGGCACCCTTAGATTCGACAATTCGTCGCTTTTGGGCGGGGTTTGTCCTGGTGCATGGTCCTCGGGCGAGAAGCTCGTGCGGGCCCCAGTCGGCTGACCCCGGAATTCGGGGGGAGGTAGTTCGTGTCGGGTCATACGACGGAAATCATACGCATCCGAATGGAAGCCTATGACCACTCGGTCCTGGACCAGAGTGCCGCGGAGATCGTAGACACCGCCAAGCGGACCGGTTCCGAGGTGCATGGGCCGATTCCGCTGCCGACTCGAATCGAGCGGTATACGGTGTTGTCGAGCCCGCACGTCGACAAGAAGGCTCGCCAGCAGTACGAGATCCGGACCCACAAGCGACTGATCGACATTGTTCAATCGACGGCTAAGACGATCGAAGCTTTGAACAAGCTGAGTTTGCCTGCCGGCGTGGACATCAAGATCAAGGCATCGAGCCGGCACTAGTGCTTGATCGGTTGCCGGTGCGGAAGCCCCGGTACGCAGACCAGGTGCCAGTGAGTTGGGACCGCCGCCGGAAGATTCGCGCTTACGGCGGCCGCATCGCCCCGGGCAAACGTTTCGGGGTGATGAGCAGGCCGGTTGAGGTGCCCGAAGACTCTGAAACCTGCGGGGCGCCGGTGGGCGCACCGCCAGAGGAATCAAGCCCAATGCAACGGAAGCTGAACAGGTAACCCGGCCGGAAACCAGTTTTTCCGTCCGCAGAGCACCTGTTCGGCAACGGACCACGGGATAACGACGATGGCCATCGGACTGCTCGGCCGCAAGGTCGGGATGACTCAAATATTTGACGAAGCCGGGAAAGTGATTCCCGTTACGGTCATCGAGGCTGGTCCGTGCCACGTGCTCCAGGTGAAGACCAAGGAGCGCGATGGTTATGAAAGCATTCAACTGGGCTTTCTCGACAAGCCCCGGCGATTGGCCATCCGTAGCGAACGTGGTCACGTGGCCAAGCTCGACAGCAAACGAGCCCGCCGGACGGCTCAATCGGGAGCCGAGCCCCTTGCCAAGGCTGCCTGCGAACCGAAGCGGTTCGTTCGCGAACTGCCCGGGGCCGCCGGTGAAACCGCGGTCGGCCAGGAGCTGAAGGTCGATGTCTTCGCGAGTGTGCCCGCGGTCGATGTGACCGGCATTTCCAAGGGGCGCGGCACCGCCGGCGTGATGAAGCGGCACAATTACCGCGGCCAGCGGGCCAGCCACGGCGTGAAAAAGGTGCATCGCCTGCCGGGTTCGATCGGCAACAGCCAATTCCCGGGCCACGTGGTCAAAGGTCGGCGCATGGCCGGCCGACTGGGCAACGCCCAAAGCACGATGCGAAACCTGAAAGTGGTCCGCGTCGACAGCGAGAACAATCTGCTCCTGGTCCGTGGCGCGGTGCCCGGGCCCAATGGCGGCATGGTCATCATTCGTCAAACCAACAAGGTCTAGCCCCCCCGGCGGCGAACCGGCCGGCCCACCCGGCCCGCCGTCAAGCCGCGACCAGCGGAAGGCAAAGAGAGCCATGGCCAAATTGCCGGTCTACGACGCCCGAGGAAACGAAGTGGGGGCCTACGAGCTCGACCCCACCGAGTTGGCGCCGACCATCAACAAACAGCTATTGCACGATGCCGTGGTGATGTACCAGGCCAACCAGCGGCAAGGCACCTTCAAATCGAAGTCGCGGGCCGAGGTGGCCGGGTCGACCAAGAAGATGTATCGCCAAAAGGGCACGGGCAACGCCCGGGCCGGTTCGCGGCGCAGCCCGGTTCGCCGCGGAGGCGGCCACACGTTTGCCAAGAGCCCGCGCGACTTCGGCTATCGGCTGCCGCGCAAGGCGCTGCAGCTGGCCACGCGGATGGCGTTGGCGTCGAAGATTCTCGACGACCAGGTAACCGTGATCGACGACTTGGCGATCAAGGCTCCGCAAACCAAGACCATGGCCGGCATTTTGAAGGCCTTGAAGCTGGGTCCTGGCAGCTTGCTGGTGGCCACGGCCAGCTACGACGTAAACGTGTACAAGAGCGCGCGGAATATCGACCAGGTCGAGATTTCGCCCGCGGCCGAGTTGAATGCCTGGAAGTTGCTGCGGCCCAGCCGTGTGTTGGTCACCAAGGCAGCGCTCGATCAACTGCGTCAGCGGCCGGCGGCTGCCCAGCGCGGGACCAAGCCCGAGGCGGCCGGGGCAAGCTAACACGGCTGGAAAATTCGCCAGGGCGGCTCGATCAGGGTCGCGACCGAGGCGCAATGAAGGATTCCTGGTATGGCACGCATCACGCAACCTGGACTGACGCTCGAACCGCACCAGGTGATTCTGCGCCCGTTGGTTACCGAGAAGGGAATGCATCGTTCGACCAGGCAAAATGCCTACAGCTTCGAGGTGCATCCCCAGGCCACGAAGCTCGACGTGCGGCGGGCCGTGGAAGAGTTGTTCAACGTCAAGGTGCTGGCCGTCAATACGCAAAACCGCAAAGGCAAGGCCCGGCGGAACCGTTTTCGCATGGGTCAGACCCGCGATTGGAAGAAGGCGATCGTCAAGCTCGATCCGGAGCACCGCATCAACTTCTTCTAAACCGATTCTGACCTATCCGCTCACCGGGCCAACAAGAGGGCTCGCCGGGCGGACCTAGGAAGTGAGACGAGTCATGGGAATACGTCGCTACAATCCGGTTACCCCGGGCCGCCGCGGGGCGTCGGTCAGCGATTTCGCTGATCTGACCAAGGGCGCCAAGCCCGAGAAAAGCCTGCTGCGCCCCAAGCGGTCGACCGGTGGACGAAACAACCAGGGCGTAATTACCTCTCGGCACCGGGGAGGCGGCCATAAGCGGATGTATCGCTTGGTCGACTTCCGCCGCAACAAGGACGGCGTGCCGGCCAAGGTGAATTCGATTCAGTACGATCCGAACCGCAGTGCCCGGCTAGCGCTGTTGTTTTACGTAGACGGCGAGAAGCGCTACATCCTGGCCCCCGAGGGGCTGAAGGAGGGGGCCACGGTTGTGAGCGGGCCCGATGCTCCGCCCGACGTGGGAAACTGCCTGCCGTTGTCCAAGATTCCGCTCGGTCTGGTCGTGCACAATGTGGAAATGCAGCCGGGTACGGGGGGCAAATTGTGCCGCTCGGCTGGTTCGAGTGCCACGCTGGCGGCCCGCGACGGGAACTGGGCCCAGTTGAACCTGCCCAGCGGCGAGATTCGCCGCGTGCCGGCCGCGTGCCGGGCGACGATCGGCGCGATCGGCAACGCCGATCACATGAACGTGACGCTGGGAAAAGCGGGCCGCAAGCGGTGGCTGGGTCGCCGGCCGCACGTGCGTGGCACCGCGATGAACCCCATCGACCATCCGCACGGCGGTGGTGAAGGGCGAACCAAGGGGGGGCGCAACCCGGTAAGCCCGACAGGCAAGCCGACCAAGGGGGGTGCCACCCGCAAGCGGCGCAAGCCTTCGAACGCGGCGATTCTTCGTCGGCGTCGTTCGCGGCGATACGGAATTCAGAAACTGTCGACCTAGCCGTGGTCGACGGTGCACCGGGCGGTGGATTGAGTTAACACGAGGCAAGTCGGACAGGCCCAACAGACAGGTGAGAGCGTGGGACGTTCACTGAAAAAAGGCCCCTTCGTCGACGCCAAGCTCTTCCTCAAGGTCGAGCGGCTCAACGAACGGATGGTCAAGGAACCGATCAAGACCTGGGCCCGGGCCTGCACGATCGTGCCCGAGTTCGTGGGTCACACGTTCATGGTCCACAGCGGGCGGAAACACGAGAAGGTATTCGTGACCGAAGAGATGGTCGGGCACAAGCTGGGTGAGTTCGTGCCGACGCGTACGTTTCGCGGCCACGGCAACAAAGGCGGTAAGAAGTAAGGTTCCCCGAGGTTTGGGGCGCCACGCGTTTTCCCAGACCGAGCAAGTAGGAAGCAGGGGGGCGGTTTCCCCCGCAAGGGTGTTGCGATGGCCTACACGGCAGTTCACCGGTTTGCCCGAATCAGTGCCCGCAAGGTGCGGCCGCTGGCCGATTTGATTCGCGGCAAGCACGCCGACGAGGCGCTCGAGATTCTGAAGTATCAACCGCAGCGAGGTGCTCGGCTACTGGAAAAGGTGCTGCAAAGCGCCTTGGGCAATGCCGAGGATCGCCGCGCGGCTCACGTGACCAGTTTGATTGTGACCGATGCCCGGGTCGATGGCGGCCCGATGTTCAAGCGGATTCGTCCGCGGGCACGGGGCATGGCGTTCCAGATCAAACGGCGGATGGCCCACATTTCGGTATCGCTCGACGATCCGGGTGCCTAAGGGCGCGACGAACTCAAAACCCTGACACGCTCAGCAGAGACATCCTCATGGGACAGAAAGTCCACCCCACGGCGTTTCGCACCGGAATCATGACCGGCTGGAAGAGCCGCTGGTTTGCCTCGAAGCAGGAATTCTCGGAGCTGCTGGTCGAAGACCAGAAGGTGCGCAAGTTCATCAAGGGCAAGTACCGGCACGCCAGTATTCCCAAGGTGGAGATCGAGCGAACACGCGATGAAGTAAAGGTGGTCCTATTCACGGCCCGTCCGGGGGTGATCATCGGCCGCAAGGGGCAAGAGGTCGAGCGGCTGCAGGACGAACTTCAGGGGCTGATTGGTCGGCGAGTAAACATCAAGATCGAGGAAGTGCAGCGGCCCGAGATTCAGGCCCAGCTTGTCGCCGAGGAGATTGGCGAACAGCTATCCAAGCGGGCCAGTTTCCGCCGCACGATGAAGCGGGCCATCGAGCAGTCGATGGAGGCGGGGGCCAAGGGGATCAAGGTGCAGCTTTCGGGCCGGCTGGGGGGCGCGGAAATGTCGCGCTGCGAGAAGCAGATTGCGGGCTCGATGCCGCTGTCGACCCTGCGAGCCATGATCGACTACGGCTTTTACGAAGCCATGACCCCCCAGGGTCATATCGGGATTCAGGTGTGGATTAACCAAGGCATGTATCTGGAAGACGAGGAGTCCTCCCATGGCGCTGATGCCCAAGCGGGTCAAGCACCGAAAAAGCCAAAGAGGACGTATAAAAGGTAACGCCACTCGCGGCAATCGCGTGGTGTTCGGGGATTTCGCCCTGCAGAGCATGCAGGGGGGATGGCTCCCCGCCGCCACGATCGAAGCCGGGCGCATCGCCGCTGCGCAGTACATGCGCAGCGAGGGGCGGCTTTACATCCGCGTGTTTCCCCATAAACCCATTACCTCGATTCCGCTGGAAACGCGAATGGGCAAAGGCAAGGGAGAGCCGGAGTTTTGGGCCGCCGTCGTACGTCCGGGCACCATCCTGTTCGAGATTGGCGGGGTCACCGAAGAGGCGGCCCGGCTCTGCTTTCAGCGGCTCGCCCACAAGATGCCGCTCCGGGTCCGGTTCGTCAAACGCCGCGCGATGTAGGTTGAGCCATGAACAAAGCCAAAGAACTGCGTGAGATGAGCGACGAGCAGTTGGAGCTCACCCGCAAAGAGGCCGCCGAGAACTTGTTCCGCCTGCGGGTTCGTTCCCAGACGGAGAAGGTCGGGGGGACCAGCGAACGGCGCGAACTGCGCCGGCTGATCGCCCGGGTCAAAACCATTCAGCACCAGCGGAGCCAGGCTGCGACCGCCCGGGCCTGAGCAATCGGCCAGCCCGGCCGCACCCCCCAGCGAGCCCCCAGTTGAGGAACTGCCAGTTATGCCTCGAAACGTGCTAGTCGGAGTCGTCACGAGCGACCGGATGCAGAAGACCCGGCGGGTCGAGATTCCCCGCGCGGTGCGGCACCGCAAGTACGGCAAGATCATCCACCGCAAAACCGTTTGCCATGTGCACGACGAAGAGAACCAGTCGCACCTGGGCGATACGGTCGAGATTGTCGAATCGCGCCCGCGCTCGCGGACCAAGTGCTGGGAGCTGGTTCGCGTGGTCAGCAAGAGCCAGGCGGTGGATATAGCGGCGATGCGAGCAGCCGCCGAGGTGGAAGCGGCCGAGCGGGCGGCGGGCCAGGCCCCCGGCGAAGCGAGCCCGGCCTGAACCAAGTCCCCCGGGCTGGCGGAAGCACCGCCCGCCCCCCAACGAACAAACGACCGAGAGCCGAGCGACGGGTGAACCATGATTCAAATGCAAACACGGCTGCAAGTAGCCGACAACACCGGCGCCAAGGAAGTCATGTGCGTCAAGGTGCTGGGTGGCAGCCGCCGCCGATACGCCGGCCTGGGCGATATCGTGGTGTGCAGCGTCAAGAGCGTGATCGCGGGGAGCGAAGTGAAAAAGGGGGCTGTCGTCAAGGGGGTGGTCGTTCGCTGTAAGAAGCCGACCCGCCGCACCGACGGCAGCTACGTGCGGTTCGACACCAATGCCCTGGTGTTGATCGACAACGACAAAAATCCGCGGGGAACTCGCATTTTTGGCGCCGTTGCCCGCGAATTGCGCGAGCGGAACTTCATGAAGATCGTCAGCCTGGCCAGTGAGGTGGTCTGATGCACATTCGCGTGGACGATCAGGTGAAAGTGCTCACCGGCGACGACCGCTCGGCCACGGGCAAGGTCCTCAAGGTGGACCGTGCCGCCGGCAAGCTGGTGGTCGAGGGTGTGAACCGGGTGTACAAGCACGTGCGCCGCAGCCAAAAGAACCCTCAGGGGGGCCGGCTTTCCAAGGAGATGCCGATTCCCCTGTCGAATGTGCTCTTGGTTTGCCCGGCCTGTGGTGCCGCCACTCGCACCGGGTCTCGGCGCCTGCCCGATGGCAGTAAAGAGCGGTATTGCAAAAAGTGCGGCAAGGGAATTGGCCAGTTGTCTCCGTCGCGAAAGAAGAAGTCGGCCGGCGCGTCGTAACCCCGAGCGGATCGTTGTTACCGGGTGTGCGCCTGTCGAGGAGGTAGTCAGCGTGGTCGGTGCCAAGCAATCGAAAACAGCCCCGCCCAAGGGGTCCAAGAAGGCCGAGGCCGAGGCACCCGCCGTCGAGGCGGTGCCGCCACGGCTGCGGGTACGCTACCAGCAAGAGATTCTGCCCGCTCTGGCCAAGCAGTTCGGGCGATCGAATCGGCTCTCGCTGCCCCGGCTGCAGAAGATCGTGGTGAACATGGGCGTCGGCTCGGCGATGGTCGAAAAGAAGCACTTGGAGGAAGCGCTGGGCGCGCTGACCCAATTGGCGGGGCAAAAGGCCGTGGCGACCGTCGCCCGGCAGTCGATCGCCGGGTTCAAGCTCCGCGAGGGAGTGGGCATTGGCTGCAAGGTGACCCTGCGAGGCGACCGGATGTGGGAGTTCCTGGACCGGCTGATTTCGCTGGCCCTGCCCCGCGTGCGCGACTTTCGCGGCCTGAGCCCCGACGGGTTCGACGGCCAGGGGAACTACAGCCTGGGCCTGAGCGAGCAGTTGGTGTTTCCAGAGCTGAATCCCGACAAGTACACCCGTACCCAGGGTATGAATGTATCGATCGTGATTTCGGGCAGCAGCAACGACGAATCGCGGGAACTGCTCAAGTTGTTGGGCATTCCCTTCCGCAGCGACGCCGTGGAAGCCGGCGGCCGGAAACGATAACCACTACTCGCCGCGCCCTGGGCGTGGCGAGCGAACCGAAGAACCAAGACAGGCAAGCGCATGGCTAGCAAGTCGAAGATCGCCAGTGCCCTCCGGAAGCCGAAGTTTTCCTCGCGGCGCATGAGTCGCTGCAAGCTGTGTGGACGTCCCCGGGCCGTCTACCGGAAGTTCGGCATCTGCCGCCTCTGTTTCAAGAAACTGGCGAACGAAGGTTTGATTCCCGGCGTGAAGAAGGCGAGCTGGTAAGGGGATCCGCCCAATTATGATGACCGATCCGATTTCCGACATGCTGACCCGGCTGCGCAACGCAGTGCGCGTCGAACGCCCCGTCGTGGAGATGCCCGTCTCCAAGGTCAAACGCGGCGTGGCCGATGTGCTCAAGCGTGAGGGCTATATCTGGGAATGGGAGGAAGTCCATTCCCAGCCGGCCAATCAATTGCGGCTGGTGCTGAAATACGGCCCCAACGGCGAACGCGTGATCCGGCATATCAAGCGGGTCAGCAAGCCGGGTCGCCGCGTTTACAGCGGCGCCCGCGAGTTGCGGCCCGTGCTCAACGGCCAGGGTATTTCGATCATCAGCACCTCGAGCGGCGTGGTCAGCGACCGCGAGGCGCGGCAGCGGAATCTGGGTGGCGAAGTGCTTTGCGAGCTGTGGTAGGGGTGCCCCATCGGCCCCGCCGCGGGCCGCTGGAAAGCAAACTCCCGACAAAGCGAAAAGAAGAGTGTGACCCATGTCGCGGATTGGAAAAAAGCCGGTAACGCTCCCCAGCGGAGTCAAGGCGGCGCTCTCCGGACGGCAGATTTCGATCGAGGGGCCCCTGGGCAAGCTCTCCTTCGAGTTCCGTCCCGAAGTGTCCGTCACCATCGACGAGGCGGGACGTGAAATCGTCGTGGCTCGCCAGGACGAAGAGCGCCAATCGCGGGCCCTGCACGGGCTTACGCGGGCACTGATCGCCAACATGGTGGGGGGGGTGACCAAGGGGTACGAGCGCAAACTCGAAATTGTCGGCGTGGGTTACCTGGCCGCGGTGCAAAAAGGGGAACTGCAGTTGCGCGTCGGTTTCGCCAACGAGGTACACCTGCCGATTCCGGCCGGGTTGACGGTGACCTGTCCGGATCAAACTCACGTTTCCATCAAAGGCATCGACAAACAACTGGTGGGCCAGTTTGCCGCAGACGTGCGCAGCTCGCGCAAGCCCGAGCCCTACAAGGGCAAGGGAGTGCGGTACGAGGGCGAGGTGGTGCGGCGCAAGGCGGGCAAGGCAGTCGTCAAGTAACGGCAGTCGTCAAGTAACGCGGTGAATCAGGCAGCACGGCTCCGGACCCCCAGGGTTCGGTTCACGGTGCCCGGGTCATGGGACCTGGCCGGGCCGCGCGGGAATTTGAAAGGGTCGACCGCCCCGCGGGGTGGTGCGAGGGAGTGTCGAGCGTGAATCACGAAAAGACCATTGGGCGCCAACGCCAGCGACGTCGCTACCGGGTGCGCAAGCGTCTCAAGGGCACTGCCGAGCGACCCCGCCTGTGCGTGTTTCGCAGCCACCAGCATGTGTATGCGCAGGTCATCGACGACGATGCCGGCCGTACCCTGGCGTCGGCGAGCAGCCGCGACAAAGATCTGCGCGGCGATCTGAGTTACGGAGGCAACTGTCAGGCCGCCGAGCAGGTCGGCAAGAAACTGGCCGAGCGGGCCCTGGCCGCCGGCGTCAAGCAAGTATGTTTCGATCGCCGTGAATACAAGTTCCACGGCCGCGTGGCCGCCCTGGCCAAGGGTGCCCGGGAAGCCGGCCTCGTGTTTTAAGCAGGCCAGCCTGTGGCGCTCCGTGCCCCCTGGGCTAGCCCGTTGCCCTTGTGATGAACGACCCGAGAAAAACCGATTTTCCGCCAACGCACGCCCAGCCGACCCCCGCGGGACGGCGGGCGGGCTGTGTCTGAGGAGAACCTGTCCGTGGCAGCCGAATCGAATCGCGGAGAACTGATCGACAAGGTGGTGAAGATCAAGCGCTGCGCCGCCGTGGTCAAAGGGGGTCGCCGCTTCAGCTTCGCCGCCATGGTGGTGGT
Organism: uncultured Pirellulales bacterium; assembly: GCA_964399535.1. Lineage (GTDB taxonomy): Bacteria > Planctomycetota > Planctomycetia > Pirellulales > CAYNRE01 > CAYNRE01. The sequence continues at coordinate 702,451 of CAYNRE010000009.1, read as the reverse complement.
TGGCGATGGCCGTGGCCGCGTCGGCTGGGGTTACGGCAAGGCCAACGAAGTGCCCCCCAGCGTGGAGAAGGCGATCAAGGACGGCTCACGAAGCATGTTCACCGTTCCCATGGTCGGTTCCACCATTCCCCACCGGGTTCAAGCCAAGTTCGGTACCTCGCGGGTCGTCCTGCTGCCGGCCAGCCCCGGTACGGGCGTCAAGGCGGGATCGAGCGTGCGGGCCGTTTGCGAGGCGGCCGGCATTCACGACATTCTCACCAAGAGCTTCGGCTCGACCAACCCGGTCAACACGGTCAAGGCCACCCTGGAAGCCCTCAGGCAACTCCGCTCCTGGCAGGACACCGAGCGGTTGCGAGGAGTATCGCTCACATGAAGCTCCACGACGTAAACCAAGGCATCCAAGGTGTCCGCAAGCGCAAGCGCATCGGACGCGGACCGGGCTCGGGCCACGGCAAGACCTCGGGCCGGGGGCACAAGGGGCAGGGGCAGTTGGCCGGCTGGTCAACCCACCCCGCGTTCGAAGGCGGGCAGTTCCCCCTCGCCCGCCGCATGCCCAAGCGGGGCTTCCACAACCAGTTCGCGCTGCTCGTGGTGCCGGTCAATGTGGGCCAGCTCGAAACGGCTTTCCAGACCGGCGACGAGGTGAACCCCGCCTCGCTACGGGCCAAGAACCTGGTACCCCCCAAGTTCGACCAGGTCAAGATTCTGGGCGACGGCCAGCTTACCAAGAAGCTGAAGATCTCGGCGCATCAGTTCAGCGCCACGGCTCGGACCAAGATCGAGGCCTCGGGCAGCCAAATCATCGAGCTGCCCGGCCCCAAACCGGTGCCCCGCAACAAGCAGGGCACGGCCAAGCGAGCCCGGCAGGAGAAGGCCCAGAAGCGCGCCAAGTCGAAATAGCCGTGGTCCGGGGCGCCTGCCATCCAGGAAGCCGTCGGCCAGATAGCCCAGGCGGGCTCGCGAATCGGGAAACTGGCCGAGTTTCCGACTCGGCGCGTGCCCCGCAGGATGGTTAGCATATCACACGGAAGGCTTACAACGGTGTCAGGTCCGGCCTTCGCGGCGCGGTCGGCACCGACAGACAGATGGAGCGGAGCCGATGTGGGAAAAGATTCGCATCATTTTTGCCATCCCTGAGCTCCGCAGGAAGATCCTGCTCACGCTGGGTCTGTTGGCCATTTTTCGTCTCGGTTGGTGGATCACGCTGCCGATCGTCGATCAGCAGCAGATGACCGCCTTCTTCGGCCAGGACTCCGGCGGCGGCATCGGCCAGGCCATGCAGCAGGTGGCGGTGTTTACCGCCAGCTCGCTCTCGCAGGCCACGATCTTCGGCCTGGGAATCATGCCCTATATCTCGGCCTCGATTATTTTCCAGCTTCTGGCCAGTGTTTGGGAGCCGCTGGAGAAATTGCAGAAGGAAGGCGAATCGGGCCGCAAAAAAATCAACGAGTACACCCGTTACGCAACCGTGGTGTTGTGCCTGGGTCAAAGCTGGTTCTACGTTAGTTGGCTCGTTGCCAGCAAATTGGTGCATGAAGAGTTTCTCAACGCCGACGGTGCGCTGCCATTCTCCTGGCATATCGCCACGGTCATCATCATGACCGCGGGTACCACGTTTCTGATGTGGCTTGGCGAACAGATCGACGAGTATGGCATCGGCAACGGCATCAGCCTGTTGATCATGGCCGGCATTCTCACCCGGCTCCCCTCGGCCGGCGCGGAATTGTTCGGCCCCATGTTCAAGGAGGGGCTCACCCTCGGCGGCGGTCCCGGTGAAATGGGGGTCGAGAAGCTGTTGGTGCTGGCCGTGTTGTTCGTGGGAATCGTGGCCGGCGTGGTGCTGATTCAGCAGGGCCAGCGGCGCATTCCCACCCAAAGCGCCAAGCACGTTCGCGGGCGAAGGGTGTTCGGGGGGGGCCGGCAATGGCTGCCGCTGAAGCTGAACCAGGCCAACGTCATGCCGATCATCTTCGCCAGCTCGCTCCTGATGTTCCCCTCGGTCATGTTCAACTGGATCCGCGACCGGTTTCCGGAAAGCAGCGTGGCCCGGGTGCTGGCCGACGCATTCGACCAGGGCGAAACCGCCTTTGTGTACAACGTGGTCTACGTCGCGCTGATTTTCTTCTTCTGCTATTTCTGGACCGCCATCAGCTTCAACCCGCGCGACGTGGCCAATAACCTGAAAGATGTCGGTGCGTTCATTCCCGGCTACCGCCCCGGCAAGCGAACCGCCGATTACCTGGAAAAGGTGATGACTCGCATCACCTACGTGGGGGCCGCGTTCCTTTCCATCGTGGCGATCGCGCCGACGCTGGTGGCGGGGATGGCACAGATTGACTACTCAGTGGCGAGCTTCTACGGAGGAACCTCGCTGCTGATCGTGGTGAGCGTGGTGTTCGACCTGGTGCAGAAGATCGATAGTCACCTGGTAATGCGAAACTATCGCGGCTTGCTGGAGAAATCCTAGCCGGCCGCACCAAGCTTGGCCCGGGGAATCGACATGGCTGGCCGCCCCCATGGGTCACAGGTTGTGCGGAGGAAACCCCATGCGAATCGTGTTCCTGGGTCCTCCGGGAGCTGGCAAAGGCACTCAGGCCGGGCGGCTCGTCGATTATCTGGGAATTCCCCACCTTTCGACCGGGGAGATGCTCCGCCAGGCCGTGGCCGCGGGCACTCGGATCGGCCAGGCGGCCGCCGGCTATCTGCAGCGCGGCGAGTTGGTGCCCGACGACCTGATTCTGGAGCTGGTGACCGAACGGTTGGCTCAGAGTGATTGCCGACGAGGGTGGCTGTTCGACGGTTTTCCCCGAACGCAAAGCCAGGCAGTCTCGTTAGACCGCACTCTCGAAATCGCCGGCCGCCGGCTCGATGTGGTATTCGATTTGGAGGTCGACGAGCGCGTGCTCATCGATCGCCTGGCCGGTCGCCGCCGCAACGACGATACGCCCGAGGTCATTCATCAGCGATTGCAAGCCTATCGTGAACAAACTCGCCCGCTGACCGATTACTACCTGCGCAAGGGGCTGTTGCAGGCGATCGGGGCCGAGGGAACCACGGACGAAGTCTTTGAGCGAATCAAAGCGGCGCTGCCCTCGGGCTCGGCGCCGCTGGCCGAGCCCATGGCCAAGCGCTCGGCCCGACCCGCCGCCGAGCACTAGCGCCCGGTCGCGCAGCGAAAACCAGGAGTAAACGATCGTCGCAACCGCACTCAGCACCGGTTTTGCACGGTGCCCAGCCCCGGGCCGGCCGGTCCGCGCAGCCGCGAAATGGCTTCCGGCTCGCTCCGAGTCGCGCGGCGAGCCGGGCCCGCGTAGCAATCGTTCCGGCCCGAGGAGCGCGATCGCCCGTTTGCAAATTGTCCAAGAGGTAGCCGCGTGTTGACGTTGCGAAGCCCCCGCGAAATCACCCTGATGCGCCGGGCGGGACTATTAAACTGGGAGGCCCACCAGATTGCCCGCTCACTGGTTCGCCCGGGGGTGACCACGGGCGAAATCGATGCCGCGGTCGATCGCTTCTTTGCCGAGCACCACGCGATTCCCCTGTTCAAAGGGGTGCCGGGCAAGGTTCCGTATCCGGCGGCCACCTGCATCTCGATCAACGAGGAAGTGGTGCACGGCATCCCCGGTCCGCGGCAGCTCAAGGAAGGGGACATCGTCTCGATCGATACCGGCAATAAGCTCGATGGGTGGTGCGGCGATTCGGCGGTGACCCATCCGGTGGGGACGGTCCATCCCGAAGCCCAGCGATTGCTCGACGTCACCCATGGCGTGCTGCTTTTGGCCATCGAGCTGATCGGCAAAAAGCAGTGGTGGAGCGAAGTTGCCAGTGAAATGGAAACCTACGTCCGCAGCGCCGGCTTTTCGGTGGTTGAGGACTTCGTCGGCCATGGAATCGGTCGGGAAATGCACGAACTTCCCCAAGTGCCCAATTTATCCACTCCACGATTTCGCCGTACCGGAGATTTCCGGCTCGAGCCCGGCTTGGTGATCGCGGTGGAGCCGATGGTCAACATGGGAACCAAGGAAACCAAGGGGCTAAGAGACCATTGGACGCAGGTTACTCGCGACGGAAAGCCGAGCGCCCACTTCGAGCACACGATTGCGGTGTCGTCCGAGGGGCCGATCGTGCTCACGGCCGGACCGGAGGGCCAGCTCTAGAGCGGGGTAGGAAAGGTACTTGGGTGGCCGCCCGGGGGGTGGGGGCGGCGGACCGGGGTTGGCCCCGGGGCGAATTTGGCCCCCGGTTTGCGGCGCGGGGGACCAGGAAAAACCAAGGATTTGGCCCCTTGCGTGCCGGGACGCGCGATTCTTATATTAAGGTGCTTCGGACCAAAGCAGGGTCCTCGCCAGGAAAGTAGCGACGATGAAAGTGCGGGCCAGCGTTCGCCGGATCTGTGATCACTGCAAGATCGTGCGCCGTCGCGGGACGGTATACGTGGTTTGCACCAATCCGCGCCATAAGCAGCGACAGGGTTAAACCCGATCGAACTCCGGACCCGGTGCGGGGCAGGCCAGCAGGCTCGCCAGCTCCGGTTGGCCGAGCGCGGTTGGCGGGCGAGTCCTGCCCGGTGCATGGCGAGTCCTGCCCGGTGCATTGATTGTCTCGGCAGTCGCGCTAGGGGTCGACCCGAGACCGTGCCGACGCGCACGAATGGGATCGGTGCTTGCCGCGGGGGGCGGACGAAGAAGCGAGGGCGCTGGCTCGGTCGCAAGACCGCCAAAGCGCCAAATACAATACCGTTCCGCGGTTCTTGCCGCGGGCGCCGTTGAGGAGCCAGTTACGATGCCGCGTCTGTTGGGTGTCGACATTCCCAATGACAAGCCGACCTACATCTCCTTGCAGTACTTGTACGGAGTGGGCGAGCAGGTTTCGCGCGAGCTGTGCCACAAGGCGGGCGTGAACCCGCAGGCCAAGGCCCGCGAGCTGCACGAAGACGAGCTGGCGCGGATCGCGGCCTTGCTCGATAAAGACTACACCGTCGAAGGCCAGCTTCGCCGGCAGACGGCGCAGAATATCTCCCGACTGAAAGACATCGGCTGCTACCGGGGCATCCGCCATCGTCGCGGTCTGCCCGTGCGGGGCCAGCGGACGCGGACCAACGCCCGGACTCGCAAGGGTCCGAAGAAAACCGTGGCCGGCAAGAAGGGGGTCAAGGATCTCAGGTAACACCTCCCCGGTGGTGCCGGGTCGGTCGAGAGCTGAGCAGGCAAAGAGGACGAAAACAGTCTAACCAACCGATTCACGGGTCGAGCAACCTGCCGGGAGGGCTCGCCGGAGCACCGGCCCCGGTTCGAGGGAATCGGTCCGAAGGCTCCCGCCCGCCTGGCCGGGGCCGGGGCGGTGAGCGGCGTTTTTTTGGAGCAAACAACGAAGCGAATCGGTGTCTGGCCGGAGGGCGGCTGGCGAGTTCGCTGTGGAGCAGGATCGTGGCAAAGAGCAAGCGGCGCAAACTTAGGCGCAATGTCACCGTGGGCATCGCCCACATCAAGGCGACGTTCAACAACACCACGGTGACCATCTCGGACACCAAGGGGGACGTGCTTTGCTGGGCCAGCGGCGGCACGAGCGGATTCAAGGGAAGCCGCAAGAGCACCCCGTTTGCCGGCCAGTGCGCCGCCCAGCAGGCCGCCGAGAAGGCCGCCAAATACGGCGTTAAAGATCTGGAAGTCCGGGTGCGTGGACCGGGCAGCGGCCGCGAAAGCGCGATTACCGCCCTGGAAAGCGCGGGCATGTCGATCAAGTCGATCGAAGACGTTACCCCGCTGCCGCACAACGGCTGCCGCCCCCCCAAGAAGCGCCGCGTCTAAGGAGCTCGGCTCCCGGTCGCCAGCGCCACCCAAACACAACTAAGCAATCCAACGAACTTCAGACAGCGTAAGCGAACCCCATGGCTCGAACCACCGGACCGGTTTGTCGTCTCTGCCGCCGCGAAGGGATGAAGTTGTTCCTCAAAGGCACTCGGTGCGATACGCCGAAGTGCGCCGTGGAGCGTCGCGGGCAGCCGCCGGGAATGCACGTCTCAAAACGCGCCAAGCAAACCGATTACGGGCTGCACCTTCGCGAAAAGCAGAAGGTGAAACACTACTACGGCGTGCTCGAGCGCCAGTTCCGCACCTACTTCTCCGAGGCGTCCCGATCCAAAGGCAACACGGGGGAAGCCCTGGTGCAGCTCTTGGAGCGCCGGCTGGACAATATCGTCCATCGGCTCGGGTTCGGTGTCAGCCGCGCTCAGGCCCGCCAGCTGGTGGTGCATGGCCACATTACGGTCAATGGCCGCCGGGTGGATCGGCCCAGCTATTTGCTCCGGGCGGGCGATGTCATTCGCGTGAAGAATCGAACCAAGAGCCTGCAGGCGGTGCAGGCCAACCTGGAAGACGACAGCCGGCAAGTGCCCGAGTTTCTGACGCTGGTCAAAGAGGGGCTGCCCGAGGGTCGGGTCTCGCGGCTGCCCGAGGCGGGCGATATTTCGATCCCGGTCCAAGTGCAACTGATCGTGGAATTGTGCTCGAAGTAAGCCCGGCAGAGGCGGCGGTCGCGCTCCAACCCGTTTGGAGGTCGGGCCCCGCCCGTCGAGGTGCTCGGGCAATTGGTGCTCACATCGCGGTGGCTTTACTCAGGCCCCGCGGCAATGACGGAGGCGACCCATGCGAGTTCGTTGGCGCGGTCTTGAGCTTCCCAGCTTTGTTACCTGTGACAAGGCGACCCTGACCGGTACGTACGGCAAATTCATTGCCGAGCCATTCGAGCGCGGTTTCGGCACCACCGTCGGCAACAGCCTGCGGCGCATTCTGCTCTCCAGCTTGGAGGGCAGCTCGGTCACCCAGGTGCGCATTCACGGTGCTCAGCACGAGTTCACCACCCTGCCGGGCGTGGTGGAGGACGTGACCGATATCATTCTCAACATCAAGTCGCTGGTGGTGAAAAACCACAGCGAGTCGACCAAGGTGGTCCGCATCGAAAAGAACACCAAGGGGGTGGTGACCGGCGCCGACGTGCAAGCCGACGAGGCCGTGGAGGTGATTAACCGCGACCACGTCATCGCCACGCTCACCACCGATGTGCCGTTCGTGGTCGAAATGGTTGTGGAAAACGGCCGTGGCTACGTGCCCGCCACCGAGCACAGCCCCAACGTGCAGGAAATCGGCATCATTCCCATCGACGCCGTGTTCAGCCCCGTGGAACGGGTTCGCTACGAGATTGAAGAAACCCGCGTCGGTCAGAAAACCAACTACGACAAGCTCACCCTGGAAATCTGGACCAACGGCACCATTCACCCGGAAATGGCCCTGGTCGAGGCCGCCAAGATTCTTCGCAAGCACCTCAACCCGTTCGTGCAGTACAACGAACTGGGCAACGCCATTCACGCCGAGGCCCGGGCCGGCGGCTTCGGTTCCGACATGGCCCTCGAGACCAAGCTGAATATGAGCCTGGCCGAGCTCAACCTTTCGGTCCGCGCCATGAACTGCCTGGAATCGGAAGCCATCAACACGGTCCGCGAGCTGGTCTCGCGCAGCGAAGATCAATTGCTCGACGTCCGCAATTTCGGCGAGACCACGCTCAACGAAGTGAAAGAAAAACTGTCCGAAATGGGGCTGCGGCTGGGCATGCGGGTGCTTGCCCCCTCGGTGTTCTAAGGTTTGGCTAGCTGTTCTGCTCTGGCCCAGGGTCAGAGATCGAGCCGTTCGCCTCGGCCCGGAAATTACGAACCTTTCAGTCAGCGGTAGTTATCATGCGACATCGCAAACGCGGACGCGTGCTGGGACGCTGCCCCAGCCATCAACGGGCCCTGCTGCGGAATCTGGCTTCGGCCCTGTTCCTGACCGAGCTGGACGACGATACCGCGCCCAACTCGCCCAAGGTCAAAGGTCGCATCATTACCACCCTGGCCAAGGCCAAGGAGGTTCGGCCCCGGGTCGAGAAATGCATCACCATTGCCCGGCGGGCTCTGCCCGCCGAAGAGGCGGCCCGGCAATTCGGAACCGACGCCAAGCGTGGCACCGAGGCCTGGAAGGCCTGGCGCGAGAGTCCACGCTGGAGGCAATGGGCCGCGGCCCAGGCTCCGGCCGTGGCTGCCCGGCGACGGGTGCTAGTGCTGCTGGGCGACAAGCAGGCGGTGAAGGTGCTGTTCGAGACCGTCGCCCCGCGGTTCGCCGATCGGCCCGGCGGCTATACCCGAATCTTGCGGCTGGCCAAGCCCCGCCTGGGCGATGCGGGCACGCGGGCCATTTTGGAATTCACGGGCGTTCGCGACCGGGTCACCACCAAGGCGGCCGCGCCCGCTTTCGAGGGCTCGTCGGCGCCGAGCGGCGGCTAGTCGTCCCGCGGCCATCGTCGACCGGCCGATGACGCGGCGGGCTTCGTGGTCTTGAGGGCACCGAGGCGCTCATGGAGGGTCGCCCTGCCTGGCGGCGAGTGATTCGCGAGGCCGCTGTGCCCCGCGCCGGGCTGGATATTACCCAGTGCTTTCGCCAGCTCGCGGGCGCGGTCGTCGACCGCACCCCGGCCCTGGCCCATGTGAACCTCGACGCCGTGGCCATCGGCTTCGTCCAGGCGCGCAAACCGGTATTACACGGCATTCAGGCCACGCTCACGCCGCTGAGGTTTGTCGACGGCAGCCTGGTGCAGCGCCGCCGGGGGCGCGATTGGACCATTCAGCGGCTGTTCACGGCCGAGGGGCGCGAGTTTCTTTACCTGCTTCGATTCTACCTGCCCCGGTTTCTCGATCAGCCGCTGGGCGAGAAGCTAACCACGGTCTTCCACGAACTGTGGCATATCAGCCCCGCGTTCGACGGAGACCTGCGCCGCCACCCTGGGAGGTGCTTTGCCCATAGCCCTTCCCAGCGCCAGTACGACGACACCATGCGCGGCCTGGTCGAAGATTGGCTACGCACCGGGCCACCCCCCGATTGCTACGAATTCCTCCACCTCGACTTTGGGGAACTGCGTCGCAGGCACGGCGCGGTCTACGGGCTGCGAATTCCACCGCCGCGGCTGATTCCGCTGGCCCCGGGTGAGGCCGAATCGCTTTTGCCCCCGCCGGCGGCGGCCCCTGCCACCGCTAGCATTGCTGGCATACCTCCGGGCAACGGCGCTCGGCGTTGACACGGCGGGGCATAGCCCCTAGCCTCTGGCCGATTTTCGTCGAGGGCCACCTCCGCGCCGTGGGGCCGGAGCGTTTCCGAGAAACGATCGGCAGCCGTGTTGCCAAATCACCGGATCGGTCGAGCTTTGGGTTTGCTGCTATTGGCCGCGTTGTGCGGCTGCGCCCAGAGTCCGCGCGGCGAGCGGTCTCCGCTGGCGCCCGTGACCATGTTGCCCGACAGCGTGGTTCTCGAGCTGACGTTTGTGCGATTCCCACTCGGCCGGGCCGATCTGGATCAAGAGCTTTGGACCGAGGTGGACGAGCAGAAGCTGCCGCTTGCGGTTCGCCGGAGCCTGGAAGAGCAGGGGATGCGGGCCGGAGTGCTCTCGGGCTACTTGCCCCGCTCGCTGGAAAAGGAGCTGGCCAAGCAGCCGGCCCCCTCCCCGAGTTCCGAGGCGGCGGTGATCAATTTCGACACTGAGTCCACAATCACCACGCGCCACGTCCAGGCGCGCCCGGCCAAGCGAGTCGAAGTCGTGGCCGCCGGCCCGTATCCGCGATTGCCGGTGTTCGAGATCGACGCCGGCGGTTCGCTCGAAGGCCGCGATTACACCGACGCCGAATGCTGCTTCATGCTCCGCGCCTGGCCCCGAGCGAACGGCAACGTGCGGCTCGACTTGTTGCCCGAGTTGCACTACGGCCAGGCACGCCCGCGACTGGCGGCCCAGCCCGAAATGGGGCTGGTTTATTTCGAGCCTGGGCGCGACCGCAAGGCCTTCGAGCGCTTGATGTTCGACGTCGAGCTGGCTCCCGGCGAAATCCTGGTGCTGGCCGGCCGGAGCGACCGCCCGGGCAGCCTGGGACATCACTACTTCGTCACGCCCGGCAAACAGGCCGGGGCCCGAGAACAGAAGCTGCTCCTGGTGCGGTTGGCCCAGACCCAGAACGACGGTGTATTCAGCGTGGATGAGTTGCTCGACCTGGATCAAACTTCGCCGAGCGACGATTGGAACCTGGCCGAAGATGCCCAAGCGCCGGTTGGCGCTCCGGACGAGGCCAGCGGGGATGTGAACCTGGAACCGGATCCATTGCCGCCCCAGGGTGGCGAAGCAACCGACTGACGGATCGAGCCCAAGCCGAGGAGCGGCGCCGCGCAAGGCGCCGAGCTGTGTCATGGCGGACCTGAGAGCCGTGGTGTGTGCAATCGTGGTGACGAGCTTTCTTGCCCTGCCGGGGTCGCCCGCCCGGGCGCAAAACGCTGGGCCGCGGGCGCTGCCCAACGCCACCCCGCCGGTCGACGTGCCCCCTCCGGTCGAGCCGTTCCGGCTCACGCCTCCCCAGCAGCAAGCGCTCGATCAGGTGCTGGGGCAATGGGAAAAGCGCGCTCAGCGCATTCGCACCTTTAAGTGCAAGCTGCTCCGCTGGGAGGAGAACAACGTCTTTAACACCAAGGTCTTTACCGAGGGCGAGCTGCGCTACAAAAACCCCGACCAGGCGCTGTACCGAGTGAAGCCCACCGAGGAAGAGGAGTGGGCCGAGTACTGGGTCTGCGACGGGCAGGCGATCTTCGAATTCAACCACCAGCAGAAAGAACTGGTCGAGCGCCGGCTGCCCCCGGAAATGCAGGGCAAGGCGATTGAAGACGGGCCGCTGCCCTTTCTATTCAGCACCAGCGCGGCCAAACTCAAGCAGCGCTACTATCTCAGGCTGTTGGCGCCGCCTGCCAACCGGCCGGGCGAGATCTGGCTCGAGGCCTTTCCCCGCTACCGCCAGGATGCGGCTAATTTCAAACGTGCCGAGCTGATTATCGATCAAGAGTCGATGCTTCCCTCGGCCATCCGCATTCACCTGCCCAACGGCCAGGACCGCACGATCCACCAATTCAAAGATATCGTGACCAACGATCCCCTGGGGTTCCTCAAGGGAGACTTTGCCGCGCCGCGCGCCCCGCGCGGCTGGCAGCACCGCGTGGAAATGGCTGAACCGCTGGCGCTCGACGAACCCTTGCCCCAGGTTCCGGCACACGGCCCGCGGCAGGCTTCCGCCGGAGGCCGGCCCCCCGTCCAAGAGCCTCGCCGCTGAGCGAAACGCGGTTACGACCCCGCCGCCGAGGGCTCATCGGAAGGCAACAAGCTTCGCTCTCGCAGAAACTGTTCGATCAGCCGGGCCGCCAATCGGTGTACGCGCTCGTTGGGGTGCCCGTCAAAGGTATGCACCGAACAGTGTTCGGGGCGAAACCGCTCCAAGATCGGATCTCCCAGGTCGATCCAGGGAATCGACCCGTCGGCCAGCTCCGTGGCCACGGCGTCGTGCAACTGGCGCCACAGGTCGTCGAAGCGGCTGTAGCGAAACAGCACGACCGCCAGCCGGGCACCCTGCTTCCGGCAACTGGCCTCGAGGGCTCGAACCTCGCTCAAACAGGCCTCGAACCGCCGGCCCGTCACCGAGGCTAATGCCTCTTCGGCCTGCTCCAGACCCACCAGCCGGTCGAGCTGCCGATCGCTCTGTTGACCCGAATCGAGATAGTCGTTGGAAAACATCACCAGCAGCACCAACTGGGGATCGAAGCGGTGGGCTACGCTCTCAAAACTGGCCCGCTCCTCGCGGGTCGAGTAGCCGCAAAGCCCGCAGTTGATCACCTCGAATCGTCGACGGTTTTCCAAACCGCCGGCGGGGGCCGCGTTCAGGGATTGCTCCAGCCGGGAACTGAACGTGTCTGCCTGGTGCACTCCCTGACCAAAGGTGACCGAATCTCCGAGCACGACGATTCGAAACGTGTCGGCCGGGCGTTCGACCGGGTAATCGTTGCCACGAAAGCCGGCCTGATTGAAGCGATAGGCGACGGAAAACGGAGTTACCTGGGGCACCGCCAGCGATTGGCCGGCCACGGCCTCGAGCCGCACATCGTCGATTTCCACCGGCGGCAGGTCGCCGGCCAGGTTGAACACCAGTTCACAGGTGCCCGGGTCGCTGGGCACCGAGAAGTGGGCGCTGAAGGTGCGCCATTGGTCGTCGAGCGGCACGCTGCGCCAGGGGACCACGTCGCGGTGGGTCGGCAGGGCGCGATAAATGGTCCAAACGATTTCACGTTCCTGGTCGGCGCGGCCGCGAAAGGTAAGCACGTGTTCGCGCCCCGGCTCAAGCGGCACTTCATGCAGCGCCAGATGTACCAGCCAGGGTTCGTCCACGAACTTCTGCTCCAGCTCGACGCGCTGCACCCGCGAACCCTCACCCGCGGGCACCAGCCGGCCCGCCCCTTCGCGGAGCGAACGGAACTGCAACGGGCCGAGCCTTCGCTGAGCCAACGGATCGGTCGACGCATCTTCGAAATAGCCGCGCGGATTGTCCGGGTAATAGGTCCGCGCCAGCGCACCGGGCGAAACCACGTAGCCCCGCAGCCGATCGAGCTGAGCGCTGCCCGATTCGTAGCGCCAGTAGGGCCAACGAGGCGGTGCCGCCGCAAGCGGAACGATTCTCAAGCAACTCCAGGCGCCGATGGGAATGAGCAGGCTGACCACCAGCAACCAGGCCCGGGCCGCCGAAATTCCCAGACCGCGCAGGGCGATCAGCACCGCCGGAGCCAGGTAACCCAGCAGAGTCAACGATTCCACGGCCAGCAGGGCCCGCCCCACGTGAATCCGGTATTGCCCCGTGAAATACAGCGAGGCGCTGCCGGCAAGACCGGCCAAGAGCAGCCAGGCCGCCAGCTTCGAGGGGCGCCAAACCAGCCATCCGGCCAACAGGCAGGCGAGCCCCGAGAGGGCCAGCCCGGCCGCCCGCCAAGGGGCATCAAGCGGCGCCAACACGAAAAACACCCCCTGGACGACCGCCATGGGCAGCATGAGCAGCCCCAGGGCCCGAGGCAGGGGCAATCGGGCGACGAAACGCTGGGAACCATCGGGCGGCAAGAGACGCGAACTCCGGGTCGCCAAATCCCAGTTGGCGGGCGAACCGCGCAGGGCCGGCTGGGTGTCGTAATCTGGGGACCGGCGTTCCCCCGGCGATCCCCCTCGATCGGGGTCGAGTGAGCTCGCGAGCCGGTCGATCCTTTATCTTAGCAGGCGGCCTGGGAGAGTTATGACTGTCGAAGACAATTCCTTGGTCGCGACACCGCCCGCCAGGCAACCGGCCGCACCCCCCCGCCCACGCTCCGCCAGGTCCCAGGCGGCGGTTCGGCCTGTGCGCCGGGCGAGCGCTCGGCGCGTTCGAGCGCACCAACCCGCCAGGATTTCGCCCGCCTTGTTGCCCTATCTGTGGATGCTGCTGGGGTCGCTGGCATTCGCCTGCATGGGCGGGTTCACCTATGCCCTGCGCGGCTGCGATTGGCTCGTTTTGGCTGCGGTCCGCACCGGCTTGGCGGTGGTGTTTGCCGTATGGCTGGCCCGGGCCGGGGGCGCCCAGCTCGTTTTTTTTCGACCGCGGCTGCTCTGGATGCGCAGCCTCGCCGGCTGCGTGAGCCTGGTCTGCAATTTCTACGCGCTCACCCACCTTCCCGTCGCCGACGTGCTCACGCTTTCCAATACCTTTCCGATCTGGGTGGCGGTGCTCTCCTGGCCGCTGTTGAAGGTGTTGCCACGCTGGGATGTCTGGGCTTCGGTAGCCGTGGGGGTCGTCGGCGTAATCATTCTGCAGCAACCTCAGTTGGCCGCCGGAAACCTGGCGACCTGGGCCGCCTTGGGCGGCGCCTTCTCGACCGCCGTGGCGATGATCGGGCTGCACCGTCTGCACGCCATCGATCCGCGGGCGATTGTGGTCCACTTTTCCATCGTCGGTTTTCTTTGCTGCCTGGTGCTGATGGTCGCCTGGGGGCGCCTGCCCGGTATGCCCGGCGGAATCGCCTGGCATACCCTCGCCGCGTGGCCCACCTGGGTCATGTTGATCGGGCTGGGGGCATCGGCCACGGTGGGCCAATTGATGCTGACCAAGGCTTTCGGTGCCGGCGCGCCAGCCAAGGTTTCCGTGGTGGGGCTGACGCAAGTGGGCTTCGGGATGCTGCTCGACGTGATCTTCTGGCATCGCCAGTTCACGGCCGACAGCCTCCTCGGCACGGCGCTGGTGGTGGCCCCCACGGCCTGGATATTGCTGCGCCCCGCCCTGCGCGGCTCCGGTGCCGCAGTTCAGTATTCGGCCCAGGGTGCAGGCGAGGCGACGGTGGGCCCCACGGTCGAAACCACGGTCGAAACCGTGGCCGACGTCTGAGCTGCGCCAGACATCGCGCGGCGGCCAACTACTCGTCGTCCTTGTCTTTCTGCTCGCGAATTTCGAGCAGCTTCTTCAACTGGCCAAAGCTGTTCAGATAGGCTTTGCCTTGCTCCATCTCTTTGGTCAGCTTGACCTCGGCCGGAGGCTTGCCCCGACGACGTTGCGGCGGAGCCGTCGGAGCGGGGCGCGAAGCCGCCGCAACGGGCCGGCTCGCCTGGGCCGGAGCTGCCGGGCGGGGCGGACGCGCTGCCCGAGCCTGGCGCCGCTCGTGCTGTTGCCGGCGCTGCTCTTCCTGTTGCTTGCGGCGCTCTTCGGCGGCCTGCCGCTCGACCGGGTCGATCATGGTCAGCGAAACCCGGCGGCGATTCTTGTCGATCGACAGGACCCAAACCTTGACAATGTCGCCGACCGCGGCCACCTCGTGCGGGTTCTGCACAAACCGATCGGCCATTTGGCTAATATGCACCAAACCGCTGTCGTTCAGCCCAATATCCACAAAGGCCCCGAAATCGACCACGTTGAGCACGGTGCCGGTGAGCTCCATGCCGATCGATAGATCTTCCAGCTTGAGCACGCCGCGCTTGAAGATGGGCGGCGGCAGATCCTCGCGCGGGTCGCGGCCCGGCCGCACCAGTTGGCTGACAATGTCGCGCAGCGTCAGCTCGCCCACCTGCAGCTCGGCGGCCAGGGCGGCGCAGTCGATCGCGGCCAATTGGTCGGCCAGTTGCGTACGGCGCTCTTTGTCCGAGAGATCGGCAATCTGGAAACCGACTTTCTCGAGCAATTGCGCGGTCGCCTGGTAGCTTTCCGGGTGGATCCAACTGGCGTCGAGCGGCGTCTCGCCGTCGACGATCTTGAGGAAGCCGGCCGCCTGCGTGAACCCCGCATCCCCCAGGCCGGGGACATCCTTCAACTGATTGCGGTTGCGGAACGGCCCGTGCTCGACACGATGGTCGTACACCCGCCGGGCGGTAAGTTGATTGAGCCCCGACACGTATCGCAACAGCGAGGGGCTGGCCGTGTTGACATCGACCCCCACGAAGTTCACGCACGATTCGATCACCGCGTCGAGCGAATCGCGCAGGTGCTTGGCTTTGACATCGTGCTGGTATAAACCGACCCCAATCGAGGGCGGGTCAATCTTCACCAATTCGCTGAGCGGATCTTGCAAGCGGCGGCCGATGGAAACCGTGCCTCGTAGCGTGGCGTCGTAACCGGGCAGTTCTTCCCGCCCCAGGCGGCTGGCCGAGTAAACGCTTGCCCCGGCTTCGTTGACGATCACGTAGGCCATGCCCTGATCTTGCCACTCGGTGGTGATCAGGTCGGCCACGAGTTCTTCGGTTTGCCGGCAGGCGGTGCCATTGCCGATCACAATCACCTGCGGATGGTGTTTGGCCACTAGCTCGACCAGCTTGGCACGCCCCGCCGCGCGGCGCTCTTGTTTGCCCACGATGTGCATGACACCGTGGTCCATCACGTTGCCGAACTCGTCGAGCATCGCCAGCTTGCAGCCGCTGCGAAAGCCCGGGTCGATGGCCAGCACACGCTTGCCCCGCACCGGCGGCTGCAAAAGCAGGTGGCGCAGGTTGCGGGCAAAGACCTCGACCGCGTGGCTTTCCGATTTGTCGGTCAGCTCGCGCCGCAGCTCGCGCTCCAGGCTGGGAAGCACCAGCCGGGTCAGGGTGTCGCGGGCACAGCCACGGATAAAGTCGGCGTGCGGGTGATCGGTCGTTACCAGCAATTCATCGATCGCCTTCTCGCAGGCAGCCTGATCCACTTCCACCTTAACCCGGAGCACCCGGGCTCGCTCGCCCCGGTTGATCGCCAACACGCGGTGGGGCGGAATTCGGGTCAGCGATTCGCGGTAATTGAAGAAATCCTGGAACCGCTGCTCCAGCTCCTGCTGTTTGCGCTGTTCAATCGACAGCCCTCCGCCTTCGGCCGCCCTTTTACCGGGCCCCGTGGAGCGAGCCGCGGCGGGGGCGGGCCGAGCCGCGTCCCGCGGCGAACCCTCGCTGGGGGCTGTCTCGCCCGGGGCGGCTTCGGCCACGGCGACGGCCTCGGCCGGTTCAGCGGCCGAATCCGCGGCAACCTCTAGGCTCGTCGACGCTGCCTCGTCGGCGGCACCGCTTGCCTCGGCAGGGGCAGGCTCTCCCGGCTGCTCGGCAGGATCCCCGGGCTGCTCGGCAGGCTCCCCGTCGGGCGACTGGTCTGCGTCGCCGGCGCCGACGAATTCTTCCGTCGCGCTCTCGGCGAGTTCGTCCGCCGCCGCGTGCTCGGCCGAATCCACTTCGACCTCGTCGACTTCGAGCGATTCCGCCTCGGGCGAAACCGGCTCGTCGGCCGGTTCGTCGGCCGGTTCCTCAGCCACTTCGGCGCTTTCCTCGGAGCGGACGCGAGCCGGGGGGGGCTCAACCGTGCCACTCGCCGCGCTTCGCGCTGGATTCTTGCCGTCGGCCGATTTCGCGTCGCTCTCGGCGCGGGTACTGATCAGAAAACCGGTCCGCTCCAGCACCCCGCGCAGCCGCTGGCGAAAATCGACCCGCTCGCTGAACTGCTCGGCCAAAATGTGGCCTGCCCCCAGCAGCGCGTCGGCCGCCGAGAGGACCTTGCGGTCGGGGTCGACAAAATCCTTGGCTCGCTCGTCCAGGCTGGTCCAACTCGGGTCGGCCGCCAGAATCTCGCGGGCCAGGGTCTCGAGTCCGCGCTCCCGCGCGAGCGTGGCCAGAGAGCGCTTCTTGGGCTTGTACGGCAAATACAGGTCTTCGAGTTGGCGCGAGGAGTCGGCCCGCACGATCTGGTCTTCCAGTTCGGGGGTCAGTTTTCCCTGCGACTCGATCGAGCGGAGAATGGTTTGCTTGCGATCGGCCAGCAGCCGCGCCTGGCTGACGCGAGACTGAATGCTGCGAATCTGCTCTTCGTCCAGGCCGCCGGTCTGATCCTTGCGGTAGCGCGTAATGAACGGAACCGTGTTACCCGCGTCGAGTAACTCGACCACTTTGGCAACTTGCGGCAGAGAGATCGACAGAGACCCCACTAGCCCGCTGAGATCGACGCTTACCCTGGTGGCCATCCGAGATTTCCGGGTCGTCGCGAGTCCGGCCAGCCTGAAAGAATCCGCCCGTTTTCCGCTCTTTGCCAGGCGGGAAGTTAGGCGCCCGTTCCGTGGCGCTGAGCACCGGCCGAGGGAGGTTGAACCTGCCAATCTAGGCGCTCCGGCTGGCAATCTAGGGGGTGCTGCCGGCTGTTGTCAAGCATCTATCAGGCCGATCTGCCGGTTGTAAACCCCGTGCATCGACCGTTTTGCATCCGGGGCTAGCCGGCCGACCACCGGCGGCTCAGGCGGCAAGAGGCTTGGCCTTACGACATCCCCGCCGTTTGTCTAGTTCGCCAGGCCGGGGTCGTGCTTTCCAGTACGGCTAGGGTCGGCCCTCGCCGGGGGGAGTGATTTTGCGGATTCTTGAAGATTCCCCGCCCCAGGGCCGATAAATAGGGCCGGACGGCAGGGCGGGCAAAAAATCGCTGAACCAGACAATCCGCCGGGGCCTGGGATGACGGCCCCTGTCTGGTGTTTCTCAAGGAGACAGGGAGTGGTCTCGATGTCCAAGACTCAGTTGCGGGTCTACCACGGTCCCGATGCCAGCTCGCTGGCCGCGGCCGATTGCGAACCAGGCTCCGAAATGGTCACCGTGACCCTGGCCGACATCATGCCGCTTTTGGCCGAAGCGGTGCGAAGCGAACGGACCTGGCTACGCGATTTCTCCCACGACCCGATCAGCGTGACCAGCGACCTGTACGAGGTCATCCTGGCCTATCAACATTGCCGCCGCCCCTCGGCCTAGCCGCCGCCGCTCGTTCCCTCAAGGCTGCCCAGCGCCGCCTCGCAGGTGGCGTAGAGCGGAAAGACCAGGTCGAGCTGCAACACGCGGAGGACTTCGCCGCAGAAGGGCGAAGCCCCGGCAATTAGCAACTGTCCGCCGCGCTCGGCCAATCGCGAACCCGCGCGGAATAGCACGCCCACGAACCGTGAGCCGATGAACTGCGTTCGGCTCATGTCAATTATCAATCGCGCCGGGGCGGCCCGATTCGCCGCTTCCAAGAGTTCTTTGTACAGCGCGCGGAGCCGCTCCTCGGTGAGCGAATCATAAGTTTCGTCCAGTCGGACGATCGTCGCCACGGGGGTCGCGATCACTTCGGTCATGGTAGCTTCCAGCGATCGGGCGCGGGCGAGTGAGAAATTCGGGATCCGCGTGGCGGCCGAAAACTCGGCGGCGGACCGGCGACTTCCACGAGCGTAACCCGTGGCCGAGCGCGGCGAAAGAGGGGGGGGCCGCACGCCCGATCCTTCGCCCCAGGCCCCGAGGGCACCTCGTGCCACGGGTCGATACAACCCGTCCAGGTGCGCTCACCGAACTGTCCGTGGCATCGGTCTCCAACGTATAATTCCCGGGCCATTGTGCCCCGTCACCGGGCCATTGTGCGGCGCCACCGGGCCATTGTGCCCCGCCATCGTCACGCGGCGGGCCGATGCCCCCGGCCCCGCGGCCGGTCGAGGGAAAATGGCCCTGGGGAACCATTTGCCATGAGCCAAGTGCCGCCGTCCGCCCCGGATTCCACTCCGGAAAGCGATTCCACCCAGCCCGCGGTTTCGGCCAGCCCGGCCGCGCGGAGCCGCATTTCAGACTTGATCGACATGATTAAGGATTCGGCGGCCAAGCTGGAACGCGACCAGCCGCGGCGGGGCGATCTGAAAATTCTGAGCCGGGCGCTGCGCGAGCTGCGCTACGCCTTTAAGGTCTTTGCCCCCTACCGCAGCCGGCCCAAGGTAACGGTGTTCGGCTCGGCGCGCACCCGGCCCGACCAGCCCGCCTATCAGCAGGCGGTCGAGTTCGGCCGGGCCATGGCGGCCCAAAACTGGCTGGTCGTCACTGGCGCGGCCAGCGGCATCATGGAGGCCGGGCACCGCGGAGCCGGGCGCGAGAACTCGATGGGGCTCAACATCCTCTTGCCCTTCGAGCAAGAGGCCAACCCCATTATCGCCGGCGACCCCAAGCTGGTGCACATGAAATACTTCTTCACCCGCAAGCTGATGTTCGTCAAGGAATGTCAGGCGGTGTGCTGCCTGCCCGGCGGATTCGGCACGCTCGACGAGGGGCTCGAGGTGCTCACCCTCTTGCAAACCGGCAAGCGCGATCTGGTGCCGGTGGTGTTCCTCGACGCCCCCGGTGGAAGCTTCTGGCGAGCCTTTCACCAGTATGTGCTCGAGCACTTGCTGGATCAGAAAATGATCTCGCCCGAGGATTTGTATCTGTACAAACTCACCGATCGCGTCGACGTGGCCGTCGACGAAATCCTGCGGTTCTACCGCGTGTACCACAGCATGCGCTACGTGCGCAACCGGCTGGTGCTCAGGCTGCTCGCGGCCCCCAGTGGCGAACTGCTCGAAAGCATTCGGGCCCAGTTCACCGACATCGTGCAAGAGGGCACCTTTGAAGTCAGCCGGGCCCTGCCCGAAGAGCGCGACGAGCCCGACCTGGCGGAGTTGCCCCGGTTGGTGTTTCGCTTCAACCGCCGCAGCCTGGGGCGGTTGCGGTTGCTCATCGACTGGCTCAACTGCGGCCACCCGCTGACCGGTGCTCCCGACCCGCTGCGGGGTGCGACAAGTTCGAGCGGCGGGTAACCGGCGAGCGACCGCGACCGGCTACGGGCGGGGGCTCGGCGAGCCTGGGCCGCCGGCTGCCAGCGCCGTCACCACGGCCTCGGCGGCCTGCTCTCCGCTGTGAATGCACTGCGGCACACCGACTCCTTCGTACGCGTTGCCCGCCAGGAAAAGCCCGGGCCAGCGCGCCAGCGCCTGGCGAATTCGCCGCACACGTTCGGTATGCCCCAGGTGGTACTGCGGCATCGCCCCCTCCCAGCGGCGCACGCGCCACAGGCGGGGTTCGCCCATGGCCCCCAACAGCTCGGCCAGCTCCGCGCGCACCAATTTGCGCAATTCGTCGTCGGGCAGCCGGCCCAGGTCCGCGTGGCAAGCGCCGCCCACGAAAACTCTTAGCAGCACCTCGTCCGTGGGTGCCCGGCCGGGAAACTTTTCGCTGGCAAAGCTGCAGGATAGGATTCGCCGCCTCTCGATTTCGGGTACGACGAAGCCGAAACCCCGCGGCAGGCCGGGCAATTGGTCGCGCCGATACGCGGCCAGCACGATGGAGCAGGGAGCGTAGGCGATGCCCTCCAGTTCGCCGGCGAGCGATGCATCGCAGGGCTGGATAATCCGGGCCGCCGCCGGGGCGGGGGCGGCCACGATCACCGCCTGGAACTCGGCCGAGGCGGCGGCGCCCTCGGCGCCGCGCCAATCGACCCGCCAGAGACCGACCGGGCCAGGTCGCACGGATTCCACTCGAGACCGGTAAGCAACGCAGCCGGCCGGCAGGCGCGATGTCAGCGCGTCGACGAGCGAGGCCATGCCCCCGCGCGGCGCAACGAACAAACTGTAGCGGGCGCCACTGTCGCTCGCGGCAGATCCCTCCTGTCGGGCCTGGGCGACCATGCCGCGAGCCAGGCTGCCGTACTGGCGTTCGAGCTCGACGAATCTTGGCAGCGCCGCCTGCATGCTCAACTTTTCGGGATCGGCCGTATAGATGCCCGAGACCAGCGGCTGCACGAGCCGCTCGAAAGCCTCGCGCCCCAACCGGCGGCGAGCGAATTGGCCGAAGCTTTCGTCCGAAGTCTCGCGGCGACGGGGAATTCCTACTTCGGCGGCCAGCCGCAGCTTGCCCGCCAGGCTCAGCAGGGGGGTCCGAACGATCGGCCCCCACTGCCGGGTCGTCATCAGGGTAAAACCCGGCGGTATTTCGACCAGCCGGCCACGGTGTACGACCAAGGCCCGGCGTCCGGCCGGATTCGTGGGGAGCAGCTCGTCGGCCAGGCCCAGCCGTCGGCACAGCTCCAGCCCCCAGGGCAGATTGGTGATGAAATTGTCGGCGCTTTGCTCGAGCAGGTAGCCGCCGTCGCGCTCCGTCTGGAGCACTCCTCCCAGCCGCGGCCCTTGCTCCAGCAGGCAGATGCTCAACTCCGGGGCCAGCTCTCGCAGCCGGTGAGCCGCGGCAAGCCCCGAGATTCCCCCGCCGATAATCGCCACGCTCGGCGCGCCAGATCGCAAGCCGTGGTGGGCAGCCGGGTCGATCGTCATGGGCAGGCTCTGGAATCGAGCCGCCAGCCCTCGGCAACTCGGGCCGGCGACAGGCTCGTTGGCTACAAGTCCCGCGCGGATCCCAATTCGTGAACGATATCGACCAGCGCCCGGGCGTGATCGGGCGGGGTTTGGGGCAGTACACCGTGCCCCAGGTTGAAGATGTGGCCCGGTCGGCCGGCTGCTTGCCGCAAGATTTCGCTGGCCCGGCGGCGGATTTCGTCGAGCGGAGCCAGAAGCACCGCAGGATCCAAATTGCCCTGCACGGCCCGGTCGTATCCCACGGCCCGCCACCCCTGGTCGAGCGGAATTCGCCAATCCAGTCCGATCACCGAGCCGCCGGCGCGGGCCAGCAGCGGCAGCAGGGCCGAGTTGCCCGTGGCGAAATGGATGACCGGCACCTCGGCCGGCAGCGACTCGATCACAGCACGACTATGGGGCAGCACGAAGTTTTCGTAGTCGTCGGGCCCGAGGCAGCCAACCCAGCTATCGAAGATCTGCACGGCCTGGGCGCCTGCCGCGATTTGGGCGGCCAGGTACCGCGCGGTGGCCCGGCTCAGCCGGCCCATCAGCTCATGCCAGGCGGCGGGGTCGCGATACATCAGCGTCTTGGTGTGCAGATAGTGCCGGCTGCCTCCCCCTTCGATCGCATAGCTGGCCAGCGTGAAGGGGGCCCCCGCAAAGCCGATCACGGGCAGCCGCGGCGAGAGCCCGGCCCGCGTCAAGCGCACCGTTTCCATCACGAAGGCCAGCGATTCCAGGTCTTCGAGTTCGTGAACCCGAGCCAGGTCGGTGGCCTCGCGCACTGGGTTGTGGATGACCGGTCCCTCACCGAGGGCGAACTCCAGGTCGAACCCCAGCGGCTCCAGAATGGGTAGCAGGTCGCTGAAAATGATCGCGGCGTCGACATCGAGCCGCTCGACGGCGGTAATCATCACCTCGGCTGAGCGCTCGGGATTCTTGCACAACTCGAGAAAAGTGGACTGCTCGCGAATTCGGCGGTACTCGGGCAAATATCGCCCGGCTTGTCGCATCAGCCAAATGGGTACCCGGTCGCACGGTTCGCGGCGGCAGGCTTTCAGAAACGGTCCCTCGTCCCAGGGCTGCCGGGCCAGGGGAGCCTGGACGGGGGTGGCGGTCCGCTCGACGACCTCGACCCAGCGCTGTTTACGGGCCAAGAGCTCGGCCGCTTGTTCCGCCGCTCGGCTTACCAGATGGCCCATCTTGGGGTGCGAAGGCTCGAAATCGACGGAGATGCCCTGCTCGCGCAAGGTCTCGCTGGTGGTCGGGCCAATCGACCCGACCACAACCTGGCGAAGCGCCCCTCGGACCGCCGCGCCAATTCCCAGACGTTCGGCCACTTGCAAAAGGTGCAGCACCTGCTGGCTCGAGGTGAACAGCGCCACGTCGAGCCGCGACTGGGCCAGGGCCTTGGCGTTTTCCTCCAGCGGACCACAGTCGACCGGTAAATCCCAATCGTAGACCCGCACCCGAAGCACCTCGGCTCCCCGGGCTTCAAGCCCGGCGATCAGGCTCGGATTCGAGAGACCGTATTCCTGCAGCGCCACCACCTGGTTGGCCACGGGCACCTGGCGATCGAGCGTGCTCAACAGTTCGCGCCAGGTGTTGGGTTCAGGCACGCGAAACGAAGGTTCGATTCCCAGTTCCTTGAGCACCGCGACCGGTTTGGGGCCCCGGGCCACGGTGATAGTGTCGCTGAGAGCGGCCAGAAAGCGCTGCCGATCGACCTGGCGCTCGATCGCCTCGAGCAGATGGCGAATCCCCACCCCGGTCAGGAAAATCACCACGTCGACCTGGCCGCTGATCACGCGGTAGGCCAGGTCCACCGCTTCGCGCTGCTGGTCGAGCGATACCTCGCGCATCGAGGGGCTCACCGAGGGGCGCCCTCCGAGCCGCTCGATCAGCCGAGCCATTTCCTCGGCCCGCCGGCTCTCGAACGCGGCCACGCGCAGATTGTTGAAGTTGGGGGTCGTGGTCGACATGACGTTCATGCTAGCCGGGCCACCGTCGAGCCGAAAGGGGAGCCGGCCGGGGCCATGGCGACCCCTGGCAGGCCTTGCTAAATTGACCGTTTCTACTCCGACTTGCGCTTCGGGCGCTGGGTTCTCAGGCGATGCAAGATCGACTCGACGAGTGGAATCGACTTGCCCGCACCGCCGGGGCCGAGCAGGCCGTGACGGCGCTTTGCCAATGGCTCCGCGAGCAGGGTCGCTGGCATGAGCTGTTCGACGTTCGCCTGCTGGCCGAGCGCCATCGTTTGGGGGCCCCGCTGGCCGTTCGCGGCGGACTAGACTCACTGGCCGAGCCGCTTCGCACGCAGCTCGAAGATTTCTACCTCGAGGCCTGCCGCGAGGTGGGCAGCTTGTTCCTCGAGCGCGGCTCGCTGCGCGAGGCCTGGCTCTATTTGCGACCGGCCGGCGAGCGTGCCCAAGTGGCCCAGGCCCTGGCCTGCCTGCAGCCCTCGGCCGAGCAACTCGAGGCCGCGGTCGAGCTGGCCGTTTATCAGGGATTGGCCCCCCGGGTTGGCCTGGAGTGGGTGCTCGCGCATTACGGCACCTGTACCGCCATTTCGACCATCGACAGCGCCTGGTCCCAGTGGTCGACCGCCGACCGGGTCGCGGTGGTCGAGCTGCTCGTCGCCCACGTGCATCGCGAGCTGTTGGCCAACCTGCAGCGCGACATTGCCAATCGCGAAGGGGCCTTGCCCGAGGCCGGAGCGATCGGCGATCTGATCGCCGGGCGGCCGCAACTGTTCGAAGAGAACAATTACCACCTCGACACTTCGCACCTGCACGCCACGGTACGAATGGCTCGCGAGGCCCGCTCACCGTTGGCGCTTGAACAAGCTTGGCAGCTCACGGAATACGGTCGACGGTTGGCCCCCATCTATCAATTTCGAGGGGAGCCCCCTTTCGAGGACGTGTACGCCAGCCATGGACGATTCTTCGCAGCGCAGCTGGGGCGCCAGGTGGAGGAAGCGCTGGAGTACTTCCGAGTCCGGGCGGGCGAGAGGTCGGTGGCGGAACAGGGCAGCGGCCCGGCCGAGACCCTGATCGTACTTTTGGATCGATTGGGTCTCCGCCGCCAAGCCCTCGAGGCGGCGCTGGCCTGGCTGCCTCCGGGCACTCCGACCACGAACTGGGCACCCGCTTGGATCGAACTGGCGCAGTCCGCGGGTGCCGAGCGGGAATTGATTTCGCTGGCGGCCGAGCGCGACGATGCGGTAGCCCTGGCGGCGGGTTGGCTGGGCGAGGCGCACAAAAAAACCCAAGCGACCTGATCGGTCGCCTGGGCTCAACGTGCACTTGATAGGCTCAGCCGAGCTTGGCTGTTGGGCTGTCCGGCTGAGCGTGTCCGCTGAGTGCCGGAGCAACTGGACTCGACCCTGCCAGTTCCTCTTGGGCTCCGTTCGTCTCACCGCTTGATTTCGGTGAGCTTGCGGAGAGCGGCCCGGCCGACCGGGAGACAAGCTCCCGGACCGGCCGAACCGGTTGGTTTCCGCTTAGCGAGCCGTACGACGCACCACGGTCTTGGTGGCCTTGGCGTTGACAATCCGCGACTTGCGGATCACCGAAGCCGAGGGATCAGCCATGGGAGCCGGGGGCACCGGATCAGCCGAATCGGCAGCCGGGGCACCACCGCAAGCGTCGCAAGCATCCGCCGCACAGCTATCGCAAGCCTCGGCCGCAGCACAACCGGGGTCGCAGCAAGCGGCAGCAGCACCACAGCCAGCTTCGCAGCACGACTTGTGGCAGCAGTTGCCGCACGAAGTCTCGCAGCAGCTCTTGGTGCAGCAAGAACGGCGGCAGGCGAACAAGCCGAAGAGCTTGAAGCCACAGCGCTTCTTGCAGCAGCTTCCGCAGCCGTCGTCGCAGCAGTCGTCGTCGCAGCAATCGTCGCAGCAGCTATCGCAAGCCTTGTGGCAGCAAGCGGCAGCACCGCAGCACGGATCGCAGCAAGCGGCAGCAGCGCCACAGCCCGGATCGCAGCAAGCGGCAGCAGCACCACAGCCCGGATCGCAGCAAGCGGCGGCAGCGCCACAGCCCGGATCACAGCAAGCGGCGGCAGCGCCGCAGCCCGGATCGCAGCAGTGGTTGGCCGCTTCGCAGCAGCTGGTTTCGCAGCAGTTGGTGTCACAGCAGCTATTGCAGGTGTCGCAGCAATCGTCACAGCAATCGTCGCAGCAGCGGCGGCAATCGAACAACCCTACCAGACCCGAGAACAGGTCGCGGATGGGGGTCCGACGGCAGCAGCGGCGGCACGGATCGCAGCAATCGTCGCAGCAGCTATCGCAGCACGCATTGTCGCAGCAAGCGTTGCAGTTGCCGCACGCGTCGTGGCAGCAAGCATCCGCAGCGCCGCAGCCGGGATCGCAGCAGGCGGCGGCAGCGCCGCAGCCAGGATCACAGCAGTTGTTGGCCGCTTCGCAGCAGGCCGGCTCGCAGCACGACCCGTGGCCGAGCATGCGGTCCAAGAGCGCAAAGCCGTAGCTTTGGCTACACACGCTGGCGCTAACGACCAGCGCACCCAGGTACAAATTCCATTTCATCGAGCAACGTCTCCTTTACTGAGAACTGGGGTAGTGCGCATCCCCCCACCAGCGCTCCGTAGTTGGGATCGCCGGCGCAAGACCTTGCGTCGGCAGACAACCCTCCGTGAGTGAGGTTCTCGCAACGGGTCGAGAACCAGGCAGGTGTTTTGGCGGGCGAGCGAGGCGGGATGATCGTGGGTCGAAACCACAGTTCAAACGGTGCTGGCGTCAGGGCCGTCGGACCGCTCCTTGGTCCGATGGGTCGAAACTTCGGCTGCCTGTCGCTCCCGAGAGGTGCTGCTCCAGCGCTGGCCTCCTCAGGGACACCTACCGTATCGGCTGGCCCCGGAAGAGCCCTTGAAACCGCAGAAGTAATTTTCCCCAAACGGTTTACCGCCCCTGAGGCACCAACCTTGCCTGACGCGCAAACTGGTCAAACCTTGACGGTTGTTTCGGGCCCCGAGACCAACAGTCGGGTTGAGTTTGCGGACCCCATCCCCCCTCCGGTTGTCCGGACCCGGTAAGCTCGTCAAACCCTATCGACGGTAACGCCCGTAGCGGACGACCCGCTCGTCGTGCCGTTAGGGTCGACGCAAATCGGCGAGCTTTCCAAATTGGGTTCGAGCCGCTCGGAAATACCCGCTCCAACGGCAACTCGATTTGCACCGCCGCAACGGCTCGACTAGGCTCGCAAGCTGAACCGGTTCCCGCCCTATGAACTCCGCGACCCGGCCCGAACCCTGCCCACGGGGCGCCCGTGGCCGAGCTACGACCGTTCCACACCTTGCCCACGGTGGCCGCCATGACGCAGCACCCCGCAGAACTGGCCCATCCGGTCGTCGACTTCGCCAAGCTGGCTCCGCAGCCCTGTCCATGCGGAGCCACGCGGAGGGCATTCCTCGACGTGCCCGATTACCCGCTCTCGGTGCACCGGGTCGAGATCGCCGAGGATGCCCAGGTCCATTACCACCGCGAGCTGATCGAAACCTATTACGTGCTGGAATGCCGCGGCGACGCCGCGATTCAACTCGACGGAGAGCTGCTGCCGGTTCATCCGGGCATGTGCGTCGTGATTCGCCCCGGCGTCAGGCACCGGGCGGTGGGCAAAATGACGGTGCTGGTGATCGTGACCCCCAAGTTCCGCGAAGACGACGAATGGTTTGATTAGCAAACCGCCCCGCGTCCGCTCGAGCGGCTCCGCCGGAGGGTTTTCGGCCCCATCGCCCACCGGCGGACCCTTGCCCAGCGCCGCAAGGTCAACGTATCCTACCTGATCGGGGTTTCACCCCAAGTTAGCCGGGTCGGGGGACTGCGCGGGTCGCTCTGGCCCCCGGGGCGACGGGGTCTCGCTGCGAGGAACCATTGCATGACACGCACGCCTGGCCGGTCGCGGCCGCTGGAGCTGTTGGGTTGGCTGGTGGTCGGAGGGGTACTGGCCGCGCTGCCCAGGGTTTGCCAGGGCGCCGCCGACCCGCTCGATTGGCCAAGCTGGCGCGGACCTGAGCAAAACGGCATTTCCCGCGAAAAGGGCCTGATCGACTCCTGGGACCCCGATGGCGAAAATCTCCTCTGGAAACGAGCCGACCTGGGGAGCATTTCCACGCCGATCGTAATGCGCGGCAAGCTTTACCTGATTTGTCACGCCGATCCGGGAACCCACCGCGAGGGGGAACGCGTGGTCTGCGTCGACCCAGCCACCGGCAAGACCATCTGGGAGAATCGCTTCAACGTTTATCTCTCCGACGTGCCCGACACTCGGGTTTCCTGGAGTAGCTGTGTTGGCGATCCGGAAACGGGCCGCGTGTATGCCCTGGGGGTGTGCGGCTATTTCCAATGCCTGGATGGTGAGACCGGCAAGACCATCTGGTCGCGCTCGATGAGCGAAGAGTTTGGCCTGCTGACCACCTATGGTGGCCGGACCAACGTGCCGGTGATGTTCGAAGACCTGGTGATCATTAGCGGCGTGATGACCGGCTGGGGTGAATTGGCCATTCCCGCGCATCGCTTCGCCGCCTTCCGCAAGGATACCGGCGAACTGGTCTGGCTGAACGGAACCCGGCTGCGGCCCGAAGACACCACCTACAGCACCCCCACGGTGACGGTGCTGGCGGGCCAGGCGGCCCTGGTGTTTGGCTCGGGCGACGGGGGGATCTACGCCTTTCAGCCCCGCACCGGGCAAATGATCTGGAAGTTCGATCTTTCGCGGCGCGGCATCAACACCTCGCCCCTGGTCGTGGGCGACACGATTTACGCCGGCCACAGCGAGGAGAACATCGACGATAACACCATGGGCTCGCTGGCCGCCATCGACGGCAGCCTCGCGGGCGACATCACCAAGTCGGGCGCTCGTTGGCTGTTCAAGGAGCGGATGATCGGCAAGAGCTCGCCCTTGGTCGTGGGAAACCAATTGTTCGCCGTCGACGATTCGGCCGGGCTTTTCGTTTACGACACCGTCAGCGGCGAACCGATCGGCAAGCGGATGAAACTGGGCAGCATGATGCGGTCGAGCCTGGTCTATGCCGACGGCAAGATCTTCGCCACGGAAATGAATGGCCGGTGCTACATCCTCCGGCCCACCGAGTCCGGGCTGGAAACGGTGAGCAAGTGCCGGTTGCCCAGTGGCGAGGAATGCCAGGGGTCGCCCATCGTTTCCCACGGCCGGGTTTATATTCCCTCGACCGGGCACCTGTATTGCCTGGGAACCGCGGACCAGGTTCCCTCGGCCGATCCGATTCCCGCGGCGCCGGTTGAAACCCCCCCGGGCAAGGCCGACGAGCCCGCCTGGGTGGCCGTGTACCCGGCCGAAGTGCTCTTGAAACCGGGCCAAACGCAGAAGTTCGTCGCTCGGCTGTACAACGCCCGGGGGCAGTTCCTCCGCGAGTCGGCGGCCAGCTTTAGCGTCGACGCCAACGGCGAGATCGACGATCGCGGCACCTATACGGCGGCCAGCTCGGCCAGCCACGATGCGTCGATCGTCACGGCCAAAGTGGGGGAACTTTCGGGCACGGCCCGGGTGCGCGTGGTTCCGCCGCTCCCCTGGAAGTTCGATTTCAGCGACGCGGAGGTTCCGATCACCTGGGTAGGAGCCCGCTACCGTCATCAGATTCGCGAGCTGGACGGCAACCAGGTGATGGTCAAGGTCACCACCATTCCCAAGGGGACCCGCAGCCAATCGTGGATGGGCCCGACCGATCTCGACAACTACACGATTCAGGCCGACGTGCGGGGTTCGCTGAAAGACGGCAAGCTGCCCGATATGGGGCTGATTGCCCAGCGCTACACGCTGGACCTGATGGGCGCCAGCCAACAGCTCCAGATCCGCAGTTGGACGGCCCAGCTCGAAGTCCGCTTCGCCAAGACGATTCCATTCACCTGGCAGCCCGACACCTGGTATACGCTCAAGTTTCAAGCCAGCGTCGAGTCAGGCCAGGCGGTATTGCGGGGCAAGGTTTGGCCGCGCGGCGAACCCGAGCCCGAGGCCTGGACCATTGAAGCGGCCGACGCCGTGCCGAACGTGGTCGGCAGCCCCGGTCTGTTCGGCAACGCCAGCAACGCCGAGATCTTTATCGACAACGTATCGATCGCACCCAACCGCTAGACAAAGGGGCCGCCTGGGGGCTGGTGGCCCCCGCGGGGCATCCCCAGCAAAACGGGAGAATCAGATTCCTATGCGTGCACAGGTGACACGTTGGTGGTCGGCGGTGGGCCTGGCGGGGTGGATCGCCGCGTTAGTGTGCGGATCGGCGATGGCGCAGCCGGCCAAACCCGTGCCGCGCCACCCCGAGGCGGTGGCCGCCGCCGTGGTGGGCATCGGCCCCCGAGATTGGGGCCAGTGGGCCGGCTCCAGCACGCGGAACAACGTCTCGACCGGTGAGGGCATTCCCACCCAGTGGGACGTAGGCGAAATCGATCGCCAGTCGGGCCAATGGGTTAGCGGCAGCGGCGAGAATATTCGCTGGGTCGCCAAACTCGGTTCGCAAACCTATGGCAACCCGGTCATCGCCAACGGCCAGGTTTACGTCGGCACCAACAACGGCGCCGGCTGGCTGAAACGCTATCCGGCCGAGGTGGACCTGGGTTGCCTGTTGGCTTTTCGCGAAAGCGACGGCTCGTTCCTCTGGCAGCACTCCAGCGAGAAGTTGCCGACCGGCCGGGTTCACGACTGGCCGCTGCAGGGCATTTGCTGCGCGCCGCTGGTCGAGGGCAAACGGCTCTGGTTCGTCACCAGCCGGGGCGAGGTTCGCTGCCTGGATGTCGAGGGCTTCCGCGATGGCGAGAACGACGGCCCTTACCAGAAGGAAACGAACAACTCAGAGGATGAAGCCGACGTGATCTGGGTGCTGGACATGATGGCCCAGTTGGGGGTTTCCCAGCACAACATGTGCAGTTGCTCGATTACCGCGGTCGACGACATTCTCTTCGTCTGCACCTCGAACGGCGTCGACGAATCGCACATCAATCTACCCGCCCCCAATGCCCCCAGCTTTATCGCGCTCGACAAGAACTCCGGCGAACTACTCTGGGCCGACGATTCGCCCGGCACCAATATCCTGCACGGGCAGTGGTCCTCGCCCACGTACGCGGTGATCGACGGCGTGCCCCAGGTAATGTTCGCCGGCGGCGATTCGTGGCTTTACAGCTTCCGCGGCGAAAAAACCTCGGACGGCAAGCCGCAATTGCTCTGGAAGTTCGACGCCAATCCCAAGGAAACCAAGTACGTGCTGGGGGGGCGGGGGACCCGTAACGAGATCATCGCCACCCCCGTGGTGTACCAGGGCCTGGTCTACCTGGCCGTGGGCCAGGATCCCGAGCACGGCGAAGGGGTGGGCCATCTGTGGTGCGTCGATCCCACCAAGCGGGGCGACATCAGCGCCGAGCTGGCCTTCAATTCCAAGGACCTGACGAAGCCGATTCCCGTTAAACGGCTCCAGGCCGTGGTGCCCGAGGAGGGGGATATCGCCCGGCCGAACCCCAACTCGGGCGTGGTCTGGCACTACAGCACCTACGACCTCGACGGCAACGGCAAGATCGACTTTGAAGAAACCATGCACCGCACCATCGGCACGGTCGCCATTCACAACGATTTGCTCTACCTGGCCGACTTCAGCGGATTGTTCCACTGCGTCGACGCTCAAACGGGCAAGCCTCACTGGACCTACGACATGCTGGCCGCCAGTTGGGGCTCGCCGCTGATCGTGGAAGACAAGGTGTACATCGGCGACGAGGACGGCGACGTGGCCATTTTCCGCGTTGCATCCGAGCAGGAACAACTCGCCGAAATCAATATGGGCAGCTCGGTCTACAGCACACCCGTGGTGGCCAACAACATGCTGTATATCGCCAACAAAACGCATCTCTACGCCATCGGCTCGGGCGATGCCGCGGCCGAAGTCGAAACCGCGGGGGGCGACCAGGGCGGAGAATAGCCGCCCCTTCGGCGGAGGATCGGCCGCCTGGCGCCGGGCGAATCATCCCGAGACCTCATAAAGACTGCTTTCGATGTCCAAGCGTGTGCTCGACGTGGGAAATTGCGGGCCCGATCATGCCGCCCTGCGGCGGTTGATCGCCGGCACCTGGGGGGCTCAGTTCGACGGCGCCGACCAGTGGTCGGATGTTGAAGCCAGGCTCGCCGAGCGCGCCTACGACCTGATCCTGGTTAATCGCAAACTCGACCTGGACTACTCCGACGGTCTGGAAATCATCCGCCGGCTGAAGGCCGACCCGCGGTTCGCCGAGATTCCGGTGATGCTGGTAAGCAACTATCCGGAAGCCCAGGCCGAGGCCGTGGCCCTGGGTGCCCGGGCCGGGTTTGGCAAGCTGGCCCTGGCCGATCCGGCCACGCGGCGCAAGCTGGAAGAGGTGCTGGGGCAAGCAACCCCGGCCGCTTGAGCCCGTGGAGCAGCGGTCGGCTCGGCCCGGACTTGCTAGGGCACGGTGTAGGCCAAGCGCTGACCCCGTCCGTCGAGCAACAGCATCGTCTTTTCGCCATTGACGACCAACCGGGCACGGCCGCGCCCTCGATCGCCGAAAAGGGCCAGTTCGGTTCCTTGCTCGCTGCCCGATAGCTCGGCCACGACCGCGCCGCTTCGATCGCGAACCACGAACCGCTCGGCTTCGACCGTGCGGCTGGGAAAGGTGAGCAGCTTGGCCAGCCACAGCCCGATCAGCAGCCCAGCCAACAGAATACCGAGCCCGGTCAGGCGCAGGCGGCGGTTCTGGCCCTCGACTTTGGCGAGCTTCTTTCGGAGCGAGGCGAATTCCGCTTTGAGTTGAATCTGGTCGAGGTCCACGCCGGCTACTCCGCTTGAGTTAGGGTCGGCCGCTTGGAGGGGCCGTCGCTCGTTGACTATCGTCCAGCCAGAGGAGAGAAACAAGCCAATCGGCCGCCTGGCCCCGCCCTCGATTGTCTCACGAGACGCGGCATGTCGGAATCGCTCGATCAACGCCAATCGCCCCGCGCCCGGCCTGCCCGCCGCCGCTGGATTCGATTCAGCCTCCGCGGGCTGCTCTTGGTCATGGTTCTGGTCAGCGCGGCGGCCGCCGTGCAGGTAAATCGAGCGGCGCGCCAGCGGGCCGCCGTGGCTTGGGTCGAGCGCAACGGCGGCTTTGTCCGCTACGATTTCGAGGTGCGGGGCACGTCCGAGCCAGCTTCGCCCCCCTGGCTGGTGCAACTGCTAGGGCGCGACTACCTGGCCCGGGTCGTCCACGTTTATTTGAGCGGACCGGAGGTCGACGACGCGGTCTGGGCCGCGCTTGCCCGGCTTCCCTGGCTGAAGCTCGTGGTGCTCGAAGGTACTTCGGTTACCCCGGCCGCGGCTGCTCGCTTCCGGCGCGCCAATCCCGGTTGTACGGTCAGCGGCAGTTGATCCATCGAACAGCCGACTCGCGGCGGACCGCCCGGGAAATCGCTAATCTTTTGGTTCTTCGGGAAACTTCGTGGGTGGAGCGGCTAGCGTTGATGCCTCGGGGTTGGCGCCCGGTGGCTCACGCTCGGCTAGCTCGGGCTCGCAGGCAGCAGGGGCGCCCTGCCCGCGCTTCTGGTCGCGTGCGTCGCCAGGGGCCTGACGGCCTCGGCGGGGCGAGCGACGCACGGCGACGGCGAAGCGGGTGGCAGGGCTGGGAGACCGCTTTGTTTCCCTTGGGAGCGGCTTTCCCTAAGCCCCTGTGCCGTCACCGTCGCCTCGGCCCGTCACCCGCTTGCGGGCCGTGGCGGCGGTGTTCGTGAGCGCGGTCGGGGCGGTGGGGCGCTACCCCCGCCGTTTTCCAGCGAACCGTCGAGCCTGAGCTGAGCGTCAAGAAGCAGTCCAGGGCTTACCCACGAATCATCTCTGCAGCATCAGGCCGTCACCGCCACACCGAGCCCTAGGGAACTTCCGTAGCCGCAATGACCCACGGAAATCCCCGAAGACCCAATCCTTTGGTGCGGATTCAGGCGGGCGGCGGGCGGCGTTTCAGCCGCCTGAATCCGGCCGCGACCAGCGCCAGACACATCCAGCCCAACCAGGCGCCGCCGAGGAGCGTGGGCCAGTCGAGGCGGATTCCACGGCTCAACATCGCCAGCCACCCCAGCATCAGCGCCGCCTGAGCAAGGCCCCAACCCCAGCGCACCGGGGCGCTGTGGCGCCAGCGGCCGATCGCCCAGAGCCAGAGCCCCAGGGGAACCAGCAAGTACCCCAGCAGCACGCCGGCGGCCCCTTCCGCCGACGCCCGGATCAGCACCGGTCGGCTCGTGTAGTAACCCAGCTCAACAACGTGCGGCCCTCGCAAGATCGGCGGCAGCAGGCGGGCCGCCGTTGCGATCCATCGGTTGCCTAGCAGCGTTCGGGGCGTTGCACCCTGGCGCGCGGCCTCATCGACCGTGGCCCCCACCACGTCGCTCTGCGCGGCCAGCCATGCCAAGGTCTCGTCCAGCTCGGCCAAGGTCACCGGACCCCGCGGAGCGAAATCGTAGGGATGCCACTGCACGACGAGAACGCCCCCCTGGCCAGCGGCGCGCATCTCGGCCACGGCGCGGCGCAGCTCCAAGGCCTCGCAGGTGGCGGGGAGCACGTACAGCGGCCGCCCGGGCCCGGGGATCAACCCCCTTCGGCCAGCCGACAGGGTGGCGAACTGCAGTTTGCGCAATGCTCCGACCGTAGTGGCGTCGTAGCTGTTCCAGGGTGGTATGAACGTCGTCACCCGGGTCTCGAGGTATTCCTCGAGGCGCTGCCGGCCGCGCTCGATGCGCTGCATTTGATCGGCGGCCGGACGCCCCACCAACTCGGTTCGCTCGCGCGGGTAGTCGATTCGGTAGTAGTGGTCCCAGCCGTGCTGAGCGATTTCGATTACCCCCTCGGCGGCCGCCGAACGCAACGCAGACAGTTTCCGTGTGTCGGCCGGCTCCAACAGCGCGGGAATCACGGCTAGCGTGGCCCGCAGCCCGTGGCGCCGGCAAACTTCGATCAGCCGCTCTTCGGGCTCCCAAGCCGTTTGGCTGGTCAAATCGTCGTAGCGCAGCACCACCCGTAGCGGCGAATCGGCCGGCAAGGGGCGCGAGGAGTCAGCCCCCCAGCGCGGTAGCCAGATCAGGGCGGCCAACAACGCCACCACCAGCGGGTAAAAGCGCTGGCCCCAAATCAACCAACCCGAGCGCGACATCGGCAATCTCGATCGACCGGGGCCAACTAGGGTTGAGTCAGCTTCAAGCGGGCCAGCACGGGAAAATGGTCGCTGGGGTATTGTCCTGCTTGCTCGAACGTAAGCACTTCGGCCGACAGGGCCTGAACCGGCCCTCGGAGCAAGATCCAATCGATTCGCGGACCACCGGGTCGGGGACCACGGTAGTTGTGAAAAGTTCCCACGTCGGGGCCGCGCTGGGGCGCCTCGAGCCAGGCATCGCGAAACGCGGCCCCGCCCCCCGCGGGAGAGGCCAACAGCGTATCGTAGGCCGGGTTGGCGCCCGCGGCCGCATTAAAATCGCCCACCAGCACCACCGGCAATTCGGAGGCCAATTGGCCCGAGCGGTTCAGCAGCAACTCGGCGCTCTTCTCGCGCGAGGCCTGCACCTGGTGGTCGAAGTGGGTGTTTACGAAATACAAACTCGGTCCCTCGGGTAAGCGGCGAAACCGAACCCAGGTAACCATTCGCCGCACGGTATTGCCCCAAGTGGCCGAGCCGATTCGCTCCGGCGTGTCCGAAAGCCAATAGTGGTCATACTCCAGCGGATCCCACCGGTCGCGACGGTAGAAAATGGCCATGAATTCGCCACGGCTGCCGCCTTCCCGACCCAGCCCCAACCAAGCGTAGTCGGGCAGGTCCGCTTCCAGGTCGCGGAGCTGTCCGTAGAGCCCCTCCTGGGTTCCGATCAGGTCGGGCGCCGCCGATTCGATCAGGGCCTTGGCCACCGGGCGGCGAGCGGGCCAGTTATTTTCCCCCTGAGGACTGGCGTATCTGAGGTTGTAGGTCATCACCGTCAACTGGTCATCGGGCTGGGCTGCCGCCGACGAGGACCAGGCGACCAGGGTCGCCGCCCAGAAGGCCCAATGCGTGCTGCGCAACATCGCTGGTTCACCGTTCGGTTCGCGATCCGGAAAAGTATTTTCCCGACCGCTCAGGCTAGCAGACGATCGGGCGAGCGACCACTATTATGACCGGCGAGGCGCGCGCGGCGGACCAGATGCCGGCAGGCAGGTGAAACAATGAGCACGACAGGCAGTTCCGCGAGTCGGGTGGTGGGCTGGTTTTTCAGCGGCAGCCTGGCCCTGATGGGCCTCGGCACGGCCGCCGCGCGGCAGGCAACCGCCGATGAGCCGCCCAGTGTCACGGCGGTGAAACACCCCGGCTCGCTCGAGATTCGCATCGCCGAGCGCCCCTGGGGGGAATACGTCTGGCAGGACCCGCTGGTCACGCGCCCGTTCTTTCGATTGCTCCACGCCCCCGGCGGGCAACAGGTTACTCGGACCCATCCACCGAACGAGCGCGATGAGCTGACCGATCACGAAACCATGCACCCTGGGATGTGGCTCTCGTTCGGCGACTTGAGTGGGGCCGATTTCTGGCGCTGCCAGGTGCCGGTTGAACACCAAGGGTTGGTTGGCGAGCCCCGCACCGGGCCGGGCACGTGCGACTTTTCGGCCCAGCATCGCTACGCGGCCGATGGCCAACGGCTGGCCGACGAGTTGGCCCGTTGGTCGCTCCGCGTTGCCCCCGAGGGAACCTGGCTGGTCTGGGATTCCACGTTCACGGCCGGCGACAAGGGCTTTTATTTCGGCGACCAGGAAGAGATGGGACTCGGACTTCGGCT
This sequence comes from uncultured Pirellulales bacterium, assembly GCA_964399535.1. Lineage (GTDB taxonomy): Bacteria > Planctomycetota > Planctomycetia > Pirellulales > CAYNRE01 > CAYNRE01. Next base: position 666,144 of record CAYNRE010000009.1, on the reverse strand, counting down.
GACGCGCCGCCTGATCGTGCGCGAGGGGGGCACCATTCTCAACGCTCGGGGCCAGCGCAACGAAGCCGGCGCTTGGGGAAAAACGGCCGATTGGTGTGCCTATTTCGGCCCCGCCGACGGCCAGCTGGCCGGCGTCCTGGTGGTGCCCGACCCGAAGAACTTTCGCCCCTCCTGGTTTCACGTTCGCGATTACGGCCTGATTGCCGCCAATCCGTTTGGCCTGCAAGCCTTCACCCGCGGTGCCCCCAGCCGGGTCGAGGTGGCGCCGGGCCAGTCGCTCAGGCTGCGTTTCGCGGTGCTGCTGTTCTCGGGCCCCGAGCCCGACTGGAACCACTGCTACCAGGCAGGGCTGGGTCTGCTGCAAGGTACCCGCTAGCGAGGCCTCGCGGCCGTACCCTGCCAGGTCGGACCGGAGCGGCAAACCATGCGGATCGCGATCGGACAGCTCTGGCAGGAAACCAACACCTTCAACCCGCTGCCGACCACGGCCGAAGATTTTCAGGCCTTCGGCGTACTGCGGGGAGCCGAACTCGTTCAGGAAATGGCCGATACGAACGAGTTGGGCGGATTCATCCAATCGCTGAGTGCCTGGCCCGAGCGACCCGAGATCGTCGGCCTGGCCCGGCTGCCCGCCTGGCCCAGCGGGCCACTCACGGCCGATGCCAGGCGATGGTTGTTTGAGGTGTTCGACGAGGCACTGGCCCAGTCGGGCCCGCTCGACGGAGTGCTGTTGGCCCTGCACGGTGCCTTGGCCGGCGAGGACGACCCGGACGTTACCGGAACGCTGCTTGCGCGCACCCGGCGGGCCTTGGGACCCGGCGTTCCGCTCGTGGCCACGCTCGATCTGCACGCCAATGTTACCAAGGCGATGATCCGCGCGGCCGACGCCCTGGTGCTGTTTCACACCGTACCGCACGTCGACGTGGCCGAAACCGGCCAGCGCGGGGCGGCCGTGCTGCGGCGTCTGGTGATCGATGGCATCCGGCCAGTGACCAGTTGGGTCAAGCTCCCCCTGGTGTTACCGGCCGAACGGGCCAATACCGAACAGCCCGGTACGCTCAGCGCCGAGTTGAAGGCACGGCTGATCGAGCTCGAACAACAAGCGGGAATTCTCGCGGCGGGGCTGGCCACCGTGCAGCCCTGGCTCGATGTGCCCGAACTGGGATCGGCCGTGGTGATGGTCAGCACCCCGCAGGCGGCCGAGCAGGCCGCCGGCAGCGCCGAGCAACTGGCCGAACTGCTTTGGAGGCGGCGGCGCGAGTACCTACCTGAACTGGTTCCGGTGCACGAGGCCGTTCGCCTGGCCTGGGAACAATCGCAGCGGAATCCGGGGCTGGTCGTGCTGAGCGACCCGGCCGACGCCACCACCTCGGGCGCGCCGGGCGACAGCACCGCGCTTTTGGCCGAACTGCTCAAGTACCGCTGGTCCGGTCCGGTGCTCATTACCTTGGTGGCACCCGAAGTGGTCGAGGCCTGTCAGGCCCTGGGTCCGGGCGGCACCTTCGTCGGTCCGGTCGGGGGGCGGCGCGATACGCGTTTCAGCCGGCCGCTACCCGTTACGGCCCAAGTCGAGCGGTTGTTCCAGGCCCGGTTTATACTCTCGGGCCATCTCTCGAAGAATTTGCCGATCGACATGGGGCCCTCGGCCGTGCTGGCCTTGGGTGCGGTTCAGCTGGTCGTCACCAGCCGCAGCGGCCCCCATTTCGCGCCACAGCTTTTCCAGGCCGCCGGCATCGATCCGTTTGCGGCCGCCGTGCTGGTCGCCAAGAGCCCGGCTGGTTTTCGGGCCGCTTACCAGTCGCGGGCACGGCAAATCTGGAGCGTTTCGGCCCCAGGCTGCGCTCCGCCCGACTTTTGGAACTACTCCTACCGGCGGCGGCTACAGCCCTGCTGGCCCTGGGAAGCCGATCCGACGCCGGCTTGGAAGGTCGAGCAGTGGCAAGCCGACCCCCCTCGGTCAGGCTAGCACCCCGCTAGACGCTGGCAGACCGCCCGGGATAAACTGCCCAGCCCGGAGAAGAATCGTCGTTCTGATGTGGTATTCAGGGGGTTTCCACTCCGGGGGCTTTGAGTCCCGAACCGGTCATGCGCCCGGGGCGCTGGCCCGACCGAACCCCTCCTAAGCGGAGCCGATGGCATGGCCGATGGGCGTTTCATTTTCGATCTACGCGACGTGCAGTTCGTGCTGTTTGAGCAGCTCGATATGGACCACCTGCTCGGTTACCCCACCTACGCCGAGATCGATCGGGGCGATCTGGAGCTGATTTTGACCGAGGGGGTCAAGTTCGCCCAAGAAGTCTTGGCGGCCTGCAACGAGTCGGGCGATCGCGAGGGCTGCCGCTGGGAAGAGGGACGCGTGACGGCCCCCCCATCGTTCCGCGCGGCCTATCGACAACAGGCCGAGGCCCGCTGGATGACCATGAGCACCCCCGCCGAGTACGGCGGGCAGGGGCTGCCCTACGCCGTGGGGGCCGCGCTGGGCGAGGCCTTCGTCGGAGCCAATTCATCGCTGTCGATGATTGCCGGGCTCACGCGGGCCGCGGCCGACCTGTTGATTCAATTCGGCAGCGCCGAACAGAAGAAACTGTTTCTCAAACCCATGATCGACGGCACCTGGGGAGGCACGATGTGCCTGACCGAGGCCCATGCCGGCAGCGCCGTCGGAATGGTCAAGACCAAGGCCGTGCGCCGCGACGGCAAGTACTTCATCCAGGGAAACAAAATTTTCATTAGCGGCGGCGACCATGACCTGGTCGAGAACGTGGTGCACCTGGTGCTGGCCCGCATCGAGGGCGCGCCGGCGGGCACCAAGGGGCTCAGCCTGTTCATCGTACCCAAGATTCGCGTCAACGCCGACGGCTCGTTGGGCGAACCCAACGACGTGGCCTGCACCGGAATCGAGCACAAACTGGGCATCCACGGATCGCCCACCTGTTCGCTGGCCTTCGGCGAAAACGATCGCTGTCAGGGTTTCCTGGTGGGCGAGGAGGAGCAGGGCATCGAGCTGATGTTCCACATGATGAACGAGGCCCGCATCGGCGTGGGCCTGCAGGGGGTGGCCATTGGCTCGGCCGCCTACCAGTCGGCCTTGGCCTATGCCCGCACCCGGGTGCAGGGCCCCGACATGCGCAACTTCCGCGATGCCAACGCTCCCCAGGTGCTGATTACCGAGCACCCCGACGTGAAGCGGATGCTGGCCACGATGAAAGCCTATATCGAAGGGGGCCGGGCGCTTTTGCTGCACACCGCTTTCTGGCTCGATCTGGCCCAGCACGCCACCGACGCCGAGGAGCGCGAGCGACTGGCCGGCCGGATCGAATTGCTCACCCCGCTTTGCAAGGCCTGGTGCACCGATACCGGATTCGAGGTTACCGAGCTGGCGCTGCAAACGCTGGGGGGGCACGGTTACCTGAAGGATTACCCGATCGAGCAGTACCTGCGCGACGTGAAGATCGCCTCGATCTACGAGGGAACCAACGGCATTCAGGCGCTCGACCTGTTGGGGCGCAAGGTGGGCCGCAAGGGGGGCATGCTGTTCATGACCCTCATGGCCGACATCGGCCAATTCCTCGATGCCCAAGCCGACCACCCCGTCTTGGCCAGCTCCGTCGCGGCACTGCGAGCCCGCAAGGAGGTTGTCGAACAAATCACGATGCAGTTTGGCATGTACCAAATGCAGGGCGATTTGAATTTTCCCTTGCTCGAGGCTTGCCCGTACCTCTCAATGCTTTCCAACGTGGTGGTAGGCTGGCTGCTCATCGAGCAGGGGGTAGTGGCCCAGCGCCTGCTCGACCGGCTCTACGCCGAGCGCGGCGCCAAGACCCCCGAGCAACAAACCGCGCTGGCCCGCGACGGTGGCGATGCGCAGTTCTACTTCAACAAAGTGAAGACCGCTCAGTTTTTCGCCTCGCACCTGTTGGCCGAGAACGACGGGCTGGCCGCGGCCATCCAGGCCAACGATCGCTCGGCGCTGGAAATGTGTTTCTAACATTCCGTACAGCCAAGGCGCGGGCACGGGCGCCCTTGGGTGAACCAAATTGCAGCACGGCAGGGGGCGCCTAGGGTGGCGAACTTCTACGACCTGGAGCCCCAGCGACAGCAGCAACGGTCGCTCGAACGGCTATTTCGCTACATTCGCGAGTACGTCTACCCGTATCACCCGTATCTGCGGAAGCGCTACCGCGAACTGGGGATCGATCCGGCCAGCTTGCGCACGGCCGACGATCTGCGGCGACTGCCGCTGATCGACAAGCGCGATCTGCGTGCCGATCCGCAAGCCTTCATGCTGCGGCCCGCCTTTCCCGGTGGCCCTCGCCTGGCCGGTTACGACACGGCGCCGCCGCGCCGCTCGATGCTGCTGAAATACGCCTGGCAAGCCCTGCTCAATCGGCCCCGTGAGTATTCCCACCTGGTCCGACAACCCTCGTTCCGCGAAAAGATTCGCCGCCGCGCCCTGTTGGAATGGCTGCCGGTCCACTTTCATGCCTCGACCGGTTCGACCGGCCTGCCCACGCCCGCCGCCTACACGCGATACGACCTGGTCGAGGTGCTGCCCGAAATTGCCGGCCTGATGATCATTCCCAAGCGGCGCGATCCCGACGAGCCGTACCACGATTTCGCCGAGCGCAATCTGAACATCTTCCCGGGCGCCCCGCACTTGGCCTTTTTCGCGCCCGTGCTGGCCAAAACGGCGATCGGCACCTCGTCGTTCGACACCTTCGGTGGATCGATCATTCCCACCGAACGGCAGATTCAATTGTTCTACGAGGGACAGTTCACCTCGCTCACCTCGGTGCCCTCGTACCTGGGGCACTGGCTGCGCACCGCCAAGCGTTTGCAGGAAGCCGGCCAGATCGGGCCGCTCAGCGAATTCAAACGGGCCATTCTGGGGGCCGAACCGCTCTCGGAAACGCTCCGCGAGTACCTGCGCGAGCTGGCGCTGAGCCTGGGGGCCCATCCCAAGTTCAAGCTCTACCAGTCGCTGGGTATGACCGAGATGAAGTGGGCCTTTCTGGAATGCGCCGAGGGGAGCGGAATCCACCTGCACCCCCGGTTTCATTACTGGGAACTGCTGCATCCGGAAACCCGAGAGCCGGTCGGCCCAGGTGAACCGGGCGTGTTGGTCTTCAGCCACATCGACTGGCGGGGAACCGTGTTCATCCGCTACTGGACCGGCGACCTGATCAAAGGCGGCATGCACTACGAGCGCTGCCCCCACTGCGGCTACACCTTCCCGCGAATCTTTCCACCCATCTGCCGGGCCGAAAAAGATTTCACCAAGCTGAAAGGGGCCCGGGTCGATTTGTCGAACCTGGTCGAGTCGATCCGCAGCACTCCGGGCGTGCGGAACTTCCAGGTATTGCTCGACAGCGAAAACCCCGACCAGCCAGGGGCCCGCGACGTGCTGACCGTGCACGTGCTCAGTGAGCCTTCGGCCGATCGCCAGCGAGTTCAGGAAGAACTATGCCATCGGGTGAAGATGTACACCGAGGTCACGCCCGACCACGTGTACTTTGAAGAGGACGAACCGGCCTTCGAAAAGCGACTCTTCGCCCGCACCCACGTGAAAGCCGAGTACGTCATCGAGCGCCGGCAGCTTCATATCTAGGCAGTCCGCGACTCCGCGGCACAAGCGACCCCAACCGGCGGGCTAGCAGCCTGTTGAAGTATTCAGCAGGCTGCGTGATCGCAGGGACGCGATCCCAGAATAGCGACGAAAGTCGTTACTCTGCGAGCCGCGACGAGCTTGGCTCGGCGCTTGGCGAGTTTGAAAAATTCCTGGAGGGCATTTTTCAACGGACTGCCAGGGGGTCGTGTGGTCACGCACCGCTCTGGCAGTGTCGGGGAAATCATTCTTCTGCCCCGGAGCCGAGCGACCAACGACCGGCGGCGGCAACGTTTTCGGCCGATTTAGGACTGGTTTCGGCGGCGAAACCCATCCCGCTAGGTTCGCTCGTGCCGAAGCCGGCCAGCGACTTTCAAACAACTTGACTTTGCCGATAAGCTTACGGCTCTGTAAAATAACCTCGCGATACCACCCCCTGTTAGAGCTACTTCCCTTCGCCGAGCCGTTTCCAAGGCGTCGCTCGCTTGCACGATGAGGAGCCGCCGATGGCCTGGTCGCGAATGCTCAACCCCCGCACCCTGCCGTCCGACCTGGTCGCCGGGTTGGTCGTGTTTCTGGTCGCCCTGCCGCTCTGTTTGGGAGTTCCGCTGGCCTCTGGGGCGCCGCTGATTTCGGGGCTCGTGGCCGGTATCGTAGGCGGCCTGGTTGTCGGTGCTGTGAGCAAATCGCACACGAGCGTTACCGGGTCGTCTCCGGGGCTGGCGGCGGTGGTGGCCGGCGCCATTACTTCGCTGGGTTCGTACGAAACTTTTCTGGCGGCCGTGGTCGTGGCCGGCGCCGTTCAGATCGTCCTGGGCCTTGCCCGGGCCGGTTCGCTGGCCGCTTTCTTTCCCTCCTGCGTGGTCAACGGCCTGTTGGCGGCGATCGGCGTGATCTTGATTTTGAAGCAGATTCCGCACTTGCTGGGCCACGACACCGACCCGGAAGGAGACATGGCGTTCCTGCAGCCCGACCGAGAGAACACGTTCTCCGAGCTGTTGGAGCTGGTCGGCGACATCGACCCGATCGCGGCCGGAATCGGCCTGGCGGCGCTGTTGTTTCTGATTGCCTGGGAGCGTGTGCCTGCGCGGTACCGACTGATCGTTCCCGGGCCGCTGGTGGTGGTGGTATTGGGAACGGCGGCGGCCGTGCTCCTGGGACAGTGGGACGCTCGCTGGGCGCTTAGCCCCCAGCACCTGGTGCAAGTTCCCGTGGCTTCCAGCCTGGGCCAGTGGGTTGGCTACCTGCACTACCCATCGCTCGACGGGTTTCTCAATCCGGCGGTATACACGTCGGGCCTGACGATTGCCCTCGTGGCTTCGCTCGAGACGTTGTTGAATCTCAATGCGGTCGACAAGCTCGACCCCTACCAGCGCCATTCTCCCCCTAGCCGCGAGCTCGTGGCCCAAGGCGTAGGCAACATCACCTCGGGGTTTTTCGGGGGTCTGCCGGTCAGTTCGGTCATCGTGCGCAGCTCGGTGAATATTAACGCCGGAGGAAAAACCCGGTTGTCGACCCTGGTTCACGGGGCGTTTCTGGCCGTCTGCGCGGTGGGGCTGCCGCACTGGCTCAACCGCATTCCCATTTCCTGCCTGGCCGCGGTGCTGTTGGTAACCGGGATGCGCCTGGCCAGCCCCGTGTTATTCCAGCGAATGTGGCACCAAGGCTGGAACCAGTTCCTGCCCTTCGCCGCCACGGTGATCAGCATCGTACTGACCGATCCTTTGGTCGGCGTTCTGGTCGGGCTGGCGCTGAGCACCGGGTTTATTCTGCGGAGCAATCTGCGCCGCCCGGTGCAGCATTACTGGGAGCGGCACGTGGGGGGCAATGTGCTGCGGATCGAGCTGGCCAACCAGGTGAGTTTTCTCAATCGGGCCGTCCTGTCCAATGTCTTGCAGAGCCTTCCCCAGGGAGAACGGGTGCTGCTCGACGCGACTCATACCGATTACATCGATGCCGACATTTTGGACCTATTTCGCGAATTCACCGAGCGCACGGCGCGGGCACGTGGTATCCAGGTTTACCTGCGAGGATTCCGCAGCGAACACCGGATGCCCGAAACCCCTTGCAACCTGGACGTGGTAAGTTCCGAGCTGCAGCGCAGCCTTTCGCCCGACGAAGTTTGGCGATTGCTTTGCGAAGGGAACGCACGCTTCTGCGCGGGTGAAATGCTGCACCGCGACTTGAACCGCCAAGTGAGCGCTACCGCCAACGGCCAGTTTCCCCTGGCCGCGGTTCTGAGCTGCATGGATTCGCGCGGGCCGGTCGAGGCCATCTTCGACCTGGGCATTGGGCAGGTTTTCAGCATTCGCATCGCCGGCAACGTGGTGCCCGAGAAGGTGCTAGGCAGCCTGGAATATGCCTGCGCCATGGCGGGCTCCAAGCTCATCGTGGTAATGGGCCACACCCGCTGCGGCGCCGTGGGCGCGGCCCTGGCCAGTTTCCGTTCGGGGCAATCGGCCCGCGAAGCCACGGGTTGCCAGCACCTCGACGGGGTGCTCGACGAGATTCAGCAGGTGTTCGGCGCCGAATGCGATATCAACGCGTCGACTTCCGACGAATCGCAACAGCGCTTGATCGACCAAATCGCAGCCCGCAACGTTCGTCGTGGCGTGGCCGCCATCCGCGAGTGCAGCCAGGTGCTGCGCCAGCTGGAGGAAGAAGGCCGGATACGCATCGTGGGGGCGATGTACGACATCAAGAGCGGGCAGGTCGATTTTCTCGATCCACCCCCCGAGCCGACCGAGGAAGAAAGCTGGGTAGCGCGCCTCGAAGTATGAACTCGCTGGATCGACCGCCCCGGGCCCACGCCCTGGCCCACGCTTCAGGATCCGCCGGCGGCAATCCAATCCCAATCGAGCGGTTGGGTATGGTCCAATTTGGGTAACTGAGCGGCCAGGGCTTCCGGGTACTTCTGTGCGGCACCGGTGTTGAAAATCACGACCCGCTGGTGGGTCTCGATCGCGCCCGAGGCCAGCAGCGCCGGCACGGCCGCCACGCAGGCGGCGGCCTCGGGGCAAACCGCGATCCCCTCCGAGCGCACCGCCTCGCGCATCCAGCTCAAAATGCTGGCCTCGTCGACGGCCACGGCCCGCCCACCGCTGGATCGCACCGCGTCGAGAATCATAAAATCGCCCACGGCGGCCGGAACGCGAATCCCGCTGGCCACCGTGGCGGCCCCTGCAAATGGCTCGGCGAAGCGGGCTCCCGATTCAAAGGCCCGGACGATCGGCGCGCAGCCCGAGGATTGCACGGCCACCATTCGCGGCCGGCGAGGCGTGGGAAGCCAGCCGAGCGCTTCCAGTTCGTCGAAGGCCTTCCACATGCCCACCAATCCGGTGCCGCCCCCCGTGGGATAAAGAATCACGTCAGGCAGCTCCCAGTCGAACTGCTCGGCCAGCTCCAGGCCCATGGTCTTCTTGCCTTCCAGGCGGTAAGGCTCTTTGAGCGTGGAGATATCGAACCAGCCAAGACGCTCGATACCCTGGCGAACGATGCGGCCGCAATCGGTAATCAGCCCGTTGACCAGAAAGGTTTTCGCGCCCGCCAGCGCGCATTCGTATTGATTGATCCGGGGCGTGTCGGCCGGCATGAACACGTAGGCCTCGATCCCGGCCCGGGCCGCGTAGGCGGCCATTGCGCCTCCGGCATTGCCCGCCGTGGGAATGGCGACTCGGCGAATGCCGAACTGCCGAGCCATGGTCAGGGCCAGGGCCTGGCCCCGGCTTTTGAAGCTGCCCGTGGGAAGCTGCGACTCGTCCTTGATCCAAAGTCGTTCCAGGCCCAGCCGCTGGCCTAATCGGGGGCATGGCAAGATCGGCGTCATCGCCTCGCCCAGGCTTACCCGGGCCGAGTCGTCGGCGTGGGGCAGCAGCTCGCGGTAGCGCCAGAGGGTTTGGGGGCGCTGGGCCAAATTGACCGGGGAGAGTTGGCGGCGGACCGCATTGAGATCGTAGCGCACCCAGAGGGGGCGGTCGCGATGCATGGTCTGGGGGCGATCGGCCGGCAAATGGGTGCCGTCCAGGGCGCTCTCCAGGTGCGTTACCAGCGAGGTCAAAGGGGGCATTCGTTGGTCCTGCGGTCCGGGTACGGCAAGCGGCCGGCAATCGCGCCGGGCAGCCACGCGATCGATCGCCCGGCGGCTTAAAGCCCGGCATTGAGCCCCGCGAGTTCCGGTGGCAGAAAACGGCCGTCGCGGCGGACCAGCTCACCGTCGAAGTAAATTTCGCCGCCACCGTAGGCCGGGGTTTGAATCAGCACCAAATCCCAATGAATGCAGCTTCGGTTCCCATTGTCGCACTCTTCATAGGCGTTGCCCGGCGTCAGGTGAATCGAGCCGCCGATTTTTTCATCGAAGAGGGTATCGAGCATCGGCCGGCGGATATGGTTATTGCAGCCCAGCGACCATTCACCCAGATACCGGGCCCCCTCGTCGGAATCGAGCACCTGGTTCAGTTTGGCGGAATCGCCGGCGCAGCGGGCACGAACGATTTTGCCCGCCCGAAACTCGAACTCGACCTCGTTGAACACCGTGCCCTGGTAGCGCGAGGGGGCATTGTAGCGAATCACCCCCTCGGCGCTGTCGCGAAGCGGCGCGGTGAAGACCTCGCCGTCGGGAATGTTTCGCTGGCCAAAACAGGGGCGCACCTGCATTCCCCGGATCGAGAATTCCAAGTCGGTCCCCGGACTGACGATTCGCACCCGGTCAGTACGCGACAGCCGCTCGACCAGCGGCTCTTGATCGCGGGCCATCCGGGCATAATCGGCCGTGCAGACGTCGAAATAAAAATCCTCGAAAGCTTCGGTGCTCATCTGCGCCGACTGGGCCATGGAATCGGTCGGGTAGCGCAGCACCACCCACTTAGTCTTGGGCACCCGAATTTCGCTGTGTACCGGCTGCCACCAGTGTTTCTGGTACAGCTCCATTTGGGCCAAAGGCACGTCGGCGAATTGATCGCTGTTGAGCGCCCCGCGAATGCCGATGTAGGCATTCATTTTCAACATGCGTTCGCGCTCGAGCTGGCCGGCCAATCCCAGGTTTTCCACGCTGCCGGTGCGGTACAGACTGCGGAGCACCGCGTTGGATTTCCAGGTTACCAGGGGGTGTGCGCCGCGCTGAGCGGCCAGTTCGACGAGCCGGCTGACCAGGGTGGGCTGCGGCAGATCGATCGCTTCGATCAGCAGTTTTTCCCCCGGTTGAAGTTGACAACTGTGATCGATCAGAATCTCGGCCAGTCGCAGCAATCGAGGATCGTTCATCGCAACGTAGCACCTGGAGCCCGAGGCCCGGTCGCCCGGGCCAGCTTCGATCGACAACCGACCTTGTTAGAATAGCGATTGTGGGGCGAAAGCCCAGCCGCCGCGCGGCCCCCCCCGCTGGCGCGCTATGACCGATCTGCCGGAATCCCATCCTGCTCGAGGCGCTCGATCGTGCCCGATCTCACCCCCAGGCCGGCCGGCGCTTCGCGGCGCCGACCCCGAGTGTTGTTGACCGACTTTGCCTGGCCCGACGCCGAGTGGGAGCGGGCCGAGCTGGCGCGTCAGGGTATCGAGTTGGTGCTAGCCGGGGCAACCGACGAGGCGTCGTTGTCGGCCCAGGCCGCCGACGTCGACACGATTCTCACCTGCTGGGCACCGGTGGGCGCGGTGGTGCTCGAGGCGGCGAAGCGCTGCCGACACGTGGGGCGGCTCGGCATCGGCCTGGACAACATCGATGTGGCCGCCGCCACCCGATTGGGCCTGGTGGTTACCAATGTGCCCGACTACTGTCAGCACGAGGTCGCCGATCATACGCTGGCCCTCCTCCTGGCCTTGGCCCGGCAGGTGGGGCTGATCCAGCTCGATAGCAAATCGGGTAGGTATCTGCGGCGCGAGCAACCGGTGCTGCACCGGCTGAACACACGAACACTCGGCATCGTGGGGCTTGGCAGCATCGGCCGGCGCGTGGCGGCCCAGGCGCTGGCCCTAGGGCTGAGAGTGCTGGCTTCGGCCCATCGCCGACCGGTTTCCATTCCCGGCGTTGAAGTTTGCTCGCTCGACCAGCTCCTGGCCGAGAGCGATTTCGTCTCGCTCCACTTGCCGCTGACTCCCCTGACCCATCACTTCCTCGATGCCCGGGCGCTGGCGCGGATGAAGCCCGGCGCGTTTCTGATCAACACGGCGCGGGGGGGCCTGGTCGACCCCCAAGCGCTGGCCGCCGAGCTGGCTTCGGGTCGGCTGGCGGGGGCAGGCCTCGACGTTCAGGAGCCTGAGCCGCCGCCGCTTGACCAACCTCCCTGGAACGACCCCCGGGTCATCGTGACCCCGCACATGGCTTTTCTTTCGGTCGAATCGCTCGAGGAACTGCGGCGCTCGGCCGTTCGACAAGTGTGCCAATTCTTGGCGGGCCAGCGCCCGCCCCACGTGGTCAACCCGGAAGTGTTCGGCACAGCCCGATCCTGAGCCCGTGCGGTCCGGGAGCTCGCCGGCCGGCGATCGCTAGCAGGGGGGAAACCGGCGCTCGACGGGCCCTACGAGCCATACAACCGGCCTGGCCGGCGCCTTGGGCAAGCTCCCGGCGGCGGCCTTTGCGGCGTCGCAAGTTCTAATGCGCCAGCCATTTTGACGCTTGGGTTGCCGTGGCCTATACGATCCTAGGGACGATTGCGCCGCGAGCCACCCAGGGCCCGGGGGGCAGCCTCCCTGCGCACTGCTTGCGCCGATAGCCCGACCATGGTTCGCTGGTTGCAAGGAATCCAGGCGGCTCGATGGACGACTGCCAACCACAGGACGATACAGCCCACGGGCAATGGAGCGAGCAATTCACGCGAACGCTGAGCAGTCAGCGCAGTCGCGTGCAAGAGTTCGTGGCCGGGCACCGAGCTGCGCTTGACCAAATCGAAGCCGAACTGGCCGAACAGTTGGCCCGCATCTCGGCCGAGCTGAACCGCGACCGACAGGAGGTCGAGGCCACGGCCGACGAGATTTATCAGCGGGCCCAACAGCAGTCTGAGCAGGCCGAGGCGATTGCCCAGATTCGCTTGGCGCTTGAGCAGCGCGAGGCCGAGTTTCTCACCGCTCAGGCCGAGGCCTTCGAGCGGCACCAAGGCTTGGCCGCCGAGTTGGCGCGTCGCCAAAGCCAACTCGAGGAGCGCGACCGGGCCTTGCAGGCCGTCGAGGAGGTTGCCGCCGCCCGACAACGCGAACTGGCCACCTGGCGGGCCGAAGAAGAATTGGCCCGGCAGGAACTGGCCTCGGGACGAGCCCGCGTGGCCGAGAAAGAGACTCAGCTCGAAATCGAGCGCGAAACGCTGGCCCAGGCCCTGGCCGAAACCCGGGCTCAGCGGCGGCGGATTGCTCGGGAGTTTCAGGACCAGCGAGCGGCGCAGCAGGCGTTTCTGGAAATGCAACGTTGCGAACTCGATTCGTCGCGAAACGCCATTTCCGAGCGCGAGCACGAATTGGACGAGCGGTTCACCGAATTGGAAGCTCGCCGCGAGCAATTGCTGATCGACAGCCGCGAGATCGAGGCCGCCCGCGCACAGCTCGACCAACTAGCCGAAGAGCTCTTGGCCCGGGAAGATGCCCTGCTGGCCCGCCCGACCGACGCGAACGAGGAGGACACGGAGCGTTCGGGCGCATTGGCCCAGGCCCTGGCCGAAGCCCGCGACGCCCTGGAAGAGATTGCGGCCCAGCTTCGTTCCGAGCGAGAGGAGCGCGGCAGTGTGGATGCCCGCTGTGCGGAGTTGGAAAGTTTCGCGGCCGCGTTGGAGGAGGAGTTGCACCGCACGCGCCAGGCCCACGACGACCTGGTCGAGCGGCTGGCCCATCCTGACCCCGGGGGTTCGGACGAACTTGCCCGGCTGACGAGTGAGCGCAACGAATTGGAACGGAAGCTGGCCCAGGCCCAAGAGCGACTGGAACGCGAACACGAGCACGACGAGGAGGCCAACGACTACCGCCGCCGCTACGAGCTGGCGTTAGCCGATCTGAAAGAGCAGAAGGCCCGAATTCACGAACTGGAACACAAGCTGGCACACGCCAGCACACCGGTAGCCGGAAATGGCAATCTGGATTGGGAATCGCAAAAACGGCGGTTGATGGAGGCCCTGACCCGCGAGGACGAGGGGGCCTGGAACGCCGGCGAGCGAATGAAGGTCGAAGACGCCATTCGCCTGACCGAGGAAGCTCTGGCGGCCAAAGACCAGCAGTTGGCCGAACTACGAATCTGTCTGGCCGACGGCGGCGAGCCCGTTACCGATGGCACGATCCGCGTCGCGAGCATCGCCGCGGCGGTCGACGCCGACGAGATCGTGCAGCAGGAACGCGAAAACCTGCGAAAAATGCAGGATGAATGGCGCGAGAAACTACGCCAGGCGGAAGTCGATCTGTCGCTCGAGCGGGCCAGAATCGCCCGCGAACGGGCCACGATCGAAGAGAAGCTGCGGACCCTGGAAGACGAGAACTCACGCCGCGCCGCCGATTCGGCCGGTGGCGAAAGTACGTCGGCCGCCAACAAAAAGCCGCGGGGGCGCTGGCTCACCCGGCTGGGGCTTAAGGATCAGGACGAGCCCTAAACGGCCCTTGATGGCCGGAGCAGCCCCCGCACCGCATCGCGCGAGCCGAGCCCGGGTACTGCCGGCTCGTTTGCCCACTCTGGAGGCGGCGCTACCCTGCATCGGCTGGCGGCCACCCGGTCTGCTATCATCGCAGGACCGCGCCGAGTCGCCTCTCGTACTTCGCGCCAAGGCTCAATTCGGCCGGAGGCTGAGTTCGGGCCCCTTGCGCGCGATTGCGGGCCGGGGTGCATGAGCGCGGCAGATCGGCCAGAGAATCGATCGCGATGACCGGACTGCCTGGTTGCTTGTTGCCCCCCGAACCCAACCTGGCGCCCCGAAGTGGCGCGCGGTTGGCCGTGCTCGTGGTTTTGAGTTGGACGCTGGGAATGGCCCCTGGCCGCGTTTCGGCCGCGGAAGCCCCAGACGCCACGGCGCCCGCGCCGCGCGATGCGTCGACCGAGATCGAAGCGATCGTGGCGGGCCAGGAACTCGACCTCGATACGCTGCTGAAACCGATTCCGCCGCGTCAGCCCGACGAGGCGTTGGCCACTTTTGAAGTGGCCGCTGGGTTCGAGCTGGCGCTGGTGGCTCACGAGCCGGCGGTGGTCGATCCCGTGGCCGGGGCCTTCGACGCCGAAGGAAGACTCTACGTCGCGGAAATGCGCGACTACCCCTTTCGGCCAGGCGAGGGCCAGATGCCGCAGGGTACCGTGCGGCGATTGGAAGACACCGATGGCGATGGGCGGTTCGACCGAAGCACGGTTTTCGCCGAAGGGTTACTGTGGCCGACCGGCATCGCCCCCTGGTATCAGGGAGTGCTGGTGGCCGCCGCCCCCCATATCTGGTTTTTCCGCGACACCGACGGCGATGGCCGGGCCGACCAGCGGCTGGTGGTCTTCAGCGGCTTCGGTACGCAGAACGAACAGGGCTCGGTCAACAACCTGAGCTGGGGCTTGGATGGGCGAATCTACGGCTCGGCGTCGGTCAACGGCGGCGACGTCCGCGAGGGGAATCCCAGCGAGGGATCGGCCCTCTCGGTGCGCGGCCGCGATTTTTGCTTCGATCCCTGGCACGTACCAGCCCTGGCCAGCCTGGCAGGGGCTCGCCCCTTGCCGGCAGTTTCCTGGGCCGTCTCCCCCGAGCCAGGGATGCCCGCGGGAATCGAGGCCATTAGCGGTAACAGTCAGTTTGGGCTCGCCTGGGACGACTGGGGCAACCGCTTCCTCTGTGACGAGTCGGATCCGAGCCAGCATGTGGTTCTGCCGCTGCGCTACTTGCGTCGCAACCTCGATGCCCGCTACCCAGGCGCCACGCACGATCTGAACCCGGGGGTGACGCCCATTTTTCGCCTCAGCCCACTGGAAGGCTGGCGAGTGGTTCGCTCCAGCCGGCGGTTGGCAACGCGCGAGCGATCGGCCCAGTCCGCCGGAGCGAGTCACGACGTGATCGACGGGGCCGCGGGTCCGGTAATCGTGCGGGTCGACCAGGTTCCGGCCGACGCGGTGGGACAGCTCTGGGTCGGCGATGCACAAAACAACCTCGTGCATCGCATGCGGCTGGTGCCCGAGGGGGTTTCGTTTCGCGCCGAGCGCGTCGACCAGCAAACCGAGCTGATCCGCTCGCGCGACAATTGGTTTCGCCCGGTTAATCTTCTTCCCGGTCCCGACGGGGCGCTGTACCTGCTGGATATGTACCGCCACCAGATCGAATCGGTCCACGTGCCGCAAGATGTTTGGCAGCGGATCGATCTGACCCTGGGGCGCGATCGCGGGCGGATTTACCGGCTTAGTCAAGCCGGGTTCGCGGTTCCGCCGCGGCCGAATTTGCAACTGGCCAGCAGCGAGGAACTGGTTAGGCACTTGGCGCACGCCAACGCCTGGTGGCGCGAAACGGCCCAGCGCTTGCTGACCGAACGGGCTGAGCCCGAAACCGCGCCGCTCGTGGCCGGGCTGCTGCGCAGCTCGCCCTCAACCCTGGCAAAGCTGCACGCACTGTACCTGTTGGCTCGCATCGGGCAGCTCGGCGACGCCGATTTGCTCGTCGCCCTGGGCGACCCCGAACCGCGGCTGAGGCAGCACGCCTTGGCCTTGGCAGAAAGCCGGCTGGATCGGCCCGGGCTGCGCGCTGCCTTGTGGGCGGCTCTGGAGTCGGAGCATCCGGGTTTGCGTTTTCAGGCCTTGGCCTCGCTGGGCCAACTGGCTCAAGTGGCCGGCCAACGGGGGGCCGCGCTCGAGGCGCTCGGCAAGGCGGCCCATTGGGCAGTGGACGACCGTTGGCAGCAGGCGATCTGGCTGAGTTCCACCTCGGGGCTGGAGCGTGAACTGCTCAGTGCGCTGGTTACCGACGAGGCGTTTACGTCTCGGCCCGAGGGGGTTCCGCTTTTGGCCGAGCTGGCCCGAATCGTGGGGCGCCGGCGGCAAAAGGTTGAGTTGAATCAAGCGCTGGGTGATTGGGCTCGCTTACCGCGCGAGGTGGGCGACTCGCTCGTCGAACGTCTGCTGCGCAGCGTAGACGCGGGTCTGCGTGAGGTGGGCTCGAGTCTGGCGAGGGAAATGCCCGGCCTCGACGCCGATCCCCAGCGTTGGTTAAACGCCTGGTACCGTCAGGCTCAGGCCGAGCTGCAGCGACCGGGTGCCTCGCCGGCCGCTCAGCAAGGGGCCGTGGCATGGCTCGAGTTTGGCTCCTGGAACGACGCGAGCGGCGTTTTCCAGCGGCTTTTGGTGCCGACCACGCATCCCTTGTTGCTTCAGGCCGTGGTCGAGGCAATCGGCCGGTTCGACCGGCCCGAGGCGGCGGAACTTCTCCTGGAGCGCTGGCGAACCCTGCCGCCGGCAGTCGGCCAAAGCGTGGCCCAAGCCTTGCTGACGCGACCCGCCTGGACGGCGGCATTGGTCGATGCCCTGGAAAACGGGGAGGTTGCCTGGTCGCAAATACCCGCCACGATGAGGACCGTGCTGGGCGCCCTGAACGACCCTGCGCTGCGCCAGCGCGTGGCCACGCTGGCCGCGGCCCACGGCGCGGCCCGACAGGCCGTGCTCGACGCCTACCGACCGGTGCTGGAGTTGAAAGGCAGCGCTGTCGAAGGTCGCCGGGTTTACGAGCGCGAGTGCCAGGCCTGTCACCAGATCGGCACCACGGGGTACCCGGTGGGGCCCAACCTGGCGCTCACCCGACACCGTACGGCGGCCGAATTATTGGTTCACGTCTTGGACCCCAATCGCGATGTGCTGCCGCTTTACGTGCAGTACGTGGTCGGCGATCTGCGGGGAGGCGTGCATACCGGCATTGTCGTCGCGGACGACGCCGCCGCGATTACGCTGCGCCGCGACGGAGGGCGCGAAGACACGGTTCAGCGGGCCGACATCGAAACCCTGATCAGCACCGAGCGCTCGCTGATGCCCGAAGGCTTTGAAAAGACGATTTCTCCGGCCGACATGGCCGATCTGCTGGCGTACTTGACCCAATTGCGTTACGACTTGGGAACAGACCCAGGGCACGAGGAGCCGGCAGCGAGCCGGTAGTGGGCCCCCGGTCGACGCGAGTTGCCCCCCCATGAAGTGGTCTTGGAAGATCGGCCGCCTGGCCGGAATCGACGTTTACGTTCACGCCACGTTCCTGTTGCTGCTCGTCTGGGTCGGTACCAGCTACTACCTGGAAAATCACAACCTGGCCGACGCGGCCCGGGGGTTGGTTTTCATCCTGGCATTGTTCGGCATCGTGGTGCTGCACGAATTGGGCCATGCGCTGGCGGCTCGCCACTACGGTATTGCCACGCGCGATATCACGCTGCTTCCGATCGGCGGCGTGGCACGACTCGAGCGGATGCCCGAGGATCCGCTGCAGGAACTGGTCGTAGCGCTGGCCGGGCCCGCCGTGAACCTGGCCCTGGCCGGAGTCTGCGGCGCTTGGCTGTTGGTGACCGGTTCCCTGGCCCATCTTTACGATGTTCGACTGGTCGGAGGGCACCTGGTAGCCAACCTGCTGGCAGCGAATCTGGTGCTGGCGTTCTTCAACCTGTTGCCCGCCTTTCCCATGGACGGTGGCCGGGTGCTGCGGGCGATGTTGGCCATGCGGGTCGAATACGTGCGGGCGACCCAAATCGCCGCCTCGATCGGCCAGGCGTTGGCGCTGGGCCTGGGCTTCGTGGGTTTGTTCACCAACCCGATGCTCGTGTTCATCGCGCTGTTCGTCTGGGTAGGGGCTGCCCAAGAGTCCAGTATGATCGAGCTTCGCTCGGCCCTGGGAGGGATTCCGCTCGCCCGGGCGATGATTACGCAGTATCAGACACTCTCGCCCACCGATACGCTCTCGCGAGCCGCGGAGCATGTGTTGGCGGGTTTCCAGCAAGACTTTCCCGTGGTCGAGGGGGGCCACGTCGTGGGTCTGTTGACTCGGCACGATTTGCTCAAAGCCCTGGCCGAGCAGGGGCACCAAACGCCGGTTGCCGAGGTGATGCGTCGCCAGTTCGCCACGGCCGACCCTCACGACATGCTCGAAGCGGCGTTTCGCCGGCTGCAGGAAGGCGACTGCCACACCTTGCCCGTGGTGCGCGGCGGGCAACTGGTGGGGATGCTGAACACCGAGAATGTGGGCGAATTCCTGATGATTCAGGGCGCGCTCGAAGGGCGGAAGCCGCGCTGAGCCCGCTGCCGAACTCGGCGCACGATCGAGTGAGCGGCTCTCGCTTACCAGGACTCGACCGCGAGCGGTTCGTGCAGCTCCTGGCGAACTCCGCGAGGGTTGAGCCGCCCGGCAAACCGGCAGCCCACGCGATAAAGCGGGGTGGGCGAGTCCTCTTCCCGCAGGTGGTAAACCATCTCGCAAACCATCATCCGCACGTTGGGGTCCGTTCCCAACTTGACGACCAGCGTGTCGGAGGTGGGCAATACCGAGGTAAGAAAACTCAGCCCGCTCGGCGAAATGTCGTGGCCGGAAACCGTGCGAAATTCGTTCGGCTCGGGGACATGGCCTTCCACGTAGGGAGCAATTCCCTGCCGCTCGACATACGCGTGACGCGGCACCCGGCGGCGCTCGGCGGGGCGAGGAGCATCGCCAGCCCAGGGGTCTTCCTTGACGGGCAGCGGCATCCGCCCATCGTGGAAGTGGGCGCAGTTGCGCCCGGCCGCCTTGCTGGCGTACAGGCACTCGTCGGCCCGCCGAATCAACTCGTCGCTCACCTCGCCGGGCTGGGCCTGGGCCACGCCCATGCTGGCGGTAACGCGAAGCAGCTTGTCGCCGAACGGGAATCGTCCGGCGCGCACGGCGCCGAGCGCTCGGACCGAGGCGCGTTGCCCCTCGTGCAGCACCGTGCTGGGGAGGATCACGGCGAATTCCTCGCCGCCATAGCGGGCGACCAGGTCCATTTCGCGCATCGTATCGCGCAGCACTCCGGCCACGCCACGCAAGACCTGGTCGCCGGCCAGGTGACCGTGGGTATCGTTGAACTTCTTGAAATGATCGACGTCGATCATGAGCAGCGTGAACGGTGTGCCCCGCCGCGACCATTCGGCCAGCCGGCGCGACAACTGCTGATCGAAATCGCGCCGGTTCGACAGCCCCGTCAGGGCGTCGCAACGGGCTTCTTGAGTGCGCGAATCGAGCTCTTGCTGGGTCGACCGCAATTGGGCCTGCGTGGTGACCAGATCGTTCTTGAGGCTCTCGTTCGCCGACATGATCTCGGCGACCATTTCGCGCAGATCGGCGTAGCCCTCGCCCGGACCCGTGGGCAGGCCGCGCAGCTTGTTGTTCATCTGGTCCATGCGATCGGTGTGATTGGTCACATAGTTCTGCATGGCCGCGGCGAATTCGCGAAGCGCCAAAAGGGTTTCGCGCGATTCCAGGTCGGACTCCGACGTGGGAGCCAGAGGGGCCGCGATAGCGGGCGCTGCGACCAGGCTTGTCGCCGGTTCGGGAGCCGGCAGCGCCGACGGCTCTACGCCCTGTTCGGGTTCATGCGGATGGTTTCGTTCGAGCCAAACCCCGACGGCCAGGCCGACTCCGACCTGCGTCAGTGAAATTCCCAGCGCCAACATCAGCCAGAAAACGGTCATGGCAGGCCCCCTCTAGCGAACCCGTCCGACTCCCGACGCGCGGCGCGCGCCGGTTTGCTTTTGCCCGGCTACGGCCGACTCTCAATCGCCTGCGCAAAACTAGGTCGCATCGAGCACATGGCAAGAACGGGGGGTGCACACATCGACGAGTTTCAGGCCATATTCGTTAGCCTGGTAACGGTTGTGATGGCTGAATTCTGGATCGCCATCGGCAAGCGGCAAACTGGAGTTTCCCGGCGCTTGCCTGGCTGGCAGGTCTGCTGGCGGGGATTGCTGAAAGTGCTTTCTCGGGGCTGGCTGGCGGGGGGCGATTTTGTCAAACTGGGAAACTTCCGCCCGGGACGGGGGGTAATCCACTGCGCCCAACCGTTGTATTTCAGGTCTGCGGGGTGCGGACGAACGGGGCGCCGGCGCGAAGAGCCCAATTTGGTCGCCAGGAGAATTCAGTCGTGAAACGATTCGGAGCGTTTTTGGGCCTTGCGGCCCTCTGTTGGTCGAGCCTGTCCGTGGCGATCCGCGCCCAAGGGGCTGGCGAAGAAGATGCGATGCAGCCTTTGCTGGTCGTATCGCTCAAGAGTTTTGAAGAGCTGACCACCGATCTGGACTTCATCGGAGGCGCGGGCAGCGACGCCGGTTTGGGCGGCATCGAAGGGGTGCTCGATCTGATCGGCGGCGGCCAATTGACGGAGACGATCGACCAGACCAAGCCGTGGGGATTGGCCATCTCGAGCGACGGCCTGGAGTTTCAGATTCTCGGCTTTCTGCCCATTAAGGATCTCAGCGGCTTTCTCGAAGCGGTCGCCGGTGTCGCCGGCGGCGCGACGGAACTGGAAGACGACATCTGGCAAATCAATCTGCAAGGGTTTGCCCTCTGCCTGAAGCAGCAGGGGGACTGGACCTACGCTAGCTTAAGCCCCGATTTTCTGGGTAACTTGCCCGAGGATCCGACCAAGCTTCTGGCCTCGATCGATACCAAGCACGACGTGGCCGCCGCGGTTCACATGCAAAACATTCCCGAGGTGTTTCGCCAACTGCTGTTCGAGCAGATCAAGGGAATGGCGATGCAAAGCCTGGAGCAATTGCCCTCGGGCGAGGGCGCCAGTTCCGATCTGCAGCGGGCCCTGATCGATCGACAGTTCACCGCCATGACCCTGATGGCCAACGACATCGAGGTGGTGCGCTTCGGCGGTTCGATCGATCGCGAGGGGAAAAAGTCGGTCGTGGATCTCGACATCGTGGCCGTTGAGGGGAGCCCGCTGGCGGCCAAAATGGCCGAGACCGCCGCGGCCCGGAGCAAGTTTTCCGGTTTCGTGATGGACGAGTCGCTGACCTCGCTCAATCTGCGGATGATGATGACCCATCAGCAGATCGAAGAAGGTAAGGCAATGATCGAGGAGCTTCGCGCCCAGGTGGTGAGCCAGCTGGAAGGCATTCAGTTGCTCGACGATCAAGGGGTGAAGGAGCGCGTGATCGACCTGATGAACCGTTTCATCGACTTGGGCCTGGTGGCTCCGGTCAACAGTGGAGCGCTCGACTTGGGCCTGGCCCTGGCCGGCACCGGCCCTTATACGCTCATCGCGGGCGTGACCAATCCCGAGTCGGAGAATCTGCAAAAACTGCTGGAAGAGTTCGCCAACATGCTCGAAACCGAGGCCGGCTTCTACGGCTTCCAGCTCGACGTAGCCAAGCACCAGGATGTGCGGTTCCACAGCGCTTCGATTCCGCTTCCGGGCGGGGAAATCGGCGACCAACTCACCGAGATTTTCGGCTTCGATCTGGAGCTGACCTTCGGGGTGGGTCCGCACAGCGCCTACCTGGCCATCGGCGGCGGCGGAGTGGACAAGCTCAAGGCGGCCATCGATGCCTCGCTGGCGGCCGAAAACACGACCACGCCCCCGGTGCAGATGAACCTGAAAGTGGCCTCGCTGCTGAAGCTACTTTCCGGCGGCGCCGACGCCGACCCGAACCTGACCATGATGGCGCAGCAGGTCGAAGCGGGTAAGGACAAGCTCACCGTGGTTGGCGATCCGATCGAGCGGGGGATGCACCTGCACATCGAGGGCGAGGAGAGCCTGCTCAAGGCCCTGCCGACGCTGATCTCGACGATCGGTCTGCCGGCCGGGTTGCCGTTCTAGGCCCTGCCCCGGGGGTGGCCTGGCCACCGGCCCGACCGCGAACCACGCGACCCGCCCAGCGCCGGCCAAACCCGGCGCCGGCGGGTCGTGTCGTTTTCGCATAGGTGAACCTGGCGGCCAACGAGTGGGTCTGTTGGGGCAATCGCCAAGCGCGCCGCTTTCTCGCCGTCCATGGCTTTGGTAGGTTAATCGCATGAGCACACTCGTCGCCACGTTTCCCACGCTACGGACCACGATTGCCGGGTTGCCGGTTCCTGAGCTGGCCCGCCAGTACGGCACCCCCACTTACGTTTACGATGCGGCCAAGATTGTGCAGCGAATCGCCGATCTGCGGGCGTTCGACGTGGTCCGCTACGCGCAAAAGGCCTGCTCGAATTTGGCCATTTTGGACTTGGTGCGCCGCCAGGGAGCCCTGGTCGACGCCGTCAGCGCCGGCGAGTTGCAGCGGGCACTGGCGGCCGGTTTCGACCCCGCCGGCGATCCGCCGCCGATCGTGTACACAGCCGACATTTTCGATCGCGAGTCGCTGGAGTTGGTGCTGGAAACCGGCGTGCACGTTAACTGCGGCTCGCTCGACATGATCGCCCAGTTGGGCGAGCGAGCCCCCGGACGCGAGATTACGCTGCGGATCAACCCTGGCTTCGGGCACGGCCATAGCCAGAAGACGAACACGGGGGGGGAACAGTCGAAGCACGGCATTTGGCACGAGCAGCTTTCCGATGCCCTGCTGCTGGCTGATCGCTACGGGCTCTCGGTCACCGGCATTCACTTGCACATCGGCTCGGGCACCGATCTGGAACATCTTTCGCAGGTAGCCGGAGCGGCCGAGCGATTCGCCCTGGAGGTGGGGCGAACGCTGCACACCCTGAGCGCGGGCGGGGGGCTGCCCATCCCGTATCGCCAGGGAGACGGCTACGTCGACCTGGAAGCGTACTACGAGCTCTGGGACGCTGCCCGCCGCCGGCTGGCCAGCCGCTTCGGGCACCCGGTGCGGCTGGAAATTGAGCCGGGCCGCTACCTGCCGGCCGAGGCCGGATATCTGCTGGCTGAGATTCGGGCCGTGAAGCAGATGGGATCGAACACCTTCTACCTGCTCGACGCCGGCTTCAATAACCTGGCGCGGCCGATTCTGTACGGGGCCTACCACCCGATGTCGGTTTGCCCGGCCAGCGGCCAGGAAGAAGAACGGCCATTGCACGAAGTGGTGGTCGGCGGACCGCTGTGTGAATCGGGCGACATTTTCACGCAGCAAGAAGGGGGCTTTGTTTGCAGCCGGGCGTTGCCGGTCGCGGCCGTGGGCGATTTTGTGGTGATCGAGTGTGCCGGCGCCTACGGCGCCGTAATGGGTTCCAACTACAACGGCAAGCCGCTGGCGGCCGAGGTGCTGATTCAAAACGGCAAGTCGCACCTGGTACGCGCTCGGCAAACGTTTGCCGAAATGATCGCAGGCGAAGTGATTCCTCCTTGCTGACAACGGCAGTCAAGCGGTTGCCGCACCGTGGGGACAGCCAATTTTCTTTCGAGCACGAGGTAACCAAGCGATGCAGGTGTTGATTGGCGTCGACGGTTCGACGGGCAGCTTTCAGGCGGCCCGCCTGGCGGCGTTGCTCACGCATCCGGGTCGCGACCAGATCACGCTGTACTACGCGCCGCCCCCCGCGGGTTTGCATCCGCGCGGCGGCGCCGATCCGCAAGTGGTCGAGCGGGCCCGCCAGGCCATGGCGCAAGCCGTTTTGGCCGAGGCGACCGAACAACTCGGTCCGGGCTGGGCCGGGCGGGTAAAAAGCATCATCGGCACCCAAAAGCCCGAGGCCGGCCTGCTCCGCGCGGCCGACGAACTTCAGGCCGATCTGATCGTGGTGGGTGCCCACGGCGCCGGCCCGCTGGAAAAACTGCTCGTCGGCAGCGTTTCCAGTGCCATCGCCCGAAGTTCCCAGGTGCCTGTGCTGGTGGTGCGCGGCGCGCCGCCCGAGGGGGCCCCCCGGGTTCTTTGGGCCTGCGACGGCTCGGAGAGCAGCCGCGCCGGCGAAACGCTGCTGTCTCAACTCCAATGGCCCGCTGGGACCGAGGGGCGATTGATTCGTGTCATCGAGTCGCTCTTCGCCGGCGAAATTCCCGCCTGGCTGGCCGAAAAAGCCCGCGACCCAGAGACCGAGGCCATGGCCCAGGCCTGGGTGGCTTCGCACGAGGCCGAGCGCCAGGCCGCGGCCGACGACCTGAAAGCCCGCCGCGCTCAGCTCCCAATTTGCTTTCAAAACCAGGAACCGATCGTGGCCGAGGGGAATCCGGCCGAACAAATCCTCAAGGCCGCCTCGAGCCAGTCCGCGAACCTGATTGTGGTCGGTGCTCGCGGGTTGGGGGCCGTGGCCCGGTTCTTGATGGGTAGCACCTCGGAACGGGTGCTGAAGCACGCGCACTGTTCGGTGCTGGTTGTGCACCAGCGAACCCGCCCCTGACGGTTGACCGGGGCTGACGCGGGGGGAGACTAGGGATCGGCCTTGGCCGGCGGGGTCGGGTCGGCCTCGTTGCGATCGACCAAACCATCTTGATTCTGGTCGAGTCTCTGAAACCGAGCGCCGGTACCCAAGAATTCTCGGGGGCTCAAGTCGCCATCGCCGTTGACGTCGGCGGCAATAAACCAGCCGGGCGGCGCGGCCTCGCCCGAGTGTTCGCTTGCCTCGCCTGGGGGCGGCAAGGCCTCTGGGGCATCGCCAACGAGCAAACGCAAGACGGGCCGTCCAACCAGCTCGTCGGCGGTAATCTGCTGGTTGCCGTCGCGGTCGAGCTCGCACAGTCGGGCTGCGGCGGCCAGCATTTCCCGCAGGCTCAGTCGGCCGTCCCCCGAAACATCGAAGCGGGACCAGGTCGGGTCGACATCGCCAACCAACACCAGCCGCAGCCGCGTCGAGGCAAGGCCGCCGCGCCACTGGAAATGCTCGGCCAGCGTGGACCAGGTGAGCGGTGCCTGGCCCAGGGTTTGCGAAAGCCGCTCTAGATCAATCCCAAGCCGAGCACTTGCGGTGGGAAGTTCGTCCGGGCTGAGGTACCCGTTCGAGTCGGCGTCGGCACGAAGAAATGCCTGCTCCTGCTGGGCCAAGGTTTCCGTCTGGCCAAGGACGCTGCCGGCTTGCACCACCACGCCCGGGGGTGGCTCGGGAAGCCAGGTCCACTGGATGGGACCCCCCAGGTCCGCCGGCGGCAACTCGATCCGCAATCGGCTGGAGGCCGGAACCTGGTTCAGCGCGGCCAACTCGGCGACGGAAATACGCCGATTGCCGTTGCGATCCAGCGCTGCGAGCCATTGACGCGGCCCGGGGTCCAGCGCGGCGAAATTCTCCAGGTCCAGCCCGTAGTGATCGTCGAAAACGCCGGCCAGCAGGGCGTCGGGCGGGCTGCCGATCCAGAACACGGCGGCGGGCCGGCGCGGCCCGCGCTCGGCTGCGGCCGTTTCGTCCTCGCCGGTCGCGAGTTCGGAGCGGTCGAGCCATTCATCCTGATTGAAATCGCGCTGTCGAAGCCGATCGAGCGCCGCCTGGCACTCGGAGGGGCCAAGCTGCCCGTCGCCATCGTCATCGAGCAACCGCCAGGCCGCTCCCTGGGTAGGACTGCCCGCGGCCGAGGTTTCCTGGAACACAACGACAGGGCCCAG
Source organism: uncultured Pirellulales bacterium (assembly GCA_964399535.1). GTDB lineage: Bacteria > Planctomycetota > Planctomycetia > Pirellulales > CAYNRE01 > CAYNRE01. The sequence goes on along the minus strand of CAYNRE010000009.1, from coordinate 640,168 downwards.
CATGGCTTGCGAGCCGAGCCATTGGAGGACTTCGGCGGGGTCGGCTCGGTCGTCGCGGTCGCGGTCGTAGAGGTCCTCCAATTGGCGGCGCTGGCGTTTGTCGGTCGTGGGTTGCCGGCGTCCCGAGGCCAGCAGCGACCAGGGGCCGTCCCACATTGCGCTCCAGGGCGGGTCCTCCGAGGCATCTCCGCGCATGGCGGTGAGGGCCTCGGCGACCCAGCGGGCCCGTTGCTGCTCAAGCGAGTGGCCGTTGCCGACGACATCGACCTCGGCCAACAGCGGTCCGCGCGAGGTGAACCAGAGCAGCCGTGCGGGCGGGGCCTCGGCCGATTGGGCCCGGGCCAGGGTCGAACCGCACAGCCCCAGGCAAACCAGGAGGGCGCAGAGATCGAGGGAGCCGTGCGACGGGTTGAAAGGCCCCCGTTTCATTGCAGCAACTCGAAAGTGTGGTTGGTGGAACTATCGCCGCGCGGGCCACTGGCGGGGCTAACCGGCCAGTACCGCGCCGGCGGGTTGGCCTTCGGCCAGGCGAATGGGGCGACCTTGTTCGGAGAGATTCTCAAGCGAAGGATCGACCCCCAGGGCCCGGCAGAACGTGGCCAGCAAATCGCCGGCCGAGAGCTGGCCCGCTACCACTTCCGTACCATCGTCGTTCGTCTGGCCATAGGCCTGGCCCCCCTGGATCCCGCCGCCGGCCAGCACCGAGGTCCAGGCCTGGGGGAAATGGTCGCGCCCCGCCATGTTGTTCACCAGGGGGGTGCGGCCGAATTCTCCGGTCCAGAGCAGGGTGGTGGTCGGCAACAGGCCACGCTCTTCCAGCTCCGAGAGCAGCGTCGACCAGCCCGCGTCGAGCTCGCCCGAGAGCCGCTCGACGACCGTGAAATTCTGTTGGTGGGTGTCCCAGCCCACCTCGCCGTTGGCAAAGCTGCCGAGCGAAACTTCGACAAAGGCCACGCCTCGCTCGAGCAGCCGCCGGGCAAGCAGACATCCCTGGCCAAAACTGCCACGCCCATAAGCCTGGCGGACCGAGTCGGGTTCGTCGTCGAGGGCGAAGGCCTCGGCCACGCCGCCGGAGAGCATTCGCCAGGCTCGCCGCACCAGCGTGTCGTGGCTGCGAAGCACCGGATGCGGCCGCCGGGCGAGCATCGCGGCTTGAGATTGGTCCCAGAGACGCATGCGAGCCTCGGCCCGGGCCTGGTCGGCCTCGGAAACCAGCGCCAAATCATCGACTCGCAGCGCGGCGTAGCCATCGTCGCTGGTCGGTGCGGTCGAGCGAACCACCACCGGGCCGTATTGGGGCCCCAGAAAGCCCGAGCCAAACGCCGCGCGGCTGAATACCTCGTAGGGTGCGATGCTCACATAGGCGGGAATGGCCGAATCCGGATCGGCAAGCTGTTTGGCCAACCCCGCGCCGAGCGGCGGGTACCGCAGCGGACCAAGCGGGGCGTAGCCGGTGCGCATCAGGAAAGTGCCCCGTCCGTGGTCTCCTTCAACCGTGTTCATTCCGCGCATCAGGGCCAGGTGCTTCGATTGCCGGGCCAAGCGGGGCAAATGCTCGCTGATCTCCAGCCCCGGCGATTCGGTGGCGATGGGTTTGAATAGCCCCTGGGCGCTGCCCGGCTTCAAGTCGAAGGTATCGGCCTGGCTCGGACCGCCGGCCATCCAGAGCAGCACCCCCTGACGTCGGCGGCCCGGCTGCTGGGCGAGTGCCCGAGCCACGAGCGGTCCCCAACCGCTGGCGCTGCCGCCCAACAGTGCCCAGCCGGCTCCGTAGCGCATCCAATCGCGGCGCGAGATGTTCATGGGGTAAGCCTTTGGGCCGGTTGGCCCGCGCCGAAAGGGAGCGACTTACGCGCCCCTTTGGGCTAAAAGTTGAACAGAAACTCGCCTGAATTGATCAACGTCCAAAGCAAGTCGGACCATTCCGTTTGGGCCGGAGCGTCATTGTCCGTGCCGGTAAGCGGGCGAAGTGCCTGTTGCCACGATTGGGCCGGGGGGTGGCCGAGCGCTGCCAGCGACAACATCTCCCAGCGGTCGTCGTCGGTCCACCAGGGAGCTTCGAGCGCTTGCAACAATCGGCTACGCCGCGGGTCGACGAGCTCGGCGACCAGCGACCCGTTGACCAGCACCAACACCTGTGGCACCCCGGCCCGCCAGGTGCCGTCGGAATCGACCAGGTTTCGGAACCGCTCGAGAAACTCTTGCCGCTCGGCCTCGCGCGGGTCGAAGCGCCGGTCCACGGTAGGTTCGGGGCGCAAGGCCAGGCGCTCGAGCGCGGAGAAGATTTGCTCGCCGGTCAGCGGCTTGACCGCCATGGCGGCGAAACTATCGACCGGCGGTGGCGGATCGACGTCGCTCGAAAGGGCGTAGGCCTCGGTTTGTGCCAGCTGGCGATAGATGGGCCGCAAATCGAATCGGTTTGCGACCAGTTCCTGCCGCAAGAGCTCGAGCACCTCGGGGTGGCTGGCCGGATGCTGCCCCCCGGCACCGTCGACGGGATGAATCAACCCACGGCCGAAGAGCTCGGACCAAACCCGGTTCACCGCCGTCTGGGCGAAGAAAGGGTTGTCGCGGGCCACCAGCCAAATAGCCAATTGTTGTCGCCGATTGACCTGCCGCGGCGCCGGCTGCGCGGAACCGAGAAAAGCGGGCGCGACCGTCTCGTTGGATTCGGGCAATTGGACCTCGCCCGAGGGGCGGTCGAACACTCGATCGGCGGGCATGGCCTGATCGCCTCGGCCGACTTGAGCGAAAAAGGCGGCCAGTCCCCAGAAGTCGCGCTGGGTCCAGGCTTCGGTCGGATGCGCGTGGCACTCGGCACAATCGACCTGGACGCCCAGGAATAAACGGGCCGTGGCCGCGGCCAAATCGCTCGGGGCCAACTGGCGCGAGGTGTAGAACAGCGTCGCCGGCTGCGAGCCGGGGCTGCCGCTGGCGACGAGCAGATCGGCCACGAGGTAATCGAAGCCCCTGCCGTCGGCGAAATACTCGCGGAGCCAGCGCTCGAAACCAGCGAGCGACTCGCGCTGCATCAGGTTTTCTTCGTCGGGCACCAAAATGCGCCGCCAGGAAGCGGCCAGGTGCGAAACAAAACGGGGCGAATTCACCAGCCGCTCGATGAGCTGCCGGCGTTTATCGGGGGCCGGGTCGGCCAGGTACCCGCGAACCTCGCTAACCGTGGGAATCGTACCGCACAGGTCGAGATAAGCGCGGCGGAGGAAGGTGGCGTCGTCGGCCAGCGGCGCGGGCTCGATTCCGCGCGACTGCCAGTCGGCCCTGAGCTGGGCATCGATCGCCGCGGCCAGGTCGGGGCTCGCCGGGTCGGCGGCCCGGGCAACCGCCCCGGGCGCCAGCGTGGCCCCGATCGCCACCAAGCCCAGCGCGGACGCTCGGAAACCGAGAAACGCCGACCGTTTGCTCATGGCTGAAAACCACCGCGGCCCGGGGTGGCCGTAGCGCTGGGGGGCGCGGCCCCGGGCCGAAAGCCCTCCGCCCCCAAAGAGCGCCCCTAGAAAGGCGCTCCTCGGTTGTCTTAACCCAGGGGCGGGGAAATGTCCAACTTGCGCCCCGGTGGAGGCGGGGTGGTCGGGGCGCCTAGCACGCGCTGGTAACGATGGTTACACGCCGCTCGCCAGCGGAACCAGGGCCGTGATCGAGCGGGTAAAAACGGGGGCGGGCGTGGACGCCGGCAAGGCGGCTGAGGGGGTTTGGAACCGCTCGTAGACCGCCAGGAATTCGGCCTCGGTTTCCAGGAAGGCCCGCACCACCGCCGGGTCGAAATGCTTGCCCGATTCGGCCGCGATCATCGAGCGAGCCACCTCGTGGGTAAAGGCCGGCTTGTATACCCGGCGCGAGGTCAGGGCGTCGTACACGTCGGCCAGGGCCACGATGCGGCCGGCCAGCGGAATCGCCTCGCCACGAAGCCCCAACGGGTAGCCGTCGCCGTTGAACCGTTCGTGGTGCGTTTCGGCGATCTGCTTGGCCATCCGCAGGAACTCGGCTTCGGGGAACTTCTCGAGCGCCGCGGCCAGCGTTTGGGCGCCCATGGTGGTGTGGGTCTTCATAATGGCGAATTCCTGATCGTTGAGTTGCCCCGGTTTGAGCAACACGCTGTCGGGAATGGCCACTTTGCCGATATCGTGCAGGGGGCTGGTCAGATAAATCAGGCGAATGAACTCACCGTCGATTTGGCTCCCCAGGCGTTCGTCGTGAGCCAAGCGCTGGGCCAGGATCCGCGAGTAATTCTGAACCCGCTCCAAGTGGGCGCCGGTTTCGCTGTCGCGCGATTCGGCCAGCTTGGCCATGGCGAAGATGGCGATGTCGCGCGTTTCCAGCGAGAGAATCCGCTGACCGGCTCGCACCCGAACGATCATTTCCTCGGGGTGGAATGGCTTACTGATGAAGTCGTCGGCCCCGGCGCCCAGGCCGGCCACGACCTGATCGGGCCCGCGGTGGCTGGTGAGCAGGATCAGATACACGTACGAGGGTAGGTCCTCGCCGCGCACCGCCCGGCATAACCCCAGCCCGTCGAGGCGGGGCATTTCCCAATCGGAAATGACGAGGCGGGCCTGGCCCTGGCGAATCAGCTCCAGCGCCGTATGGCCGTCGCGCGCCACCAGAACCGGATAACCGGCTCGGCGGAGCGTGTGCTCGACCAGCTCGAGCGAGATTTCGTCGTCGTCGACGATCAGAATGGGTTGCATCGGTTTACCTAGCAGCTTGGGGATCGAAGTGGGTAGGGCCGAGCTGGGTAAGGGTCGAGCCGCGCGGTCCGTCGGCGAGCCAGGCGTCGATCGCCCCCTGCAGTTCGGCCAGAGCCGGGTGCGCCGGTTCGCCTTGACCCGCTCGCAGCGTGGTTTCCCAAGCGGCTGCCGCGCGAGCCAGGCGAATTGCAGAGACGTTCCCGGCCGAACCCTTGATGGTGTGCGTGATTTCCAGCGCGGCCTTCCAATCGGCGGCCGCCACGAGCGAACCTAATTCACCGCGCTGCTGTTGGAGCCGGCTGGCAAACTTGTCGAGCACCCGGGCGGCCAACGAGGGGTCACCCCCACAGCGGTGCAGCAGACTGGCCGGGTCGAACTCGTGCGGATCGGGGGCGGCAGCTGTTATCGTCGGAGTCGAGCCAGAAGGCGGCGCGTCGGCTGACAGCTTTGTCGGCGAAGGCAGCGCGGCCTGGAGAGGCGTATCCGTTGTCGAAGCGGCCGAGGCCCCCCGCGAGTCGTCGGCCACGCCGGCCAGAAGCAGCTCCAGCAGCTTGACCAACTCGACCGGGTCGATTGGCTTGGAGAGGTAGCCGTCCATGCCGGCCGCCAGACAGCGCTCGCGATCTCCTCGCACGGCGTTGGCGGTGAGGGCTACGATCGGCAGGTGACGGGGGTGGCCGGCGGCCGCCAGGGCTGCTTCGGCCTGGCGAATCGCCCGGGTAGCCTCGAAGCCGTCGAGCTCGGGCATCTGGCAATCCATGAGCACGAGGTCGTACCGGCCGCTGGCGGCGCGCTGACAGGCCTCGCGGCCGTTGCCCACCAGGTCGCAGGCGAAACCGTAGCGCGCGAGCAGCTCGGAGACCACGAGCTGGTTGACTTCGTTGTCTTCGGCCACCAGGATTCGTCCTGGCCGGCGCGGGGCCAGGTTCGAGGGGACAGCGGCGGGACGGGTTGCCAGAGGCACCGCGGGGGCGGCGGCCGAAGGCACCAGGCCAGGCGATGCCGGCCGCATGGCCTGGACAATGGTGTCGAACAGCCGCGATTGGCGAATGGGCTTATGCAGGTAGGCGGCAATGCCCAGTTCCTGCTGTCGGACCGCGTCGAGCGATTCGCCAAGCGAGGTGAGTACCACGACGCGCGTGGAGCGCAGTGGCTGGCGAGCGCGGATCTGTTGGGCCAGCGTGAATCCGTCGAGCAGCGGCATTTGCACGTCGAGAATGGCCAGCTGATAAGGGGCCCCCGCTTGGGCCGCGTTTTCCAGCTCGTCGAGCGCGCGGAGCGGATCGAGCACCGTAGTGCACTGGTAACCCCAGCTTTGCAGATTCTCGGAAAGTATCTCGAGGTTCGTGACATTGTCGTCGACCGCCAGCACCCGCAATCCGCGCAGCGATTCGGGCAGGGGCTGATTGATCGGGGCCGGGCATTGAGCCGCCACCAGCGGCCAGGTGAACCAGAAGACCGACCCCTGGCCGACCCGGCTTTCGACCCCGATTTCGCCCCCCATGAGCTCGACCAACCGTTTGGCGATGGCCAACCCCAGGCCGGTGCCACCGAACTTGCGGGTGGTCGAGGCATCGACCTGAGAAAACGATTGAAACAGCCGGTCGAGTCGATCGGCGGGGATACCGATGCCGGTATCGCGGACGGCGATCCGGGCCAGTGCCCGACCGGCGGCATCGGTTTCGCGGCGAACCTCGACCACAACCTCGCCTTGCTGGGTGAACTTCAGGGCATTGTTCACCAGGTTGAGCACCACCTGCCTGAGCTTATCGCTGTCTCCGAGCACCGATTGCGGCAGTTCGGGCGAGAAGCGGCAGGCCAATTCGAGTCCCTTCTCGCCGAGCCTGGGGACGAACATCTCGAGCGTGTCTTCCAACAGCATTCGCAAGTCGAATTCGGCGGTTTCCAGCTCCATTTTGCCGGCTTCGATCTTGGAGAAATCGAGGATCTGGTTGATCACGTTCAGCAGGGCCGTGGCCGATGAGCGGGCGATACGGGCAAAGCGCTGTTGACGATCGTCGAGCGCCGTGTCGCCCAACAGGTCGAGCATGCCGATCACGCCGTTGAGCGGGGTGCGAATCTCGTGGCTCATATTGGCCAGAAACTCACTCTTGGCCCGGCTGGCGGCCTCGGCCGCCTCTTTTTCACGCTCCAGGTCGGCCGATCGCTTGCGCTGGGTGATGTCTTCGACGGTGCCCTCGTAATAGAGCAGCCTTCCCTGGGCATCGCGGACGGCGCGGGCGTTTTCCGAGATCCAGATGATCGATCCGTCGCGGCGAACGACTTCGGCCTCGAAACCGCGCACCTGGTCTTGGCGCTCCATTTCGGCGATGAAATCGTCGCGGCGGTTGGGATCGACGTAGATCTGCTTCGAGACGTCGTTGACCGCGGTGATCAGCTCGGCGGCGTCGCGGTAGCCGTAGATTTGTGCCAGGGCCGGGTTGGCGCTCAGGTACCGGCCCTCGGGCGTGGTCTGAAAGATGCCTTCGACCGCGTGATCGAAGATGCTGCGGTACTTGGCCTCGGCGGTGCGGAGCGCCTCGACGGCGGCCTCGCGGCGGCGAATTTCCTCGTTGACCCGATCGAGCACCTGGTTGTATTGGGCGGCGATCATGCCGACTTCGGTGTGCGGTTCCACCGCGACGTGTTGGGTGAAATCGCCGGCAAGCTGCTGCCGGTGCATGTCGGTCAGTAGATCGAGCAGCTCGGCCCCTTCGGCATGTTCCGAGACATTCAGGCCGGCGTGCTCCTCCTCGGGCGTCACCCTCAGGGGCCATAGGCGATTGAGCACCCAAAGGCAGGCCATGCCCAGGCCGAACGACCAGACGAAACAGACCCCGATGCCCCCCAATTGCACCCAGAATTGTTCGATTCTCGTTAGCCCGGTGCCAAATCGCTGGCTGTCGCCCAAGAGCGCCACGGCCAGGGTTCCCCAGACTCCACAGACGCCGTGCACGGGTACGGCGCCCACTACGTCGTCGATTCGGCAGCGATCCAGAATCCACCCCGCAAACGTGGCCAGCAGGCCGGCGGTAAGGCCGATCGCCAGGGCCGCCAAGGGGCTCATTAAATGGCACCCGGCCGTGATTCCGACCAGGCCGGCCAAAACTCCGTTGATCACCACGCCGACGTCGGGGCGGCGCAACACGCCCCAGGAGAGTAATAGCGCCGACACGCCGCCGGAGGCCGCCGCCAGGTTGGTATTCACCAGAATCGACGGCACCTGGTCGTTCATGGCCAGGGTGCTGCCGCCGTTGAAGCCAAACCAGCCGAACCAGAGCAAGAACACCCCCAGCGTGGAAAGCGGCAAGCTATGACCGTGCATGGGGGGCCGGCCCGGGGTAAAGCGCCCCAAGCGGGGGCCGATGACGAGCACAGCCGCCAGCGAGATCCACCCGCCGACCGAGTGCACCACGGTCGAACCGGCGAAATCGATGAAACCCGACCGCCCCAACCAACCGGCTGGCTGGCCCAGGTTGGCGCCTGCCCAGGCCCAGTGACCGAACAACGGGTAGAAGAGCGACGACACCAACAGGCTCACCAGCACGTAGCCCGAGAACCGCATCCGTTCGGCGACGGCTCCCGAAATAATGGTGGTGGTGGTCCCGCAGAACACGCACTGAAAAAAGAAGAAGCCCCAGGTCCGGGCATCCGAACCGGCATCGAGACCGAAGCAACTGGTGCCACAGACCCCGTGCCAACTGGCTCCAAACATCAACGCGTAGCCAACCAGCCAGAAGGTAAGGCTCGAGATGCAGAAATCGAACAGATTCTTGATCGCGACGTTGATGCTGTTCTTGGCCCGGGCCAGCCCGCTTTCCAAGCAGCAGAACCCGGCCTGCATCAGCATGACCAGGGCCGACGAGATCAGGACCCAGATTAGGTCGATTTGCGCAGTGACGTCGGGCATGGCGGTGGGCTTTCGCTGGCGGGCATCGATCAGCCACGTGGGCTACCGGCGGCGTGCGGGCGCGGAATGAGCCGCGACCTTGCCGTGGTGGGCTGGTACGAATCGCTTACTCGCCTGGGTTCCTCGTGCAAACCGCCTGCGGACCGACAACTCTAGCTCGCCATTCGTGGGGATTCGGGCACGACCGGTCGTTTGTCGGTGGGGTACCCCCCCCCCAGGTAGTGCCGGGTCGAACGGCATTCGGGACCGAGCGCTTCGCGCCGGCGGCCGGACACAGCCGGGGGTGGTTTCGGCGAAGGGCTCGGTGGCCGCGACGGTTTCGGTTTGAATTCCGGCCACCAGGTGCCCTAGCGTCGATTGAGACCGGCGCCACCGGCGCGGGGGGCGGGAAACCGACTGGGCAAGTAAGGGCACTCCATGGGATCGCTCGGCGAATTGGCGGAACCAGACTGGATATTGACTTGGGAGAATAAGACCTGGCGGTTGGCCCCGCCGCGGCTGGGCGACTGGGCCCAGATCGAAGCGGCGGCCCGCGCGGCGCGACCCGGTTGGGTGGACGAGGTATCGCGCTGCCTGGCAGGGCAGCCCGAAGAGGTTCAGCGGCGAATGCTCGAGGCCGCCTACGACGCCCGGCGGCGCTCCGCGGTGGTCTCGGGCGATGAGCTTCGCGAGTGGCTGCGGACGGCGGCGGGGCGGTTGCAACTGTTCTGGCTGATGCTTCGTCGGCATCAACCCCAGCTTTCCTGGCAGCAGGCCGCCGAACTGGCCGAAGCGCTGGGCCGGGCCGACTGGCGACAACTGGCCCAAGCTTGCGAGGCCGACTTGGAGTTGGCCTTGGGAAACTGACCGGGCCCGACTCGGGCGGAACTGGTTCGGAGCGCTCGGTCGACTGGATCGCTCTGAGCCGGCACCTGAGCCGGGCCTATCGATTCGGCGTGAACCAAGTCCTGGAGCTAACGCTGCGACAAGCGGTGCATTACGCCGTGGGCTACGCGCCGCCAGTCCGCAGCGTGACGGTTTCCCAGGCCGAGGCGGCTTCCCTACGGCGAAACTATCGGGCGGCCCGAGCGGAATGGGTTGGACAAGAGCTGTCACGCCGGGCACAGGACACGCGCAAACATTTCACCGGACGGCTCTCGTAGGAAAGGCAGGCAGACGATGTTAAACCGAGAGGGTGATTGGAAGCCTGAACTACCGCCCGGCAGTGAAGGGGCGACCGGGCAACCTGAAGAACTGATATCGGTCGGGCTATCGCGATTCGCGGCCCTGGTGGCCGAGCTCGAGCGCGACCGCGCACGATCGGGGAAGGCCCCAGAGGCTGGTTCCGCGCGGACTCTTCGTCGGACCGATCCAGAGCTGCCGTCCAAGCGCGAGCAGCTCGGAGCAGATGGCAGCTCGCCCCGGCTCGGGAGCCAACCCACCCCGGACGTAGATCCTTTCGATCGCCTGGTAGAGCACTTGCTCGCTCAGCGCTCGGCCTGGCAACTAGCAGACTCGCCAAGTGAAAGCCGAGGGCCGAGCGATCCCGGGCTTATGATAGCCCCTTGGAGGAGCCAGAGTCTTGGCGAAGCTGGCCAGGTGTTGTGGGCTGAGGGACCGGAATCCACCCTGGCTCGCGGCGATTCGACTGATCTGGCGAACGATGGGGCCGCGCCCGTCGTCCCGGTAGCGAGCGGTTCGAACCGGCCGTCGCCAGAGACCGCGCTCTTCCATCATTCCGCGGCCGGACCCAGCGCGAGCGAAACGAACGATGCGTCGCCGATCGAGGCTGATTCGGCCCTGGAGGAACCCTTCGAGGTGATGCACCCGAGCCAGATTTCAAATGGCCGGCAAGCGTTGCCAATCGACTTCGAGCCGCGAGGTGCCAGCTCTCGGGAGGTTCCGTTCGAAACGCCTGGCGCGACTTCCGCTCTGACGGGCATTCACCCACGGAGCGCCGGGCCACTCAGTGCTTTGGCGGCGGAGCCGCATCTCCGCGCCGCCGTGGCACCACCCTGGGAACACGTTCCAACGGGCCAGCGCCGGGCGGGACCTTCGGGACCATGGCCGTGGGGTCGCGACCCGGTTACAGACTCGCCGGATCGTTGGGAAGAGCTGGAATCGGGCAGGCCGCTTGCACCGCCGACGGGCGCCCTGGAACCGAACGATGCCGGCCCGCGCAGCCGCGCTGGCGAGCCGCGATGGGGTGCGTGGAGCGAATCGATTGTCGCGGGCCAGGCGGGCGGGGCGGCGCCGACGGCCGACGGCGAGGCGCCGACCAAGCTCAAAGAGCTGGGCGAGTTGGTCCGGCTGCTTGTTGAGCGGCCGGTGGTGGCCGTGGTGGCGCCTGGCTAAACGTCGAGGTTTCGGACTTCGAGGGCGTGGCGCTCGATGAATTCGCGGCGGGGCTCGACCTTTTCACCCATCAGAATACGAAACAGCTCGTCGGCCGCGCCGGCGTCTTCCATGCGCACCTGAGATAGCGTGCGATGAGCCGGATCGAGCGTCGTGTCTCGAAGTTCCTCGGCGTTCATTTCGCCGAGCCCCTTGAAGCGGGTAATGGTGAGCCCCTTTTCGCCCGCGGAGCGGATGGCCTGGGCCAGCCCGCGGAGATCTTCCAGGCCGATTTCGCTTTCACCCCGTCGCAGCACGTAGCGGGAATCTTCCCGGCCAGTGCGGTCTTGGGGGATAAGCGCCTGAATGTCGAAGCCTTGTTCGGCCAAGGCACCCAGCAGCCGATTGATCGTGCGTACTTCGTGCAATTCGACGATGTGCAAACGCGGGCGAAGGGGTTCGCCGGCGCCGGAACCGTTCTCGCCGGTGGGGGCCACGGGCAGCTCGCCGCCGGCGGCCTGTTCTTGTTCGGCGACGAACTGTTCCAGCGCCTGTCGGCTGGAGAACCAGCGTTCGTGCGAGCCGAGAGTGACGTGGTACATGGGCAGGGTTCCGTTTTCCGGATCCTGCCGGGTGGCGTGGAGCTTGAGCGAGATGCCGCGCCGCTCGAGGGTCAGGAGGGCTTCTTCCAGCTCGGCCACGGTGCGCGAAAGGAGGCTCATTTCCGGCCCTTCGATCCGGCGCCCGTCGCCCGGTTCGAGCGCCGAGTCGCGCAGGCCCAGTTCGAGCAGCTGACCCTTCATTTCCTCTTCAGTCTGCACGTAGTAGGTATCTTTCTTGGCCTTGACGCGGAAAAGCGGCGGCTGGGCGACGTAAACATGGCCCCCTTGCACCAGGTGGTACATCTGCCGGTAGAAGAACGTGAGCAAGAGGGTGCGGATGTGCGAGCCGTCGACGTCGGCGTCGGTCATGATCACGATCTTGTTGTAGCGGCGCTTACCCAGGTCGGCGTCTTCCCCGATGCCGGTTCCGATGGCGGCGATGATGCTGCGTACTTCTTCGTTGGCCAGCACCCGGTCTTCGCGCGATTTATAGGCGTTGATGATCTTGCCCCGCAGCGGCAAAATCGCCTGGAATTCGCGGAGACGGCCCCCCTCGGCGCTGCCGCCGGCCGAATCGCCCTCGACCAGATACAGCTCGCAGCGGGCCACGTCGCGGCTGGTGCAGTCGCGCAGCTTGCCCGGCAGCCCGTGGCTGGAGAGGGCCCCCTTGCGTTCGCGAATGAGTTGCTTGGCCCGGCGGGCACTTTCCCGGGCTTCGGCGGCAAGCAGGCCCTTTTGAATAATCGCCTTGGCGATTTTCGGGTTCTCTTCGAGCACCTTGGTCAGAAAATCGCCGACCGCCGACGAGACGATGCCGTCGATTTCGCCGTTGCCGAGCTTGGTCTTGGTTTGGCCTTCGAACTGCGGGTGGGGAACCCGAACCGAGAGCACGGCGGTAAGCCCCTCGCGGAAATCGTCGCCGCTGGGGACCAGGTCCTTGAAGTAGTTTTCCTTCCGCCCGTAGTTGTTCAGGGTGCGAGTGAGGGCGGTGCGGAATCCCGAGACGTGGGTCCCCCCCTCGATGGTGCAGATGTTGTTGACGTAGGAGTGGAAGTTCTCGGTGTACTCGCTGCTGTACTGCAGGGCCAGTTCCAGGCCGACCCCCTCGAATTCGCCTGAGATGTAAATCGGCTCCGCGTGAATCGGTTCGCTGGCGCGGTTCAGGTATTCGACGAACTGCACGATACCGCGCTCGTACTGAAAGGTTTCCCCCTCGCCGCTGCGGGCATCGCGATAAACGATCTTTACGCCTCGGTTGAGGAAGGCCAGCTCTTGCAGCCGGCGGTGCAGGGTGCCGTAGGTGAACTTGATGACCGGAAAGATCTGTTGATCGGGCTTGAAGGTGGTTTTGGTGCCGCGGCGCTCGGTGGTGCCGATTCGGGTTACCTCGCTGGTGGGTACGCCCCGTTCGTAGGTTTGGCGATAAACGTGGCCATCGCGCGAAACCTCGACCTCGCACCATTCCGAGAGGAAGTTGACGACTTTCACGCCCACGCCGTGCAAGCCGCCCGAGGTTTGGTAAGCCCCCTTGGTGAACTTGCCACCGAACTTGAGCACGGTCATCACGCCCTGCAGCGTGGAGAAGCCCAGGTCGGGGTGATTCTCGACGGGAATCCCGCGGCCGTCGTCTTCAACGGTGACCGAGCCGTCGGCATTGATGGTGACCGCCACGTGCGTGGCGTAGCTGGCCATGGCCTCGTCGATCGAGTTGTCGACGACCTCGTACACCATATGGTGCAGGCCGCGCAGCCCGGTATCGCCGATGTACATGCTGGGGCGTTCGCGAACGTGCTCCAGATCGCTGAGGTGTTCCAGGTCGTCGGCCGTGTACTCGGCCGAGCCGCTCGTTCGGATCTCGGCGTTTACGGGCTTGGGCTGGTCTTCGGGTTGTAAGCTGCCGTCGGCCATGTTGCTCCTTTGCGGGTATTTCGAACAGCGGCGGCGGGCCGCGCGTTGGTTTCCTGGGCGAGGGGCCCTTTAGTTCAGGCGCCCCACGCGAAACTTCAACTGGCTGACCGCCTCGTCGGGCAGCAGCCGGCTTAGCCGCTCGATAATGGTGTCTTTCTGGTAGGTGAGTTCCTGCGCCAAAACGGCGCTAGCCACGACGATTTCCAAGGTTCCTCGCCGCAGCGGACCGATCCGCGAATGCTCGGCCAGCACGGGCCCCACGGCTTCGCGCCAGGCCGCGTCGCGCTGCCTTCCGGCCTGGATTCTGCCATAGCCCCGCCGCGACATCAGCTCGCTGAGCACGTCGCGCATCGGGCGTGGTTGTGGCATCGCAGTACTCGCTCGATTCCTCTGGCGCTTGCGCTCGGCCAGGGCCTGGGATGCCAGGCCTACCTGGCCAGCCCTACATCGATACACCCATTGCTACCGGTCGCGGGCCAGGGGCATGATCACATAACCGTAGCCATCGTCCGTGCGGCATACGGCCGCGGAATCGGCGCTTTCCAGCTCGATGCTGAAGGTTTTTTCGGGTTCGAGAACGCGAAGAAAGTCGTTTAGGTAACGGGGGTCCAGGGTGATCGACACCGAGGGCCCGCTATAAGCAATGGGCAGTTCGACTTTCGACTGGCCAACCTCGGCGGTTTGGCCGGTCAGAGTGAGGCTGCCTTCGGCAAAGTTGAAATCGACCCCGCGACTTTCATCGCTGGTTACGATGGCCGCCTGCCGCACGGCGGCATACGTTGGTCCCACGGCCAACTCGACCCGGCTGGCGTTTTCTCGGCGGGGGAAAACGTCGCGCCACTTCGGATACCGGCCCTCAACCAGGCTAGTGGAGATGGTGATCCGCTCGCCGCGAATCAACAGCCGGTTACCGCGGGGAACCAGGCAGACTTCCGTATTGACCTCGCCCAGCGCCCGCTCGATCAGGTGCATGGCCTTGGTCGGCACAATCGTGGTCGTCTCGCCGGTCTGGTGGCCCTCGACCGCGCGGGCTGGCCCTTCCATCGTGGCCAACCGGCGACCATCGGTACCGACCGCCACGATCGACTCGGGATACATCTCCAGCAGCACGCCCCCCAGGGCGTAGCGGGTGCTTTCGTTGTCAGTCGCAAAGACGGTTCGCCGAATCATTTCGCGGAAAAGCCGGGCCGAAACCTCGTGATAGCGTGTTTCCTGGAACGACCCGACCGAGGGATACTCTTCGGCGATCGAGGCGGGCAGCTTGAACTCGCTCCGCTCGCCCCGCACGCGCGTGCCCTGCGAATCGGCCTCGATTGCCAGCTTCTGATCGGGCATTTCCTTGAGAATCGCCCCGAAACGGGAAGTGGGGAGCAGCACGGCCCCGGGCGCTTCCACTTCGACCCCGGCCACTTCCAAACGAACGCCCAGGTCCATGTCCGTGGCCATCAGCACGGCCACCTGGCCGTCGACCTCGAGTTTGACGTTCTGCAAAATCGGTTTAGGGCTGCGGGCCGGCGCTACCGAAGCCGCGGTGGCAAATGCCGACAAAAGCTTGTCTCGTTCGCAACTAATTCGCATTCGTTTTCATGCCTTTCCGGACTGGGATCGCGAATTCTCGAGCAAGGCGGCGTACCAAGGGGGTGGTGCAACGCTCGGGGCGCGCCTCGCGGGTTACTTTCCATTGAAATAAAAGGTTTGTTTCAGTAGCAGCAGCAGAAGCCCCAGAAGGCACCGGCGTCGGAGCACCTGCGAGTGATGGCAAACCTTGCGATTCAAACGACTTCAGGAAAATCACCCCTGGGGAAAACTGGTTGGCGGTCCGGTTGTTTTCCGTCGCGAAGCAGGGCCGCTCGCCGACACACGTTTGGCTGAACTCCGCGAATGGCTGGAGGCCGAAGGCTTGTTGTCGGCCTGAAAGACCGAGTGATCACCAGTTTTCGACAGCTTGGCAGCGTCGACCGAAGCGAGCGCGCTGATCCGCGCTTCGATCGCTTCCAAATGGGCCTGTAATCGCGGATTTGTTTGGCGGGCGAGGGCCAGCTTTTGGCACTGGTTCCACACGGTGCTGTGGTCGCGGCCGGAAAAGTACTCGCCGATTTCACTTAAGCTAAGCTGAGTTCGCTGGCGAGCCAGGTACATGGCCAGCCCGCGAGCCAAGACTACGCTCCGCCGCCGACAGGGGCCGCGAACCTCGGCGACCGAGACCCCGAGTTGCCGTGCCGCCAGGCGAGTCAGCTCGGCCAATGACGGCCGCGAGGCGCCCCGCCGCTGACGCCAGAACTGAGTTACCGAAGCCAGGTCGAGCACCTGGTGGCGCCCCAAGAACTCGCTTAACGCGGCCAATTGAACCACGAGGTCGCCCACCGAGCCGGTGACGGCGCCCGCTAACCAGGTGGCGGCCTCGCTCTCCAACCGCAGGTGATGTCCAAGGGCGAAGCGCCGAGCGATTTCAGCTCGAACTTCGGTTTGAGCGGGCTCGATCGCCAGGCAAAGCCCGGCCTGCAAGCGGCCGATCAGACCGCCGTGCCGCAGCCCCAAATTGGCCACCGCGGCCCGCGAAAACACGAGCACCTGACTTCCGCGGCGCTCGAGTACGTCGATCGTGCGTCGCAATTCGTCCTGGGCGGCCGGGTAACCGGCCAACGAATCAAGGTCATCCACGAGCAGGAAGTTGGCCTGGCGTATTGCTTCGCGCCACTCGGGGTGCTGGCCTTGGGTGTGGGCCCGGGCATAGTCGCGGGCAAAGGTCGCACCGTCGCTGATCACGATTTGGGTGGCGGCGTTTCGCAGTCGAAGCTCGGCCGCGAGAAGTTGCAGCAAGAGAGACTTGCCGCATCCTGGGGGACCGTGAATTGCCAGCAACCTCGGCCCCGCCGCATCGTCGGCAGCCAACCAGCGCTGGATCGACCAGGCTAAGAGCCGGTTCTCTTCCCCCGCCCAGAAGGACCAATTGCCTTCGTGCAAGCGAAGTTCAGAGGCGGCGGGAATAGCAAAGACGCCGTTCACAGCGAAGCGATCCATCCGTTAACGGTCAGGGCTTGGCGGCCCGTTCCCACCATCGGCCGCCGGTTTCAAGCCGAGCCTCGACGGCGCAGCGAGAACATCGCCCGGATGCCGGAAAAACAAGCCGCAAGTGTACCAAATCAGCCAGCTCACGGCGAGGCGGGAGCGCCTATTTTCGAGCCCCCTGGGGTGGCCAACCGGCGACAGGTTTCCAGGACTCGATCGGCGGCCCAATCGACCTGTTCGGCCGTGGTTTCCGGGCCCAAACTCAGCCGCAACGCGCTGTCGATCCAAGGTTTGGGACAATTCATCGCTCGCAACACGGGCGAGGGCTCGCTCGACCCGCTGGCACAGGCCGAGCCACTGCTGCACGCGATCCCCGCCTGATCGAGCGCCAGCACGAGTGTCTGGCGCTCGAGACCCACCAATGCCAGGCAACTGGTTTGGGGCAGCCGGTCCGATTGGCCTCCAATGACCACGGTCTCGGGCCAAGATCGGCCGATCCGAGTTTCGAGCTGGTTTCGGAGCGCGGCCAGAGAACCAGTTACCGCGGGCCGCCGCGATTGCCACCAGGCAAGTGCCGATTCCAGACCGACCGCCAGGGCGACCGACTCGGTGCCCGGCCGCAAGCCAGCCTGCTGAAACCCTCCCCGCCAGATTGGTTCCAGCGGAATCTCGGCTCGAACGAGCAACAACCCGGCGCCCCTGGGCCCACCCAACTTGTGGGCCGAACCGGCGAGACTCGCGGCGCCGAGCGCCTGAAAATCGATTGCCAGTTTCCCCAAGGCCTGGGTAGCGTCGGTGTGCAGCCACGCCCCGGCCGCGTGGCACAACTGCGCGGCGGATGCAACCGGCTGAATCACCCCTGTTTCGTGGTTGCCAAGCATCAGGCTAAGCACGACGGCCCCCTGATCGAGCGCTTCGGCAATTTGCTGAGGTGAAACGATCCCCTCGCGGGTCGCGGGAAGTTGAAGCACGTTCCAGCCCCGCTCGGCCAACAACTGAGCCGGCCCTAGGCCGCTGGGGTGCTCGATACCAGCCACGGCGGCCACCCGAGGCCGGCCGGCCAGTTCGGCGGCGCGGGCCAGCCCTAGAATGGCCAAGTGATTGGATTCCGTGGCCCCGCTGGTCAAAAGCACGCGATCGCTGGGGTGGCGGAGAACTCGGGCTCCGAGCATCCTCCCAATGCTTTCGCGAGCCGCTTCGAGTCGCACCCGGGCCCGACGACCTGGCGCATGCTGGCTCGAGGGATTGGCGTACCCCTCTCGGTCGCAAGCCGCCATGACCTCGACGACCTCCGGCAAGATGGGGGAGGTGGCGTTATGGTCCAGGTAAATCATGGGCAAGTGGTCCACCCAATTGCGACTCGGCGAAGAGACTGGTGCCACGGTACACGCCGACCGACGATGCGCCCCCCGCCCCACATTCTAGGAACCGGAGAAGGGAGCTGTCTCGGGAGCCTGGTGGATTTGTTTAACTTACTACCAGAATTGGGGTTACGTGATTGACTCCGGGGGCATACGGATGACGTTGCCGTGGTTTGCCCCGGACGGCTAAGATTCCCCCCGCGCTCCTCTCGGCCAGGCCGCGGTGCCGAGCGACTCGTCTCTCAGTCGGGCCCTGTTCGATGGCATCCGCCGCAATTCAACTGCGAACGCTTGTCTTCTGGTCGCTCTTGGTGGGCGTGCCACTGGCGGCGCTGATCTGGACTCCGGCTGGCCAGGTGGTCGACGCCGTGCTCGCCGAGCGAATTCGCGAATACGTCGACTTTGGAGGGCGCGGCAGCGGAGCGGATTCGGCCGATCAGGCCGCCCCAAGGTCGACCACGGCGCAGGTTGCCGCGTCACGGTCGCAAGCGGCCTGGGGAAGCACCGGATTGGACTCTCAGGGCACGATGCCCGAGCCACTGGCATCGCCCCCGGAGGTCTTTCAGCCACAGGCGGCATCTGCGGTTCCGCTCTCCCGACCTGGACGGCGTTCTGGCGGATCGGGAGGGTGGAATCCGTCGTCCTGGTCTTCGGACGCGGCAACGGCGCCGAGCGGAGTGCGTCCCACCGCGCATCAGACACCGATGACAGCAGCGGAAGAATTTTCTCCCCAGCCCCTGGGCCCTCTGGTGCCGACTTCGACCGAAGGCATTGCGACCGCCACGTCGACGAGTGCCGCGCCCCTTGCGTCGCCGACCGTGGGCGAGCCGTTCGCCGAGCAGTTTGCCCGCCTGCAGCAGTTGGGGGCCCAGTACTATTTGCTGGAAACCTGGGGTGCGCAGCCAGGTTTATACCGGTTTCATTGCAAAATGAGCCTGGCGGGCAATTCGGGCTACGTCCGGCACTTCGAGGCGACCGATTCCGATCCCTCGGAGGCGGTCGCCAAGGTTGTCACCGAGGTCGAGGCCTGGCGGCGACAGACCCGGTAGCTTGGCCCGAACCGCGGGGCCGGCTCGGGCCAGTGGGCTCGGCCTGCGACGAGGGGGGGTCAAGGCCGCACAGCGTCCCACCCCCCCAAAGTTTTTCGAAAGCGGGTCGGCGCCCTAGCTTTTCACCGGCAAAATGAGCTAATCAGGCGTGGCTGGCCGAGATTGGCCCGATGTGGCCCACAGACCACGCTGGCAACCGGGGCCGGGGGCCTGAGCTGAACATCGAAGTGGTGCCTCGCTGAAATCGTACTTCACGGCGGCAGATCTGATTTCCAAGGGCAAGCAAGCCAGGGGGGCGGTCGTTTGGTTCGGCCGACTAACCAAAGCGGCTGGTGTCGAACTGCTAGCGGAAGCTGGCCCAGTCGGCAGGAGTGGCCGCCGCGTCGGCGTTGGGGTGGCGCACCTCGGCAGGTTCCAGCCTGGTGGGGGCTGCGGCCGGTCGCCGACGGTGGTTCGGCTGCGGCCAGGCCTGCAGACGACTCGCCCACGCGTCGCGATGCCCGGTTGGCCCGGCTCGAAACGATCTTGCTCTTGGCCAGGGAGCCGTTGAGCGGTCGGAAATTGGCCAAATTTGCCCGCTTGGCGGATGGAACCGAAGCCCGTACATTAATCCGCCGACTGAACGGACTTTACGACGCGGGAGGGACCGCTTTTCGCGTGGAAACCGTCGCCGGCGGGTACCAACTGTTGACGCGGCCGCGGTTTGGTCGTTGGATTCGGCGTTGGCACCGCTTGGTGAGCGATTCGCGGCTTTCCGGCCCGGCCCTGGAAACGATCGCCATCGTGGCCTATCGTCAGCCGGTGCTGAGAGCCGATATTGAAGCGATCCGTGGGGTGCAGTGCGGCGAAATGCTGCGGCAATTGATGGAACGCGACCTGGTGCGCATCGCCGGTCGGGCCAACGAGCTGGGCAGGCCGTTTCTCTACGGAACCACGAAACATTTTCTGGAGGTATTCGGGCTGGGGAGCCTGGCAGATTTGCCGCGAGCCGAGTTGCTCAAGGCGAGTGGTACCCCTTCGGCGAATCTTCCCAAGAATCTGCCAGACCATCGCCGGGCAGGAGACCCGGCCCGCGAAACAGGTACTTCGATTACTGGCCGAGAGGAGTCCGTTGTGAGAACTGCAATTTCTGGAGACCCTGTCCGTTCCCAGTGGCTCGACGAGCTGCTCGTCGACCCGCAATTCGCACTGCGCGGCGGCCCGGTGGCTTCGGACGAAGAACTCGACGACGAAGAGTTCGACGACGAGGAAGATGACGAAGAGGAGGAGGAAGAAGGCGACGACGAAGAGGAAGAAGACGAATGGGAAGAAGTCGACGACGAAGAGTTCGACGAAGAAGCGGATGACGAAGAGGACTGGGACGAAGAAGAAGACGAAGACTGGGAAGAGGAAGAAGACGAAGAAGAGGACGAGGAAGACTGGGAAGAGGACGAGGAAGGGGACGACGAGGAGGAGGAATGGGAAGAGGGCGACGAAGAGTAGTTCGTCGCGCGCCATGCTCTGATTTCCCTCCCACGCCTCGCCCGTTTTTTGGGCCCCTCGAGAAGCGCACACTCCATACCCCTGGTGTCTCCGGCCGCAACCCGGGGGCAAACGCCGAGCCGGACTCGGTGCTCTGTTTGCAATGATCAACGTCGTGGCAGGCCTGGTGCTCGCGGGCAGGAGCACGAGGCGGCGAGCCACTCTCTGTCCGGCCGATCGCAGAGGGTTCGCGCGACGTGGGAGTTCCACCCGATGAAGCCGATGCACGTTCTGATGGCCGTCGTGGCGCTGACCATGGGCTCACTTAATTCGACACCAGCCGACGAGCCGCTTCCCGAAGGGGGTGGCAACTTTCCTTCGGCGGAAGCCAAGGCCAGTTACGCCCTGGGCGTGAGCATCGGACAGAACCTGAAACAACAGGGGCTGACGATCGTTTGCGACGATTTCGCGGCCGGGCTGAGCGATGTTCTCAATGGCGCCCCGATGCGTCTCACCGACGCGGAGATTGTCGCCGTGCTGCAGGAGCTGGAACGAACCATGCGCACTCGCCAGATGGACCGCGGCCGCGAATTGGCCGTTACCAACGCACGCGAGGGAGAGGCCTTCCTGGCCGAAAACGGCAAGAAAAAGGGGGTACAGACTCTGCCCAGCGGGCTGCAGTACAAGGTGGTACGCCAGGGCAAGGGGGCCAAGCCCAAGGGGACCGACACGGTTCAAACCCATTACGAGGGACGGCTGATCGACGGCACCGTGTTCGACAGTTCGTACGCCCGGGGTGAACCGGCTACCTTTCCGGTCGAGGGGGTCATTGCCGGCTGGACCGAGGCGCTAAAGCTGATGCCGGTGGGATCGAAGTGGCAGTTGTACATTCCCGCCAATTTGGCCTACGGCGAGCGGGGCGCGGGGCAGGATATTGGCCCGAACGCCACGCTGGTGTTCGACATCGAACTGTTGGGCATCGAGTAGCCGCCTTCGCCGAGGCAACGCCGGGGAAGTCCTCCGTCTTGGCCGGCGCCTCTTTGGCCAGGCGAGGATCCGGAGATCGCGCGGTTCCGCGGCGAGCGTACCAGCCGCGGCAATCCGGGCCGGCACCGCCCGAGGCCTGGCCCAGGCGTTCGGCTGGGCCCGAGCGAGGGGTTTTTGCCTATTTCTAGCGGCCTAAAGCGGCCTCGCCGCCAACCCGCTCGGTGCGATAGGATGTTCCGCCCCCGGGGCTTTCCAAGACCAGGCCGGCACCCAGCCGGCCGCCGCGTCGGGGCGTTAGCGGGCCGGCTCAACGGCGCGAGGTCCGCCTTGTCAGGAAGGAATCTGACGATGGGAAACCTGGATGCCTGGGACTGGGGTTTGTTGAGCCTGGCCGGTTACATCGCCGTAGTGGGCTTGGTACGCTTGATGATTGCCCAACGCGAAAAATCGCTGGCCGAACTGCGCTGGCAGGTTGAGGCCGAACAGCGCCGCCAGCGATTGGCGGCCCAGGCCGAGGCCGCCGCGCCGGCCCCCGATCGCCGCGCCCGCGCCGCTTGATCGACCGCCGGGCCCGAACGGGGTTCGCCAGATCGGTTGAACGCGCAGAGTGGCGAACGCGACGCGGCGGGCGCGCAACTGGCCAGAACCCCAAATTACCGGGTGGGCTGGCCTGAGCCGGGCACCCCAGCCGTTTAGGCGGTACCGAAGACCGACTCTGCCCATGACCAAGCGCCTGTACATTGAAACGGTGGGCTGCCAAATGAACCTGCTCGACAGCGAGCTGGTGGTGGGCAGCTTGCGCCAGCAGGGCTACGAGTTGGTCGATCATCCCCGGTTGGCCGACACCATCTTGTTCAACACGTGCAGCGTGCGGCAGCACGCGGAAGACAAAATCTACAGCGCCCTGGGCCGGCTGAAGCACGCCAAGCGCCAGCACCCTCACAAGATCATCGGGGTGCTGGGCTGCATGGCCCAGAAAGATCAGCGGCAAATCTTCGAGCGGGCGCCGTTCGTAGACCTGGTGGTGGGCCCGGGCCAACTGCACCAGGTTCCGCGCTTGTTGGAAGAGATCGCGGCCGGGAGCGGTCCGCGTTTGGAAGTGAGCCTTGCCCGCCAGGCTGGCAGCCGCAACCAGATCGAAGACAGCTTCGCCGCCTACGACCCGGCCCGCGATCCGCAGATGCGGCCGACACCCTACCAGGCGTATGTGCGGATCATGTTCGGCTGCGACAAGTTCTGCACTTACTGCATTGTGCCCCAGGTGCGCGGGCCCGAGCAGAGCCGATCTCCCCAGGCGATTGAAGCCGAAGTGCGGCAGCTTGTGGGGGAGGGTTGCCGCGAGGTGACGCTGCTCGGGCAGACGGTGAACAGCTACCGCTACCGCGACGGGGAGAGCACGACCCGGCTTTCCGATCTGCTCGCACGGCTGCATGAGATCCAGGGGCTGGACCGGATCAAGTTCGTCACCAATTTTCCCAAGGACATGACGGGCGACCTGATCCGGGCGGTGCGCGACCTGCCCAAGTGCGCCCGCTATTTTCATGTGCCGGCCCAAAGCGGTTCGAACCGGGTGCTGGAGCGGATGAAGCGGCTGTACGAGGTGGAATTTTACCGGCAGATGCTGGGGGAGATTCGCGAGCTGGTGAGCGACGCGGCGGTCACCAGCGACTTTATTGTGGGATTCTCGGGTGAAACCGAGGAGGATTTTCAGGCCACGGTCGATTTGGTTCGCGAATCGCGGTTCAAAAACAGCTTCATTTTCAAGTACAGTCCCCGCCCGGGCACCCGGGGATTCGAGCGGTTTCCCGACGACGTGCCCGACGAGGTCAAGCGGCGGCGCAACAACGAGCTGCTGGCGGTTCAGAACCAGATCAGCGAGGAAGACAACCAGCCGTTTTTGGGTCGGACGGTCGAGATTCTGGTCGAGGGGCCGTCGAAAAACGCCCATCGCCAGGGGGCGGCCGAGGGCGCGACCGACCCGTTGCAGTTGGTCGGGCGGACCCTCTGCGACCGAATCGTGGTTTTCGATGGCCAGCCGCGGCAGGTGGGGCAGCTCCTGCCGGTGGTGATTTACGACGCCAACGCCTTCACCTTGTTTGGCCAGGTGGTGACCCAGCATGTGGGTCCCGAGGTATACTCATTAGTCTCCCCCCGACCGTGAGCCGGCACGGCGGGTCTAGTGCTCGGAATCAGGCAACCCAGGGAGCTGGACCACCGCTTGAGAGCACTAGGAAAGTCCATGTCGCCGAACCACCTGCTCGGTCGGCGGCCGTGCTGGGTCGAATCCGCTCCTGGGTTCCGGTCGAGCACGACAGCCATTGTCTGCATGCGCCATGCAACTTGACCAATTGCGGACGCTATTGGACCAACCGGCCGAGGCCGCGAACCAGTTGGGTGACTGGGGTTTGGTCGATCCGGCGCGCGGCCACCGCTGTTTGGTGAGCCTGGCCGGCAGCGGCCTGACGCTGGACCTCGTGGCGTCGCTCTGGCAGCAGTTGGCCGAGCACCTGCCGCGCTCGGCCGATCCGGACATGGCCATTAACAATCTCGAGCGGTTTATCGCCGCGGCCCGCAACCCGTTGGCCGTGGGGGCGCTATTCGACCGCGACCGCGACGCGCTGCCGATCTTGCTGCAGTTGTTCTCGACGAGCCAGCACCTGAGCGATGTGCTGGTCAGCGACAGCGAAAGCTACGACCTGTTGCGGATTACCGAGGGGCAGCCGGTTGCCCGGCAAATGCTGGTCGACGAGTTTTGTGCCGAGATCGAAGCGCTGGACGACGAGGCCTCGGTGATGACGGCGCTGCGGCGCTTCAAGCGCCGCGAGACGCTACGGATTTGCTATGGCGACCTGATTCGCGGCCAGCGGCTCGAGATCGTTACACAGCAGATTTCTTACCTGGCCGACGCCATCTTGCACGCCGCCATCGTTTTCTGCCGGCGGCAGCTCGAGGCCAAGCGCGGCCGGCCGCTGTTGTCCAACGGTCAGCCGGCCCGGTTCGTCGCCCTGGGCATGGGCAAGCTCGGCGGCGTGGAGCTGAACTACTCGAGCGACATTGATCTGATCCTGCTCTACGAAGGGAGTGGTTACACCGACGGCGCGAGGCGCATTTCCAACCAGGAGTTTTTCGACCGCCTGGCCCGCGACGTGTTTCGGCTGCTGACCGAGAACACGGCCACGGGCTACGCCTACCGGGTCGATCTGCGTTTGCGGCCCGAGGGGGAACGGGGGCCGCTGGTTTCCAGCCTGGAATCGGCCACGCATTATTACGATGTGCTGGGCCGCACCTGGGAGCGGCAGGCCTATGTCAAGGCTCGCCCGGTCGCGGGCGACCTGGAGCTGGGCCGAGAGTTCTTGGCCCGGCTGGAGAGTTGGATTTACCGGCGGTATTTAAGCCTGGCCGATATTGCCGGCATCAAGGCACTGAAGCGCCGGATCGAGACCCGCACCGTGCGCGAAGGGGGCGAGGTTCGCAATGTGAAGACGGGCCACGGGGGAATTCGCGACATCGAGTTCGTGATTCAATTCCTGCAGCTACTCAACGGGGCCGACTTGCCCGAGCTGCGCACCGGCAACACGCTCTTGGCCATCGCCCGGTTGGAAAACGTGGGCTGCCTGACTCCGACCGAGCGAAGCCTGCTGGAAGAGAGCTACAGCTTTCTGCGGAAGATTGAACACCGGCTGCAGATTATGTTCGATTTGCAGACCCATTTGCTGCCCGAGGACCCCCACGAGCTGCGCAAACTGGCTTTGCGCATGGGCTACACCGACCGGCACAAAGGGGGCGCCCTGGCGGCGTTCGTGGCCGATTTTCAGACCCGCACCGAGGTGAATCGAAAGATTCTCGACCACCTGTTGCACGACGCCTTCGGCGACGACGCCCAGACCGAGCCAGAAGTGGACCTGGTGCTCGATCCCAGTCCGACCCCGCAGCGTATCGCCGAGGTGCTGGGGCGATACCCGTTTCAAGACCTGGAGCGGGCCTATAAAAACCTGGTGAACCTGTCGACCGAGCGAATTCGATTTCTGTCGACGCGGCGATGCCGCCATTTTCTGGCCTCGATCGCGCCGCGGCTGCTGAAGGCGATTTCGGCCACGCCCAATCCCGATTCCACCCTGGTGAACCTGGAAAAGGTGAGCGAATCGCTAGGTGGCAAGGGCGTGTTGTGGGAGCTGTTCAGCTTCAACCCCCCCACGCTGCGGCTTTATGTCGAGCTCTGTGCCTATAGTCCCTTTCTGTCGGGCATTTTGGTCTCGAACCCGGGCATGATCGACGAATTGATGGACAGCCTGGTGGTGAACAAGCTGCCGTCGCTCGCGTTCTTGCAAGACACGCTGCGTGAATTGTGCCGGGCGGCGGAAGACCTGGACCCGATTTTGCACAGCTTCAAAAACGCGCAGCAATTGCGGATCGGCGTCCGCGACATTCTGGGCAAGGAAGATATTCAGACCACCACCCAGGCCCTGTCGAACGTGGCGCAGGTGTGCCTGGAGCAGATTGCCCAGGCCGAGTACCTGAAACTGGCCGACAAGCTGGGACAGCCCACGGCCGGCGAGGGGCCGCAGGCTGGCGAGCCCCTGGAGCTGATCGTGGTGGCGATGGGCAAGTTCGGCGGCGGGGAATTGAACTACCACAGCGACTTGGACCTGGTGTTTCTTTACGAGGCCGATGGCAACACGGTGCCCACCCGGCGGTCGCGGCGGAGCGATGCCACGACGAATCAGCATTTTTTCAGCGAGTTGGGCCAGCGCATCATCAAAGCCGCCAGCCAACTCGGTCCGTTTGGCCGCCTGTACGAGGTCGACCCTCGACTGCGGCCCACCGGCCGCTCGGGCGCGCTGGCCACGACCTGCGGCGAGTTGCTCCGCTACTTCCTTGAAGGCCAGGGCCAGCTCTGGGAGCGCCAGGCACTTTGTCGAGCCCGCGTGGTGCTCGGTTCGGCCCGCGGAAGGCAGTTGGCTCAAGAAGCCATCGAGCGGGCCACCTTCGCGCGGCCTTGGTCGCCGGGCGACGCCGCGGCGATTGCCCAGATGCGGCGGCGGCTCGAGGAAGCCAGCACGGCCAAGAATCTGAAGCGCGGTCCGGGCGGCATCGTGGACATCGAGTTCCTGGTCCAGATGCTGATTCTCAAACACGGCCACGACCGGCCCGATTCGTTACGGCTGAGCAACACGCTCGATGCGCTCAACGGGCTGCACCACGCCGGGTACCTGTCGGCCGCCGACCACAAGCAGCTCTGCGACAGCTATCGTTTTCTGCGGACGTTGGAAGGGCGCTTGCGGCTTACCAATACGGAAGCCCGCGACGATTTACCCGACGACCCGGCGGAACTGGCCAAGCTGGCGCACCTGATGGGGTACGAAAGCGGCGAGCTACTGTGCGACGAGTGCCGTCGGGTGCGCCAGCAGACCCGCGCGGTTTTTACGCGCCTGGTTTCGGCCGCGGTAGCTTGACCGCGCGCCACGGCCGCGTTGCTCAGCCGCGCCGGGTGCTGTGAGAGGCTGAAACCGGGTCGGCCGGCAGCACGAAAATCTTGCCGTCGCCCATGCGGCCGGTACGGGCCACTTCCACGATCTTGCGCACGATCTCGTCGACTCGAGCGTCGTCGACCCAAAGTTCGATTTCCACCTTGGGCAGAAACGCCAGCGCATACTCGCTGCCGGCGTATTGATCCAGGTAGCTTTTCTGGCGGCCGTAGCCTTTGACTTCGCGGACCGTACAAGCTTCCAGCGGCGCGCGCTTCAGGCTCTCGAGCACCTGCTCAACCAAGTACGGTTTCACGACGGCGACAATCTGTTTCAAGACGGGCCTCCACGGGCGCCTCGGCTAGGGCCCGGCATTCGATCCAGCGGCCGACTGCCTCAAATCCGCCTAGCGCGTGCTGGTCGGGGCGCTCGGCGACCCCGCTCGGTCCTTCCATTTGCCCCCCGCGACCGCCAGGTACTCGGGCTTCGGGGCGGCCGCCTCAGCTTGACCCTGGGGGTGGTCGGACGCAGAATTGAAAGTGTAAGGGGATCCGACTCCGCCTGATTATCGGATGAGGCTAGCATGAAGGCAACGCTGACCGGAAGTGGCTGTCTTGGCCGTGTTTTGGTCGCCGGCGTTTTGTCGGCTTGCCTGGGCTGCGGCACCGGTGCCTACGAAGAGCGGCTACAGGCAACGATCGACGCCCTGAACGTGGCCCGCATTCAACAGATCCAGGACGACGCCGGCAAACCTGCCGGAGGTGCCGCGCCGGGCATTCAATTGATCCCGCCCCCGGGTTCCGCGCCCGCGACCCCGCCCGGCAATGGCGCCAACGCGGCGGCCCCGGCGGCCCAAGCGGGAGGATTGAGCCCCGTGGGGCAGTCGATCGTGGCCCCGCTCGAATAAGTCGTCGAGCCGCCCCAACGGCCCCTGGCCTAAACGGCCACGATCGCCGGCGCCCTGCGCGAGGCCAGATCGTCGAGCCAGGCTTCCAGCAGCGTGGTGATGTGGGCATTGCGGTCAAGTTGCTCGAGCGCTTCAAGGGTGCGCTCGGTGCAGGCCAGGCTCGCGGCCAGGTCGAATTGCCCGACGCGGGGAGCCCGGGCGATGGCCTCGGCCAACTCGGCGTCGGCCGGCGCGGGTAGCCCGCAAACCCCCCGGGTCAGTTCGCGGAAGAATTCCAAGGAAAAGCCGAGCACCTGGCGGGCCCGGGTGCGCCGGAGCGAGGCCTCTTTGCCGGCGGCGTCGACGAATGCGACCAGCTCGCGGGCGAGCACCACGCTGGCCAAGGGCCGCGCGGTCAGCTTTCCCAGCAGCACCCGGCGAAACTCCCACAGCTCGGGCACCGCCAGCAAGCGGGCGCGTTCCAGGCTACCGCCGGATTGAGAGGCCAGGCGGAGCGCCTCGGGCAACTCGGCGACCACTTCTTCGGCCAGCAAAAGCTGAGCCAGCACATCGGTTGACAGCGGCTGGAAGCGAACCGTTTGGCAGCGGGAGCGAATGGTCGGTAGCTGCGCGTCGAGCTGGGTGCCAACCAGAATCAGCACCGAGCCGGGGGGCGGTTCTTCCAGAGTCTTGAGCAGCGCGTTGGCCCCCTCGACGTTTAAATCGTCGGCGTCGTCGATAATGGCGATCTTGCGGCCGCTGATAAACGGGCGATGGGCCAGATGGCGACACAGCCCTTCCTGACCGCGGCGCTGGGGGCTGCCGATCAACAGTTCCAGCGGAATCGTACTCTTGTCGCGCGGGCGGGCAATCTGGGCCAGATCGGGATGAGTTCCGGCCCGGACCAAGGTGCAGCTTTCGCAGGTATCGCAGGGTTCGAGCCGCTGGGCGGCCGCGGGGTCGGAACAGAGGAGGGTTTGGGCTAGCCGCAGGGCGAAGCTGCGCTTGCCAATGCCTGGCGGCCCGAGGAACAGATAGGTGCTGGCCAGGCGTCCCCGCTCGAGGCGCCTTTGGAATTGGCGCGCGACCGCGTCGTGACCTTCCAGCCCCGCCCAGCTCATGGAGACCTCGCGGCGGAGGGGGTCGGCCGCTGGCCGCCATGCGGCGCGGCCAGCAGCGCTTGGGCAGCGGCGCGAATTTCTTCTTGAATCGCGGCTTCGCTTCGATCGGCCTGGACCACGCGGATGGCCTCGGGCCGGCGCCGGGCCTCGGCCAGAAAGCCCTCGCGTACCCGCTGGCGAAACTCGTGTCCTTGGCTTTCCATGCGGTCCAAGGGGCGCTGCATGCGGCGTGCGGCTTCGGTGGGGTCGATGTCGAGCAGAAAGGTGATCGCCGGCTCGATTGCCTGGGTGGCCACACGGCCGATTTGCCAAAGCTGTTCCACGTCGAGCCCGCCACCATGCCCCTGGTAGACCACATTGGCCAGCAAGTAGCGGTCGGAAACCACGCACTTACCCGCTTCGAGCGCGGGGCGGATTACCTCTTCGACCAGTTGGGCCCGAGCTGCCATGTAAAGCAGCATCTCGCTCACGCGGCTGATCGAGGTTGTTCGGTCGTGCAACAGCAGAGCCCGCAATTGGTCCCCCAGGGCGGTGCTGCCCGGATCGCGGCAAGCCACGACCTCGCGCCCCTGGGCGGCGAGCCAGTTGGCGAACAGCCGGCTTTGGGTGCTCTTGCCCGAGCCGTCGATGCCGTCGAAGACGAAAAACATGGGTTACCGTCGAGCCGCCAGCCAAAGGGCTTGTAAATACGGCACCGGTTGCGCGCCCAGGGCGTTGAGCACGGTACCACCTGCCGTAAAGCAATGGGTGACCCAGTCGCTCTGGCCGTAGCGCTCCAGGGCGGTTCCGCCTTCGCCTCCTCCCACGTAGACGCCGATCCCCGCTTCGGTCATGCGGTGCAATTGGCCCACGAAATGGCGGGTCCCCGACTCGAACCGCGGGTCTTCGAACATGCCGAAGACGCCGTTATGGAACATCGCCAGCGGCGGCTTTCCGGCCGAGAGCGCGGCGCGGTGGTCGTTGATGAAACGATCAACCGCGGCCGCGAAGTGCAGCTGGGTGCGAGGGCCGATGTCGAACTGTTGATCGGCCGGGCCGATCACCTCGGCGGCCTGGCCATCGGCCAGGATGAAGTCGACCGGAAGCACGAACTCGACCCCGTTGGCTCGTCCGGCCCGAACCATCCGCTCGGCCTGGTCGATCCGGTCGGGGGCCAGGTAATAGGGCTTGTCTTGGTGGGCGGGGTCCTCGGCCAGGCCGGCGCAAAACGTGGTGCCGTCGAGCCTGGCCGCGGCTTTCTTCAGCGCCATGGCGAGCGAACCCGCCGAGATGACGTGTTTCACACGGCCCCGGGCGATCATGGCTTCCAGGTCGTCGAGTTTGTCGGTTTTGAGCCCGCTGAAGACCACGAGCGAGGCCTCGAGGCAGCGGCGCATGGGGCCATCGAACTCTTGAGCCACGTAATGGCCCAGAGCCACCCGCCGCATGGCCGCCGGCACCACGGTGCTTGAGGAATCGAGGCTGCCCGCCGACAGGGCCTCGTTGACGTACACATCGCCCAGGCGGCTGGCCAGGGCATTGGCCAGCTTGGCCAGCGACGGTACCAGGCCAGGCAAGTCGGCCGGCTCGGCCTTCCAAAGTACCCGCTCCACGCCGTAGCGACGCGTGTTCTCCAGCACCAGTACGCTGCCGGGCGCGGCCGAGCGCACCCGATCGACAGCCGCGGGGGCCAGGCTCATGGTGGCTTCGTCGAGCCAATCGCCCACCAGCGGCACTTCCTGCTGGAGCAGCTCGCCGAGCCGCGCGGCGACCGCCTTGAGAGTGCCCTCGGGCTTGCGTCCAATGTGGCCAAGGATCACCTGGACCCAGCCCCGCTGCTGCCCAAAGCGAAGCGTGTCGACCATGGAGCGCAGGCGCACGTCGCCTTCGCCAATTTGTTTGCCCGGTTTAGCGTCGACATCGCCCCGCACCAGCACGACGGTTCCGCTGGGCACTTCGGCCAGCGAATCCAGACGGGGAATTCCGGCCAGGTATTGCTCCAACGAGAGCTTGCCGCCGGGCGGGTCGTCGCCCAGCAGCACGCGACACCAACTCACCAGTTGTTCGTCGGTCACCGACATGGCCGCACCTCTTTGCTTGATCCTGCTGAGTCGGCAGACGTTCCGGCCTGGCACCACGGCGCGGATCGCAAGGACCGCTTTCGCACCGCCGGGCCAACCAACTACAATCGCCACCACGATTGGCTGGTCGCCAGGTTCGCGGCCGGTTGAAGAATTCAGCGGGCGGCCGGCCCCGGCGACCGCTCACAATATCACACCCGCTCCGGACCACCAACGTCCCTCGGGCGGCTCGCAGCGGAGCAACAAGCGATGGCGGCGATCGGTTTCGTCGGGCTGGGCACCATGGGCCAGCCCATGGCGCGAAATCTTCTCAAAGCGGGGCACACGCTCAGCTTCAGCACCCGGCGCGAGGAAGTTGCCCGGCAGTTTTCGGCCGCTGGAGCCCAGCGACTCGCTTGCCCGGCCGAGGTGGCGCGGGCGAGCCAATGGGTGGTCACCATCGTGACGGCCGACCCCCAGGTGGAACAGGTGGCGCTGGGGCCCGAGGGAATCTTGGCCGGGGCCGCGCCGGGCAAGATATGGATCGACATGAGCACGGTGAGCCCCGACACGATTCGCCGCTTGGCCGAGCCGCTGGCCGCGGCCGGAATGGCAACGCTCGATGCCCCCGTCTCCGGAGGACCCTGGGGAGCCGAAGCGGCAACGCTGGCCATTATGGTTGGCGGGCCGAGCGAGGTGTTTCAACGGGCTCAGCCGATCCTGTCCGCCCTGGGCGATAAGGTCTTTCACCTGGGGCCGCTCGGGGCGGGGCAGTCGGCCAAGCTGGTCAACCAGGTTCTGGCCGGCGGGGTCATGGCGCTGATTGCCGAGGCGCTGGTGCTCGGTCGTTCGGCGGGGCTGGATATGAACCAACTGGCCGACGTGATCAGCGCCTCGAGCGGGAATTCGGCGATGTTCGAAGCCCGCGCCCGCAAGTTCGTGTTGGCCGGAAACTACCCGCCGGGCTTTACCACCGAACTGATGCGCAAGGACCTGCTGCTGGCCTTCGACCAGGCCATGCGCCAGGGGGTGTCGGCTCCCGTCACCGCGGCGGTGCTGGCCCAGTACACGGCGGCCATGAGCCTGGGACAAGCCGGAGCCGATTTCGCGGCGGTCGCCCGGGTAGTCGAGCGGGCCTCGCAGGTGCGGCTCAGTTAGCAGCCGGTGGGATTTGGCCGCGAGGAAACTCTTCTACAGGCCGTTAGCCCTAGCTCGGCCGGCGCGACCCAGCGGCATGGGGATCTCGCGCTGTTGGACCGCCTCCCACCAGGCCTTCCAGCGCGTGGAGGGGGAATCGGGAAGCGGAACGCCCAGCGGCGTGGTGGCCGGCGGCGGCGAGCCCACCAACGCTTCGAGCGCGGCGGCCGCGGCCCGATCAACTCCCTCTTGGCGCTGGTCGACGAGCGCCATCAGCGTTGGCAAGAACACCGGGTCGCCCAACTCGCCCATGGCCGCGATCGCCAACCGAACGATCTCGGGGTCGGATTCCAGCGTGAGGCGCTCCAGGGCCGGCGCACCCGAGGGGGCCCCCAGCGCGGCCAGCGAGCGGGCCGCGTCGATGCGCAGGTGCCGGTCGGGCGACTGCAACAAAGGCTCCAAGGGGCTGGGATCGTCCAAGATGCCGGGCTGGCCCAGCGCTCGAACGGCGGCCCGCACCACGGCCCGGTGCGGGTCGTTGAGGGCAGCCAACAGCGTGGGCGCCGCGCGACGATCGGGATGACGCTGGAAATACTCGCAGGAGCGGCGGCGGATTTCGGCCACCGCTTGCTGGGCCGCGGCATAGGCCAGCCGAGCGGCGGCTTCGCGAGGGTCGTCGGCCACGGCGACCATCAGGTTGGTCCACACCTCGGGATCGGTTTCCTGATTGGCCAGCGCGGCCAGGCGCTCTAAGGCCAGCGCGGTGAGCGGCTGCTCGGTTACGGTTTTGGCCAACCGCCTGGCGGCCTGGCGGCGGAGCTCGTTGTCGGAGTCGGCCAACTCGGCCAGGATGGCGAATTGCGGATCGATGGCCGGCAAAACCCGTTGGTACACCACCGGCGGAATGCCCAATTGCTCTTCCAATGCCAGCGCGGTCAGCGCGGTCAGCAGCGGGGGCCCCGAGGCAATCAACTCCTGGCAGATGACCCCAACGGCGTCGTCGGTCTGGCCCCGGCTCAAGGCCTCGATCAACAGCCGGACGCGGGCCAGGGTTTCCGGGGGAACCTGATCCGACACCGCCTGGGCAGCCACGCCAACCAGCCCCTGGGTCAGTTGCACGGCGCCGCGGCCGAACTGACCCACCCAAGCGCGCTCGAGTTGGGCCAAAACCTCGGCCCGGCGCTCCTGGGGGGCGTCGCAGGAGAATTCGGCCGCCGGGGGCCAGCTTTCGCGGAGCAATTGGGCCGCCAATTGCCGAGTGCGGTAGCCGCCGCTACGGAGGGCCTCGAGCCAGACGGGGCCGGCCTGTTCCAGCGGCCAATGGCTGGCGGCGCGAATCATGGCCTCTTGGGTTTCGCTGCTCGGGTCGGCCACCAGGCGCGCGGCCGCCGCTTGCGCGGGCCCGTCGGGATGCCGAGCCAGGCACCTGGCGGCCACCAGGCGAACGCGCCACGACTCGTCGTCGGCGCCGTGCACCACCGAGGTCCAGTCGCCGGCCGCGGCCAGCGCGTCGACCGCCGCCGCGCGAATGGCCTCGCGGCGGTCGGTGGCCAGGCGGTGTACCTGGTCGAGGGCCGAGGGGGTGCCCAGCCGGCCGAGCCCCGCGACGGCCGCCGTTTGCACCTCGATTCGCTGGTCGCGCAGCATGGCGGTGAGCCAGGTTTCGGCCGCAGGATGGCCGCGCTCGGCGATCAACTGCGACCAGACAACGCGAACCCGCGGGTCCGAGTCGCTACGCAAATCAAGAACCCGATCGCAGAGCGGCGCCGAACAGTTTGCCCAGGCCTGGAGGGCCGCCAGGCGCACGCCGGCGTCCAGGTCGCGCAGCCGCGACTCGCAGCGAGCGGCGTCGTCGGCGGTAGCCAACACGGCCAACGTCAACAGCAGTTCGCGATGCAGCTCGCTGGGAAGCGTGGCCGGATTCGGTTCGCCGTCCTCGCGGGGGGCGATTCGGTCGAGCCGCGCGACCACGATCGCATGGGCCTTGTCGCGCGGCGCGGCGGCCAGCGCTTCAGCCGCGGCGCAGCGCAGCGCAAGCCGGGCCTGCGCGTCGTCGACCGCCTGGCCCAGCGGCGCCAGATCGACTGGCGCCCCGCGGCGAACGGCCAGGATCGTGGCGTTTACCTGGACGACCCGATTCGGATTTGCCAGGGCGGCCGCGAGGTCGGCCGGCGAGATCGTCTCGGCCACGGCCAGTTCCTCGACAGACGCGTGCCGCCAGTGGCGCGCGGTCGTTGCACCGCTGGACGGCGCCGGCGTATCGCCGGCAGGGCTCAGAGGCTGTGCGGCCCGATACCAAAGGTCGCTTGCGAGCTTCTCGATCAAGGGGTTCGCGGGCGAGGAGTCGGGGGCCTGGGCAGCCGTTTCTTTCTCGGCCGGCTTGGCTGGCGTTTCGACTCGACTTTCGGCGGCGGGGTCGCCACCGGCGTCGAGCGAAGGCCCCTTCCATT
This sequence comes from uncultured Pirellulales bacterium, assembly GCA_964399535.1. Lineage (GTDB taxonomy): Bacteria > Planctomycetota > Planctomycetia > Pirellulales > CAYNRE01 > CAYNRE01. The sequence continues at coordinate 605,767 of CAYNRE010000009.1, read as the reverse complement.
TCCACCAGGGGCGCAGCGGCGCCGGCTGGCACCCCGAGAAGACGAGCGACACGGCCAGCGCGAGGCAGCCAGCTACCCGGCCGCAGGGGCGGGACTGCCCAAGGGCGAGAAGCCATGCGCTGGGATCCGGTCGGCTCACCATCCGTGGAGAGCTCCTGGGCAATTCGTAGCTTCGGTACTCGGCCCGCCCTGGCCTGGGCGGGAATCGACGAACCGTCGGCTCCGGGTGGCGACTGCTCGAACGCCGGTTACTGGCTCAGGGGGGGAAGCCCCGCCAACAGGGTCGGCTCCACGGGCTTTTCCTTCAGCCACTGAGTGAGACCGCGTACGGGTTCGTCGAGTTTGCTGTACATCTCGTCGTCTCCGATTTTGCGATCGATGACGACGCTTTCCAGTAATTCGATGCGACTAATCAGTTCGTCGAGATAGGCCTTGTGATCTCCGCTGGCCACCTTGGCCATGCCGCTCGAACCGTCGCTGCCTTTGAGCGCGTCGTCGATGCGCTGCAAGTAGGTCGACAGCCCGCGGCGGGGAATCTTCTTGTCGACGGCGGTCAGGGCTAGCTCGGCACAGAGTTTGCCGGCCAGCGAGAAATTCACTTTGGCCGAATCTTGAAAGTTGAGTTTTCCCAGGTTGGCGGCCGCCTGGGTGCGAAACCAAAGCGGGGCGGGCGATTCTTGCACCATTTCCAAACAGGTCTGCATCACCTTGGCGTCGCCCCGTTCCAGGTCAGGGCTGTGCAGCTCGCCCAGGATGTCGAGGGCTCGCATCCGCAGAAAATATTGCGCCTCTTCGGAGCGGAACTTCGGCCGCTTGGTATTGGTGGCCAGCGTGAACATGACCGGGGCTAATTCGCGGCGCGCGGCATCGTCCAGAGCGCTGCGGGCGTGTCGCCAAAGGCCCGAAAGCGCCGCGGCGGCCAAGGCATCGTCCACGCCCGATTTCGGGCTGCGCAAAGCCGAGAGGGCCAGCAGTTGCGACCGGGCGGCCGGCAGCGGCACCGGCTCGCTGCTGCTGCCCAGCGAAGGCTCGCGCTCGTTCAGTTCGCCAATCATGATGACGGCGTTGACCCGAGCTACCCAACTGAATTCAGGGTTCTTGGCCACCTTGAGCGATTCGGTGAGCACCAGGTTATTCAGTTGCGAGTGCGCGTCGCCCGTGGCCTTGCGCATGTCGCTCCGCAGCCGCTTGCGCAGCTCGGGCAGTTTGTTGGCGTTCTCAGCCCAGGTGAATTCGGCCAGCCGGAAGGTGTAGTAGTCGGTGAATAGCTGTTGGTTCGAAACGGTGCCCGAGGCGGCCATTTTCGGGGCATCGGACTTCCCCCCTTCGGGTTCGGTGGCCTCGATGCGTTTGCCTTTGGCCGGCCCCACCACCTCTTGGGCCGCAAGCGGCGCCGCGACCAGTAGCGGCAGTAGGGCACCGAGCGCGCAGGCCAGCCACGATCGAGCGGGTCCGGGACCGGCCCGTCGGGAATCACTCGGCGATTTGCGCACTGACAATCGGGCCATTACGACTTCAAGTGAAGGGCTCGGGTCTGATCGGCCCTGCGAGGTCGATCCAGGAAAATGCAGGTCAAGGATCAGGGAACCGGATGAGGAGAGGCCTGCCGCACAGCCGGGGCCGCCGCACCCTGGACAGCCCGGTCCCAGCCGACACCTTGCTGCGGATAGTACACCTTCGTGGCCGGCGTTTCGAGCCACGTTTGCCAGCGACCCCAGAGCCAACCTGAGTAGTCCGCGCAACTCTAGGTCCGTCAATAGCTTCCGAGTTACTCGCGGTAACTTTCAGTATTGTTCGCCCGGCCTGAATGTCAAGCTGGGTTGGTCCCCGTTTCAGGCGGGGGAACGGGCCGCTCCAGGCAAAGTAAAACTAGGGCTGCCAAGTTGTTACGATAATCTGGGCCAAACTCGCCAGTTGACCGGCGACGCCCAGCCCGGGGCTAGTTCCGAGCATCGGGACATGCCTGGTTGCCATTGTCCCGCGGAGGCTGCGTGGCATGACGCTGCTGTACCAAAGCCCGATGTTCGAGCGGCACCAGACCGGCCCCCGCCATCCGGAACGCCCCGAGCGAGTTGCCGCGATTGCCCGACACCTGGCCAGAACCGGCCTGGACCGGGCCTGTGAGCAGCCTCGGTTCGAGCCGCTGAGCGCGGCCCAGTTGGCACGAGCACACCGGGCTAGCTACGTGGCTTCCATCCTGCAGGCGGCGGCGCAGGGCGGGGGGCGAATCGAGTCCGACACGGTGATTTCGAGCGAGTCGTTCGACGTGGCGGCGCTGGCGGCCGGGGCCGCCGTCGATGCGGTGCGGCGCGTGCTGACCGGCCCCGACCACCGCGCGCTGTGCCTGGTGCGGCCGCCAGGCCACCACGCCCTGGTCGATGCCCCGATGGGTTTTTGCCTGTTTAACAACGTGGCGCTGGCCGCGCGGTCGGCGGTCGACGAACAGGGGCTGAGCCGCGTGCTGATTGTCGATTGGGATGTGCACCACGGTAACGGCACCCAGGACGCCTTCTGGGAAGACGGGCAGATCGGGTTCTTCTCGATCCACCGCTGGCCGTTTTACCCAGGCAGCGGCGCTACCGATGAAACCGGCACCGGCGCCGGGCTGGGTTGGACACGCAACCTGCCGCTGGAGTTTGGCACCCCGCGACAAACGTTTTTGGACCAGTTCCAGCGCCACTTGGAAGACTTCGCCGCTCGGGTGCGGCCCGAACTGGTTCTGATTAGCGCCGGGTTCGATGCTCATCGCGACGACCCGGTCGGTTCGCTGGGATTGGAAACGGAGGATTTCGCGACCCTGACGCGAATGGTGCTCGACGTGGCGCAAGGATACTCGGGTGGGCGCGTGGTCAGCCTGCTCGAGGGAGGTTACAGCACGGGGGCTCTGGCCGGCTCGGTCGAGTTGCATCTCGGCGAATTGCTCAATCAGCAGCGGAGTGAATCGGCCGGCGAGCAGGCATCGTCTTAGCGGTTGGCCAGGGAGGCGCACGGGGCGTAGAGGAGGGATTCCGCGAAGGGGAACAAGTCATTGCAACAGGCGGTTCGGCGGAACCGCGGAGCGGCGTCAGGTAACAGGTTCAACCGGTTTACGCTGGACACGCTATGAACAACATTCTCCGCCATTTGGCCATTGTCGCTGACACGCTCGTTTACGGACCCTCGTACGGCGTGGTCAAGTACCTGATTCGCTCGCCTCGCCCGTTGGATCCCGATTGGGCCTGGAACTATGTGACTCGGCCTTTTCCGCCGTTGGAAGACTGGATTCGTTTGAATGTTCCCTGGGCCCCTTTGCGCCCCTGGCTGCTCAAGCGCTTCTTGCGGTCGACGCACGAAGCGGGCATCGCCAAGCACTACGACGTTTCCAACGATTTCTACGAATTGTTCCTGGATCGCAAGTACATGCTGTATTCCTGCGCCGACTTTCACACCGGCGAGGAGACCTTGGAGGAAGCGCAGGAAAACAAAGTCCGATTCATTCTCAACCTGGTCGATCCCCGGCCGGGCGAGAAGATACTTGAGCTCGGCTGCGGTTGGGGGGGCATCCTGGCCGAGGTAGCCCAGCGCACTGGCGAGCCCCACAACGCGCACGGCTACACGATCTCGCGCGAGCAAGTGGCCTACAACGTCGAACATCGGGGCTTGCAGGTCGAGTTCAAGAACTTCATTACCGAGCCACTGCCCGAGGAAGCGTTCGACAAGATTTACTCGGTCGGCGCCTGGGAACATGTGCGGCCGGGCGATTTGCGGCCCACGCTCGACAAGCTGTATCGAGCGCTGAAGCCGGGGGGGCGCATGGTCACCCATTTCTTCTGCGGCACGGGGCGCGGCGTGCCCGTTGCGGGGCTGATCGGCCAGATCTTCTTTCCCGGCTCGGTTACGCCCCCTTACCCGGTGCAATTGCGGACCGCTCAAGAAGTCGGCTTCCGCGTGGCCCACCAGTCGCTACACGACACCTATCCGGAAACCCTGCGCCACTGGTTCGAGCGGCTCGTGGCTCAGCGCGACCGGGCGATCGAACTGGTGGGGGTTGAAACCTACAACAAGTACGTCATGTTCTTCCCCTGCTCGTGGCGATATTTCCGCGACGTGCAGGCCGTATTGTTGCGAATCGTGCTGGAGAAGCCGGCCCGGCAGCAGGGCCCCTCCGCGGCTGGCTCGGTGGGCGCCCAGCGGAGGGCCGGGGTGCCGATCGGTTGCTGACCGTCTGCCGCTCGATGGCAAGCGACCCGCGATATCGCGAAGGGCTTCTAGGGGCCCAGGGGGCCGCCTTGCTTGGCGGCGAATCACCGCCGGGGGCGCCCGTTTCTAGTTGCGGTTACCTCTGGTCCTGGGGGTGCTCTTGGCCCTTATAATGCCAGCGGTCGGGGCGCTCGCCGGATTGTTGGGCCGGCCGCCAGCGGACCCCATTCTCGACCAATTCGCCATTCCCCAAGCCGAAGAACGAACCAGAAATGCCCATCCCGGTGGACCAAGCGATCCTCGACGATGTCGAGTCCTTTTGCCAGGAACTGCGCCCCCTAGAGGAGCTTTGCTACGTCGAGCGGCGCTATAACCCCGACACGATCCGGCTGGCCCAGAAACACCGGGTGTTGGCCCTGCCCGTGCCGACCGAGCTCGGTGGTCGCGGGGCCAACGCGGCCACCTATGCCCGGGCGCTGGCTCGGATCGGCCGGGAGGGAACGGGGGTGCGGACCTTCTTCTCCGGCCAGACCTCGATTGGCCAGTACCCGGTGCTGCGTTACGGCACGGCCGAACAGAAGCAGCGCTTTTTGCCCCCCAGCGCTCGGGGAGAATCGATCATGGCCTTTGGCCTGACCGAGCCCGATGCGGGGTCGAACCCGCTCGAGATGACCAGCACGTTTCGACGCGAGGGGGATGGCTATCGATTGAACGGCACCAAATATCTGATCTCCAACGGCAGCATTGCCGACGTGGTGGTTACGTTCGCGTATCCCGAAGGGGCCACCGGGTCCGAGCGGCGGATCAGCGCCTTCATCGTGGAAACCGCCGGCGACAGTTTCCAGCGGGAAGAATTGCACTCGAAGATGGGCATGTACACGGCCAACACCGGCATGTTCGAGATGATCGATCACCCAGTGCCGGCCGAGAACCTGCTCGGAGGCCTGGGCAACGGGTTCCGCGTGGCGATGGGCACGCTGGTTTCGGGCAGGTTGAGCGTGGCGGCCGGCTGCCTGGGGGTGATCGAAGATTGCCTGACTGAATGCGTCGCCTACTGCCAGTCGCGCTGGCAGCACGGCAAACCGATCGGCAAGCACCAGTTGGTGCAAGATCACCTGGCCCAAATCGAGATCGCCCGGGCCGCCAGCGACGCCTTGCTCGAGCGGGCCATCGAGGCCAAGGGCCAAAGCGATTCCGACCCCGCCAACGCCGAACTGGCCCAGGAGGCCGATTACCGCGTGGCCCAGGCCAAGTGGTTCATTACCAACGCCGCGTGGGAGGCGGCCGATCACGCGGTGCAAATTTGGGGGGGCCGCGGCTGGTCGGAACTGTATCGCGTGGGGCGCCACCTGCAAGACGTACGGGTCTGCCGGCTGTACGAGGGAACCGACGAGATCATGAAACTCAAGATCGCCGCCAAGCTGCTGGGGCGCGACTACGCGGCGTTTCACTAACGGGTTCCGCGACCAACCAATGGCCGAAGTCGGCCTTGCGCGGGAGGCGTTAGCCGGCCAGTTCGCGCCGCACCTGCTGCCAAGAGTGGCGAATGACCTGGTCGGCCGCGCCTCGAATAAGCGCCGGACTGACGGACGTCACCAGCCCCTTGAGCTGGCTCACCTGGGCCGACCACAGCAACCGGGCCCCCTGGCCGGCAGGCACGATCGACAACCGCGAGGCGATTTGCATTTCCACGCCAATGCCCTTGGCATGAACCCGCATCTGGGCGGCTTCCGGCGGTTGAAGGTCTTCGAGCGAAAGCCCCAGCCGCAAGGTGCCCCGCAAGAACGAAAACCCTGGCCGGACCACGGCCTGAGCCGTTCGGTCGCCGGTAGCTTCGAACGAAGCGAGGTCGGGGATGATGCGGGCCAGGCGGCTGAAATCGGTCAAGGCGGCAAATAACTCGGCGGGGGTTGCCTCAAAATCTTCCTCGCCGCCGAACTCGAGTGGGGTGCTAGCCATAGGCCTGAATTCTGGCAGGCGGCGCGACTCGGGGCAATCGCCCAGTGCTGCGGTCACGCCGGCGCGATCGTTTCAGGCCACTCCGGGCGGATTTCGACTCTTGCGTGGTGCCGGTCGGTAAGTGACACTCGACGGCGGGGGACGGCATCCAATTCACTGGCGGGCACAGCCGCTTGGGGTGCTTGGTCCGGGATGGCCCCGGCAACCCCCGTCCCGTAGCTGCTAATCCCCAAGAAGAGGTGAGCCATGTCTCAGCCGGTCATCGTTTCCGTCGCTCGCACCGCGTTCGGTCGCCGTGACGGGGCCCTGCGTGAAACCCGTCCCGACACTCTGTTGTCGCTGGCTCTGCGAAGTGTTATCGACCAGGTGGGCGTGGCCCCCGCCCGGGTGGAAGACGTGGTGGCAGGCTGCGTTACCCAGGCCGGCGAGCAGGGGGCCAACGTTGGTCGACTGGGAGTGCTGCTGGCGGGTTTCCCGGTCGAGGTGCCCGCGGTGAGCCTGAACCGGATGTGCGGTTCGAGCCAACAGGCGGTGCATTTCGCCGCGCAACAGGTCGCCGCCGGCGATGCCCAGTTTTCGATCGGGGCCGGCGTCGAGTCGATGACCCGGGCTCCGATGTTCAGCGACCTGGGGGGACTGGAAAAGCTGAACCCCGAGCTGTTCAGCCGCTTTGAGCTGATTCATCAGGGTGAAAGTGCCGAGCGGATGGCCGACAAATGGCACATTACCCGGCAAGAAGCCGACGAGTTTGCCATGGAGAGCCATCGCCGAGCCAGCCGCGCCGCGCACGAGGGGCGGAACAAGGAGATCATCCCCACGCCAGGCATCGACTCCCAGGGAGCCGAGATCACCCTCTTGCGCGACGAGGGCATTCGCGACAAACTCGACCCGGCCAAGATTGCGAGCCTGGCCACGGTTTTTCGGCCCGACGGGGGGGGCATCGTCACCGCGGCCAACAGCAGCCAGGTTTCCGACGGCGCCGCGGCGGTGCTGATCGCCAATCGGGAAGTGGCCCAGGTCGAGGGGCTTAAGCCCCGGGCTCGGTTCTTGGCGCGGGTAGCGGTCGGAGACGACCCGACGCTGCAACTGGCTGGTGTAATTCCCGCCACGAAAAAAGCGCTCGAGCGGGCGGGGCTGACCATGAAAGACCTCGACTGGATCGAAATCAACGAGGCCTTCGCCTCGGTCGTGCTCGGCTGGGCCCGCGAGCTCAAGCCCGACATGGCCAAGGTGAACCCCTGGGGCGGAGCCATCGCGCACGGCCATCCGCTGGGTGCTACCGGGGCTGGCCTGATGGCCAAAATGGTTACCGGGCTGGAAGCCACGGGGGGCACGCTCGGCCTGCAGGTGATGTGCATTGGCCACGGGATGGCCACGGCCACGATCATCGAGCGCATCTGAGCGCCTACGAATGAACCGGCACTGGATAACCCCGCCGCAACGGCCCGAATCGGGTGCTTCGGCGGGGTTTTTCGTGCGCCGCCTGGTGGGCGTTTGCGGTGGAGCGGCGTGGTTCCTGGGGGGAACCATTCTCGTCTTAGCGGCGCTGCTGAAATGGCACGCGGCCTGGTATCTGTCGGGCCTGTACCCATACGCGCCGGTTATCGAACATCCCCTGGTGCAATTGCCGGTAGCGGTGGTCGAGTGGTCGTTGGGCTGGGTGCTACTGGCTCGGCTCGGAGGAACTCGAACGCAACGGGCGGCGACGGTCTTTTTTTTGCTGCTAGCGCTGGTCGCGGCCTGGCAGTGGGCCCGCGGATCGAACAGTTGCGGCTGCTGGGGAGAATGGGTGGTGCACCCGCGGAGCATGGTGCTGACAGACCTGGTGCTAGCGCTGTGGTTGATGAGCGCTCCGGCGCCGGCCGGGTTTTCGCGCCGCGAGGAACTGGGGCGGATGGTGGCTGGAATGATCGGCTTGGCGCTGTTGGGTGCGGTGCCTGCGGTAGTCATCTCTGGCAATACGGTGAGCCGGGGGGCGCCCGGATTGCGCAGCAATGAAGCCGGGACGGTAGCGCTCGAGCCAGACCAATGGTTAGGGCATCGACTGCCGTTGATCGACGATTTGCCCAAAGATTGGGAAATGGAAACCGGCAGGTGGCGCATCTTGTTCTATTTTCCGCAATGCAAGAATTGCCCCGGCTTGTTTCACCGAATGCTGAAACAACCTCGCTGGACGCAACCCGAGCCTGGTGTGCGCGTGGCGCTGGTCGAGTTTCCTCCCTTCTCGGGCGAGAAGTCGCTTTTGCGGCAACATCTCGAGCACGCTCGGTATGCGGCGATGCCGGCCGACCGGCACTGGCTTTCGCCGACGCCCATTTGGGTTGAGCTCGAAGGGGGGCGCGTTACCCAGGTGGCCACGGGAGATCAGGTGCTCGGCCCCTAGCGAGCCGCCTGCCCGGTCGAGGGACCACTCGAGCGGCGCGGGCGCCCCTTACGGCAAGACGTCGGGCTCGATTTGGTAGCCGTCGGCCAGGCGATTGGTGCTATTGAACAGCGCCACCACCGCCATCAGTTCCCCGAGCGCTTGGTCGTCGAGCCCCAGGCGCTTGACGGCCACGGTATGAGAGTTGATGCAGTATCGGCAGCCGTTCGTGGCCGATACGGCCAGCGCGATCATCTCTTTGGTCAGCGGGTCCAGGCGGCCGGGGGCCATCACCTGCTTCAAACGATTCCAGGTTTCTTCCAACAGCGGCGGATGCGTGGCCAAAACGCGCCAAAAGTTGGGCACGAAGTCGATGCCCTTGGTTTGGCGAATGTCGGCGAAAATCTCCCGCACCCGCGCTTCGGCCTGGTCTTCGGCAATCGGCGCAACGGTGGCGACCCGCCCGGGCGAGGGTGCGGACTGTGACATGAATGCGAATCCTTTTCGGAGTTCAGTACCGCCCGGGGTGGAAGCAGGCCTAGGTCAGGCGACGAAGTAATCGCCGCCAGGCCCTTATCCGGTAAACAGAGCCCGGATGGGCTCGCCATGATAAACCGAGTGCGGCCGCTGGACCGCGTCGTGCCAAACCGCGGTCGAGGGAATGCCCAAGGCCGAATAAATCGTGGCCGCCAGGTTCTCGGGAGTTTGCGGATCCGAGGCCGGATGGCCGCCCCAAGCGTCGGACGAACCGACGACGGTTCCGCCGCGCACGCCGCCGCCGGCCAACAGCACGGTCTGCACGGCGCCCCAGTGATCGCGCCCGGGCAGGGCGGCCCCCGGAATGTTGAAGATTCGCGGAGTGCGACCAAATTCGCCGGCGACCACGACCAGGGTTGAGTCGAGCAAGCCGCTCTGGCTCAGATCGTCGAGCAGCGCGGCCAAGCCGCGGTCGGTGGGCGGAAGCAGGAAGTTCTTCAGGCTCGGAAACGCCGACTGGTGGGTGTCCCAGCTCTCGTTGTTTCCCAGGTTGACCTGGACCAGGTTGACACCGGCTTCCACCAACCGGCGCGCCATGAGCAGCGACCAACCGAACGTGTTTCGACCATAACGATCTTGGGTAGCCTCGTCGGCCCGGGTCACATCGAAGGCCGCTTGAGTTCGCGGATCGGCCAAAAGGGAAATGGCTTGCTGGCGGTAACGATCAAAGGTTTGGCTGCCGGCCGCCGTTTCCAGCTCGCGGCGCTGATGCTCTAAATGGGTCAACAAACGAAGCCGACCACCCAGCCGAGGCGGGGCCAGCCCTTCGGGGAGGCTCAGATTGGGCGCCTCGAAGCTCAGCTTCGGGTCCTCGGCTCCGCGCTCATGGTGAAAGCCGTACTCGGGCCAGGCGCCATAAGAAGCTGCGTTGAACGGCGAGGCATGGACAAACCAGGGGTCGCGCTCAGACCCCATTTCGCCGGCGAATTGTCCCGGAATCACTCGTCCGGTGCGATGCACCAGCGGCTCGGGCAGCACCACGGCCGGGGGCAAGTTGTTGCGTGGAATGGTCGCCGCCCCCGCCAGAGCCGCCAACGACGGCCAGTCGCCGGGCTGGGGACCGTTGGGGTCGAAGCCCCGGGGCAGTTCGCTGCGCCCGGAGAGCATGATCTGGTGTCCCTGCGAGTGATCGTTCGAGGGGTGCGTGAGCGATCGTACTAGCGACCACAGGTGGCTCCGCTCGGCCAACCGCGGCAGGTGCTCGCAAACCGACACGCCCGGCGTACGGGTCGCGATCGGCGCAAACTCGCCCCGGACGGCGTCGGGAGCCTCGGGCTTGGGGTCGAAACTGTCCTGCTGAGCCAGCCCCCCCGAGAGGAACACGAAGATCACTCGGCGGGCCGTCGGTTCGGCATTGGGCGAATTCTGTGGCGCGACCGCGGCCCTAAGGGGGGCCAAATGGTTCATCCCGAGCCCGCAGATGCTGAGCGTGCCGGCCTGAAGGGCCAGGCGACGGCTGATGCGGGGGTGATGGGCTGTGGGCCAATGCGGCATGGCGGCGGGGCTCGCAGACATCTGCAGGCAGGCGAAGCTCGAGACCGGCTCGGCCGAGAACGCCCGTCAGCTTACCCCCAGCGGGGCACGAGTACCAAGTTTTTTTGCCGACCTGGCGGGATGGCTCGATCGCAGGCAAGTGATTACTGAGAAGCTGTTTAGCGGTGATCTTCGACCGATTAGAGGAGGAAAATGTTCGTTTAAAATGTTGACTTGAAACAAGTGTTTAATACGATTGATTGAAATGCCGGTTTGTCCCCTGTGGCCGCCGCCGGGTGATTGGTTGGGACGAATGGGTCAACTAGGAAAGGCGTGGTGATGACGGAGGATTCCACCAAACGAAGGCTGCTCGATGCGGCCGGCCAGGTCTTCGCCGAGAAAGGGTTCGAAACGGCCACGATTCGCGAGATTTGCGACCGGGCCGAGGCCAATGTGGCCGCCGTGAACTACTACTTCGGCGACAAGCAGCGGCTTTACATCGACGCCGTGCGCGAAGCCAAGTGCGCCCGGACGGAAGATACGCCCATGCCGGTTTGGCCGCCGAATATGCCGGCCGCCGAGCGCTTGCGCGAGTTCATTCGCGTGATGCTGACCCAAATGCTCGAGGACCGCGCGGCCTGGCACCATGAGCTGATGCTTCGCGAACTGGCCCGTCCCACCGCGGCCTGTAAGGAGGTGGTCGACGACTTCATTCGGCCCATGGCCGACGAGCTGGAACGGATCCTGACCGAGTTGTTGCCGGTCGAGACCCCGCACGATGAGCGGTGGTTGATCGGATTCAGCATCGTGGGCCAGTGCCTGTTTTACTACGTGCAACGCCCTATCGTTCGCTTGTTGGTGGGGGAGGAGCAGCACCAACGGATGACCATCGAGGTGCTGGCCGACCACATTGCCAATTTCACGTTGGCCGCCCTGGGCTTTGGACCTGTGCTGGGCCGCGAAGCGGCGACCACTGCGAAGGGGGCGTCAGGCCAAACGAGAACCGGGTTGCGAGATTAACCCCAAAAGCAAGCAGGATCGAGGGTCATGACCTGGGTGGCGTGGAAGATTCTGACCGGCGATCGGGCCAAGTACCTGGGCACCATTTTCGGCGTGGCCTTTGGCACGCTGCTCATTGCCCAGCAGACCTCGATCTTTGTCAGCCTGATGCGGCGCACCGCCAACCAGATTCTCGACGTACGCGAGGCGCGGATCTGGATCATGGAGCCCGAGGTGCAGAACGCCGACGAGGTGAAACCCCTTTCGGACAACGAGCTGTATCGGGTCCGCGGCGTCGAGGGGGTGGCCTGGGCCGTCCGGCTCTACAAAGGCCTGGCCCGGGCCCGGGTCGCCGACGGCAGCTTTCGGCAGGTGATGCTGATGGGCATCGATGACCATTCCATGATCGGGGCGCCGGTCCAGATCTTGGAAGGCAACCTGGCCGAATTGCGCCGCCCCGACGCCATCTTGGTTGACAAGGCGGGCTACGACTACCTTTGGCCCGGCCAGCCCAAGGAGCTGGGGAAACCGCTGGAGATGAACGACCGCCGGGCGCTGGTGGTGGGCATCTGCGAAGCGGCGGCGCCGTTTCAGACCTTTCCCGTCGTCTTCACCCGATACTCGCAGGCGCTACAGTTCGTTCCGCCCGAGCGAAAGCGGCTTTCGTTCATTCTGGCCGACACCCAACCGGGGGCCGACGTGGAGCAGGTTTGCCGGCGAATCCAGGCTCAAACTGGTTTGCTCGCGCTGACCCGAGAGCAGTTCATGTGGCGCACGATCGGCTACTACCTGCGGTCGACCGGCATTCCGGTAAATTTCGGCATCACGATCGCGCTCGGTTTTCTGGTGGGAACGGCCATCGCCGGCCAAACCTTTTACTTGTTCACCCTGGAAAACTTGCGACAGTTCGGCGCCTTGAAGGCGATGGGGCTGAACAACTGGCGGCTCGTGGTGATGATCTTGTTTCAAGCCGCGCTGGTCGGCTCGATTGGCTACGGGCTGGGCATGGGCATGGCGGCGGGCTTTTTCGAGGCCACCAAGGACGTGCCGCATCTGGCGGGCTTTTTCCTCCCCTGGCAAGTGGCCGCGTTCACCGCGTTGGCCGTGGTGATGATCGTGGTGCTTTCCAGCCTGGTCAGCATTCATCGCGTGTTGGTGCTAGAGCCGGCGATTGTGTTCCGAGGCTAGCGCGCCGCGTCAGGCAGAGCGACGAACCATGATTTCCCAAGCGATCACTGCCGAGCGGGGGCTGGCCGTCGAATGCCGCGGCCTGTCCAAGGAATTCGGCGACGGGGCTCAGCGGATTCGCGTCCTCGACGCAATCGACGTGGCCGTTGTTCCCGGGGAAATGACGCTGCTGGTGGGGCCCAGCGGTTGCGGCAAGACTACGCTGATCTCGATCATTGCCGGGCTGCTCGATCCCACCGAGGGAGACGTGGCCATCTTCGGCACCTTTCGTTCCACCCTGCGGCGCCAGTCGTTGATTAACTTTCGGGCCAAGTACATCGGCTTCGTGTTTCAACAGTACAACCTGCTCCCCGCCTTGACGGCCGCTGAAAACGTGGCGGTTCCGCTGCTCATCGCTCGGGTGCCGCGCCGGGCCGCGATCGAGCGAGCCCGGGCCGTGCTCGATTCGGTGGGCATGACCCCCCGGGCCGACGCGCTGCCTAGCCAGCTCTCGGGGGGCCAACAACAGCGCGTGGCCATCGCCCGGGCCCTGGTGCACGAGCCGCGGCTGTTGGTTTGCGACGAGCCTACCGCGGCGCTCGATGCCCACTCGGGTCAAACGGTGATGGAGCTTCTGCGGCGGGTGGCCGTGCAGCCCGACCGGGCCGTGATCGTGGTTACGCACGACAGCCGGGTGCTGAACTACGGAGACCGGATCGTCGAAATGTCCGACGGGCGCATTGAGCGGGTGACCGCCGGACCGGGCGCGCCCAACGAGGAGCATAGGTCATGAACATTCCACGACTTCCGAGCCGCATGGGCTTGCCCGTCCTGGCGGTGCTGAGCTTCGCCTTCATGGGATACCACCTGGTGCGCAGCCAACAGCAGCCCCCCGATCCGCCCCCCCCGGTGCAGCCGACCCGCTCCCCGTACGGCCACGCCGTGGCGGCGGCCGGTGTGGTTGAAGCCCAGAGTGAAAACATCACGGTTGGTTCACCGCTGCCCGGGGTGGTCGTCGAAGTTGCCGTGCTCGAGGGCCAGAGCGTCGGCCCGGGCGATCTCTTGCTGCGGCTCGACGATCGTCAACTGCGCGGAGAGCTGGAAGTTCGACAAGCGCAATTGGCCGTGGCCCGGGCTTCGCTGACCAAGCTCCAGGCGGCCCCGCGCAGCGAGGAGCTACCGCCGAGCCAGGCCCGGGTGCGCAAGGCCCAGGCCGAACTCATCGCCCAGGAAGATTTGCTTCGCCGGCGCGAGAAACTGGCGGCCGATCGCACGGTGTCGGAAGAGGAACTGATCCAGCGGCGCCAGGCCGTGGTGGCGGCGCGCGAGTACTTGGACCAGGCCCAGGCCGAATTCGCCCTGCTCAAGGCCGGCGCCTGGGAACCCGAGCTGGAACTGGCCCAGGCGGAAGTATTGCGGTGCGAGAGCCTGGTGCAGCAAACCCAGATTGAACTTGCCCGGCTCGAGGTGCGATCCCCCATTGCCGGCAGCGTGCTCAAGGTAGATGTGCGCCCCGGCGAGTACGTGGGCACTCCGCCCGGTAGCCCGCTGATTACCGTGGGAAACATCGAGCGGCTGCACGTGCGAGTCGACATCGACGAGCAGGATATTCCGCGGTACCAGACAGGTTCCGAGGGAACGGCCTTCGTGCGGGGCGACGCCACCCAACCGCTGCCGATCGCCTTCGTGCGGGTTGAGCCCTATGTGCAGCCCAAGGTGTCGCTGGTGGGGCGGGCCACGGAACGAGTCGATACCCGGGTGCTACAGGTTCTGTACGCCTTTGAGCCGGCTGTTCAGGGGGTGTTCGTCGGTCAGCAGGTCGACGTTTACCTGCGAGCGGTCGACCAAGGTCGAAATGCTCCCCCCTCGGCCGCGCCGGCGGCTGGGGCACCGGAACTGGCCGGGCCGGCGAAATAAGGCGGCGGAGGGGCCCGCAAATGCGGGGCAATTGCGCCCGGTCACCGGCCATTCCACGAGGGTTACCGGGGGGGCTTGCTTGACGTTCGGGTCGCCAGCGGCGAGCATCCAGCAGCATGGCTGCTGCTGAAACTTGGTCGAGCTTGCTGAAACCCCGCGTCGCCGCCCCGAATCCGAAGTTTGGGCGGGGGTGGTGCCGCGCTATCCGTCCAAGGCTGCAGGGTCGGGGTTTGTTGGGCCCCCGTCGTCTGCTGGCGGGGCTGTTTCTGATGCTGGGCGCGGTGCCGGCCCTGGCCGGAGGCGGGCCCGAGAATGTGCTGCTGGTGGTGAACGCGCGTAGCTGGGCCTCGCTCAGCGTGGCCAATCATTGGGCGGCCCTGCGGCAGATACCGGCGCATCAGATTCTGTATCTCGACTGGGAGGGCATTCCCGAAACCGTCGATGTCGAGACGTTTCGCGAGCGCATCTTGCGCCCCATTCTGGGCACGATGGAGCGCACCGGAGTGGCGGGGCAAGTCGACTACGTGGTCTATTCGAGCGATTTGCCCTACGCCGTCGATTGCCGGGCCGACGTCGTGGGTCAGGCCTTGCCCGAGACCACCAAGCCGACCGGCTCGCTGACCAGCCTGACCTATCTCTACGGATTGGTGTTGAGCAAGAACCCCAACTACCTGGCGTTGAACACCAACCTTTATTTTCGCCGCCCTCGCCCCGGCAGCATCGATGTCGATTCGCTCGGATTTCGCAGTTGGTATGGGTGGGGGGCCGATGGCGAGCTGCTGGAAACCGGCGGTTTGCGCTACTTGCTCTCGACCATGCTGGCCGCGACCAGCGGCCGGGGCAATTCGCTGGACGAAGTCGTTACCTACCTGCGCCGCAGCGCCGCGGCCGACGGTACCCGGCCACAGGGGAGTTTCGTGTTCACGCAAACGGGCGACGTGCGGACCACGACCCGCGCGCCGGCGTTTGACGCGGCCATTCGCGGCCTGAGGCGGCTGGGCCTGAAGGGTGAAATCGTTTCTCAGCCGGTACCCGAAGGTCGAACCGGAATCCTGGGTTTGACCCTGGGAACGCCGACGGCCAACTGGGGGGCCTCGCGGAGCCAATTCGCGCCTGGGGCCATCGCCGACAACTTGACCAGCACCGGCGGCGTGCTGCGCCATGCCGGCAGCCAGACACCGCTCAGCGAGTTTCTCCGCTATGGCGCCGCCGGCGCGAGCGGCACGGTGGTCGAGCCGTATGCGATCGCGGAGAAATTTCCGTCCCCCTTGATTCATGTGCACTATGCCCGCGGCTGTTCGCTGGCCGAGTCGTTTTATCAGTCGGTCTCGGGCCCGTACCAGTTAATCGTGGTCGGGGATCCGCTTTGTCGCCCCTGGGCCAAACTACCGCGCCCCGAGCTGCCTCCCGACGCGCTGGGGGAAACCATTTCGGGAACCATCGAGCTACGGCCCACGCTGGCCGAGGGGAGCCCGGCCTGCGATCGGTGGGAGCTTTGGGTCAGCGGTCAGCGGGTGGCGCAGGCGGCTTCGGACGAGCCGCTTCGATGGGATTCGAGTCAGTTGGCCGATGGCGAACATGATTTGACCTTGGTGGCGATCGAGGCCTCGGACATTGAAACCCAGGGGCGACTCAGCCGCCCGGTGCGGATCGACAATCATGGGCGTCGGTGCGAGGTAACCTGGCAAGGGTCCGCGGCCCAGGGCCCCACGCGGGTTCGCTGGGGGGAACCGATTTCGCTGCAAGCCCGATCCGAAGGGGCCGAGCGGATCGCCTTTCTGCAGGGAACCCGGGTCGTGGCCCAGATCGACGGCGCCGAGGGCCAGACGCAGCTCGACCCGCAGCCCCTAGGGTTGGGCCCCGTAACCCTACGGCCCGTGGCCCAATTACCCGGTACGCCGCCGGCGCTGGTTTACGGAAAGCCGCTGCGGCTCGAGTTGGAAAGCGGTCCGCCGAGCGAGGGCGTTTCGCTCGACCCCAAACCGCTCAAGCGTGGCCTGTGGCTCGAGCCGGCCCAGGCCAAGGCCGGACCGATCCAGCAACTGCTCAAGGTAACCTGGCTGGAAGAAGCGGGCGTAAAGCCGAACGAAACCTTCAAGCTGCGCGCCGTGTTTCAACAGCCACGGACCGAAATGATGCAATTCCAATTGCGCTTCGTGGGCGACCTGGCTCTGGAGCTCGATGGCCAGGTGGTCTTTCGAGGCACCGGCAAGCGAAACACGGAAATGGTTTACGTGCCGGTGAACCTGGCCAAGGGTTGGCATCGACTGCGGATCGAGCAGCGCGCACGGGGCAAACCGCGGCTCGACGTAAGGTTCGGTGGGCCGGGCACCGAGACCGTTTCCGGCCAGCGGTTTCAGTACGAACCGTAACCACCTTCGGGGCAGTCCTGGCCGACAGGCAGCGAACCATGGCCCATCCAACCGGCGCTGACGACCCGGGCGAGCCGAATGTCTCGAGCGATCGGGCCGCCATGCGGCTGGCTTACCAGCAGGCCCAGCAGGCACTCGCCGAAAACGAGGTGCCGGTGGGTGCGGTGATTTTGCTCGAGGGCCAAGTCATTGCGGCGGCCCACAATCAGCGTGAAACGCTCCGTGATCCGACCGCCCACGCCGAGATGATCGCCATAACCCAGGCGGCCGAAGCCCTGGGCTCTTGGCGGCTGACCGGCACCACGTTGGTCGTAACGCTGGAGCCTTGCCCGATGTGCGCCGGGGCCATCGTTCAGGCCCGCATTCCGCGCGTGGTGTACGGCGCCACCGACGCCAAGGCCGGCGCCGTCCACACCCTTTACGAGCTGCTCAGCGACCGGCGGCTGAATCATCAGGCCGAGATCGTCTCGGGCGTAATGGCCGACGAGTGCGGGGCCATTCTCACCCGGTTCTTTCAGCAGCAGCGGCAGCTCGGGAAGAAGTAGACCTTGGGCCGACGCGTTGCGATTCGCTCGCCGGGGGATTGCCCGGGCCTGCGGCATCGAGTCGAGTTTCAGCTTCGCGCAGTGGCCAGGGTGGCGTCCTGCTCCAGTTCGGCCGTGAGCGGCGCGGCAGGCACGGGGAACTGCCGGCACAGCTCGGCGACTTCGCCGCGAACGCGGTCGGAGGTGGCCGCGTCGGTCGGGTGTTTCAGCACGTCCAGCATCCACTGGCCCACCTGCCGCATCTCGGCCGGACCCATGCCGCGGGTGGTGAGGGCCGGCGTACCGACGCGAATGCCCGAAGGGTCCATCGGCTTGCGGGGGTCGAAGGGAATCATGTTTTTATTGACCGTGATGCCGGCCCGGCCCAGGGCCTCTTCGGCCAACTGGCCCGAGAGCCCCAGCCCGGTTACATCGGCCAACAGCAAGTGATTATCGGTTCCCCCGGTGACCAACAGTACCCCGCCGGCGAGCAGCTCCTCGGCCAGCGCCTGGGCGTTGGCAACGATTCGCCGGGCGTACTCGCGGAACGAGTCTTGAAGCGCCTCGCCGAAGCAAATGGCCTTGGCCGCAACGATGTGCATCAGCGGCCCACCCTGCAGACCGGGGAACACGTTCTTGTCGATTTCCTTGGCGTATTCGGCCCGGCAAAGCACGAGCCCCGAGCGCGGCCCTCGGAGCGTTTTGTGCGTGGTGGTGGTGACGAAATCGGCGACGGGAATCGGGTTGTCGTGCACGCCGCCAGCCACCAAACCTGCATAGTGGGCCATGTCGACAAACAGTTTGGCTCCTACATCGCGGGCGATCTCCGCAAATCGGCCGTGCGGAATCTCGCGCGGGTAAGCGCTGGCGCCGGCCACGATCAACTTGGGACGATGCTCGCGGGCCAGCGCGGCTACCTGGTCGAAGTCGATCCGTTGGTTGTCGCGGCGCACTCCGTAGTGCACGAAGTGGTACAGCTTGCCCGAAATGTTCTGTTTCCGGCCGTGAGTCAAGTGGCCGCCATGGGCCAGGTCGAGCCCCAACACGGTGTCGCCCGGGCTGACGAGCGAAAGATAAACAGCCTGATTGGCCTGGCTGCCCGAGTGCGGCTGTACGTTGGCGTACTCGGCGCCGAAGAGCCGCTTGGCCCGGTCGATCGCCAGCCGCTCGACCTGGTCGACGCACTCGCAGCCGCCGTAGTAGCGCTTGCCGGGGTAGCCCTCGGCGTATTTGTTCGTCAGCACGCTGCCAGCGGCCTGCATGATGGCCGGACTGGTGTAGTTTTCGCTGGCAATCATCTCCAGCCCGTCCTGCTGGCGATGGATTTCGCCCTGGATCGAGGCCCAAACTTGCGGGTCGTTGGCGGCGATAAAGTTCATATTCGGTCCAGAGTTAGCGATTTCGTCCCGGGGGCGGGGAACGAGGGGGGGGCCGTAGCGGCGAACTGCCGGCCGCGGATCGGCCGGGCGTGTGCCATTGTTTAGCCGTGCCTCCGGGTCGTCAATCGGTCGCCGGGCGAGCACCAGGCGTGGTCAAGGCACTCGTGGCGCCGGGCTCGGCTGGGGGGGCCTGCATGGGCGGGGCCAGGCCGAGCTCGACTTCGAGCTGCCCGCGATTGTCGTCCAAATCGCCGGCGGCGTCGTTCACGCGCAGGTAGAGCGTGCCGTTTATTGAGGGGGTAAACCGGCCCTGGCTTGCCAGGGGCACGACCGACGACCAGACATCGTTGTTGCCTGGCTCGGCCTGGTCGTCGAGCACCACGGCCAGGAGCCGGCCTAGCGGCTGGCCGCGATAGTAGCGCAGCGTGACGCCGTCGGCTTCCGAGGTCCAGGGCTCGGCGCCGCCCTGCACCTGGAAGCGCCCCTGGGCCTGTACCGCGTAGGGGGCGCCGGCCGTAACTTTCAGCCCGGTGTTCTGCCAACCGCGATCGGCCAGCACGATGGTGCGTTCCGGCCGCGCGATGCTGCGCCGAGCGGGGCTGAGGTCGAGCTGCATCGCGCTGAAGTTGTAACCGTAGTCCAGATCCGCCAGGTAGCGCGGCCACTCGCGGAGCAAATCGCTCCAAAGCGGTCCGAAGATCTCTCGTGGCTGGCGGACCAACGCTGCGCCGCGTACCTCGGCGGTTAGTTTGCCGAAGGCCTCGTGATACCGGGGATGCAATTCGCAGAGCGCCGCGGCGGCCCAGCTCCAGGCGTAGCTGCTGCTTTCGGCATAAGCGGCCGAGGAAAGTTCGAGCAGCTGGGGTAAGCTAAGCGCCCGCCCCTCTGAGCGAGCCAGCTCGATGAGCCGGATTCGCCCCCAGTAGGGCACCTCGTCGCGGCCGTGGGGAAACACGCCGAGCTCCAGCCGGTCGTCCACGATGCGGTGGGTCGCCAGCTGCTCGGCCAGACCCTCCATGTACCAGGGAGGCCCGCACCCGCCCAGGGCCGCGAACATGAAGGCATGCGTTCCTTCGTGCAGTACCAGGTGGGTGCGAAAGTAGTCGCTTGGTTGCTCCCATACCCAAAACTCGCGATCCCGGGTGAAACCGTGCTGAAAGTCGGGCAGCCCCTCGGGAAGCAGACCGGCCCGGCGAAACGGGTTTCCGTCCTTCATCAGGTAGCCGGTAACCCGCCACTGGGCGGCGCGCTCGGGTGAAACCGAAAATCGAGCGCACCACTGGGGTACGGCCTGGTCGAAGCGGCGGGGTAGGTCATCGATAGCCGGTGCCGAGGGGAGGTCGGTCCAAAGTGCCAGGTGCTGCCCGCTGATTTCACGCAATTGCGAGTCGCTGGCGGACAAGGGGAGTGCCGCCACGGCCGCCCTCCCAAACGCTAGCCCGAACCAGACGGCCAGCGCGACAAGTGCAAGGCGCGATCGACCCCGAGCATGCCCTGGCATCGGGTGTCTGAGCAAGCCGAATCGCGGTCGAAGCACGATGAATCCGGGCAGGTTTTCCAGCCAACCCCGCTGTTTACAGGCCGGCTGCGGATCGACAGGACCACTGGTTATAGTATAGGGCGCAGGGGGGGCGGGGCACCCGTCGCGCTCTTGCCCGAGTGCTGGAACGTGGGGAGACGAACCGGTGGCCCGATCTGGTCGCGGAGGCAGCGAGCCGGCCATTGCTGGTCTGGGCCCCGAAGAGGGCTTGGGGGTTGCAGTTGCGCGCGACCAGGCGAGCCGCAGCCTGCGGTTGCTCGAGCGCTGGGCCTGGCTGCAGCGCGGGGCCGCGGTGGTCGCCTGGGTGGCGATTCCGCTCACCGTGGGGCCCTGGCCCGCCTACCGTGGCCCCAACGAACTGGGCTCCAGCGCCCTTCCGCTCACGCTGGGCCGACTGGCCGCGGTGGTGTTTCTTGCCAGCAGCGGGGCTTGGGTTTGGAAGCTGGCCAGCCTGATCGAAGAACGCCAGGTTGCTCCAGAGCGGGCCTGGAGGACCCAACTGGCGACGCACAGCGCCCTGGCGCTGGTGGTGTTGGCCATGCTCGGGCGCGGGGTCGAATCGCGGGCACTATTGATGGGCCCGGTGGCACTGTTGCCGGTGCTGCTTAGCGTGAGCCTGATTGGCGCCGCGGTGGCCGCAGTCGAGCTTTGGCAACTTGGGCGCCATCCGCTGGTGGGTCAACTCTTGGCCGACCTGCCGTCGGGCAGCGAGCGGGCTCCCTGGGTTTCGCGTCTGCCGCGGTGGAGTGCCTTGGTGCTCTTGGCCGCGCTGATTTGGCTCGAGCTTCGGCCGCTGCCTCTGCACCGAATGGTGGAACGAGATTCAGCCCAAGGCGCTGCCCGTTCCGCCCAGGCCGTCGAACCATGAGCCGGCTCGTGCTCGGGGGAATTGCAATCTTGGCCGGGCTGCTGCTGGTCGGGTGGTGGGGCTGGCCGCTGGCTTGGTCCGAGGCCCCTGGCGAGGTCATCGTGTATACGGCCCTCGACCAAGAGTTTTCCGATCCTGTTTTCGGCCATTTTCAGCGCCAGACTGGCCGGCTGGTGCGAGCCAAGTTCGACACCGAGGCGACCAAGTCGGTCGGTCTGGCCAATGCCCTCTTGGCCGAAGCCCACCGCCCCCGGGCCGACGTGTTCTGGAACAATGAAATCGTTAGCACGATTCGACTCGATCGTGCCGGTCTGCTCGAGCCCTACGAATGTCCGGCCGGCGCCGACATTGCACCCGCCTTTCGCTCGCCGCGACACACCTGGTATGGAATGGCCGCCCGAGCCCGGGTGTTGTTGGTCAATCGCCAGCGTATCGGCGCGGGGCCGACGCCCAGCTCGGTGCGCGACCTGGCCGACCCACGCTGGCGCGGGCAAGCCGGACTGGCCAAACCCTTGTTTGGCACCACCGCCACGCACGCCGCCTGTTGGTTTGCCCTGTGGGGCGTGGACGAGGCCCGCCAGTTTCTTCGCGCCCTGCGCGAAAACCAGGTGCAGGTACTGCCGGGCAATTTGCAGGTGGCCCAGGCCGTGGGGCGGGGGGAATTGGTCTTCGGCCTGACCGACACCGACGACGCGCTGGGCCAGCTCGAACTGGGCCTGCCCGTTGAAATCGTCTACCCCGACCAGGCGAGCGATCTGCCGGGTACGCTGTTCATTCCCAACACGGTGGCCATCATCCGGGGCGGGCCCCATCCTCAAGTGGCCCGGCAACTCGTCGATTTCCTGCTTGGGGGCGAGGTGGAGAGTCTGCTAGCACAGGGTCCCAGCGGCCAGATACCGCTCAGCCGCCGGGTCGATGTTCCCTTGCGCGTGGAAACCCCCCGGACGGTAAGGGCCATGGAAATCGACTTTGAACGGGCCGCCGATGCCTGGGACACCGCGGCCCGGGCGGTTCGAGACGAGCTGCTGACCCCCTGACCTCGAAAACCTCCTGAAACCGAGCCGACCTGCCGGGCGAAACCCGAGTCGCCCGCAGACGGTTTCGGCTTTCGGCGGCAGCGCGCACCGCGTAGGCTGGTCGGCCTGTCGTGTCGGCGGCGGACCATTGCGAACGCTGAGCACGGCCACGGCAGACGGCCGGCGCCAGGGGGGGCGAGGCGGGCAAGGGTTCCATTTCCCGGGGGCTTTTCATGGCAACTGTGCTTCGCTTCTTAGTGGCGATTCTGGTCGCTTCGCTGGTGACGATCGTGCTGCTGATCGCCGTCGAGCTGTTTAGCGCCGTAGTCCATCCGGTGCCGCCGGGGTTCGAGAACACGATGGAAGCCATGTGTCAGCACGTGGCCCGCTACCCGCATTGGGTCTTGGCAGTGGCGGCGGGAATGTGGTCGGCGATAGGCTTTGTCGGCAGTTGGCTGGCGGGTCGAGTCGGCGGCCGGGGTTCCGGGCTAGTCATGGCCGTGTTGTTGATCGCGGCCCTGGTTTGGAACGTATTGATGCTGCCCTATTATCTCTGGTTCAAAGTGGTGGCCCTGACTGTGATTCCAGCGGCCACACTGGCGGGGGCTTGGCTGGCTGGCGGCCGGGCGGTGCCGGCGCCGGCCCCGGCGTAGCCCGGGGCTGGCCGGGCCGGCTCTCCCCCCTCTGCGCCTCGCGGCCGGGCTCGGGTACACTTCCACGCTTGTTGCCGTGGGCGCTCGGAATCGGCCGAAGCGCATTTTTCCCGCGGCATCGTACTGCCTTTGGATCGGTGCCGGACCATGTCGGAAGCAAAGCCCTCGCATAATCTGCTCAGCGCTGGAACCGGCCGCTTGGAGACCTTGTCCGACGGCGTCTTTGCCATCGTGCTGACGCTGCTGGTCTTCAACATCAACATTCCTCCCCGCACTCCCAACACCGAGTTGGCCCACTCGTTAACCGGGCTATGGCCCAGCTTTCTCAGTTTTGTGATCTGTGCCGCCTTTGTCGGGGTGTTTTGGACCGGCCACCACGCCATGTACGGATACATCTGCCGCACCAGTTACCGGCTGAACTGGTTGAACATGTTGTTCCTGGGCCTGCTTTCGCTGCTGCCGTTCAGCTCGAGCCTGCTGGCCGAACACCACCAGGAACCGCTGGCCGTGGCGGTGCTGGGAATCAACCTGTTGCTGATCTCGGGCGCACTGCTGGTTATGTGGTTTCACGCCACTTACCGCCGCCGGCTCGTGCCCCACGACTTGCCCCGGGGGACGGTGCGGTTCGGTTATTCGCGAATAGCTTTCGCCATGGTCGGCTTCGCGCTGGCCACGGTGGTGGGCGTGGTCCACGTTCCCTCGGCCTTGTGCCTGTTTCTCTTGATTCCGCTGGTTTATTTCCTCCCGCCACTGCAGCGGGTCTGGGTCCGGGCGTACGGCATGTCGATGCCCGGTGAACTGATCGACGGCGACCCCGAGTAACGGCTGCCCGCGGCGGCGAGGACACCTCCGCAAAGTTCCTGGGCAAACCGCCGGCGGTTTTCGGGAAGGGGGCGCACCGCGTCGGTATCCGAATTAGTCTCCCACCAGCACCGCTTCAAGCTTGTCGAACGAACCGGTCCAGCCTTGGGTCATGCCGCCGCGGGCCGCGAGAAACGCTTGCAGCTCCTCGGGGGTCACTTCGCCGATGGGCTGCCAAGTTACCGTTACCCGAGTGTGCTCAGCGTCCTCGGGCGTGAGTTCCACGGTGGTCAGCATCGTGGCAGGCCAAACCGGGGCATGCGGATGGCGGCTTAACTGTTCGTGCTCGTCGCAGAACTGCTGCGTGTAAACGAGCTGCCCCGCCGGGTCGATCTTCCGGTACTCGGCGCGGCCGTACAGAGTTGTGTTTCCGTGGTCGGTCATCAGAAACAAGGTGCTGCCGCCGGGGCGGATGTCTGCCCGGAGAAATTTCATCTCGAACCCGGTGGGCGCAAGCCAACGCGCGAGGTGGTCGGGATTGGTCCACATTTCCATCAGGCGCGCAAGCGGTGCCGCGAAAACCCGGTTGATCACGAACACCCCAGCGCCCGTCTGGCGGTCGGTGAGATACTCGGCCAGGCGATCCCAGGTGGCTTCGCCCCCGGCTTGCTTGATGAATTTGCGAATCTCGGCCAACGCCTCGGGCGAGGCCAGCGCCATGGTCATTTCGAGCTGAGTCTTATCGCCTACGGTGGAGAAAAGCGCGGTCACGCGAAACAGGGGCGGCCGATCCTCGTAACCGCCGTGGTCGTAGACCAGTTTCTGGCACTGAACCACCTCGTGATACACGGCGCAGTTCGGGTAGTCGACGCCGTCGGGCCCATGCATGGTGTAGACCCAGGTTCCGCCCGGGCGCAGGTCCTTGCTGTGGGTCGTGAGCGTAAAGCCGCGCGGGCCCCACCACTGGGCCGCCTTTTCCGGATCGGTCCAGGCATCCCAGACCAGCTCCACGGGCGCGTCGTAGAGGCGCGTGATGGTGAACTCGTTGGGCTTAGTGCTCGGCGCCATGTTTCTTTCCCTTGGTGGCGGGTGGTGGGGTCAGGGTTTTCAGATACTCGTCCAGGCGGTCGAAACTCTCTTCCCAGAAGGCGCGGTACTGCTGCATCCAATCGGCCGCATCCTTGAGGGCTTGGGCCTGAAGCTTGCAGCGGCGCTGTTGCCGGTCGCGGGCCTTGGTGATCAGGCCGGCCGATTCGAGCACCTTCACGTGCTTGGTCACCGCCGGCAGGCTCATCCGCTTGAGAAAGGGGCGAGCCAGTTCCGAGACGTTGGCCTGCCCCTTCGAGAGTCGCGTGAGCATGGCCCGGCGGGTGGGATCGGCCAGGGCGGCAAAGGTACGGCTGAGCTGGTCGGGCATGGGAAGTACCAAATGGTTAATTAACCATCTGGTTTACTAAAGACCGGGCGGCATGTCAAGTCGAGCGACCGGGAGATCTTTCCAAGAGATCGTCGAGCCTGGCTCGTCAGATCGTGGCGGCGTCGGGAGTCACCTCGTTATTGGCTAGTCAGGGATAGTGCTATGACTTGAACAGCTGAACAAGAATCCCAAGAAATGAAGTTCCGAAAACGAGCCAAACCTGCCAACTTTTGGCGCTCACATCGCGCGCCGCTAAGCGAGCCTTTTGCCGGCGATCGAGATGCTCCAATCCCCATGTAATGATCTCGATCGGAGATCGCTTCGCGCCCGAAGTCGTTCGAAACTGACTGCGAAATACGTCTTTCGGTGAAAGGTCGTCAATGGCTTTCGCACGTTGCTTCAGATCTGTAATCTCATTTAACCAAGATGGCATGCCCTTTCCCTCTTTTAATCGTGCTTTCCAAGCGTCGACTTGGTCCTGTGGCGCGCCGAGTCGAAACAATTCGCGTCGCTTCTGTACAATAGTTTTTACATAAGAATCGTTGCATAAACCTAAGCGATTCCGAATACCTGCATACGTGATTAGCGGGTTCTCGTCATTGCTCGCCAAGATCCAAATTGCAGACACTAAACCGAGCTCATCATCAGACATTAGTGGTGCTCCATTAAATGGATGGATTATCGAAACATAGTGGCGACTATACAGACAACGACGGTGTGTTCCTATGCATCGGCATTGATCTCACCCCGCACGGTCGCTGGAGAGGCCCAAAAGACGTATTGCCAGGGGATCGGTTCTTTGGGTCTTTTAGAGAATTTCGTGGAAAATAAGGGCGAAGGTCGTTTACCCGCGCTCGGCTCGGTCTCGACACACGGGCCGGTGCCCCACCGCCTTTGCCGTCGCCGCGCTTCGCTCGTCCAGCCGAGGCTACCAAGGCCTTGCCGACCCACGCGACCAGGATCGCCGGCAGGGTGCTCCCGCTGTCTCGCGAGTCTGAGCTGAACCAAACGAGAACGTGGTTCTTGCAGTACACCTGCGCCGAAGGAGCCGATCCAGGCGCCAATATCCGTTAGGAAGTTTCGTTTGCGATTGGGCAGGCATGGTCACGATTCGCCACCGGCCAGCGAGTTGACGCCGCCCACGGCGGGCGCCACATTGATCGCTCCGCTTGACCGACCAGTTCCGGGGAGCCGCCGACCATGACCGTTTCGCAGGCCACGCTCGATCGACTGCGCCAGTTCGATACGCCCACCATCTCGAACGTCATCGAGTTGTTCGATGTGGTCCCCCGTAACCGGGGTTTTCTCGATGGCCGGGTGAAATCGAACTACCCGAGTTTGCCCCCCATGGTGGGTTTTGCTTCGACAGCCGCCTTTCGCAGCGATGCGCCACCGCAGGGGGGCGACGCCTACGCGAGCATGGAAGCCCAGGTGGCTCGGTTCGCCCAGTTGCCCGGGCCGGCGGTGGTGGTCTTCGAAGACCTGGACGATCCGCCGGTGGGGGCAGTGTTCGGCGAAATCATGTGCACCGCTTACCAGGCCTTCGGCTCGGTGGGGCTCGTCACCAACGGCGGCGGCCGCGACCTGGAACAAGTGGCTGCCCTACGTTACCCCGTCTTCACGGGCTCGACGATCTGCTCCCACGCCTATTGCCACATTCTGCACTTGGGTTTGCCGGTACGGGTGGGCGGGGTCACGATTCAGGAAGGGGAATTGCTGCACGGCGACGCCAATGGAGTGACCACCGTTCCCCGGGCAATCGCCGCGGCCGTGGCCGAGCTGGCCGCTGAATTCGTGGCGGCGGAAAAGATCGTGCTCGATTACTTGCGCGGCTCGGACAAGAAAACCCCCGAGGGCCTGGCCGCCGCCCGGCGCGAGTTCGGCGCGGTCGTGGCCGAAATGACCCGCCGGGCCCAGGCATCGCGTTAGTCGCGGCGCCGAAAGATGGCATCCGATCGTCCAGAGACTTAAGGGAAACATCGATGCGGCTAGCACGCCGTCGGACCGTTTGGGGGCTGCTGGCGTTGTGCCTGGTTGCCACGTCGGCCAATCTCCTGGCCGCCGAGCCGAAGGAGCAACTGCTTTGGCCCGAGGGGGCTCCCGGCGCCGTCGGCGATACGCCGGCCGATCAACCGCAGCTTACCTTGTACCTGGTGACGGCAGCCGAGCCCGCGCCGGTATTCGTCGTATGCCCCGGCGGGGGTTACGGCGGGCTGGCCATGGACCACGAAGGCCACCAGATCGCCGCCTGGCTCAACCAGCAGGGCATCAGCGCCGCGATCTTGCGCTACCGCCACGCTCCCCGCTACCGGCACCCCACGCCCCTGGGCGACTTGCAGCGGGCGATTCGCACCGTGCGGTCGAGCGCCGAGACCTGGCGCGTGCGGGGCGATCGCCTGGGGGTGATTGGTTTTTCCGCCGGCGGGCATTTGACTTCGACCGCCGCCACGCACTTCGACGCGGGAATGCCCGGGGCCAGCGACCCGATCGAGCGCCAGGGCTGTCGGCCCGACGCCGTGGTGCTCGGCTACCCGGTGATTTCGCTCGTCGAGCCCTTTACCCACGCGGGATCGCGGCGGAACCTGCTCGGCGACGAGCCCGACCCGGCGCTCGTGGAACTGCTCTCCAACGAGCGGCAGGTAACGGCCGAAACGCCGCCGGCGTTCTTGTTCTCGACCGGCGACGACCAGGTGGTTCCGGTGGAAAACAGCCTGGCGTTTTACGCGGCCTGTCGCCGGGCGGGTGTGCCCGCCGAGCTGCACGTGTTTCCGCACGGGCCGCACGGCGTGGGGCTGGCGGCCGACCGGCCCGAGCTGCGCGTTTGGCCCGAGCTGGTCGTGGGTTGGCTGCGGACCCTTTCCTGGTTGCCGGCCGAAACACCATGAGTGGCGACGCGGGCGAATCTGGTTTCGACGGCAGACCGGTTGTCGCGAGCGCCCCGCCGGGGGAATGGCTGGTGCTGGCCGTGGCCCTTGGTTTGCCCACGCTGGCGACCTGGCTCTATTTCGTGGTCTTTGCCGGCCGCCCGGGCATGATGCCCGTGTATACCGTTTCGAAGGTGATTCAGTTCTCGATACCGCTGGTTTGGGCCTGGAGAACCGGCACGCTGCCCAGCCCTTGGATTCGTCCGCGCGGTGGCGAGCTTGTCATGGGGATTGCCTCGGGCCTGGCCATGGCCGCAATCATCGCCGGGGCGGTGGTGGTCACGGTGTCTGGCAGCGAACTGGCCCCCGTCCTGCACGCGCGGTTGAGCGAAAAGCTGACCGGCGCGGGATTCGCGACGCCGGGGCGGTTCCTGATGATGGCGGTTTTCTATTCGCTGGCTCATTCGGTCTTGGAAGAATACTACTGGCGGTGGTTCGTCTTCGGCCGGCTCGATGCCCGTTGGCCCTTGGCGGCGAGCCTGGCGGTTTCGAGCCTGGGGTTCATGGCGCACCATGTGATCGTGGTGACCCAGTTCGTGGGGGCGACTTCCTTGGCCTGGAGCGCTTCGGCCGGAGTTGCAGTGGCCGGCGCGCTGTGGGCCCTGATGCTGCGCTACTGGGGCACGCTGTGGGCCAGTTGGGCGTCGCACCTGTTGGTCGACGCGGCCCTGATGAGCGTGGGGGCCTGGCTGCTCTGGGGCGATCTCGGCGCGCCTTAGTCCGCCTGCTGAAAAGCGGTCTGCGCGGGCCTTGGTTCTCATCGCCGGCCAGCCGGGCCAACCGCCACCGGGGCGGCTCAGGGGCCGCCGTCGAGCACCTTCATCTGAAACGTGTGCGTCAGAAAGGCCAGCACGTCGGCCGCTTCGTCGAGCGCCTTGTCGGTCGATAGCCCCGCGCCATGGCCCGCCGAAGTCTCGATGCGAATCAAGATCGGTGCCGCGTCCGATTGGGCCGCCTGCAGCGCGGCGGCGAATTTGAAGCTGTGGGCCGGAACCACGCGGTCGTCGTGATCGGCCGTGGTGATCAGCGTGGGCGGGTAGGCCGCGCCCGGGCGAATGTTGTGCAGCGGCGAATAGCCGAACAGGTTGTTAAAGTCGTTGGGGTTGTCGGCCGAACCATACTCGGGCACCCAAGCCCAACCGATGGTGAAGCGGTGAAAACGGAGCATGTCCATCACGCCCACGGCGGGTACCGCGGCGCCGAATAGGTACGGCGCCTGGGTCAAGCAAGCCCCCACGAGCAGCCCCCCGTTGGATCGTCCGCCGATGGCCAGACGGCGATTGGTGGTATAGCCCTTGCTGATGAGGAACTTGGCGGCGCTTTGAAAATCGTCGAACACGTTCTGTTTTTGAAAGCGCATGCCGGCCTCGTGCCAGGTGCGCCCGTACTCGCCGCCGCCCCGCAGATTGGCCTGGGCGTATAGTCCTCCGAGTTCCATCCAGACCAGGTTCTGCACTGAGAAAGCGGGGGTCAGCGGAATGTTGAACCCCCCGTACCCGTACAAGTAACAGGGCTGCTCGCCGCGCGGCGCTTGCCCGGCTCGACGGGCCAGGAACAGCGGAATTTCCATGCCGTCGCGGCTTTTGTAGAAGACCTGTTCGACCCGGTACTGAGTCGGATCGTATTTCAAGCGCGGTTGGCGAAACAGGCTGGTTTGCCCGTTGGCCAGCTCGTAGCGGTAGATGGCCGCGGGCGAGGTGAAGGTAGTGAACGAGAAAAAGGTTTCCGTGTCTTGTGGACGGCCATCGAACCCGGTGGCCGTGCCGATGCCCGGCAGTTCGACCTGACTGAGCCGCGCGCCGCTCAGATCGAACACGCGAATCGTGGTGTGGGCATCGTCCAAGTAACGCGCGAAAAAGCGGTCGCCGACCCGGGTGACCGATTCCAGCACCATCCGGCCTTCGACCTCGCGATCGGTCTCGGGTATGACGACGCGCTCGGGCAGCGACCCGTCGTCGACCAGCCTGAGCGAGAGCAATTGCCCTCGGGCGGCGTCGCGATCGGTGCGGATGTAAAGCAGCGGGCCTTGGTTGCCGACGAAATCGTACTCGGCATCGAAGCCGGCAATCAGCTCGCGAACGGGGGCGTCGTTCTGGGAAAGGTCGCGGAGAAAGAGGCAGTTTTTCCGTTCGGCGCCGCGCCAAACGCTGATGATCAGATACTGCCCGTCGTCGGTTACCTGTCCGTCGAACCCCCATTCTTTCTCGTCGGGGCGATGGTAAACCAAGACGTCGTCGGTCTGCGGGGTTCCCAGACGGTGCTGGTACAGTTTCTGAAAGTAGTTGGTGCCGGTCAGTTCCTCGTCGGCCGCGGGCTGGTCATAGCGGCTGTAGTAGAAACTCGTGCCGTCGGGCGTCCAGGAGACCCCGGAGAACTTGATCCAGCGCAGGTGATCGGGCAGGTCGGTCGCCGACTCGACTTCGCGCACGCGCCACTGCTGCCAATCGGATCCGGCCGTGGCGAGCCCATAGGCCAGATGCTTGCCGTCGGGGCTGGGCTCCCAGCCCGAGAAGGCGACCGTTCCGTCGGCGGCCAATTGATTGGGATCGACCAGCGGCCGGGGAGTGCCGTCGATTCCCTCCTGCACGTACAAGACTGGCTGGTTCTGCAGGCCGTCGTTCTTGGTGAAAAAGGTCCGGCCTCCTCGTTCGACGGGCAGACCGAACTTCTCGTAGTTCCACAGCTCGGCCAGCCGCTGCCGAATGCGGGCTCGCTCTCCAATCGCGGACAGATAGCTCTCGGTGAGCTGATTCTCCGCTTCGATCCAGCGGCGGGTTTCGGGGCTATCGGAATCTTCCAGCCAGCGATACGGATCGGCCACCGAGTGACCGTGGTAGTCGTCGACCTGGTCAACGCGGCGAGCGGGCGGGTATTCCAGCGCCGTCTCTCGCCGGTGCGGCGGCGGAGTGGTGGGCGGATGGCATCCGGAATTACCGGCCATCAGCCCGCCGCCCAACAGCCCGATGCCCAGCAGCCTGGCCAGCCGCCGTCGCGAGAGGCGATTCGTTCGCTGCGCTGGCCTAAGACGAGAAGCATGCATCATGGTCCACTTCTTCCGCTGGGAGAAACACAAACGACGCACCAGGGCGAGAAAGCTGAGGGGGCCGTGGGCTCGGCGGAAACCCGACCGCGGATACGGTGCTCATCCGGAATCGAGCAAGCACAAGCTGGGGCAAATTCGCTCGAGCGCCTCGCGCAGGTGGCGCAGAATCTGGCCGCTCGTGCGCAGGGTCAGAGATTCTCGCAGAATCTTCTCGGCTTCGTCCACGGTCAGGTGATGGACCAGCTCTTTGATCGTGGGAATAAAGGCGGGGCTCATGCTGAAGCTGCGCAGCCCCATGCCGAACAGCAGCACGAATGCCCGCGGAGAGCCGGCCATTTCGCCGCACAGCGTGACCGGCTTTTTGGCCTGGTTACAGTTTCGAATCGAAGCGGACAGCACCTTGAGCACGGCCGGGCTGAGCGGTTCGCACAAATGGCTGACCTTGGGATTGTCGCGGTCGGCCGCCATCAGGTATTGGACCAGGTCGTTCGAGCCGATCGAGACGAAGTCGACCACGTCGAGCATTGACTCCAGCGTCAGGGCCGCGGCGGGGACTTCCAGCATCAGGCCAATGGGTACCTGGCCGTAAGGGCGGTCCGCGGCCTCGAGCTGGCGCTGGGCGCGGCGCACCATGCCGCGCACCCGGCGGATCTCCTCGAGCGTGGTGATCATGGGAAACAACAGGCGCACCTGGCCTCGCGGCGCCTCGGCCGCCGCTCGGAGCACGGCCCGAATCTGGGTAGCGAAAAACTCGGGGTGTTCGAAGGAAAGCCGAATCGAGCGCCAGCCCATGAAGGGGTTGGCTTCACGGCTGTGTCCCAGATAGGGAATGGTCTTGTCTCCCCCCAGGTCCAGGGTGCGAATCGTGACCCGCCGCCCCGGCGAGGCCTGGATGATCTGGCGGTAGGCCTCGAGCTGTTCCTCTTCGTCGGGCACGTCGGGGTGGGTGAGGAACAGGTACTCGGTCCGGTAGAGCCCCACGCCCTGGGCCCCCATCCGCTCGGCCGCCTGGGCATCGGAGAGATGGTTGATATTGGCCAGTAGCTCGACCTTCTGGCCGTCGGCCGTGACCGACGGCTGATCGCGGTTGGCCGCCAGGGTCCCCTTGAGGTCGACGAACTCGCGCTGCAGCTTGCGATAGGCGGTTTCCACCTCGGCGTCGGGGTTGACGATGACGGCGCCGTCGCGGCCATCGACCACGACCAGGTCGCCGGTATGCACCTGTTTGAGGATGCCCCGCACTCCGCTCACGGCGGGAATGCCTCGGCTGCGGGCCAGAATGGCCGCATGACTCGTTCGTCCGCCTGCCTGGGTGACGACGGCGGCCACCTGGCGATCTCCGAGCGTGACCACCTGCGAGGGAAGCAGCTCGTTGGCCACCAGCACGACCGGGTCGGTGAACGCCGCGAAATCGTTGGCCAGCGCCGAGGAAAGGTGGCCGCTGAGCCGCTCGATTACGTCGCGCACGTCGTTCAGACGTTCTCGCAGGTATTCGTCTTCTGTGCGATTGAAGAGCAACTGGTATTCTTCGAGCATTCGCGCCAGGGCGGCCGGCGCGGTGAGATGCTCGCGAGTGATCCAGGCAGACACCTTTACCGAGAACGAAGGGTCGCGCAGGATCGACTCGTGGGTGCGAAAGATCGCGGCTTCTTCTTCCCCCACCTGCCGCGAGACCTTGTGGTACAGCGCGCGCAAATCGGCCGCGGTTTGCGCGGTAGCCTCTTCGTATCGCTTGAGTTCCGCGTGAGCCTCGACGTCGCTGGTCACTCGGCCCGAGCCGCTCACGAAGATTTCGTGAACGCAATAAGCTCGACCAACGGCGACGCCGGGAGACACGGCGATTCCTTTGCGCATGAGCGAAATCGTAGCGGCCCTGGGGGGGAGGGACAACGAGCCGCCCCCCTTGCGGCGGTGAGCTCTCAAGCGGTGTGTAACATCGCTCGCGGGACTCCGCTGACCCAACTGGGCCAGGATGTTACTGACCCCCAGCCGAGATGTCCGGCCGACCCCCGGAAGGCGGCCGAAACAGACCTGTTAACCTATAACAAACAAACGACTTAGGATGGTTGGGGCGGCGCTTTGTTCGCCGTTGTGGGTAGCCCGCCGAAGCGGTATATTATGCGGCTTACCCTGCCCGAGCTTCCTGTCTTTCCCCCTTTTTGTTCCGTCCGGTTCGTCCGGCGACGGCGGTCGGTGATCCATGCGATTTGTACTCTTGGACCGGGTGTTGGAACTGGAACCCGGCAAGCGGATTACTGCCGCCAAAAACCTGACCTTGGCCGAAGAGTATTTAGCCGACCATTTTCCGGGCTTTCCGGTAATGCCCGGGGTGATGATGCTGCAGGCGATGACCGAAGCCGGGGCCTGGCTGGTTCGCGCGTCGGAAGACTTTGCCCACAGCGTGATTACGCTGCGAGAAGCCCGCAATGTAAAGTACGGCAGCTTTGTCGAACCGGGACAAACCCTGGTGGTTTCGGCCGAGCTTTTGGGTTGGGAACCGCGGCTGGTGAAGCTGAAGGTACAAGGCACCGTCGAGGGCACCGCGAATGTATCGGCCCGGCTGGTGTTGGAACGATACAACCTGGCAACCGAGCGCCCCGATCGCGCGGAGGCCGACGCGGTATTGATCGGCCGATTGCGGGAACTTTGGGCCCAGCTGTGCCGCGGATTGCCGTCCCCCCCGGTCGATGCCCCCGCGGTGGCACCGAGCTGAATCTCTCCCTGCGAATCATCAACCCTGGAACCAACCGCCTGCCGAGCCCTACTGGTTGGGTAATTTCTGTCGGGCACCGTTCGCTCAGGCGTTTAGCATTCAATGGAAAGCCACCGTCCCATGGAACTTAGCGGCAAAACGGCGATCGTCACCGGCGGCAGTCGCGGCATCGGCCGTGCCTGTGTCGAAGCCTTGGCCCAGGGTGGGGCGCGGGTGGCCTTCGTTTACCAGCGAAATCAGCAGGCCGCCGAGGAGTTGAGTGCCGCGCTCCGCGGAGCAGGGCACGACGTGCGGGCCGTGCAGGCCGACGTTTGCGACTATGCCCGGGCCCATGAGTTGGTCGAGCAGCTCGAAGGCGAGTGGGGCCAGATCGACGTGCTGGTCAACTCGGCCGGAATCATTCAAGACGGTTTGTTCGCCACGATGTCGCCCGAGCAATGGCGATCGGTGATCGATACGAACCTGAACGGAACCTACAACTACTGCCACGCGGTCACGCGGCCGATGATGTCGCGGCGCAAGGGCAGCATCGTCAATCTGTCGAGCGTGGCGTCCGAATTCGGCTCGCGCGGGCAGGTAAATTACGCGGCCAGCAAGGGGGGCATCGAAGGCCTGACCCGCTGCCTGGCCAAGGAACTGGCCGCCCGCAAAGTGCGGGTCAACGCCGTGGCGCCCGGCATGATCGAAACCGACATGAGCGAGGCGGTGCGCGGCCTGGCCGGCGACCGAATTAAAGAGGTTATTCCGCTCAAGCGAGTCGGACAGCCCGGAGAAATTGCCAGCGTGGTGGCCTTCTTGGCCAGCGACGCTGCCAGCTACTTGACCGGGCAGGTGATTCGCGTTGACGGTGGTTTGAGTTTGGGCAGCTACTAGCGCCTGGGTGGTCCGCTCTCGGCGGGCAAGCGCGATGGCTGTCGATCGTGTTCCGTGGCACGGGTGGTTGCCGAAACGTCGGTGGGTCGACGGCTTCGGCAGATCGTCCGTCCTGGGCGCCTTGCCGGACGAAGTTTGCCTCCGGCCGAGCGCCCGGTTCGACGATTCGCCGCCGCGGTGAGCGGAAGTGTTGGGAAAACGTTTTCGGGAGTTCGGCCGTCCGGCAGCCAATAGGTTCGGCGGCGGCCCTAGCGAACCAAAGGTTGGGAGAACTGTGCGATGACGAGCAAAGACGAAATCTTCGAAAAGATTCAAAGCGCCCTGGTCGACGCCTTGGGGGTCGACGAGGACGAAGTAACGCCCGATGCCACGCTGACGGGCGACTTGGGAGCCGAGTCGATCGACTTCCTGGACATCGTATTTCGCCTGGAAAAGGCCTTCGACATCAAGATTCCCCGGGGCGAGCTGTTCCCCGAAGCGGTGCTGACCGACCCCAAATACGTGGCCGACGGCAAGTTTACCGAGGCCGGTCTCGACGAGCTGCGCAAGCGGATGCCGTTTGCCGACCTGTCGGAATTCGCCAAGAACCCCGTGGCTCAGCAGTTCGGCAACCTGTTCACCGTGCAGATGATCTGCAACTACGTGGAAACCAAGCTGGCGGGCGTGGCCTAACGCGGCCCCTCGCCCCCCCCTTGTCCAAGGGCGGCGTCCAAGGGCGGCCCGTCGCTGGCCCCGCGCGTGGTCGCCACCCCCAGGGGGCGGCCAGGGGTAAGCCGCTGGCCGAGGGCCTTGGCTCGAGAGTCTGGAGACGCGCCATGCGTTGGATTTGGATCGACCGGTTTATCGAGTTCGAAAGCGGGCGCCGCGCCCGCGCCATTAAGAACGTGTCGCTGGCCGAGGAGCATCTCCACGACCACTTCTACGGTTTTCCGGTCATGCCCAATCCGCTGATTTTGGAAGGACTGGCCCAGACCGGGGGAATCCTGGTGGGGGAAACCAGCGGCTTCCAGGAGAAGGTGATTTTGGCCAAGGTGCCCAAGGCGATCTTTCATCTGCCGGCCCTGCCGGGCGATACGCTGACGTACACCGCCACGGTCGACGCGCTGAATCCCGACGGGGCCACGGTGCTGTGCACCAGCCACATCGGCCAGCAGCTTCAGGCCGAGGCCGCGATCATGTTCGTCCATCTGGACGATAACAAACGCGTGAAAACGCTGTTTGAACCCAAGAACTTCGTGTTCACCATGAAGCTCCTGGGCGTATTCGACGTGGGCCGCGGCGGCGACGGCACCCCCTTGGCCGAACCCGCCGGGTTGGCCGCCGTGCGGGCCGCGCAGTAACGGCCCGGGGGCTCTCGCCAACCAGCCGCGAAACGTGACAGAAAAAAAGGGACACTTGCCATGCGACGCCGAGTGGTTGTTACCGGGATGGGCCTGGTTACGCCGTTGGGAAGCGACCTGGAGCAGGTTTGGCAACAACTGCTCAGCGGCGCATCGGGCATAGGCTATACCTCGCTGTTCGACGCCAGCAGTTTTCCCACTCGCATCTCGGCCGAGGTGAAGAACTGGGATGTTTCCGACGTCGGGGAAGACCCCGAGCGATGGAAACATCATGGCCGGCATACCCGTTTCGCGGTCGGCGCGGCCAAAAAGGCCATGCGCGATGCCGGGCTCAGCGAAACAGATTACGATCCGCTGCGGTTCGGCATTTACTTGGGAAGCGGCGAGGGCCAGCAAGATTTCGACCGGTTCACCCGAATGATGGTCAGCGCGCTCAAAGGTCCGGAGCTCGACGTGGCCCAGTTCACCAAGACCGGCATGGAAATTCTTGACCCGATCGACGAACTGGAACAAGAGCCCAACATGCCGGCCGGCCACCTGGCGGGGCTATTCAACGCCCAGGGGCCGAACTTGAATTGCCTGACCGCTTGTGCCGCATCGAGCCAGGCCGTGGGCGAGGCGGTCGAGATGATTCGCCGCGGCGATGCCGACCTGATGCTCAGCGGCGGCACCCATAGCATGATTCATCCGTTCGGGGTCACCGGCTTCAACCTGTTGGGCGCGCTCTCCACGCGCAACGACGAGCCGAGCAAGGCCTCGCGTCCCTTCGATCGCGGCCGCGACGGCTTCGTTCTCGGCGAAGGCGCGGCGATGCTGATCTTGGAAGACTTGGATTTCGCCCGCAAGCGCGGAGCCCGAATCTACGGCGAGATCACCGGCTACGGCTCCACCGCCGACGCGTTTCGCATTACCGATACGCACCCCGAAGGCCGAGGCGCGGCCAAGTGCATGTCGCTGGCCCTGGAAGACGCGGGCCTGGGCCCCTCCGACCTGCACTACATCAATGCCCACGGCACCAGCACTAACGTAAACGACAAGGTCGAGACCGTGGCCATCAAACGGGCCCTGGGCGAGCATGCGTATCAGGTGCCGATTTCCAGCACTAAGAGCATGATGGGCCACCTGATCGCGGCGGCCGGCGCCACCGAGCTCATCGTTTGCCTGCTGGCCATTCGCGACAATGTGCTTCCGCCGACCACGAACTACGAAACTCCCGATCCCGATTGCGACCTGGATTATGTCCCCAACCAGGCTCGCCAGCGGCGCTGCGATCACGCGGCCACGAACAGCTTCGGGTTCGGCGGGCAAAACATTACGCTCGTTGCCTCGCGATTCAGTAACTAGGCGTCGTTTCCCGCGAAGTTCCCAGGACACGCAAGAGGCCCCTTGGGCCCCGGGGCAGGTGCCGCCAGCGGGCCCCCCAAGCGCTCGCGATTCGCGCTGCACAGGCCAGCGCCCGCCGCCGATACCGGCTCGTCGGGTCTGGCGCCGGTTCACACAAGCCGCTTCCCAAGTCCTTTCAAAGGCCGATTTCACTGCAACCGAGCCCCCCTGGTTCGGGTATACATCGACAGGTCGCCGTCGCCGTAGGGGCGATCTCCGCAGATCGGGTGGCCGCGAAGCAGTTCGGGCAGTCGCCAAGTTTTTTACACCTCCAAGGGACATGGCCATGGTTAAGCGGCGAGTCGAATGGGGTCGATGGCCGAGGGTCCGCGTTGCAATGGTGGTCGCGGGCCTGGTGGCTCTCGCGGCCTGGGCGACCGCAGCCAACGCGGCCGACGACGCCCAACGGGTGCTGGGGCTGCGGTTGGTGGATCTGGCCGGTCAGATTCAACAGTTGGGCGACCGAGATGGGACCCAGGCCGTGGCCCTGGTTTTTCTCTCGCCCGAATGCCCGATCTCGAATCAATACTTGCCCGAGCTGAATCGCTTGGCGGCCCACTGGGCCCAGGCCCCGGTCGAAGTGTACGGCGTATTGAGCGACCCAAGCCTGAGTCGAACCCGGGCCCAGACCTTTGCCGACGAGTATCGGCCGGGCTTTCCCTTGCTGTGGGACTCGGCCGGCGCGTTGGCCGCTGCCCTCGAGCCGACCCATGTGCCCCAGGCCTTTGTGATCGATACCCAGGGGAAGGTCGTTTACCGGGGCCGGATCGATGATTTGTTCGCCGCGGTTGGCCGCCGTCGGCCCCAGGCAACCAGTCACGACTGGCAACAAGCGGTCGATGCCGTGCTGGCGGGCCAGGCTCCCCAGGTGGCGGAAACCGAGCCCGTGGGTTGTCCGCGCGAAGCCCGCCCGCTCACCGAGCCGACCTTCGCCCGGCACGTGGCGCCTATCTTGCGGGCCCAGTGCGCCGAATGTCATCGCCCGGGCGCGGTGGCCCCTTTCTCGCTGCTAACGTACGACGACGCCGCGAAGCGGGCCAAGTTCTTGGCCCAGGTAACGGCCAGCCGGCTGATGCCCCCTTGGAAAATACACCCGGGCACCGGCGATTTTCGCGGCGAGCGCCGCCTAAGCCCGGCCGAACTGGCCACTTTGGATGCTTGGGCCGCCGCCGGAGCGCCCGAGGGAGACCCGGCCGAGATACCGCCCTTGGTCGAAAACAACTCGGGCTGGCAGTTGGGCGAACCCGACCTGGTGCTGACCATGGGCGATGAGTACCTGGTGCCGGCCGATGGGCCCGATGTGTTTCGCTACTTCGTCATACCGATCGACATTCCCGAGAATCAGATCGTGGTCGGGGTCGAGTTCCGTCCCGGCAACCCCCGGGTGGTGCACCACGCGATTCTGTATCTCGACAGCACCGGCGAGGCTCGCCGCCGCGATGCCCTGGACCCCGAACCCGGCTACGAAGGGGGCCTGGTGCCCGGCTTCGCCGCCGGCACGCTTGGCTTCTGGGCGCCGGGCTACACGCCGCGGCGTTTGCCCCGCGGTATCGGCCAAAAGCTGGCTCAAGGAAGCGACCTGGCCCTGCAGCTTCACTATCATCCCAGCGGCAAGGCAGAGCCCGATCGTTCGCAAGTGGCCCTTTACTTCGCCGAGCGCCCGGTGGACCGTTACCTGTCGACGCTGGCCCTGATCGATCTGGCGGTCGACATTCCCCCGGGCGAAACTTCACACCGAATGAAGTACAGCTTCACGACGCCCGTGGAATTGGAGCTGCTCGACGTGACGCCGCACATGCACCTGATTGGCACCGAGATGAAGGTGACCGCGACGCTTCCCGGGGGCGAGGAGCAACTGTTGGTCTGGTCCGATTGGGATTTCAACTGGCAAGATCAGTATCGATTTCGTCAGCCCCTGCGTCTGCCCGCCGGAACGCGATTCGATTTGGAAGCGGTGTACGACAACTCGAGCGGCAACCCGGCGAATCCCAATGTGCCACCGGCCCGGATTTCGCTGGGGGAAATGACAACCGACGAGATGTGTATCTGCGCCTTCAACATGATCGAGGCCGGCGACGAGGCCCAGCGCCAGCAATTGCGGGCCGCCATGCAGCAAAGCATTTCGCGGCAGATGGCCAATCCGCTGGTGATGGTCAAGATTGCCGAAATGCTCAAGCAAAACCCGCAGCTGATGTCGCGAGGCCTGAGCCCGAAGCGGAAGTCGACCGAGCCGGCCGCTGCCCCACCCACCGAGACGAATTAGCCCTCCGCCCTGGCAAGCAGGGGCGAATCGCCTTTGGTTCATCGCGGGTTTCGGACGCGGCCCACACGGCGCGCGCTGCTGGCCGTTAAGCGCCCTGCATTTCGGCCATGGCGGCCAAGGCGCCCGGGTTCCGCATCCCGGGTTCCTGAAATTGCCTGGCGAATTCGGCGGCCGTCACCTGGTGGAATTCGCGCATCCGCTCTTTTTCCGGGTCGCCCATGTCGCGCAATTGCTTTCGCAGCGTGGCCCGCAAGCGGGGGTCGGCCCCTCGGCTCAAAAGCAGCCGTGCCAGGCGATCGGTCTTGTCGACCAGGGCCACGGCGGTGTGGAACAAAGCGGTCTGCCCGCCGAACCCCTCGGCGTCGATCGCGCTGCGGGCATTCGCGTCGGCTCCCTGGTCGAGCAGCCATCGGACAATCGCTTCTTCTTCAAACTCGACTGCCAGGTGCAACAGCGTGGCGCCCTCGAGCGGCGCGCCGTGCAGGCCGGGACTGTGCATGAGCTGAGGCGGATAGATTTCCGCTTCGGTCCAGTGCCGCTCGAGCAGGCCGGGCTCGCGCTGCAAGCAGTCGGCCAGCAATTCGATGCGCCCCCGGTGTACGGCCATGGGGGCCGTGTCGGGAAACGCAAACCCGGCCCGCGCGAACACCTCCAGGCAGGCGGCCTTGCCCGCGGGGTTGCGGCAGTAGGTACCCAAAAGCATTTCGATACAGGTTCCACCGTGGGAGTCGGCAACGCGCGGGTCGGCTCCGTGGGCGATAAGCCACTCGAGCGCCCTGGGCTGCAGGGTTTCACAGGGAGCGAACACGATGGGGTAAGAACCCTTCCACAGCGCGTTGACGTTGGCGCCGTGCTCGACGAGCAATTCCATGATCGCGGTCCGATCGTTGCTGAGCGCCGCCCGCATAAGTGGCCCATCGCCTCCTTGGTGCACGTCGGATCCATGCTCGAGCATCCAGCGAACAATTGCCAATCGTGCGGGCGAGGCGGTGGTTCCACGACATTCGGCTGCCCAGGTCAGCGGACCGCTTTGGCCGTAGCCCAAAGGGGCCGCGTGCAGAGCCGGTTCGCGGGTCATAAGGTCTGCGACGGCGGCGCAATCGCTGGCGTCGATCGCTTGTTTGAGCTGGGCGACCTGCTCCGGCCAATCGCCAGCGGTAGCCGACTTACCGCCCGACATGTGGAGCTCCCCGCAATCTTGGAAGCCGTGCGGGTACCCAGACCTGGTGCGAAAGCGGTGTCCGGGTGGGTATCGCTGGCGGCCTCGCCGGGAGCATTCTAATGCATGGCCTGCGGAGGAAGTCTTCTCGGAAACCGAAACAACCGCGGCCGGGAACAAGCCGGTAGCGTTTGTGCCCCGCGCGGGACAAACTGGGAGCCATGCCTGCGCATGAATCGTGCGGACCCGGCTGAGGGGCGACGCCCGCGCATGCCAAAGACATGACACCGTGAAACCCGGCACCGACTGGGCTTTTTTAAGGCGAGCATTGCTGTGCGCTGAAACGCCCGTCGGGCAGACGATGAGTTTCCCGTTCGACGATCGGCAGCTCCTTAACCCGCAGATTCACCGTCATGACGCTCGCCGCCAATCGATTCGATCGCCTGTGGATCAAGCTCTTGCTGGCGGCGTCGATCGTTGGTGTCGGCGGACTCGGGCAGTGGTTCCTGAGCACGCGATCGAGAGGCGGCGCGACGCAGCCGCGCTATCTGGAATGTCTGCAAGGCGAGTTTGTGGAAGACTCGGACCTGGTCTTTCGCCTGGCTCCCTTTACCTGGCTGCGCAGCTACTACCCGGAGAACCCTCGGGGCTATTTTCGGAGGGCCGAGAGCCCGGGTCCGCAGGTTGGCGCGGTGAATTCAACGCACCAGCCGCCCGCGGGCGAGCCGTTCGTGGTCGACTATCACCTCAATCGGTTCGGTTACCGAGAGCGCGACGTCGATCCAGCCGCCGCGCCCGGGGTCTTGCGGATTGCGTGCCTGGGCGATTCCTTCACGTTTGGGGCCGGAGTGCGCGCGGAAGACGCTTTTCCTCGCGTTCTGGAAGCAAGGCTCAACCAAGAGGCCGAGCGTTTCGACGGACGTTACGAAGTATTGAACTTCGGCATGATCTACTATTCGACCGACATCGAGCGGCAAGTATATCGCCAAGACGTGCGCCGATTTCGACCACAGATCGTACTGCTTGTAATGTGCTGGAACGATCACGTGACCACGCGCGAGGAGACCGAACTGGTGCGCCGCGCCGAAGGCCTGGAAGGCCGTGGCGGCTACCTCGAGCAGTATGAGGCCTTAGCGCGACGCACGAGCTACGATCGCTGCATCGAGGAGCTTCGTGGCCTGGCGCGCGACGTGCGGGCTGATGGTGCGCAGTTCTGCGTCGCTATTTTTCAGAACGATGACGTGGCTGCCTGGGAGCGGTTGGCGCGGGCAGTGTTGCCGGCCATGAACGAAGAGCGGGTGCCGGCGTTCAACGTCAGGAGCCAGTTGATTTCGGCGTCGTGTTTCGGCGTCGACAGCTATGTCAGCTCCGACGACCATCATCCCAATGAGCGGGCTCATTCCGCCATGGGGAGCGCCTTGGCCGACATGCTTTCCCAGCAGGGCTGGCTGCCCTAACAGCGTGTGGTTGAGAAGTTGAATTACCGGTGAGATCGCGCTCCCGGAACCTTGCAAATGCGGCGCATCCCGATTGGCCGCTGACCGTGACCTTGGCGAAAGTAGGAGGCGATGTCCTCGGGGCAGGAGGTCTGCCAGGCGGTCGCCGCGTGGT
Source organism: uncultured Pirellulales bacterium (assembly GCA_964399535.1). Classification (GTDB taxonomy): domain Bacteria; phylum Planctomycetota; class Planctomycetia; order Pirellulales; family CAYNRE01; genus CAYNRE01. The sequence goes on along the minus strand of CAYNRE010000009.1, from coordinate 563,295 downwards.
GGCCGATCGGCATCCAGGGCGAGCTTGCCGACGAAGCGCCTCGGACTCGCTGGTTTGGCCGGGTGCTTTTCCGCGCTTGCCCGACCACTGCCGCTGCTTGCCCCGGCCGAGCACCTATGACCAACGGCGATCCGAGAAGCGGAATACACTCAGAGCGGGCGAAGAGACTCGAACTCTCGACATCCAGCTTGGGAAGCGAGCGCTCTACCAACTGAGCTACGCCCGCAGGAAACCTCCCTATTCTAGTCGCCCGGCGGGCCCGGGCAATATCCCGCCGGACCAGCCAGAGGGCTGCCTGCGCCCCGGCCGCCGCTTTGGAAGATGGTCGAGGGCACAGGCCAAGCCGCGGAGGGCCAAGTTGCCGAACCGGTGGGGCTTGGAGGGGTTGTAGCGAGAATCGGGAGTTCTGGCAGGGCCGATCCCTGCACCGCCCCTGAAGAAATAGGCTGCCGCTGCGCCTGGCCGGATCGCAAGCTAGGTTTCCTGTTGGGGGAGCCCTTGCCGTGAGGCGGGTGCGGCCCGCGAGGGGGAGAACTGGCCATGTCGGCCCGCCAGCGAATCACCGTGCTGCGCTGGAGCGTTTCGCTCGCGCTCGTGTTGTTGATCGCGGGCAGCGGTCTGATCGTGTCGCTGGCGGCCACGCATTGGATCGGCCTAATCTCGCGCGAAGTACACGGCGAGACGCTGGTCTTCCGGTACCACGTTTGGACGCGGGCGGTGGTGGCTGGCGTTCTCCTGGCCGGCATCGTTCTCGCCTGGCGGATGTGGCCCCACCTGCGCGGCCAAGCGCTGCTCTTGCCGCTGGTGGGCTGGGGAGTGTTGGTTGGCTGGGGGCCCACGTTGCTTTGGGACCGCGTCGATCTTTCGCCCGAGGGATTCTCGTACGCCGAGCATCGCTGGTCGTGGCTGGGGCCCCGCAAGCACGCGGCCTACTACCGGTTTAAAGAGCTGGAGGCTCTCAGCCTGGCCAGCCTGTCTGACGAGGCATCGCTGGGCTCGGGTCGATGCCTGATTGCCGAGCGTCGGTCGGCCGCCCCCGAGCCGATCGCGCTGCGGTTGGTTCTCGAGGCGGCGTGTCCGCGCGTAATTCAAGCTGCCCGACAGGCCGGGGTGCGCACCCCGCTGATCGCGGCGGACGCCGAGCAGCAATTGGCCACGGTGGGGAATCCGCGGTAACGAGGAGCCTGACATGAACCAGGTTTCGTCGACGCTGGCCGACCTGAACGCCCTGTTTGGCTCGTGGGCCTTTCCTGACTGGCTCGTGGTTTCCGAGCACGATGGCTACACCCTGGTGCAGTACGCGGGGTGGGTGTTTCCCACCGTTTGCCTGCTCAGCTTCGGGGTCATCGCCAGCGGCTTCTTGTATCGCAGAGAGCTGGGCCGTTTGGGCTGGGGGCTCAGCCTGCTGGCCGGAATGCTCGCGCTACTAATTCTGGCCCCCGCAACGCTGCTCGACCGGGCCTGGATTCACGGCGATCATTTCGCGCTGACCCAAGCGCGCTGGGCCGGGGAACTGCGGACCCCCAGCCACTTTGAAATGACCCTGGTCGGGTTGCACGAACTGGAGCTGATCGAAGAGCGCCCGCGCGACCTGTTGGGCTCGTTGGCCGGTGAAACCTATCTGGTGGGTCGGCAAACGGACGGTAGCGAACAGTGGGTGCCGGTGACTCCGGTGGCCCGGCGAGCGCTTGGCGCGTTGCGAAAAACCGCAGGGGCTGGCGGCGTTGCCTGGATCGATCGCTACGACCGCTGGCTTAGGACCAGGGCCACTGGCGGCCCAGGGTCTGGCGCTGAAACTCGGTAAGCCTGCGGATGCCCCCGCGCCCCAATTCGAGCAGGGCGTCGAGTTCCGCGCGGTCGAACGTGGCTTCTTCGCCGGTACCTTGCAATTCGACATAGCGCCCCTGGCCGGTCATAACCAGGTTCATGTCGACCGCGGCGCCGCTGTCTTCCACATAATCCAGATCGAGCGCGGCGCGTCCTTCGACCAGGCCCACGCTCACGGCGGCCACGCTGTCGCGCAGCACGGGGCGATTGGCGTCGAGCTGTCCCTCGATGGCTCGCAGGGCATCGACCAGGGCCAGAAAGGCCCCTGTAATGCTGGCGGTGCGGGTACCGCCGTCGGCCTCGAGTACGTCGCAGTCGAGCGTAATGGTGCGCTCGCCAAGGGCGCTCAAGTCGGCGACGGCCCGGAGGCTGCGGCCGATGAGCCGTTGAATTTCGGTGGTGCGTCCGTCGATTTTGCCGCCACGGTCGCGTCCTTTGCGGGGGCTGGTGCTGCCGGGCAGCATGCTGTATTCGGCGGTCAACCAGCCGCGCCCCTGGCCTTTCATCCAGGGAGGCACCGCTGGCTCGATGCTGGCGGTGCAGAGCACCGTGGTGCGGCCAAACTGCATCAGCACACTGCCGGGCGTGGCCCGGGTGTAGCGGCGCTTGGCCTTAAGCGGGCGTAGTTCGTCGGCGCGTCGACCGTCGTGGCGGGGCATTAACAGCTCACCTCGCCCAGGCTGCCGGGGGCATGGCCACCCTGGGGGCCAAGAAGCCAGGCCAGGATTCCCTTTTGTACGTGCATGCGGTTACCGGCCTGTTGAACCACGATACTGCCTGGGCCATCCATCACGTCGTCGGTTACTTCCTCGCCGCGGTGGGCCGGCAGACAGTGCATGAACAGGCAGTCGGCCGGGGCGTGGGCCATCAGCGCCGAATTCACCTGGAAATCGGCAAACGCCTGGCGCCGCCGCTCGGTTTCCGCTTCCTGGCCCATGCTGGTCCAAACGTCGGTATAGACAGCCACGGCCTGGCGGACCGCCTCGCGCGGGTCGGTGGTGACGATCAGTTCCAGGCTGGGCGTTTCCTGGCGAAGCAGCGCGAGAAAATCGGGGTCGAACTGGTAGCCCTGCGGGGCGGCCATCGTCATTCGCATTCCCACGCGACCGCATCCCAGGGCCAGGCTGCGGGCCACGTTGTTGCCATCGCCGATGTAGGCCAGGGTCAGCCCCGAGAGCCGGCCTACCAGTTCGCGCAGGGTGTACAGATCAGCCAGAATTTGGCAAGGGTGAGCATAGTCGGTCAGGCCGTTGATTACCGAGCAACTGGCGTATCGGGCCATATCGACCACCGACTGATGGCGGTTGGCGCGGACCACGATCACGTCGACATATTGGCTCAACACCCGGGCGAAGTCGGCGATCGATTCACGCCCCCCCCAGCCCACGTCTTCTCCCAGAAACAGGCTGCTGCCCCCCAGGTTGATCATGCCCGCTTCGAAGCTGACGCGGGTGCGGAGCGATTTTTTCTCGAACAGCAGCGCCATGACCCGTCCGGGCAAAATGGCTTCGCGCAGCCCTTGGTCGTACTTGCTTTTCAGATCCTTGGTGATGGCGAAGACACGATCGATTTCAGCCGACGAAACATCGGTGAGCGTAAGCAAATGACGAATCACGGCAGTACTCGCGGGTTTCTTTCGCGGCCAGGCGCGCCAGGACGAACCGCGGCCACCCGATGGTGGGCCGGTTCGCCCGGCTCGCTCAAACCGTGTAGCTGGTAATCACGTCGCAGAGAATATCGCATCCCGCCTGCACTTCCTCGGCGGAAATGTTTAGAGCGGGCAGTAGCCGAATTACGTTGCCGTGAGTGCAATTAATCAGCAGTTTCCGCTCGAGGCAGGCCTGCACCACGGAGGCGCCGTCGCCGGCCAGTTCGATGCCGATCATCAGGCCCACGATGCGCAGGTCGCGCACCAGGTCGCATCGCGATTTCAACTCGGAGAGTCGAGTTTCAAACAGGCGGCTCATCTGGGCCGAGTGCCGGAGCAGGTCCTCCTGTTCGATCATTTCGATCGCGGCGACGCCCGCTCGGGCGGCCAGCGGGTTGCCGCCGAACGTGGCGGCGTGCGTGCCCGGCCTGAGACTGGCGGCGATTTCCGGTCGGGCCAAGAGGGCGCCCCCCGCCACTCCGCCGCAGACCGCCTTGGCCAGGGTCATCACGTCGGGCGTAACGCCGAAGTGCTGGTAGGCGAACCAATGGCCGGTACGGCCGCAGCCGGTTTGCACCTCGTCGAACACCAGGAGCAGGTCGTGCTGGTCGGCCAGTTGCCGTAGGCCCTCTAGGAACCCGGGGGGCGGAACCTGCACGCCCCCTTCGCCCTGGATCGGCTCAATCATCAGGCCGGCGGTTTCGTGGTCGATCAGTTTGCGCACGGCGTCCAGGTCGCCGAAGGGGGCATACTGAAAGCCGGCCACCAAGGGCCCGAGTCCCGCATGGTACTTGGGCTGGGCCGTGGCGGTGAGCGACCCCAACGTGCGGCCGTGAAAGCTGCCGTGAAAGGTGATGATTTTATAGCGACCCTTGCCGGCGTGCAGCCGCACGAGCTTAATGGCCGCTTCATTGGCCTCGGTGCCCGAATTGCAGAAAAAGGCCTGACCGCCGAAGCTGCGCTCGCTCAGCGCCTTAGCCCACAGGCCCTGGGCTTCGATGTACCAGGTGTTGGGCACATGGATCAGCGTGGCCACCTGGTCTTGCACGGCCCGCACCACCGGCGCGGGGCAGTGGCCCAGCAGGTTGCAACCCCAGCCTGGGAACAGGTCGAGGTACTGGTTGCCCTCGGCGTCCCAAACCTGGGAGCCTTCGCCTCGGACCAGGCAAACCGGGTAGCGGTTGTAATTGGGAATGACATAACGCGAAAACAGCTCGATGGTTTCCGCCGACGATCGGTGAGTGCTGGTGGCCACGGGAGAACGTTACCTCCACAACCAAAGGGGGCTGTCGCTGGGGCCAGGCCGGCGGGATGCCGGTAAGTGATTTAGGACGCGATGGGCGAGGTAAAAGTTCGGGCCGTCCCAACAGGTCATGGCTGGCGCTTCCAACCCCGCGGGAGACGACCGGACCGACCCGGGCGTCACCCAAGTCTAGTCGCCGCGCACAATTTCGGTGCCCACGCCGCGGCTGGTGTACACCTCGAGCAGCAGCGAGTGGCGCAGCCGGCCATCGATGATGTGCACCTTGCGGACGCCGTGATTCAGGGTCTCCAGGCAGGCTTGCACTTTGGGAATCATGCCGGATTCGATGGTTCCTTCCGCAATCAATTGCTGGGCTTGGGCCGCGGTGAGTGAATGAATCAGCGTGTCGGGGTCTTCCTTACGGCGGCGCACCCCGTTTACGTCGCTGAGAAACACCAGCTTCTCGGCACCCAGGGCCTGGGCCACGGCCTGGGCCGCCGTGTCGGCATTGACGTTCAGTTTTTCCCCATCGCTAGGGTCAAGACACATCGAGGGGATAATCGGTACGGTGCCGGCGTAGCATAGATTCTCGATCGTGGTGCGATCGACCCTGGTTACCTGCCCCACGAAACCCAGGTCGATGGGCTCCCCCGAACCGTCGCTCAGGTGGAGCCGCTCGCCAAAGAGCACGTTCGAGGTGCGGAAGTTGAGCGGCGCCGCCCGGCCCCCCAGGCGCTCGGTCAGGGCCACGAGCTCTTCGTTGGTTTCGTAGGCCAGCACCTGCTCGACCACGTCGCGCGTGGCGGCGTCGGTGACCCGGCGGCCGTGGACGAAGCGCGGTTCGAGCCCGGCCTGGGCCATGGCTCGGCTGATCGCGGCTCCGCCCCCGTGGACCACCACGGGGCGCATGCCGACCGTTTCCATAAACACGATATCGATCAGCAGGTGGCGCAGCGCATCGGGATTCTCCATCACGCTGCCACCGAGCTTGATCACGGTGACCTTGTCGCGAAACTGGCGAATCCAGCCGAGCGCTTCGATCAGCACGTCGGCTTTTTCGATAGCGGCTTGTGCCTCGATCAAGGCGCGATGCCCTCCTGCGGGGGCCCGGGCGATCGGCGGCTTCCGCCCGCCCCGACCGAGCCGGCCGGCAGTGGGGCTGCCGGCGCGATGGAAAACCCATAATTCTACGGGCGCACACCACAGTGTCAACGCGGGCTGAGCACCCCCAAAGGGTCGCCCGAATCCCACGGCCCGCTTGCGGTTTGCGCGCCGCGGAACGACGTTCCCGTCCGGCCCCGGGGGCCCCCGGGGCCGGCGAATCGCGCTCCGTAGGGCCTCAGCCCACAACCGACGAGTCTGGGGCGATTGCCCCTGGACCGGGCCCGACGCATAATCGCAAACCGCGAATCGTTGGCCGAGAGTTTTTCGGGCGGCATCTTGCCCGCGGACCGCACGGACAACGCTCCGCAAAGACTTTGCCCCCGAAGTTGGCGCCCCGCCAGACGGAAGGACCCCCCGGCATGTTTCTTTCGCCGCAGTTGGAATTCGCCCTGGAATCGGTGCGCCGTGCGTCGCTCTTGGTGCGCGGCGTGCAACAGCGGCTGGTCGACGCCACCTTGACCAAGGGAGACAAATCACCGGTAACGGTGGCCGACTTCGCCGCTCAAGCGCTCGTCAGCCATACACTCTTGACCAAGTTGCCGGGCGAGGTGTTGGTGGGCGAAGAGGATGCCGCCGACTTGCGCGATCCCGAGCGCCGCGCCGTTCTGGAACAGGTCACCCGGTTCGTCGCCGAAGAGATTCCTTCCGCCACGCCCGACAGCGTGTGCGAGTGGATCGATCGAGGCGCGGCCGCGCCGGGCGATCGGTTTTGGACTCTCGACCCGATCGATGGCACCAAGGGGTTTCTCCGCGGCGAGCAATACGCGGTGGCCTTGGCCCTGATTGTCGAAGGCCGGGTCGAATTGGGGGTGTTGGGGTGCCCGAACCTAACCGACGCCTGCCGCGTGGACCCAGGCGGGCCGGGCTCGCTGGTCTTGGCGCTGGCAGGGCAGGGGACCTGGACCCGCCCCCTGACCGGCGGCGAATTCGTTCGCATCAACGTTTCGCAACAGAGCGACCCGGCGTTGGCCCGGCTGCTGAGGTCGGTGGAGTCTGGGCACACCAATGCCGATCAAATCGGCGAAGTTGCCCAGGTGTTGCAGGTAACGGCCGAGCCGGTGCGGATGGATAGCCAGGCCAAGTACGCGGTGTTGGCCGCCGGTGGCGGCGAATTGATGCTGCGGTTGATCTCGCCTTCGCAACCCAATTACCGCGAGAAGATTTGGGATCAGGCGGCCGGCTCGCTGGTCATCGAAGAGGCCGGGGGTCGCGTCACCGACCTCGACGGCAAGCCGCTCGACTTCAGCCAAGGTCGCACCTTGGCCCATAATCGCGGCGTGGTGGCTTCCAATGGCCGGCTGCACGAGGCCGCCCTCGTGGCCCTGCGCCAGGTGGGCGCCTAAGATCGGCCCCGCGGGCTCGTCCGCGGCGCCCTCGCTACCGGCCCGGCCATCGCTCCATGTGCATCGGGTAGCCGCGCGTGCCCCGGTAGTACCAATCGCGCGGCTTTTGGCGAGCGCCGAACCAACCATAGGGATACGCCCGGCGCGGCGTATTCACGTAGGGGTAGTTCGTGTAAATCTCCAGCGGAGTTTGCGGATTGGCCGAGAACCGCTCGGGATTAAGGTGGTCGTAAACGTATTCGGGCGTGGGGCCCGCGGCCCCTCGCCGTACGATGATGTGGGGCGGCGTGGCGCCCGCTGGCGGCTCGGCAGCCCACAGGCCGCCGGATAGTACTCCGCCCAGCGCAAAAGCCGTGAGCAGGGTAGCCGGTTTCATGGCCAGGACTCCGTTCAGGGTCGAATCACAGTCGCTGTTGACTCTACAGTTCTATTCGGCCCTGGCGACCACCCAGGCCGTAGCCAATCGGCCGCGGTTGTCTCGACCGAATCCGGGACGTGCCCGCATTGTCGACGCGCCTTACCCGACCGGTCTTACCGGGCTCGATCCGGGGGGGACCGAAGCCGGCCCGCTCCGTCACCGTCCAGCGGTCGCGCGCGGTGACTTACCAGTAGTAACAGCCCGCGTAGCCCGCTCGCCCGGGCGGACAGTCGTCGGCGAACCCACCCCAGGCGCCTGGGTAGCCGCGGTTCCAAACGCTCGAGCCGGGGGCGTACAGGTACCAAGGCCGATAGAAGCTGGCGTACCCACCGCCGTAGTAGGGACCGTAAACGCCCCACCACGGTCGCACCGCATAGGGGTTGGCATACCAGGGTCGAAAGCCGGGATAGAACCCCGTGGGCGAGACCCAGCTATAGGGCCCCCAGCCGCCACCCCAGCCACCCCATCCGCCCCATCCGGCGCGCCAGCCACCCCAACCCAGGCCCCAGCCCCCACCCCAGCCCCAACCGTATCCGGCAGACCAGGGCCAGCCAAACGAGGTGTACGCGGTGTACCCCACGTCGAACCAGGGAGATCGGTTGGTGCTCGACCAATCGGAATCGAATCGCCGCGGGAGTGCCGGCACCGTCGACGGAAAGGCGCGATCGCGATAAACGCTCCGCGGATAGCTCAGGCAAAGCGGATCGCTCGGGCAATCGACCAGTTGCGAGCTACCGACCAGGCGATCGCCCCATCGGCCGATGCCGGCTGGGAAAAGCGACCAGGCCTCGCCCGGTTGTCCGATGTCGGGCCGGCGGCTGTCGGCGCTGCGAGTATTGGGCCAGGGTTGACCGATCTCGCGGACCTGAGCGGCCAGCTTTCCGCCACTGGCAAGGCAGCACAGCGTTAGCGCGCCCAACAAGAACCCGTTTCGACGAATGAGCGGCACGATTGCCGAACTGCGAAGAGACATCGTACGAGCCTCGCAAGCGCATCCGTCGGGGGAAAGGAAAGCTTGGGCGACCACCTCGCCTATCTATTGATGCTAGTTGGGCCGCCTGGGCGGTCAACCGGTCGGCGGCTACCCCGCGATGCCTAACTGGCGATTCCAGGGGCGCTGAAAGGCTTCGACCGTGCCCGCGAGCACTTCGGCGACGCGCACTTCTTGCCCCAGGTGGGCCGATTCGAGCAGGGCATAGGCTGCTGCCAGGTCGGCTAACCCCTGTGCGCCGTTCATTTCCCCCTGGCGGCGACGACGGATGGCTTCGAGCCAATCATGCTGCGCCAGGGCGAAACTATCGGTCAGCCCCGCGGGAAACCATTGCTCGCGCTCGGCGGCCGGCGCCGACTGACGGTACCAGGCGTCGAGCGCTATTTGGGTGCCGTCGGCCCGCGTCACCAGCCCGTCGGCGAATCGCCCCCCCTGAGCGTAGTACACCGAGCCTGGCCCAAACTGGGTCGCCTGGCCGGCGCCGGCCCAGCTGGCGGCCAGGGATCCCACCGCGCCGCCTTGCAAGCGAAAGTGGGCCAGGCAGGTATCTTCCGCGTCGCACTCGATGGGTTCGCGCTCGCTGCCGGCCGAGGGCTGAAACCGCCGCCGCGGTTGAATCGTTGCGACGCGCGCCGACACCGTGTCGATTTCGCCAGCCGCGAATCGCAATTGATCGAAGAAATGCACGCCTAGGTCCAGGGCGATTCCGCCCCCCTCGGAGCGTCGATGGCGCCAGGGGGTATCGGCCACGACCAGGTCAGGCGCCCACCAGGCTCCGACATAACCGAACAGCGCCATTTCCAGTGGCCCAAGCTGCTCTGGCTCCAACAGCCAGCGAAGCTGGCGGGTCGATTCCAGAAAGCGGAAGTTCTCGAAGACTCCGAAAACGACCTGCCGGCTCTCGGCCAGGCGGCAAAGCTGGCGCGCGGCCGCCACGGTAATGGCCAGCGGCTTTTGCGTGAGCGTGTGCAGACCTTGCCGCAGGGCCAGCCCGCTGACCTGGTGGTGCAAGCCGTGGGGTGTGAGGTCGTTGATGGCGTCGACCCGGCCAGAAGTGATCAGGGTGCGAAAGTCGCCTCCGATCCAGACGTCGTCGGTTTCCTGGAACGACGCCAGGTATTCCTCGCCGATCGCCAGGGGGTCGCCCTCGAGCCGGCTCACGGCCGCCCGCTGGGGATGATCGGCGCGCGGCCGCAGGTACGACAAGGCGTCGGCCGGGTCGCGGGCGCAGAGGGCCGTGATGCGAAAGTCGTCGAAACCCGCTTCGCGCAGCAGTCGATAGCCGCGCAAGTGCGCCGCCAGAATGCGACCGCAGCCAATGATGCCAATGCGAATCATTGCAGGGCCCAGTGTAGGGCACGCGCGCCGAGCAGTTCAATGATGCACCGGTCCTCGGTCGTCCGCATTCGCGAGATCATTTGCTCAATCGGGCCGATCCGACTAAAACGCTAGCGGGTTCTGGCGGGACGGGCATGGCCAATCCGCTCACCACCACGATCGCGGTAGGGCCGCGCCAAGCCCCCGCTCGGCTCGCCCAAGGGCTTTTTCCGCATGTTGATTTCCGATACCAAACCGCGAATCAAGCGCCGCCCGTGGCTCTGGATCGGCTCCGGGCTACTGCTGGCTTTGATTGCCATGGTGCTGCTGGGCAGCCGATCGCGGGTAGGGCGGGCGCTCGTTAAAACTTATCTTCCCGCCTTGGCCCCCTCGGCTGTCGTGGCCGCCGTCGAGGCGGTTCCGCCGCTGCCGCAGTCGGTCTTCGACTGCGAGCCGACGCCCATTGCCTGGATCGAGCCAGGCACCGAGGTGCTCGACGGACCGCCCCAGGGCTGGTCGCACCTGGTCATCAAGAACGATATGCAGGTCACCGCGGGCCGGCTCACCGAAGACGCGGCCGTTTGGAACCGGATGGCCACGCTGTTTTCGCTGGCGGTGCTGGCCGACGTGCAGCGCGACCCCGCCCAGGGGAACTACTACCTGGCTCGGCTGGCCATGGGTTGGTGCCAGCCCATCGACGGTCATCCCCGGGTGATTTCCACAGCAACCTATCAGAAACTGGGCGCCAAGCTCGACCCGCTCGAAGCGGTTTCGCTGGCCATGCGCGAAGTGGATTGCGACGACAACACCCGGGTCGTGGCCCGGGCCGCGGCCTCGTTGTTTTACGACGTCCACCGGGTGCTAGCCTACGGCGAGCGGCACCTATCGGGCCGACTGCGCCATGCCTTGTTGGTTCATCCGCGGACGGGCGAACTGGCCGCGCTGATGTGGATCGTTCCGCCGGCCGAGATCGGACCGCCCGAGGAAGGCTTTCTCGAGCGCCTGCCGGCCAGCATGGTGACCACCTTCGAGCTGCAGTTCTTGCCGTCGCAGGGGAATCTGCTCTCCATGCCCTCGCCCGACGATTTCGCCGTCCGAGGGGTTCCCCAGGGCCAAACGCGGATTCGCGTTACCCCCGAGCTGGCCCGGTTGGTTTACCGAGAAGAGTTCGATGGCGCGGCAGCCGTGGCCCTGGAGCGAGCGCTACGGGCCGAGCTGGGCTGGAACTGAGCGGGTGTTCGCGCCGGAGGTCGAGAGTTGAACCGCTCGAAGCACGCCAGCCACGGACGTTCTAGTTGTCGAACGGGCGTAATTGCGCCGCGGGCCCGTTGGCGCGCGGCCGCCGTCGAGTAGCCCATGGCGGCCTGGTTGGCGAACCAGTTGATGCGACACCGCGGCGTGCTTTTCGCCGTCTGGCTCGGCAGCACGTTGCTGGCGGCCATCTGGGCGGGAACAATCGAATTCGATTTTACTCCCCGGGTGATGTTCGCCGGACACGGCGACATGTTGGAATTCTCCGAGGATTTCAAGCGCCGCTTCGGGTACGAAGATGCCCTCGTGCTCCTGGTGATCGAAGCGCTTGGTCCGCACGATGCGCTCAGCGCCGAGTGCTTGAACTGGCAGCACGCCGTCGGGCGGCGCATTGCCCGCCTGGCCCCGGTCGAGCGCGTGCTCAGCGTGGCCGATCTGAAGTTGCCTCGCCTGCGGATTCTGGGCTCGACCCGCGTGGCGGCCGTGCCGCTGGTGGCGCACTGGCCGGCCGATCGGGAATCGGCCGAGCGAGCCCGCCGTGTGCTGGCCCACTCTAACCTGGCCGATCGCTCGCTGGTGAGCGTCGACCGGCGAACCGCGGTCGTCGCCTGTTTGCTGGAACCCGCGGCTCGCGACATTCACCTTTTGCGCCAATGGATTCCCATCATCGAGCGGGTGGCACGCGAGGAGCCGCTGCCCCCGGGTTGCCGGCTTCATTTGCAGGGGCTCCCCGCGCTGCGGGCCCAGATTGTCGACGAATTGATGCTCGACCAGCGCCGTTTGCTGCCGCTAGTGGCGCTCACGTTCCTGGTGCTGTTGTGGAGCGTTTATCGCGTGCCGAGCCTGGCCATCTTGCCGCTGGTGGCCTCGGGCACGGGGCTGGCTTGGACCATGGCCCTGCTGGTGCTGCTGGGTCAATCGCTGAACATCATTAGCAACGTGCTGCCCGTACTGTTGTTCGTCATCGGCGTTTCCAACTGCGCGCACGTGCTGGGGCGCTTTCGCGAGGAATATGCTCAGACCCCCGACGATCCGCGAACCGCCACCCAGCGCACCGTGGCCCACATGCTCGTTCCCTGCCTGCTCACCTACCTGACCACCGCCATCGGGTTTGGCAGCCTGATCTGGGCCGACTCGGCGGGCCTGCGCAGTTTCGGCTGGCAGGCGGCCCTGGGAATGCTGTTGCTTTATATCAGCACGATCGTCGTGCTCGGCCTGCTGCTGCCCAGTTGCCGAATACCGCGCCGTCAGACGAGTATTTCCGCGGCGCGTTTCACCAGGCTGATCGGTCGGGCCACCTATACTCCCCGGGCCTACGTGGCCGTTTGCGCGGCGCTGGTCGTGCTCCTGTGTGGTCTCTCCTGGTGGTGGGGTCGCCAGGTGCCGATCAATTCGCGGCTGGTGGAAACCTATTCCGAAGATCACCCGACCGTGCAAACCATGTATCTAGTCGATCGCCAGCTCGGGGGGTTCGTGCCGCTGGAGATCAGCCTGGCCGCCGACCGGCCTGGCCGATTCGTCGAGCCCGAGGTGCTTCGCCGTGTGGCGCGGATCGAGGAGTTTGCCCGCGGGTGTCCCGAGGTGCTGTTCGCACGCGGTTATCTCGACCTGCTCGACGAAATTCACGCGCAAACCCGGGCCTCGGCTCCGCGACTGGCCGACCCCGAAACGGCCGAACCGCAGGCCCGGGCCCGTATCGCCCGGGCTCATCGGCTGGCGACCTCGATGGCCCCGCTGATTGGTTTTGAGCAGTTTCTTTCCGCCGACGGTCAACAGGCCAGGCTACTCTTGCGGACCAGCGACCTGGGCACGGCCCGCACCCTGCAGTTGGCCCACCGTCTCGAGCAGCAATTGGCCGAAAGCTTCCCGCCCGGAAGCGGTATCACGTTTCGCCTGACGGGCGACGGCTATCTGAATGCGCGGGCCATGGATGGCTTTGTGCGCGACATGCTCAGTTCGCTGATCGGCGCGGCGGTGATCATTTTCGGCGTGATTGGGCTTTTGTTTCGTTCGCTTCGACTGGGGCTGATCGCGGTGATTCCCAACCTCACCCCGCTGGTGCTTACCTGGGGCTACCTGGGGCTGCGCGGTTACGAGCTGAATGTTGCCAACGTGATCGTGTTTGCCATCGGATTGGGCGTGGCGGTCGACGACACGGTGCACTTTCTCAGTCGGTATCTCGAAGAGCGCGCGCATGGTGTCGCGGGGGCCGAAGCCATTCGCCGCGTGCTGCAAAGCGCCGGTCAAACCATGATGTTCACGACCGTGCTCATCGTCGGGGGGCTGACCGTGCTGCACTTCTCTCAGTTTCTGCCGACGCGGCGGTTCGCCGAGCTGATGGCGGTGACCATGCTCAGCGCGCTGGCGGGCGATTTGCTGGTGCTGCCGGCCTGCTTGTTGGCGAGCGATCGGTCGCGCTCGAACGAGGCCCAGGTAGCGGGCGACTCGGCGCGGTCGTCGGCGGCGCCGGGCTCGCCTTAGCCACCGTACTTGAGCAGGCTGAAGACCTCGCGGGGGGCGATGCGGTCTCGCCCTTTCAGGTCGGCCAGCTCGATCACAAAGGCACAAGCCGCGACCAGGGCACCGGTCTTCTCGACCAGTTGGCAACACGCCTCGATGGTGCCACCAGTGGCCAATAAATCGTCGACCAACAGCACCCGCTGGCCGGCTTTGAGCCCGTCGACGTGCACTTCGAGGCGGTCGGTGCCGTACTCGAGCGAGTACTCTTGGGCATGCGTTTGAAAGGGCAGCTTGCCCGGCTTGCGAACCGGCACGAAGCCCTTGCCCAGCTCGATGGCCAGCGGTGCCGCGAAGATGAAGCCGCGGGCCTCGGCGGCGGCGACCACGTCGACCGGCGCGCCGCGATAGGGCTCGGCCAGCCGCCGGACCGCTTCCCGCAGGGCGCCCGCGTCGGCCAGCAGGGGAGTAATGTCGCGGAACAATATGCCCGGTTTCGGAAAATCGGGAATCGCGCGGATGTAGTCGTCCAGGTTCACAGGCAGTTTCTCCGAATAGCCGGCCGGGGAGAGAAACCAAAGCAGCCACCGTCGGCGGTAGAGTACGCGACCCCGAGGGCGCTGGCAATGCGGGGCCGGCGCTTAGCCGATGGGCGTGTTGGGAAAATCGGGCCTCTGCCGGGCCTGACGCTCCAGCGCGCCCATGACGGCCAGGACGATGTCTTCCCGCCAGTGCGGGGCGGCCACCTGCACGCCCACCGGCAGCCCCGCGCTGCCCGCTTCAACCTCAATCGCCCGCCGCTCGACCAGGTCGGCGGTGCGCGGCCGGTCGCTCTCTTCGCCGGGCTGCACCCGTGTCAGGGGCACTACTCCGGCCGGCCAACCGAGCACATTGCCCAGCATGCAGTAGCTGCCGGCTTGGGCCAGGTAGTCGGTACTGCCGTGGCGCAAGGCGGGCAGCGCGTGAGGCGGGCAAATCGCCGCCGAGAAACCCCCCGCGTAAAACGCCTGCATGAATCGCTGCACCCAATCGCGCATCCGCTGGACCAATTGCCAGTAACCGTCGGCCGAGAGCGCGCCGGTGCTCGAGAGAAACCTGCCTAATCGCCGCTGCCCCGTGGCGGTCAGCAGGCTGCCCACCAGCGGACGCATACGGGCCGGAATGCGCCCCACCTGGAGCAGACGCGAGACCCGCCAATCGCGGGCCGAGCGGCCGAGCATCCGCCGTACGTCGGCCGCACCGTCGGCGCTGAGCGAGCGGAAAAACATCTCCATGGCGTCGGCCGCGCCCGGGGGGGTGAATGGTTCGACGATGGCACCCTGCGCTCGCAGCGCCTCGGCGGCCGCGCGCACGGCCCGCCGCAGGGCGGGGGCCGCGGGAAAGTAGCCATCGTCGTCCCAATACGCAATTCGCATCCCTGCGAGCGAAACCTGGTTCGGATCGCGCCACGGCACCGGGGCCATCTGCGGGTCGTCGCGCTCCAGCCCCGGGGCTGCCAAGACCCCCAGGGCCAAGGCCAGGTCATCGACGCGGCGAGCCAGCGGGCCGGCCTGCTCCAACAGCGACTCCATCCCGTGGAAGTTCTTGATGCTGCCCTCGCAGGTCAGCCGCCGCGTGGTTGGCTTGAGACCCGCGATGCCACACGAGTGAGCCGGCTGGCGGATGCTGCCTCCCAGGTCGTTGCCCAGCCCCAGGGGCGAGCCGCCAGCGGCAATGATCGCCGCTTCACCCCCGCTCGAGCCGCCCGGGCTGCGCTCCAGATTCCAAGGGTTGTTGCAGCGGCCGTAAACCGGGCTGTCGGTTTCGTTCATAATCATCATCTGCGGCAGGTTGGTCTTGCCCAACACCACCGCGCCCGCGCGCCGCAGGCGCTTAACCAACACGGCGTCGTCGGCCGCCGAGCGTGGGCCGAGCCCCTGGACACCAAGGTTCGAAGGGGTACCCGCCACGAAAAAACATTCTTTGATCGTAACCGGCACCCCGGCGAGCGGTCCCAGTGCTTCGCCGCGGCCTCGGGCCTGGTCGACGCGCGCGGCCTGCTCGCGGGCCGAATCGAACAGCGGAATCACGACGGCGTTGAGCCGGTGGTTGACCGCCTCGATCCGCGCGATGTGTGCCTCGACCACCTCGGCGGCCGAGACTTCGCCCCGGGCGATCCGTTCGGCGATTTCCCCGGCGCTCCAGCCCACGATTTCCGGCAGGGTTTCCACGCTCAGTTTCAACCGTCACCTCGCTCGAAAAAAACGAACTGCCGGGGCACGCCGGCGGCCATTACGCGGTTCGGCCCGGAGCGTCGATCCGCCCGGGGGAAATCGGCGTTCGCGGGTAATCCGCCTGGGCCCGAGCCGCCTCCTCAATCACCGCCATCACGGCCAGCGCCACGTCTTCGCGCCAGGGGCGAGCGGCCACCTGCACCCCCACGGGCAGCCCGGCGCTGCCCGTCTCGATGGCTTGTGCGGCCCGTTCGATCGAATCGCGCGGCGGGTCTCGGTCGGCTTCCTCGCCCGGGCGAACCCGGGTAACGGGCACCACGCCGGCCGGCAGCCCCAGCAGATTGTACAGCGCCGTATAGCTGGTCATTTGCCCGAGCGGTCCGCCCGTGCCGTGAACGGGTGCTACCACGGGGCTGGGCGGACACACCAGCACGTCGATTTGTTGCTGGTCGAGCGCGTGCAAGAAGCGGGCCGTGTAACTGGCACGCTCGGCAATGCGTTGGCGGAATTCATCGGCCGAAAGCCGGCGAATGTGCCCCAGCGAGCTGGCCAACCGGTGCTCGCCTTGCCAGCGCAGCCCGGCGGCCACCGGCCCGCGCAACCAGTTGGGTAGCGTGGCGCCCTGCATGATCTGCCGCAGTCGCGGGTCGAGCTTTTCCTTACCGAGCATTCGCTGAAAGGCTCGCCCCCCATCGGGAAAGATCAGCGACCGGAATACGGCCATCGCCTCGTCGACCCCCGGCGGGTGAAACGCGACCACCGCGGCCCCCGCCCTGCGCAAGGCCTCGGCCGCTTGAGCCACACCGCGGCGAATGGCGGGTGAAACGGGAAACTGACCATCGTCGTGGTATACCCCCACACGAAGCCTGCCGGGATCCACGCGCCGCCAATCGGGCCAGTCGATCGGAGGTACCGTCGGATCGAACTCGTGCTGTCCGGGGGCCGCCAGGACTTGCAGGGCCAGATCCAAATCGGCCACGCTCCGCGCCAGGGGGCCCGGCTGCAAAATGGCGTGTAGCCCCGCCAAGTTGGCCGGCATGAACACGCGCCCCTGCCGAATCGTGGTCACCGGCAAATCGCCTTGCGTGAGCCGCCCGGCTGTGGGCTTCAGACCGCACACGCCGCAGCAGTGCGCCGGCTGGCGAATGCTGCCGCCGGCATCGGTGGCCAAACCCAGGGGCGAACCCCCCGCCGCGATCAGGGCCGCTTCGCCACCGCTCGAACCGCCGGGCGAGCGCTGCGGGTTCCAAGGGTTGTTCGTCCGCCCAAACAGCGGGCCATCGGTTTCCAAATACATGGCCAACTGCGGAACGTTGGTCTTGCCCAACACCACCGCGCCGGCTGCCCGGAGCCGGGCGACCAAGGGGCCATCGTTGCTCGCCACCTGGTGGGCTCGGCCGCGGATGCCCAGGGTCGAGGCGGTGCCGGCCACGTCGAGGCATTCCTTGATCGTGACGGGAACGCCGTGCAGCGGCCCTAGCGTGCGACCTTGCTGCCGGTCGCGATCGGCCTGTGCCGCCTCGCGACGGGCCTCGTCGAAACGCCGAACCACCAGGGCGTTGATCACGGGCTCGATTTCCGCGAGCCGCGCCAGGTGCGCCTCGACGACCTCCACCGCCGAAAGCTCGCCCTGGGCCAGCAATCGCGCTAATTCCACGGCGCTGAGCTGCGTGATGGTTGGCGGATTTACCAGGCTGAAAGGGCTCATGGTTGGTCGACCGCGGTCAACGGTGTGAGAAAAAACGCTTCGACCGCGCTTGCTCGGCAGGCCCGACAGACCGGGCCGCCGGGGCACGCTCGGGCGCGGTTTCGCGCCCGAGGTCTCTGGTGGATCGGAGCGCGGCTGTTTAGGGCCGCTAGATGTTACAGCGGCTGCCCCCGGGCGATGTTACGCCAAGCCGTGCTGGCTTGCCACCGGCCGCCTCCAGAGGCATCGTGGTTCATTCGATGGGCGCCGACGCGTCCCGGCTTTCCGGGGGGGTGTCACCAGGCCGGACCTGACCTTTGGGGGAGGGCGATTGCCACCAGCCGCGGAGCTGTTGCCAGGCGTCTTTGGCGAGCCGCCCGCTGAGCAGGTTTTCGGTGACAGTGGATTTCTGCGTGGAAAAGTTTTGCCACACGGCGTCGATGTAGGGCGCGGCTGTTTTGGCCAACGTGGCGTGCAGTCCGTCGCGGCGCAGCTCTTGTGCGGCGGTGCGATAATGGTCGAGCACGTGGCGGTCGATCAGCGTGGTGGTCACGCGCACGGTGGAGAGCGCACCGCGCCCCAGGTTGGTCACCTGGCCCAGGGTTTGCAACATCATCACGCTCGAGATTTCGGTCAGGCTCACCTGTTCGCGGCTAGCCAGATCGCGCATGTCGGTCCACAGCCGTTGGAGCTCGGCCTGCGGCACGAGCTTGCCCGGTTCGATGCGTCGCACCGCCGCGCGGGTGGTTTCGATGGTTTCGCGCAGACCGTCGACGGAGAGCGGCGGCGTATCAAAGGCCGTGGCGGCCGATGAGCTGGCCTGGCTGAGCGCGCCCAGCAGATCGTCGAGATTCAAAATGGTGGAATCGGGTGCAATGACTCCCTGTTGTTTCAGCTCTTCGCCCAACTCTTGCAGGTACACCTGCGAGCCGTAGGCCACGTCGCTCACAACGGCCAGCATGGTCAACGGAGATACGTGCAGCGTGGCCAGCCAGGTCATTTCGAGAAAATTGCCCACCGCCTTGCGGGCGAGAAAATCGTTTCCACCCGTGGCTCCCTCGGGGGTGCCCTCTGGCTTGGCGACTCCGCCGACATCCTCGACCAGGTAGTCGAGCATTTGCTTGAACAGAATCGAGTAGGTCTTCGAGTCCTGGATGGGGCGGGGAATCAGCCGCTCGGCCGATTCGCGCACCGCGCCGCCCAGTAGGCTCACGCCGCTGCGCAGGGCCCGTTCGGGAAGCGAAAGCCCGAAGAGCAATTCCCTGCCCAGCGACGCGTCGGAGGCCTCGCTCTGTGGGGGCTCGGAGGGCGCGGCGGGGGTGTCTTGGGCAGCCACGGGTCGTGGTTGCCCGGGCGCCGCGGGGTTGGCCGGGCGGGGGTCGTCCTTGGTTTCCATCGCGCCGGCTCCTCGGGGCCAGGCCAACTCAATCCAGTTGATACAACGGTTCCAGCTTGGCGCGCAGATGATTGATGAGCGGCGCCGGCGACAGCGGGGCGCCCACCGCACGCTGCACCAGCTCGGCGGCCGGCCAGCGCGATCCGTACTGGTGGACTCGGCGGCGCAGCCAGTCGAGCAGCGGGGCGAACTCTCCCCGGGCAAACTGCCCCGCCAGCAACCCCAGGTCGGCCTCGGCCTGGGCAAAGAGTTGGGCCGCGTACAAATTGCCCAAGGCATAGGTGGGAAAATAGCCCACCAGCCCCGCGCTCCAGTGAATGTCTTGCAACACGCCGTCTCCGTCACCAGGAGGCTGAATGCCCACCACGCGCTGGTAGCGTTCGTTCCAGGCCTCGGGCAGATCCGCGCAGCGCAAGCGGTCTTCCATCAGGTCGCGCTCGAGCTCGAACCGGACGATGATGTGCAAGTTGTAAGTGGCCTCGTCGGCCTCGGTGCGAATCAGCGAAGGGCGAACGTCGTTCACGGCGAAATAGAACTGGTCCAGCGAGACGTCGGAAAGGGCCTCGGGAAACGCCGCGCGAGCGGCCGGATAGGCCCATTGCCAGAAGCCCATGCTCCGGCAGACGAAATTCTCCCAGAGCCGCGATTGCGATTCGTGAACTCCCAGGCTGACCGCTTCGCCCAGCGGCATGCCAAAATGCTCGGGCGGCAGGCCCTGTTCGTAGAGGCCGTGTCCCGCTTCGTGCATGACCCCGAAAAAGGCGTTCGAGAAGTCGCGCTCGTCGTAGCGAGTCAGAATCCGGATATCGTGCGGACCCAGCGAGGTGCAAAACGGGTGAGCCGTGGTGTCGAGCCGGCCGCGGGAAAAATCGAACCCCAGCTGCGACGCCGTCTCGCGGGCGAATCGCTCTTGCATCGCGATGGGGTAGCTGCGGCCGAGAATTTCGCGCGGTCCGCGCCGGCCCGATTCGACCACGCTTCGCACCAGCGGCACCAGGGCCGCCTGTAATTCGGCAAGCAGCCGCGAGGCCTCGCGCGTGGGCAGCCCTGGCTCGTAGTCGTCGAGCAAGGGGTCGTAGGGAGTTTCGACAAACCCCAGGCAATTGGCCTCCTGTCGCTTGAGCGCAAAAATCTGGCTCAGCACGGGCGCGAACCGCGAGAAATCGTCGGACCGCCGCGCGTCAATCCACGCCTGCCGGGCCAGCACCGTCGTGCGGGTCAGCTCCTCGACCAGCGATTGCGGCAGTTTGACCCGTTTGTCCCGTTTTCGCTTCAACTGCCGGACCGTGGCCACGCAGTCTTGGTTGGCACCGGTAACCCGAGTCAGTTCGTCGAGCGTGGCGAGCAACTCGCCGAAGCGTGGATCGACCCACTCTTGGTGCAGCCGGCCGGCCAGATAACTGAGCTGCTCGGCCCGGTACTCGCTGCCGGCGTCGACCAACATGGTCTGTTCGTCCCAGTTGAGCACCGATTCGATCGAGCCAAGCAGCGCGATCCTGCGGGCATGGCGCAGCAACTGATCGTAGGCCAACTGAACCGCGGACGACATCGCGAGCAACCCTTCGAGCCGCCGGTCGATTCCGCCCCGACGCACGCCGGAGTCGAACGAGCCAAGCGAGACCGCTGCACCCCACCCTTGGAGGGCATTGCCTCAGACGGCGGCAGCGCCCAGCAAACCACACGGACTCAGTGTACCGGCCCGGCGGTCGGCCGTCATGCAGGGGCGCTCGATGCGGCCTGGATTGCCGCGGGCAGCTCACCGCGCGACGGTCGATCAGATTGGGCCCCAGAGAACGAGGCTCAATCGACTCCCAGATCGCGTTCGATGTCGCGGGCCTTGGAACTAAAGCCCCAGGCGCCGCCGCGCTGTGGAACGGGCCCGCGCAGCTCGCGGCCTGTTTCGCCCAGTTCATCGTCCTTGAAGCCGTCGCCGCGGAGCCGCTGCAGCGAGCAGCCGGCGAACAGCAAAAGGCAGCAGGCAATCCAACACCAGGCGCGTGCCAGTCGCATACCAGAGGCAATAGGCCGCATGAGAGAATGATCCGCTGAACTGAGCTCTCGGGCGCGGCGGAAGTGTCGCACAGGCGGCTTCGGCGGTCCAGAGCGATTTGAGAACCGAGCGACGCCGGCTTTGCAACCGTCGGGTTCGAGCCATCGGAGGGCTGGGTTCAGCAGGTCAAGACCGATCGTTCGCCGCGCTGCGCCGCGATCGCCCAGGAGCGGCGCGGGCTGAGAACCTGCGAGCCGTGGGAAGCCTGGGCGCGAAGCGGGCGAGTGGGAAGAAGGCGACAGGGGGAATTCTTTTCCCGCCAGCTAAGCAGCAGCGGGCTGCCGGGGCTGCATATGTTGTCGATAGGCGGCCGCCACTTCTTGGGGGGAGCCGTCCTGCCGAATGCGACCGTGATCGAGCCAGATCATGCGGTCGACCAGTTTCGTGAGCGAGTCCAAGTCGTGGCTCACGATCACCACGATTTTGGCCTGCGACACCATCTGGCGAATTCGCCGCCGGGCTTTTTGTTGGAACGACATATCTCCCGCGGCCAGGGCCTCGTCGACCAGGAGAATTTCGGGTTCGATGGCCGTGGCGATCGAAAACGCCAGGCGAACGAGCATGCCGGCCGAGTAGAAACGGACCGGCATATCCATGAACTCGCCCAACTCGCTGAACTCGGCGATCGAGGCCATCTTGGCCTGGATGCTGCGCGGCGTTTCACCCTGTAGATAACCGCGGAGGCGAATGTTGGTCCAGCCGTTGGCCTCGGGCTCGAAGCCCAGCGAAATATCGAATAGCGAGCTGACCCGTCCCGCCACGTCGACGCGCCCGCCGGTGGGCGGATAGATTCCGGCCAACACCTTGAGCAGGCTGCTCTTGCCGGCCCCGTTGTGGCCGATGATGCCGACCCGGTCTCCTTCGCCGATGCCCAGCGTCACCCGGTCGAGGGCTTGCACCTCGAGGATGGGGTTTTTCGACTGGCGGAACATTTGCCGAACCAGGAATTCCTTCAGGCTGATTCGGCCCGACTTGCGGACTCGAAACAGCAGGCTGGCATCGTGCAGGTCGATGTGTGCCATAATGCGCGGAGCTTCCCCCAAGACGTTTCGTGGTGCCCAGGCCAGATGGCCGGGCGGAGGCCATTGGTTTACAGGTAGAACACCAACCGACGCTCGCTACGGCTGAGCACAAACAAGGCAACCCCCGCCAAGGCTAGCGCGACCAGGGCCGCACCCCCGTACAGGCCCGCTTCGGGAGCCTTGCCGTGCAACAGCGGCTCGCGGATGAGCGTGGCGAAGGTGGCCAGAGGGTTGTAGTCGACCAGCCAGCCCAGGCCTTTCTGCTTGAGCAGTTCGTTCGTGTAAATGATCGGCGTGGCATAGAACAGAATCGAAAGCCCGATTTCGGTCAGGTGCTGAGCATCGGGAAAGTACACCGTTAGCACGCCCGCCACGGTGGCCAGCGACCAGGCCAGCACGATCAGCAAAATCAGCCCTGGCACCAGGGCCGGCAGCGCGGCCAACACGGCGGGGCCCTTCAGGACGCAGCTCACCGCCAGTACCACGCCGAGCGCCACCGAAAGATGAAACGCCCCGCCCAGCACCACCCGGAGCGGGTAAATGGCCAGCGGCACCCGGCACTGGCGAATGTACGACTCGGCCTGCAGGAAACACTGACAACCCTGAATGGTGGCCGTCGAGATAAAGTTCCAGAACGACAGGCCCGCCAGCAGGTACATCCAAAACTCTTTGGCATCCAGCTCGAACAGCCGGTTGAACACGGTGCAGAGCACCAGGGCCATGGCAATCGGGTGCAGCAGCGACCAGCCCACTCCCAAAAGCGAGCGGCGATACCGATTCTGCAAGTCCATCTTGGCCAGCGACAGCCAAAAATACCGGCATTGCCAGACCGAGTTCAAATAAGCGTTCATCGGCGCTTGGTTGTCCTGGGGTGGGGATGGTTTCGGGCGAGATTTCTAGTCGAACGGGGGATCGCGGGTCAACGCGACTGGGGCGCGGTTCGTGTAAAAAAAGACGGTCGGGCTGGGCAGGCCGGCGTTAGGCCGCCCGGCGCAGCGGTATTTCCCCGGTTCCTTGAACCACTTGATCGAGCAGGGCGAACAACTCGCCTTCAAAGCGGGCGATGGCAAACCGCTCGGCCTGTCGCCGGGCCAGGCCCGGCTGGCATTGTTCGTGGTGGGTTTCGAACCAGTCCATGGCGTCGGCTAGCGCCCCGGCGGTCGGCTGTTCGAACAGCACGCCGGTGCCCGGCCAGTGTTCAGTGGCTGCCAGGACCGTCTCGCCGGTGCCACCCCTTGCGAGGGCGATCACCGGCGCGCCGCAGGCCTGGGCCTCGAGCGGCACAATGCCGAAATCTTCGTGGCCGGGGAACAACAGGGCCCGGCAGCGCCTCAGGCGGTGGCGAATGACCTCGTTGGGTTGCCAACCCAGCCATTCCACGTGGGGCCCTGCTTGATGCTGCCAGGCGGCCGCCGCCGGTCCGCTGCCAATTACTACCAGCCGCCGGCCCAGCCGCCGACAAGCCTCGACCGCCAGGTCGATCCGCTTATAGGGCACCAGTGCCGAAACGCAGAGGTAGTAGTCTTCGCGATCCCCGTGGTCGGGGGTGTAGAACTCGGTGTCGACCGGCGGATAGATCACCACGCTCGGGCGGCCGTAACAGCGCTCGATCCGCTCGGCAATCGTCTGGCTGATCGCCACGAACTGCCCCACTCGGGCCGCGGTGCGAGCGTCCCAGCGGCGCAGGTGGTCGAGCATCCGGTCGCGAACCCAGGCCGGCGGGCGCTTCCAGAGCGGCTGACTCTTCGCCGCGGCGAAGTAGTCGTCGCGCAAATCCCAGGCATAGCGCATGGGGGTGAAGCAATAGCACACGTGCGGCACGCCAGGCGGCACCCGCACCGCCTTGGCCACCGCGTGGCTTAGGCTTACGACCAGGTCGGTTTGAGGCGGAATCTCGAATTGTTCGATCGCCCGGGGCATCAGCGGCAACAGGTACCGATAATGCCGCTCGACACCGGGCAATCGGTTCAGAAAGCTGGGCTCGATCGCCATCCGCTCGATGGCGGGCGAGGTCGACCCGGGCCGGTGCAACAGCGTGAGCAAGCGAGCGTCGGGAAAGCGCCGGCAGAGCGGTTCGAGGCATTTCTCGCCTCCCCGCATGCCGGTGAGCCAGTCGTGGACCAAGACTACCCGCAAGGCACACCTGGTTTCCGGTTCCCGCCCGAAGTGTCGAAAGGGCCGCATCCGTGCAGCCAGGCCTTGGCGACTGGAGGTCGGGGGGCGGAAGTGTAACGCAGCCCCTTGGGCTAGGTTAAGGCCGAATCGGCCGCTGCCAGAGCGGGGTTGGGCTCTCCGGCCCAATCCGGCCGCTCGCAAGGGTCTTCGCCGTCCGCTGGTTGCCATTACCGCTAGCATGCCATGCGCCCCGGGTGAGCCGAGAAGCGCCACACTGGGGGGACGGGGTCCTTTGGCGGCAGGATCCAACGGACCGTTTGGATAAGCTATCGCGGGCCCGCCGCCCCCGGATGTTGCGTCGCGCAGCCAGGTGCTTCGCCGGGCGGTAAGCTGCTCCTCCTGCAGCGCCAGTGTTTCGGGGGGCGCGTGTCGGCTTGGCCGACCGCGGTTGCCCCACACCCCGTGGAAGCAACCTATGCAACCCTCGCCCGGGATGGGTCGGGCAGCCGTAATTGCTGCGGGCCTGCTGTGGAGCACCAGCGGGCTGTTCGCCAAGTCGCCCCTTTTCGATGCCTGGCCCTGGGAGTCGCGGGGGCTATGGCTGGCGTTTTGGCGAGGGTTGTTCGCCGCGCTGGCCCTGGCGGTGTTAGTGCGCCGTCCCCGGCTAAAACCGGCCATGGCCGCGATGATGCTGGCCTTTGCCGGCATGAGCGCCAGCTATATGACGGCCATGAATTGGACCACGGCCGCCAACGCCATTTGGCTGCAGTGCACCGCGCCGCTTTGGGTTTGTCTGCTGGGCTGGGCCCTCTGGCGGGAACCGCCCCAGGCCAGCGATTTGGCCGCGCTGGTGTTCATGATGCTCGGCGTGGGTCTGATTCTGGTCTGCGAGTTGGGCTCGCCGAGTCAATGGGGCGTTTTGATCGGCCTGATCTCGGGCGTGTGCTACGCCGTGGTGGTGCTCAGCCTGAGGGCGCTGCGGGGCGAGAATTCCGCGCTGTTGGTGGTGCTGAACAACCTGGCCACGGCCGTGATGCTGGGCCCCATCGTGGTGGCCCAAGGCGGCTGGCCCAGCTCCTGGCAGTGGCCCGTGCTCGTGGCCTTCGGCGTCGTGCAGATTGGCCTGCCGTATTTGCTGTTTGGCTGGGGGCTGCGCCATATCTCGAGCCACGAGGCCGCCGGCCTGGCCCTGTTGGAACCGGTGTTGCTGCCGCTTTGGGTGTGGCTGGTTTACCGGCGCGAGGTGCCCGCCTGGTGGACTCTGGCCGGCGGAGGGCTGATCTTGCTGGGCCTGGCCGTACGGTACCTGGCCGGGTCGCGTGCCCGGTCGGGGGTGCTTGCCCCTCCGGCGGCCGATCCGGCTCCGTAGGCCGGTCCGGTTCGAGCGGCTCAGCCCTTGACGATCGTAATCGGCACGGGGGTCAGGCAGAGCAACGGAATCAGCAGGCTGGCCAACCCCAAGAGGTAGCGCCACGGGCCGAGCGGTACGTCGTCGTTGCGGGTCGGCGGGTGATCGGTGCCGATCATCATTACCAACAGCAGCATTACCACCCAGCCGATCTGCTCGTAGACCAAGATGAACAACATGGCCAGGATCATCACACCCCGGGCCAACAGGTGAGCGCGGCGACGGAACAAGGCGTAGGCCACGTGGCCGCCATCGAGCTGGCTGACGGGCAACATGTTCAGGCCCGTAATCAGGAAGCCTACCCAGGCCGCTTTCCAGTAGGGGTTGTCGGCGATCGACACCTGGAGCAAATCGGGACGGGCCATGCGGATGATCCACTCCATCAAGAGCGGACCACCGTAAACCAGCTCCTCCCGGCCGTTGGGCACATAGGGCTGGGCCGTGTAAATGCCGTACCACATCAGGGGCACCGCCACGGCCAGCCCCGCCAGGGGGCCGGTGATGCCGATATCGAACATCTGCCGTCGATCGGCCCGCGACCCATGCATGCCGATCACGGCGCCCATGGTGCCGATCGGCGTAACGGGCATGGGAATGAAGAACGGCAGACTGGCGGGAATACCGTACCGCACCGCCTGGAGAAAATGGCCCATTTCGTGAGCGGCCAACACGGCCATGACCGTGAACATATACCAGAAACCGTCGCGCCAGCCCGCCGAGAACATTTCGAGCAGCTCGGCGCGGGGCACGAAAACTCCGCCCCGCCCCCAATCGACCGCCCCGGCGACGAACGTGGAAAGGCAAGTGGCCAGGAACAACACGATCGGCAGAGCGACACGGCGCGGCCTCGCCGCGCTTGCCGCGGCGCCACGGGGTGCGAAGCGCTGCAGATCAAGTTCGTCGAGGTGCGGCAACTCGCCCAGAACCGGGATGTGTTCGATTCCGCTCCGGCCGAATAGTTCGAGCGGTTCGAACGGCGGGCCGCTCCCTGCTAGGTCTCGATCCATGCGCGGTCCTGATCTCTTTCCACGGTCCCGGGGGGCGAACTACCCCTGGGCTGGCCGGAGGACACGTTGCGGCGGGGATTCGCGCCCCGTCCGGGCCTGTCGCTGCCCCCAAGATACCATAGGGGGCGCCAACGCCCACGAGGCTGCCCCCCCGGGGAAAGGGGAACGTCGCCGCGCCGCCACGCAAAAGGACCCTCGGGGCCCGGCCCGAGGCCCTGGGGCAGCTTCCCGGAGCCGGGTCAGATTTCGATGCTTTTCAAACTGTCGCCGCCCGAAAGCTGCGCCCCGGTGAGGCACCGCAGGGCGCTGTCGAGCAGCTCGATCCCGGCGAAATTCTTCGGTAGCAGGCCCGCGGTCGAGGTTCCGACGCTTACCCGAAAGGCCACCTTGGTTTCTCCCAGGCTCCGCTCACGCACGGCCCGCAAAATGCGGCGGGCCAGATCGACGGCCTGCAGCCGGTCGGCGCCAGGAACCAGCAGCATCCACCGCGGTTCATCGACGCGTACCAGGTCGAGGCCCGGCTGGTCCAGCTCGGCGGCCAGCACTGGCACCCAATTGCTGGCGGCTTCCGCTCGATCCAGGCCCTGGTAAAACACCAGCGAGCTCCAGCCGTCGAGCTCGACCAGGATCAAGCTCAAGGGCTGTCGGGCCTGGCGGCATGCGGCGGCTGCTTGGCGAACCCGCTCGAGCAGGGCCTCGTCGGCCGCCGCGGAAACGGCCCCCGGTGCTTGAGCCGAGGGGCTTGGTTCGTTCGCCGAGTTGCCTCCGCGGGAAGATGGAGCGCCCCGGAAAACCTGGCTTCGATCGGCCGAGCTGGTTTCGTTGCGAGTCGATCGGCCCTGCCGGGGCAATCGCGACTCGGGTTCCAACGGTGCTTCGCAGCGAATCGGATCCAATGGGGGCAAGACCAATGCCGCCGCCAGTTCCGAAACAGCCTGCTGCTGCGGGGGGCTTATTCCCCGTTGGGTCTGTTGCTGGGCCAGGTCGCCGGCCACTTGGCGAGCCACCTCGGCCAGCTGCTGATGGGCCTCGGTCAGAATGCGGCTGTAGTCCCAGTCGGCCGGCAGCTTGAGCGAGAGCACTTGGGCCAGGTCTTCGACCAAGCGCTGAATGCGCCCGACTACCTCGAGCACCATGGGCCGCGGCAGGCCGAGCCAGGCCTCGCACTGGGCCAAAAGCGGGTCGAGCGCCTCGCTCCGCAAGTCGACCAGAAGTTCGCAGACGCGATCGGCCAGTTCGACCACCTGGCGGAGCGGTACCGCGGCTTCCAGCGCGGGCCCCGCCGCCGTGGGAGCATTGCTCACCGCCTGTACGATCAAAGGCGGCAGCCCCCAGCGGGCCAACAATCGCGACGATAGCTCGGTGTGGTCGAAGCCGAGCACGCTCCGCTCGTAGGCCAGCAAATTGCGCGGATCGCTCCCCAGGCTGCGCACGAATTTCACGTAAGGGTCGCGCACCTGTTGCAAAAGCACGAGCTGGCCCAGGTCTTGCAGCAGACCGGCCAAGAACGCCTCGTCGCTATTGACCATCCGGGCTTGCCGGGCCAACTCCCGCGCGGCCACGGCTTTGGTCAGCGTTCGCTGCCAGTAGGCCGATAGCACGTCGCCCGCCAAACCCAGAAACAAACGGTCGGGCAAGCTGAACCCCAGCACCAGCAGTTTCAAAGATTTGAGGCCCAGGAGGGCAATCGCCTGGCCCTGGTCGGTAACCGGCTTGCCCAGGCCAAACAGCGAACTGTTCACCACGCCCAAAATGCGCGAGGAGAGCGCCGGGTCGTGTTCCACCGCGGCCCGCAGCCGCGCGGCATCGACCCCCGGATCGCTCGTCAGGCGCAGCACTTCGATCGCCACGCCGGGCAGGGAATACAACCGGTCGGAGCGATCCAGCAGGGTTTCCAGCAAAGGGTGCGATGCAGTCATGGTGGCCTGCGCCTCGGGTGAGCCGAACCGGCGGAACCTCGGACGGGCGCCTCTCGGGCGCCTTCCTCGAGAAAGGTAGCTCACCACGGTTTCTCGCGGTTCGCCGGCAACGCCGCCTGGCCTGCGGGCTGTAGCGAATGTCGCGATTGAATGGGCAGCCAGCCCCGGGGCGGGCTGGTGGCCGGCTTGGCCGGCCGGCTGAACTGGCGTTTCGCCGGGCAAATCGGCCCGCGATGGGAAAGAGTTGCCGCGGGCTTTCCGGGGCTGTTATGCTGCCGCGCGTGCCGCTTGGCGGTTGCACCGCTTGGGCCCAGAAAACGAGCGCATCATGATTGAGTTTCGCTGCCCTCAGTGTCAGAGCCTGCTTCGCACCCCCGACGAAACCGCGGGTAAAAAGGCGCGATGTCCTTCTTGCAGCGCCGTGGTGCCGATTCCGGCAGCGTCGACATCAATCGGCAGGGCTCCCCTGGAAGTGCCGCCCGTGCCACCGGGGATGTCGGGCGGTCCGCCGACCGGGCAGGAGCCGGACGGGTACGTGATGCCGCCGCCCGGCTCGGTTCCGCCGCCGCCGGGAGCAGCGAGCTGGGGCCCCGGAGGCGCCGTGCCGCCGCTAGCGCCCGATTCCCAGAACCCGTTTCAATCTCCACTGGGCTGGGAAGGCCCACCAGGTACGGCCCCGGGCGCGCTTTGGCGCGGCTTTAGTCCCCGGCCCGTGGGTGTCGGCGAGATTCTGAGCCGAAGCTGGGCCATTTTTCGCGACCGGATGTCGATCTGCCTGATGGCCATTCTAGCCATGGGCGGCGTCAACATCGTCATGAGCATGTTGGGCCAGGGGGCCATGGCGCTGGCTTCGACGCTGCCCGAAGCGGGTCAGATGCTGATGATTTTCCTGGTACAGGTCGTGACCAACCTGGTCAGTATCTGGGTGGGGCTGGGCGGCATTCTGCTGATGCTCGAAGTGACTCGCGGAGGCAATCCTAATCTGGGGCTCTTGTTTCAAGGTGGCCCCTACCTGGTGCGATCCATCGTGGCCACGTTCGTGCTGATGCTGGCCTGGGTGGGCATCTTTCTCGTGGTGGGTCTGCCCGCCGGCCTCGTGGCTTACGCACTCGGGTTCGATACGCCGGCCGGAATCGCCGTGATCGTGCTGGGCGGACTCCTGGTTGCGGTGCCCTTTGTGCTGATCTGGTTCTGCGCGATATTCTTTCAGTACTGCCTGGTCGACCAGAACGTCGGAGCGATCGATTCGCTGCGCTACTCCTGGCGCATTTCGCAAGGTAATCGACTGAACATTTTCCTGCTGATTCTTAGCCTGGCCGGGATCAACCTATTGGGACTTCTGGCCTGTTGCGTGGGCATGTTCTTCACCATGGCCTTCGCGCTCGTCTGCCTGGCCGTCGGCTACCTGCTGATGAGCGGTCAGGGAGTGACCCAGCCCCGAACCTACTAGCGCCCAGGGCTTTGGCCCGCGGCCGTTCAGGCTTCTTCGCGATCGACCGTTTTGATCGACTGCAGAAAGGTGTCGATCGAGGCACACCGCTTGGCCGGCTCGCGCTCCAGGCAGGAATGAATCGCCTTGGCCAGCGTGAGGTGTAGCTTGGGCCGATACTCGCGAATATCGGTCGGCGGCGTGGCCGCATGGGTCATCGCCACCCGGCCGTCGGTGCCGCGGGCCCAGGGCAATTCCCAGGTCAACAGTTCGTACAGCGTGACTCCCAGGGCAAACACGTCGAGCCGCTGATCGGTGCGCTGCCGCTTGACCAGTTCCGGGGCCATGTAGTTGGCCGTGCCGGTGCGGTTGCCCGGCTGCATAAACATTTCCGTGGCGGGCACGGTCAGGCCAAAGTCGATGAGCTTCAGCGATTTCAGGTCCGGCGCCACCACGAAATTCCGCGGGCAAACGTCGCGATGGATGTAGCCGGCCTGGTGCAGGGCCCGCACGGCCTCGGCCGCCTGGCGCACCAGGGGCAACCGCTGGCCGACGAGCTGACCCTCTTTGGCCACGATCAGGGAGTTCATGCCCGGGCCTTCCAGGAACTCCATCACCAGGTATTGCTGTCCCTTGGTGGTCAGTCCATGTTCCAAGGTTTTGACGATGTAGGGGTGCGACAGCGCCTGGGCGATTTCGCCTTCCGTCGGCTTTTTCAGCCCCTTGAATCGCGACTCGAAGAACTCGGTCTTGGCCCGATCGAGTACCTTGACGCCCACCACCTGGCCGGTCTTGCGATCGCGGGCTTTGTAAAACTCGGACATGGTGCCCGAGATGGCCTCGCGGAGAATCTCGAATCGCGAGGCCACGTCGACACGGCCGCCGCTCAGTAGATTGGCAAAGAAACCCATCGAAGACCGGGGGGCAAATTCAGGTTGCAAAGGTCGAGCGGCTCGGGCTGGCGCGAGGCCGGCCGCGCCCGGGGGCAGTGGTCAACGCGCCCCCGGATGCCGGGCCGC
Organism: uncultured Pirellulales bacterium; assembly: GCA_964399535.1. Classification (GTDB taxonomy): domain Bacteria; phylum Planctomycetota; class Planctomycetia; order Pirellulales; family CAYNRE01; genus CAYNRE01. The sequence goes on along the minus strand of CAYNRE010000009.1, from coordinate 532,371 downwards.
TCGCCACGGGAAGGCCCCGCCCACAAGTTTCACTCTAACACAGACGGCCTACCGGTTCGACAGGCTGCTGCCCGCCAAAATCCCCAACGGCAATCCCCTGCCAGGTGGCGGGCCGACCGTTGCCGTATCAGGGGGCCGTGGTTGCCTGGCTGCGAATTTCTTTGTGGCAGTTCACGCAGCTTAAGGTCAACTGCGTGAAGGCCAGCGCCGCGCCGTCGATATTCTTTTCTCGGGCACTACGGGCCAGCTCGCGGTTGGCGAACTCAAAGATCCTGAGCTGGGTCCGGTACGACTCGACGTTGGCCCGGCGCACGAACCCCTCCAGGCGGCTGAGCCGGGTCATCGCCTCGGCATTCGTTTGAATGGCCGCGAAATCCTCCACCGCCAGCGCGCTGAGCACCTGCTGCGAGTGCTCGAGCTTCTTGGCCATCCAGAAGCTGTCGGGCTGCTTCTCGTCGTCGGCCCTGAGCAGCGTCCACCCGGTAACGCATATCCCGGCCAGGGCCAAGAGCGCGATTGGCAAAAGGCGATTCAGACGCATGGTTCTTACCTCCCCCGATGGATTGGTTTTGACGCAGTGCGGCGGCGCGGTCGAACAGCGATGGGCCCCATCGCCCGGATTCCGGCGAGGTCGACTCTCTGGCGACGTCGCCCTCGATGCGCCGCCCGGGCGTAGCCTAATCGAGCGGAGGGCTGGGGGCCTAGAGTAGATTGCCCGGGGCGACCTGGTTCCGCCCGGCGGTTCTCCGTGCGGCGGTTCTCCGTGCGGCGATCGCAGGCGTGTTGCCTGTGCGGATTTGATACACTGGCGACAGCGTACGCCCGCGCGGATTCAGGCCGCTCCAGGAGCTTATCGACCACCATGTATCATCGCGCCGCTTGGTACCAAGGTTCTCGGGTAGTTCGCTTGGCATTCTTGTTTTCGGCCTGTGTGGGGCCGGCATCGGCGACCGTGGCGACCGGCGAGCCCGCGGCGCTCGAGTTGACGCTGCGGACCCGCCAAGAAACCTCGCCCGGCAGCAAGCGGTTTCACACCGTCTTGCACCCCACGCGTTGGGAGGCCGCAAAGACCGCGATCGTGGTTAGTGACATGTGGGACCAGCACTGGTGCGCCGGAGCCACGCGGCGCGTGGCTGAAATGGCTGGGCGGATGAACCAGGTGCTGCGCGCCGCTCGCGAGCGGGGCGTGCTCATCATTCACTGCCCGAGCGACACGCTCAAGTTTTACGAGGGAACCCCGGCCCGGCAGTTGGCCCAGTCGGCGCCGCCTGTCGCGGGGGGCACCCCGCTGGCCGGCTGGTGCGCGCTCGATCGAGAGCACGAGGGTCCGCTGCCGATCGACGATTCCGATGGCGGCTGCGATTGCCAGCCACAATGTGCCCAGGGGCACCCCTGGACCCGCCAGATTTCCACGCTCGAGATCGAACCGGGCGACGCGGTTACCGACTCGGCCGAGGCCTATTATCTGATGCGGCAGCGAGGCATCGACCAGGTCATCGTGATGGGCGTGCATACCAACATGTGTGTGTTGGGGCGGTCGTTCGCCATTCGGCAAATGATCAAGCTCGGACAAAAAGTAGTGTTGATGCGCGATCTGACCGACACCATGTACAACTCGCGCAGGCGACCCCGGGTAAGTCATTTCACGGGCACGGACCTGGTTGTCGAGCATATCGAAAAGTACTGGTGCCCCACGGTAACCAGCGCCGACCTGTTGGGGGGCGAACCCTTTCGTTTCTCAGCCGACGATCGCCCTCACCTGGTGGCGGTGATGGCCGAGGACGAATACGAAACCGAGCGCACACTGCCGCCACTGTTACTCGAACAGTTGGGGCCCGACTTTCGTCTGAGCCTGGTCTATGGAGCCGATGATTCCAAACACTCGATTCCCGGACTGGAAGTGCTCGATCAGGCCGACGTGGCCCTGTTCAGCGTGCGCCGCCGCATTTTGCCGCGCGAGCAGCTCGAGCCCGTGCTGCGCTATGTGAAGGCTGGCAAACCAGTGGTGGGAATTCGCACGGCCAGCCACGCCTTTGCGGCCCGAGAAGATCAGGCGATTCCCGCGGGGCACGCGGCCTGGCCCGATTTCGACCCCCTGGTGCTGGGAGGCAATTACCACGGACATCACGGCAACAAAGTCTCGCCGGCCACCCGGGTGCAGGTTCTGGCTGCAGCGGCCGGGCATCCGATACTTCGGGGCATCGACCCTGCTGAGTTTGGGGTGGCTTCTTGGCTATACAAGGTTTCGCCCCTGGTTTCGGGGACCGAGGTGCTCATGATGGGCCGCGTCGAGGGGCGCACTCCGCCCGAGCCCGTGGCCTGGACCTTTCAGCGGATCGACGGCGGCCGATCGTTCTATACCTCGCTAGGTCACCAAGAGGATTGGAAGCTCGAGCCGGTGCGCCGGCTGCTGATTCAGGGCATTTACTGGGCAGTCCAGCGGCCGGCGCCGGAAAACCTGCCCGCCGCGGGCTCGTCGACCGCGGCGACCCAATCGGAGCGACAGACAATCATCGCGGGGGCCGATTCATGAGCGGCAGTGGACCCACCTTCGGCGACCTGGCCATCGAGATCGTGGCCGAGGACAAACTTCGCCGGGCGATTGAAGAAGGGCAATTCGCCCACCTTGCCGGGCTGGGAAAACCGCACCCGGTTTTCGACGAGCCGCTGCGGCCCGACTGGTGGCTACAGCGTAAAATGCGCGACGAGGGCTATCGTCCACTGCCCCCCGCCAACCCGGCCTGATTTGCGCCTGCGTGGTTGACGGCCCCCCGCGACTAGCTCGCGAATGACGCCGGTCTGGGCCTGCTTGCCCCGCCGAATTACTTCCAGTCCGAACCGTCCAGGCGACGCCCCAGACCTTGGATGCGCCAGGTCAAGAAGCCGGTGACCAGGCCGGATACGAGCATGCAGAGCAGGAACATGGCGTGGTGGTCGTAGCCCAGCGGATACCGAACCAGCACTGCCGTGCGATGCCAGCGAAAATAAACCACCAGGCCCAGGTAAATGGCCATTGTGGCCGCGGTAACCGTGGCGACCAGCCGAGGGCGAAACCAGAGGCCCGACCCCACGATCAAGAGCGGCAGCACCACCACCAGCGGGCTCGCCGGACCGTTGGCCAACACCAACATGCTGGCCAGGGCCGAGCAGTCGATCAGGGTCCAGGCCAACGGGCCATAGAGTTTCCAACGGGGGCGGCGCACCAGCACCTGGCACAACACCGACGCAATCATCCAGCAAAGCGTGAGCAGGCTTACGCTGCGATGAAACCCTGCGAATTCCTCGTCGCCCCGGTAGAAATAATACCGGTTCGCCAATTGAACCAGGTAGAACAGCCCCCCAGCGGCGAACCGGCCGGCGAGCGCCGGTTCGCGACGGGCCCAGCGCAGCAGTCGGGCGCCCCAGCCGGCGGGGCGCACTTCCAACGGCTCGCCCCGCAGGTACCGCTCCAGGTCGTCGGCCAGGGCCGCCGCCGACCGGTAGCGATCGCGCGGCGCTTTCTCCAGACAGTGCAGCACGATCAGTTCCAGCTCGAGGGGAATCCGGCGATTGAGCTGGCGTGGTTGCGGCGGTTCGCTTCCCAGCAGTTGCAAGAGCACATCGAGCGGTGCCGCCGACTCGAAGGGGGGTCGCCCGGTGAGTAGCTCGAACAAAATCGCGCCCAGGCTATAAACATCGGCCGAGGGGCCCACTTCGCGGCGCCCGCCGCGAGCTTGCTCCGGAGCCATGTAGGCCGCCGTGCCCACGATGGTGCCCGACTGGGTCAGGTCCGTGCCTTCGGCGATCAGCTTGGCCAGGCCGAAGTCGGCCACTTGGGGATTGCCCGTTTCGTCGAGCAGGATGTTCGAGGGTTTCAGATCGCGATGCACGATGCCTTGCTCGTGCAGGTACTGCACGGCTCGGGCGACCAGGGCCATCGTCCGCGCGGCTTGCTTCGGGTCGAGCGGTCCGGCGGCGGCCAATTGGGCCAGGTCGCTGCCGGCCACGTACTGCATGGCGTAGTAGTGCTGGCCGTGCCGTTGCCCCGCATCGTAGACGCTGACAATTTGCGGATGCCGAAGCCGGGCGGCGGCCTGAGCTTCCAGGGCAAAACGCGCCAGGCTCTCGGGCGACGCCAGCCGACTGGCCAGCACCATCTTGAGCGCCACGATGCGGCCCAACCGTTTTTGGCGTGCCCGGAAGACCACCCCCATTCCGCCGCGGCCAATCTCTTCGAGCAGCTCGTAATCACCGAAATCAGCGCACGGCTCAGAGTCCGCCAGCGGTGGCGTTTCGCCGGCAACGCGGCCAGCCAGCCCGTCGAGCTGAATCAGACAGTCGAGCAGGGGGGCCCACTCGGGATGGTCGGCCAAGAGCGCGGCCGGGTCGGGTTGTTCGCCGCGCTGCAAACGATCGAGGAATCGTTCCACCTCGGGCGGCAGCGGTTCATCCGTCGGTTCGTTCACCGGCAAGTTCCCACCGCGGACCGCATCGGTCAGGTACCCCAAGAGATGTCGCCCAATTGGGATTGCAGTTTCTTCAGAGCGCGGGCCCAAAGCATCTGCACGGCCGGTCGCGAGCGCCCCATCCGCTCGGCCACTTCGTCGAAGGGCAACCGCTGCAAGTTGCGCAGCTCGATCACCTGGCGGTAATCGGCAGGCAATTGTTCGATCGCCAGCGCCAATCGCCGCTGGCGGTCGTCGAGCATTACTTGCTGGCTCGGGGTGGCGTCGTCGGCGGCCGGTTCGGGGGCTGCGCCGGGCGCCCGACTGTCGCTGCCGGCCGGTCGAAAGGCTACCTCGCGGCCGGCTTGCCGTTTGGCGGTTCCCAAGTAGGCGCGAACCACGTCGGCCGCGTTGCGGTCGAGGATCGAACGTAACCAGCTCCACCATTGGGCGGCGGTTTCGCCTTGGAAGCGGGCAAAGTCGCGATGCGCTTCGAGCAAAGTCTGTTGCACCAGGTCGGAGGGATCCACCTTCGCTTGCAGGCGCGACTGCAACTCGCCCCGGGCGGCCAATAGCAAACGATCGCGACAAGCGGCGAACAGCCGGTCGCGCTCGGCCGGTTGCCCCCGCCGAGCCTGATCGAGCAAGTCTTCGAACTGGCGGGCCTCGGAGGGTTCCATGCTCGATTTCCTGGGTAGCCCGGGCTAGCCGCCCCCGAGAGGAACCTAGGGTTTGGGCGGCGAATTCTCGTCGCTGAGAGCGGCGTTGCTGGCGCGCAACACCTCGTTGGGCGCAAACGGGCGCAGCCAGCCGCGTCGCCAGAAGAAGTAGACCATGCCCGCGCTCACCAGGGCAATCGCTCCCCAGACCAGGGCGTAGCCCCAAGGCCAGCGTAGCTCGGGCATATTCCAGGGGCCAGCGTCGGGGTCGAAATTCATCCCGTACACGCCGGTCATAAAGGTCAACGGGATGAAGATGGTCGAGATCACGGTCAGTACCCGCATCACGTCGTTCATGCGGTTCGAGACGCTCGACAAGTAGGCGTCGCGCAGGTCGGCCCCCACTTCGCGATAGGCTTCGACCAATTCCATGATCTGCACCACGTGGTCGTAGCAATCGCGCAGAAAGACCCGAGCCTCGGCCGAGACCAGGGGGGTCGGGTCGCGAATCAGGGAATTGATTGCCTCGCGGTGCGGCCAGATGGCTCGCCGGAGCACCAGCAGGTCTTTCTTGAATTGGTGGATCTCGACCAGCGTTTGGGTCGAAGGCTGGCCGAGCACGCGGTCCTCGAGCGCATCGAGCCGATCGCCCAGCTCCTCCAGCAGCGGATAGTAATGGTCGATGACCGTATCCAAAATGGCATAGGCCAGGTGGTCGGCGCCTGTCTGCCGAATTTGGGCGCCGCTCTGTTGCAGGCGGTGCCGTATCGGATCAAGGCAGTCGCCCGGATCCTCGGCCAGTGTCAGGACGTATTTAGGGCCGAGAAACAGGCTGAGCTGCTCGGTGTCGGGGTGCGCTTCCAGCGGGCGGGGCATGCGGGCGACCACGAACAGGTTCTGATCGTAATGCTCCACCTTGGCCCGCTGATGCAGGTTCACCACGTCTTCCATCGCCAGGGCATGCAAATGAAAGATTTTGGCCAAACGCTCGATCATGGCCGCGCTGCCCAGGCCGTCGACGTGTACCCAGGTAACGTCGTAGCCGGCCAGCAACGGGGCGAGCTCGTCGAGACTGGTGACCTGCTTCTCTAGAAGCTCTTCACCCCGATAGGCGAATACTTGCACCCGAGGCAGCCGCGCGTGCGGGTCGACCACCACGCTTCCCGGCGTAGCTCCTGGCGGAGTCCGTCGATCGAATCGCAGCCGGCGTTTTCGCTTGCGGTGGTTGGCCATAAGCTCGCTTCGGGCGGGGGGCCAGATCGATTGGTTACGTGGGAAAGCCGCTGGGGGTTTTTCGCGTGTGCGTATCGTAGAATACGGCCGCCGGGCTCGGGAAGCCAAAACCCCTGGTTTGCGACCCCCGCGGCGCGCGCTCCCCGAGTAAGCTCGGTGGTTTCAGGCCCACGCCCGCGCGTTGCGGTGTCGCCGGACCCAAGCAACCAGGGGCAACCCACCGGCTTGAAAGTCCGGAACCCAACTTATGGAATCACTCGCCGCCTTCCAGCGACGGCTTACCACGCTTAGTACCCGGGCCGAGCGACGCCTGGCCGAACATGGCCAGCGCCGTGGAATCAGCCCGGCGCAACTCAACGAACGCCATGCCCGCTTTCATGCCCTGGCGGCCGAGTTGACTCGCGGAGTGGTGTTGCCGAGGGTCGAGCGGTTGGCCTCGCACATTGCCGGTGCCCGCGTCACTGCGCCCAGCCGCGAATCGGGAGACCAGGTGCTGCTCGAGATTCCCTGGACACCTTCGGCCCCGATCACGGCCCGATGCCAGGTACGGTTGGCTCACGACGCGGTGATCGAGCATCTGTTGCTGCTAGTCGATCGCGAGTTCACACCCACGTTTCTGCGGGCCGAGCGTTCCACGGAGCTACGGGTTTCGCTGCGGCGGGTTCCCCGGGCGCGGCTGGTCGATTGGTTCGAGCAGCGGCTGGCCGAGTTCTATGAAAGCTACCTCCGCGTGTCGTTCGTCGAACGGACGCAAGCCCCCGTGCTGGCCACCGACCCGGTGTGCGGGGTGCGCTTTTCCAAAGCCTCGGCCGCCGCGGAACTTGAATACGGCGGGCAATCGTTCTGGTTCGTCTCGCTAGCTGCCCGGGATCGCTTCCTGCGCGAGCCGGCGCACTATGTCTATCTCGGCGGGGGATCGGCGGGCTAGAACCGGGATCGAGCATCGCGGCCGGTTTCTTTTTCCCGCGGCATTCGGCGTCCGCCAAGCGTACGCATGCCGCCGGCGGGCGGCTACTGAATGCCCGCCAGGCGATGCAATAGCACCCCCACGACGTAGGCCAGTGTTGCCGCCAGGGTGCCGACGGCCAGCGTTTCCATGGACGATCGAAAGAGCGATCGCTCGAGAGCGTAGCCTTTGGCCGCGCCGATGCAGGCAAAGGTCAGAGCCGTGGCCAAACTGGAAACGGCAAAAGTTTGTTCGGCCGAAAGCGGCCAGGGCAGGAAATAGGGAATCAGGGGAATTAAACCGACCAGCGTGAAGGCGACGAACGTAGCCAGCCCCGCGCGCCAGGCTGGCCGTGTTTCCAAGCTCAGCCCGCACTCTTCGGTAATCATGGTGTCGACCCAGCGGCGTCGGTCGGCCGTGATGGTGTCGACAATCTGGCTGAGCAGCGGCTCATCGAAACCCTTGGCGGCAAAAATCTGGCGAATTTCCTCCCGCTCTCCCTCGGGAATCAGGTCGATGTGAAACTCTTCCTGGCGGCGCGCCCGCTCGGTCACCTGGGCGGTCGATCGGGCACTGAGATAATTGCCGACGGCCATGCTGAACCCGTCGGCCAGCAGGTTGGCCAGGCCAAGAATAATGGCGGTTCCGTGCGAAAGCTGCGCCCCGGCGACCCCGGCCACGACGGCAAACGTGGTCACCGTTCCGTCGATTGCCCCCAGGACGAAGTCGCCCAGGTAGCTGTGCGAATTCGCCGCGGCCAACCGCGCGGCGACCGCTCGGGGGCTATGCTCCGATTCGAGTTGTCGAAGGCGATTCTTGATTTGGGCCATCGGCGCTCGACCGGACTGCCCCCTCGCTGGCCGAGGCGAGCACCAGGAAAAGTGCGGTTCACGATTGACCCCCGGCACCAGGAGCTAGTCGTCCAACGACGCCACGCGAACACCGCGAACGTATTTGTGGCAGTTGACGCATTTCAAAGTCAGGTCGACGTACCGCAGGGCGGCACCATCGAGATTTTTGTTGCGAGCCGCTTCGGTCAGGGCATCGGCCGTGCGGCGGAACTCGGCGCTATACTGCAGGTACTCGGGGGTCTGCAAGACTCGCCAACTCGAAGCTTGGCTCAACAGACTGATTTCTTGCGAGTGCTTGGCCAGCATTTGAAAGTCTTCCAGCGCCAAGCCCTCGAGCACCCGTTGCGAGTGGTCGAGCTTCAGCCGCATGAACTCACTCACTTCGTCGCGCTGCCGGGCTTCGGCCCACCAGGCGCCCAGACAGCCGAAGACGACGACTGCAATTGCGATGCGTTTCATGGTTCGACAATCCTCCGTTTTGCGCGTCCGGCCAGCCGAGCAGCATGGCGCACGGCGGCCTTGTAATCATGGCCCTGGGAATCGGGCGACCGCGGATCCTGGCAGGAAAGTCTACTGTTCGTCTCCGGCCAGGCGAAGCAACGCGCCTAGCAGATCGTGAGACGACAGCAGCCCCACTATCCGACCCTCGTCGTCCAGCACCGGCAAGCGATGCAATTGTCCCCAGTGCAAAATACGGGCCGCATGCGCCAGCGTGTCGCGCCAATGAATGGTCTGCAGCGCCGGGCACATGTGGTCGGCGACCAGTTCTTCGGCCGGAAGCTCGGAGTGCCAGCTCTCGGAAGGGCCCGCCGAGTCACCCGCCCGGTGAAGCCGATTCTTGGAGAGAGCCTCGATTCCCCCCCGCGAGGCGAGCCTGAGAAAATCGCTGCCCGAGAGAATGCCCACGCAATGGCCCAATTCGTCCACCACGGGCGCGGCCGTCACTTTATGGTCTAGCAACCGACTGGCCGCTCGGGGCAACGTTTCATGCGAGGAAACGCTAATTACCTCGCGCGACATCACCTCGCTTACCTGTAGCCGACACCAACGATCGTAGACCTGCATCGGAGCACCTCCCCCCACGGGTTGTGTTGAGAATCGGTGAACCACGCCCTTTCGGTCGTCCCTCCCAGATTATCTCGCGGCCTTACAAAAACTGACGGCGGCCTGACTGTGTACCCCGCTTCACGTTTCGCCCCCCATCGATTGCGACGATTTCAGTGGGCCGCCTCGGCGGGTTGCGTCGGCTTGAAGCTGAAAACCGGGCAAGGCGCGCGGCGAACCACGGCCTCGGCCACGCTTCCCATGAGCAGCCGGCTAAGCCCCGTCCGGCCGTGGGTGCTCATCACGATCATGTCGGCACCGACCTGCTTGGCGGTCTCGACAATTTCCGTCGCCGGGTCACCCACCACCAGGCGATGTTCGTAGGCCACGCCAGCGTCATTGGGTTTCACCGCCGTAAGCATGCTCATCAAGGCATCGCGATTCGGTTCGGGAATGCCGTAATACATTTCGCCGCCACCGTAGGCCGCGGGCGGCTCTTCGACATGCAAAATGAGCAGCTTGGCGCCCGACTCGCGGGCCAGCGAAGCCGCGTGCTGCAAGCCCGCATCGCTGAGCGAAGAAAAGTCGGTGGGAAAGAGGATCGTCTTGGCCTGCATGACGCACGCTCCCTTCGAATAGCGGGCGCCCTGGCCGCCCAGGCAGACGGCCGACGCCACGTTTTTTGGAATCGCTTTCCCCGTTCTTCGCGGCCACCGCCCCCGGGTGCCGCTAGCCCCTCCGCCGTGCAAGTCGGGTGCCAAGCCGGCAGACCCCGGTCCGGTGGAGCCGGAAGTTGCTCTTGTCGCGGCAGCCTGGAACTGAGATTCGGGCGCCCCACCCCGATGATCGGGGGTCCGAGCACACCGGCGGCGCTCGCTCGCTCCTTGATGCCGAATGCGGTTCCCGCAGCGGCAAAGCCCGCTCATTGAGAGTTTTGGTGGGCCTGTGCGCCCCCTTGCGGCAACTGCTAACGTTATACTCCTGTCCGTGCGAATTCGCACGCCTCGTGCGGATATCGCACAAGGTGAGCGGCAGGTTTCTTCATTCGCCCAGGCGGCCGAACCCGGCGATATCCACCCGACAGTAGGGTAGCTAGGCTCGGGCCCTCGGGTGGCTCGAATGATCGGGCTTCAACATCCTCGGGCATTGCCAGAGCGGGGGCCCACACGTTGAAGCATGGTCTGCGCCCACAATGGTTTAGGTTCACCGATCGCCTTATGGGTGAGTACGATCGGCACGCAGATTGCTCTTGAGAACGCAGCAAAGCGCGGGAAGAAGTTCCTCGAAACATTGCGGGGCGTTCTCGTTGGGCCGTCGACGTGGTGACTTCGAGTTCGACCCCAGGGCTTTTTGAACCCAGAGTTCTCGAAAAATTCGTGAATTCGCGGGCGAGAGGTTTTCAGCCGTGATCCATGCGCCCTCTGAAATCGATCGATCCAACACCGTGGCAGACGGTGGACTCGGCTCCTCTGGGTCGGGCGGGCACGAGTCGGCGGTCTCCGCCCCCTCGGAACCGACGACTGAGGCCATTGGGCTGTTGGTGGTCGACGACGACCCCGACTTTCGTGGCACCGTCGTGCGACGGTTTCTCCGCCGCGGCTATCGCGTCTCAGAAGCGGCCGACGCCGACGAGGCGCTCGGGCTCATCGAGCGGCAGGCCATTGACGTGGCCATCGTCGATATGGTGATGCCGGGCCTCTCGGGCTTGGAGCTGTTGGAGCGAATCAAGGCCTCGAACCCTGAAATCGAGGTCGTGCTTTTGACTGGTCAGGCGACGGTCGAGACCGCGGTCACGGCCATGAAAGGGGGCGCCTACGATTACCTGATCAAGCCGTTCCCGTTGGCCGAGCTCGAGGTGCTGATCCGAAAGGCCTACGAACGGCGCCAACTGACCAAGGAGAACTTGCAGCTTCGCACCTTGATTGAGCGTAGTCAGCCCAAGTCGGAAATGATCGGTCAATCGCCGGCCATGCAGGAGGTGTTTCGCATTATTCAGCGCGCCGGTCCGACCGAAAACGCGATTCTGATTCAAGGCGAAAGCGGCACCGGCAAGGAGCTCGTCGCGCGAGCCCTGCACCGCGCGAGCCGGCGGGCCAATAAGCCGCTCGTGGTGATCAATTGCGCTGCGCTGCCGGAAACGCTGCTGGAAAGTGAATTGTTTGGCCACGAAAAGGGCGCCTTCACCGGCGCGGTGAGCGCCAAGCCGGGCCTGTTCGAAGTGGCCGATGGCGGCACGATGTTTATCGACGAAATCGGCGAAATGGCCGGCGCGCTTCAGGCCAAACTGCTACGGGTACTCGAAGACGGTTCGATGCGGCGGATCGGTTCGCTCAAGGAGCAGCGCGTGCACGTGCGGCTGCTCGCCGCCACGAATCGGAAGCTGGAAGACGAAGTGCAGGCGGGCCGTTTCCGTGAGGACTTGTTCTATCGCATCAACGTGATGTCGCTGCATCTGCCTCCGCTGCGCGAACGCGCCGGCGATATTCCCCTGTTGGTCTCGCGATTTTTGGGAGCCGATTGGGAAATCGAACCGGCGGCCCTGGCGGCGCTGGAGCGCTACACCTGGCCGGGCAACGTGCGCCAGCTCATTAACGCGCTCGAGCGATCCAAAATCATGGCCGACGGCCACGTGGTGCGATTGCAAGATCTGCCGGGTGAAATCACCGCGGCGGGAGGCGCGTCGGGCTTCGCGGCCGCGCCGCCGCCTGCCCGCGACGAGTTGGCCGCCATCGAGCGAGCCCACATTCTCGAAGTGCTCCGGCGTGAGCGGGGCAACAAATCGCGTACGGCACGGGCACTCGGAGTCAATCGACGCAGCCTGTATCGGCTGCTCGACAAGTACGAAATTCGGATCGACGACACACCGGCATAAGCCGGCCACCCCGGGCGGTGGAGTCGAACCACCGCAGCCCGATCGATCATCCAAACGCCCCCCCGCGGCGATCCTGTTGGTCCTTGGCAAGGGGGGGGGCGGCCTGGTGAGTTTCCCGATATTCGTCCCCCGGCGGCGCTCAGGGATCGGTGGCGGACTCTGGTCGTAACCCGTTTTACAATAACGGTTAATAGCTCGTTTCGCGACGCCCATTTCAAGCGGTGCGTGCGGTTTTCCGCCCCCGGGCGCGAATTTCGTTCGAACCTTCTCCGCGCGGTGCTCGTCTGGGAATTGTGGCCGCTTGCACGGTCACTAGGGCCACTGCCCCCGTGGCGGCGAAAGGAAGTTGCCGCCGGCTTTGGCCAGAGTTCAGTTGCCAAGTGAGCGGCCCGTCGCCTAGGATGCCATCCTCATGCTGCCGTGGCGACAGTCGGTAGGAGGAAATACCGCCATGTCCAGTGCCACCTATTTCGTGCAAGATTGCCCCACCTGCGGCCGTAAGCTCGAGATACGCGTCGAGTATCTCGGGCGTTCGGTGGTGTGCCAACACTGTCACGGTCGATTCCGCGCCGCGGAAGAGCCCACGGCGCCGGACGAGACCTCGACCAGTTGGCTCATGCGACGAGCCGACGAGCTTCTGGAAATGGCGGCCCGGCGCGAAGCCGTCCCCGGATAGTCGCTTCGTGATACTCCCGGGACGATGCATTCGTGCGGCGCAAGTCCGTCGCTCGCCTGTCCGCCTCGCTTGGCGTCGCCGGGCGTGGTAGTCTTGTTCTTTCCGTGAACAGCGAAGCACGGGTTCCAAAGGGGCCGGACGCTGGGGTGCCGGGGAATCAGTTGCTCTGTGGTTCGGCTTTTCATTAATGCCATTCCTACGCGGCCCGGCGGCGGGCTCACCGTGCTGGTCGGGTTGCTGCGCGCTTGGAAGCGGCTCGAAGCTCCGCTGGAAATCACCGTTCTCGCGGCCGACGCAAAAACCTTGGCCGCCGTGCGGGCCACTGAAGCGGCCGACTGCCAGTGGGTAAGGGGTCTCGATCAGTCGGGTGCTCGGCGATTTTTCTTCGAGCACTATCAGTTGGGTCGCGAGCTGCGGCGGCGCGCCGACGTACTGCTGACGAATAACCACTACCTGTTTCGCGTTCCCTGTCCGCAGGTGGTTCACCACCACAATGTGTGGCGATTCATCACGCCCGATCTGGGTTTTTCGCCGCCGTCCGGCCTGGGCAATCGGGTGCGCGATCGTCTGGCCCGACACGCCCTGCGCAAGGCCGAGGCCAATATCTTTGTCAGCGATTTTCTTCGCCGCCAGGCCGAGCGGTTCGTCCCCGACCGGGGCGGCCGCTATCTCGTGGTGCGCAACGCCGTGGACGAAGAACTGATCGCCTTAGCCCCCCAGGTCGCCGACGACCCCCAGGGGCGCGGGGCCAACCTGCTCAGCGTGCAAAGTGCCAATCCGCACAAAGACAATGAGACGTCCATTCGCTGCCTGGCCGAGCTCGTAGAGCGGCGGCCTGAGGTGCCTTGGAACCTGAGCATCGCCGGCAGCGACGGCCGCGGCAGTTGGCAGCCGCTGCACGATCTGGCACGGCAGTTGGGCGTGGCCGACCGGCTCAACTGGTGCGGCTACTGCGATCAGGCCCAGCTCGACGCCTTGTTTCGCCGCTCGTTGTGCCTGTTGGCCACGAGCGTGCTCGAGGCGGGTCCGCTACCAGGAATCGAGGCCATGGCCCGCAAGTGCATTGCCGTCGGGTCCAACATTGCACCGCGAACTGAATTTGTCGGCGACGCGGGCATTCTGGTTGAGCCGCACCGGGCCGACTTGTTCGCCGAGGCGGTGATTCGGTTGCATCAGGACCGAGAATTTCGGGCCCGCCTGGTCGAACGAGGCATGGTCCGGATTCGCGAGTTTTCTTGGTCGGATCGGGCGCGGCAGCTCAGCGATTTGTTTACGCGGCTGGTCGGTCACCAGCCTTGAGCCCCGCGCCAAACAGGGCCCAGCGGAGCAACTTGTAGGCTTCCACCAAAGTCACGGGGGCGAGCGAGAGCAGGGCAATCAGCCCTCCGTGTTCGTGCAGCACATCGGTGGTTCCCAGCACACGTTGCCCGAGCGGCCAGATCATCACGGCCCCTTGCAGCGCCGCGGAAGCGCCAATGGCCGCCAGCAGCCAGCCGTTCGAGAACAACCCCAGTTGGGGCAAGGTGCGGTTCTCGCTACGACATGCGAAAGCGAACGCCAATTGCGAAAACGCCATCACCGCGAAAGCGGCCGAGCGGGCCGCGACCAGGTTTTCGCCCTGGCCCCGGTAGACCCACCAGAAGGCCACCGTGGTGACCGCCGCAAACAAGAGGCCATTCAGGAACATTCGCATCCCCCGGGCCGCCGTAATCACGGGCTCGCGCGGTGGCCGGGGCGGGCGATGCATCACGTCGGATTCGGGCCGTTCCATGCCCAGGGCCAGCGCCGGCAGCCCGTCGGTGACCAGGTTGATCCACAACACTTGAATCGCCAGGAGCGGGGCAGGCCAACCGATCAGCGAGGCAAAGAACATGAAACAGACCTCGCCCGCGTTGCAGGAAAGCAAGTAGGTGACGAATTTCTGAATGTTGTCGAAAATGCCCCGCCCCTCTTCGACGGCGTGCATAATCGACGCGAAATTGTCGTCCAGCAACACCATCGCCGAAGCTTCTTTGGTAACATCGGTGCCGGTGATGCCCATGGCGATGCCGATATCCGCCGCTTTCACGGCGGGGGCGTCGTTCACCCCGTCGCCGGTCATCGCCACGACCTGGCCGCGCGATTTCCAGGCTTCGACGATTCGCAGTTTGTGCGCGGCCGAAACCCGGGCATACACGCTCGTGTTCGTCACGGCCTCGGCCAGTTGCTCGTCGCTCATTCGGTCCAGCTCGGTTCCGGTACGCACCTGGTCGTGCGGTTGCACCAGTTTCAGCTCGCGGGCGATGGCGAGCGCGGTCTCGGGATGGTCGCCGGTAATCATCACGGGGCGGATGCCGGCTCGGTGGCAATCGACAATCGCGGCCCGCACCTCGTCGCGCGGGGGGTCCATCATGCCCACCAGTCCACAAAAGACCAGATCCGACTCCAGGGTTTCTTCGTCGGTCGGAGGATTGTCGCGATAGGCCAGTGCCAGCACGCGCAGCGCCTGTTGAGAAAGGGCCCGATTGGCTGCCAACAGCTCTTGGCGGCGCTCGGCCGTAAGTGGTCGCTCCACTTGGCCGGCAAGCTCCGCCCGCGACCGCTCCAGCACCACCTCGGGAGCCCCCTTGGTCCACTGGCGGCGTTGTCCCGAGGGCCAGGCCACGACCACGGACATCGCCTTTCGCTCGCTGTCGAAGGGCAGCTCGGTTTCGATTTTGCCGTCGGCCAGGGGGTCGGCGACACCCAGCTTGCGTGCCAACACCAGCAAGGCACCCTCGGTCGGATCACCCAGAATCCGCCAGGCATGATCCGGCGAACCATCTCCGATAAGCCGCGCGTCGTTACAGCCCGCGGCAATCTCGGCCAGGCGGCTTAGTTCCGGATTTTCTAGCGCGGCAGAACCTTTGTCCGCGGCCGGCGCATCCGGGGCCGCGGCAAGGCGAATCTCGCCCTCCGGGGCGTAGCCCGATCCGCTTACGTCGTACTGGCCCTCGACAGTTACCACGCGGCGAACGGTCATTTCATTGCGGGTCAGGGTCCCGGTCTTGTCCGAGCAGACCACGGTGACGCACCCCAGGGTTTCCACGCTCGGAAGTTTGCGAATCAGGGCCTGGCGCCTGGCCATTCGGCTCAGCCCGATGGCCAGCGCCAAAGTGACCACGGCGGGCAATCCCTCGGGCACGGCGGCGACGGCCAGGCTGACCGACAACAACAGTACTTCCAGCAGTCGGCCGCCGCGCATCACCTGAAGCGTGAAAATGATCGCCACGAGCGCCAAGCAGACGATGACCAACAGCCGCCCCAGCTCTTCCAAGCGGCGCTCGAGCGGCGTAGGCTGGCGGGGCTGCGATTGCAGCAGGCCCGCGATCTGCCCCAATTCGGTCTGCATCCCGGTCGCCGTGACCACGGCCGATGCCTTTCCCGCCGTCACAACGGTGCCCAGGTACACCATGTTCACACGATCGGCCAACGGGGTGTCGATCGACAGAACCGAGTCGGCCCGCTTCTCGGTGGGCACCGATTCGCCGGTCAGGGCGGCTTCTCCAGATTGCACTGCATAAGAGACGAGCAACCGCGAGTCGGCCGGTACGTGGTCGCCGGCTTCCAGCTCGATCAGGTCGCCGGGCACCAGTTCGCTGGCCGCCAGGCTCAGTACCTGGCCGTCGCGTCGGGCCTTGGCCATGGGAGCCGAGAGTTTCTGCAGATCGGCCAATGCCCGCTCAGCCCGCGATTCCTGCAAGTACCCAATCAGGCCGTTGAGCACCACAATGGCGAAAATGGCCAGGGTGTCGATCCATTCACCCATGGCGCCGGCGATGATGGCGGCCGCGATCAGAATCCAAATGACCAGGCTCGAGAACTGCCGGGCCAGCCGTATCCAGGCGCTTTCCGGGGGCTGGTGCGCCAGTTGATTGGGGCCGATTTGTGCCAGCCGGCGCTCGGCCTCGACTGGGCTCAGGCCGCGGTCGAAGCTGGTGCCGAGCGCCTTGGCCAGCGTTTCGGTCGATTGGGCATGAGCCGCCAGCTCATCGCCAGGCCGTGGCTGCCAACCGGATTGCGAAGCGGTCATGCAATTCTCCGTGACGGTTCTCGGAAGCCGGCCAGACAGCGCTGGGAAAGAAAGCGACCGCCGCGCGGGCCGGCGTGCCGCACGCCGCCATTCAAACCAGTTCGTCCAGGGCCTTCAATGCTTGTTCGGC
The DNA here is from genome assembly GCA_964399535.1 of uncultured Pirellulales bacterium. Taxonomy (GTDB): domain Bacteria; phylum Planctomycetota; class Planctomycetia; order Pirellulales; family CAYNRE01; genus CAYNRE01. Next base: position 515,485 of record CAYNRE010000009.1, on the reverse strand, counting down.
CTGGCGGAAGTCGGCCCCCTGGCAAAGCTCGGCACCGAATCGTAGATCGTTGAGCAAATCGCCGAGCAGCTCGCGCTCGAGCCAGGTGGCCAACCACTGCGCGCGGTGCTGTGCGTAGCGGTCTTGCAGGGTGCGAAATAGCTGGCCCGCGGCGCGGCGAATTCCCTCGCCCGTTGTGCCCACCAGCACTTCACCGCTTCCGGCGATGCCACCGGTGATGGCGGCCTCGGTCGCCAACTGCCCCGCCACGTTCACGGCGGCGTCGTGAACCAGGCTACCGGCCACGGCCCAACCGCTTACCGCCAGGGTGACCGAAATGGCGGGCCGGGCGATTGCCGATACGTGGTCGAACGATCGGAGCCAGCCAATGGCTCGGGCGTTGCGCTGGCTCCAAGCGTCGAGCTCGGCGTGAACGAAGCTGCGGTATTCGTCGTCGATGGGCGCCAGTTGTGCGTGGCTGGCCTCGATTCGGCGGAGCAGCTCGACCCGGGCCGCCCCGCCCAACAGGGTCTGCAAACGGGGGCGAAGCTGGTCGTTGCCCAGTTGGGCCAGCCGGTCGAGCTGGCCAAGCAGTTCTTCCACGGCGCGCAGCACCACCTCGCGCTCGCGCTGGGCAAAATGGTCTTCGGCTTCGGGCGCGGCCCCGGTCATGGCCTGCCAGGCACGCGACACGGGCGCCAACAGTTTCTCTCCCACCCCGCGATAAAAGCCATGAATCGAGCGCGACCAACCGCTGCGTTGGCCGTCCCACCAGCGGCGAATCTCGTCGACCAGGCGATGGGCGGGTAAGGCGGGCCAGTAGGCCCGCACCATTTGGCCGGCCGAGAGCGCCTGGGCCGCCTGTTGGAATTCGAGCGACCATTGCCGTAGTTCGGCCAAGTAGGTTGGCGCTCCGGTCGCGGGATCGACGACCCGGCGCGTCGCCCCCCGCAGGGTGCGGAGCTTGATGGCATCGAACTCAAAATGCGCCAGGGCCTCGCGCAGCTCGGTGGACTGCCCCACCGGGTCGGTCCCCTGGCTGCCCACCGGGTAAAACGGCAGCTTGCCGGATAGAGCCGCCTGCCGATCGTAGGGGCAAACGTAGACCAGCGCGGGTTGCGCGCCGGTTTCGCGGCAGAACGTAGAGAGCCATTGGGGCCAGGCCGTGGCGTCCTGCTCCAAATCGCACTGGTTGAAGACCACCACGATGGGTTGATCGGCTTCGGCCGCCTTGCGGAAGAACCGTTTCACCGCGGCATCGTTGTATTTCTGCTGCGTGAGCACCGCCACGAGCACATCGGCCGTCTGACGAATCTGGTCGGCTCGCTGCCAGTTGACCTCGGCGTCGGAGTCCACGTCGGGACTGTCGAGCGCCAGCAGCCGAGGGGGAATGTTGCTGCCGACACGCCAGAACAACCGGTGCTGGTCGCTGGCCACGAGCGCTTCGCCCGGCTCGTGCCAGGCGCGCAGCTCGAATCCGGCGAACAGCCGCTCCAGGATGGCCGGATCGGCAAACCCCTTGGGAACCAGGCAAACCGGGTGCTTGGTGCCCGAGGCAAACGGGCTGACCGCGCTGGCGGTTTCGCCGACCAGGTGGTTAAAGACGGCCGACTTGCCGATGTTGGTGCCCCCGACCACGGCCACGACCAGCCAGGGGGGGCCGCTCACCTGGGGTGAAAGCTTGTGAACCAACAGCTCGCGCCACTCGCGGCGGGCCGGCGACGGCAACTGGAGCCGCGCGGCGGCAGACTCCAGCCGTGCGACGGAAGTGTCCAGGCGGCGAATCTCGGCGGCCCAGCGTTGGAATTCCTCGGCCATGAATTGGCGCTCTTGGCCTGCTTAGGCCGCGGGGAAAGGGCGGCCGGCAATACAACGCCCCCGCACCTTGTCCCCTCGAAACAGGGCGAAACCAGAATTATAACCGCTTGCGCGTCCCTCGCGGGGGGGTGGGTTCTCCTTGTCGCTGGGCTCGGGTGGAGCCTACAATTCCGGTCTTCGCCGGCCACGCTCGACCCGTGATGCGCCCGGCCACGGACGACCTTTGGCGCCAGGGCCCACCGCGAGATGCCCGCTTCGGATATCGTTATCAAGGGAGCTCGCGAACACAATCTTCGCGACGTGGCGCTGGAAATTCCCCGCCACCGCCTGGTTTGTCTCACCGGCGTTAGTGGCTCGGGAAAAAGCTCGCTCGCCTTCGATACGCTCTACGCCGAGGGACAGCGCCGCTACATCGAGAGCCTGTCCACGTTCGCCCGGCAGTTTCTCGGGCAGATGCCCAAGCCCGACGTGGACCATATCAGCGGCCTGTCTCCGTCCATTTCCATTTCGCAGAAGACGGCCGGCCAGAATCCGCGCTCCACGGTCGGCACGATCACCGAGATTCACGACTACCTGCGGGTGCTCTACGCCCGAACGGGGCAAGGCCATTGCCCGCAGTGTGGCCGCCCGATCACGGCCCAGAGCCGCGAGCAGATTATCGACCGCATTCTGCTGTTGCCGGCCGGAACCCGGTTTTCGGTGCTGGCCCCGCTGGTGCGGAACCAGAAAGGGGAATTTCGCGACCTGTTTGCCGACCTGCTCAAACAAGGCTTTGTTCGGGCTCGGGTCGACGGCCAGCTCGTGCAGTTGACCGACGAGCTGAAACTCGATCGCCAGATGCGGCACGCCATCGAAGTGGTTGTCGACCGGCTCGTGGCGGGCGAGGGCAACCGGAGCCGCCTGGCCGAGGCGGTCGAGTCGGCCCAAAAGCTGGGCGAAGGGGACCTGATCGTGGCGGTTGAACCCGCCGCGGCCTCCCCAGGCGCCCCGGCGGCGCGGTCCTCAAGGGTGCCACTCGACGACGACGACGAAGACGAAGCGGCCGAGGTGCCCCCGGCCGATGGCGGGTTGCCCGTCGGCGACCTGAAGCTTAGTGCCCGCTACGCGTGTACGCACTGCGCCCTCAGCTTCGAGGCCCCCAGCCCGCAGCTCTTCAGCTTCAACAGTCCCCAGGGAATGTGTCAGGACTGCGACGGCCTGGGCGAGATCTACAGCATCGATCCCGAACGGCTGATCACCCAGCCCGAGCGTTCGTTCAAAGAGGGCTGTTTCGACCTGATCGAACCCTGGAAAGAGTTGGGCCGTTGGCGGCGCCATATTTTTCAGGGTGTGGCCGAAACCCTGGAATACAAGCATTCGCTGCCCGAGGGAACGCTGCTGGAAACCCCCTGGAAGCGGCTTGACCGGCGCTGGCAGAAGCTGTGGCTCTACGGCACCGGCGACTTGCACATCACCTTTACCTGGCGACACGGCTCCAGCGTGCACAAGTACGGGGGCAAGTTTCCCGGCATTATTCCCGAGCTGCTCACCGCGTACCGTGGCGCCAAGAGCGCCATGAAGCGCCGCCAGATCGAGAAGTACATGCGGGTCGTGCGCTGCGGCACCTGCGAAGGCCAGCGCCTGAATGCCCAGGCCCGCCAGGTGCGGTTGACGAGCCGTTCGCCGCGGTTCGCCGAGCAGCCGAGCAAGACGCTTCCCGAGGTCTGTCAGTTGGCCATTTCCGACGCGATCGAGTTCTTCCAGGAACTCGAGCTGGAGTCGACCGGCCAATTAATCGCGGCCGAGGTGCTCAAGGAGATTCGCGGGCGGCTGGGTTTCTTGCTCAACGTGGGGCTCGACTACCTCACACTCGATCGCTCGGCGCCCACGCTTTCGGGCGGCGAAGCCCAGCGGATTCGCCTGGCCAGCCAGATCGGCAGCGGCCTGGTGGGAGTGCTCTATATTCTGGATGAACCGTCGATCGGGCTGCACCCGCGCGACAACGACCGCCTGCTCGACACGCTTCGCCGGCTGCGCGACATGGGAAACACCGTGATCGTGGTCGAGCACGACGAAGACACCATGTGGGCGGCCGACCACGTGATCGATTTCGGTCCCGGTCCCGGCGTTCGCGGTGGAATGGTGGTGGCGGCTGGCCCGCCGCAAGTGGTTTGCGATCATCCCCAGAGCGTGACGGGGCAGTACCTATCGGGCCAGAAACGCATCGAGGTGCCCGCCCAGCGGCGCCCGCCGCGGCGCGAGTGGCTGCGCGTGGTGGGGGCCCGGCACAACAATTTGAAGAATGTCGACGTTGAACTGCCGCTGGGTCTGTTCGTGTGCGTGACCGGGGTCTCAGGCTCGGGAAAGAGTTCGTTGGTCAACGATATTCTCTCCGAGGCCCTCCGCCGCGATCTGAACGGCGGGCTGGGTGCCCCCGGCGACCACGACCGAATCGAAGGGCTCGATCAGCTCGATAAGCTGATTGCGATTGACCAGTCGCCCATCGGGCGAACGCCGCGCTCGAATCCGGCTACCTACATCAAGGTGTTCGACGAAATCCGCGATCTGTACACCCAATTGCCCGAATCGCGGGCGCGCGGCTACAAGCCAGGGCGGTTCAGCTTCAACGTGGCCGGCGGTCGCTGCGAGGCCTGCGAGGGCAACGGTTCGAATCGGCTCGAAATGGATTTTCTGGCCGATATTTGGGTGACCTGCCCGGTCTGCGAAGGGCGGCGGTTCAATCGCGAAACCCTCCAGGTAACCTACAAGGGGAAGTCGATCGCCGAAGTGCTGGAGATGGACATTCAGCAGGCGCTCGAACACTTCGAGAACATTCCCCGCATTCATGGCATGTTACAGACCCTGCACGACGTGGGGCTCGACTACCTGAAGCTCGGGCAACCCTCGCCCACGCTCTCCGGGGGCGAGGCGCAGCGGATTAAGTTGGCGCGCGAGCTCGTCAAGAAAAGCACCGGCCGCACGCTCTATCTGCTCGACGAGCCGACCACGGGGTTGCACTTCGCCGACATTCAACTGCTGCTCAAAGTGCTGCACGATTTTGTCGACGCCGGCAACACGGTGCTGGTGGTCGAGCACAATCTGGACGTGCTGAAGACGGCCGACTGGTTGATCGATATGGGCCCCGAGGGGGGAGCGGCCGGCGGCCAGGTGGTAATCGCCGGCACCCCGGAAACCGTGGCCGAGGCCGCCGATTCACACACCGGCCGGTCGCTCGCGGCCGTCTTGTCGCGGGCCGCTGGCAAAGACCGCCCCCGCCGCACTCCGCGGCGCCGCCCGGCCCCTGCGGCGGCAAACGCCGAGCTGTTGGCCCGGTCGATTCGGGTGAAAGGCGCCCGGCAACACAACCTGCAGGGGGTCGACGTCGAGATTCCGCGCGATCAGATGACCGTTTGCTGCGGCCTTTCCGGTTCCGGCAAGAGCTCGCTGGCGATGGACACGATCTACGCCGAGGGTCAGCGGCGCTACGTCGAAAGCCTGAGCGCCTATGCCCGGCAGTTCGTCAGCCAGATGCAAAAACCGCTGGTCGAACAGATCACGGGGCTCTCTCCGGCGATCGCGATCGAACAGAAGAATCTGGGACACACGCCCCGTTCGACCGTGGGCACGGTCACCGAAATCTATGACTACCTGCGGGTGCTGTTTGCCCGGCTCGGCCAGCCCTATTGCCCCTCGTGCGATCTGCCCGTGGGAACGCAAACCGCCGACCAGGTAATCGACAAAGTCATGGCCTACCCGGCCGGAACTCGCTTGTACCTGTTGGCTCCTCTGGAAGTGCAGGTTGGCGAGCGCTACGAATCGCTCTGGCAAGAGATGAAGGCCGCCGGCTATGCCCGCATCCGCGTCGACGGCCAGACGTATTCGCTGGACGAAGCCCCCTCGATCGATCGCCGCCGCAAACACCAGGTGGAAGTGGTGGTCGACCGCATCCAGGTGCGGCCCGATGGCCGCCGCCGGGTGGCCGACAGCGTCGAGAGCGCCCTGGCCCTTGGGCGGGGTGTGGTGCAAGTGGCCCTGGTCGACGAGCGGCTGCCCGAACCGCGCTGGACGGTGGAAATTCACAGCCAGCATTTTGCCTGCCATCGCTGCGGTCGCAGTTTCGAGCAGCTTGCGCCGCACCACTTCTCGTTCAACAGCGCGCTGGGTTGGTGCCCGGGCTGCGAGGGGCTGGGCTGGCAACTTGGCGCGCAGCCCGCGGCCTTGCTCCGCGACCCGCAACTGAGCCTGGCCGAGGGGGCCGTGGCCCTCTTTCCCGAGGCTGAGCAGCCTCTCTGGCAGGCGATGTTAAGGGCCCTGGCGGCTCACACGGGCGTACCGCTCGATCTGCCCTTCGAGCGGCTATCGGCGCGGCACCGGCGGATCGTTTTTCACGGCTGCGGCGATGACTGGATCGATGTGCCGCAGCCCGGCCGCAAATCGGCCGACGCCGACCCGCAATTCCGCTTTCAGTTCAAGGGCCTTTACCCGGCCCTGGAAGAGGCCTCGCGGTTGTCGCCCGCCTTCCGCTCGCGGTTGGAGCACCTGGTGGGCGAAGTCGAGTGCTCGGTTTGCCTGGGGAGCCGGCTCCGCGACGATGCCGCGGCGGTGCGGTTTCGCGAACAAACGATCGACGCCCTGGGCCGGTTGCCGCTGGGTGAATTGGCCGAGTGGTTCCGGGGCTGGAAGCCCGATGCGCGGCAGAAAAAGATCGCCGGCGAGTTGATTCGAGAGATTCGCAATCGACTCGATTTTCTCGTCGACGTGGGGCTCGACTACCTCACGCTTTCCCGGCCGGCCCCCACACTCTCGGGCGGCGAGGCCCAGCGCATTCGCCTGGCAAGCCAGGTGGGAAGCGGACTGACGGGCGTGCTGTACGTGCTCGACGAACCGACGATCGGCCTGCACCCCCGCGACAACCAGCGGTTGATCAAGGCGCTAGGCAAACTCCGCGACTTGGGCAACACGCTGCTCTTGGTCGAACACGACCGTGAGGTGATCGCTGGCGCCGATCAATTACTCGATTTCGGCCCCGGGGCAGGCGCCCAAGGGGGGCGCGTGGTCGCCCGGGGTAAGCCCGCCGACGTGGCTCGCCAGGCCGACTCGGTCACGGGCCCGTATCTGAGCGGCAAGAAGGCGATCGCCGTGCCCACGAATCGCCGCTTGGCCTCGGCCTTGCCGCCGGCCAGTGGCGCCAAGACGGCGTCGCGCCGCAAGGGCGAGGCCCCACCGGCGGAACCGCTTCCTCCCGGGGGCGGTTGGCTCGAGGTGCTCGGTGCCCGGCACCACAACCTGAAGAACGTCGACGCGCGAATTCCCCTGGGCGCCCTTACCGCCGTGACAGGCGTGAGCGGCAGCGGCAAGAGCTCGCTGGTCGACGACGTGCTCTACAACAGCCTGGCCCGGTTGCTGCATCGCGCCAGCACGGTGCCGGGCAGCTACGACTCCTTGCTCGGTGTCGAACAAATCAACAAAGTAATTCGGGTCGATCAGCAGCCGCTGGGCAATACGCCCAGTTCGAACCCGGCCACCTACACCGGCGCGTTTGAGCTCGTCCGCGCGTTGTTCGCCCAATTGCCCGAGTCCAAGCTCCGCGGCTACACGGCCCGGCGTTTCAGTTTCAACGTGCCGGGGGGTCGCTGTGAAACCTGTGAGGGCAACGGCCAAATTCGCGTCGAGATGCACTTCCTGCCCGATGTGTGGGTCGAATGTGAAACCTGCCGCGGCCAACGCTACAACCCGGAAACGTTGGCGGTGCGGTTCCGGGGGCACTCGATTGCCGACGTGCTTGGTCTTTCCTGCGGCCGGGCGCTCGAGCTGTTCGAAAACATTCCGGCCATTCGCCGCATTTTGCAGACCCTGTGCGACGTAGGGCTCGATTATCTCACCCTCGGGCAATCGGCTCCCACGCTCTCGGGCGGTGAAGCCCAACGGGTGAAATTGGCGGCCGAATTGGCCCGACCCGATACCGGCAAGACGTTGTACCTGCTGGACGAGCCGACCACGGGGCTGCACTTCGAGGACCTGGCCAAGCTGCTCGAGGTGTTGCACCGGTTGGTCGACCTGGGCAACACGGTGGTGGTTATCGAACACAACCTGGATGTCATCAAGACGGCCGACTGGCTGATCGACCTGGGCCCCGAGGCCGGAGACGCCGGCGGTCAGATCGTGGGGCTGGGCACCCCCGAGGACCTGGTCCATGCCAGCGGGCAAACTCCCCGGGGCAAGTCGCGTCGCGGCGCGGCGGCCCCCGTTTCGCACACGGCCCGGCTGTTGGCCGACGTACTGGCCGCCGGCCCGCACCAGCCCCGCGCGAAGTTCGATCCGGTCGCGCACGCCGCCAAGGCCCGTCAGCAACAAGACCTAGGCGACGTGGGGCGCGACGTGCCGATGCCCTGGGAATCGGACGGCCGGAAGTGGCATACCCGCGACCGGGTTTCGCGCAGCGGCGAGCCGTGTCATTGGGACGGGCGCATCCTGGCCCGCGTGGTCGACCACATTCACGAGTTGGGCAGCTTCAGCGCCACGAACTGGAGTCAGCGCAACGTGGTCGAGATCTTCGGCCAGAAGAAGACCGACGGCTGGTTCTTTCACGCCATGACGGGCCACCCCTGGCTTCTGACGCTCAAGTTCCGCGCCGCCCGGGGAACCTTCGACCGCGAAACGTTGACCGCCGCGCTGGGGCTCAAGCCGCTGAACGAACTGCCCGATCTGCCGGTCTACGGCTCGGAGCCCCGGGTCAAGTGCCAGCAACTGCGCGGCCCTTGGCAAGAGGTTCAGGTCCAGGTTTACACCTGGGAAGAGGTCGATCGGCCGGCGTTCTGGAAATTCGTCGAACAGGCCGTGGCCGGATTCGACAAGCACACCCAACGGAGCCAACAAAACCCGGACGACCTGATGCCCTGGAAGGTGCTGGGCCAGAAGTGGCACTTCTCGCGCAAGGGCTTTCCGCCCGGGAAGCGAGTGGCCTGGGACCTGGATTTGTTGGAACAGCTTTGCGAACTGTTGCGGAAGACGGCCCCCCAGGGGGAATTCCTCTGGAACAGCCAACAGGTGGTTCACTTGCGCGTGGCCGAACAGGCCGAGCCCTGGGCCACGCTGTACACCAAGCGGCGGGAATCGCTCGACCTGGTGTTGACGGGCCCCAAGGGGCGGTTCGCCCTGGGCCGCATCGCCGACCTGGGGGCTGCACGCGAGCTGAACGGGTCCCGGCCCGACCGCGACCAAATTAAAATTCAATTCCGCAAGCCCGGCGATTTAAGCCTGGGCGATCTGGCCGGCTTTCTCATCGAGCACTTAGGCGCCCTCAAGGGCAGCGCGACCGTCTTGGGCCGCCGCCCCGTGGCGGGATAATTCCTAGTGCCTTGAGAATCGCGAGACTGGACGACCCCCTCGGGCAGTGGTAGCGTAAGAACGGGTCGGCAACCCTTGGTTTGCGCTCTTGTTCACGCACGCGCGGGTACGGTCCTGGCGGTCGCGCCGCGCGGCGTGCTGATCGCCTCGGATCGGCGGCGCTTCTTGGGTTGCCGGAACCGGCCGGCAACGAACTCTTTCGGATGGGGCCCACACATGCGAACGTTGATCGCGCGTGCCGTGGTTTGGTTGCTTCTGCTCTTGCTCGTCACGGCCGATCCGGCGCTGGCGCAGCGCGGCCACGGTGGTTTTCCCTACAAAGTGGGAGACAAGGTTTTCGTCGAGCGGTTTAACGAGCGGCAGGTCGGAACCGTCGTCGAAATCATCAACGATTCCGGCTGGGCGCGAATCGACACGGGCGACGGTTTCCCGCATATCTACACACCCGACGATATTTCGCTGCCACCCAAGAAGGCCAGCCCGGCCACGAGCGATCCGTTTTCCACTCCCGAGGAACGGGCCGCTCAAGAAAAGCCACGCACCTGGAGCGATGCGAGCGGCAAGTTTCGCGTCGATGCGACGCTGCTGCGGGTGGCCGACGGCAAGGCGGTGCTCAAGCGCGCCGACGGCAAAGAGGTTAGCGTTCCCATCAAACGTTTGAGCGAAGCCGATCAGAAGTACCTTGCCGAGTTTACGGGCGAAGGGCTCGACGATCCGGCCGAGCTGGAGAATGGGGCCGCCGTGCCGATCGACGACTTTGAGATTACCGAGGTTGAGTCGGCGTCGGCCGAGGTGATCGATACCACGCACACCGACGAATGGAGCTACCGCCCCGACGCGATCTTGGTAACCAGTCCGCCCCTGGCCCGCGTGGCGCTGGGGAGCCTGAATCCGCATGAATCGATCGAGGATATTTTCGTTATCGCTCCCACGACCCGTGCCTATGTGGTGGTGAAAAACCCTTTTGGCAATTCGCGTCCGGGAGAAGCGAACCGGCGCGTGATGCTGCTCGACTGGTCGAAGCGCAAGCTGGAGAGCCAGATGGACTATCTGGCCCGGCAGCGGCCCGCCGATATGTCGCCGGACGGCACTCGGCTGATTTCGCTTTCAGATCGCTTCGGGCATGGCGGGAAGTCCACGGTGCACGTTTTCGACCTGAACGGTCTTTCGGCTCAGTTTCGCAAAGCGTTCATTCCGTTTCCCCACGGGCACGGCAACAAACCGAACGACGTCGATTGGGCACAATTGCTCGACGCCGACCATTTGCTGACCGCGGCGGCGTTCGGAGGCCGAATGATTCTCTGGGAAATCAGCGAGGCTCCCCGAGCCGTGTATTCGCTGGCGATCGAAGGAGGGTTTGCCCGCCCGGCCCTGTCGGCGAATCGCCGTTACCTGGCCGTGCTCGTACCCGATGGGATACTGATTCTCGAGTCGCTTTCAGGAAAGAAGGTGGGGCACCTGGCCCTCAGCGAGCATGCGCCGTTTAGCAGGCTGGCGTGGCGCTCCGATGGGCGGCGCCTGGCGATGGTCTCGGGGGGCCGGGTACGAGTCTGGGATCTTGATTCCCGCGAGCTGACCCGAGATTTCGCCATCGTCGGGAGCACGCATTGCGAGCGACTGAACTGGGTCGACGCCAACCGGCTCCTGCTCGACTCGCACACCGTGGTGGACGTGGAATTACGCATCCCGATCGAGTCGAACAACCGGCACGACAGCCCGGCGGTCTTGGCCGGGGGGGCGCTGTGGATGGTCGACGTGCCAGAGCGCAATGCCCCGCCTGCGTTGGCCACCGTGAAGGTTCCCAGCGATTCGGCCCGGGAAAAGGCCGCCAAACTGAAGGCCGAGGATTTGCTCGTGGTTCGGCCGGGCATGGAGGTCTCGATCGAAGTTCAGGGCGTCCCCGATCGACAGATGGTGATCGATCTGATTACCAATAACCTGGTCAAGGCTGGCCTGAAGGTGGTTGCCCAGGAGAGCCGGCTGAAGCTTCAGGCGGCGATTCGGCAAGGAGAACGAGTCGAGATCGAGTACCGAGGTTTCGGCTCGTTTCAGTCCTCGCGGCACTCGGTGGTCTCGCAGGTGATGACCCTGACCTTCCTGCTCGATGGGAAGCCGGTTTGGCAATCGGGCGGAGGCGCCATGCGGCCGCCAGGAGTTTTGCTTCTCCAACAAGGCGAGACGGTCGATCAGGCCCTTGCGCGAGAAATGCGCCAGGATCCCGCCTGGTTTGGCGGAATGTGGATTCCCAGTTGGGTGGCGATTCCCCCCGGCTACCAATTGCCTGCTCCACCGCCGGGAACACCAGTACCGCCGGTTCCTGCCGGTCAACCGCCCGGTATTTCCGCGTAGGGCCCGCTTTGGCGGAATCGGCCCAGCGATCGGCCACGCGCCGGCGGCAGGAAACCCGATCCGGCCCGCCGGCCAACGAGACTTAGGCACCTGAGCCAGGGCCGGAGCTTGATGGTTCAGGCGACCCACTGCTGGTCCGCGTATAAAACCAGGCCCAGGCGATCATCACACCTTGCAGCGGCAATCGCAACAGGTGGGCCGCGGGCGAGGCGGGCACCAGGTGCTGGTTCTGATAGACGTGAATGTTCGCGGGAAATACAGCGATCAAAAGCCCGATGAGCAGCCAGGCCCCCCAGCGGCGCGTCGCGGGCACCAGCAGCAGCAATCCGCCCAGGATTTCGACGAGCCCGCTGAGCCAAACACATATTTGGTGCGCCGGGATGTACGGTGGCATGATCTTGAGAAAGAAGGCCTCGTTGGTGAAGTGGGTAATGCCCACCCCGATGAAGGAAAGCGCAAAGAATCCCAACAGCCCGGTTTTGACAAGTTGCCACATCGGCGTTTGCCTCAGTTGGTTTCGACTCAAGGGGCGGGCGTACGGTTGTTCTGGCCGGTTCAGGCGGGTCGATCTGGCGCCTCGGGCCGCGCTCTCATTCGGGGGCGAAGCAGAAAGGTTTGCTGCTGCCCCTCGAGGCCTTTGACCGCCACGGGCGAGCGGGGAACCAGGTCGAATTCGCCGCTGGCGCTCAACTCGGCGGCCACCTCGGCTGAAACCACGATCTCGCGGCTCTGCGCCAGGCCGCACAAGCGCGAGGCCAGGTTTACCGTGCTGCCGACGGCAGTGTATTCCATTCGCTGGGGTGTGCCGATGCTGCCCACCACGGCCTGGCCGCGATGAATGCCGATTCCCACGGCCAGGCCGCTCGGATGGTGTTCGAGCCCTGCCTGTATTTCGGCTGCGGTCCGGGCCGCTCGCACCGTGTGATCGGCCTGGTCGAGCGGAGCGTTGAACAACACCAGAATCGCGTCGCCGATGAATTTGTCGACGGTTCCCTCATGGGCGAAGGTGCAATGAACCATGACTTGCAGCAGCGAATTGAGTTGGTCGAGCACCACTTCAGGCTCCGAGCGCTCGGCGAACGAGGTGAATCCGCGCACGTCGGCGAACAGTACCGTCACTTCGCGCTTGACTCCCCCCAGCGCCAGCGCCTGGGCGGTCGGCAGTTGCACCAGTTGCGCCACCACGGCCCGGGGAACGTAGCGCCCAAACAGGTCGATGATTCGCGTCCGGGCTCGGATCTCGGCCGCATAGCGCAGGCCCCCGCTTCCCAGGCCGGCAAGCAGGCCAGCCGTGGGAGCCAGGAACAAATCGGGCCGCCATTGGGCGGCTTGCAGCGCGATACAGCCGACCAGGTAGGCCGCGCCCATCAGAATCAGCAGCAGCGATGCCGCTAGTGGGCGGAGCACACCTCCGGCGAGCGCGGCCAGGAGGGCCGCGACGCCAGTCGAGACCATGACCAGCCCACGGGGCAAGAGCCGCTCGATTCGACCGCTCCGCAGCGTCTGCAAGGCGGCGGCGGTTACCTCGACCAAGCCTGCTCGGGTCGACGACGTGGGGACGCTGTAAGTGTCCGAGGTGGGATCGACCGCCGCGTCGTAGCCAATCAGCACGATCTTGCCCTGCACATCCGCCCGGTCGGCCTGGTAGTACGGCAGGCGAGCCATTTTTTCGGGCGGCTCGGAATAATCGATCCAAAACGCGGCGGGGGGCACCACTTCGACTCGAGTGACGAAGGGCCGCCAGGCAATCTCCCGCGTGGCCAGGCGATAGGGCGAGGCGTCCACGTTGTCGGCCCGCCAAAGGTCGGGCAGGCTTTTCTTATCGAGTTGCCGTTGCCACACGGCCGAGATCCCGGCCCGCTTAATCTCGTCGCGCACCGCGTCGGGTTGGGCCGGCGGAAGTTTGAGCGACCATCGGGCCATCCGCAGGGCCAAGGCCTCGAAGGCGCCATCCATTTCCGACGCGGCCAAAGGATACAGTCGTCCGTCGAGGTCGGCGTCGGCCACGGGATGAAAGTTGGGCAGGTTGTGCGCTAGGACCGCGCGGTACTGCGACATTTGTTCGTCTGGAAGCCAGACGTCGCGAATTAACCGCCCGCTGCGATCGATCTCGAGCATTCCGTCGAGCAGGGCTCGCGTGCTGGTCAGCCGCTCGCCGTCGAAGGCGGCAATCATCCGCGTGTCGACGACGAGTTGCGCACCGTGCTGGAGCAGGCCGCGATAGAGTGCCAAATCCTGCTCGGCCGTGGGGAGACCGCCCAATTCGTTGGCGCTGGCCAGGTCGAATAAAACCAACAGCAGATCGTCGGCCGGTACGCGACGAGCCAGCCCGGGCCCCTCGGGCTTGAAGAACAGAAAATCAACCAAACCGGCCTGAGTTCGATCGACCGCCTGGGGAAACAACGCCGCAGCGGCAGTGACCAGCGAGGCGATCGTAAGGCCCACGACCAGCGAGATCGACCATTCCTGTCGGGTGCGGCGCATCGGTGATTCTTCCGCGCGGCGGAAACTCGGCGGGACCCATCGGCGGGATGGGCCGGGCGAAGGCCTTTCCCGCTGGGGGGCGGTGGGGCGCCACCGCAGGAGAATTGAACCCGCTTGGCCGGCGCTGTGCCAGACCGCTCACCAAACCGCCCTTGGGGGGGCCTCCTTCCAACGGGCGGGCAGCCCAGCGCCGCGCGGGATTCGCGCGTCGTGCCAGCAGCCTGGTCTCCGGAGGCCTTGATCGAGAAGGGTTTTCGTTTGACACGGGCCAAATCGCTTGAAATATTGGTCGTTCGCCCGGTATGTGGTCCGGCGAACTGGTTTAGTCCACTGGTAGGGCAGGGCCAGGGCCAGTTGCAGCGGCGCGGAGTGGGTGCGACGGCCCCCCGGATAGGTCCGGGCGGGGTGAGTTGCCCGCACGTTGCGTTTCACGCCTTTGGGGGTGCCGAGTTTCGGTCGTTCACGACGGGAAGCGTGAAAACGGACAGCGTCGGCACCGGTGTGGAAACCGTTCCAATTTCGCGGGAAGAGTGACCCGCCCGAGGAGAGTGAGGAACCATGGAAATCGAGAATTGCAAACAGATTTTTGACGAGATGCCCAACCGCTTCAATGCCGGTGCCGCCGGCCCCTGGAAGGCCACGATTCAGTTTAAGATCGCGGGCGACAAGGGGGGCGACTACGTCGTCAAGGTGGCCGACGGCAAGTGTGAAACTAGTTCGGGCACGGCCGAGGCTCCCTCGGCTACGATCGAAACCAACGACGAAACCTGGATCGGAATCACCACCGGCAAAGTCAACCCCATGACCGCCTTCACGCTGGGCAAGCTGAAGGTCAAGGGTAACATGGCCGACGTGATGAAGATGCAAACCGTCATCAAGAGTTCCTAACCGGCCCTTCGCGCTTGTCTGAGCACGCGGTGACCCGAGCGGCGCCGTGATGCGGTTGGGAATTCGGGCCACAGCCTACGGGTTCAACGTTCAGCCCACCGGGGTCGGTTCCGCCAGCGCGTGGAAACGGCCTCGGTGGGCTGAGCTTTTTCGCACATCGCTCGCCCGGGGCCCGGATGAAGTTTCCCTCAAACTCGGGCTTTCCCCCCACATTCCGGTAGCCCTGGGGTGGGTCAGTCGCTACTCTCTCGCCTCCCACCGAGCGGCGCACGCCGGCAAGCGGCAACGTGTGCCGCGTCTTGGGCGGGTGGCCGGCCGAACGAGCTCGGCGGGCGATTTCAGGGGCAAACCTGAATTGGCGGAAAGCAGACCCCATGGCGGAAGCGCAGCGGAGTGAATCCCAAGACACCATCCGTTTGCGCTCGCTTGCGCGAAAATGGCGCGCGTTGTGGACGGTGTTGGTCGCCGTGCCACTGGCCGGCGTGCCTTTAGTGGTGGGGCTGATGTTGGCGCTCGATCAGGGTTCGGGCCTCAGCGCCGGCGATGCGGCCGTTGAGGCAAGCGGTGGCTCGGCTGCCGCCGCGCACGCGACCCAAACCGGTTCCGACCAGCGCCTCGCGCCGACCCGCGATGCCGTCTTGCTCGATCGCTGGGGACGCCATCGCTCGATCCAAGAGTTCTCCGGGTACGAAGCGCTGGTGTTGGTGTTTCTGGGCATCGATTGCCCGGTGGCCAACCTGTATGTGCCTCAGGTGCTTCAACTCGAACAAGAGTTACGATCGCGCGGTGTTCAGTTTCTGGCCGTGTATCCCCACGCACATGAAACGCTGGACGAAATCGCCGCCCATGCGGTCGATCGAAACATTCCCTTCCCGGTGCTGAAAGACCTGGAACAACAGTTGGCCGATTCACTGGGGGCAACGCGAACCCCCGAGGTGTGCGTATTGGACCGCGACCTGCGGCTGGTTTACCGCGGACGAATCAGCGATCAATACGGAGTGAACGACCGCCGGCCGATTGCCAAGGCCCGCTACCTGGCCGATGCCGTCGAGGCCGCGCTGATGGCTCGGCCTTACGAGCCCGCCACCACGCCCGCCGACGGCTGCTTGCTCGATCGTTCGCGGCCGACACAGGTGGGACCGCCGCCCGAATTCCACGCCGACGTGGCTCCGATCTTGGCCCGCCGGTGCGCTACCTGCCACGACGGCACTTCCTCGAGCGCCCCGTTCCGGCTGGCCGACTACCCCGAGGCGGTGCGCTGGTCGAGCATGATTCGCGAAGTGCTCATCGAGCAACGGATGCCCCCTTGGCAGGCGGACGCCCGGTACGGCCATTTCACCAACGATCGCCGGATGCCGGCCGACGAGGTACGGACCGTTTTGGCCTGGATCGAAGGGGGCCAACCTTTGGGTCCGGTTCCTTCGACGCCCCCAAGCGGCGCGAATGCCGTTGAACCTCCGCCGCGCGAGTGGACGCCCGATCTGATCTTCGAAGTCGACCACGACTATGCGGTGCCAGCCGACGGCGCGGTTTCCTACCAGTATTTCAACGTGCTCGAGGAGCAACTCGAGCCGTTTCGCGGGGACGACATTTGGATTTCAGCCGCCATGGTCGAGCCTTCAAGCCCGGGCGTGGTCCACCACGTGATGGTCTTCGTCGTCCCTCCTGGATACGAGCCTCCCCCCGGAAACCTGGAGGGAATCAGCGTGTTGACCATTTGGGCACCAGGCGAACCGGCCTTTCGGTTTCCGCCCGATAGCGGCATTCGCATCCCCAAGGGTTCGCGCCTCGTGGTTCAGGTGCACTACACGCCCAACGGCCAGGCGACCCGCGACAAGCCCCGGATTCTGGCTCTGAGGGCCGTTGAGAAGCCGAAGTACGAAATCGGCATGTGGACCCACGAGAACCGAGGCTTCCGCATCGCCCCGGGCGACCAGCATTCCC
Source organism: uncultured Pirellulales bacterium (assembly GCA_964399535.1). Classification (GTDB taxonomy): domain Bacteria; phylum Planctomycetota; class Planctomycetia; order Pirellulales; family CAYNRE01; genus CAYNRE01. The sequence goes on along the minus strand of CAYNRE010000009.1, from coordinate 498,697 downwards.
AGTGCCGCTCGGTGTTCCTGGTCAAGGATCTGGCCCGCACCCAACTCATCGGCTTGTTTCCGCACCTGCATTTGCGGGGGAAATCGTTCGCCTTTCAAGCCAACTTCCCCGATGGGCGCCGCGAGGTACTGCTCAGCGTGCCGCGCTACGATTTCAACTGGCAGACCCTGTACTGGTTTGCCGAGCCTGTACACCTGCCGATCGGCACGCGGGTACACTCGATCGCCTACTGGGACAACTCGCGCAACAACCCGGTGAATCCCGACCCCACCCAAGAGGTGCGCTACGGCCAGCAGACTTGGGACGAGATGATGGTCAGCGGCATGATGTTCATCAAGCCGGCCGAGTGACCCCGAGCCCGGGCGGGCGACCCGGCGCCTTAGGGCAGGGCGGGGCGGGCTATTCCAGCCCCTTGAGAAACGCCTCGAAATCGTCGTCGGAAGCGCCGGCCGGACCGCGCTTCGCGGGGGTCGACGCACCCGGTTCGCCGCCGGCCGAGTCCGACTCCGACTCGTGGCCCGCCTGAGGCTCGATTGCCTCGAGATCGCCAAAGTCCAAACCGTCGATCGATGCGGGAGACGGTTCCTCGACAGGTTGCTCCAGAGGTAATTCCGTCGAGTTGGGCTCGGGGGGCACCGCGAGCTGCGCGCCGTTGGACGCAGGCGAAGCCGCAGCTTTGGCCTTACCGCGGCCAAACCAGCCCGACTTCTTCCCAGCCGCGGCCTGGCTGGGCTGGCCAGCAGCGGGCGGCGAATTCGCGCTCGATTCGGACGAGGTCGGTGGGGCCCCCGGAAGATTGCCGATCGGCGGACGCGGTGCATACACCGGAATCGGTTTGGCCTTGGCCGAGCCGCCCCCCAACAGTCCAAAGAACCGCCGCCGCGGCGGGGCTTCCGCCTGAACCGGCGCCGGTTGCTCGCCGCTCGGTGCTAGCGGAGGCAAGGCTCTGGCCCGACGTTCCTGCGGGGGGCTTTCGGACGGGGCAGCGCGATCCGCCGGCGAGTCGGCCGGCTTGCCGCCGCGCTTCCACCACGATCGTTTCGGGGCCGCAGAAGCAGGCCGCTCCGGGGGCGCCTGGGGCGGCACGGGCAGGGTAAAGCCGTTTTCCCCCTCCGCCTTTGCCGGTTCGGCGGCTGGGGCCTCGGCGTACGGAGCCGAACCCGCTTCCGGCCCTTGCTCGACCGGTTCCAGATCGGCGAAAAGCTCGTCATCGTCCGGCGATGCGTCGACGATTTCCACCGGCGGCGAGTCGATGTCCAGCTCCTCGACCTCGATCGAAGGCCTGGCCGTGATCGTTGGCTCGGGCAGTTCAAGATCGACTTCGACCGCTTCTTCCACGTCGAGATGGATCAGGTCGGCCTGGTCGGCCGGCAAAGCCTCGGCTTCGGCGGGTTCTTCCGCGGCTAGCGGGTCGAAGTCGATGGATTCATCGGCCGGCGAAATCTGGGCCGAGAGTTGTGCCAAATCGGTTGCCGGAGTCGATTCATCGATGCCGCCGAGCCAGTCGTCCGATTCGTCTTCGGCCTCCAGCGGATCGACCATGCCCAGGTTGGCCTCGCTGGCCAGATTCCCTTCGCTCGGCTCCAGGACGGCGGGTGTTTCAACCGCTTCGGGCGGCACCAGCTCAGCTTCGGCCAGCACCGGCCCAGAATCGCCTGGCGGGGGCACCTTGGCGGCAGCCGCCTGGTGGGACGCGTCGGGGCTGGGGGTCCCCCCCTCGAACAGGTCGTCGAGCCAATCCTCGTCCGTGGCCCCGCTCTGCCCGGCGGCGTCCGCCGTATCCAAGGGAGGCGGAAATTCGTCCGATGCGAACGCGTCCGGCTCGATCGCCACGGGCTCGTCCGCAGCTTCCAGGTCGAAAAGGTCGACAACCTCGGCCTCGGCCAATTCCGGCGGCAGTTCATCGGTTTCGGGCATCGCGGCCAGCGGCGGCTCCGCCTCGGGCGAAAGTTGGCCGACGGTAGTCAGGTCGGTCGTCGATAAGAAATCCACTTCGGGCGGCAATTCGTCGACCGGCAGTCCCAGTTCAAGCGCCTCGCCAAGGGGAGCCACGTCGGCCGCCTTGCTGGTTACTTCGCTCGTCGGTGCTTCGCCTGGCTCGGTGTCCTCGGTGCCGAAGAGGTCGTCGAAAAAGTCGTCGGCGGTGCTTTCCGGTTCAGCCGAAGGTTGCGGCGGCGCTTGGCCACCGGCCAGTTCAGGGACAGGCGCCCAGGGCTCGCTGCTCGCATCCTGCGAGTCGTCGGGAAATTCGACCGGCTCGGCCTCGTCCAACTCGCCCAGGAAATCGAGCTCGTCCAGATCGTCGATCGCCTCGGAGGGGGCCAAGGCGTCGTCGGCGACGGGCTCCTCTGGGGGCGATTGGGGCGCGGCCTCCATCTCGGGCTCGGTTGGCAATGAACTTTCGCCAATCGATCGCTCAGCCGGCTCGGCTGCCCGGGGGGGTGGGGTCATCGCCTCGCGAATTCCCACGGAATCGAACGTGCTATCCGAGCCAGGCTCGCTCAGGTCCAGTTCGGGCTCAATCTCGACCTCGTCGCTCAGGCCGGCGAACAGGTCGTCTTCGGCGCCGGGCTGGCCCGGTTCGACCGATCCAGCCGGAACGCCCTCGATGGGCCAGTCGCTGTCGGAAACAAGATCGATCTCCAGCGGGTTTTCCAGCAGGTTGTCTGAATCGACGAGCGATTCGGCCGCGGCGGAAGGCGCCTCGTCCGGTAGCTCCAAAGCTGGAGCATCGGCCAGGTTGATTTCGGGCAATTCGGTGGGCGGAGTTTCCGTGGCAAGCTGGGGCTCGACCATCGGCTCGGCATCGACCAGGTTCAATTCGAGCTGCAACTCGTCGTCGAGCGAGAGGTTATCGAGCTCGGGAAACTCGCCGTCCTCGAATTTCAGTTCGCTCGACTCGTCTCCCAGCCCTTCGAAAAGGGGCTCGCCTCTCGAAAACTCGCTGGCGGACTCGAGCGACTGCGAAGGTTCGTCCAGCGTATCGAGCGGTATTTCCAGGTCGGCCTCGCCGGACATCAGTTCCCCGGTGGGGGGCTCTACCGGCGCCGCGGGTTCGCTCGATCCGGTCGGTTCGAGGTGGACTTCGTCCCCCGACTCAAGCTCGTCTAATTCGATCGGTTCAGCGTCCAGGGGTGGGAACAGGTCGTCGTCGGAGCCGACTGACGGGGCCGCGAGTGCGGGCTGGTCGGTCGGTTTGGCCGCGGACTCCAGAGGCTGCGGCTCCGCCGCCGGGGCCTCCGCGGCGACGGTGGCAATGGCCGCCGAGGGCTCGGTCGCCGATGGCGTAGCGGCCGTGGCGGCCGATTGATACTGAATCTCAAAGGTCAACGGCCCAATCGTCAGCCGATCGCCCGGCCGCAGAATCGCCTCGTTCACCTGGACGCCGTCGACCCAGGTCCCATTGGTCGAACCCAGGTCCGAGACCATCACCAGTCCGTCGCGATCGAACAGCTCGCAATGCCGCCGACTGACCGTGCCGTGGGCTATCGTAAGCCCGGCGTTCTCCGCCCGACCTACCTCGATCGGCAGTTGCAATGTGATCTTTTTTTTCGTGGCCGGGCCATCGACCACGATCAGTTGCGCATCCATCAGGGTTCGCTCAAGGACCAGCGGCCCAAGCCTGGGAAAAAAGAGTGGCCGAAGTGGTGTGTTTAGAGGCCGTAACCCCTTACTATAACTGGGTGAAATGCGACTTCAACGAAACTCGGACTCATTCGCGGGAAGACCCGGGGGGCCGGCTCGACGGCCGCAAGTGGCCGCGGGCCCCCCCGCCCGAGACCCATGGTCGGTGCCAACCACCTGCCAAGGTGGTCTCGCCCGGTTGGCGCAGGGCGGGGGGGAGTTCTGCCAGGTTGTGTTCCCGAGCGTCGATTTTCCACGGAAACGGGGCTTCTCGGGGCGCCGGGATCGCCCCAGCCGGCGATGGTTTCCGGGGGTGGAATAAGGGTTGGTCGTGAACGCATCAGCCTGGCTGTGAAACCAGCACGCCGCTCGCGCGGTGGGCCAGACCAGCGTAGGGCTCGCTGCACTTGCGTGGAGCCCGGGGGGTCCTATAATTTCCGACTCCAGTGCGCCGATAACGCTCTGGGTTGCCCGGCTAGGTCGCCCCGGGGCGGCCGGCGGTCGGGGCCATGCGGGTGTAGCTCAGTTGGTAGAGCACCACGTTGCCAACGTGGTTGTCGTGGGTTCGAATCCCATCACCCGCTCTGCGGTCGCAGTTCGCCGCCGTCCGAGCCGGGGGTGTTTGGAGCCGCGGAAGGCAGGGGATGCCGGTGGCCGGGCGGGCGAGCCGTAGCTCGCGGAGCTAGTCTGGCCGGTTCAGCGCAAGCGTTTGGGCCAGCTTTCGCCGAAGTGGTCTTTAGCTTGGTCGACCACCGTGCGGCGGGCCCTGGGGCGAGCCCTCTGCCGTGCGACGCCCGCGGGACGGTTGATTCCCGCGGTCCCCACCAGGCCCGCGATCGATTGATTTAAGTGTCTTGCCGCAGGTCGGCTAGTTTTCGGGAACAGTCATGGAAAACGCTTCGCCCGATGTGGATCCGGATCAGGCCGCCGAGGCCCCCGAGCGGTTGAATTTGGATGTGCAGATCGATCGCAAGAGCGCCTGCGAGCGGCATGTGACGGTCAAGGTTCCGCGCGACGACATCGAGCGCTACCTGGACAAGGCCTTTAGCGAGTTGATGCCGACGGTATCGGTACCCGGCTTTCGCGCTGGCCGTGCCCCGCGCAAGTTGGTCGAGAGCCGCTTTCGCAAAGAAGTGGCCGACCAGGTTAAGGGCACGTTGCTGATCGACAGCATGACCCAGATTACCGAAGACGAGAAGCTGGCCGCGATTAGCGAGCCCGATTTGGACGCCGCGGCGATCGAGATTCCCGAGGAAGGTCCGCTCACCTTCGAGTTCGACCTGGAAGTGCGGCCCGAGTTCGACATTCCCAACTGGAAGGGTCTGAAGATCGAGCGGCCTATCCGCGACTTCACCGACGAAGACATCGACCGACAGTTGCAGAGTTTGCTGGCCCAGCAGGGCCGCCTGGTGCCGAAAGAGGAGCCGGCCGAGTCGGGCGACTACATCGTCACCAAGCTCACCTTCCGGAACGGCGACGAAGAGATCTCGTCCAGCCCCGAGGAAGTGATTCGCATTCGGCCCGTGCTTAGCTTCCGCGACGGCCGGATCGAAGGGTTCGACAAGCTCATGGCCGGTGTCCGCGGCGGCGAAACCCGGGCTGCCCAGGCCCAGCTCACCAACGACGCGCCGAACGTCGCCCTGCGCGGCAAACAAGTCACCGCCACCTTCGACGTGCTCGAAGTGAAACGGCTGGAGCTGCCCGAGTTGACGGCTGATTTTCTCAACGAGAATTTTCATTGCGACACCGAAGCCGAGCTGCGCGACCTGGTCCGCCGCAGCCTGGGGCGCCGGCTCGAGTACCAGCAGCAACAGCGGGCACGGGAACAGGTGCTGCGCGCCCTGACCGTGGCCGCCGACTGGGATTTGCCCCCCGCGCTGGTGCGCCGGCAGACCCAGCGCGAGCTGAACCGCAAGGTGCTCGAGTTGCGCCGCAGCGGTTACGGCGAAGACGAAATTCGCGCCTACGGCAACGAGCTGCGCCAAAACAGCTACGCCGCCACGGTCCGGGCCCTGAAAGAACACTTCATCCTCGAACGAATCGCCGAGGAGGAGAAGGTCGAAGATCTTCCCGAGGACTACGACACCGAAATCAAGCTGATCGCCGACCAATCGGGCCAGTCGGTGCGGCGTACCCGGGCCCAGATCGAAAAGGGGGGCATGATGGATGCCCTTCGCAACCAGATCATCGAGCGCAAGGTGATCGACCTGATCCTGGCCGACGCGCAGTTCAAGGAGGTGTCCTGGCAGCCCGAGGGGCTCGACGCCGAAGCGGTCGATCAATCGGCCGGCGGCGAGGAAGAATCGGAGATTCCCGAGGCCAAGTACGACGAGGGGGCGGTCCAACCCAAGCCCCCCACCGATCGCTCCTGAGCCGGGAGGGCCCCGGGCCGCGAACCGGTTTCCAAGTCCCCCTGGTTGATCCCAGTTGCCTGGTTTTCCAATTTGTGGAGCCAGGCAGGACAATCTTGCCGTGTTTGACGCCGGCCGGGTGCGCTTTCCGGGCACTTTTTCACTGGGACGGGCACCGGACGCCAGGCCCCCGTTGTGCTATTCGGGTTTTTCGTGGTAGCGTTTCCCGGAAGGTTCCCTGCTGGCCTTTCGGCCAGCGGGTATCCGGGTTCGGCGGGCCGTGGGGCTCGAAGTAGTGAGGCGGTTGCCCAGGGGCGGAAGCGGGCCGACGGGGAGTGCTGCAACCGCGGCCAGGCCGTGCGGTTGCCTTGCCCGTGCGGCAACCATCGCGTTGATCAATCATCTGTGCGGAGTAGTCGATGAACGTTGCTAACTGGCCCGGCCCGCTCGGTTCGCAGGCCGCCTATCGCGATTACCAGCGCCAACGGCAACTGACGCTGGGCGACCTGCTGCTCGAGAACCGGATTATTTTGCTGCAGGGACCGATCCACGACGGCAATGCCAACGAACTGGTGATGAAGCTGCTGTACTTGCAAAGCGAAAATCGCCGCAAGGACATTCACTTCTACATCAATTCGCCCGGCGGCTCGGTCAGTGCCACGTTGGCCATTTACGACACCATGCAGATTCTGAGCTGCCCGGTGGCAACCTACTGTGTCGGACTGGCCGCCAGCGGCGGGGCGGTGTTGCTGGCCGGGGGAGCCAAAGGGAAGCGGTTTGCCCTGCGGCACTCCAAGGTCATGATTCACCAGCCCTATGGGCAGGTGGGGGGCCAGGTTTCGGACATCGAAATCCAGGCCGACGAGATTCTCAAGACCCGCGACGTACTGAATCAAATCCTGGCCGGGCACACGGGCCAGCCGATCGAACGGATCGCCAACGACACGGACCGCGACCGCTACCTATCGGCCGTCGAGGCCAAGGAATATGGGCTGGTCGACGACATCCTGACCAAACCGCCGATGTCGGGGGAAACGGAAGACGAGGACAAGTAACCCCCGCTTCGCTCCCGGGTGGCCTGGCCGCCGCGGGTGGGTGGACCAACCAGTCGATTTCTCTCGGCAGAACTCAAAACAACAGCGAGATTGCCATGCCGCTGATTCCCTTCGTGATTGAGAAGAACGGCCGCGAAGAGCGGGCGATGGATATTTACAGCCGGTTGCTCAAGGACCGGATCATCTTCCTGGGCACCGGCGTGAACGACGAGGTGGCCAATTCCATCGTGGCTCAACTCTTGTTCCTGCAATCGGAAGACCCCAAGGCCGACATCCACCTGTATGTCAATTCGCCGGGGGGAAGCGTCAGCGCGGGCCTGGCCATTTACGACACGATGCAGTTTGTCAGTTGCGATGTGGCCACTTACTGCCTGGGTCAGGCCGCCTCGATGGGGGCGGTGCTGCTTACGGCGGGGGCCAAGGGCAAACGCCACGCGCTGCCCAACTCGCGGATCATGATTCACCAACCGCTGGCGGGCATGGAAGGCACCGCCACCGACATCATGATTCACGCCAAGGAGTTCAAGAAGGTCAAGCAGCGGCTGAACGGCATCTTGCTCAAGCACACCGGCCACCCGCTGGAAAAGATCGAAGAAGACACCGATCGCGATCGCTTCATGTCGGCCGAAGAAGCCCTGGAATACGGGCTCGTCGACAAAGTGATCGAGCACGTGGAAGTCAAATCGTAGGCGCCGCCGCTTGTCTGGCGGCGCGGTTCGACACGGAGGTCGCAGCGCTCTTTAACCCCGGCAGGAAGCCGGACGACGCACCCGTTTCGCGGTGGCTTGGCCGTTGCGCGCCCCGGGCCGCGGGCCACCGCACACGCGCCGCAGGGCGGTGAAGCGAGGCGTCGACGAGGTCGTTATGGGTCCACGCAAATGGTCGGCCGCCTTGGTTCTGGTGGTTTGCCTGGGCGGATGCCGCAATCAGGCCCGCTACGAATTGCTGGAGCGCGACCTGCGCCTGCACGAGGATGAAATCTATCACTTGGAAGACGAGCTGGCGGCGATGCAGAGCCGGCTCGATTCGGCCCGCCACGAAAACGCCGCCCTTCGCCGCGAGCTTTCCGAGCGCCAGGGCGGTTCTGGCACCTCGTCGGGCGGCCGCTCGGAGCTAGAGCCCGCCGAGCTGCCCTCGGTTGAATTGGGGGGCGACGCCATCGACGGTGGCACCCTGGGCGAGCAAGCTCCTCCCTACTCGGGGCCGCCAGTGATCGACCCTTTGCCCCCCGAGGACGACTCCTACCCCGGCCAGCCGCAGCCCGCTTTCCCGCCAGGCGACGAACCGCCCGAGTTCGTGCCGCCGGGCGGCGAGGTCAACCCCACCTCGGCCAGCGCGGCGCTGGGGCTCGACCGGCTGCTGGGACAGCGGCCGCCCGAAGCGATTCAGGACTATTTCGTCAAGCAAATCACGCTGCACAAGTTGCTCACCGGCGGCTACAACACCGACGGGCGCCTGGGGGATGAAGGCCTGTTGGTTGTTGTGGAACCGCGCAACGCCGCGGGACAAGTGCTGAACGTGGCCGGCGATCTGTCGCTGGTTCTGTTAGATCCCGCCCTCTCGGGCGATGCGGCCCGAGTGGCGCGCTGGGATTTCACCGCCGACGAGCTGGCCGAGCAGTTTCGCTCGAACGTATTCGGTGCAGGGGTTCGGCTCGAGCTACCCTGGCCGGGCAGCCCGCCGACCCATGGCCAGCTGCAGCTCTTTGCCCGTTGGACCACGCCCGAGGGAGACCAGCACGAGGCCGAAAGGGCGATTCGCGTGGAGCTGCCGCCACAGCCGAGCGGGCAATGGCAGCACGTCATCGTCGATTCGGGGCCGCAGCTCGTCGAGCCGCAAGGGGCCTCGCCCGCGCCGCGCGAGCCGGACCGGCTGCCGCGCAGCGCGCAGGTGCCGGGAAGCCGGCGCTATCGTCCACGCCGCTGAGCCTGTCGCTGGGCGGCGGGCCGATCGGCCACTCTCCGCGGGGTGGCTACATTTTGCCGACCCGGGCAATCAGATCGACCGTGCGGCAGCTATAGCCCCATTCGTTGTCGTACCAACTGACCACCTTGAGCAGGTTGTCGCCCATAACCTGGGTCCAGTCGGCAGCGAAGATCGAGCTGTAGGGGCTGCCGATGATGTCGCTGGATACGATCGGGTCTTCCGTGTATTCGAGAATGCCGGCCAGCGGCCCGGCGGCGGCGGCTTTCATGGCGGCGTTCACCGCCTCTTTGGTCACGGGCTTCTTCATCACGGCCACCAGGTCGACCACGCTGCCCGTGGGCACCGGAACCCGCAGGGCGATGCCGGTGAGTTTTCCCTTGAGATCGGGAAGCACCAGCCCCACGGCGCTGGCGGCGCCGGTGGTGGTGGGAATGATGTTCTGGGCCGCGGCGCGAGCCCGGTACAGGTCCTTGTGGGGCAAATCCTGAACGTTCTGGTCGTTGGTGTAGGCGTGGACCGTGGTCATCAAACCGCGTTCGATGCCGAAGGTTTCGTGCAATACTTTGGCGACCGGCGCCAGGCAGTTGGTCGTGCAACTGGCGTTGGAAATGCACTTCAGGGCGGGGGTGAGCTTGTCGTCGTTCACGCCCAGTACACAGGTCAGGTCGGCGCCGTCCTTGGCCGGGGCGCTCAGCACGACGCGCTTGGCGCCGGCCTTTAGGTGCGAGTCGTAGCCGGCCTTTTTGTCGGTGGCCCGATCGGTGAAAACACCGGTGCTCTCCACCGCCACGTCGACCCCCAGTTCGCCCCAGGGAAGCGTGGCCGGGTCTTTCACCGCCAGGGCGTGGATCGGCTTGCCGTCGACATAGAGAAACTTCTCGTCGTGGGTCACCGTGCCCTGGAAGCGGCGGTGAGTACTATCGTATTTCAGCAGCGTGGCCAGGGTTTTGTTGTCGGTCAGGTCGTTAATGGCCACGACTTCGAACTCGTTCGGCCGGGCCACCAGATTGCGAAACACCAGGCGGCCAATTCGACCAAACCCATTGATCGCTACGCGAATTGCCACGACAAGTACTCCTTTAGCTTCCGCGGCCGGTGGGACAGGCACCGCGTCGCGGGGAATGGCGGGGCGACGATCGCTCGGCCGCCAGGCCCACCGTGGGGCGCTGGGGGGAAGTCGCTCGTTACCAGGGGCGCGGATTATACTCCCCCTGCACCGGGTGGGCCAAGGGCCGAGCCGGCGATCGAAGTTCCGCTGCTCCCCCCTCATTCGTTGGAATTGCCGCGCATGGCTCCCCGCGTTCCCGATTGGCAGCTTCCCAGGGGAGTGAACCGCGGCCTCTGGGAATATGCCCAGGCCGAGCACATCGCCTACGACTACGACGATTACTTCGCCGACAATCGGCTCTTCGAGTTCGACGAGCAGGTGCTGCTCAGGCACTTCACCCGCCCCGGCGTGCTGGTCGACTTGGGCTGCGGCACGGGCCGGTTGCTGGTGCCTTTGGCCCAGCGCGGATTCACCGCCATCGGCGTCGATCTTTCGCGGCACATGCTGGAAGTGGCCGCCGAAAAAGCCGACCTGGCCGGGGCCACCATCCATCGCGTGCAGGCCAACCTGGTCGAGCTCGACTGCCTGCGTCCGGCCGTGGCCGATTACGCCATCTTGATGTTCAGCACCCTGGGGATGATTCACCCTCGCGATCATCGGCTGCGAGTGCTCGAACAGGCCTATCGCATCTTGAAACCCGGTGGCTTGCTGGGCTGCCATGTGCACAATCGCTGGTACAACTTGTTCGACCCCCAGGGGCGCCGCTGGTTGGTGCGCAATCGGCTTGAATCTTGGCTGCGACGCGAGGTGGAGTGGGGCGACAAGATGTACGACTACCGCGGCATTCCGCGGATGAAGCTGCATGTCTTTTCCGAAGGCGAGTTCCGCGGTATTTTGCTCCAGGCCGGCTTCCGCCTCCGCGAGCTGCTTCGCCTGGACACCCATCGTCACCGGCCCCTGCGCTGGCCGCGCCTGGCGGGGGCCTGGCGCGCTAACGGTTGGATCGCCGTCTGCCAAAAACCCGCCTAGGCCCTGGGGGGTGTCGTCGGCCGGCGCGCTACCGCCGAGTTGGGCCAGCGGTTATGCTAAACCCCCCCGGGAGGCGCCGGCGGAGCTGTGCCCCGCGGCCAAACCGGTTGGTTCGCATCCAGTTTTTCAGCACGGGCGGTGAATCGGTCTATGGACGACTTGCATCAACGGTTGCGGGCCACCTTGGCCGAACTGCATCAGCAACTGCAGCAGTTGCCCCGGGACGACGAAGAGTCGGGCGCCTTGCTTCGGGCCGCGGTCGAGGAGATTCAGGCGAAGCTTGCTCAGGCCGCGGATTCGCCTGCCGCGTCGCCGTCGGCGACCGATTCGCCGTCGCTCGCCGAACAATTCTCCGAGCCGCTCACCGAGGGGGCCCGCCGCTTCGAGGCCACGCATCCGACGCTGAGCCGAGTGCTGGAAAACTTGATCGACATGCTGGCCCAGATGGGCATCTAAGACGAGGGCGGCCCTGGTTCGGCGCGCCGAGCATCGCGAGAGCGCGGCCGTGGCTGAAGTGCTGCGGCCCTTGGCAGGGCTGGTCAATCGCGCTCGCCGCCGGAAGGGGCGCCGTCCGAGTCGGGAACGTCGTCGCGTTCTTTGCTCCGCGAGGGGCGCTTCTTCTTCTTGCGATCCCCCGAAAGCGGCTCGCGCATCTTCACTTCGACCAGGTCGCAAAGAATTTGCCCGGGCCCGACAAAGCGACCCTTTACGGTGATCGGGTCGCCCGGCGTACACCAGCTCAAATCGGTCACCTTGACCTCGATTTCAGCATCGGGCGAGACCTTGACTGTCACTTGGGCTTCACCCGCCAGCACCACCATCTTCCCTTTGCGCAGCGATTTAATCTGGCCAATCACGTCGTAGGGGGCATTGGGGTTCGACAGATCTTCCGAGGTCACGCCCGGGTACGCGGTGGGCCCGGGAGTAACCAGGCTGAGTTTTTCTAGTTCTTCGTCGGGGGGGCTGTGTCCGCGCTCGTCGAGCGGGCATTGAAACCGCACGAACAATCCTGGGCGCAGGAAGCTGGCATCGGCCTGTCCAAGGATCAGCACGCTGGCGCGTTCCAGATTGAACTTGGCCAGGTAGGGTTGCTGTTGCTGGTCGACCAGTTGAATCACGTCGCCTTCGAGCGCCACGAACTGGCCCGAAACGTCGGCCGCCGTCGATTGGCCGCCTGGAGGTGCTTGCGGCGGCCGCCGGCGCTGGGCGCGGGCTGGGGCGACCGTGGCCAGGCTCAGCAGCCCTGCTGCCAAGACGACGACCGCAATCGGATTGGCGTGGCGCATGGTCGAATTCTCCCTCAAGACGCGCCGGAACCCCGCCGGCTGGCGTCGTTGAGCATAATCGACCCGAGGTCTCGGGGCCACTCGACGTGCGGTTGTCAGATGCTGGGGGGGCGGGGACAATGCGCCCAGCAGCGCCGGCCAGCCCCCGGGGTGGTTTGCCGCCGGCGGCCCAACCGGCCGAAAACACGAGTTTGTCGACCCATTTTCCAGGGGTACTGCCCAGCGATGCCCTCGCCTCCACGCATGACCGTTCCCCGCTTCGTCGAACGAAAGCGGACTGGCCCGAAGCTCACGGTGCTTACCGCCTACGACTTCACCTGGGCCGCGCTGCTCGATCAAGCGGGCGTCGACGCGATCCTGGTGGGCGACAGCCTGGGCATGGTGATCCAGGGGCGCGGCAATACACTGGCCGTTACGCTTGACCAGATGATTTACCACGCCGAAATGGTTGGCCGGGCCGTGAATCGGGCACTTACCGTGGTCGACTTGCCCTTTCCGGTCAACCACCTGGGGCGCGAACGCGTGATCGAGGCGGCGGGGCGCATTCTCAAGGAAACCGGCTGCCAGGCCGTCAAGCTCGAGGGGGGCGCCGATCAGGCCGAGGTGATCGCGGCCCTGGTCACTGCCGGGATTCCGGTCATGGCTCACTCGGGGCTCAGGCCTCAGAGCGTGCACGTGCTCGGAGGCTACCGCGTGCAGCGGGCAGTCGATGCGCTGCGGGCCGACGCCTTGGCCGCGCAGCAGGCCGGCGCTTTCGCGATCGTCTTGGAATGCATTCCCGCCGAGGCGGCCGCCAGCATCACCGGCGAGCTCTTCATTCCCACGATCGGCATCGGGGCGGGGGCCGGCTGCGATGGCCAGGTGCTCGTCACTCAAGACCTGGTCGGACTTACCGCCGACTACGTGCCCAAGTTCGTTAAGCGCTACGCCGATTTGTCGGCGACGGTTCGCGGAGCCGTTCAGCAGTATTGCCGCGAAGTTCAAGACGGCACTTTCCCGGGTCCCGAGCAGACGTTTCGCTAGCGCGAACGGTGAGCCCGGGCAACCCCTCTCCCATAAGGCACATCTGGGATGCCCAATCGACTCGCCCAGGAATCGAGCCCCTACCTGCTCCAGCACGCCCAGAACCCAGTGGACTGGTACCCCTGGGGCCCCGAGGCGCTGGCCCGGGCCCGGGCCGAACAGAAGCCGATCTTTCTTTCGATCGGCTACTCGGCCTGCCATTGGTGCCACGTGATGGAACACGAGAGCTTTGAAAACGACGAGATCGCCGCGCTGCTCAACCAGAATTTCGTTTGCATCAAGGTCGATCGGGAAGAACGCCCCGACCTGGACCAAATTTACATGCAGGCGGTTCAGCTCATCTCTGGCCGGGGCGGCTGGCCCATGTCGGTGTTTCTTACGCCCGAACTCGAGCCGTTCTTCGGCGGAACCTATTGGCCGCCCACTTCGCGAATGGGCATGCCGGGTTTCGACCGCGTGCTGGCCGCAGTGCTCGATGCCTGGAACCAGCGCCGCGACCAGGTAGCGGAACAATCGCGGGCCCTGGTCGAACGCATTCGCCAGTTGGGCAACCTGGGGGGGCCGGCCGCGCCGCTCGATCGCAGGGTGCTCGAGGCGGCGGCCGCGTCGCTGGAGCGCGTGTTCGACCATCGCCATGGCGGGTTTGGCGGCGCGCCCAAGTTTCCGCACCCCATGGATCTCAGGCTCCTGCTGCGCCAGGCCCGTCGCGAAGGGCGCGAGGCGATGCGTGAGATGGTAACCCTGACGCTCGACAAGATGGCCGCCGGCGGCATTTACGACCAGCTCGGCGGGGGGTTTCATCGCTACTCGGTCGACGAGCGCTGGTTGGTCCCGCACTTCGAAAAAATGCTCTACGACAACGCCTTGCTGCTGAGCTGCTATGTCGAGGCCTACCAGGCCACGGGCAACGTCGACTATGCCCGGGTAGCCCGCGAAACCGCCGACTACGTGCTCCGCGAAATGACCGATCCCCAGGGGGGGTTTTACAGCACGCTCGATGCCGACAGCGAAGCGGAGGAAGGCAAATTCTACGTTTGGACCCCGGCCGAGCTGGTCGAGCACCTCGGCGAGGAGCCGGCCCGCCGCTTCGCCTATGTTTACGACGTAACCGAGGCAGGCAACTTCGAGGGGCACAACATTCTCAATCGGCCGAAGACCCTGGCCCAGTGCGCTCCGATTTTGAACGTGGACCAGGCGGAATTGGCGGCCGAGTTGGCCCAATCGCGGACCAAATTGCTCGAGGTGCGCAGCCGCCGGGTTTGGCCGGCCCTGGACGACAAGGTGCTTGTCTGTTGGAATGCCCTGATGATCGACAGCCTGGCGCTGGCCGGCGCGGCACTGGGCGAGCCGCGCTACGTAAACGCGGCGGCCGGCGCGGCCGACTTCATTCTCCGGGCGATGTCCGCCCCCGAAGGTCGGCTCTACCATTGCTGGCGGCAAGGCCAGGCTAAATTGAGCGCCTATCTCGACGACTACGCTGCGCTGATCGGCGCGCTGATCACGCTCTATGAAACGACCGGCGAAGATCGTTGGATCGAGCGGGCCACGCAGCTGACCGACGTGACCCTGGCGCATTTCTCCGATCCAGACGGAGGCGCGTTCTTCTACACGGCCGACGATCACGAGTCGCTCATCGATCGCCCTAAAGACGCGATCGACAGCTCGGTGCCCAGCGGCAACGGGCTGTTGGCCACCGCGCTTTTGCGGCTGGGAAAACTCTCCGGGCGGGCCGGCGACACAGACGCCGCCACGCGCATTCTCCAGTCGTATGCCCGGCTGATCGAACAGTCGCCCACCTCGGCGGGCCAAATGCTGCTGGCCCTCGATTTTCACCTGGGGCCCACGCCCGAGTTGGTGCTGGTGGGCCCGGCCGCGCAGGTCGCGGGGGCCGTGGCGGATTTCTACCGCCATTTCCTCCCGAATCGGGTCCTGGCCTGGCGGTCCGACGACTTGGCCGAGGCTCGGGGGCCCTTGGCGATTACCTTCCAAGAAAAACGCCCTGAAGGTGGCGAGCTAACACTCTACGTGTGCCAGAACTTTGCCTGCCAGGCCCCGGTAACGGGCCCGACCGCCGTGGGAGCGACTTGGGCGCGGCTCGCCGAGGCTACTTCGCCCTAGCAGCCCCTTGAAAAGTCGTCGGGCGGCTCGAAAAAAGCGCACGGAGCGCCAGGCAGATTCCAGGCGTTCGGCCAGCCCCGGGGCCGGTCGGGTCAGCTTTGCCCAGTGCGAGCCAGGCGGCGACGCCAGCACCAGCAACCGGTTCCGCCGATCAGGGCGAGCCAAAGCAACAGGCTCGACGGCTCGGGCACCACGTGCACCTGGAACTGAAAGCTTTGCACGGAACCGGCCTGATCGACCACGTTGGCGTAGACGTCGAACACGCCTTCGCCACCGAACAGCGAGATCAGTTGGCTGTAATTCAGAGTTACCCCGAGCAGGCCCGGCGTGGTCTGCGAGGCGGTGGTGGTTCCCGAAGCGAACATGCCGGCCCCGCTGCCCACCTCGGCGGCAGTGGCTGCCGGCGCCAGGTCGAACTCGTAGTCCAGGTTCTCGAAAAACGGAAGCAGGCTGTTGATGGCCAGATCGGCGTCGCCGAAGCTGCCGCTGAAAGTAATGGAATAGGCCGGCCCTCCCACGGCGGTTGCCGAGGGGCTGGGGGCCACATTGCTGTAGCTGAGCGTGGCGGAATCGTTGCCCGTGGCGCTTTCAAAATCGGTCACCGTCAGTGCGACCGTGTTGGTCGCAGTGGTCGAAGTCAGACCCGACTGAACCAGGGTCAGGGCGGGGCTACTGCCCGAGAGCGCCGGGCCGCCGCTCACCTGCCAGTTGTACGACGTGAGCGGAATCCCCTCGGGATCGGCGCTGCCGGTAGAGCTTAGGTTCACGCTGGTGGTACCAGCACTAAATACATAGGCGCCGTTGGCCTCGGCCGTGGGAGCCACGTTCTGGGCCAGAATAGCGTTGATCTCGAAGACCCGCGGCCCCCCCCCGGCGACCGATCGCGTGAGCTGAATAGCGAAGCTGCTGCCAACCACCGGTCCGCCGTCGAACACCCGGTCGATCGTGGCGGCCAGGCCGTTGTAGTCGATCGTATCGACGAGCGAACCGTTGACGAAAAACCGCACGAGTTCCGTACCCCGATAGTCGGTGGCGCCATCGGGCTCCAGGTTCACCTCGAAGCCATAGAGCGTCAGCGGTGAGGTGGTTTGCCAACTGATTTCGTCGATGGTCTCCGTGCCCACGTCGAAGGTGTTGTTGCCGTTGTCGGCCACGGCCCCGCTGTCGGAGAAAATCACCGTGCTGGGCTCGATGCCGCCATCGTTGTTGCCAAAGGCGTCTTGCACCGTGTCGCCCGGAATCAGTGCGGTCGAGGCGTAGTTGAACCCCAGCCCGGGGGCTTCGTCCCCCCCGGTGTTGGTCGCCGCGTTGAAATGAATCGGCGCCACGCGCAGCGAGCCGGGGAGGGGGTCCGGCACAATCGCGTCGACTTCCACGATCCGCTCGCCGGTCGTCAGCTGACGCGTGGTCTGCAAACTGAAGGTGTTGCCCAATTGCGGAATGGTGAAGAGCAGATCGACCGGGCCGTTGGCCGCGTTGTTGTCGTAGAGCCGGTCTTGCTCGCCTTGCACGTTCAGTCCCATAAGCTGCGTGCCGCGGCTGAAGCTGGAGCCAGCGCCGTCCGAATCGGCCTGAATCCGCATCCCCGACACAAGCACATTTTGACGGGTGTTCCAGCTCAACTGGCTGACGGTTTCCCCGCCGTCGCCCAGGGTGCCGTTGCCGTTGTCGGCAGGCAGGGCATCGCCAAAGATGAAGCTGCCGCCTTCGACCGCGCCATCGTTGTTGCCGAAGGCTCCCTCGGGGTCGTCGGTGCCGAGCACCCGGCTCGTGGCGGTGAAGTTGTAACCCTGGCCGGGCGACTCGTCGGGCGGGGCCACGTTGGTCTCGGCGTTGAACAGGGTGGAATTGACCACCACGCCTGCTTCGACTGTCGCGCCCCCCAGCACCAGGGCTGCCGTCAGCCACGCCCCCAAGATCAGCCGGCCGCTCGCCATGACCCCGTGGTTCGCCATGACCCCCTCGTATCGCTCTTCGAAACGCCCGGCGGGAAGCGCGAAGCCACGCCGTGGGCCGCGCCGAACTCCCCCGAGTTACCTATAGCCACAACGTATTAGTGAGCGCAGTAACGGTCAAGAAAAATCCAGCCGAAGCGCGGGGTGGGTACGGCGGGGCATTGGTTGCGTTCGGGCTGCCAGGAAACGCCACGGCCCAATCAGTCGAACCAGCCGTGAAGGAACCAGGCTCCGTCCGACAGTCGCCGGAAAAGCCAAAGTCGTTCGCCACCGCCGGTCTCCACTTGGTAATAGTCGCGAGCCACTTGGCTGCCGCGCCACCAGCCGGTCTCGATTCGTTCCGGTCCCCAGACCCGAACCAGCGGCTGGTCGTGCTTGCCTCGTTGCAAACGCTGGGGGGGGCCATCCGGTGCTAACGACCAGACCTGAATCGCTCGGGGGCGAGCCGCCAGGCGTAGCGGGCGCAGCCGGGGCTCGGTGTCGGGCCGCTGGTCGTTGCCGCTGGCGTCGGCCCGCTCGACGGTGGTTCGTCGACGCCGGGTCGGTTTCGCCGCGGCAGGGCCCGCCGTAACCAGGGACTGCGTTCGCACGGCCTGTTCGGGCGGGGCCGAAAGCCTCGTGCGCACCTGGCAAACCGCGGCGCTTCCCAGCCGGCTGGCCAGCCGATCGACGAGCTCGGCGAGCTCGCGATCGCTGGGGGTTTCGTTGGCGTCGTCGAGCAGCCATTGCTGCCGTTCGACCCGCGGCGAGGTGGCCGTCCACTCGAGTTCCACTCGGCAAACCTCCGAGGGAAGTCGAACCCGCTCGAGCTTGAGGCGGCATAGCCCCTGCCAGTGTTCGGCCGACGCGCTGGCGGCTGAAACGCCCACGGTTAGTTCGACGATCGGTTCGGCGTGAAGTCGGCACAGCAACTGCCGGGCCGCGCGATCGCTGGCCCGGAGTCGGGCGGTCAGTCGCTCGAGCAGCATTCCCACGACGCGCTCGATCGTTGCCCGGTCCCGGCAAGGGGATTCAAAGGTCCAACTTTCCCGCAGCGGTTCGGGCGCCTGCTCGGCGAGCGTCAGTTCGGCCCGGAGCCCCATGGCCTGATCGACTCGGGGGAGGAGCGCGGGCCCCAAACGGCTGGCCAGCGTCCCCCGGGGCAGCGCCGTTACCTGGCCGACGGTGTCCAAACCCAACTGGTGCAAAAGCGCGCTGAGCTCGCGGGGCAGCCGCAGGGTGTCGATTGGCAACGAAGCCAGGGCCGCCGTCGATTCCCCCGGTGGAACGATTCGCCAATGGCTGCGCTCGGCCGATTCGCCAGGGGCTCGAGCGTGAGCCAGGGCCCAGGCAGCCCCCAGGGTGTCGGCGACCGCTACCCGGCAAATCAGCGACGCGGCGGCCAGGCCTTGCACCAGTTGCGAAACCAATTCCGCTTCGCCGCCGAAGTGTCGTCCGCAACCGGTAATGTCGAGCGAAAGACCCTCAGGCTCGGGCTGCTCCTCCAGAGCCACATGGGGGCTGAACCGCTGGCACCAGTGTGCCAATTCGACCAGGGCCTGGCGGTCGGCCTTGGCGTCGTGGGCTTGCCAGACCCAGCCACGGGTTGCTGGCCGGCTGGCCGATGGCGGTCGCGCCGACGCCAGGGCCCGGGCCTCGCGCGCGGGCAGGGGGGGCACCACGCCCGCCGCGGCGGCGCGGGGCGAGCACGACCGCACCTGGGCCGGCCGACTCTGCTCGTCGACGATTACCACCGAGCGGCTGGCCCACTCGGGCCGATCGCGCCGTAGCCGCTGCCAGGGCCAATTCGGTAGCCAGAGCCAAAGCAGCCGAGGGGTGGACGGGGAATTGGTCATTCGTCGAAACCTAAATGGCCGCCCATTCGATCGGTTTGGGCCGGGTCGGCGATCCGGATTAATTTAGCGTAACGTCGGCGGGCAGCCGAAGGGGAATTGGGCCGGTGGCTGCTTGCGTCGCGGCCTTTCGAGGATCAGAATTCCGGAACTGCATCGCGGCGCATTTAGTGGCCAGGCTCGGCCCGCGGCGCCCCTCCCACACGATCGCAGACTGGGCACGACGGGCAACGGAACCCCCGCTCGTGCCTGCCATCGATTCCGCCAGCCAAAGCGGCAAGCCGCGTTTCCCTTACGGCGAGTGGATGATGCTGCGCAACTTGTTTACCGTCCATCGTGTGCGTCGCCAGACCGAGCGCCTGGAGCGCCGAGATTTGCTCTCGGGCGTCATGCAGTTCAGCGTGTCGAGCTACTTCGTCGGCGAGAACGGCGGCGATGCGCTGATTACCGTAACCCGCTCGGGTACGCTCACCACGGCTTCGAACGTGAGCTGGTCAACCTCGAACGGCACGGCCCAAGCCGGTAGCGATTACCAAGCCGCCAGCGGCGTGCTCAGTTTCGCGGCGAATGAGACCAGCAAAACCTTTACGGTTCGCACCATTCTGGATGGCGATGCCGAAGCGAACGAAACGCTTAACCTGGCACTCTCCAACCCCACGGGGGGCGGCAGCCTGGGGACCCGCAGCACGGCTACGTTGACCATTCTCGACGCCAGCGTGGGCTTCTCCGAAACCCGGCTGACCGACCAGCTCAACAGCCCAGTGACGATGGCCATCGCCCCCGACGGCCGGATTTTCGTCGCCGAACAAGCCGGCAAGGTTCGGGTGATCAAAAACGGCGTGTTGCTGGCCAACCCGGCGCTCACGGTCAATACGGTGGCCGACGACGAAGAAGGGCTGGTCGGTTTGGCCTTCGACCCCAATTTCGCGTCGAATGGATACCTTTACGCCACCTACACGCGGAGCACGCCCACTCGGCACAACGTAATCAGCCGCTTCACCGTATCGGGTGATACCGTCGTGCCGGGCAGCGAACTGAAGCTGTTCGACCTGTCGGACAACGTGGCCCATTACCACATCGGCGGCGCGATTCATTTTGGCGCCGACGGCAAGCTGTATACCACCACCGGCGACAACGCCAATAGCAACAACTCGGGCAGCCTTTCCACGTTGCACGGAAAGCTACTGCGGCTCAACCCCGACGGTACCATTCCGACCGACAACCCCTTTTACAACTCGGTTTCAGGCAACTTGCGGGCAATTTGGGCGCTGGGGCTGCGCAATGGGTTCACCTTCGACGTGCAGCCCGGAACCGGCCGCATTTTCATCAGCGACGTGGGGGGCGACTTCTGGGAAGAAGTGAACGAAGGGGTCGCCGGGGCCAACTACGGCTGGCCCGTGGCCGAGGGCCCGTTGGGCAATACGCCACCGATTTCCTTTGGCACCTATCAGAATCCGCTGCACGCCTACGATCACAATCACGGGTACGCGATTACGGGGGCCGCGTTTTACAACCCGGCCACTGCCGCGTTTGGGGAGGGCTATACCGGTCAGTTCTTTTTCACCGAATACGTGCTGAACGAGATCCGCTGGATCGATCCCAACAACCCCAACACCTACACGGTGTTTCGCCCCACTTCATCGGCGGGCCCGGTCGACGTGCGGGTGGGTCCGGATGGCAGCTTGTATTACTTGTCGCGGGGCAACTCCGACTTTGGCGGGGGCCCCGACGTGCCGGGCGGTTCGGTCTTCAAGATCAGCTACACGGGCTCGGCGGCCCCGTCGATTTCGGTGCCCCCGGCGGACCGCACGGTCTCGGTCGGCCAGACCGCCACGTTCAACGTGGTGGCCAGCGGCCCCGGCCCGCTTTCCTATCAGTGGCAAAAAAACGGGACGAACATTTCGGGAGCCACCTCGGCCAGCTACACCACGCCCGCGACCGTGTTGGGAGACAGCGGCAGCCAATTCCGCTGCGTGGTGACGAACGCCTCGGGCAGCGCGACCAGCACGGCCGCCACGCTGACGGTTTCGTCGAACCTGCCTCCCAGCCCGGTCATCAACGTACCCACCTCGGGAGCGCGCTTCAGTTACGGCGACGTGATCCAGTTCTCGGGAAGCGCCACCGACCCCGAGAGTGGAACCCTTTCGTCCGGCGCGCTTACCTGGCGAATCGACTACTTCACCGGCGCGGCACAGCGACCCGGAATGCCCAGCACCTCGGGTATTTCCAGCGGTAGCTACAGCACGACCACGGCCTCGCCCTACAAGGGGACCGATGTTTACTACCGCGTTTACCTGACGGCAACCGACCCGGGGGGCCTGTCGACCACGGTGTTTCGCGACCTGCTGCCGAACGTGGTCAATTTCTCGCTCGACACCAATATTCCGGGGCTAACGCTCACTCTCGACGGCGCCGCGGTGCCCAGCGGCACCAACGTCGCGGGCGTGGCGGGGCTCGAGCGCCAACTGGGGGCCGCGGCCGCCCAGGTGGTTGGCGGCGTCAGCTACGGTTTCGTTTCCTGGTCCGACGGGGGGGCGGCCACACACCAGATCGTAACTCCCGCGTCGAGCTTCAGCTTCCAGGCCAATTACCTGGCCCGAACCAGCGCCGAAACCACCCTGGTGAATTGGGCGGGCAACTACGTTAGCAGCGACACCGCCTTTCAGCGCTACACCAACAACGTGGAATCGGGCTTGACCCTGGACGGCAACGGGCAAGCCAACGATGCGCGCTGGACCATCCCTTTCAGCGATACCACTCCGCTCAACCCGCACCCCAACGGCGGCAACGCCTACGGAGGCACCTACACCCAGGGCTCGAGCTGGCGCTTTTACGGCGGGGCCCAGTTCGAGAGCTACAACGCCCCCTTTTCGACCCGTTGGGGTGAGGTCTGGTCGGCTTCGCCCGATGGCCCCAATCAGGACCATATCTACGCCCATGCCAGTTCGACCAACGAAGTAAACGACTGGATGCTAGTGTACTGGAAGAAGGCCGACTTTCTCAGCGGCGCCAACGGCACGGTGCAGTTCACGTCGAACACCTTTCTTTCGGTTCGCGGCTACTTGGGGGCCGACGGCCTGCCTTCGGCCAATAGTGGTTGGTTGCGATTCGTCGTCCGCGACGGTAACCAGTTCTACATTTCGCAGGAGATCGGCCAGCCCAGCGCGACCGCCGCCGACTTCAACTTGTACGATCCCAACGGACGACTTTGGGCGCCGTACGATCCGGCCTCGAGCCTTCGCTTCAATGCGGCCGGCGCCAACTGGCAATTCCACTACTTCACCGACGTGACTTCGGTCGGAGTCTATCACTCCAACGACAACTCCTCCTCGCCGGGGCGCAAAGGAGGCGTGAATTTCGCCCAGTTCGAGGTGACCGGCGTGGTGGCCTTGCCCCCCACCGAAACCCCCGGCTTCTACGATCGCACGACCAGTACCTGGTTCTTGAAAAACACCGCGGGGCAGGGGGTGTCCGACGCGGTTTTTCCCTTTGGGCCAGTGAACCCGAATTGGCAGCCGCTGGTCGGAGATTGGAATGCCGACGGCGGCGACTCGGTCGGTTTCTACGACCGCACCTCGAGCTTGTGGTTTCTCAAGAATCAAAACGCCCAGGGAGTTTCCGACCTGGTCTTCGCGTTCGGACCGGCCGGTACCAATTGGACTCCGCTGACGGGCGATTGGAACGGCGACGGCACCGACGGCATCGGTTTCTTCGATCCGGGCAGCGCCACCTGGTTCTTGAAAAACAGCCTCGCCCAGGGGCTTTCCGATTTGACCTTTCCCTACGGTCCGGCGAACCAGGCGGGAAAATGGATTCCGTTGGTGGGCGATTGGAACGGTGACGGCACCGATACGGTGGGCTTCTACGATCGCTCGACCAGCACCTGGTTTCTGAAGAACTCGCTGGGGCAGGGGGTGTCGGACGTGGTCTTTAAGTTCGGACCCACGGGCACGAACTGGGTTCCGTTGGTGGGCGACTGGGATGGCGATGGCGCCGACGGGGTCGGTTTTTACGTTCCGGCAACGGCTACCTGGTACCTGAAAAACAACCTTTCCCAGGGCCTTTCCGATCAGGTGTTCAGCTTTGGCCCTGCCCGGACCGACGGCGCTTGGCTGCCGCTGGTAGGCGATTGGGACGGCGCGGGGGCGGGCAATCTGCTCTTGGCCGCGGCGGCGCTGCCACCTCCCGCAGCGGAGAAATCCTCCCCCGCCGCCCAGGCTTACTTGTCCGCCGGCGCGGAGCCAATCGAACCACTGGCGCTGGCGCGGATCGTCGATGCCGCGATCGAGGCCTGGGAACTACGCGGCCTGTCGGACGCCGACCGGCTCCGCTTGCGGCAAACCAACTTCGGTTTCGCCGATCTGCCCGCGGGTCAATTGGCGATAACCGTCGGCAACCAGATTCTGCTCGACGTCGACGCTTCTGGGCTGCGGTGGTTTGCCGACCCGACGCCCGAGGCGGACGAAGAGTTTCTGGCGGGCATTGCGCTGAGCTCGGCGGCTCGAGACCGGATCGACCTGCTGACCGTGGTGCAGCACGAGCTGGGCCACCGCTTGGGGCTCGTCGATCGCTCGGCGGCAGACCAAACTGCCGCTTTGCCGCGGCAGTCGGTCATGACCGAATCGCTGCCGGTCGGTATTCGCCGCCGCCCCTAGAGGGTGTTGGCTGGCAAGGGATGGCTCGACCGCTTCTGGTCGGGCGGCGGCCTGGCTCTTGGCCCCCTGGGCTACTGCCCCTCGAGCGTCAGCACGAGCCGCCTGCTGCCCGCCCGGTTGCGATGTTCGCAAAGGTAAATGCCCTGCCAGGTGCCGAGCAACAATCGCCCCTTGCCGACCGGAACCCAAACCGAGCTGCCCAGCAGCGAGGCCTTCACATGGGCAGGCATATCGTCGGGCCCTTCGATCGTGTGCCGATGCGGAAACGATTCCGGCGCCAGCGCGTTGAATGAACTTTCCAGGTCGGCCGGAACGTCGGGATCGGCGTTTTCGTTGATCGAAAGCGAGGCCGACGTGTGCTGAATAAAAACGTGCAACAGCCCCACGCTCAGCTCGCGCAGCTCGGGCAGGGCGTCTTCGATCGCGTCGGTAATCAAATGAAAACCACGCCCCGCCGGGGGCAGGGCGATCGTGCGCTGAATCCAGACGCTCATTGCCAACTCGCCGTTTCCAGGTTCCTGTGCCGAGAGGAGCGATGTGGGCAGCGCGGTGCTCAGCAGCCGCGCCGGGGGGCAGACCCCTTTCACGGGCGCGAAGCTCCGAAAAAAAGCGGTGGCCCGCTTCCGTGGACCGCTTCGTTCACCATAACCTACCGATGGGGGTGTCACCAAAAAATGGGGGGAACAGGGCCGCTCGGGCCGTCGCATCCCTGGCCGGTTCCCGGCGGTGTCAGCACCGGTTGTCAGCACCGGTTGGCAGCACCGGTTGGCAGCACTGCCATCGGCCAAAAGCCCTGGTTTTGGGTAATTTGCGTCGACGTGGTGGCATTCCTGGCGCCGTTCTCTGCCCGGAATTGGCATTCCGGACCGGCCAGCTTGTTGGCAAGCAAATAGTTTACTTAGGAACGAACTGCCCTGAGCTGGCTGCGTAACATTCGAGTCTCGGCGGCGGTGCGCGGCGCCGCCTCGACGGACCGTGGCAAACGAAAAATGCGCTGCACGAAAAAACTTGACTTCCAAGTGCGATGCGCGAAGAATGCATGCGTTGCTTGGCGGGTGCCTGCCCACCCTGTTCGGTTCCTCACCGACTGTTTTGCACCAACTGTTTCAGCCAAGCACGCACCAGTTTCGACGCCTTGAGTTGGTTTATCGGCTCAGGTGAGTTGCTCGATTGGTGAGTTCGAATAGAGCCTGACTGCAACTCGGGCGAATTAGTCTGCGGTGGTCCGTTATCGAAAGAGTTGTTTGATCCGACTGCTGCGAGCTGTCTGCCGGGCAACTTGCCGTTCGAGGCAAGGCTAACCCGATCCTGCTGGCGAAGCAGGCCCTGTGGCCGAGGTGAATCGACGAGCCAGCGAACCATACATCGTGCATTTTTTCACAAAGGGAGCGAACTGATTATGCGGAACGTATTTCAAGCAATTTTGGAAGCGGGGCACGACGAGGATTTCGCCCCGCAGATTACCCCGGATTTTGTCTCCACCAATGCGGCGGCCGGGTCGCCTGAGAAGTTGGCGGTTCTGGCTCGCCGGGTCGAGTTGGGTCTGCCGCTGTGGCACCCGGAGGACCGCGCCGATTACAGCGAGCTCGAAGGGGCGATTCGCCCTCGCGACTGATGCCACGGGCGCGCGACTAGCGCGAGTCCGGCGAAACTTCATGGCCACGCCTTGGGCGTGGCCATGTGCGTTTTTGGGGGGCGGCGTTTCGCCGCCAAGGGCCGCCGCGCTCTCGGGCGCCGCGGACCAACGCAGGCGGCCGCCGCGCCGGCGCCCCGGCGCTATTGAGACGGCTGTGTTTGCGGCGCTTGGAGTCCCCGCACCCCTTGCCGCAGGCGGCGCAGAAATGCCGGCAGCGGTTTCAGATCGATCGCCGGGCCCTGGCCGCGCAGAATTTGCTGCTTCTCGGCTTCGGCCAGAGCCGCTCGAACCACCTGCGGAACTTCTTCGGCGACCGACGGATCGCGGAGCAGGCCAAGTTGACCGGCCGAGCGAACCCAAAGCTCGGCCTGGTCGGTCACGCGCAACAGACGCGAGGTCCAGGGTTGCGGTTGGCTCAGTTCGGCGATCATTCCGCGCGCTGGCGCGAGCGGGGACCCAGCGGTCAAACGGCGCGCGCGAGGTGAACGCGGCTCGGCGATCATGAAGAAGCCGATCAACATTTCTTCGTGCGTCTGCTCGCCGAAGCTGACCCACTGCTCGGGATCGGGGTTGGCCGGGTTCTGCGGCGAATTGTCGAAGTGCGCCGTGCAGATCAGCCGCGTGCCGCGCGGCATGGGCTTGGGCTCCTCGAGCACGTATTGCAACTGCCAGTTGAAATCCCAGCGGGGTACGCTCAGCAGCACCTCGCGGCGCCCGTCGGGATACACGGCCTGGTACTCGAACGATTTGCCCCGCAGATGCATATGCGGAATCATGCTCAGCAGTTCCGCGTCGCGGGCAAACATGTAGGTGGCCTCGGCGCGGTAATCGCCTGCCCGAGGAGGAATTTGAAAGAGGATGTTGATCGCCTTCTGCGACCGCACCTCGTGGGTAAGCTGGTCGGGCTTGGCCACGGTAAGCTCGATCTCGCTGCAATCCTCGGTCGGTGTTCCGTTGGGCGTGTAATGCATCTGGAACACAATCTGCGACCCCTTGGGTAGTCGCATCGCCATGCCCGGGCGAGTGCGCATGTTCTGCAGCCCGGGCACGTATCCGCCGATTAACTCTCCGGGAAACAGCGGAATCGCCAATCCCTTGGGCGGTTTGACGAAAACCAGAATGTGATGCACGACCGAGGGATTTCCCGGTCGCACTTCGACTCGCGAAACCCAGAGGTCTTGTTTCAGCCCCGGGTCGACCGTGTAGGTCTGGTAATCGACCAGACCCTCGGCGGGCACCGGGAAAGGCTTGGAGCTCATCTTGAGCACGATGGTTTCCGATTCGTCGTCCGCCGGGGGGAGTTCCTCGGCCGCGTCGATCGCCGACCCCTGGGTCGGAGCACCCTCGGGGCAGCCGGCGTCGATCCAGGCCAACAGATCCTTCCGGTCGGCGGGGTTGAGCCGGGTATCGTTGGAAAACGCGCCGTGCGCGGGGTCGGCAAACCAGGGGGGCATGCGCCCCGACTCGACCACCTCGCGAATCGTATCGCCCCAGCCCTGGGTCTCTGGGTAGCTGGTTAGCGAGAATGGCCCGATCTCGCCCGGGCGGTGGCAACCGGCGCAGTGGCGATCCAAAATACCCGCCACGCGACCGTGATAGGTTACCCCGGCCGTTTCGTCGACAGGCCGCGCGCGAGCGATAACGCAGCCGGTGACCGGCAGCTCGCTTTGGCTCACCGGTTGGCCGGCTAAAAGCTCGTCGAGCGCTTCGGCCAGGTCGCGCCGACCAATCCGCGGCTTTTGGTAGCCCACGGTAAACTGGTCGTCGATTCGGCCGTGGTACCGCACGACGCCGTCGCGGTCGAGCACGAAGACTTCAGGCGTGCGCTTGGCGCCAAAGGCGTCGGCCGCCTGTTGCCGCGGATCGCAAAGCGCCGCGAACGGCAGCGACCAATCCCGAGCGAACTGGGCGACTTCGTCGGCCGTGTCTTGTTGCTGCGACATGACGGCCCGAAACTGCACGCCGCGCGGCTGATACTCGTCGGCCAACTGGGCCAGGCGCGGGGCGTAAAGCCGAGCCAAGGGGCACTCGGTGCCCAGGAAGACGACGACCGTCCAATCTGCCTGGCACCACTGGGCCAGCGGGCGAGGCGGTCCGGCCGGCTCGGCCAGCGCGATTCCCGCCCAAGGTACCGCCACGCCAACCGGTGCATCGGCCTTGCTTGTCGACGCAGCGCCCAAGACCAGAAGGATCGCCAGCAGGCGCATCGGCGAGTCGAGTCGAGACGGGGCGCGTCGCATTGCATGCTCCTTGACTTCAGCACGGACCGGGTTGTGCGTTCCCGGCCAGCGCCCAAACAGGCGTACTCGGTTCCTCGAACCCAGTATCAACCGGGGCTGGGCCCCCCGGCCGGGCTGCGACCTGGTGGCGCCGCCAGCGGGGCTACTCGGGTCTATAATCTCAGAAGTTGCCGCGGCGGTGAATTCCCTGGCACCTTTTTCCCCTCATCTCGCGGTGGATTGGTTTCGATGGGCATTCGAGTTACCTGTCCCAACGGGCATGCCCTGAACCTGAAATCTCACCTGGCGGGCAAGCGCGGCATTTGCCCGAAGTGTGGTGCCCGGTTCGAGATTCCGGTCTCGGGGACGGAAGAACCACCTGGCCAGGGCCCCGAGGTGGTTTCCGAGGTGGTGCGCACCGTTCCCCCCTCGGCCGAGCTTCGAGCCACCGTGGCCGACGACGAACCCTCGCCAGGAAGTCCGCCCGCGGGCGTACCGACGGCCGGCAGCGCGCCGCCAGCGAAACGATCGAGTTGGTACTGGGAGTTGCCCAACTCCGGCACCCCGGCGGCGCAACCGGCCGCGGCTCTCGGGCAGGCGGCCTTCGCCGCGCGCGGGGGAGACGAGCCGTGGTTTCTGAAGATTCCCAGCGGGGAGCAATTCGGCCCCGCCTCGACGGAAACGCTCCACGGCTGGCTCGCCGACGGGCGCGTGCCGGTCGATGGGCAGATTTGGCGGCCGAGTTGGCCCGCTTGGCGCCTAGCCAGCGAGGTCTTCGGTCGCCCCGCCCCGGACACGCTTCCAGCGATGTCTGCGGCCGGAAACACGCTGGCAGACAACTCAGGAGAGCGGCCGCAGGTGATCCATGTCGAGCCCCACCGGACGGCCAGCAGCGCTACGAGCCAGCTCTGGAGCGATTCCCTTCGCCGTCGGCGCCAGCAAAGCCTGTTGATTTTGTCGGGGTTAACCGCGACTGCCTTGCTGCTGCTGGTCGTGCTCTTGGTGATTTTGCTTCGTTAACAGGCTCTGCTGGCTCGCGGGTCGCGCACCTCCGCTCGCTTGCTCACTGGTCTGGACGAGGGCTAGGATACCGTACGCCCCCGGAGAGGCAGCGTGCCCCGGGGGGCAAACAGTTCGTTTCGCGTCGGAAGGGAACCACTGCCAATGGCTTGCCAACCCGCTAGTTTCGTTCGACTGTCTCCCGGCACGGGGGCGCGCTGGGGTGCACTGCTGGTCGGGATCGCGGGGGCGATCCTCTGTGCGGCACCGGGCCGATCCTGGGCGGCCGAGGAAGGTGCGATCGAGTTGGGGCGGTTCGGCATGACCGCTCCGGAAGGTTGGCAGCGGCGGCCTCCCCGCAGTCAGTTGGTCAGCTACGAATTCGCGGCGCCCGCGGCGAAGGGCGATTCCGAAACCGGCCGGCTCACGATCATGGCGGCCGGCGGCGGGGTCGAGGCCAATATCGACCGCTGGATCGGCCAGTTCACTCAGGCCGACGGCTCTTCCACCAAGGACCGCGCTCGCGTGGAAAAGACAACCATCGCCGAGCAGGAAGTGCACCTGGTCGACCTGTCGGGCACCTACGACGACAAGCCGGCTCCCTTCGCACCCGGGGTCAAGAAGCCCGGCTACCGGATGCTCGCGGCGATCGTCGTAACCGACGAGGCCAGCTTCTTCATCAAGTTTTACGGGCCCGAGCGGACGATCGCGGAACACGAGCAGGCCTTCCGCGCGATGATCGACGGGCTGAAGGTGCGCTAGGCGCCTTGGTCGGGGCAAGCCGGCCGGGGAATTGGCAACGGAATCAGGCCTGATCTGGATATCTCATGCGCGTGCCGCAGTTTCTCGAGCATCACGGCATTATTTCCAACCCCTTCGCCGAGGAAGACGCGCAAACCGATCCGGTGTTCAAGCAACACTGCATCGACCGCACGTATCACCCAAGCTGGGACAAGATCTACGGTAACCCGGCCGAACCGGCCACCTCGATCGTGTTTGGCGAAAAGGGGGCTGGCAAAACCGCGATGCGGTTGCAGGTGGTGCGCCACCTGGAGGAGTACAACCGGACGAACCCCGAACGCCGCGTGTTCGTGGTCGAGTACGACGACTTCAATCCGTTTCTCGACCGCTTTCATTCGCACCTGGCCCAGCGTCGGCGCCGGCCCGACCGGGCGCTGGCCGAGTGGCGGCTCTGGGATCATATGGACGCGATTCTTTCGCTGGCGGTCACCCGGCTGGTCGACCAGGTGCTCGAGTCGTCGGCCGCCGACCCATCGTCGGGTGCCGCGGTGGCCCAACAGCTTGGCCGGCTCGATCGCTGGCAGGTGCGCGATTTGCTGCTCTTGGCGGCCTGCTACGATCAATCGACCGCCGAGACCTTTCGCAGCCGTTGGCGCCGCTTGCGCAGGCGGCTGCGCTACCCGGCTTGGCGATCGCTGTGGCCGCTGGCCCTGGGTTGGCTGGTTACGCTCGGCGTGGCCGGCACCATCGGGGCCCTACAGAAATGGGATTGGCTGGCCCAGCCCTGGCCTTACCTGTTCGCCGTCTTGGGTTGGGCCCCCTGGGCGATTCGCAACCTGCGTTGGACCTGGCGCGCACGGCGCATCGCCGGCAACCTGCGCACCCTGCGGCACGAGGTGGGGCCGCTGCGACAGGTATTCACCACGCTGGGCGCCGACGACGTTTCGAGCCAGCCGCTGCCCGAATCACCCCGTACCGACGATCGTTACGAGTTGTTGCTTAAGTTGCAGCAATTACTCCGCTCGCTGGGCTTCACCGGCATCGTGGTGCTGGTCGATCGTGTTGACGAACCACACCTGATCAACGGTTCGGCCGATTTGATGAAGGCCTTTCTCTGGCCGATGCTCGACAACAAGTTTCTCAAGCACCCAGGATTGGGTTTGAAGCTGCTGTTGCCAATCGAACTTTCGCGGTTTGTCGAGCGCGAAGATCGCGACTTCTACCAGCGGGCCCGGCTCGACAAGCAGAACATGGTGCCCTCGCTGGTCTGGACCGGCGAGGCCCTGTTCGACGTGGCCAACGACCGGCTGCGGGCCTGCGCGACCGAGGGAGGGCAGCCCACGCTCCGCTCGCTGCTGGACGACTCGATCAGCGAGAATCGCCTACTCGAGGCGCTGCGATCGCTGCGCGGCCCCCGGCACCTGTTCAAATTCATGTATCGCTTGTTGATGGCCCATTGCGGGGCCCATACCGACCAGCGACCGGTCTGGCGGATCGAGTCGGCCACGTTCGAATCGGTGTTGGCCCTGTACCTGCGAGATCAGGATGCTTTCGACCGCGGGGTGGGGGCCGGTTGAGCCCGGCCCCTGGCCCGTCAGGGGTGGCCCCACCCGGGTCGCTGCGGTATTGGCCGGGTGGCGGTGGCGGCTCGGTCCGTGCTAACCCTCAGACAGTCAATGGTTTATCGACGGCCGGCCGGGGCCGAAATCTGCTCCGACCCCCGATTGCAAATCGCCTTCCCAGACGGCTAGAATGTGGGCTTCGCCCGCGGGCCAGGAGGTGGAATTAAGCCCTGGCCACGCCCCGCTTTGCGCGCTGCGCGCTCGAAACCGGTGGTGGTGCACCCCGGGGGGATTTCACGAGGCTGCCAACCGGCGTTCCATGTTCGATTCACTTCGCGACAACTTGAGCCAGGCTTTTCGCACGCTAGCGGGCAAGGCCACGCTCTCGGAATCGAACATGCGCGAAGGCCTGGGCCTGGTGCAGCAAGCGCTGCTTGAGGCCGATGTCAGCTTCCCCGTGGTGAAGGATTTCATCCGCCGGATTCAGGACGAGGCCACCGGCGAAGCGGTGCTCAAATCGCTCAACCCGACCCAACAACTCGTCGGCCTCGTGCATCGCGAACTGGTGGGCCTGATGGGCCCGGTCGATCATTCGCTGCACCTGATGGGCGATCCTCCGGTGCTGATGCTCTGCGGCCTGCAGGGCTCGGGCAAGACCACCACCTGTGGCAAGCTGGCCAAGTTGCTCGTCTCGCGGGGGCGCAAGCCGCTGCTGGTGGCGGCCGACCTGCAGCGCCCCGCCGCGATCGAACAGTTGCACGTGCTGGGGCAACAGCTCGGGGTGCCGGTGTTTTCCGAGCTGGGCGCTTCGGACCCGGTGGCCGTCTGCCAGCGCGGCGTGAAGATGGCCCGCGAAAAAGCGGCCGACGTCGTGATTCTCGACACCGCTGGCCGGTTGCACATCGACGACGCGCTGATGCGCGAATTGCAGCAGATCGACAACCGGCTGAACCCGAACCAGGTGTATCTGGTCGTCGACGGCATGACCGGACAGGACGCGGTCAACAGCGCCAAGGCCTTTAACGAGGCCCTGGAGCTCGATGGCGTGATCATGACCAAGCTCGACGGCGACGCCCGGGGCGGGGCGGCGCTGTCGGTCAAAGCGGTGACCGGCGTGCCGCTTAAGTTCATCGGCGTGGGCGAGCACCTCGAGGCGCTCGAGGAGTTTCATCCCGACCGCATGGCCGGCCGCATCCTGGGCATGGGCGACGTGCTGACCCTGGTCGAACAGGCCCAGCAGAAGTTCGATCAAGAGGAGCTGGCCGAGCAAGAAGCCCGGCTCCGGGCCGGCCAGTTTACACTCGACGATTTCAAGAAGCAGATGCAGCAGATTCGCCGCTTGGGCCCGCTGCAAAAAGTGTTGGGCATGATTCCCGGGGCCGGGCAGTTGACCCAGATGATGGGCGACGCCGACGCCGAAGACGATATGCGGCGGATGTTCGGCATTATCGACTCGATGACCCCCGAAGAGCGGCGCAACCCTTCGCGGATCGTCGACCAAAGCCGGCGGCGGCGGATCGCGGCCGGGGCCGGCGTCGAGCCTCACGAAGTAAACGACCTGGTCAAACAGTTCGACGGCATGGCCACGGTAATGAAGCAGATGGCCGGCCTGGGCATGCGCGAGCGGATGAAAAAAGTTCAGGAACTGACCAGCGGCGGCCTGTTGAACCCCGGTTCGCGGCTCGCCAAGGAAAAAAAGGGGACCGGCAAACGGCTTACCGCCGACGAGCGCCGGCAACTAAAAAAACAACGCGAGAAAGATGCTCGCCGCCGCAAGCGGGAGCAGCGCCCCTAGTCCGTGCCTGCCGGTGCTAGCGGGCCGTGTGCCCCGCCGGCAAAACGAGAAAACACCACCACCGATAGCCATCTTTCCAGAGGAGCAATGTCTTGGCAGTTCGCATTCGACTGAAACGCCTGGGACGCAAGAACCGTCCCTTTTACCGGGTTTGTGCGATGGACAGCCGCACCGCCCGCGACGGCAAGGTGATTGAAGAGCTGGGCACCTACGACCCGCTTGTCGGCGACACCGATGCCCGGTGTGTGTTGAACAACGAGCGCGTCGGCTACTGGCTCAGCGTGGGCGCGCTGCCGACCGAGAAGGTCTCGGTGCTGATCAAGAAGTATGGTCCGGGCGGTACCCACGAAGAGGTTCACCGGACGGCGCTGGCGAAACTTGCCGAACCGCGCGAGGTGCCGCCAGCCCCCAAGCCGGTGTTCGTATTTCGCGGTCGGTCGGCCGCGGAAGCAGCGGTGGCGGAAGCTCCGCCGCAGGCCGCTCCCGAGGCTCAAGAGGCTGCCAGCCCTCCGGCGGAGGAAGCGGCGGCCGAATCGAGCGAGTCGTAAACCGGCCAGCCCGCGGCCGGGCGGGGCCATTTCATGCGGTTCGACGTATTGACCCTGTTTCCCGAGATGTTTTCCGGGTATTTGGGGCAGAGCCTGCTGAAATTGGCCATCCAGGCCGGGCTGGTCGAAGTGCAACTGCACAACATGCGCGACTGGGCGCCGGGGCCTCACCAGGCGGTCGACGATCGGCCGTTCGGCGGGGGGCCGGGAATGGTGCTCAAGGTGGCGCCGGTGGTGGAATGTGTGGAAGCGGTGCAAAGCCAAGGGCCCGCGCCGGGGCACCTGGTGATGCTGACCCCCCAGGGGCGGCCGCTCAATCAGCGCGTGGTGGAAGAGCTATCGGTCCATCCGCGGCTGGTGCTGCTTTGCGGTCGGTACGAGGGGTTCGACGAGCGGGTCCGCGAGTTGCTCGAGCCCGACGAGATTTCGATTGGCGACTACGTGCTTGGCGGCGGAGAGGTGGCCGCGATGGTGGTGATCGACGCGGTGATTCGGTTGGTGCCGGGAGTGCTCGGCCACCAGCAGAGCAGCCGCGAGGATTCGTTTTCCGGTGAGGATCGGCTGCTCGAATTCGGACAATACACCCGCCCCCGCGTGTATCGCGGCCTGGCCGTGCCCGAGGTATTGCTCTCGGGCAATCATCCGGCGATTGCCCGGTGGCGGAAGGAACAAAGCCTAATGCGGACGCGCCAGCGCCGGGCCGACCTGTTGCCCGGCGAGCAGCCGCCGCCCCCCACATCCGCCCCGCCGCCTGGCGATGGGTCGAAGACAGAAAGGAATTTCCCATGAGGAATAAACTGATCGAAGCCGTGGAAAAATCCACGCTCAAGTCCGAGGTGCCCTTCTTCGAGATCGGCGACACGGTCGACGTGCACACCCGAATTCTCGAAGGCGAGAAAGAGCGGATTCAAATTTTTAACGGCGTGGTCATTGCCCGCGCCGGCAGCGGCAGCCGGGCCACCTTTACGGTGCGGCGAATCGTGCAGGGCGAGGGGGTGGAGCGGAAGTTTCCGCTGCACTCGCCCAAGATCGCGGCCATCGAAGTGAAGCGTCGCGGCGTGGTGCGGCGTGCCAAGCTGTATTACCTGCGCGACCGCGTGGGCAAGGCCGTGCGGCTTCGCGAACGGCGTATCGACGTGGCCAAAGACGACGGGGGCAAGCGCGGCGCGGCCAAGGGTAAGACCAAAGCGGCTGCCCAGTCGTAGGCTGGCCTGGGTTCGTTCGGTTTTTTTCCGGCCTGCCCCGGCGCGAACCCTATGGACGCTCGGCGGTGGAAAAGTTGGCGCCGC
This sequence comes from uncultured Pirellulales bacterium, assembly GCA_964399535.1. Taxonomy (GTDB): domain Bacteria; phylum Planctomycetota; class Planctomycetia; order Pirellulales; family CAYNRE01; genus CAYNRE01. Next base: position 464,006 of record CAYNRE010000009.1, on the reverse strand, counting down.
GCCGCCCTGGTCAGGGCGGCCCCCTGGCGACGGTGGTGGAGGCGAACCTTTCGCCCCACGCTGGGCCAGCGCGGCGAGGCTGCGGCCGAACGCCTGCTGCGCCGCCAGGGGCTGACGATCGTGGCCCGCGGGCTGCGCCAGGCCCGCGGCGAACTCGACCTGGTCGCGGTGGAAGACCAGACCGTGGTCTTCGTCGAAGTGAAGACCCGCGCTTCGCTCGACCGCGGCCACCCGGCCGAAGCGGTAACCCCGCTCAAGCAGCGCCGGATCGCCCGCGAGGCGCTGGCCTTTGTGCGCCGGCACCGGCTAGGCCAGTACCCTTTGCGATTCGACGTCGTCGCAGTGATCTGGCCCCCGGGGCAGCGCCAGCCCAAGCTCGAGCACTACCGCGCCGCATTCGAGCCCCCCGGCCGAGGCCAGTTGGCGGGGTGAAACGCACTCTCAGCCCCGAATCGCGCTGGGCGGCGGCCCAACTCCGCCGGCAGCCAGCGCGCCCCAGATCCGCGGGCAAGAGGTCAAGCCCGATCGATCGGCAGCGCGAGCACTTCGGCCACGCTCGCGCGGCCGGCCAGCAGCATCAGCACGCGGTCGAGCCCCAACGCCACCCCGGTGCAATCGGGTAGCCCGTGGTCCATGGCCTGGAGCAGGTGGTTCTCCTCGGGGAGCGCCGGCTTGCCATCGGCCAGGCGCCAGCGGTTGGCCTGGCTTTGCCGGGTCCGCAGCACGCCGGGGTCGCACAGTTCGTGATAGCCGTTGGCCAATTCCACTCCCTGGGCGTAGAGCTCGAAGCGGGCGGCCAGGGGCGGGTCGCCGTGTAGCTTTGCCAGCGCGGCCTGACTGGCCGGGAAATCGTAGAGCACGGTCGGCGCCTGGCGGCCTAATTCCGGCTGCACGCGTTCGACCAGAAGCAAATCGAGCCAGCCGTCGCGGTCGTCGGCCGCCAGGCTTTCGGGAGCCGCTACGCCGAGCTGCCGTGCCCGCTGGGCGAGCTCGCCGGCCGTGGCCCGGTGCGGGTCGATCTGGACCCCACCCTGAAACGCTTCCGCGTAGCTCAGCCACTGGCAGCCGGCCGCGCCGTTGGGACCGTTCTCGGCGGATTCGTCGAAACGGAATAGTCTCGATCCCGCGAACAACCGCCGGCAAAGCTGAGACAGGCGGGTCATTCCCGCCCGAAGATCGTCTCCCGGCCAATACCATTCGACGATCGTAAATTCGGGATTATGAAGCGGCCCCACTTCGCTGTTACGAAACGCCCGGGTGATTTGATAAATGGGCCGGCTGGCGCGGGCCAAGAGCCGCTTCATGCCCAGTTCGGGCGATGTCTGTAGCCAGAGACGCCGACCGCGCTCGGGATAGCGCGGATCGTCGGCAAGCGTCGCGGCGATCGGATCGAGATGCCGATCGACGACCGTATCGGCTGAAAGCAGCGGAGTTTCAACTTCCAGGAACCCCTGCTCGGCGAAAAAAGCGCGCAGGCGGGCTAACAAATCGGCCCGCAGTTGCCAGATTTCAACCTCGGCCAGGGGGAGCGCCAGCGACCGAGACGAAGAGGGGGGCATGCGGGTCCACCTCGCGCGCTTGCCGGTGGGGGGCCCTATTCCCTGGCCCGCTCGAGATACTCGCCGGTGCGGGTATCGATCTTGATCGATTCGCCCATCTCGACGAAGGCCGGGCAGACGATCTCGGCGCCCGTCTCCAAGCGGACCGGCTTGGTCAAATTGGTGGCGGTATTGCCGCGCACGGCCGGTTCGCAATACTCGATCTTCAGCACCACGTGGTTCGGGGGCGAAACCGAAATGGGGTTGTTGTTGAACAGCACCATCGAGCAGACCATGCCCTCTTTCAGGTACTTCCAGGCCTCGTCGACCTGATCTTTGGTCAGCTCGTATTGTTCGAAGCTTTCCTGGTCCATGAACACGTAGTGCTCTTGCTGGCTGTAAAGAAACTGGGCCTGGATTTCGGTCACGTCGGCGGCTTCGATCGAGTCGCCGCTCTTGAGCGTGCGATCGAGCGTGGTGCCGCGAACCAGGTTCTTCAGCTTCAGCTTGTACAGCGCTTGCCCCTTGCCGGGCTTGACGAACTGGCACTCGTGAATCAGGAACGGATCGCCGTCGATTTGAACCTTCAGGCCCTTCTTCAGATCGCTCGTATTGTAAGTGGCCACGCCCGATTCCCCGTTTCGCTTACGTTGTGAAGTGGTTTATCCTAAACGTCGTCCTGCCAAAGCGCTGGGCTCGGCCGGCCTGCCCTGGGTAGGGCGGTGGTATTCGGCGGTATGTGGTATTCGGTGGTGATCCGTACAAGGCCGGCGCGCGGGTGCCGGCGGAAGGCTGGTAGACCGTGACCCAATGGCGTTCGACTTCCCCTTCGCAGCGCCCCGTTTTCCAGGGGGTTGCCCAGTTCCTTCCCCAGGCGGACGAGCCGCGGGCGACGACCTTGGCCGAAGGAGGTGCTGCCCCGGCGGAGCCGAACCAGCCCCGCTGGCAACAGTCGCTGCGGCAAGCCATCCGTGACCCCGCCGAACTGTGCCGACTGCTTCAGCTTCCCCCCCGCTGGGCAGACGAGGCCCAGCGGGCCGCCCAGACCTTTGGCCTGTTTGTCACCCGAGAGTATCTCAGCCGGGTGCAGCCGGGCAATCCCTTCGACCCGCTGCTGCGGCAAGTGCTGCCGCTTGAAGCGGAACTCGTTTCCTTGCCAGAGGTTCAGTCGCCAGAGGCACACTCGCCCGAATATCGGTTTTCCGCGGACCAACTGGGTCCGCCTCAGGATTCGCCCCTGGGGGCGCCCGGTACCGATCCGGTGGGCGACTTGGCGGCCCAGGTCGCTCCCGGGCTGCTGCACAAGTACGCCGGACGGGCGTTGATGGTAGCAACGGGCACCTGCGCTGTCCATTGCCGTTACTGTTTCCGGCGCCACTATCCCTACGAAACCACGCCGCGTGGATTGGCCCAGTGGGAACCGGCCCTTGCCCATCTGGCGGCCGACCCAACGATCGACGAGCTGATCCTCAGCGGCGGCGACCCCCTGGTACTGGCCGATGGGGTGCTCTCTCAACTGGTCGAGCGGTTGGCCTCGATCGGGCACCTGCGCCGCCTGCGGGTTCACACCCGGCTGCCGATCGTTCTTCCCTCGCGTGTGACCGACGAACTGCTCGCCTGGCTCACCGGCACCCGCCTGACTAGCATCGTGGTGGTTCATGCCAATCATCCGGCCGAAATCGACCCGGCCGTGGCCCGGGCGCTCGGCCGACTCATCGACGCGGGGCTCGTGGTGCTCAACCAGGCGGTGCTTTTGGCGGGGGTCAACGACGACGAAACGGCGCTACTCGAACTTTCCCGACGCCTGATCGATCTGAGGGTGATGCCCTATTACCTGCACCAGCTCGATCGCGTGGCCGGAGCCGCCCATTTCGAGGTGCCTGAGTCGCGCGGGAAGTACCTGATCGAGCGTCTGCGCCAGCGGCTGCCGGGCTATGCGGTGCCTCGCTACGTGCGCGAAACGGCCGGAGAGCCCGCCAAGGTGCCCATTGGTTGAATCCGCAGTGGTGGAAACGACCACAGCCGGGGGCGCGGCACCGCGCGGCGGTAGTATCGGCGGTCGATCGCGAATCGATCGGCCGTTGCCCGCTCCCGGTGCGGTCGATGGCGTCGCCTACCAGCGAGCCTGGTGGTCTTCGGCCACGCCCACGGCGCCGTCGATGGTTAGGCGCTCGCCGGTGTCGCTCGTCAGGCTGCCGTGGTAATGGCCCAGCACCTGGTGCAAACTGGCGCGGATGATGCCCAGGTTCATGCCGTCGACGTGTTGGCGCACCGGGCGGAACTCGAGCCGCACCTGGTCGCTGTCGACCGAGTGAATCTGCCAGGGGCGGCCGCGGTCGGAGCGATCGTAACGAAACACCACCGGATCGGCGATTTTCACCACGCGGCCATCGACGTACAGGGCGTTTTCGTTCACGCCGGTGCCATCGGTCCAGCCCGCGCCCAGGTTGAAACCGACGAGCCGATCGCCAACCCGCGCGCTGCACATGGCCCAGCGCCAGCCCGAGCGATAGGGCCACACGCCGCGGGCATAGTCGAGCCAGGCCAGCGCTTCGCCGGGCGCCCAGCGGATTTCGTGCTGCCCCCAGCGCACCGTGCCCCCGGCGGGCAGGCAGGCCTGTTTCGAGGTGAAGTGATAGCGCCGCTCGCTCCAGGGAATCACCAGGTTCAGCGATTGTTGATCGGTCGCTGGCTTGATCTCCAGATCGATTTCGATCGGCCCCGATTTTGCTCGCTCGCCGCGCACCGAGAGCCGGGTACCAGGGCCGACGGGTTCGCTGGTAATTTCCAGCGGGCCACCCCGAAAATGACAGGGGCCCAGGGCCGTGTCGCTCCATCCGGCGGCGGAAGCCAAGAGCCGTTGGCCCCCCTGGTGCAGGAATTGGCCCGTCGTGAAATCGTAAAGATAGGTCGAGCCGATCGCGGCATAGTCCAGGTTCATTACGCCGACCAGCAAATAGTGCCGCGGCGTGGTAATCCCCCAGGCATTCCACCGCTTCTGCCGCAGCCAGGGGCCCCGCAGGTTCGAGCGATGCCGGGGCTGTCGCGACCAGCCCAGGGCCGCCGGGTTGAGCCGACCATCGGCCTGACACAGGTCGACGATCGGGCCGGGCGGCAATTCGCGCATCGGGCAAGCGGGTTGGGCCGATGCAGGAGGTTCGCTCTGAGTCAGCGTGGCCATGCTTGGGTCTCGCGGGTCGCTGGCGGTTGCCCGTTGGGTCAGGTCGTTGTTGGGGGCCCGGCGCGCCCTGAGCACGCGGGGCAGGCACCGATTGTACCCGGGGCGCGGTGAGGTTGCTGCCGCGATCGGGGCTTTTCGCCGAGCGGCGACGGTGCCACAATCGCCGGCGCGGGCCGCCGCGATCCAGGGGGGGCCTGCGCTCCGGGCGACTACCGCGGATGGGCGCGCGCAACTTTCAGGGACCAAGTCAGCCATGGCCGAACCCGGCAACCGGATCGTTCCCAGGCTGGTCGGCGCTTATCTGGCCGGCGTTGTCGGGCTGGGGTTGGTGCTCTGGCTGGTCGTGGCCCATTGGGCCCAGCAGCGCTCAAAACAGCAACTTCTGGACCAACTCGAAGCCGAGGCCCGATTGCTGGCATCGGTCGTGGCAACTCGCTGGACCCCGGACGAGCCCAGGAGCCTGCTCGCGTTATTTCCGCCTCCCGACGATTCGGCGGCGGTGAGGTACACCATTCTCAATCTCGATGGAACGGTAATCGCCGATACGCTGGAGCCGGCCGATCGTATGGGTAGCCAGCGCGGCCGCCCCGAGGTGCGCGCGGCGCTGAAGGCCGGGCAGGGGGGCGCTCAGCAACCCGCCACCTGGGCCGCCACGCCCGTCGTGTATTGGGCGCGCACCGTTGGCGAGGGCCAAGCGCGGCTGGGGTTGGTTCGCGTGGCCCGCCCGCTGCCGGCGACGGAGACCATTTTGGGCCAGCTGCGTCGCGGGTACTTAATGGGCTGGGGGGGGCTGGCCTTGACAGGGCTGGCGCTGGTAGGGGGCTGGGCCCGTCGCATGGCTCAGGGGTGGAACTCGCTCAGCGATGGTCTGCGCCGCCTTGCCCGTGGCGAGGCAGCGACCGTGCGGTTTGGGGGCGACGTTCCCGAGTTTGCCCCGCTCAGCGACCGGCTGGCCGAAGCCGCGCAGTCGATCGACCAGCGCACTGCCGTGCTCCGCGAACAGAGCGACCGCCTGGCCACGGTACTGGGCGGCATGATCGAAGGGGTGATCGCGGTCGATCAGCGGCAACACATTCTCTTCGCCAACCCGGCCGCACGGACCTTGCTTGAGCTGCATGCCTCGGACGGGGCGGGGCGCCCCATTTGGGAGGTGGTCCGCAATCGCGCCGTGCAACAGGCCGCCGAAGAAGCGCTCCGCTCGACGGAACCCTGTTCGCTGGAATTCGAAATGGCTGGCAAGACGCGGCGGGTACTTTCGCTGTACGGAACGCGCCTTCCTGGGCTGCCGCCGCGGGGGGCCGTGCTGGTGTTGCACGATGTAACCGAGCTTCGCCGCCTGGAGAACTTGCGGCAGGAGTTCGTGGCCAACGTTTCTCACGAATTGAAAACGCCACTCACCGCGATCAAGGCCTATGCCGAAACGCTGCTCGGGGGTGCCCTGCACGACGGCCAGCACAACCAGGAGTTCGTGCGCCGCATCGCGGAGCAGGCCGAACGGCTGCATGAACTGATTCTCGATCTGCTCAGCCTGGCCCGCATCGAGGCCGGCCAGGAACACTTCGAAATCGAGGTGGTGCCGCTGGAGCAATTGGTCGAAAGCTGCTTGGCCCAGCACCGAGCCTCGGCCCAGGCCCGCAACTTGCTGCTCGAGGTTCACCCCTCGGAAGCGCCGCTGGCGGTGCTGGCCGACCGCGAGGGGCTGCGCGAAATCCTCGACAACCTGGTCGACAACGCTATGAAATACACACCCGAGGGGGGCCGCGTCTCGGTCGCCTGGTCGAACGACGAGGGCCAGGTGCGGATCGACGTAGCCGACACCGGCATCGGCATTTCGCCCGACGAACAAACCCGCATTTTCGAGCGGTTTTATCGAGTCGACAAAGCTCGCAGCCGGGAACTGGGGGGTACCGGCCTGGGACTGTCGATCGTCAAACACCTGGCCCAGGCTTTTGGGGGGCGCGTATCGGTGAGCAGTCAATTCGGCCGCGGCAGCCGTTTCAGCGTCTGGCTGCCGGCCGCTGGCGAGGCGGCCCTAAATGCCACGGCCGACGTTTCCCGCTCGGACGACCAATCGGGGGGGATCGCCCCCAGGTCCTAGGCCCCTTGCGTACCACGTCCCCCGTGAACCCGCGGGGGGCGCCGCGCCCGCGCATGCCGTTTGTTTTTCGGTTCCTGCGCTCGACCGGGGCGCGGGCCACGCCGTTTCATATAATCTTCACGAGGTCTTCAAGAAGCGACCCTAGGTTAACTGCTCACCAAGCCAGCAAGCTAGCGGTTCGAGTGGCCAACCAGCGTGTCGCAGCACCCGCTTTGTAAGCTAGGGCCGCCGATGAGCAAGCATTTGCAGCGTGACATGGAGCAGATTCATCGCGAGATCCTCTCGCTTTCCGCGTCGGTCGAAGAGGTGCTCGACAAGGCGGCCCGGTCGCTCTGCGAGGGGCGCCTCGACCTGGCTCGCGAGGTGATCGCGGGGGATGAGGCCATCGATCAGCAAGAGGTGCATATCGAGGAAGAGTGCTTGAAGATCCTGGCCTTGCACCAACCCGTGGCCGTCGACTTACGCCGGATCGCCACTGTGCTCAAGGTGAACAGCGACCTGGAGCGAATGGCCGATCTAGCCGTGAACATCGCCCAGCGGGCGGAATTCCTGATTACGCAACCGCGGTTCCCCATTCCGGTGCGTCTGCGGCGCATGGTGGATTTGACCACGATGATGGTCCGCAGCGCCCTGGATGCCTTTGTGAATCTCGATGCCCAGGCCGCGCGACGCGTCTGTGCCTTGGACGACGAGGTCGATGCCTATAACCGGGAGGTGATCGAAGAGTTGCAGCAGGTGATGCGATCGGATCCCAGCCGGGTCGAGGCGGGATTGCACTGTTTCTCGGCCTCGCGACACGTAGAGCGCATTGCCGACCATGCCACGAACATTGCGGAAGACGTGATCTACCTGGTCGAGGGCGAGATCGCCCGGCACCGTCACGACGCGCTGCACTTGCCCGTATAGGGGGGCGGTGCTGGCCTGGCTGATCACCAGGTGCGGGCGAAAGGAATGGTAGCTCAGCGAATCGCAAAACCGCCGGGCGGCGAGTCCGTCGAATCGAAACCCTCAGCCGCGGTGGTCCAACGCGGCCCAGTGCCATGGAGCGATGAAGAAATGGGAATGAGCAAGGTCCTGGTCATTGAAGACGATCGGTCGTTGTCCGACGTGCTGCAGTACAATCTGCGACAGGCCGGCTACGAGGTGCTCGTGGCCTTCGACGGTCAAGACGGTCTGGCCCAGGCCCAGGTCAAGTCGCCCGACGTGGTGATTCTGGACTTGATGCTTCCGATCATCGATGGGATCGAGGTGTGCCGCCGCCTGCGGGCCGACGCCGCCACCCGCGACCTGTTGATCGTCATGCTTACGGCCAAAAGCGAAGAGACCGATCAACTGGTCGGCTTTTCGCTGGGGGCCGACGACTACGTGACCAAGCCCTTCAGCCTGAAGGTGCTCTTGCAACGGCTCAAGGCCTTGCAGCGGCGCCGCGCCGACGACGGCGAAGATCATCATGTCTTGTCCAGTCAGGGCATTACGATCGACCGCCGCCGCCATCTGGCGTGTGCGGATGGCGAACCGCTCAATCTGACCCTCAGCGAGTTCCGCCTGCTCGAGGTGCTGGTTCGCCAACCGGGTCGAGCCTTCAGCCGCACCGAGTTGATCGACGCCGCGCTGGGGGAAGACACCATGGTGCTCGAGCGAACCATCGACGTTCACATTCGTTCGCTGCGGCAAAAGCTGTCGGGGGCGGCCGACCTGGTGGAAACGGTCCGCGGCGTGGGCTACCGCTTTCGCGACCCGATCATGGCTGGGGCGCGCTGACGGGAGCCGGAACCCCCGTTGTGATGACGGTCGGCCCCACCGCGAAGAACGGATGCACCACGGCGTTGATCAATTCCTTGATCGTCCAGCCGGACAGAAACGCCTCGGCGTAAAGATCCCACAGCCACCACAGCCCCAGCGGTAGCCAACCAAGCAGCACCCACCACCCCCAGCGCTCGCTAAAACCGGTCGGCCGGCGGAGGTTGGCCAGCCGCAGTTGACCGCTCAGCACCGCCGTCAGCGTGAGCCATACGCTGGAGAGCGACTCGGCGATGTTCAGACAGAGAAAGCTGGAACTCGAACTGCCGGTTTTAATCGCGGGGGGAATCAGCAGCCAGATACCCAGCGAGAGCGCTAGCCCTAGCCAGGCCCCCTGGCTCAGGGGCTGGCGTCTGAGCAGCCGGGCCGCCACGAGACCGGGCATCGGAAAGCAGATCGCCACGCACGCGACGAACAGGCACTGTTGGATGAAATCGGCAGGCTGACTGGTTCCCCAATCGCGAGGCGGCGGCAGGGGCTCGGGCTGAAACACGGCCAGGGCCACGCCCCAGCCGGCCACGAGCCACATCATTCGCAGAATCGTCAGCCGATCGTTGTCGTCAGCCGGAGCCGCTTTAGGCCAGTCGTTCATCGCGGCCCCCTCCGGCTTGCCCGTGATTGTCATCCTTGGCTAGCAATCGCCGCCATCCCGAGCGCGCCGTGCGCTAGCAGCCTGTTGAAGAATTCCCCGGGCTGCGTCTTCGCAGGGACGCGATCCCAGAATCACGACGTAAGTCGTTAGTTTGCGAGCCGCGTCCAGCTTGGCTCGGCGCTTGGCGAGGTTGAAAAATGATTCGAGGGCTCTTTTTCACGGACTGCTAGGCTAGATCAGGTGCCCGCCGTCGGCCACGTACACCCCGCCGGTGCAATAACCGGCCGCCGGGCTGGCCAGAAAGACCACCAGCGGCGCGATTTCTTCGGGCGCGGCAATTCGCCCCAACGGCACATGGCTGAGAAACTGATTCAGGATTTCGTCGCTTTGCCAGAGGGCGGCGCTGAATTTGGTTTTGACCAGGCCCGGGCAAACCGCGTTGACGCGCACCTTGGCCGGCCCCCACTCGGCGGCCATGACTTTGGAGAGGCTGATCAGGGCCGCCTTGCTGACGCTGTAGATGCCCAGCATCGGTTCGGGACTGATCCCGCCGACACTCGAAATGTTGATGATCGACCCTCCGCCCCGGGCCTCCATGATGGGAAACGCCCGCTTGGCTATTTCCAGCGGCCCCTGCACGTTCACGTGCATGATCTTGTCGAACAGCCCTTCGTCGGTGTGTACCAAGGCGCCGAAGAAGGGATTGGCGGCGGCGTTGTTGACGACGATATCGACCCCGCCGTAGAGCTCGACGGCGCGGTCGACCAGGGCCCGGGCGGCGTTCATGTCGCCCACGTGAGCCGCCACGGCCGTGGCTTCAGCGCCTGCCTGGCGCAGTTCGGCAGCGACGCCCTCGACCGCCTCGAGCTTGCGGCTTGAAACCACGACTTTGGCGCCGAACTCGGCCAGGCCGGCGGCAATTGCCTGGCCGATACCTTTGCTCGCCCCGGTGACAATCGCCACTTTGCCCGAAAGATCGAATTGCTGCCGCAGTGCGCTCGTCATGTAAGTCCTCGTCGTCGCGCGGAATCGGATCGCGGGGGCCAACGGGCCGCGATGCTATTGTCCGAGTCGATCCGAGGATTGCAACCCGGCGCGCCAACAGGCACGTGTACTGGCGCGGCGATTCAGAGTGCCTTCTCACAATCTCGGCAGTGGCCCTTGAGCAGCACCTCGGTCACCTGGCCAATGGGCGCGGGCAATTTCGCCCGGGGAGAGCGCCCCAGGCTCCAAGGCAGGTCGTCCAGGCAGGTCACCTGGCCGCAGTCGACGCAGACAAAATGCGGGTGGTGCGCCACCTCGGTCCCCGCGTCGCGCAGTTCGAAACGCCAAACATGGTCGCCCACTTCTAACCGGGACACGATGCCACGCTCGGCCAGGTCGGTCAGGTTGCGATAGACGGTCGCCGGATCGATGCCCTGTGGAGTGAGCTGCCGGGCAACTTCCGCATGCGAAAGCGGCTGGTCGGACCGGGTAAGAATTTCGATCACGGCGATCCGGGCCGGCGTGCTCCGCAATCCGGCCGCCCGAATTCGATTGCGCACCGCCTCGCGCTCGGCGATCCCGGTTTTACGACGCATGACGATATGCCTTCTGAAGCCGCTCTCGCTCGCGCCGGGCGAGCCGGACGTGAGCACGGCCGATTGGATGGAAAAGCCCCCCGTTGCGGAAGGCGCGAAGGACTGGGCCGGCCCCAATACCCTGGGTAACGATACCCCCCTGGCTGGGGCTCTCGATTCTATGCGGGCGGAGCGCCAGACGCCACCAGGAAATCGTCGCATTTCACGCATAGAAGCGATAGCCCACCGCCGAGACTCAGTCCTCGGCGGGGCTATTGTCGCCACACATCTTGACCACTTTGGGGTCGAATCGGGCCACGACCTCGACCAGGTCGCGCTGAGCCTGCATCACCTGTTCGATGTCCTTATAGGCTCCCGGTACCTCGTCGGCCCCGGCCGAAACGACGTGGACCCCCTGTTGGGCCAATTGGCTGCGCACGGCATTCCAGCGGTATTTCTGCCGGGCCGCTGTCCGAGACAACTGCCGCCCGGCGCCGTGCGAGGCGGAGTTCCAACTAGAGGGGTTCCCCAGGCCGCGCACCACGTAGCCGGGATCGGCCATCGAACCGGGAATGACTCCCAGTTCGCCAGGCGCGGCGGGCGTGGCGCCCTTGCGGTGCACGATTACCTCCCGGCCGTCGTGCACTTCGCGCCAGGCGAAGTTGTGATGGTTCTCTACCGTGGCCAAGGTCCGCGAGCCGACCGCTTGCCCCACCAGGCGGTGAATCACCTCGTGGTTGGCGGCCGCGTAGTCGCCCATCAGGTTCATGGCTTGCCAATACTGCTGGCCTTCCTCGCTGGCGAGGTCGAGCCAGGCCAGCCGGTCAAGATCGCTCCAGCGGCGCGGCAATTTGGTCCGGGCCAGGTTGCTGTAGACCTGGCACACGGCGGCCCCGGTGCCGCGGCTTCCGCTATGGCTGAGCAGGGCGACGTAGCGCCCGGCCTCGAGCCCGAGTTCGGTGCTGGGCTGGCCGAGGGTGAGCAGGCCAAACTCGACGAAGTGATTTCCTGAACCCGAGGTGCCGAGTTGAGCCCAGGCCTTGTCTTTGTTCTCGCGGGTAATGCGCGAAACGCTCCAGTCCTGGTCGAGCACCGCGTGCTGTTGGCGCTGTTGGTGCACCGCGCCCACGCCGAAGCGAGTTCCTTTTTCCAGGGCCGCTTCCAACGGCTGATACCGCGGCCGACCAGTGAGCCATTCGGCGGGCAGATCGAGCACCGAGAGCCGCATTCGACACGCGATATCGACGCCTACCGCATAGGGGCAGACCGCGCCTTCGAGGGCCAGCACGCCGCCGATCGGCAGCCCGTACCCCACGTGAGCATCGGGCATCAGCGCACCGCCGACGGCCATGGGCAGCCGGCAGGCCTGGCGCATCTGTTGCTTGGCGGCCTCGTCGATTCCGGCTTCGCCCCAGATCTGAAAGTCGACCGGCTCGCGGGGCGGGTATTCGGCCACCTCGGTCAACTCCATCGCCAGCGGACCCCAGAGCGGGTCGTCGCGGTAGGCGGTGGGCTGCGCCAGCACGGCCCCCAGCAATGATTTGATCTGTTTGCCCAGGCCGGCGCTGGCCGCGCTTTGAACCGCGACGATCGCGGCGGGAACGCAGTGGGGCGGCACGCCCAGTTTGGCGAGTTGTCGAGCGTTCACGGCCGGGGTTCCTGGATCATGCGGCGTGGGCCGCGCGAGTTCGCCTTACGGTACCGATCGAAGTCAGGAATCGATAAGACACCGCGACCGGCCGCGGGGTTCCGTGGCTTTTTGACACGGAGGTCGGTTCGGGGGCCTCGCCCCGGCCGCCCCCGGCCCGCTATATTCTCGGAGGAAGCTAGCGGCCAGCGGGGGGCTGCGAGCGCGATCTTAGCTGACCCATTGGCGAACTCGAGGCGGCGATGTCTGGTCCCTTGCCGATCGTGTCGATCAATCACCTGGCCCGTTGTACGCAGAAGCTCGAGGAGAATCGAGCCTTTTACCGTGACGTGCTGGGATTCCGGGAAATCCCCCGCCCGAATTTCAATTTTCCCGGTGCCTGGCTCTACAACTACGGATTGCAGATCCACCTGATCGTCGACTCTGGCGCCACGCATCATCACCATGAGATCTCAACCCGGGCCGAGCACCTGGCGTTGCACGTCGACGACATCGAAGCCACCGAACGCCGTTTGATCGAGATGGGCATACCCTACAAGAAGAATTACGTGCCCGATCGACAGGTGACGCAGCTATTTTTTCACGATCCGGATGGTCGCCATATCGAGATCGGCTGTTATCCGCCGGTGCGCACCGAGTAACACGCCAGAAGCGGGGCTCGGCTTGGCCATTTCGGGTGGCCAAGGTCGCTCACCGCGGCGGTTTAGGGGCCGATCCGTGAGCTACAATTTCTTGACTCGCCAGGAGGGCGAAACGAAAATCGAGCGGGACTAGGTGGCGGTTCGGCCCCCCCATTTCCTTTCGTGCGCGGCGATGGGTCCGTTATGTCACCCCGCGAGCCATTTCGCCCCTACACTCGCCCCAAGAGCCGCAACAGCCGCTACGACCGCGGTTGGCGATCTTGGGTTCGCTGGTTCACTCAAGACGATGGAACCGGCGGCTGGTGGCTCTCGATCTTCCGCCCGAGGCGCGTCGAACAGGAGTATCGCGATCGGCACGTGCGGCGCGGATTGCTGATCGGCACGGCCGCGGCGGTAATCCTGGTGGGCGTGGCGCTCTTCGCCTGGCACCGTTGGCAGTTCAGCCGGCTGGCGGCCCAGTTTCAGGAGCGGATCGACGAGGCTCGCCGGCAAGAGGATTGGTACCAGGCCGCCGAGTGGTCGCGCCGGCTGGTGCGCCTGGAGCCGGGCAATCGCCAGGCCCGGCTGGCCCTGGCGGAAAACTACCAGCCCGTGGCGCGCACTCCGGCGCAGCGCACGCTGTTGGCGGGTTTCTACGAAGACGCATTGCTGACTGGTGCCGAGGCCATCGAAATTCACCGGCGGCTGGCCGAGCTGTATTCCGAACTGAACAAGGATGCCGCGGCGCTGAAACAGGCCGATGCCCTTTTGGCCCGCTTGCCCGACGACCCGCTCGGCTGGCGGATCAAGGCCGGGGCCATGAGCCGGCTGGCCGTATTCGGCGGATCGGTACCGCTGACCGCGGCCAGCGAGGCCTTGATTCGGGCCATCGAGCTCAACCCCAGCGACGTGGCGCTGCCCGAGTCGCTGGCGCAGATGTATCGCACTCGGCTCACGGAACCAGGGCCAGGGCAGCGCAACTACCTGGCCAACCAGGTCATGGACGAGTTGGTGCAGAAGAATTCCGAAAGCGCCGAGGCCTACCTGGCCCGGTATTTCTATCGTCATAAGTTCGGACTGCCGCGCGCCGAGGAAGATCTGACCCGGGCCCTCACGCTGTCGCCGAGCTATTTGCCCGCGCTGATGGCGGCGGCCGAACAGGCACTGGCACGCGGCCAATTCGGCGAAGCCGCCGACTTCTATCGCCGCGCGGCCGAGGCCACGCCTGGTGATCGAGCAACGCATTTGGGGTTAGGCGATGCGCTTTGGCAGGCCGGCCAGGCCGACGATGCCCTGCAGGCCTGGCGCAACGGCCTGAAGCAAGTCAACTCGGGTGATCCCTGGCTTGGGCTGCGGCTTTGCGAAAGCCTGCTCTCGCTCGGCCGGCAGCGCGAGGCCCGAATTGCCCTGGCCGCGCTCGACGAGGGGCTCGACGAGGCCCTGGCCGATCTGCCGCGCTTGCCCCGTGCGCTGGTTATGGAGCGGCGCAACCAGGCCTGGGCCCAGTGGTACTCGGCGCGCGGCGAGTATCGCAACGCGATCGGTTTGCTGCGCCAGGTGATGCTGGCCCGGGAAGCCCGGGTCGAGTCGCCCGAGGGGTTGCGGCAATACATCGAGGTAGCCCAGGAGCTGGCCGATTGCTACCAGGGGCTCGAGATGCCCGATCTATCGGCGACCGTGCACGAGGCCTTGCTGCGGGTCGAGCCGACTTCGGCCCTGCACCATTTGGCGGCCGCCAAGTCGTGGCTCAAGGCAGGCCGGGTGTCGGCCGCGGCCGAACATTTGCAAACGGCCGTTTCTCTGCCGGGTGTGCCGAGCGAGGCTGCCGTGTTGCTGGTTCGAGCCAGGCTGGAGCAGCAGTTTCAGCGGCCTCGCCAGGAACAAGACTGGCGGTTGTTCGATCGCGCGCTGCAGCTATGCAAGCGCCAGGAGTTGAGTGCCGAGCAGCAGGCCGACGTGACCGTGGCCGAGGCCGATCAGCTTGCCGCCGAGGGGCAAACCGATGCCGCGCTCGAACTGTTGCGCACCGCCCTGGCCGCCGAACCGGGCTCGCCCCGGCTGCTCGAGGCGATGGTGCTGGGCGAGGAGCGCTGGGGGCGAATGAGCGAGGCCGACCGCTGGCTGGAACGCTTCGAGCAGCGCAGCGACGATTCGGTTGAACCCATCTTGCTTCGGGTGGCCCTCTGGTCGTTGCGGCAGCGATACCGCGAGGCCGCCGAGTTGCTGCGGGGCATGTTGGCCTGGATCGATACCGAGCGCCGAGAAGAGATTCTGCATCGCATCGCCCTGATCGAACTCGAGGGGGGCGATTTCTCCGAAGGGCTCGATGCGCTGTACGAACTGCTGGATGCCTATCCCCAGAAGACCCACGCCCTGGTCACCTTGGCCCGCGTTGCGGTCGACAGCGGCAACGTGCGCGAGGCGGTGCGGCTGGAAGAACTGCTCTACGATATCGAGCGGCGCGACGGCACCCTCTGGCGCATCGTGCGGGGCGACCACCTGCTCTTGCGCGGCGGCGAGGCGATGCCCTCGGCCCTCGACGAGGGCATGGCGATCGAGCAGCGGGTGGAAACCTTGCGGCCCGCCTGGTGGGAAGGCTTTCGCCTCAAGGGGGCCATTGCCCAGCTCGAAGGGCGCTGGGGTGAGGCGATCAGCGCCTACGAGCGCGCCCTGGAATTCGGCGCGCCGGCCCCGATTGCGGTCGAGCCCCTGGTGCGATTGTGGTATACGCTCGAGGCGCCCGACCGCGCCGAGCGATATCTGGCCTATCTCGACGATCGCTCGATTACCCGGGAAATCTCCGAGGGGCACGCCAACCCCACCCGCAATTTCGGCCACGCCCAGCGACGCATCCAGGCCGCCCGTAGCGCGCTGGCGCGGGCTCCGGGCGACCCCGGCCGGCTCATTCGGCTGGGCCGGTTTCTGGCCGATACCCGGCAGAATGCCGAGGCCGAGTTGATGTTTCGTCGGGCGATTCAGTTGGCACCCGACGAGCCCGAGGCCTGGCTGGCGTTGAGCCGCTTTTACGCCTCGAACAGCTTCAGCTACGCCGCCCTGCAGTCGCTGGCCGAGTTGGCTAATTCGACCGAGGTCGATGCCGTTACACGCGCGTTTACCCTGGCCCGTTGCTACGAAATGCTGGACGAATTCGAGCAGGCAGCCGTGCAATATCGCTACGCGGCGAGCCAGGCCACCAGCGACCTGACGATTCAGCGGCGAGCGGCCTCGTTCTTCCTGTCGCGCGATCCGGTCCTGGCCGAGCATTTGCTGCGCCACGTGCTCAAGCTCGATCCCTCGGCCGTGGCTTGGCGCCGGCAGTTGGCCCGGCTGCTCACGCGCCGGGGCGATCCGGCGGCCCAGGCCGAGTCGGTGGCGCTGCTCACCTCGGACGAGGTCGAACTCGCGGGTTACGACCTGCGATTCACCGCGCGATCGCTGGCGGGGCATGGAACCGCCGGTGAGCGGCAGTTAGCCGTGTTGTTGCTCGAGCAGGTGCGCGGTAAGGCGGGCGAATTGCCACCCTCGGATCAGTTGCTTCTGGCCGAGTTGTACCATCAACAAGGGCACTTGGATCGGGCTCGCGAGGCCTACGCCACGCTGGTCAACCGGCCCCAGCCCACGGCACGCGAGTTGGCGGGTTTCGTCGATTTGTTGCTCAGCCAGCAGCGATTCGACCAGGCCGCCGAATGGTTTCGGCGTTTGCAGCCGATCGAGACCGATCCGCTACGGGCATTGCAGCTCGAGGCCCGGCTGCTCAAGGCTCAGGATCCCTCGGCCGACGTGGCGGGCATGATTCGCCAGCGCTCGCAGGCGCTGCTCGAGCAACAGGAGTCATCCGCGGAAAAAGCCCGCCTGCTGACGGGGGTGGCGCAAATCTATCAGCGGCTGGGGCAGCCCCAGCAGGCCGAAGACGCCCTCCGCGAGGTGGTGCAGCTCGACCCGCCGAGTTACCCAGCGCTGGCCCGGCTCTTGGTCGAGTTGAACCGGACGGCCGAGGCGGTCGAGCTCTGCCTGAAGGTGTCCGAGTCCGACCTGTCGTCTCAGGTGATTGCCACGCTCGGCCAGATTCTGGCCTCCGGACGCGCTTCGATCGACGACGTGGGGCGGGTGCAATTCGTCATTATGTCGGGCGCAAACCGTTATCCTCGCGAGGCCGACGTCCAGTTCGCCGCGGGCATGGTTCGTTATATGCAAGGGAATTCCCAAGAGGCGATCGACAATTTTCGCAGTGTGATCGGCCTGCAACCCGACCACGTACCGGCTCGCGACAAGCTGGCACAAATTCTCTCGCACAGCGCTCAAACGCAGACCGAGGCCGAGCAGTTGATTACCCAGGCCCTGGCGCTCGCCGGGCCGCAGCCCGCTTTGCTCGACACGCAGGCGATGGTTTGGCTGCGGCAGGGAAAAGTGGACCAGGCCCGCGAGGCTCTGACCCAACTGGTTGCCAAACAGCCCGCGGCGGTACCGTGCCTGCACCTGGCGATCGCCCATCGAGCAGCCGGTCAAGACGACCAGGCCCGGGCGGCCCTCGACCAGGCCTTTGGCGCCGGACTGTTTCCCGCCTGCCTGCCGGCGATCGAGCGTTTGGAATGGAGCACGCTGCAGGATCAACTCGGTACGGCCCGTCCGCCGGGTGCCTAGGGCACGCCGGCGCCGGCCGGACGGCCAGAAAGGATTCGATGGGCAAGCTAACGGGCAAGGTCGCGGTCGTCGCCGGCGGAACCGGCAACGTAGGGGAGGGCATTGTCCGGGCCTTTCTGGCCGAAGAGGCCCTGGTTGTGGTTCCCTCGCGCACCCCAGAGGCAATCGAGCGGCTCCGCGGCGCGCTGGCTCCCCAGCTTCAAACTCGGCTCGACACCATCGTGGCCGACCTGGGCTGCTCGCGCGATGCCCAGCGACTCCGCGAGGAAATCGCGCGGCGCCACGGCCCGATCGACGCGGTCGTGGCTTCGCTTGGCGGCACCTGGGAAGAGCGGCTGCGCCTGATCGACGTGCCGGAAGAAACCTGGCGCAGCTATTGGGAAAGCAATCTCAACCCCCACTTCGTCACCGCCAGAACGTTCCTGCCCGGGTTGGCCGATCGGCCGGGGGCCAGCTACACGCTGCTGGGGGGCATCTCGGCCGTGCTGCCGATTGCGCGCTACGGCGTGGTGGGCGTGAACAGCGCGGGCCAATTGATGCTGGCCCGGATTCTGAGCGAAGAGCTGCAGAACAGCCAGGTGCGAATCAACCAGGTCATGTTCGGCTACTTGAACACGCGTGCGCGGGCCGCCGTGGCTCGGCCCGAGTGGGTTACGGCCGACGAAGTAGGCCGGTTCTGCGCGTACCTGGCCTCGGCCGAAGGGGCCATGGTCAGCGGTGCCGTCATGCAGTTGGGGAACCGACCGCCGCCAGGGGCCGCGTAGCCCCCAGGGCACTCGCCGCGGGCGAAACCCCGCCCTCATGCCCCGCGGCGCCCGCCGTAGGGGCCGCCCTGGCTCGTTGACCGCGCTCGCCTGGGGCGTTATGAACACAGACCGGCGCCGCCCCGGAAACACCGGCGCCGGGTGGCGGCGGGCTCTCGGGGCGCGGGCGTAGACCTTGGGCGGATTCTCAGCGGCATGCAACTTCGAATCGGCAACGGTGCCGGCTTTCTGGGCGACAACCTCGACGCCCCGCGCCAACTGGCCGAAGCGGGCCAGCTCGACTACCTCACGCTCGAGTATCTGGCCGAGCTGACACTTTCGATCCTGGCCCGAGTTCGCGAGAAAAACCCGGCGGCCGGTTTCGCGAGCGATTTTCTCCCGGTGCTGGCCAGCTTGCACCCGGCGCTCAAACAGCAGCCCAAGCTGGGTATTGTGACCAATGCCGGAGGCATGAACCCCCCGGCGTGTGCCCGGGCTGCGTCGGCCGCATTGGTATCGGCCGAGTTGGGCCAGGTTCCGATCGGCGTGGTGACCGGCGACGACCTGTTGCCACGGCTGGCCGAACTTCAGGCGGCCGGGTGCCGATTCGAACACCTGGATACCGGCGCGCCGCTGTCGGAGTTGGGAGCACCCGTGGTCAGCGCCAACGCCTACTTGGGTGCGCGACCGCTCGTCGAAGCGCTTTCCCAAGAGGCGCGGATCATGATTACCGGGCGCGTGGCCGATGCTTCGCTGACGCTGGCGCCGGCGGTGCACCGCTTCGGCTGGTCGTGGACGGACTGGCCGCGCCTGGCCGCCGCCAGCGTGGCCGGCCATTTGATTGAGTGCGGAGCGCAGTGCACCGGCGGTTTTTCGACCCATTGGAGCGAGCTGGCGCTGGGCAACGTCGGCTATCCGATTGCCGAACTGGCCCAAGACGGCTCGTGCGTCATCACCAAGCCGCCCGGCACCGGGGGGCGAGTCGATCGGGCCACGGTCGCCGAACAGTTGGTCTATGAAATCGGCGATCCGGCCCGCTACCTCACGCCCGACGTGGCGGTCGATTTCACTCGGGTGACGCTCGAGGAAATTGGGCCCGACCGGGTACGAGTGCTCGGTGCCCAAGGCCAACCTGCGCCCGAGACGCTCAAGGTTTCGCTGGCCTACCGCGCCGGTTTCACGGCCGCCGGACAACTTGTGGTGTACGGGCGCGAGGCCGTGGCCAAAGCGCGTGCCTGTGCCGAAGCGGTTTGGCAAAAACTTGCCGCGGCGGGTTGCCGGTTCGAGCAGCAAAACGTGGAATTGCTCGGCGCGGGGGAGGGCGTTCCCGGCGGGCCGGTGCGCAGCCCCGCGCCCGGCGACCAGGGGGGGCCGAGCGAAGTGGTGCTGCGAATGGCGGTGCGCGACCCCCGGCGCGAGGTGGTGGAGCGGTTCACCCGAGAGCTGGCGCCGCTGATTACGGCCGGCCCAGCCGGTTTGGCTGGCTACGCCGCCGGGCGGCCCGAGGTGCGAGCGGTGTTCGCTTACTGGCCGACCCTGGTGCCGCGCGAGCTGGTGCCGGCGCGGGTGCTGGTCCGCTCGGCCGCCGAGTGGGCCGCCGACACGGGAGCCAATTGAAATGCCGCCCACCACGATTCGTTTGCTGGAAGTGGCGCACACTCGCAGCGGTGACAAGGGCAATCACGCCAACGTGGGGGTGATCGCCTACACCAGGCCGGGCTACGAGTATCTCTGCCGAGAATTGACGGCCGCCCGGGTCGCGCAGTTTTTCGCCGGTCTGGGCCTCTCGCGCGTCGAGCGATTCGAATTGCCGGGCATCGGCGGCTTGAATTTCCTGCTTTACGACGCGCTGGGGGGGGGAGCCAGCCGCTCGCTAAGGATCGATACCCAGGGCAAGCTGCTTGGCACGGCGCTCTTGGAATTGGAGCTCCCCGCGCCGAAGCTGCTCGATCCGCTGCTGCGGCCCGAGGGGGCCGCGCGCGACAGGATCGGCTTCCGATGACGGCTCCCCTGGTGCGCGTTCATGTTCACGGCGCGGCGGGAACGATCATTCTCAATCGCCCCCAGAAGCACAATGCGCTCAGCCGCGAGTTGCTGGCCGAGCTGAAGCAGGCACTCGGAGATTTGCATCAAGAGCGCCGCGTGCGGGCAGTGGTGCTTACCGCCGCCGGCCCCAGCTTTTCAGCCGGGATGGACCTGGCCGAAATGTGGGAGTCGAGCCAGGTGCCCGATTCAGCCGCGGTCTGGCAGGCCGACGTGGCGTCGTACCTGGAACTGTTGTGCGACATGCTCCAGTTTCCCAAGCCCATCATCGCGGCCGTGGGGGGCTCGGCGCTGGCGGGCGGAGCCGGTTTGGTTCTGGCCAGCGATCTGGTCGTGGCGGAACCCGCGGCCCGCTTCGGTCTGCCCGAACCACGCCGCGGACTGGCGGCGGGCGTAGTTGCGCCGCTGTTGGCGTTTCGGGTCGGGGGTTCGGCCGCGGCTCGGCTGCTGTTGACGGCCGAAACGATCGACGCGGCGGAGGCCCACCGGCTGGGAGTTTTTCACCAACTGGTGCCCGCCGATCAGCTTTGGGTGCGCGCCACCGAGTGGGCCGAGCAGTGTGCCGCGAGCGCCCCCGAGTCGCTGGCCATGACCAAGCGCATGCTCAACGAAACGATCGGCGAATCGCTGGCCACGCAGTTCAGCGCCGGCGCCGCGGTCAGTGCCACGGCTCGCACCACCGAGGCCGCCCGGGAGGGATTGGCCGCGTTCCGTGAAAAGCGGCCGCCGCGCTGGGTTTGACTGGAACGAAACCGGCACCGCTCGACCGCGCGGAAGAAGCGATCACCCCCAGCGGGCCGCATCCTCGGGCGTAATTCGGCCATCGTGCAAGGCCGAAGCCACCAGTGCCCAGTCGCAGCCGATCTCGGCCAGTACTTGCAGATCGGCGGGCCCCCGCACGCCGCCCCCCGTGGTGATTTCGGCGGCCGGTGCCCGTTGGCGCAGCCAGCGGCAAAGAGCCAAGGTGATCAGCCCCTGGCCCGTGCCCACCGCCGATAGATCGAGCGCGATGAACCGCCGCACCCCGCAGGCCAAGGCCTGTTCGGCGATTTGTTGGGGGGAGAACTCCTCCCAGCCCCTGGCGCGGCAAAGTGGCCGACCACCGTTCTGATCCAAGCTGAACACGAGCCGCTGGGGGCCGACCCGGTCCAACAGCCGGGGAAGTTCGTCGGCCCGCTCGAGGCTTTCCAGTCCCACGATCAGGGCCGAGATCGCCGCTCGCTGGGCGTTCCAAACCTGGATCGCCTGGGCCCGCTCGAGGGTGCCGCAGCCGGCGTCGATCCAAAGGGTGAACCCCTGGCGAACGATCGCTTCGTAAGCCGCGAAATGGGGCGGTGCGCCAGCGATGGCGTCCAAATCGGCAACGTACGCCTGATCGAAGCCGAATTGCCGGCCAACGGCCCCGGCAACCGTGCCGGGCGAAGAATCGGTCACCAGCCGACTCGCGACCGGCCGGTATTGCGACCGCTGCCCCGCGATGCCGCGCACGACCTGCCCGCCGAGCAAGTCGAAGACCGGCAAGATTCGCATGGCCGACTGCTCCCTGCCCGGGTGCGGTTGCAACAGACCTGACTACCCGCTCCGAAATCCAAGGCCGCTGGCTCGTGGCTTATTCGGGCAGCGGCTGTCCGTGGGTTTCGGGAGCCAGCCAAATTAGCACCATTCCCACCAGGTAAATCAAGCTGGTCACGGCGCAGGCCTTGGGGTAGCTACCGCCAAAGACGGCGACCAGGTTGCCCGTTTGCAGCGCTCCCACGGCGGCCAGAATGCGACCGAAATTGAAGCTGAACCCCTGCCCGGTTGCCCGGACCCGGGTGGGGAACAATTCGGGCAGGTACAGCGGCAGCCAGCCGTAAAAAGCGGCTGTGAAAAAGCCGGCCAGAAACACCGAGCCCCAAAACAGCGGGGTGCCATAGGTATCGTTCGCTTGAAAGAGCAACAGGGCCGAGCCGAGCGAGGCCAGGCAGAGACCGAAATAGGTCAGCCGGCGCCCCAGCCAGCCGCCCACCAGCGCTCCGAGAATGGTGCCGGCCACGGCCCCCAAGCTCGAGGCGATTTGGGTGTAGGCCTTGGCTTCGGGCACCTTGGCTCCGGTCTGTTGTTCGGCGAGTTGATCGGCCCAGGAGGGGGCCCACTGAATGGATCCCCAGGTTCCCAGCAAGGCCACGCCACCCAACAGGGCCCCCAGCACCATTCGGCGCAAGATTGGCCCCACGGCCAACGGCTGGCCGGCGCCAAGTGTTGCCGGTTCGGGTGCTTGTGCCGCTGCGCGACGCAGAAACTGAACCACGGGGTAAACGTAACCTGCCGCGGCAATCGCCAGGCCCACGATGGTTCCCACCACGCGCAGGGGCAAGGAATGGGTGACCGAACCCGTGCTGCCCGTCGCCCAGAGATAAATAATCAGGGCCGGCCCGGCCAGCCCGATGAGCACCGCGATTAAATCGCTGCTGGCCCAGTGACTGGTGGCGCCGTGGCCTTGCTCGCGCCGCCAGCGGGCCGATTCGGGAACGAACAGCCGAACCAGAAAAGTCAGCAGGGCCGGCGTCGCTCCGACGAGCATCAAGAACCGCCAGCCCGAGTGGGCCAGCAGGGCTTCGGTCCAGTTCTGGGGAAACGAAGTTCCCAGGGCCCAGGTGCGAAGGGCTTCGATGTTCTGGCCCAACCCTAGCCCAATCACGGCGATCAACAGGTAGCCCACATTGGCGGCGGCGCCGATCAGGCCGGCCAGCCAGGCCCGCGAGCGGTTCGGCCACAGCTCCATGACCAGGGCCACGCCCAGCGACCACTCGCCCCCCATGCCGAGCGAGGCCAGAAACCGGAACCCGGCCACCTGGCTGGCCGATTGCGCCAAACCACAGCAGCCCGTGAACAGGGCATAGGTGAGAATGCTCAGCGCCATGGCCCGGACGCGGCCCAGGCGGTCCCCCAGCCAGCCAAAGAGTACGCCGCCGGTTGCCGCCCCCACCAGGAAGCCCGCTGTTATCACCCCGAACCAGGCGGCGATCTGTTTCTCATCGGTCAACTGGAGCAGGTCGGCCAGGGCCGGGCGAGCAACCAAGGGAAACAACCCCATCTCCAGCCCGTCGAACAACCAGCCGAGCAGGGCGGCCAACAGCGCCAACCAGGCTCCGCGCGGAACGGGTACGGCCGATGAGGGGGCGGTTAACGGGGGTTGCGGCACGTCGGGCCTCCTCAATCGAGCCAGCTAAGACGGGATGTGCAATCGGGCCGCTGGTGCGTGTTTCGGTCGGCGCCGCGGAGGCCGGCGTTCGGCCCTCAAGGGGCCTAGGCCGGCGCGCGTTCGGCAGCCGGTTCGGCCGAACCGAACATCCGGTCCAAAACCGCTTCGCTCGGCGGCCGGGTAGCCAGGCTCACGGTGACCCCCGCCACCAGCGACATCAATACACCCCAGACCACGGGTTCCATGCCGGCCAGGTAGTAGGGGCGAAACTTTGTTTCCGGACCGATCCTGGGGTCGTAACCGCCGGCCGTGAGAATCCAGCCGACAATGTACAACGCTAAGATCGTGCCCGCCCCGCCGAGCATCGCCGCGATGGTTCCGGGAGCCGTGGCGCGGCGCCAATAACAGACCATGAGCGCCGGCACGGCGAAAGCCGCGGCCTGGCCTGAACTGCAAAACACCACCAGCGCTTGCAGAAACTGCACCGGCCGCAGGTTGGCCAGCACGGCAATTAACCCCACGCCGATCATCACCAGGTGCGTTAGCCGGCGCAGCTCGACCCAGGTGGCCTCGGGATGGAACCAACGCTGATACACGTCGCGCACCAGGCCCGAGGCGATCACCACTAGAAACGTGCTCACCGTCGACATCACGGCCCCGAACGGCGCGGCCAGGATCAAACCGGCCAGAAGCGAGCCTCCGGGCAGATCGGCCGTGGTGAGCATCGCCAGGCGGGGAATGATCTCGTCCGATTTTCCGGCGGGCAGGGCGGGCACCAGCGCCCGGCCACAGACGCAGATCACCACCAGCGGCAGGTAGATGCAGGAATTGTAGACGGCCAACAGCAACATCGAGCGGCGAACCGTGGGGACGCTCTTGCAGGCCATCAGGCGGACCACGCCGGCCGGCGAACCGATGCCCCCCATGATCCAGACGAAGAAATACGAGAAGGCCAACCCCTGAGTCAGAAACGCGCGGCCGTCGGGCGAGTAGCCGGGCCCGGCCAGGTAGCTGGGCCCCGTATGGGCGACGGCCGCCCGGTTGCCTGCTTCAATTCCGCCCACCGCGGGAAGGACTAGCGCCAACAGAATGAGCACGCCGAAAAACATCAGCACGCTCTGAAACAAATCGGTCCAGACCGAGGCCAGAAAGCCCCCGATCATGGTGTAGCCGACTACGGTGACCGAGAACACGATCAGGCCCAGGTAATAGCCGCCATCCAGCGGGCTGCTCGTGTCTTCGGCCAGCGAAAGGGCCGTGCTGCCCGGCCAGGCGAGCTTCATCACCAGCGCGCCCGCTTTGAACTGGGCCACCATCATGAAGGTCAGAAAAAGCAGCAGCAGCAGCGAGGTAACCAGCCCCACCCGGGGGCTGTCGAACCGGGCCCGGAACAAGTCGGGCATCGTAATGGCTTCGGTGCGACGGGAAAGCTGGGCCAGGCGCTTGCCCATCAGGCCGAAGCCAGTGATGGGCACGACCATGTAGCTGGCGATCCACAGGGCCACGATCCAGCCGTAGCTGTAAACCAGCGAGGGATAGCCCATGAAGGTGCCGCCGCTTTGCACGGTGGCGGTCAGAGCCAGCGCCCAGGCACCCAGTCCGCGGTTGCCCAGGAAATAGCCCTGCAGAAACTTGCCACGGGCAACGGCGCGCTGGGCCCGGGTTCCCAGGTAAATCGAGACGCCGATCACCAGGGCTAGCGCCAACAGGGTGCCCGAGCCGACGGCGCGGGGAGCATCGGTCATGGAGACTGCTCCCACAGGGCGGCATCGTGATCGTCGACGGCTTCACCGGTTTCCAGCGGCTCGTCGCGCATGCCCCAGAGAGCGAAGCCCACGGTCACGACCAGACAGACGATCCAAGGGGCGACGATTCCCCACCAAAACCAGTTGGGCACGCCCCAAGACGTGGGAACGGGCGCGGCCGAATCGGGATAGGCGAACCACGTGCAGTACCCCACCGAATAGGCCAGGGCGCCCAGCGTAACCAGGGCCGTGAACAGTGCCTCGCGTCGGGCGCTGGCCAAAAGCGGATCGGTGGGGGCGGGCATCGGCGTAAGCTCACGCGGCCAGGGGAATCTCGAACCGACCGCCTTGCGGGGGGCTCGACGCTTCCCGCGAGGATACTACCCTGCCGAGCGAACACAAGTAGAAACGGGTCAACGCGGCGATTCGATCGCGCGATCCCAATCGGTGTCGAAGCGGATCGAGATCACCTGCCAGTTCTCGGAGACCGTTGAATTTCCGTTGCCGCCGGGAGTGCGATACCAGACCACGCGCCACACCAAGGGCAATCTCTGGCACTTGTAAAGGAAATTGAGCACGACCACGTCGCTCCCCAGGGGGCGCGCCGAAAGACGCTCGAAACTCCAGCACCGGCCATAACGCGGCTCCAGTTCGCCGGTCTTTTGAACCAGCTCGGCCAAGCTTTGGGTTTCGCCGGCGAGCGAGCTTCCCTCGAGCAAGCGACCGTAGGCGTCGCTCACCTTGCCGAGCGAAACATCCTGCAGAAAATCGCGTGTCCGGGTCGAGAGCACCTCGAGCGAGGCCGGCAGCGCTTCGACGGGGGGCTGCGCCCAAGCCCACAGCGAGCCCAGCGTGCACCCGGCAATCACCAGCAGCAGGCACGAAAAAAGTTGCGGACGGGTCATAACGGCAGTACTCCCTCTGGGGGCGGCGCGAGGGGCCGCCGAACTGGGCGGCCGATCGGGAAACCTGGACGAGCCGTGTAGTTGACCCGATCGCTGGGCGGATGCGAAGTGCGGGCCCGGGGCCGACCCGAGCGGGGCCAGTCCGCCACGCCCCCCGAGTGCGCGAGCCAGGCCCCGAGGTGCGCCGCGATCGTGCCGCGCCCTCGAGACTCGTCTCAGGGGCGCCTCCGAGCAAACGCGGCCAACCCCTGCGGAATCGCCCGCCGCGGCTTGTTTCTCCTTGTTTTCTTGCCGGCCCGTCTCGACAATAAGGCGGCGCATTTCGGGGCGGTTGCCGGGGTCGCACGAGACCCGACGGGCCGCCCCACTCCTGAGAACACACACCACGGACGATTCCTTCCAGAAAAGTCGAATTCGAATTGGAAAAGTAGGCATGCACTCCAACAAGGTAGTTTTTCAAAGCGCGGTGGTCGCCGCCGGGATGGCGCTACTGGTCGTTGCGGGTTGGCCGGCGTCGGCCGGGGCGCAGCCCGCGGCTGCCGGGGCGCCCGCCGCGGGGGGCGCCGAGCCCGGCGTCGAAGCGGTCCTGCAGTCGCTCGTCAAGGCCTTCGAGACGCGCGACGCCAAAGCGCTGTCGGAACACTGGACCGCCCAGGGCGAGTTTCAAACCGCCACCGGCGTCGAGCTGAAGGGGCGCGAGGCGCTGACTCAAGCCTTTCAGCAGTTCCTGGCACGCCAGGTCGATCTTTCGGCCCAGATCGAAGACGCCAAGGTCCGGGTACTGTCGAGCGATTCGGCGATCGAGGAGGGCATTATGAGTGTGCGCCGCGGTCCGACCGAACCGGCGGAACGAGCGCGCTTTAGTGCTTTATTGGTACGCGACGCCGGCGCCTGGAAGCTGGCGCGGCTGGTCGAAACCTCGCTCGACGAGAACTCGCTGGAAGAGCTCGACTGGCTGATTGGCGAATGGCGCTCCTCGCCCGGCGAAGATGTCGAGATTCACACCACGTACGCCTGGGACGAGAACCACACCTTCATCCAGGTTCATTTTTCGCGTGGCGAGAAAGAGCTAACGTTGGCGGGGCGCCAGGTAATCGGCGTCGACCCGGCAACCGGGCAGATCCACACCTGGACCTTCGAAGCCGACGGGGGTATCGGCCAGGCGGACTGGACTCGCGACGGAGACCATTGGGTCTTGGAATCTGCCGGAACTTTGGCCGATGGAAGCCAGCTTTCCGAGACTAGTGTGATTCGGCGGATTGATCAGAACAGTTGCACCTGGCAATCGGTCAACCGCACGCTCGATGGCGAGCGGCTGCCCGACTTGCCGCCGCTGAAGGTAACGCGCGTCGCTGGGAAGTAGCCGGCCCACACCGATACCATCGCCGCGCGGCCGTTTCAAATACACTCTTTCCCTCTGCTGGTAAGGCACCCCTCGATGCGAATTCGATTGTTGGTACTCGGGCTGCTGGTTGGGACGATCTTGGTCCTGGTTCATCCGACCTTTGCCATGCGTGGTGGTCGCGGGGGCGGTGGCGGTGGGGCCCGCGGCGGGGGTGGTGGATCTCGAGGGGGCGGCGGACTGGGGGGTGGTCTCTCGGCCCCTGGCGGTGGCGGTCGAGGCGGCGGTATGGGCTCGCCAGGAGGTCGCGGCGCGAGCATGGGGCCTCACGGGGCTCCTGGTGGCTCACCGGGGGCTTTCGCCGGGGGACGCGGCGCGGGCGGACCAGGTGCTGGCTCGGCCGGTGCGGCCGGCGCCGCCGAACGAGGGGGTGCCGGAGGCCGACCGGGTACCGGCGGGCGCGGCGCGGCGGGGGCCGGGGGGCCCAATGCCGATGCCGCTGCGGCAGCCGCCGCGCGTCGGCCCGGGGGTGGAGCGGGCGGTGCCAGTGGTGCCGATGCTGTCGCCGCCTCGCGGCGCCCCGGAGCAGGCAGCCCCGCAAATCCCAATGCCGAAGCGGGTGCCCTGGCTGCCGCGCGCCGTCCGGGGGCTACCGCCGGAGCGACCGGCGCCGCCGCGGCCGCGAGCGGGTATGCGGCTCGACCGGGCGCCGCCGCGATGGCGGACGGTGCGGCGGCCCGGCCTGCTGGAACCTATCACGTTCCCGATGCGAGCCTCGCGGCGCAAGGCGATGCTTTTCGCGCGGGAGCGGCCTATCGCGGCTATCCCAGCTACGGCGCGGCCGCGTTCGCCGATTATCCGGCCGCTTGGCACCCAGCCAATCTGGTCGCCGCTTCGTTGTACTCGCACCCCGGCTACGGTGCTTTGGCCGCCGGCCTAGGGCTGGCCGCGATGCCGATTCCCTACGATTACGGCGGCAACGTGGTGGTGCAGCCCACGAGCGTTTACGTTGACGGTAATCCGTCGGGCGACCCGCAGCAGTATGCCGATCAGGCTACGGCAGTAGCCGCGGTTGGGCAGAGCAGTCCGCCGGCCGACGATTCGAAGTGGCTTCCCCTGGGCGTGTTTGCCATCGTCGACGGGAATGCGACCAGTTCCGACGATGTGTTTCAGTTGGCCGTCAATCCGCAGGGCATTTTGCGGGGCAACTACCATAATCTGAAGTCGAACGACATGGAGCCGATCAGCGGTTCGGTGGACAAGCAGAGTCAGCGCGCGGCCTGGACTATCGGCGACGATCAGACCCCTGTCTACGAGGCGGGCATCGTGAATCTGACCAAAGACCAGACGCCGATCCTGGTGCATTTGGGCGATGGCCAGACAAACCAATTGACGCTGATTCGATTGGAACAACCCCCGGACAATACCGAGGCCAACCCGTAGCCGAGTTTGCCCGAGAGGTGATTGCCGCCATGGTACCGCGAACGACTTCGGCCGAAGGACATGCCGGCGAGGCCAGCGCTCTGCGGCGGTTTTCGCGTCGCCATTGGCTGCAAATCGGCGGCCTGGGCTGGGCCGGGCTGTCGCTGCCCGGGCTGCTGCGTGGCCAGTCGCTGGGTTCTTCGGCCGAGCGATCTCCGCGGGCCGACGCTTGCGTGATTCTGTTTCTTAACGGCGGCCCCAGTCATCTAGACATGTGGGACTTGAAGCCCGCGGCGCCCGATGGCATTCGCGGCGAGTTTCAGCCGATCGCCAGCTCGCTCGACGGGCTCGAGGTTTCAGAGCACCTGCCTCGCATGGCGCTCCAGATGCACCGCGGCACGCTCATTCGCTCGATGCATCACAGCGTAAACAACGCCCATGCCGCGGCGGTGTATACCTCGCTCACCGGTCACGATCGGGGCGAAATCGGTGGGGGCGCGCTGCCGACCGACAACCCCTCGCCGGGCTCGGTCTTGTCGTTGGTTCGCCCCCCCGCCGAGCCGGTGCCGGCGCACGTAACGCTTCCCTACATCACCAAAGAGGGAGCCGGGGGGCCGCCGCAGCCGGGCTTTTTCGGCGGCTACCTGGGAGCCTCGCTCGATCCGCTCTTCGTGCTGCAGGATCCCAACGCGCCCGATTTCGCGGTGCCGGAGTTGAGTCTCGTGGCCGACGTTTCGGCCGAGCGCCTGGCGCACCGCCGTTCGCTGTTCACCGAGCTCGACCAGCGGCTCAAGCAGCCCCAGGGCCAGGCGCTGATCGATGCCATGGACGGGTTTCAGACCCGGGCCTTCGAACTATTGACTTCCACCGCCACGCAGCGGGCATTTCGGCTTTCGGACGAGCCGGAACCGGTGCGCGAGCGATACGGACGAAACATTTACGGGCAAAGCGTGCTCTTGGCGCGCCGGCTCGTCGAGGCCGGCACGCGCCTGGTGACTGTTTCCTGGGCCCCCGACGCCAATGCGACCTGGGACACCCACGGCAGCAATTTTGCTTCCCTGAAGAACAAGCTCCTGCCGCAGTTCGACGCGGCCTGCGCCAGCCTCATCGAAGATCTGGCCCAGCGAGGCCGTCTGGAGCGGACCGTGGTGGCAGTGCTGGGTGATTTCGGCCGCTCGCCGAAGATTAACGCCAACAACGCCGGCCGCGACCACTGGAACTACTGCTACAGCGTTTGGTTGTGCGGCGGCGGATTCCGCGGCGGCTATGTGCACGGAGCCAGCGACGCGATGGGAGCTTTTCCCGCGGCCGACCCGCTCACCCCCGGCCAAGTAATCGCCACGCTGTACGCGGCCTTGGGCATTCCGGCCGATTTGGAACTACGCGATCGCCTGGGGCGCCCCCATCGCCTGGTGCCGGTGGGAGACCCGGCCCCCGTGCTGTTGGGCTGATCGGCCGCCCGAGTGCGAGCGCACGTCGGACGGGCAGGCACGTCGGCGCATGAAAAACCGGGCTGCGAGTTTCAGCAACCCGCAGCCCGGCTTGGTAGGGTGCCGCCGCCCCGGGGGCCTGCTGGCCCGGTGCGGCAAGTCAGGGCGACTAGATATCGAAGTACAAGCAGAATTCGTGCGGGTGCGGGCGAAGCCGAACCGCGTCGGATTCCTTGAGCTTCTTGTAATCGATCCAGGTTCGGATCACGTCTTCAGTGAAGACGTTGCCCCGTAGCAGGAATTCGTGGTCGGCCTCGAGCGCGGCCAGCGCTTCGTCGAGCGAACCGGGGGTCTTGGGCACCCGGGCCAGCTCTTCGGGAGGCAGATCGTAGATGTCCTTGTCCAGCGGGTCGCCGCAGGGCAGTTTGTTCTGAATCCCGTCGATCATGGCCATCAGCATCGCCGAGAAGGCCAGGTAAGGGTTGCAGCTCGGATCGGGGCAGCGGAACTCGAGCCGCTTGGCCTTCGGGCTGGGGCTGTACATCGGAATGCGAATCGAAGCGGAGCGATTCCGCTGCGAGTAGGCCAGGTTCACCGGCGCCTCGTAGCCCGGCACCAACCGCTTGTAGCTGTTGGTGGTGGGGTTCGAGAAGGCCAGAATGGCCGGGGCGTGCTTCAGCAACCCGCCGATGGCGTACATGGCCATATCCGAGAGCCCGGCATAGCCGCTGCCGGCAAACAGGGGCTCGCCACCCTTCCAGAGCGAAAGATGGGTGTGCATGCCCGAACCGTTGTCTCCGAAGAGCGGCTTGGGCATGAAGGTGACCGTCTTGTCGTGCTTGCGAGCGACGTTCTTGATGATGTACTTGAAGAGCGTCATGTTGTCGCCCATGCGGACCAGCTCGGCAAACCGCATGTCGATTTCGCACTGTCCGCCGGTGGCCACCTCGTGGTGCTGGGCTTCGATATCCAGCCCGCACTCGATCATCGTGGCCATCATCTCGTTGCGGAGGTCCATCAGCTTGTCGCTGGGGGGCACCGGGAAGTAACCCTCTTTATAGCGCAGCTTGTAGGCCAGGTTGGGCTTCTCGTCGCGGCCCCGGTTCCACTCGCCCTCGATCGAGTCCAGGAACACGAACGACTCGTTGGGCTTGGAGTCGAACCGCACGTCGTCAAAAACGAAGAACTCCGCCTCGGGACCGACAAAACAAGTGTCGGCAATGCTGGTCGACTTCAAGTAGTTCACCGCCTTGCGGGCCACGTTCCGCGGGTCGCGGCTGTAGTCCTCGCGGGTCAGCGGGTCTTGAATGTTGCAGATCATCACCAGCGTCGAGAGCTGGGTGAAGGGATCGATAAAGGCGGTTTCCGGGACCGGCACGATCAACATGTCGCTTTCGTTGATCGCCTGCCAGCCGCGAATACTCGAGCCGTCGAAGCCCAGTCCGTCTTCAAACACGTCTTGATCGAGCTTGTTGACCGGGATGGTGAAGTGCTGCACCAGACCCGGGAAGTCCATGAACCGCAGGTCCACGGCCTTCACATCCTTCTTACGACAGAGCGCCAAAACCTCTTGAGGCGTCACAATTCGTCCCCTTTCCTCATCGATCGAACGGGTCCCGAAGGTTAGTCACCCTGCGGCTGGCGAGACCCCTGGTCCCGCGATGGACCCACCTGTTGCGTGGATACCAAGCTCGCCCGCCGCTTCCCCCGGGAAATCGCCATCTGGGTCCGTAGCCGCCTAACCTGCGGACCAAGCCTCGCCCCTTGTGGCTAACTTTGGTTCAGCCGACCCCCGGTAAGCCTCGCATCCTAGCGCATTCTTGCCGCCATGCAAGCTGCTTTGGCCGACATTTCCCAAATGCCGGATCGCCGTTCCGCCGCCCTGGGAATTGGCGCGCTGGTGGGCCTTGTCCCAGCAAGTGGTAGTGGCCTGTGGACCCGCTCCCGAATCGCCGAGAAAACCAGGCGAGCCCCGCTGGCCAGACGCCACCTCGGTTGGGTCGCTCCGCCGCCTGACCGCCGGAACAAGGTGTGGCAAGTCCCTGCGAGAAAAGCCCCGCCCGGCACTGGCTCGACGCGCGAGCAACCGGTCGGCGAGCCGCCCGCCGCCGTTGAGCTACATCGCGCGCCGCGCCGCTCGCGGTTGAAGCGCCGCCCCAGCGCTCGCCAAGCGACTGCCCGGCGCAAGCAAACCGCGCGGCGAAAGGGATGGCGTCGAGCAGGGTTCTGGGCAAGGCGTCGCGGGGCTCACCGTTGCCGGGCAAGCGATGAGGGGACCGGCGCGCTCGGGTCTCTGGCGACGGAGTAAGGGTCAGTTGTATTTACCATTCAACCCATAAGCAGATGTGGATGCGTGCGGCCCGCGCCACGCATCGCGATCGCGCGAGGGTTGCCTAAGACCAGGGCAGTGGGGGCCGACCCCTGGGTAGCCGTGCCTTGCTCGCTGGTTGCACGGCAGTGTCGAATCGTCGGCAAAAAAGGCTTCAAACCGGCGAAGCCGTTTCCGCAGTCGGTTTTTGCCGATTCGCGGCGCGTTTCTTGCATTCTCCACCGGGTGGGGGACGGAGTATCCCGACGGTTCTGGCCAGGGAGGGCTTTTTACGCAGGGAACAAAGGCCTTTCGTGGGCCTTTCGTGGGGCCCGGCGAGGCTAATTTGGTCCTGGAAGGAGATCGCAGTGAGCACCCCCGTTTTGAGTCGGATGGGAACCAACGGGCAGAAATCATCGGATGTGAAAGGGGGCGGGTCGCCACTGCCAGCGGTGCATGGTTCGGCCCGCATGGCGGCGATTGGCGCCGTCACCAACTGGCGGCCGATTACGCCGCCGCTGAATTTCGCCGAGACGCCCGCCCAGGAGCTATTCTCGTCGAATGTGTTTCACGTGGGCGTGATGAAGGCCAGGCTTCCCAAGCCGGTTTACAAGGCCCTGATCAAGACCATTGAGTCCGGCGCCAAGCTCGACCCGACGATTGCCGACGTCGTGGCTTCGGCCATGAAGGATTGGGCCATCTCCAAGGGCGCCACGCACTATGCCCACGTCTTTTACCCGCTCACCGGCCTGACCGCCGAGAAGCACGACAGCTTTCTCTCGCCCGACGGCGACGGCACGGCGATATCCGAATTCACGGGCAAGCAGCTCATTCAGGGCGAACCCGACGGTTCCAGTTTTCCCACCGGCGGTATCCGGGCCACGTTCGAGGCCCGCGGCTACACCATCTGGGACGTAACCAGCCCGGCCTACATCTTGGAGAATCCCAACGGCACCACGCTCTGCATTCCCACGGCGTTTGTCTCGTGGACGGGCGAGGCGCTCGATAAGAAGACGCCGGTGCTGCGTTCGATGCAGGCCCTGAATCAACAGGCCCAGCGCATTTTGAAATTGTTTGGCCACCAGGACGGCGCGTTTGTGTCGTCGACGGCCGGCCCCGAGCAGGAGTATTTCCTGGTCGACCGGCACTTTTACTTCGCCCGGCCCGACCTGTTCACCACGGGGCGAACCCTGTTTGGAGCCAAGCCCCCCAAGGGGCAGGAATTCGAAGACCATTACTTTGGCGCCATTCCCGAGCGGGTGCTAGCGTTCATGTTGGAAGTGGAGCGCGACCTGTACAAGCTGGGCATTCCGGTCAAGACCCGGCACAACGAGGTGGCTCCCGGCCAGTACGAAATTGCCCCGGTATTCGAGTCGGCGAATTTGGCCACGGACCACCAGCAGTTGGTCATGCTCACCTTGCGGCGGGTGGCCGAAAAGTACGGCATGGCCTGCTTGCTGCACGAGAAGCCCTTCTCGGGGGTCAACGGTTCGGGCAAGCACGTCAACTGGTCGCTGGGCAGCAAATCGCAGGGCAACCTGCTCGACCCGGGCGACACGCCGCATTTGAACGCCCAGTTTCTGGTGTTTTGCGCCGCGGTCATTCGCGCCGTGTACAAGTACCAGGGCTTGTTGCGGGCCGTGGTGGCCTCGGCCGGCAACGACCACCGCTTGGGTGCCAACGAGGCCCCGCCGGCGATTATCTCAATCTTCCTGGGTGATCAGCTCACCGACGTTTTTCAGCAGGTCAAGGCTGGCGGTGCCAACTCGTCGCTCGCCAAGGGAACGCTCACGGTCGGGGTCGACGTGTTGCCGCCGCTGCCGAAGGATGCCGGCGACCGCAACCGGACCAGTCCGTTTGCCTTTACCGGAAACCGTTTCGAATTCCGCGCGGTCGGCGCCAACCAGTCGATTTCCGGTCCGCTCGTGGCGATGAATACCATCGTCTGCGAATCGCTCGACTTCTGCGCCACCAAGCTCGAAAAAGCCACCGAGGGCAATCCGGGCGCGCTGCACGGAGCGGTGCAGAAGTTGTTGACCGAGATCATCAACGAATGTGAATCGGTCATCTTCAACGGCGATGGCTACTCCGCGGCCTGGCACGAGGAAGCGGCCAAGCGCGGGCTGCTGAATCTGAAGACCTCGATCGATGCCTTGCCGCAGTTGGGTCTGCCCCAGGTGCGCGACCTGTTCGTTAAGTACGGCGTGCTCTCCGAGCGGGAACTGCAAAGCCGCTTAGACATTTACCTGGAGCAGTACACCAAGACCGTTCGCGTCGAGGCGCTGCAGACCCTGGAAATGGCCCGGACGCTGATCTTCCCCGCCGCGATTCGGTATCAGAACGAGCTGGCTTCGACCTGCGCCAACCTGAAACTGGTGGGCTACGAATTCGACACCGACACGCTCGACAAAATCACCTACCTGGTGAAGAACCTGCAGGACAGCATCGCAGGGCTGGATAAAGCACTCTCGCACCACGATGCCGAAGACCTGGAGTCCGAAGCTAGCCACTTCTGCGTCGAGGTGCTGCCCGCCATGAGCCAGGTGCGTCGCTGGGCCGACGAGCTGGAAGGTTGGGTGGCCGACGACCTGTGGCCGTTGCCGACCTACCAGGAAATGCTGTTCATCAAGTAGTTGTCGCTGCTTGTACGAGAGCCACCTTCACGCCTCGCCGGCATTCGGGCTACCTGGGTGCCGGCGAGGTTTTTTTGCGCCCAAAGTGGTCTCGCCAGCACGGTTTGCAATCACGCTGATCGCGAACGGTCGAATCTCGTGTCGCCTTGCCGCAAGAAAGCCCGCCCGATCGTTCTGGCGTTGGGCTAGCCGGCGCTAAGGTGCGGTTGATTGACGCCCCCAGCGGGAATAATTATAGGATCAACGCCAGGCCGACTGCGTTTCAGACCGCAGCGCGGCGAGTAAGCGATCGATTCTGAGAGCTACGCGGTGCTTTCCGCGAGTTCCGCTTGCGGGACGATCTATGCCAAAAGGGGGTTGAACGATGAAAGCCTTGCGCGCGTTGGTTGCAGGCTCTGCCCGTCGACTTGTGGTGGCCGTATCGGTCCTGGCAGCGCCGACCATCGGCTGGGGGGAGGAGCCGGCCTTCGTAGGGGCAACGAACCTGGTTGCGGCGCCGATGGAGACCGTGGCCGATCATGCGCAACGGGTTCGCGCCCAGGCATTACTGCAGGTCGAGCGTGAGCCCACCTTCCGCGTAAACCATGACCTGATTGACGAGAATCGAGTTCCCTTCGAAGCATTCGTGGCCGACCAAATTGCTTGGCTGACCAGCGACGTCGTTCTCGATCGCGTTTTGAGCACGCCCGAGGTGATGGCGATTCCCTTGCTGGCCATGGCAGCGCATCCACGCGAGGCGCTTCGCGCCGCGATTCACGCGGAGCCTGTTAACGGTAGCGAGATCGTCGCGGTCACGGTGACCATCGATGTCTCGCCCGATGCGGCGGCAAATCTGGTGAACCACGTGATCGATGCGTATCTGAAACTGCAAACTGATCTGCGGATGCACCGAATCGGGCATGTCGTCGAGTCGCTCGATCAGGAGCTCGATCGCAGACGAAATGAAATGAAGCAACTCAGGCACGCGATGCGCATCTTGGACAAGTCGGCGACAGGCGGAGAACTGTCGGCCGAGACGATGGAGCTTGCCCAGCGAGCCGCCTTCCAGGTGGTGCAAGAACTGCAGTCGGAACTTCGGCAAACGCACCGCGAGCGAGCTCGGCTTCAGATGCTGGTCGCGTTTGCCGACGCGGACCTGGCCGCTGCGGAAAAGAACTTTGAGAATCAAAAGGCGTTTTGGGCCGCCGAGCGAGTCGAGCAAGACGAGCTAATCGGCCGGCTGCGAGGCGACCTCGAGCGGCGCGCGGACGAGCTGCGCGAGCAGACCAAGACGCACGATCAGGCCGATCCACTGCTCGCGGAACTGAGCGAAGAACTCGAACGCCTGCGGAATCGTCTGGCCTCGCGCGAGCAACAGCTACTGGTCCGGGCTCTGGCCCTGCTGCGAGAGGAACACCTGGGGCCCCGGGAACAGAAACACCAAGAGTTGCGGCGAGAGCTGGAATGCCGCAGTGCATTGGAAGAACGATTGACGGTAGAACTGGCCGAGGCCCAGATGCATCTCGCTCGAACCACCGAACTCACGGCCGATTGGGCGCGCGTCCGTGGCGAGCTGGTGCGCCTCGAGGAAGTCCATCGCCGACTGGCCGATCAGGCCGACACCCTGCGCCTGGAAATGCTGGCACCGTCGCGCGTTCGCGAGTTGCGGCGGGCACGGGCTGAAGACGTCGTCCAACTCGCCGGCGAGCCGGGTCGGTGACGAGCGGCCCACCGCCACCGCAGGCTACTCCAACTCTGCCCAAACGGTCGCCTCGCCGCGAGCGTTAAACTCCACCTGAATCAGGTGGGCCCGGCAGCACACCGGGCAATCTTCCACGTAGCTCTGCTGCCGGCCGGCCGAAGGGTCGATCGGCACCACGATTTCTTCACCGCACGATTGGCAAAGATAACTGGCCTCGTCCTGCATGGGTCGAATCGCTATAGAGGGCTGCTGGTTGCGGACGACGTGAGAATAAGGTTCCGGACCGGGCAGTTGCAACCAACCGCTCTGAGTAATTTCCGCGGCCGGAGGCCTCCCCCCGGAGAGTGATCGCGATGACCCAGGCGCTGTCGACTTTGGCGCAATTGCTTCGCACGCTGGTTTCGCTCGGGCTGCTGGCCGCCTTGGGTATTGCCGGGTGGGCCGGGTATCGGGTGTTTCTGGCCCACGACCTGACTTTGGCCGAGCTGCGCGAGCGGCGCGTTCAGGTAACCGAGTTGGAGCAAAAGCTGGCGGCCCAGCAGCGACAGTTGCTTAGGTTGCAAACGGCCAACCGGTTGCTCAAGGTCGACCGCCGCGTGGCCCTGCTCAAGGTGCTCGACCAGGGCCAGGCCGGTCCCGACGGCCAATTGCGAACCCGGGTCGAATTCGTGGAAACCGACGATGCTGGCCGCCCGCTGACCACGGCGCGCCAGTTCACCCTCGAGGGAGACGTGGCGTACGTCGATGCTTGGGTCATCAAGTTTGCCGACGAAGCGATCGAACAGGGCGACCCGCTTCGCTCCTCGTCGATTTGCTTCTTCCGCAGGGTCTTCGGCGAGCATCAGCAGCCGAGCGAGGGGTTCGTGGTCGACGCCGTGGGCTCGCGGCCGGCCGCCTATAGCCCCGGCGATGAACCGAGTGCCCTGGAGCGGGAACTTTGGGGTGAGTTCTGGGATTACGCGAACGATCCGGAAAAAGCCAAGCTGGCCGGTGTCAGGGCTGCCCACGGCGAAGCTCCCTACATCAAGCTGCGGCCCGGCAAACAGTACCGGGTGGAGCTGCGCTCTTCGGGCGGGTTAACGATTACGGCCGAAAACCTGGCCGAACCAGGGATCGGACCCCAGGGCGGCGCGGCCGCCTAACGGTGCCGCGCGGCGTTCGCGTCGCGGTTTACGCCGAACCAGGCTCGGTAAACCGTTTGGTGCCGGGCTGGGCGCCGGCCGGATAATACAGCGCCAGCCAAACAGTCGGCTGCCTGGGATCGGTCCAGGCCACGCGATGGCGGGCACGGGCCGGAATCTGCACCCAATCTCCCGGCTCGAGTTCGAGCATCGCCGGTTCGGAATCGAACTGCAGCCGTGCCCGGCCGGAGACCAGCAGCACCCATTCGTGCTCGTCCTGGTCGTACCAGAAACCGGGCGGGGAAGCATCGCCACGCGAGACAATACGTTCGAGTCGCAGTCCTTCACGGGAGATCAGCGTTTCGATCGATTCCCCCGCGGCTGGGGCGGCCGACGCGCATTGCGAATCGGAAACGGTCAGCCGTCCGCTGAGGATCATGGCGCGATAGGGGGCGAAAGCCTGGGGTAGGGCGGTAGCGGCGCGATTCGATCAGGTGCCCGGCGCGGCGTCATCGGCCGCCGCGGCGGCCGCATCGGTCTGGTCCTGCGGAACGGCCGCTGGAACCAGCACTTCCGGGTGCGTGAGATTGAGAAAGTGGCCGTGGTCGGCCGTGAGAATGACCAGTGTATCGTCCCAAGCCTGGTGCTGCTCGACCCAGCCGACGATGGTCTGAAATGCCGCGTCGCCGCTCAGCACTGCGCCGATCGAGTTGTCGATGTTGTTGTCGTGATTGGCCCAATCGACGTCTCCCGCCTCGACCATCAGCCAGAACCCCTCGGGATCTTTTTCGAGCACCTTGAGGGCCGCCTCGGCGCAATCGGCGAGCGTTGGGTTCTCGGTCAGTTCGGCCGGCGTGTAGCGTTCGGCAAAGCCGAAGATTCCCGCCACGGGGTCATAGCGTCCGTCGGCGGTGCGGAACGGCAGGTGTCCGCCGGGCGAGTTGGGTTTGACCAGGCCCTGCGCCCCGAAAAAGCCGAACAGCCGCTGGCCGGCGTCGGCTGCCTCGGTGGCGGCCGAGATCAGCGCGCTCCGGCCCTCCTGGCCCTCGGCCCGCTCGACCACGCGGTAGCGGCCACCCTGCAAGAGGTCGATTGCCTGCCGATCGGCGGCGGTGAGGTAGGGGTTGCCCGCGACGTAGTTCTGGCCCTGCTCGCTGTGCGTGGCCACCTGCTGCCCCCAGCCGGCTCCGATCAGCACGTCGACCCCTGGCAGAGGCTCGTCGGGGTGGGCCGCCGAGCGCAGGCCCAGCAGGTCGCGGGTAAGATCCTGGAAATCGTCGCGTGCCACGTTGTTCGAGTACGCGCAGGCCGGCGTGGCATGGCTGATGGGCACGCTCGTCACCACGCCGACGGCAAAACCCCGCTCGGCTTGCAGTTGCCGGGCAATGGTCGAAACCTGCTGGCCGGTAGGGTCGACGTTGATGGCCTGGTTAAAGGTCTTGATTCCCGCGCAGAGCGAAGTGGCCGAGGCCGACGAATCGGTCACGGCCTGGGTGCGCTCGCGGTACTTGGCGAGCAGATAGGTCGGCTCGGTCGGAACTGCCCAGGGGGCCGCGCCGCCGAGCGCGAAATCGTATCCGCCGAATTCGCGGTCGCCGCCGTTGAGCACGATCTGCCGATCGACGTCGAAGGGAACGTTTTTCACCCAGGGGCTGGTGACGAAGTAGCCGAAATCGGTGGTGGCTCCGCGATAGTCTTGAAAGGCCAGCCCGGTGCCGCGCCCCTCGTGATAGGCGACCTGGCCCTTGGCGTACGTGGCCGCGGCCCAGGTGGTTTGCCAATCCATGCCATCGAACACGATCAGAATAATGTATTTCTTGCCCGCGGCCGCGGCGGCCTGCTGCAACCGATAAACGTCGGTCTGGTCGAAGTACTCGGCCCCCGGGTTCAGGGTCCCCTCGGGCTGGCGCCCGAAAAGCCGCTCGAGCGATTCGGCGCTGCGATACGGGCTATGCTCTCCGCGCACCGAGTCGAGCGTGGCGCCGAAGGTATAGACGGGAATCAAACGATTGCTGTGGCTGGCCCAGCCGTGGTACTTCTCGGGCCAGGCGCCCCAATACCCCCACTCGGCCCGCCCCTGGCGGTGGGCCTGGGTTTGCAGATCGCGAACCGGGTCGGCGGGCCCGGTGTCGGCCGCCTGGGCCAACAGGGCTTCGGCCTCGGGGTCGCCAGCGGCGCGGGCCAGCTCCAGGTATACCGGCAGGCGCCTGATGCGCAAGCGCAGGCCGTCGAGCTCGGTCTGAAACCGCGGGTCGCTCGTCGAGCCAAAGGCCTGGGTGAATTGCGTCCAGGAAAGCCCCTCTTGCAGCCCCAGGTCTTCGGGCATGAACCGCTCAACGGTGAACTCGTCGGAGAGTCGGCTTAGCGGAATCTGGCCGTCGAGCACGGCCTGAGCGAACGAAATACCGGCCAGGTCGGCCAGCAGATCGACGAAACTGAAGCCGGAACTGCCCTGCGAATCGAGCACCTCTTTGAAGATTCCGGCGCTCTCGGCGGCTGCCTCGCCGCCGGCCGCCAGCATCAGGCCCGTGATGGCGAAGTGGTGAGCCAGGTCGTTGCGCGCCCAAATCGACGGCACGCCGAGCACTCGCAGGCGGTCGGCCCGTTCCGAATCGCTTTCGACCGCGCGATAAAGTCCGCGGTACAAGTAGTTGTTGCGCAGAAGCTCGCTGCGATCCAAGGCGATGCCCATGCCCAAGAGAAACGCCCGGGGGGCCAGCTTTTCGGGCAATTGGGCCGCCGCGGCCGCCGCGGCCTGGTAATAGAGCTCGGTCAGGCCGTCGCCCGCGGCAGGCGGGGCGGATCCGGCCGTTGCCGGCTGGGAAGCCAGAAGCTGGTTCTGCTCCGCGGCGGCAACCACGGCCAGGACCACGCTGCGGGCAGCCTCGGCCTCGTCGCCACGCGGCGCGATTTGCGCCTTGGGCGCCGCCGGCCGGCGAGCCACCAGGCCCAGCGATGCGGTCTGCGCAAGCAGCTTGTCCTCGGGTAGCGCGTCGTGCAGCATGCGATAAGCGCGATTGATCGATTGCCGAGTGGCCGGCCGCAGATCGACCAGATCGCGCAACTCCCAGACGCGCAGCTCCTCGGCCACGAGCGACATGATCCAAGCGTTAATCGGGTCGTAGTGCGTGGCCGGCACGATGGCTCGCCCCTCTTGCGGATCGAGCGGGCGGGGAAACGACCGCATTGCCGACAGCGGTTCGGGGCTGTGGACTGCCCCGAGAAAATGACCCAGTTCATGCAGCAGCAGCTCAAGCGGCAGATCGGGATGCTCGGCCTGATCCAGTTCGGGAAGCAGCAGGTGCCGACTGAGCGGCCCGCGCAGCCCGCCGAGATGCATCCGCAGCGGAAGCTGCGCCAACTGGCTGGAGAAACCGATGGCCAGATGGGCCGGGGCAGGGTCGACGTGCCGCTCGAAATCGGCCAGAACCTCGCCCAGGTCCTTGGCAGCCGGGTCCGAGGTCCAGGTCCCCACTTCAACCACCTTCAGCTCCAGGCCGGCATGACGGCGCAGGATCGTTGAGGTGGCCTCCAAGCGCGCGCGAAGCCGCTTTTCCCAGTAGCTGCGCGCGCGGGGTTGTTCATCGTCGACGAGCAGTTTGACCGTTAGCGCGCCGGCGGCCAGTTGCCGATCGGGTTGGGGTTCTAAGGTGGGGCCGTCGCCCGCGGCGGCCGTTTGCCGGGTGGCCTCCGGCAGTTCAATGCCGACCAGGTCGACGTCCTCCCCATCGGGAGCAAACACGTAGATCGACTGCGGCGGAACGTGGTAGGCGCGCGGATTGCCTGCCGACTGGAATCGAATCTCCAGCGGTCCGCGCGTACGCAGGGCGCGAACCTCGCCCACGGCCAACCGAAGCTCGATCGCCCGATCGGCAGAGGCCGCCACGCGACAGGCCACCGGAACCGAAGTGCGATTGCCCAGCACGACAACTTGAGCCGGTTCCGCGGCGCCGGCCTGCAACGTCGCCAGGGCGAGCGAAAGCGCCCACCCAAATGCCACGCGGGAGAGCCGAAGCGCTAACTTCGGCATTTCGGCACCGGG
Organism: uncultured Pirellulales bacterium; assembly: GCA_964399535.1. Taxonomy (GTDB): domain Bacteria; phylum Planctomycetota; class Planctomycetia; order Pirellulales; family CAYNRE01; genus CAYNRE01. The sequence goes on along the minus strand of CAYNRE010000009.1, from coordinate 421,730 downwards.
CCGCGCGCCATCCAAGCCAGCGACTCCGCGAATCGAGGCCGTAAAACCTAGCTGGTCCATGAGAGTAGGTCCGTATCGCGCCAAGCAACCCCCCCCGCCGATCGGCCACGGCCGAGCCGGCCGGGAACGCCCAGGTGCCCCAGAGGACGACACAAGGCTAGTGGTTGCCGCGGGAGTCCGCGCCACGAGCAGCATGCCCCCCGAGGGGCTGCCCCCGCCCGAAAGCACACCTCACAGTCTAACCCGACTCGGGGGTGCCGTCAGCGCGCCGCATGACGGGCGCCGGGCCGCCTGGCCCGAGCAATCGGCAAACATCGAGCGATCGCTACCCCCAAGCCTGGCCGGAGCCGGTGAGGGATGTGCTAAACTTTCGTGAATCCCCGTTCCTGCGACCGATACGGTTGATGCGGCCCATCCAGCGGTTACGCTCGAGGGCCGGCGCCCGCCGACAGCCGCCTGCAAGGACGTTTCCCACAGCCGTGAGCAAGCCCCTGCGGATTAAGACCGCGCGTCGCCGCTTCAAGGTCGCGCGCGATGCGCACGGCGTTCCCCAGGTCACCGGGCGAACCTGGCGCGACGTGCTGCACGGCCTGGGCTTCATGCACTTCACCGATCGACCCACGCAAATGCTGTTTGCGCGGGCCATGGCCCGGGGCCGCGCCGCTGAGCTGATCAGCGACCAGCCCGAGCTGCTCGAGACCGATCGGTTCTTTCGCCGGGTGGGCTTGTTCCTCAACGTCGAGGAAGAGATCCGCCGCTTGGACGATCCTACCTTCGACGACCTGACGGCCTATTGCGAGGGCGTGAACGACGCCATGCAGCAGTGGGGCCGTTCGCTGCCGATGGTGGCCACGCGCTTCGCCCTGGAGCCTTGGACCCAGGCCTCGATCTTGCTGATCGGCAACCTGCTCAACTTCGGCGGTTTAGCCATCGGCCAGCAGCAAAACGAGCGGCTCCTGCTGGAGCTGATTCACTCGGGCATTCCCGAGGACAAACTGCGCGAGCTGTTCGGTTCGGTTCTCGACGGAGCCGATTTCGAGCTGCTGCGGCAAGTGAAGATCTCTAATCAGCTTTCCGACGAGGCCCTCGAACTGATTACCGATCTGCCGCGTCTGGCGGGCAGTAACGCCTGGGCCGTGGCACCGAGCCGTACGGCTACGGGCAGCGCGCTTTTGGCGTCGGACCCGCACCTGGAAGTGAACCGCCTGCCCGCCATTTGGTACGAGGCCTTGCTCCGCTGGGAAGAGGGTTACCTGTGCGGGGCCACGCTGCCGGGCTCACCCATGTTCGCCGTCGGCCGGACCGAACACGTCGCCTGGGGCGTAACCTATCTCAAGGGGGATACCAGCGACTATTTCATCGAAGACTGCCGGCGCGGCCCTTCGGGTTGGCAGTATCGGCGGGGCGAGGACTGGCACGATTTCAAGGTCCGCCAAGAGATACTGGAGCGCAAGTCGGGTTCCAGCGAAACGCTGCTGGTGCGCAGCAATCCTCAAGGGACCCTCGAGGGAGACCCGGAAACCACGGGGCCGGGCTACTACTTGTCGGTCGCCTGGACCGGCTCGCAGGAAGGCGTGGGGCGGTCGGTGGCCACCTGGAACGAGGTTCCCCGCTGCCGCAGCTCGCTCGAACTGATCGACTTGGTGCGGCAGTGTCCTCAGCCCACGTTGGTTTGGGTTTCAGCCGATCGGCAGGGCCACATCGGGCTCCAGGCCAACGGGTGGTTCCCGATCCGCGGGGCCAGTACCAGCGGCATGGTTCCCGCGCCTGCCTGGGACGAGCGAAATCATTGGCAAGGTCGCGTGCCGATTGAATCGTTGCCCCGCATCTACGATCCGCCCGAGGGGTTCGTGGCCTCGGCCAACGAAGACATTAACCCGCCTGGCGGCCCTCAACTGATTTCGGTGCCCGTTCCCGATCATCGCAAGCGGCGCATCGTCGAGCGGCTAGGTCAGATGCCCGAGGCTACGTTGGCCGATATGCAGGCGCTGCAGTACGACGTGATCAGTTTGCAGGCCCGCGACCTGGTGGCGATCTTCCTGCCGCACTTGCCCGCAGGTTCGCTCCGCGATCGCCTGGCTGCCTGGGACTTTAACTACGCCCCCGAGAGCACCGAGGCCACGCTGTTCAGTCGCTTGTACCGGCATGTGCTGCTGGAGATTTTCGGCCATTCCTCGGGCATCGGTTGGCGGCGGATGTTGTATCTTTCCTCGCGGGTCGGCTACTCGACCATGGTGATCACCTGCATCGACCGGCTGCTCACCCGCGAACACTCGCTGTGGTGGGAAGACCGCGACAAAGGGGAGCTCATTCGCCGCGCCGCCGAGAAAATGCAGCAGCAGGCCGAGCCCGAACAGCCCTGGGCGGTGACCAACGCCTTTCGCTTTACGAATCGGTTCTTCGAGAGTCAAAAAGTAGGGCGGGCACTCGGTTTTCACACCGGCGACCTGCCCATGCCCGGTTGCCACGCCACGCCGTTTCAGGGGCACCTGTTGCGGGCGGCGCGGCGCGAGACCACGTTCGCCCCCTCGTATCATTTCGTAGTCGATCTGGCGAGCGACGAGGCCTGGACCAACCTGCCCGGCGGACCAAGCGAAAGCCGGTTCTCGCGGTGGTACAAGAACCTGATTCCGCTTTGGTGCGCGGGGAAGTACAAGCGGCTGGGGGTCGATCCGCTGGCCCCGCGACCCGACGAGATCTGACGACGCGGCCGCGCCCCCTAGCACCCTGGCCGACCGTTTGGGTACCCGCTTGCGCCCAACCCCCGTTTAGCTCAGTAATTGGCACACGTGGGGCTGCCGCGTTACATGCGGCAACACCAGAGGCTGGTAAATCTCGGTAAATGCCTGGGCCCGGCGATGGGCCTGCCATGCTGCTTCGTCGACCCAGTCTTCGACCAGGAGAAAACAGCGGGGATCGGTTGCGGAATGATAGACCTCAAACCGCTCGCAACCCGGCTCCTGGCGAGAGAGCCGGCCCGCCTCGGCCAGCAGCGTGGCGATGCGATCGACCTGATCGGCCTGATTTACGGTGAGCCACACGCGCAGGTAGTGCATTGGCAAGTTCCTCCGACCCATTGGCGCCGAGGCGTTTCCGGACCATCATAATCGATCTGGAACGAAGCGGCGTTTTACGACGGGGCTGTGGGCAGAGTGGCGTGGCTCGCGACGCGAACCAGACCTAGGATCCTTGTCTGGTTTGAGCGCGTCGAGCTTAACTGATCGTTCGGGTGCCACCGGTTCCCAATCCGCAGCCGGAGTCGATTCGAGTTGTTCTCGCTTTTCAGGCGGTATCGCGGCAAATTGCTGGCCGCCATCGCGCTGGCGGTGCTGTTGGTCGGCCTGGCCCGGGCCGAGCGTCCGAGTAGATGGGTCCACCAGTGGGTGTGGAGCGGTCTGGGTGTTCCCAGCCTGCGGTTCCCAGGGCTGCCACCGGGCGAGGAATTTCGCCAGGTTGCGCGGGCACTCGAGAACAGCACGAACCGTTTTCACGGGCGCCAGCAGCTTGCCGAGCTGAAGGCGCAAATCGATTCGGCCGGCACCGATCTGGCCCAGCGGTGTTTGCTCAAGGCCGACCTGGCCCAGCAGTGGCTGCGATTGGGCGACTTGGACCGAGCCCAGTCGGTTATCGCTGAAGCGCTGGCAGCCACGGAGCGAGAACCCGCGCTCAGGGCGATTCGGCCGGAACTGGTTCGCACCCGCGGCCTGATTTTTCTGCGCCTGGCCGAGCAACAAAACTGCTTGGGCGCCCACTGTGCCGAGAGTTGCATCTTTCCGCTGGCGGGCCGGGCCCAACACCAGCATCGCCAGGCGGCTCAGGCCGCTCGCCGCGATTATCTAGAGTACCTGGAGTACAACCCGCCCGATCGATCGACCACGGGCTGGGTGCTCGCCATCCTGGCAATGGCCCTGGCCGATTATCCGGACGGGGTGCCCGAGGAGTTCCGTTTTCCTGCTTCGTATCTAGCGTCGGACAGCCCCCAGCCGCGTTTCCCCGACGTGGCGGCCGAGGTTGGGGTGAACCGCTTGGGAATCGCGGGCGGGGTGTTGGCCGACGACTTCGACGGTGACGGACGGATTGATTTGATCGCCTCCTCGGCCGATCCACAGGATCGGCTGCGGTACTATCACAACCAGGGAGACGGCCGGTTTGCCGAACAGGCCGCTCGCCGCGGGCTGGCCGACCAGTTGGGCGGGCTGCATTTGCTGAGCGCCGATTACGACAACGATGGCGACGCCGACCTACTCGTCCTCCGCGGGGGCTGGTTCTTGCGCGAAGGGCGGATTCGGAAATCTTTGCTGCGCAACGACGGCCGTGGGCATTTCTCCGACGTGACCGAGGCCGCCGGCCTGGCCGACGACGCCTTTCCGACCCAGGCCGCGGTCTGGGGTGATTTCGACAACGACGGCCACCTGGATCTCTATGTGGCGAACGAGTCGCTCATCGAAAAAGGGAGTTGGCTCGATTTTCCCGCCCAACTCTATCACAACAACGGCGACGGCACCTTTACCGATCAGGCCGCCGAAGCAGGCGTTGCCAACAACCGCTACGCCAAGGGGGTGGCCACCGGCGATTACGATAACGACGGCGATCTGGACCTGTTCGTGTCGAACTATCACTACTTCGACGATCCCAGCTACGGGCGGAATCGATTCTACCGCAACCTGGGCGACGGCCGGTTCGTCGACGTGGCCGAGGAACTGGGCCTGACCGAGCCGTTACGAAGCTTCGCAACTTGGTTCTTCGACTACGACAACGATGGCTGGTTGGACCTTTGGGTGTCGAGCTATTCGGCCACGCTCCCCGACGTGATCGTCGACGCGCATGGTAAGTCGGCACCGCCAGGTACCAGTCCCCGGCTTTATCGCAATCAAGGCGACGGCACGTTCGCCGATGTCACCAAGCCGCTGGGGCTCGACCATGCCTGGGCAACCATGGGAGCCGGCTTCGGCGATTTGGACAACGATGGTTGGCTCGATGTGTACCAGGGCACCGGAGGCCAGTTCTACGACTGGCTGGTCCCCAACGTCATGCTGCGCAACGACCGCGGGCAGGCTTTTCGAAATGTGACCGTGGCCGGTGGGTTCGGGCATCTCCAGAAAGGCCATGGCATCGCCTTCGCGGATTGGGACAACGATGGCGACCAAGATGTGTACGCCTCGCTCGGCGGCTTCTACTCCGGCGACCGCTTTACCAACAGCCTGTTTCAGAACCCAGGAACCAAGGGCCACTATCTGTATTTAAGTCTGGAGGGGACCAAGGCCAATCGGTCGGCGGTGGGGGCCCGGGTCACCGTTACCTGTTCCACGCCCACGGGGTCGCGCCAGATTCATCGCGCGGCAGGGCTGGTGAGTAGCTTTGGCGCGCTGCCGCGGCGACTGGAGATCGGCCTGGGCGACGCCGTAAAGGTCGACCGGCTGAGCGTGGTTTGGCCCGGCGAACGAACCGCCCAACACTGGTCCGATGTAGCGCTCGATGGCTGGTACCTGTTGCGCCAAGACCAGGCCCAGCCGAGCTCACAGGTGCTCGAGCCCATCCAGGGTCCGGTCATCGCCCCCGAGCGGCTCACGGTGGAGTCGCCGCCCGGTGAGTCGGGCCGTGGGCCTGGCGAAGCTGGGTAACCGTGGCAATTGCTCGGCGCGATCTTTCTGCCCCTGCCTGGGGAGGCTCGGGCGGTTCGCCTTGTTCCACGGCAAGCGCTTTGTTATTCACCCGCAGTATTCCCTGGGGGTTTCGAGCGCAGGGCTTGCGCCGTCGGAGAGTTGCGGCCGACCGAGGATGGTCTGCGAGTGTTTCGGGAGCGCGGACCGGCAAGGAGGAGCGGCATGCCTGGGAAACGAATCTGGTTCGTCGCGGGTGTTTTATTGGCGCTCGGCATTGCCGGCCGGTTGGCGGCGCAATCGGGGTCGAGCTCCGGAGTCACGGCCGGGGTCGGAGCCGGGGTTCGCGCTGGTGCCGAGGCGGGTGTGCGAGCCGGTGCCAGCGTAGGCGCTCGGGTCGGGGCACTGTTTGGCATTTCGCCGGGGGCCGATGCCGGCACGGAAGTCAGCCGCGATGGAACTAATATCGACCACGGTCAGGCGGTTCAGATCGATCTGCGGACCACGCTGGAAAAAGGGCTGCGGGCCCGTCGTCCGGTCGAATTTCAATACATTCGCCAGATCTCGCAGATGGTGGCCGAGGGAGACCTGCCCGAGGACCTGGTCCGCAGTACTTTTGGCTGGGCGCGGAACAAACGGCCGTACCCGTTTCAGTTTTTCCAGCGGGCGCTGCAGGTGCGGGCCCGCAAACTGGGCATACAGCTTCCCACGGTGTAGTCGCGCGGGGGGCTGGTGCAATCGCGCCGAGAACCGTGGCCGGCCCGAGGGCACCGAGCCTGTATTAAGCCGTGAGCGGGCCGAGTTGTTGGCCGAGGGCCGTGATGAGCTCGGCGGCGTCGGGCGTTAGCTCGATTTCTTGGCTGGTGCCCGTCGCCAAATTCTTCAATTGGCAGCGAGCCTGGGCCCATTCGTTGTCGCCGATAATCAGCGCCAGTCGAAAGCCGCGACGGTCGGCGTATTTGAGCTGCTGGCCCAGCTTCTTTGGTTCGGGATAAAGCTCGACGCCGAATCCGGCCGCGCGAATCCGCGCGGCCAAACGCAAGTAGTCGGCCAAACGATCGGGTGCGAACAGCGGTACAAACACCGGGGCGGGGGTGGCCACTTTTTCGATCAGTCCCAGCTCTTCCAGGGCGGCCAGGAGCCGGTCGAGCCCCAAACTGGCACCGATCCCCGGCAGCTCCTGCTTGGTGAATAACTCGGCCAGGTTGTCGTAGCGCCCCCCCGAGCAAACGCTGCCGATGCCAGGCAGGGCGTCGAGAAAGGTTTCGAACACGGTACCTGTGTAATAGTCGAGCCCCCGGGCGATGGAAACGTCGAGCTGGAGCCGCTCGGCGGCGACGCCGGCGCCCTGGACCGCGTGGATCAGCTCAGCCAGTTGCGCGGCGCCGCGGCGGCCCGTTTCGCTGGCGGCCACGAGCGGTTCCAACTGTCGGAGGATTTCGGTGTTGGTGCCGGAGAGTTCGGCCAGCTCCAAGACTCGCTCGGCCTGAGCGTGGGTCAGGCCCGCCGAGTCTTGCAGTTCGGCCCCCACGCCCTGGGGGCCAATTTTGGCCAGTTTGTCGAGCGCGCGGAGGATAGAACCCGAGCGGTCGGCCAGGTCGAGCGATTCCAAGAGGCCAGTGAGCACCTGGCGGTTGTTGACGCGAATGGTGAACTGCTCGAACCCCAGGGCCCTGAACAAGTCGTGAATGACCAGGGCGGTTTCGATGTCGGCCGTGAGAGCGCGGGTACCGATCGTGTCGAAGTCGCACTGCATGAATTCGCGGTAGCGGCCGCGCTGCGTGTTTTCACCGCGCCACACCGCCGCGATATGGTACCGCTTGAAGGGGGTGCCCAGCTCGTGAATGTGCTCGGCCACGAAGCGGGCCAGGGGCACGGTCAGGTCGAACCGCATGCCCACCCAGCGCCCGCCAGCATCTTGAAAACGATAGAGCTGCTTGTCGGTCTCTTCGCCCCCCTTGCCGGTGAGAATCTCCAGGTGCTCGAGTGCCGGGGTGTCGATCGGCGCGAAGCCGTACGAACGATAGACCCTCCGCGCGGTTTCGATCAGCCGCTCGCGCGGAATCATCGTGTCGGGCAGGTAGTCGCGAAATCCCTTGAGCGTTCTGGGTTCGATCACGTTGGGTCGACTCGCTCTCGGCAGGTACCAGGGGTAGTCGGGCTGGTTTGCGGGGTCCGTCGCCCGGCAAGTGAGCCGACGGGGCGGAGTCAGCCTATCCGATCACGGGCAAGAGCGGCGGGGGCGCGCTGCGCAGGCTGGCGCCCGGCCGTGGTCCGAGCACCGCCTCGCGAAACTCGTCGATTTGTTCCGAGGTCTCGAAATAGCGCTCGTAGACCCAGTCGTCTTCGTACTCGCAGTTGTCGGTCGAATAATCGCGGCAAATCTGCGGGCGGGTGAAGTAAATGCCGCAGCGGTTGTCGTCCAGCAGGTGCCTGCAGCGGGTGTGGACCATCAGGTACCACTGCTCGCCCTCGGTAAAGATGGTCGATTCGCCGTGCATGATGAACCAGCGAATGAACTCGTAGTCTTCCAGGTCCGTGGGTGTTTCGATCGGCAGGGCGTAGTACTGACAGCATTTGGCCGTGCAATGATCGCAGAGATTGCTGCCGGGGGGCAGATCGTCGCGCCCCAGCTTGCGTGGCAGTTTTACGGTCATTGGAAATGGTGGGCTCCGGTTGCGGGGGTGCGCTGCGTTTCTTGAGCGCCCGACGTCGTTGCGGGGGGGGCCCGCGGCGCGCCGGCGCAATGAAAGCGCCCCGGCTGCCACCGGCAACGGGGTGGCTCAGGAAGCTGGCCCAGGGGCGCCAGGGCAGTACCTTAGCAAACCCGGCCCGGTCGTGCCTAGGCGCGCTCGCCCGGCGCGGGGCGCAGGTTGGCCGGGCGGTCGCCGACCCCGGGGCCGTCGCGCCCCGGGTCGAAACGCAGCTCGCGGTGAGCCCTGGTGCCGGTCGCCGTCAGGGGTGCTTCGGCCAGGGGCTCGCGGGTCGGAGTCTCCATGACGTCGAGCAGCGTCAGGTGGCCGTTGGCGTTGTGAAAGGTGCCGTGACACTCGACCACGTTCTCGGCGTACTCCGAGTTTTCCTCGACCAACAACTCGTGCAGCCGTAGCAGGTTGTAGTGGGGAATCGCCGGATACAGATGGTGGGTCAAATGGGCATCTTGGCCGTAGATAAAAATGGCCCAACGCGAAAACGGATCGGGAAACACTACCCGGCTGTTGGTGAGTTTGCCGTCGTCGGCGTTGGCGTGCTGATACAAGTCTCGCAGCAACATGTAGTAGGGAAACGCCGTGAAGAGCGGCAACACCCAGAACAGCCAGAAATAAACGCCCCACTCGGTGCCGGTGGCCAGCAGCGAACTGGCGATGATCATCTCCAAAATCGTGTAGTAGCCTAGCCGCAGCGTGCTGGTGATTCGGTGCGAATAGGCGGGCTTCTTCAGCGGCGAACGGAAGAACCAGTGGTCGGGCAGCGTCCAAACCGCAACCGAGGCCGCGGCCCAGAGGGCGAGCCCGGCGCCGATCACCTGGGGAATTGTGCCAAAGTAGCTCAGGTAACCCAGCGTGCCGGCCATGAGGCCCAGGTAGGCCACCCCCAGTACGCTGGTGAGCCGGAACGGACCCAGCTTGGGCCCCTCGACGGGAGCTTGCTCCCGGCCGTAAGGGTGCAGCCCGTTGCCCAGCGAGGTGACGTAGATGTTGTCCCACATGTAGCGCAGGAACGCCGGGGGCCAGAAGATGCGCACATAAAACCGGTAGATGAACTCGGCCCGGGTCATCGGAAACTGGTCCATCATCCGGGTCTTGCCGAGATTCAAGAGCTCGGGATCGCGCTCCCAATCGTTGGTGAACTCGTGGTGCCCCAGGTGAATGATGCGGTACTGCTCGGTGGTCGAAAACAGCGGGAACATGCACAGCAAGTCGCTAGCCAACTCGTTGAACACGCGATTGCGGAACAAGATGTAGTGCGAGCCCTCGTGAGCCAGCCCGGCGAGCCGGTGTTGCACCGCGCCCACCAGAAAGATGGCCAGCGTGCCTACCGGCACGTTCCAGGCCCACGACAACCCCCAGTCGGCCCGGCAGTGGCAAAAGGTGATCGCTCCGGTGAGGATCGCGGCCAGGCTCAAATAGTCGACCAGCAGGTATCGGAAATTGGTGACGTTGTCGACCTGTCGCAAGGGTCGAATCAACGAGTTCAGGTGGCGGTCGTTCAGGGTCTTTCCCAGTTGCTTAGCGCGCATCAATCGGCACCTCGGCGAATGCGACGGGCACCCAGCAGCGCGGCCAAGTTGGCTGGCTGCGGCACCGTCGCGACGTTCGGGCAATCTCGCGTCTCCTTGCCTGTATCGTCGTTCGAAGCGCCGAGAGTTGTTCCTATCTCCTCTAGCCGTAAAGGTTTGCCGAGGCGACAGAAAACGAGCTGTGCTCGGTAGTGCGCACCCTGCCGGTGGTGGGTGACTCTAACGGCCCGAAGCGGGTAAACCACCCCACCGGGCGAGCGCAGCCGAGTGACCCCAGGGCCTGGTACGCACAACCACCTGGTACGCGCAACCACCTGGTACGCACAACCACCTGGTACGCACAACCACGCTGTGACCGGGCAGTGCCCCACAGCGCCTTCACCGCTCCAGATGGGCTACGCAAATCCAGATGGGCTACGCAAAGCGCCCAGAGCGGGGGAGCGGGCCCGGCCGGAAGTGGCAAGCCGAAGTAAAGGCCGGCCCAAAGCGGACTAGCTGAAAAAGTTCTCGCCGTAGAGATTCAGCGGAGGCTGAGTAACGACGTCGATATCGCCCTGAACCTTGGCCTGACAGGCGAGCCGCATCGTGTTTTCGTTCCCAATTCGGGCCATGGAAAACATCATCCGCAGCCGCTCGATGAGCGTGGGGCGTGTCACGTTATCCATGCCCTTGGTGACCAGCACGCGGCATGCGCCGCATTGGCCCAACCCATGACAGTTCAGCACCTTATGAATGTGCGGGTAGAGCTGCACCCCGGCCTTGATGGCCTCGCGACGCAAGTTGGCGTCGGGAGAGACCTCGATCTGCTTCTTCTCGTTGACAAAATTGACCGTGGGCATCGATTTCGTCCGTACTTCGGGTCGGTACTGGGTGTGAAATTGTAACTCGAAGCCAGTTCAGTGGTTACGGTCGTCTAACCAGGCCCGAAAACGGGCCGTTTTTCTGGCGAGCCACCGATTGTATCGCTCGGGGCCGGTGGAATCCACTCCACCTCCTGCGGCAAAACCATCGGGGTTTCGCCCCGCCCGGTTCAGGCTTCGGTTTGCGCCAGCCGGTTGGGGGCCAGCAGCCAGAATAGTTCGGGCAGCCGCAGGGCCCAGGCCGACAACAGGAACGCTGCCGAACCGGCTGCCAGTGGCAGGCCCACGCTCATGGTGTCGTCGACCATCCCCGCCGACGGAGGGCCGATTTGCTCCAAGACCGCGTAACAGGCCACCCCCATCGGTAGCGAGGCGACGCCGGTCCCCAAGAGGGTTCGGGCGAGGGTTCCCCATTCAATGCGAAACCGCCGCGCAAACAGCGCCACTAAGAGGATCGCCTGGAGCCAGGCCGACAGCGAGGTCGACAGTGCCAGCCCCACTTCGGCCAAGGGCCAAACCAGAATCAAATTGGCCACCAGGTCGAAGAAGATTGCTCCCACGGATACCTCGAGCGGCGTTCGCTGATCGCCCAGCGAATAGAACCCCCGGACGATGACCGGCAGCGCGCAATAGGCGAGTACGCCGCCGCCGTACACGGCAATCACCCGGGCGGTGCGCGCCGCATCGTGGGCGGTAAAGGCGCCATGTTCGAATAAGCATCGCGTGATCGGTTCGGCCAGCAGCATCAGTCCGACACTGGCGGGTAGGGCCACGAATACCACTAGCCGCAGGCCCAGCGTTAAATCATGGCCCAGTTTATCCCAGTGGCCTCGCGCGGCATGGCGACTGAGCAGGGGAAAGATCACGGTGGCAACCGCCATGCCCATCAACCCCTGTGGAAATTCGTAGAGCCGTTCGCCGAAGTAGATGGCCGAAGTGGCCCCGGGCGCTAGCGGATAGGGAATGGGGTAGCCGGGCAGATCGAGATGCGTGCGAAACGGCGGAGTGGAGGTGAGCCCCCAGGCGAGCAGGCTATCGAAGAACGTGCTGATCTGCGTGGCAGCCAGGCCGACGATCATGGGGGCCATGGCCTTGAGTACCCGCGCGATCGGCTCGCGCACATTTTCAGGCCGGTAGTCGAAGCGAAATCCAGCGGCCCAAAGCACCGGCCACTGGCAGGCCAGTTGCAAGACACCCGCCACGAGCACGGCCCCGGCCAGGCAGAAAGCCCTCGCTTCCGGGGAGCCTACTTGCCACCACCAACCGGCCGCGGCCGCTACTAGCCAACACAAGTTCAGCAGCACGGGGGCTAGCGCGGGGGCCGCGAACCGACCCAGCGCGTGCAGGGCCGCGGCCACCTGGGCAGCCAGGCAAATGAACCACAGGTAGGGAAGCATCACGGCGCTGAGCCCGGCGACAAGCGTTACCCGGGGGCGGTCGACGCTGAGCCACCAGAGCAGCCCGCAAACCAACTCGGCCGAAAGCGTGAGGGCGGCCAGAAACAGAGCCAACCAGGTGATCAGCACGCTAACAAGCTGCCAGGCCCGCCGGCGGTCGTCTTCGAGCGTGGCCGACAACACCGGCAAGAAGCTGGCGGCCAGCGCGCCTTCGCCGAATAAACGCCTAAACAAGTTCGGCAGCCGGAAGGCTACGACGAAGGCATCCATGGCCCCGCTGCCCGACATGCCCAGCAGGGCGGCCGTCGACACATCGCGCAGCATCCCCAGCACACGGCTGGAGAGGGTCCCCAGGGTCGTGATCCGCAGCCCCCTCAGAAACTGGCGACGATCGGATTCCGACATGGGGGGTCATCGTAGGGGGGGTGCGCCGCTTTGAGAAGCGCCGGCTAGCACGAAAGTCGGCGCCGGTCGTGTCCGTTCGCCGATCTTGGATCGTGCACGCCCGGCCGCATTGACCTTGCCCGGCGGGCCGGGGTCAGACGACAATCCCGGCCGGGCCAACCTGAGGAGCTACCCGACGCATGGCCGAACGATCGAACTATCAAGATAAGATTATCCGGAACTACTACCGCAACGAGGCGGAGCTCAAGCTCCAGCGGCTCAGCGAGTTGGTTACCGAGCTCTACCTGGCCGAGGGGAAGTCGCGGGCCAAGTACTGGAAGCAGACGGCCACGGCCCTCGAGAAGCTCAAAATTCCGCCTGACCGCATCGCCCATCTGGTTCAGCAGGACCGGCCGGAATTGCTGGCCAAATTGGTCGAGGAATTGATGGTACGGGGTCCGCAGCCCCCAGGTGGTGGTAGTTCGGGTAAACGCTAGGGCACTCGGAAACGGGGTTTGCCGAGGGCCGCTGCTCGGCCTGGCGGGGCCACCTGGTCGCGGGTTGGCAGCCTGCCGACCCGCGCCGCGGACTGCAGCGCCGCGAAGCTGGCTGCTAAACTGTGGAAAGTGCCGCGGGCTGAAGTGGGGCACCCCATGGGCCCAAGCGGCCGTTTCTCGGCCCCGGGCTTTCCCCTTTTGAAATCCAATGCCGAGCCGTGCATGGCGCTGGTTGATATTCGCAACGTGAGCCGCAGCTACGGCCCCGTACACGCCCTGCGCGGGGTGAGCCTTTGCCTGGAGCCGGGCACCATCGGGCTGGTTGGCAACAACGGCGCCGGCAAATCGACGCTGCTCAAAATCTTGCTGGGCCTGTTGGCGCCCGACGGGGGCGAGGGGAGCATCCTGGGCTGCGACATCCACCACGCGGGCCGGGATCTGCGCGGCCAGGTGGGCTACATGCCCGAGGCCGCGGCCACGGTGCCCGTGCTACGGGGGGTGGAATACGTCACGCTTTCGGGCGACCTGTACGGCATGCCGCATCGCGACGCCCGCCGCCGCGCTCACGAGGTGCTGAACTACGTGGGGCTGGGCGAACTGCGGTATCGCCGGCTGGAAGAGTACTCGCTGGGCAATCTGCAGCGGCTGAAGCTGGCCGCCGCCTTGGTTCACGATCCGAAACTGTTGTTGCTCGACGAGCCGACCAACGGCCTCGATCCACACGGCCGGATCAACATGCTTCGTACCTTGGAGGACCTGATTGCCGAAACGGGCAAGAGCGTGATTATCTGCACGCATTTGTTGGGCGATGTCGAGCGGCTCTGCGATCAGGTTGTCGTCATGCATCAGGGCACCGTCATTCGCTCGGGAACGATGGCCGAGCTCCGCTCGACGATCAGCGACCGCTACGAACTGGCTTGGCAGGGTGATGCGACGCGCTTTCTGACCGCGCTGCGCGACGCTGGCATCGAGCTGCCCGAAGAGGTGATCGACCAGGCCGTGGTGAGCGTTCCGCCTGGCTGGACGACGCGCCGCTTCTTCGAATTGGCCCGCGCCAGCGGGGTGGTGCTCTGCCGGCTGAAGCCCGAGGAAGAAAACCTGGAGCGGTTGTTTTTCCGCATTACCGACGATTCGGAAGCCAGCAAGCAGGCGTCGGCTCCGGTCGCGGTTGAAGTGGCCCAAGCCCCCGCCGCGATCGAGCCCCCGGCCGCCTAGCCTCGGGGGGCTCAAGCGCCGCGGCCGGCCGCGGCAAGCAGCCTCTCCCGGTCCGGGGAGCGAGCGTTTCTTACCCGCTTCGGTCAGGCTACAATCGGCCCACGTGCGGCGGGCCGCGGTCAGGCAGCCGCTTACTTGGGGCTCGTGCCGTGCGGCTTGGTCCGCGGGCCGGGGCGCGTGGGGGTCGCGGCGCATTTCCTGGGTTTCATCGCGGGGGTGGAGGGGAGCCATGGCAGACGTACACGGCCTGATGATGGATTTTCCGCTCACGCTGCCCTATTTCTTGCGCCGGGCCGAGCAGCATTTCGGCGATAAGGAGATCGTTACCCGGCTGCCCGATAAGTCGCTGCATCGCTACACCTATCGCGACATGGTGCGCCGCAGCAAGCAACTGGCGCTGGCGCTGGAGGGCATGGGAGTTCGGCCGGGAGATCGGGTGGCCACGTTCTGCTGGAATCATTACCAGCACCTCGAGGCGTATTTCGGCATCCCCACGGCCGGCGGCGTGCTGCACACGCTCAATTTACGGCTGCATCCCAACGACCTGGCGTTCATCGCCGACCACGCGGGCGACAAAGTAGTGATTGTCGACGCGGTGCTCTGGGACCTCTTCGAGAAGTTTCGCCACCAGGTTCGATTCGAGCACGTGATCGTCGTCCCGGCGGGCGATCGGCCAGTGCCGCATGGCACGCTCGATTACGAACAGCTCTTGGCTTCGCACGACGTGAACAAGTTTCGGTGGCCCCAGTTCGACGAGCAGCAGGCCTGCGCCATGTGCTACACCTCGGGCACCACGGGCAAGCCCAAGGGGGTGCTCTACAGCCACCGGGCCATCGTGCTGCACTCACTGGCCAACGCCGCGGCCGACACCATGGGAGCGAGCGAGCGCGACGTTACGTTGCCGGTGGTGCCCATGTTTCACGCCAACGCCTGGGGGATGCCCTTCACGGCCACGCTGGTGGGGTCGAAACAGGTCTTCCCAGGTCCGCATCTCGATCCGCCCTCGCTGCTCGACCTGTTGGCGCGCGAGCGGGTGACGATTACCGCGGGTGTACCGACGATTTGGCTTGGAATGCTGCAGATTTTGGACAAACAGCCCCAGGCCTACGATCTATCCTCGCTGCGGGCCATGGTCGTAGGAGGCTCGGCCGCGCCCAAGTCGATGATCCGCGGCTTTCAAGAGCGGCATGGGCTGAAGATTATTCACGCTTGGGGCATGACCGAACTGTCGCCGATGGGAACGATGGCCAATTTGCCTAGCCGATTGTGCGACGCTCCGGCCGACGTGCAGTTCGATTTTCGCGCTACCCAGGGAGGGCCGGTTCCCTTTGTCGAGCTGCGCGCCCGAAACGAGACCGGCCTGGTGCCCTGGGATGCCCAGTCGATGGGCGAACTTGAGGTGCGGGGGCCGTGGATCGCCCGCAGCTATTACAACTGTCCCGAGGGCTCCGGCTCGTTTACCGACGACGGTTGGTTCCGAACCGGCGACATTGTCGCCATCGACGAGCATGGCTGCATGCAACTGCAGGACCGGGCCAAGGATGTGATCAAGTCGGGAGGCGAATGGATCAGCTCGGTGGCGCTGGAAAACGCCCTGATGGGGCATCCGGCCGTGGCCGAGGCGGCCGTGATTCCGGTGGCGCATCCCAAGTGGGACGAGCGCCCCCTGGCCGTGGTAGTGCTCAAAGAGGAGGAAAAGGCGACTCCGGAGGAGCTGATCGAGTTTCTCGCCCCCCAGTTCGCCAAGTGGTGGCTGCCCGATGCCGTGGAGTTTACCGACCAAATTCCGCGCACCTCGGCCGGCAAATTTCTCAAATCGGCCCTCCGCGAGCGCTACCAGGGGTATTTTTTGCGCTAGTCGGCCGAATCTTCGTCACCCCGCGGCACGATTCCTGGCACTCGCTCGCGCGCCCAAGCGATAATGGCGGTTACGGTACGAGGGCCCGACCCGAGTGGCTCGGTTGCTGGGGTGGCCCCGCCGCTTTGCGAGCGCGGCGGCCAGCGGGCCGCGACCAAGTGCGATCACCATGCGACTTCCCGACTGGCAAACGGAATACGACGCCCAGCGCCGAGGGCCCGCGCAGCCCTTTTCAGCGGTGTGCTATGCCCCCTTCGTGTCGCTGTATTTCGATACGCTGGGCAATGTACGGGCCTGTTGCCAGAACGATGAATTCCCGCTGGGCAGCGTGCGCGAGAGCACGCTCGACGAAATCTGGCGGGGCGCTCGGGCCGAGCAATTGCGCGGCGCACTGCGCCGCTATCGGCTCAGCGAGGGGTGCCGTTTCTGCGATTGGCAAATTCGCCAGGGAACCGGCGCGCGGGCCCACGCCCGGGCGTTCGATGAATTCGCGGCCGCGGAGCCGCTGGCCTGGCCGGTCCAAATGGAGTTTTCGCTCAGCAACACCTGCAACCTTCAGTGCCGCATGTGTCACGGGCAGTGGTCGTCGCTGATTCGTTCCCGCCGGGAAAAATTGCCTCCGCTACCCAAGGCGTACGACGAGCCGTTTTTTCGCGACCTGGCCAAATACTTGCCCCATTTGAAGAAGGCCAAGTTCTTCGGCGGCGAGCCCTTGTTGGCCGCCGAGTCGCTCCGAGTGCTGGAGATGCTGATTCACCAGGGGCTGACGACCCCCACGGCCGTGAACACCAACGCCACGGTTTGGAACGCCGCGGTTGAGCGGGTGCTCGACCGTTTACCCGTGTCGCTCATCGTGAGCCTCGACGGCATGACGCCGGCCACCTTCGAGTCGATTCGCGTGGGGGCCCGTTTCGCGGAGGTGTGGGCCAACTTCGAACGGTTTCATGCCTACTGCCGCGCCAGGGGCACCTCGATCAGCCTGACCCATTGCCTGATGCGGCCCAACGTGCATGAATTCGCCGATCTGCTGCTCCTGGCCGAAGCGTGGAACTGCCCCCTGTTCGTCAACACGGTGGTGCACCCCTACGACTTAAGTCTGCACACGCTCGGGCCGGCCGAACTGCGGCCGATCGTGGCCGCGCTGCGGGCGCGACACGACGAGGTGCTGGCTGGCGTGCGGCTCAATCGCGAGGTCTGGCTGACGGAATTGGCCCTGCTGGAGGCGCAGTTGCGGGGGGCCGCGCCCGGTGGCGAGCCTCGCCGGTTCGAGCTCTCGCGTCCCGCCGCGTTTTTCGGCGAGACACGGGCCGTGGTCGATCCCCAGGCTTTGTCGGTTCAGCAACAGGCAATGGCTGACTGGAGCGGGGGGAGTCTCTGGGGGCTGGCGACCGACGCCGACGACAAGGTGGTGGCGCTGTTGGGCTCCGAGGAAGAGTTCTTGGGAATTCGAGCCGCACGCTGCCTGGGGGCCACGCTCGAGTTCGTCGGCGCCCAGATGCAGCACCGCTGGGGCGAGCAACTGACCGTGCTCGAGGAATCGGTGGTCGATGGAATGATTCTGCGCGAAGTCCAGTTCGGCGATTGGCAACAACCTCGACTGCGGGTGCGCATGCTCGTCGCCCCCCGGCGCGATGCCGAGGGACGGCTGCTGGGTTCGGTTACCTGGGCCGCGGCACGGCAACCCGGCGGTTCGTGAGCCACGAGGCGCCCGGGGCCATCGGAAAACCTGGGCATTGCCCCGGCGACGCGCCCGCCCCGCGTTAAAGCCAAACCGGCTTCAGTCGCCCTGGGCAGCAGTGGGTTCGCTTCCGACCGGCGGCGGACCGGCCTCGCCCCGGCGAATGCGCGGCCCGATCTGCACGAGGAACAACAGCGTTCCCAGGGCCAGCGCAATGAGTGTTCCCCAGGCGGTGCGATGTCCGCCGTCGAGCTGGGGAATAGTCAGGGCGCCGACCACCACCGCGGTCCAAATCAGGGCCGCGGCACTAATCGGCCGCCGCCAGCGCCCCAGAGTGAACCCCTCGGGCTCCTGGCCGCCCGCCACGCCAATCAGCGCCGTGGTCACGATGGCGCCGTACCCCAGATAGCCGGCCACGGTGGCGATCGACGTGATCAGCTCGAGCTTCTGCAACCCCAGCACGACCATCACCGAAAGCATCCACACCACCAGGATTGCGCTGCGCGGGGTTTGGGTAACCGGGTCGACCTGCTTGAGCACTTCGGACATAGGCAGCATGTTGTCGCGGGCCAGGGCGAAGACCAGTCGCGTGGCATGGGCCAGGCTGGCCACGCCACAGGCGAAGATCGACACGAAAACCAGCAGCATGAAGCCCGTGGTAACGACGCTGGGGAGCCGGCGACGGAGGATTTCCAGCATGGGCTGGCTGCTGGCGGTAATGCCCGGCAGGTCGTCGATGGCCACCAGGAAGGCCACGAGCAGGAAGAACCCGCCGATGCCCGAGCTGAGTTCCGAGAGAACGACGGCCCGGGGAATCGTACGGCGCGGTTGGTGGGTTTCCTCGGCCAGGTCGGCGGCCCCTTCGAAACCGGTCAGGCACCAGGCTCCCAACAGCAGCGACAGCGCCCAGGCCGAGGATGTCGCGGGCTGGCCGGTATCGGCGTTGGTCGTGTCGAAAAGCTCGGTCCAGGGCCAGGCGGCCCAGGCGAATAGGGCCAACAGCACCCCCGTAATCACGACGGTGCCCGCCATTTCGAAGATCACGCCCAGGTCGTTCACCAAGGCGGCGGGGCGCAGCCCGGCCAGGTGCACGGCGGCCGTAACGGTAATGACCACCACGCCGACCCACTGGGGGGTCATGGGCAACTCGCGGCCGTAGCTGGCCAAGATGGGTGTGAGAAAGCTGTGCAGGTTGTCGGCCAGCGTGCGGCAGATCGCCGGGTAGCCCACCAGGTATTGCACCAACAGCACCCAGCCCACGAAGAAACCGAACCGCGGGCCGATCAGCCGCGCGCCCCATTGGTAGCCGTAGCCCGAGATGGGGTAGCGAACCCCCAGTTCGCCGACGACCAAGGCCACGAGCAGCTGGCCGATGACCGCCACGAGCCACGACCAGACCAGGGCGGGGCCCACCTGCCGAAGGCCATGTGAGAAGTTGGCGAAAATGCCGGTGGAAATTGAGATCAGCGAAAACGAGATGGCGAAGCTCGAGAAGCCCCCCATCGAGCGGCGCAGTTGTTGCAAGTAGCCGAACTGAGCGAGCTCGGCGTCGTCACGCCGATCGGATTCGTCCGCGCTCTCGGAGCCAGGTCCAGAGCGATGCGAGGAAGGTGGCTTCATGCGGCTCGGCTGACTGGGTTTGGCCGCGCGGCGGCACGGCGGACAAATGGGCTGGGCCAGTATCGCGAGGCGGCGAGGCGTTGGCAACGACCTGAAGGCTGAGGGGGGCCCGCGGCGCTGCGCCGCCCGCGGACGGGGTCTCGGGCAAGCGCGTGCCGAAGCGGGCCGCCCAAATGGTGTAATCGCCGGCGCCGATCGATCCCGAGCCGTCGAAATCCGCCCAAGGGCTCGCCGAGGGCAAGTTGGCTTGCGCCGCCCAACCAGCGTAATCGGCGGCGCCTACTTCGCCGTCGCCGTTGTAATCGCCCACCAGCGCGCGGAACTGAAAAACGAAATCGCCCCCCTGCAGGCCATTGCCCGACGGGAACCAATCTCCCGACAACTGCGCGGGGCTCGTCGGGTTGATCCAGTCGCCATCGAGGAGCTGGCTCGTCAGGTCGTGGACTCCTTGCGCGAGGCCGCTCTTGAGCTGCAGCGCGATTCGATCGGCAGCCAACGGTTGGGCCAGCGTCCAAACGGCTTCGTGCCGCTCGGCGTCGTACGAGAAGCCGCCTGCGACCAGGGAATACTCGGCGATCGCCTGACCGAAGACCCGCAGGTCGCCGCTGGTCACGGCCACCGGCTCGCTAAAGGCCAGGCGAATCTGGTTCAGCCCGGTCCAGGGAAGCGGCCGCAGTTGCTCTCCGGAACCGACCGCAATGGCCCACCAGCGATCGCCCCCGCCGGGGCCCTGGTCGATCCAGGCGCTCGATCCCAGCCACACCCCCACGACGGCCGGCGGAAGATCGAGCACGTTGCCAGTCACGGCAAAGCGGTAGTCGGCCTCGCTGGAGTCGTTCGTGGCCAGGCGCACCCACCCAGTGCGCTTGCCCGCGGCGCTGGTTTCCAGCGCCAAGGTGAACGTGCCCGAACCACCTCGGGCGATGAGGGCCGGCGGCGGCGAGACGACGCGAAACCCGGCGGGCACTTCGATCTGTGAGATGGTCAGATCGCCCGTTCCGTGGTTGAAGATCGTGCAGGTGAGCATGGGGTTTGCGGCCCCTTGCGCAGCGATGCCCAGGTCGAGCGGCGTCGTCCGGCCATCGATCACATAGGTGCTGCCCTGATAGAGCTTAATCTCAGGCGTGGGCACCGTCGTAACCTGGAACGTGTCGCGGGCCACTTCGAGGCCGTCGATTTCCAGAGCAACTTGCCAGGTGCCTTGCGGAGCCGACGGGCTGAGCGGGCGGATCGCGGTGTGCTGGCCGTAGCGGTTTTCGCTGGAAAGCACCGTGGTCTGCGGCGAACCGTAGAGGTTGCCGTTGGGCTGATACCAGCGCACCGTGAGGGTGGTGCCGACCGGCAGCCCATGAACGCGGGCCCAAAACCGCGGGCCCTGGCCGCCGACCGGTTCGAAGGTGTAGCGATCGGGGGGGCGTTCCTTCATCAGGTCCGAGGTTACCACGCCGTCGGTGACGCCGAAGTCGGTCACCCCCGGCGTATCGCCGGCGTAGGGCAGGATGGCTTCGGGCAGCCAGTAGTTTTCTGGCTGCAGGTAGGTTTCCACAGGCACTTCGTAGTGCCAGAGCGCGAAGTGCAGGTGTGCGTCGCTCGAGCAGCCGCTCGAGCCGATGTAGCCCAACAGGTCGCCGGCTTCGACCATTTGGCCCGAGGCGACCACGATACTGTTGAGGCGGAAATGGGCGTAGTTGGTCTCCCAGCCGTCGCCGTGGTCGATCAGCACGAAGTTTTCGGTGGCAAAGGTGCAATCGGTGTAGCGATCCCATTGGCCGTCGAGCACGCGCTCCACGCGCCCGGCGGCGGCGGCGTAGACCGGCACGCCGCGATCCATGGCGGCGAAATTGGGGAGCATGAAGTCGATGGCGTCGTGGCCGTTGTAGGTGTAGTTTCCCCCCAGAAAGTCGGCGGCGCCCGGGCCCGAGTCGAGGTCGACGTAGTTCAAAATGCTCCAGTCCACATTCGGCGTTCCTCCCAGCGGTAGCTGCATGCGAAACGAGGGGGGCGGCACCGGCTGGGCCTCGATCGACTGCTCGAGCGAGTTGTCGGTTTCGTCGCTTTCGGAAATCCGCGCCGTCGAATCGAGCGTGACCCGGGCCGTGTACTGTCCGGCCGCGGTCATTTGAAACGGTCCGCGGACGGTCTGAAAGGTGCCGCTCTCTTGCCCGGCGCCGAAGGTGTAAGTGGCGGCCTCGTAGACGCGGTCGGCCAACTCGAAGCGGATTTGGTACGTGGCATCGGCCGCCAGGGCCGTGGTTTCCCAGCGGGCGCTGAGCCAATACTCCAGGTGTTCTTGCGGAGTGGAAACCGGCACGCCGCTGGAATCGCTGAGAGCGATTTCCAGCAAACGCAGATTGGGTTCGCCGGCCGAGCCTGGAGAACCGCTGAGCAGGGCCCGAGCTTCGAGCCGCTCGCAGCCCAAACGAACCCGGCCGGCGGTGGGTCGAGCGCGCGCTCGACCCCCTTGGGGCTGTGAACGAACCAGGCTTCGCCAGTTGGAAAACGCCATGCTGCCAGATCGAGAAAGCGTGTATAGCCCCACCCTGGCGCGCGAGCCCGGGCGTTGTCGTCACCCCGGCCGGACAGCCGCTGGTTCGATTCTAAGCAGCAGCGCGCCGGGGGGCTATAATCGGGTCGACGCGGGGTTTTCCGGGGAAAAGCATGATGAATGTCCACCGTGCGGGGGCCGCGCTAAGCCCTCTCGGCCAAAAGCGAATTGCCCGAGTCTGGCTGCTCGCCTCTGGGCTGGCGCTGTTGGCGGGCCGGCTGCCGGCGGCCGAGGAGCGTTTGCCGCATCATCAGGATGTTCCGCCGGGGCCGGCCCTGGAGCCAGCCGAGGCCATTGCCCGCATGAGCGTCCCCCCCGGCTTCCAGGTCGAACTGGTGGCGGCCGAGCCCGACCTGATCAATCCCGTGGCCATGACCTTCGACGACCAGGGCCGCATCTGGGTAACCGAAAGCCTGGAGTATCCCCGGCTCGAAGAGGGGCCGGGCCAAGACCGCGTCAAGGTGCTGGAAGACACCGACCGCGACGGGCGGGTCGACCGGGTCACGCTGTTTGCCGAGGGGCTCAACATTCCCTCGGGTATCGCCGTGGGCTACGGCGGGGTGTGGGTGGCCAACGCCCCCGATCTGTTGTTTCTGGCCGACGACGACGGCGATCTGAAAGCCGACCGCCGCGAGGTGGTGGTAACCGGCTTCGGCCGCCGCGACGTTCACGAGCTCCCCAGCGCCCTGGGCTGGGGGCCCGATGGCTGGCTCTACGGCCTCAACGGTGTCTTCAACCCCAGCGTGGTGCGGCAGGACGATCGTGAATACCGCTTTACTTGCGCCGTATGGCGCGTCGAGCCGCGCAGCCGGCGGTTTGAGCTGTTCTGTGAGGGCACAAGCAATCCCTGGGGCCTGGCCTGGGACGACGAGGGAAGCGCGTTTTTGAGCGCGTGCGTGATCGATCACCTGTGGCACGTGGTTGAAACCGGTCAGTATCTGCGCCAGGCCGGCGCGGCGCCCCCCTACGCCTGGCGCCAAGGGTCGATCGTGGATCACCTGCACCAGAAGGCCGCCTACTGCGGCCTGTGTTACTTCGATGGCGATGCTTTCCCGGCCGAGTACCGCGACCGGCTGCTGATGGGCAACATCCACGGAGGCTGCCTCAACGTCGATCGGCTCGAGCCGCGCGGAGCCACGTACCAGGGCCTGGCCGAGCCCGACTTGCTGGTGGCCAACGATGCCTGGTTCATGCCGGTCTCGCAGCAAGAGGGGCCCGATGGCTGCCTCTACATTCTCGATTGGTACGATCGCTATCACTGTTATCAAGATGCTCGGCGCGATCCCGAGGGCATCGAACGAGGACGAGGCCGGCTCTACCGCCTGCGCTACGGCGACGCGCCGCGGGCCCCGGTTCACCATCTGGCCCAGGCCGACGACCAGGCGCTGTTGGCTGCCCTGAGTCAACCCGGTCGCTATTACCGCGACCGGGCCCAGCGGCTCTTGGCCGAGCGCCGCTGTGGAGAGGTGCGCGACGATCTTCAAGCGCTGGTGCTCAGCGCCGGTGCCTCGCGAAAGACGCGTTTGGCCGCTCTTTTCGCCCTGGTCGGCGCGGGGCCGCTGCCGCCAAACTTCCAGGTGAAACTGCTCGAAAACGCCGATCCTGCCCTGCGCGCCTGGGGTGTTCGGGCGGCGGGCAGCGCGGGGCAGGTCGACCACAACGTGGCTGCCGTGCTCGAGCGCCGCCGCCGCGACCCCGACCCACGGGTTCTACTGCAAATGGCCATCGCCGCCGGAAAAATCGCCGGCAACAGCACCCTGGAGTGGCTGGCCGACGCCGCCGAATCCTGTGGCGATGACCCCGTCGTGCCGGCAATCGTGTGGCAAAACCTGTTGCCCCGATTGCCTCAGGAAGGCGACGCTTGGGTCGCGCGGATTCTGGCCAACGGCGGTGCCGCCCCGGCCTGGCGCGATTTGGTTCCGCGAACGATCGAGCGGCTCAGCGACGCCGGCCCCGGCGCGGCCGAGGCGGCCGGGCGGTTGCTCGCCGGGTTGGCCGAGTCGATCGAGCCGGCGCCCCAGGTCGCGGCCGCGGCCTGGATCGAGTTGGCGGCCCGGCGCCGCCAAGATCGGCTCTCGGCCGACGTCGCGGCCGGGTTCGACCGGCATCTGGCAGCGCTCGCCCAGCGGGCGCTCGACCGCCCTCCCAGCGATCCACTGCATCTTCCCGGGCTGCTCTGGTCGGCCACGACCGGTTCGGCCCCGGCGCAGCAAGCACTTCGCGGGATGGTCACCGACGACTCGATCGAGCCAACCGTGCGGGGGGCGGCCTTGGAAACACTGCTCGCGGGCGCCGACCCGGCGGCCGCTGAGTTGGCACTCTCGCTCGTGACCGGGGGGGAGGCGACCGACGATCCGCTACGGGCGACCGCCTTGGTGCAACTGGCGCGACTCAATCGCCCGGCCGATGCCCGGCTGCTGTTGGATCGCTACGAAACCGTCCCTGGCCGGCTTCGCGCGCAACTGCTCGATCTATTGACGGAAGAGCCGGCCTGGGCGACCGCGCTGTTGGATGCCATCGACGAGGGACGGTTCCCCCCCGCGCCGCTCTTGGCTTATCACTTGCGCAAACTGGCGCTCAGCGAGGACGACGAGATTCGCGAACGCGCTCGGGCCCGCTTCGGCAGCATTCGCACCGGGCGCGACCCGGCCCGGGAAGCTACGGTGAACCAGGTGCGGGAGTTGCTCAGGGCCGAGCGTGGCGAGGCCGCGGCTGGCTGGGAGGTGTTTCGCAAGTCGTGTGCGCAGTGCCACCGCTTGCACGGCCAAGGCGAAGAAGTGGGGCCCGACCTGACCGGCAACGGCCGCAACTCGTTCGAGCAGTTGCTTTCGAACGTGATCGACCCCAGCCTGGTGATCGGCCCCGCCTATCAGGCCTGGACCCTGCTGACGGGCGACGGCCGCGTGCTCGCCGGTCTGCTGGTCGAGAACTCGCCCCAGCGGGTCACGCTTAAGCTGCCGGGTGGGCGGGTCGAGAGTGTCCCTCGCGACCAGGTCGAAGAGCTGATTCCCAGCGAGCTATCGCTAATGCCCGAAGGACTGGAGAAACAACTCAGCCCCCGGGAAATGCGCGACCTGTTCGCGCTCTTGGTGCTCGATCGTCCGCCAGACGACCCGCAGGCACGTCGTCTGCCCGATGCCCCGTAGCCCCCGAGGGGCGCCTTGGGCCTGGTCCGTACCCGAGCGCGGTAAGTCTCTTTGGCAACACGGGATAGGTGTCGTATTTCGCCCGGGAGTGCCGGCGGTTTTGGGGGCTGCGGCCGGGGGGCCTTCGCGCCGGGCTGTTGCGGAGGCCAAGGCAATGCTTGGACCAGAGGGGGTCTCGATTTAGGATGGAAGCGGGGCCTTTTCGACTCGCCTGGCGCCGCCGGGCGGGCGATCGGTTGCCATCCTCTCCCGCCCCCGACGGACCCGTCTGGGCCAGTCGCTTTTCCCCAAGTTGCGTTTCGATGATGCCTCCCCGCTTGCGCCGCGACGCCGAGTTGATCCGAATCGGACCGCGCCAATTCGTGCTGCGCGACCTGGCCAGCGGCGAAGCGTTTCTGCTGGGATGGGAGGAGCGCCAACTGCTGGACCTGATCGACGGCCAGCACACGATCGAAGCGCTGGCCAGCGAATGGTCGGCTCGCTTGGGTCATCCGGTCGACCCCCAACACCTGGCCGCGTTTCTGCGCCAGTTGCACGATTACGGGCTGTTGGTCGTGGAGCCCGATCCGGCGGCCGAGGCGATTCCGGCGGCGCGGCCGCAGCACAAAGGTGGCCAGGCGGGGCCGGTCATCGCACCGCTTTCAGCCGACGACCCCGGAGCCAGCATCAATCATTTTTTCGACTGGCTGGCGCTGTTGTTTGGTTGGATTCTGAACCCGTACTGGCTGATCGTGTTGGCCGGCATGTCGCTCTTGGGCGCGGTGATTATGGTTCAGCAGTTCGACCGCTACACGTCCGACATTCTCTGGTTGACCGACAGGACGCAGTTTTGGCAACGAATCGTGGTTTTCCTGGCAATGGTGCTGGTGGCCGTCAGCCTGCCGCGAGCGTTATTGATGGGCATGGCCGTGCGGGCCTTTGGGGGCCGGGTCCGCGGTTTCCGCATGCGCGTCGAACGCCACGTGCTGCCCTACTTCGACCTCGACGCCGGCGACTCGTTGTCGCGGATGACCTCGGGCCAACAATGGACCGTGCTTAGTCTGGGCATCTGGTCGCAGTTCCTGGTGGGCTCGCTTTCGCTGTTGGCCTGGGCCCTGGCCGCGCCACGGTCGGTGATCGGGAATTTCTTCCTGCTGGTGATTCCGCACTGCGTGCTGGGGGTGTTGTTGCGCTTTAACCCGCTGGCCCGCAGCGACGCGTACGCGATGCTCTGCTTCTACACCAAGGAATATCGCTTGATGGAGCGAGCCAAGGCCCTGGCCGCCTCTTGGCTGCTGGGCGAAACCATGCCCGAGGCCTTGCCGCCGGAAAAGCGGCTCTGGTTTCGTTGGTACGGGCTGGCCTGCTGGAGCTGGGACGCCCTGTTGGCGGTGTTGTTGATCGGCGGCGGCGGTTGGCTGTTGACCTCGCAAATGAAGGGCCCGGGGGCCCTCTTGGGAATTACGCTGGTCGGACTCTGGTTTTCCGATGAGCTGGGGAGCAAGGCAATGAGCTTCAGTCCGGTGCGATGGCTGGTACGCGGCGGCGGCAAGTGGTACATCCGCTGGCCCCTTCGGCTGGCCCTGTTGGCGGGCATCGTGGCCTGCGGCTTTATTCCCTACAACCATGAAGTGGGGGGCGACTTCCGGCTCATTCCCGCCCAGGAGTACGGCGTGCGGGCGCAGGTCGCGGGCGAAATCGTCGAGCTTCCCCACCGCGAAGGCGACCACGTCGAGGCGGGCGACCTGGTGGCCCGAATCGACGGCAGTACGCTGCAAGCCCAGCTCGACACCACGCGCCACGCGCTCGAGGCGGCTCAGGCACAACTTGATTTGCTCATGGCGGGGCCGCGCACCGAAGACATCGAGGCAGCCCGCCAGAAAATGGAGCTGGCCTCGGTGCGACTCGAATACTACGAACGCGAACTGGTCCGCATCGAGGGACTGGAGCGCACCGGGACGGTCAGCCCCGCCGAACTGGCCAACGTGCAGTTCGAGCGCGATTCCTCCCAGAAAATGTACCTCGCCGCCAAGGAGGAATTGACCAAGCTGGAAGCCGGCACGCGCCCTGAAGAGATTCGCGCCGCCGAGGCCGAGGTTGCCCGGCTCACCTCGGAAGCCAATCACTACGAGCAACAGCTCGGCCGGACCCGGCTCGTCGCCCCGATTGGCGGCCGGATTGTGACCACCCATGTGGAATCGCGCCTGGGCACCTACCTGGAACCGGGCGAATTAGTCACCGTGGTGCAGGATACCGGGCACCTACGAGCTGAAATCGCCGCCATGGAAGATGCCGCCGCTTATGTTCAGCCCGGGCAGGAAGTGCACCTGCGCTTCTGGGGGTTGCACGGCGGCCTTGTTCGCGGCCGGGTGACCGGAAAATCGATGATCGCCCTGGATGGCCGGCGGCTGGAGATCGATCGCGTGCGGACCGACCGCGAGGTGATGGCCGAAACCGCCGGGACCGGCGACGAATCCCGGTACATCTGGGTCTACGCCGATTTCGATACGCCGCAGCCCCACCTCGTGCCTGAGATGACCGGCCGGGCCCGAATCGTAATCAAGCCCGACTATTTCTGGCGGGCCCTGGCTCGCCCCGTGCTCCGCTTTCTGCGTGTTGAAGTCTGGTCGTGGCTGCCCTAGCCGCCGGTTGACGAATTGGGCGGGCTGCAATCGGCCAGCTTGGCCGTGGTGGCGCGGAAGAACCCTCGCCGCGGGGGCACCGCCGCGACCGATTCGCCGCCAGGGATTCGCCGCCAGCGGCCATCCCCTGGTGGCAGTCTCCTTCCGATACCACTCGCGGCGGTCGGCCCAGTTCGGCCGCCCCAGCGTGGCAGTCGGCCCAGTTCGGCCGCCCCAGTGTGGCGGTCGGCCCAGTTCGGCCGCCCCAGCGTGGCAGTCGGCTATTCTTTCTCGAGATTGGTCAGAAACTTTTCGGGTTCCTTAACCAACATGTCTCGGCAACCTTCGCAACAGATGAACACTTCGCGCCCCTTGACGTCGACCTTGACCGGCAGGCCCATCGAACCAAGCGCATGTTCGCTCACCGGGCAGATCTTCTGGGCAATGGCGGCCTCGCGGTCACCATCGGCCAGCTTGGCCAGGGTGACGGCCACGTCTTCGTCAGAGGCGTCTTCGTGCTCGCCCATTTGCACGTCGACCGAAGCCTCGGTTCCGGCGGTTTCGGGAGCGGAAGTGTCGGCTGCCTGATCGGCCGACGACGAGCAACCCAGGCTCAGGCTGATGATGATTCCGGCTACCAGGAAGCAGCCCCAACACTTGGTCGCGCGTTGCATCGGTACACTCCTTGAGGATTGAAGGCCGGCGGACGAATCACGAAATTCTGGGCCGGCGCGCGCTCGGGCGCTCGTATTCTCGCTATTCGAGGCCTGCTGGCAAGCCGCCCCGCGGGCCGAGGTGGTCGCGGCGACCGCCTGGCGGGCTCTGGGGTGCGAAGCCCAGTGCTGGCAGTTAGAATCGCGCCGGCTCGGGCAAACGGCGGCTGGCGGCGACAGAGGAGGGTTCTGTCGCGGGCGGCCAACACCGGGCCGCCCGGAGGCCCCCGCCCATGATCGTTCTGCGCCGCAATCAAACGACCTGGCTCTTGGTGCTTGCGCTGGGCATGCTGCTCGGTTGGTTAGCTGCGCAGCGATCGGGCACCGTGGCCCAGGCGCAGGGGGCCAGTCCTTCAGGCGAACCGGCGAGCGCCGACCGAGCCGCCCCGCCGACCGAACCGCGGGGTTGGCAAGCGGGCCGAGGCTGGGGCTGGGTCTGGGGTGACGACGACGAGGTCGGCTCGCTCAACGCGCTTTCGCCCGATTCGGTTCGGGCCGCGCTGGAGCTGGTTCGCCAGGGGCGCGTTTACGACCTGGGGGTAGCCTACGATCGCACCAGTTTCAAATGGCCGGGCCACAACCCTTGCGAGGTGATGAGCTACCGCTCGCCCGAAGGCGTGGCGCGGCAGCAAGACCATCCCTTCACGCTGCCGGCCGTGAATTCGGCGCTGACCGGTTGGCATAGCTGCGCGCTGTTCATTAGCGACAACGTGGGGACCCAGATCGACGGGCTGGCCCACATTACGGCCGGAACCGACCACCATTGGTACAACGGCTTTCGCGAGGCCGACTGGGGAGGCGACTTCGGGCCGCGCAAATGCGACGCCACGACCATCCCGCCCATTATTGCCCGGGGCGTGCTCTTGGACATCGCGGCACTCAAGGGGGTCGACGCGCTGCCGGCCAGTTACCCGATTTCGCCCGCCGACGTCGAGGCCGCCGCCCAACGCCAGGGGGTCGAGCTGCGTCCGGGCGACGTGGTGCTGGTTCGCACGGGTTCCCTGCGTTATTGGGGCGCCAGCGGCGCCGATCACGAGCGGCTCAAAATTCACGACACGGCGGGCATTACGCTCGACACGGCCAAAACGCTGGTGGCCCAACAGGGAGCGATCATGCTGGGCTCGGACACCAGCGGGGTCGAAGTTTCACCGGCGCCCGAGGGAAGCACATCGTTCATTCCGGTGCACGACTACCTGCTCGTGGAGCAGGGGGTGCATATCGCCGAGTTTCACTACCTGGAAGAGCTGGCCCGGGACCAGGTGTGGGAGTTCTGCTACGTCGCGGTGACCAACAAAATTCGCGGTACGGCGGCGGGCTTTGCCCTGCGGCCGCTGGCCCTGAGGTAGGCGAGCCAGCCCAGGGGCCAGTGTTGTCGCCGAACTTGCCTGGCACCCGGCACGGCTGAACTAGTTTGCGGCTGCCGCGGCGCGGCGCTGGTCTTGCTCGGCGCGGAATTCGTCGAGCGGGCCCAACAGGGCGTCGACCTTGTCTTCGAACAGGTCGCCGATGAGCAGATCGGTAATCAGCCCCTTCAGATCGGGGTGTTTCTTGACGAAGCCACCGAAGCTCAACCCCTCGTAGTACTCGCACACCAATCGTCGCATGCGCTCCATGCCGCGTACGAAGTTCTCGCTCCAGGCGCCCAGCCGGGCGGCCGAGGTATCGCCCGCCACGAGCGCCTCGTGAATCGCGTCGGCCGCCAATTGGCCCGACTTCAGCGCCAGCAGCACCCCCGAGCTATACAGCGGATCGAGAAAACCGAAGGCATCGCCGACGAGCACCCAGCCGTCGCCGGCGGCCTGTTTGGCCCGGTACGAGTAGTCTTTCGTGGCGTAGAAGGGGGCCACGCGCTTGCCCAGGGCGACCCGCTCGCGGACGGCCGGGCAGCGATCCAGTTCTTCCTGGTAAATCGCTTCGTAGTCGCTGCCACGCTCTTTGGAAAACAGATACTCGAACGAGCTCACGACCCCCACGCTGACCAGGTTGTTGTGCAGCGGGATGTACCAGAACCAGCCCTGTTTGTTCTTGGTTTGCAGCACGATCGTGGCCCCCTCGTCGCGTCCCGCGTCGCGGTAGGCCCCCTCGAAATACGTCCACAGGGCGCCCTTTTTCAGGTACTCGTCTTTCACGTGCAGCTTCAGCCGGCTGGCGATGAGCGAGCTTTGCCCGCTGGCATCGACGATGACCTTAGGCCGAACTTCGTGTGGTTGGCCGGTTTCGTCCAGAATCGTTAGCCCGGTGGCCCGCGTGCCTTCCAGCGCCACCTCGAGCACTCGCACGCCCTCGAAAGCTTCGACACCGTGCTCGCGGGCATTGTCGAGCATCATTTTGTCGAACTCGCTGCGGAGCACTTGCCAGGTCTGAGAGCATTCGTGGGGCTTGTGGTCCATGAAGTAAAACGGCTCCGAGAGCCGCCCCGACTGGCTCACGAACTGCACGCTGTGCTTCTTGACGAAACCGCTGGCCCGTAGCTTGTCGAGCATGTTCAGTCGTTTCAGCACCCAGTAGGTTTCGGGAATCAGCGATTCGCCAATGTGAAAACGGGGGAAATGCTCGCGCTCGAAGAGCTGGACCCGATGGCCCGCTTGGGCCAGCAACGTGGAAACGGTTGCACCGGCCGGGCCTCCGCCGATCACGGCAACGTCGATCGGTCGCCGGTCGCCGGCGGTCGAATAAGCGGTGGTCATCGGGAAGCACCTCAGCAGGCATCTAGAGTGATGGAAATGGAATCGATTTGGTTCGTTTCTGCCAACTTGCTCAACTCGGGTGCGCAGGCCCAAGCGTGGCATCGGCCGGAGGCACGGCCCAGGCGCCGGCCTCGGGCTCGTGGGGGCGCCGGCAGGCGTGCAGCAACTCGATCAATTGCTCGAGTTGCCCGACAGGCAGGTGCCCTAGTTGTTCTTCGTGGCAGCGGCGCACCGGCTGATCGAGCTTGTTCAACAGAGCTAGCCCCCGGGCCGAAATGCCCACACGCACCAAGCGGCGATTCTCGGGCGGACGCTCACGCACGATTAGCCCCCGCTGCTCCAGGCGATCGAGCAAGCGGGTGATGTCGGGCGCGCGGGAGATGAGCCGCTCGGCCAGGTTGAGCGTGGGCATGGGCTCGGGATGCCGGGCCCGCAACAACCGCAGGGCGTTGTACTGCTGCGCGGTGAGATCGTGTTCGGCGAACAGCGCATCTTCCTGCATGCGCAGCCGGTCGTAGGTTCGCCAGAGATTGAGATAGGCCTCTTGCGCAAGGGAATCGAAGCCTCGCTGGGAGGCGGTATTCGATTTCCCGGACGGCGAAATGAGCGATGGGCTCGATCTCATGGCAAGGGTCCCCCTCCCGACCGACGGTTATCAAGAATATCGGTCCAGACAACAGTTGTCCAGACAATCATTTTCGACGGTCCTCGACAGACCTGATTAGCTATTCACTTATCTCCTTTAAAATGAACAGCTTGCGTGCCTATTGCTTGTCGGTTCCTCGGCCGGCGTTGCGGCGAAAAAAACACTCGACGGGCAGTGGCCTGACGGCGTATGGGGGGCAGGCCCAAAGGCATGAAATCATTTGACCCCCAATTGGGCCGTGGGTAATCTCGCAATTGGGTGCTGGACGGAGGGCGCGTCGCGCGGCTCATGGCGTGGTCGGCCATTGGCCCTTGGTCTAAGCGGTTCGACCGGAGTTACCGGTGGCAACGCATGTTCGGCACAGGCACTTGGGCACGCTGGTGAACGCTGGTCGCTTGATCGGCTGATCAAACAACCGCGCACGAAGCAAGCAAACCGCGAGGCGGATTCGCTCCTTGGCGAATCGTGATCGGCGGCGGGTGGGCAGCCCAGTCTTGCGGCCAGCGGGCTCTCTCCCGCGGCGATGGATCCACGCCATGCGGACGTGGGTGCCGCGCATGATCAGGGCGATCTCGGGCTGGCGTTTTCACCGTAGTCCGGTAGAGCCATTGCCGCGCACACCCAAGATTCGCAACTCGCGGTACAGCGTAGTGGAAAGTCGGAAGCCATGAGAATCAGTTACGTACGGCGGACCTGGTTGCTGGCCGGTCTGGTGCCCTGGTTGTGGGGATTGGCGCTTGGTTCGGTCCGGGCGGCGGATCCGGTGCTGGAGTGGAACGCCACGGTTCGCGAAGTCATTCAGCACGATGGTACCAACGCTATTAACCAAGCCAATCCCGGCTGGTCGACTCGCGCCATCGCCATGATGAACGGGTCGATCTACGACGTGTTTCAGGCAATTCATCGGACCCACACGCCATTCTTGGTCGATACGTCGGCCCCCTCGGAGATTTCTCTCGCCGCGGCCGTGAACCAGGCCGCCTACGATGTGCTGCTGCACAACTACCCGGGCGAGTCGTCGATTTTGAACGTGGATTTCGCTAGCCGGATGGGCTTGTTGCCTGACGACGCCGCCAAGCAGAACGGGATCGATCTGGGCAAGTACATCGCGGCCCAGTACGTGGCGAATCGTATGAACGACAAGGCGTCGGAGTCGAAGCCCTACACGCCCTTGGCCGGGCCGGGCTACTGGCGGCCCGATCCGTACAACCTGGACCAAAAAGCCTGGGGCCCCGGTTGGGGCGAAGTTTCGACCTGGACGATTCCGAACACGAAAGACTTCATCGACCAGTTGCCGCCGCTGCCGGCGATGACGAGCCCGGAGTACACCGCGGCTTACAACATGGTGAAGGATTACGGCGCCCTGGATAGCGCGGTGCGAACGCCTGAACAGGAGGCGATTGGCCTGTTCTGGGCCTACGATCGGCCGACCATGGGGCCGCCGCCGGTGTTGTTCGTGAGGAACTTGGAGGAGATTGCCGCCCAGGCCGGCACGTCGCCGGCGGACAACGCCCGGTTGTTTGCCCTGGCATCGGTGGCAATGGCCGACTCGGCCACGGCCGCTTGGGACGCGAAGTTCACCTACAACTTCTGGCGGCCAGTTGGTGCCATTATCGAAGGCGACTCCGACGGCAACCCCGACACCATCGGCGACGACATGTGGAAGCCGCTCGGCGCACCTGGCGGTTCTCCGGGGCTGGATAGCGACGACTTTACGCCGCCCTTCCCGGCCTGGACCTCGGGGCATGCCACCATGGGGGGCGCGATCTACAAGGCCGTCGAACTATTTTTCGGCACCAATCAGTTCGACGCGATCGACGGCATTCTGGGCAATAACCCGATCTACCAATTGACCTCGGAAGAGGCTGGTTCAGGCTCGACCCGCTTTTACTCCACGTTTACCCAGACCGATCCGTTGGGGATCGACACGGAAGACTCGCCCGAGGGCGAAAATGCCATGAGCCGAATCTATCTGGGGATCCACTGGATCATGGACCAGAAGGATGGAACCACGCTGGGGAACGACATCTCGCAGTATGTCTATGGCAACTACTTCCAACCCATCCCCGAACCCAGTACCTGGCTACTTGCCACGCTGGGGTTGGCCTGGGTTGGCTGCCAGGCCCGGCGGCGCCGCCGCAGGTAGACTTCGCCTGAATCGAAGCCCATCGTAATCGCGCGGCCCGCCGAGCCCTTTTCGCCGGCGGGCCGTTTTTCGCGCTTTGGGGGGTGCCCCAGCCGCAACGCAAGGAAGCACTTAAGCGAAGATTTCCGACAGCGGCTGGCCCGCGCAAACCGTGTGCGGACGTCCGGATCGATCGTAGATTCGTCCCCCCAGGTCGCATCCCAGCGCGCTCAGAATCGTGGCCACCAGGTCGGTTGGGCTGGCCGGTCGATCGACCACGTAGGCCCCGCGCTCGTCGCTGGCGCCATACACCAGCCCGCCCTTGAGGCCGCCACCGGCCAGAAGCACCGAGTAGGCGTGGGGCCAGTGATCGCGGCCGGTAGCGCTGGTCGCCGCATTCATCACCACCCGGCCAATCCTCGGCGTGCGCCCGAATTCTCCGAGCACCACGACCAGCGTGCGCTCGAGCAGCCGCCGCTCGGCCAGGTCGGCCAACAGGGCCGATAACCCCTGGTCGACGGGCGGAATCAGCTTCTGCTTGAGGGTATTAAAGTTGTCTTGATGCGTATCCCAGAAGGGGCTTTTCACGTCGCTACCGTCATCGTGCCAGTTGACGGTAACTAGCCGCACCCCGGCCTGCACCAGCCGCCGCGCCAAGAGCAGCCCCTGACCCAGGGGGCTCGCTCCGTAGCGCTCGCGCTGGCGCGGGGGTTCATCTTCCAGTCGGAACGCGGCCCGGGCCGGCGCCGAGGAAACCAGTTCGAAGGCTTGACGGTAGAGCGAGTCTTGCTGGCGGGCGAGCGGCGAGGGATGGGCCTGCTGGGCGATCCAGCGATCGAGCTGGCCGAGCAACTCGCGGCGAGCGGTCAGCCGCGCGAGCGACAGCCCCCGGGGCAGCTCCACGCCGCTCACTTGAAACTGGGCCGTGTTCGGCTCGGCGCGCACCAGCCAAGGATCGAACGATTGACCCAGGAACCCCGCGGTTTCGCCCGCGTACTCGTTCGGCAAATCGAGAAAGCGATTCCATCGAGGCAGCGTTACGGCGGGGGGCATGCCGCCGCGCGGACCCTGTAAATGGCCCACCAAAGCTCCCACGCTGGGAAAATCGCCAGAGTCGGGCGGGGCATCCAAATCGGGGCGGGGGTGCTCCTGCCCCGTGAAGGCGTAATACAGCCCATAGCCGTGTCGCGGATGCTGGTGCTGCATCGAGCGCACCACGACCAGCTTGTCGAACTGCCGGGCCAACTGGCTGAAGTGTTCGCAGACCCAAATGCCGGGCACGTTGGTGGCGATCGGTTGAAATTCGCCGCGGAACTCCGCGGGCGCCTCAGGCTTAAGGTCGAAGGTGTCGAGCTGACTGGGGCCGCCAAACAGATAGATGAGAATACAGGCGTCGGCCGTGGCTCGCGGCGCATCGGTCCGCGGCCCCGCCGATCTGCCGGGTGCGGTTGCCGCAGGGGCACCGGCCAGCGCGGCCCACTGGGGCAGCGAAAGCCCCAGCGTGCTAAGTCCGCCCCAGCGCAACAACTCGCGTCGCGAGCAGCTAGGCGGGCGGTCGTCGCGGGTGAAGAGGCTGAGCATGCAAAGCCACCTCGACTTGCCCACCCCCCCAGCGAATTGGTGAGGTGCGCGTCCCCGGATTCTAATCCCGCGGGCGGCCAGGGGGGATCGAAAAAAAACCCCAAGGCCAGAGAGTCGCCAGCCAACCCCCGCAGCCCAGCGCGGCACGCGTTTTACCCGGGCGGGAGGCGTTCCGGCTAGTAGCGCAGCACGTGCCTCACCAGCCAAGCGCCCAAGGCCGTAAGGATTACATTTCCCAGCCAGACCGACTGAGGCGGCAATACGCCTCGCTTGGCGGCGTCGACGCCGTAGGCCATGAGCGGGTAATAAACGATCAGGATTGGCAGGAAACAGAGAAAAAAGCTCATCAGCAGGTCGGCGTTTCGCAAGCGAATGGCCAAGGGGGCGCCGACCAGGGCGAAGCAGAGGCAGCTAAAGCCACTGGCCCAGCGGCGAAACGGTTCGGTCTTGAGCCGGGCCAACGTGCTCCGCCAAAAGGCCAGGCCGGCCAGGCGGCTCTGCCATTCCGGATCGTTCAAGCGGTCGAATTCCCCCAACAGCAAGTCATGGGCCTCGAGGGCGGCGAACTGCCGATAGCCTCGCTCCAGGCGTTGCTGTTGGGCCATCAGCTCGTCGCGAAGCTGCGCGGTCGACATGGTTGCCGGAGTGGTCGACTTGGGGCTGCCCCGGCTGGCTTCGGCCAGCGAGATGGTGCGGCGAAACTCATCGTCGATTTGGGCCGACATTTGGCCGGCGATTTCCACCTGGCCGTTTCGGCAGATGACCGTGAGCGTTCCCTCGCGGCGATCCGACTGCAGCTCGGCCTCGGCGGCCCGTACCGTTACCGCGGCCTGCGAGCCCGAGGGCTCGAAGTGAAACACGGGGCTCAACAAACGGCGGCCCGACACCGACCGCACGACGACCGAAAACTGGGGAGTACTGTAACTGTGCTGCGAGCGGAGGACGCGGTAGGCGATTTCCTCGGCGCTTTCGACCACGACCTGAGCCACGCCCCGGCGCCCCCAGGAAAGGGCCAGCTCGTTGATCGCCACGGTGGCTCCGCTCAGCAGGGCGCAAACAAGGTAAATCGGCAGCAGAATGCGAGCCGGGTGGATGCCCAGGGCCTTGAGCGCCAGAACCTCGCCCCCGGCCGACATGCGTCCATAGACCAGGCTCACGGCAAACAGCGAGGTACCGGGCAGCGTGAAGCGGAGCGAGTCGGGCAAGATGTAGGGAACCAAGCGCAGCACCTGGGCCGGTCCCAGCCCTTGGGTGACCGCCTCGCGGAGCACGCCGAAGAGGAGCATCAAAAGGGTCATCGCCGTCAGCGAGGTGAAGAACACCTTGGCGAATTCGGCCAGTACGTAGCGAGTAATCAATCGCATGACGTGCCCGGTGGCCGGCGATGAAGCGTTGGGTGCGGACCCCCTGGGCGCGGACTGCTCCGCTTCCCCCAAGGCGGTCGGCGGCATCGGGCCCCCGGGCGTGGACCGAGTGGGCGCTTAGGGCAGCGTCCAAAGCGACGGCCACCAGGCCTGCTCCTGGCACTGGCCCACCAATTGGCAGAGCAGCGGAATCCACACCCAGCGCAAGGCCCGGCGGCCTTCGATCCTCAGACAGCGCACGTCGACGTCGATCGTCGGCGGTGTTCGCAGGCCCGTAAGCCGGGGAAAGAACGCCGGCACCGTGCGGCGATACTCGGCGTAGGGGGCCCCGAGCCGTTCGGCCAGGCGGGCTTCTTCCGCCGGAACCGTAACGCTCCAGTACAGCACCGAGGCCAACATCAAACCCAGCGTGAACGTCAGGCTCCCGGCCAGGAGTCCGACCGACAACGACAGGAGGAAGGTACCCAGGTACAGCGGGTTTCGACAGAGCGAATAGGGCCCCTCGGTGGCCAGGTCGCGCCCCTTGCGGCCGCCGATGTACAGCGTGGCCCAAAAGCGAAAGGTGCCCCCCGCCACGAAGGCCAGCCACCCGGCCAGTGCCAGGGTGTAGCGAACCAGCCCGCCCGACGGCCAATACGGATTGGAACATGCGGCCGCGACGGCACAGGGAACCAAGATCGCCAACGCGATTAGACCTCGGGCGTGCGAAGTCCAGCGACGGGTCATCACCGACGGAACCGACGCTCCCGACACCGGCGCAAGCGACATGGGCAGATGTTCCTTGACAGGTTCAGCAAGCGACAGCGAAGACATTCAGATTCTCACCGCCCGGCATGGTCAAAACTGGATTGCCGCGGGCGAATCGGCGAAGGAAGGTAAGGCGCAGCAGGCTCGTGGGTCAACGCCAGTTCGGCGAGCTGGGCAGGGGCCAGTTTGCCCGGTTTACCAGGCACGGCTTTCAGGACATGGCCAGCCCCCTTTCGAGGCTTGCAGGGCGCGGCCGCCGGCGCGGACGTGGCAGCCAGGCAAGTCGGGCCAGCAGGCCAAAAGTCGCGGGAAACGACCTCGATTCGGGCATTTTCCAACCCCGCTCGGGCGCCCCCCGCGTGGCAGTCGGCCGCGGCGCGGATTACGATGGGCGGCACTGGGCGAGGGTTCCCGCGGGGGGTGATTCCGCCGGCACCCCCGCCGGACCGCCCGGGGGCGATTGCTCGAGCCAGAACGAACCCTGCTGACCGGTAAGGAGCTGGACCAATGCTGCGGAGAATAGTCTGGGCCCTGTTGATTGGTTGCGCGCTGGTGTCTTACTTGCCCGCCCGCGAGGCGGCCAAGCCCGCGCAGCCCAAGTCACCCGCCGTTCTCAAGGTGGTGGGCGAACCGATCCAGCTCGATTCGGGCGCGGTGCGGGGTCTGGTGATTGGCGAGGGGGACGAATTGCATCTATACCGGGGAATTCCCTACGCGGCCCCTCCGGTAGGCGAACTGCGGTGGCGGCCGCCGCAGCCGCCCGCGGCCTGGTCGGGGGTGCGCGAATGCTATCAATTCGGGCCCGCCGCGCCGCAAAAGCCCAGCCCCATGCTGGCCACCTTTCCCGGCATGGCCTTGGGCGCTGCAACCCGGGAAGACTGTTTGTATTTGAACGTTTGGGCGCCGGCCGACCGCGGCGACGATCCGCTGCCCGTGATGGTTTGGATTCACGGCGGCGGCTACGTGATGGGGGCCGCCTCGCAGCCGCTGTACGACGCGGCCGATTTGGCCCGCCGCGGGGTGGTTGTGGTCAGCATCAACTACCGGTTGGGGCCGCTGGGTTTTCTGGCTCACCCGCAGCTCTCGGCTGAATCGGAGCAGCACAGCTCGGGCAACTACGGCTTGCTCGATCAGATCGAAGCCCTTCGCTGGGTGCAGCGCAACATCAGGGCCTTTGGCGGCGACCCGGAACGGGTGACGATCTTCGGCGAATCGGCAGGCGGGGGCAGCGTGTTCGCATTGTTGGTTTCGCCCTTGGCCAAGGGGCTGTTTCACCGGGCCATTGCCGAGAGTGGGCCGACGCTGAATTACGTGCACCTGACCAAGTCGCACTATGGATTCAGCCCGGCCGAGGTCCAGGGTGTCGAGTTCGCCACGAGTTGCGGAGCGGCCGAGGGCCAGGGGCAAATCGCCGCGCTGCGGGCCCTTTCGCCCGACGAGTTGCTCAAGCACACCGCGGGCATGGAAGAATCGCGGGAGTTCTCCATTCGCGACAACCTGCTTCGGATGGCCCCGATTGTCGACGGCTGGGTGATTCCCGACGACCCGATGACCATTCTGGCGGCGGGCCAGCAGAACGATGTTCCGCTGATCGTGGGGGCCAACCGCGACGAAGGAACGATGTTCACCCTGCTCGCCAAGCTGCCGAAAGACGTGGCCACCTGGGAGTCGCTGCTCGATGCCAATCTGGGTCCGGTGGCCGGCAAGATTCGAGAGCTTTACCCGGTCGCGAGCACGGGCGATCTTCGCAAGGCGGTAACCGACTTGATCGGCGATTTTATTTTCGTGGCGCCGGCCCGGTTCGTTGCCCGCAGCATGCGCAATACGAGTTCGCCCGCCTATCTGTATCATTTCGCCCATCCGCCGGCCGGCCCGACCGGCAAGATGTTGGGGGCGCATCATGCCGCGGAAATTGCCTACGTGATGGACAACCTGGAGCTGGCCAGCGGCGTAACCGACGTGGACCTGCAACTGCGCGATACCCTGGTCGGCTACTGGGTTCAGTTCGCCGCCTCGGGTAACCCCAACCGGGCAGGGCTGCCCGAGTGGCCGGCCTATGAACGGGCGAGCGATT
Organism: uncultured Pirellulales bacterium; assembly: GCA_964399535.1. Classification (GTDB taxonomy): domain Bacteria; phylum Planctomycetota; class Planctomycetia; order Pirellulales; family CAYNRE01; genus CAYNRE01. The sequence goes on along the minus strand of CAYNRE010000009.1, from coordinate 382,153 downwards.
GCTCGCTATTGATCGGCGACGCGGTCGAGACAGCCACCGGCCTAAGGCAGGAAAAACTCGACCAGATCGATGCCTTCATGGACGCCTGGCGTCATGAGAGCGGGCTGACCACGGCGACCCAGTAGGCAATCGCGGCGAGCCGGAGGCGGCCGGCGGCAAGCTGGTGTCTGCGCCCTGATCAGGGGGATTGAACGCAGCGAAAGCCCAGGTGGTTGGTGCCGGTATCGACCGCGCCCTTGCCGCGCGAGCCAGGCAAGTAACGCGTGCAGTACTGATCGCAGCAAAGGTAGGAGCCCCCGCGGTGTACCCGCTTGAGTACGCCTGGTTCGGCCGGATCGTAGCTGTCGCCGGGTCCGGGGGGGTTAAGGGCAACGCCCCCCGCGGCCGCCAGCGAGCGATAGTAATCGGGTCGATACCAGTCGCTACACCATTCCCAAACATTGCCCGCCAGGTCGTAGAGCCCATAGGGATTTGCCGGGTACGAGGCCACGGGCGCGGCGGCCGGGAAGCCGTCTTCGGCGGTGTTTTCATAGGGGAATTGGCCCTGCCAGATATTGGCCTGCCACTTCCCCTCGGGCAGAAACTCGCTACCCCAGGCGAACGGCAGGCGGTCGCCGCCGCCGCGAATGGCGCGTTCGAACTCGGCCTCGGTCGGCAGGCGCTTGCCGGCCCAGCGGGCATAGGCCTCGGCATCTTCGTAAGCGACTTGCGTCACCGGATACTGCTCGCGCCCCTGGATGCTGGTTGAGGGGCCTTCGGGATGGCGCCAATCGGCACCGGCCTCGTAGCGCCACCAGGTCAGGTGATTGTCGAGCGCCACCGGGCCCGAGGTGGGCGTAAACACCACCGAGCCCGACACCAACCGGTCGAGCGGCACCCCGGGGTAGTCGGCCGGATTGAGCGGGCGCTCGGCGACCGTCTTGTAGCCCGTGGCCGCGACGAATTCGGCGAACTGTTCGTTGGTTACTTCGGTACGGTCCATCCAGAAGCCGTCGACCCTGACGCGGTGAAACGGCCGGGCATCGCGCATGGTGGGGTCTTCGCAGCCCATCCAGAATTCCCCACCGGGGACCCAAACCATGCCCTCGGGCGCCGGCCCCGGAGGCGACTCGTGCGGCGCGGGCTGCGAATCGGCATCCGTCGAGCCGTTGCTGGCCTGGGCACCACCGTTCGATCCCGGCTTCGCGCGGGAGGGCGATGCGGCGCCGTCGCCGGCTCCGCACCCGGCGAGCGCGACGAGGATGACACAGCCAAGCATGGCACCGCGCGAGGCCACGGCCCGATCGTGGCCAGCCTGGAGTGCGTGCGCCCAGCACGGCGGTCGATTCAAGGTCTCGGAACAGGGCATCAACTCTCCCTCCGCTCCCTCTTCGCGCGAAACCGAGGCCGCCTTCCATCGGGCGCGGTCCTCCGCGACCTGTGGCGACGACCCGCCGCCGGGCCGATTGACCTTGTCGCGGCCACCCGCACGCTCCCCGGCAATCTTCCGTACGGCTGTCGCAATACAGAGTAACGCATTTTTTCGCCGTTCGCCGCCCCGATCGGACCGGCCGCACCACCGCCCGGGTGGTAGGGCCGCCGGCTCCGATCGACTAGATTGCATCGACGTACGTGGCTGGGCCCGTGGGGGGAATAGGGCCCGGCTCTTTTCTGGGACGGCCGAACTCTTCGTGACGGGGCGTTTTCTATGCGCCTAGCCTGGGGCGTCTTACTGTCGCTAGCGGGGCTTGGTTCCGTTACTGGGTCACGCGCGGCCGATTGGCCGGTAGCGACCCGAGCCGGGCTGCTGGGCGCCCTGAGCTCGGCCGTGCCTGGCGACCGCATTCTGCTCGCGCCAGGAGATCAATATGGCCGGCTCTTCTTGACCGGATTGACTGGCATAACGATTACGAGCCAAGACCCCAGCGATTGGGCCGTGCTCGATGCCCAGGGGGCGGGCGAGGTGGTCCATCTCACTTCGGCCCGGCAGGTCACGCTCGAAAAGCTGGTGCTACGCAACTTTTCGGATAACGGCATCAACATCGACGACGGTGGAAACTGGCCGGAGGGCAAATCGGAGCAGATCACGCTTCGCGACCTGGAGATTGGCAACACCACCATACCGGTCGGCAATCACGACGGCATCAAGCTTTCCGGCGTCGACCAGGTGTTGATCGATCGGGTCGAGATTAGCAACTGGGGAACCGGCGGAAGCGGCATCGACCCCGTGGGAGTGCACCACGCGCGAATTCAGAACTCGATCTTGCGTCACGACCAACTGACCGACGGCAGCGGGATCAGGCCCAAGGGGGGAAGCCAGTTCATCGAAGTGTATGGCAACCTGCTGGTGCTCAATTCCGGACGGGCCCTCCAGGCCGGCGGCCAAACCGGGCCCAATTTTCTGCGGTTTCTGCCGGGCGAAGAAGGCTTCGAGGCCGACCGGGTTACCTTTGCCGGCAACCTGGTGGTGGGGGGTGAGAACTCCGTGAGCTGGGTGAACATCGATGGGGGAACGTTTGCCCACAACTATCTGGAAAACCCCGTCCGCTGGGTAATGCGGATGCAAAACGAGAATCTGGATACCGGCCTGGTGCTGACCCAGAACGGGCGATTTGCCGACAACCTGGTGGTGTACAACGACGGACTGCGCCGGATCAGCAATCACGATGGTCCGGGCGTGCTCGAAGAAACGTTTCAGTTCGCCGGTAATCAGTGGTTCGACACAAGCACTGGTGGGCCAGACGGCGAAACCGAACTGAACCTGCCTGCCCCCGAGCTGCAGGGAGTGTATGGGGTCGATCCCGGCATCGACGCGGCCGGCGCGGTTGCCTTTGCCATGCCTTGGGGAACCTGGGTCGTCAACCCACACCGCGAGTCCAACCCAACCGAGGTGGCCGATCCCAACGCTTTCTGGCTGGCGACCTCGGGGTTGACTTCGCAATTCGATCCCCTGGCATCCGTGCCGATTGCACGGCAGTGGACGATCGAGGCGGTCGCTTCGGCAAATCCCCAGGTCGAAGCCGGCTCTCAGGCAGTTTTTTTGCGGCGAGCGGACTTTCCCGGCCTGGCTCCGGGAGCCATCGACCTGGTGCTGGGCGACGCCGACCGCGACTACGAAGTGGGTGCGGCCGACTACGCCCGCTGGGCGGCGCAGGTGGGTCAAACCGGCACGGGTTTGGCGGCCGACTGGAACCTGAGCGGCGAGGTGGCCATCGGCGACTATGTGCTCTGGGCCGTGAATTTCGGCAAGCACTATCCGCCCCCCGGAGTTCTGGCGGTTTGCGAGCCCAGTTCCGCGATGCTGGTCGGATCGGCCGCGGTTGGCCTGGCCTGGTTTCGGCTCCTGCGAGGGGGCCGCCGTCGCTCGCGGCCGCCGGCTCAGCGCTGATCGAGATCGACGCCGCGCGGCAACTCGTCGAGACTCGCCAGGCCAAAGAGCGTGAGAAACCGCCGCGTCGTGCAGTAGGTGACCACGGGGGGCCGGGTGCCGCTACGCTCCAGGCTCAACAGTTGGCGACGCACAAGCTGGGTCAAGAGCGGCCCGCTCGGCCGGCCGCGGCGAGCCGCCACCTGTTCGGCCGTGACGGGCTGGTGATAGGCCACGATCGAAAGCACTTCGACGGCCGCCTGTGAAAGCCGGGCCTGGCGCTGGCGGCCGAAGAACTGATCGCGCAGGCGGGCCATCTCGCCGCGTAGCGCCAGCCGGTAGCCGGCTCCTTCGGGAACGATTTCGTAGGGACGCTCGTCGGCCGTGTACAACTGATTCAGTTCATCGACCAACTGCTCGACCTCGGCGGGCGAAACGCCTCGCATCCATTGCGCCACACGGTCAGCGGTGAGCGGCTCGTTCTGCGGGTGTCCGACGAATAACAGCGCCTCGAGAATGCTGCGCGGAGTGACCTCGCAGCGGTCGTCGACGGTGGGGTCGGCGGTACCCGCCTGGGCGGCCTGTGCCGGTTCCGGGGCCAGGGGCGCCTCTGGGTCGGCGGCCGGGGCGTACGGCTCCTCGCCCGTGCTGAGCAACTGCTGAAACGCGGCGGTAAGCTGTTCCAGCGAAAGACCTTCTTCGAGCGGGTGGCGAAACCCTTCCAGGCCCAGGTCGGCGGCCGGGGCCTGGGGGGCCGGTATCTCGCGTCCGGTCGAGGTCTCAGGGCCCGCGGCTTGGGCGGGGCGCCGCGGCCGGCGTGGTTGGTTCATCGGTCGCCGAAAAACAGGAAGCCGTAAAACAGGAAGCCGTGAGGCAGGGGGCCGTGCGCAGGATGGGGCCGCCTGGAAAGGGGGCCCCGCCCCGCACGCGCGGTTCAAGTAGCCGAGGCCGACTCGGCCCAGCCTTGCCGCATGAAGGCCAGCCCGTCGCGGGCCAGTTGATCTTCGCTTTCGTACATGCGGCGCCAAATCTTGGTCGCGGCGGCCAACTCGGGCAAGGCCAATCCGAAGGCCTCGATCATCAGCCAGCCGTCGTACTTCACCTCGCGCAGGGCCCGAAACGTGGTGCTCCAATCCACCTGGCCGGCCCCCGGAGTGCTCCGGTCGTTCTCCGAAATATGAACGTGCGCCAGGTAGGGAATACAAGTTCGAATCGCCGCTGCGGGGTCTTTCTCCTCGATGTGGGCATGAAACGTGTCGTACATCAGGCGGCAGTTGGGGTGGTTGACCGCCTCGATGAACTTGCGGGTATCGGCCGCCGAATTGAGAAAATAGCACTCGAAGCGGTTCAAGTACTCCAGGGCCAACGTCACGCCCACATGCTCGGCGTAGGTGGAAACTTCGCGCAACACCTCCACCGCGCGCCCGAATTCGTCGGTCGTGGGTCCCTGGCCGGAGAACTCTCCCAGTGCCGAGTGGTAAGGGCCCGCCAATACCGTCACCCCGGCGGCCTGGCAGCAGTCGAGCGTTTTCTTCATCGCCTCGACCGCCGCGCGGCGAATGGCAGGGTCGGGGCTAATCGGGTTGGTGTCGGCGCTGCGCACCGTGACCGCGGTGCGGGCCAGGCCCGCCTGGTCGAGCCGCTTGCCCAGCCGGGCAAACTTGTCGGGGTCGAGCTCGAAAATGGGCAGCTCGACTCCGTCGTAACCCATTTGCTTGAGCTTTTCGAGAATCGGCGCGTGCTCCTCGCCCGGAGTCGACGTCCACAAGAGCAGGTTCATGCCAAACTTCATTAAGACATCTCCTGGCCGCGGCAAAGGAAGGCCAGCGATTCGCCAGCCCCTTCCAAAAGCCCCCGGCGGTGCAAGGCCACGACACTGCGAGCCGCGGGCAAAACCTGGGCGAACTGGCCAGGTAGTTCCGGCAGCTTCACGCGGCGCATGATCTGGTTGAGCCGCACGACCAGTTTCCCGTCGTCGGCGTAGTCTGACAAGAATCGCTCCCGAGAAAACAGGGGAACCCAGCGGGCCAGCCCCACGACCGGCCGGGTCGCGATTTGGCCCACGGCCCACGCGAGCCGGTCGGGATCGACCTGGTCGAAGGCCGCGTAAAAGGCCTCCAGTCGCGACGGATCGTCGGCGATCAGCAGGTCGTCGAGCAGCATTTCGACGAGGATATGCCCGAGAAAACTGGGCCGGAAACCTTCGTCGGCCACGAGCACGTCGCGAAACAGCTTGGTCAGCGCCCAACTGGCCGTGGAAAAGGCCGCGGTGCCGTGAAACCAGCCGTCGTCGCGGTGATGCTGGACGACACCCTGGGCCACCTGGGCCAGCACCGGGTCGGCCACCCCCACGAGCGGCTCGGCGTGACGCGACCGCACCCGCAGCCCGGGGTCCGACACTCGGACCCAGTCGGGCACGGCGGTGCCGGCCAGTAGGTAGGGCCGATCGATAAAGGCGCACCCATGGGCGAAATAGTTCATGCAGCAATTGTCGCCGGCGCCCCCGGCCGCGTCGAGCGCCCCCATGTCTGGTCGGACCGGCCCGGTTCGAGTATCCTCCCCGGGCATGGGTGCGGTCGCTTCCTTGCTCTGGTGTGCGCAGCTCGATGGCCAATAACTCGTCCGATGCCCGCCTGAGCGAGGTTGAGCTCTTTACCGACGGCGCTTGCAGCGGCAATCCGGGGCCCGGCGGCTGGGCATTTATTCTGCGGCACCCGGCCACGGGTAAAGAGCTGGTCGATTCGGGCGGCGAGCCCGAAACGACCAACAACCGGATGGAGCTTCTGGGGGCCATTCGCGGGCTCGAGGCCCTCCGCCGCCCGACGCGGGTTTTGCTGTACACCGACAGCCAGTATGTGGGGCAGGGCCTGAGCCAGTGGATGCGCGGCTGGAAGGCCAACGGCTGGCGGCGCGGCAAGGGGCGCGATTCTCAACCGGTCAAGAACGTCGAGCTCTGGCAGCGCCTCGACGAGCTGTGCGGCAAACATGAAGTGGTTTTTCGCCATGTGCGCGGGCATAGCGGCCACCCGGAAAATGAACGCTGCGACGAACTGGCCGTGGCCGCCTATCAACAGTTCTTGGGCCGCTGATTCCGCGCCGCCAACCGCGCTGGGCGGGTTTGGGGGGGCGGCCGCTGCCGCGCCGCCGTAGCGCCCCTGGCCATTGCCGCGGTGCATCTTGGCATGCCCAGCAGGCCCGGGGACTCTTACAATCAGGGGCTATGAGTTCCGAATCTTCCAGCGACGAAGTGCTTCGCCCGGCCCGCTCGCTCGCCACGCCGGTTGAGCGCTTGCCGGGCGTAACGCCCGCCCGGGCCGAGCTGCTCGAACGGCTCGAGCTGCGATTCGCCCGCGACGTGCTGTTCAACTTCCCGCGCGACTACCACGACTTGTCGAACGTTCGCGCCATCGAAGACCTGGAGGAAGACCAGCTCGTGAGCGTGCAGGGCACGGTGGAAGACGTCGACGCCCGCTCGCTGCGCCGCGGGGGCAGCATGGTGGGGGTGTTGATCCGCGAGGGGAACCAGTTTCTACGCGGTTCCTGGTTCAACCAGGCCTACATGCGCGACAAGTTCGCCTTCGGCCAGCGGGTCATGTTTTCGGGAAAACCCCGCCGCCGCCAGGGCCGCTGGGAAATGGTGCACCCCCGCGTGCAGTGGCTGGCCGACGACGAAGACGACGTGGCCGGCTGCGTGCTACCCATCTACGGCCTGACCGAGGGGCTCAAGCAGCGTCACTTGCGGCACCTGGCCCGGGTCGTCGTCGAGCGGTTTGTCGACGAGGTCGAGGAAGTGCTGCCGGCCGAGCTGCTCGAGCAGTACCACCTGTTGCCGATTGGCGAGGCGCTGCGACAGATTCATTTTCCCGACAGCCTGGAACGTTTGAGCCTGGCTCGGCGCCGGCTGGTGTTTCAAGAGCTGTTGGTGCTGCAACTGGCCTTGGCCGTGCGGCGGGAGCAACTGCGTCACGATTTTCGCGCCCCGCAAATGGCCGTTACGGCCCGGATCGATGCCCGCATCCGTCGCCTGTTCCCGTTCGAGCTCACAGCCGGCCAGCGGGCGGCCATTGACGAGATCGCGGGCGACATGGCCCGCGGCTACCCGATGAATCGCTTGTTGCAGGGCGATGTGGGCTCGGGCAAGACGGTGGTGGCGGTCTACGCCATGCTGCTGGCCGTGGCGCATGGCTATCAAGCCGTGTTGATGGCCCCCACCGAGGTCTTGGCTCGCCAGCACCTGGCCACGCTCGATCGGTTTTTGGCATTGAGCCAGGTGGAGCGGGCGCTGCTCGTGGGGGGGCAATCGGCGGCCGAACGGCAACCGATGCTTCAGGCCCTGGCGGCCGGGCAGATCGACCTGGCCGTGGGCACCCAGGCCGTGCTGCAAAGCGGGGTGGAGTTTGCCCGGCTGGGGTTGGTGGTGATCGACGAGCAGCACAAGTTCGGCGTTCGCCAGCGAGCCACACTCCGGGGAATTCGCGGGCCCGCTCCGGATGGCGGCACGCCGGGCGGCCGGCGCGAGGCCCTGCAGCAAACCCTGGGCTTCGAATCGCCCCCGCCCAGCGGCGCGCCGGCCCGAACCGACCTGGATCCCCATTATCTGGTGATGACCGCCACGCCCATTCCCCGCACGCTGACCATGACGCTGTTTGGCGACTTGGATGTGTCGATTCTACGCGAGTTGCCGCCCGGTCGGCGGGGGGTGAAAACCTATTGGGCCACGCAGGAGCAGCGGGCCGAATGGTGGGCCTTCTTTCGGCAGAAACTGGATCAGGGCCGCCAAGGCTATGTGGTGGCCCCCCTGGTCGACGATTCGGACGAAATCCAGGCGGCCAGCGTGCGGACCGTGTTCGACGAGTTGTCGCGGGGAGAGTTGTCTCACTACCGCCTGGCCATGCTGCACGGCCGTATGTCGACCGCGGAAAAGAACGAGGTGATGGGAGACTTTCGCCGCCGGCACGTGCAGGTGCTGGTGGCCACGAGCGTGATCGAAGTGGGGCTCGACATACCCAACGCCACGCTGCTGACGATCGAAGGGGGCGAGCGGTTCGGTCTTTCGCAATTGCACCAACTTCGCGGCCGGGTGAGCCGGGGGCACCTGAGCGGCGTATGCTGCGTGTTCGCCGACCCGGCCACTGACGAAGCCCGGCGGCGGCTCGAGGCGTTCGTCGACACCACCGACGGGTTTGAGCTGGCCGAGGCCGATTTCAGCATCCGCGGGCCGGGCGATTTGCTCGGCACCCGGCAACATGGCCTGCCCCCCTTGCGGATTGCCGACCTGGTGCGCGACGGCGCGATTCTGGAAGAAGCCCGGCGAGCGGCCCAAGCGATTGTGGCCGCCGATGCCGGCCTGGCCCAAGCAGGCTATGCCCGGCTGCGCCGCCAGGTGCTGACGCGTTACGGCCGGGTGCTGGAACTGGGCGACGTGGGATAACTCGTCGCTTCTGGTTTCCGCGGGGGGGCCGTCTCAGTCGGGGCAGTTCATTGCCCCAACTCGTCGGCCAGCGCCTCGGCGTCGTAAATCTTGCGGAGCGACTCGCGAATCGCCGGCGCGGCAACGCTGGTGGCCCGGGCCTGCGCGTCGGTGTAGGCATAGGCCAGCACCAGCGACTGGATGTTGCCGTCGAAAATGATTCCGACGACTTCTCCCGCGCGATTGACCACGGGGCTGCCCGAATTGCCGCCGATTATGTCGGCCGTGCTCACGAAGTTAAACGGCGTATCGGGGTCCAATCGATCGCGGCGCTCGAGCCAGCGCTTGGGGAGCGAAAAGGGGGAGACCGATCCGTGGGCCTCGGCGTGGGCGTAAATATCGCCCATCCGGGTCCAGGGGAGCACCTGTTGGCCGTTTTCCTCGTAACCCCGCACCGGGCCGAAGGCCAGGCGCAGCGTGAACGTAGCATCGGGGTATACCTCGGTGCCGCGGAGCGCGAATTGGGCCCCCGCGATTTTGGCATAAGCCTGGCGCTGGGGCTCCTCGACCTGCTCCTCGTACCGCGTGCGAATGGCGCGGGCCTCGGGATCGAGCAGCAGGGCCAACTCGACCATCGGGTCCTCCTCGGCCGCCAGGTCGGAAGGGGTGCTGCCCGCCAGTTTGCGTCGCAGTTCGACTTCCTTCAGCTTGCAGCCCAAGACCAGTTCGGCCGCCCGAGCTTGGGGTGCCTTGCCGCCGAGGGCCTTGACGAGCAGCGGGTCGTCGGCCCCCTTGAGCTCCATCCAGAGCGACAAGGAATTGCCGAGCTTGGCGATTTCCAGGTCTTCGTAGATGGGGGCGGCGCTGAACAGCTCTTGTTCGAGCGAGGGGCGGTTCGAATCGCGGTACTCGCGCAACCGCTCGCCGCTGGGTTTGGCGTCTTCAGCCACCAGGCGCACGAGGGTGCGGGCAATGCGAAACAGGTCGCTGTTGACGGCCGCCGGACGCTCGAGCAGTAGATGGTCGACGTAAATCTCGCGCAGCACCTTGAGCGAGTCGGCCACCTGATCCCAGGCGTCGCCGAATTGGGCTCGCAGCTTCGGGTTGGCCGCTACCGCTTTGCGCAGGGCGGCTTCGCTGTCGCGTTTCGCGGCCATGATGGCCGGATCCTGCAAGCCGCCTAACATGCCCAGCCGGGCCTTGCGGCTATTCTGGTAGCCGAACAGCTCGTCTTCGGCCCGCCGGGCATTTTCCAGGCTGCGATCGGAAAAGGTCTTGAGCAACACTTCGATTCGGCGAATCAGGTTCAGCGATTGCGGCTGGGCCACGTCGCGCTCGAATTCCAGGTGGGCCACCGTGTTGAGCCGGTTGGTGCGGCCCGGATGGCCGGATACGAACACCAATTCTCCGTCCCCCGCGCCCGCCAGGCTCCAGGCCAGAAAGTGTTCGACCTTGGCCGGATGGTCGTTTTCGTAGATTCGGAAGAAGCAGACATCCAGGTCGTAGCGGGGAAACTCGAAGTTGTCGGGGTCGCCGCCGAAGAAGGCGATTTCCTTTTCCGGCGCGAAGACCAGGCGAACATCGGTGTAGCGGCGATAGCGGTACAGGTGGTACAGGCCCCCCTGGTACAGCGTGACCACGTCGCTGCGCAGCCCCGTGGCATCGAGCGATTGTTGTTCAATTTCGGCCATGACCGCGCGGCGGGCCCTTTCGGCCTCGGCCGGGTCGGCGCCCGAGGGTACCGCCCCGTTGACGCGCTCGGTCACATCTTCGATCGACTGGAGTACGTTCAGCTCCAGGTCGACGCACTTCAGTTCTTCGTCCGGCCCCTGGGCGTAATAGCCTTCGGCCAAGAGATCGCGCTGGGGCGTGCTGAGCTTGTAGAGCGCGTCGGCCCCCACGTGGTGGTTGGTCATCACCAACCCGCGCGAGGAAACCAGCGAGCCCGACCCGCCGCTGTTGAATCGTACCGACGATTTTTGCAGGTGCTCGAGCCAGGCCTGGGTGGGATCGAAACCGTACTTTTCCCGGAGCAGCTTGCGCGGCGGGTTATTAAAGAGCCACATTCCCTCGTCGGCCGAGGCAGTCGGGGGCCAGGCTGCCGGAGCGCTGCACATAAGCATCAGGCCGAGCACCAGGTTTCGCACGCGGGTCAGATTCAAGATCATCGATTCACCTTGAGTTTTCGGGCTCGGCTCGAGCATCGTTGAGCAGGCCGGTTACCAGCAAGACCACGATCAACCCTAAGAAGGCCGCCACGGCCGGCGCCTGGCTTTGGTTCCAAGCCAGCGGCAGAAAACGATCGAGGCTGATCCTTCGCTGGAAATCGTCGCCTAAAAAAGCCAAAAACGCCACCATCACGCCGGCGAGCGAGCCGCCGGCGATGTACCCCGAACTAAGCAGCACGCCGGGGCTGGAATCGCCTTCGGCGCCGCCCGATCGCAATCGGTCGACCAGCCAGCGCACCGCGCCCCCGATAAAGATGGGGGTCGAAACCTGGATCGGCAGATAAACCCCCACGGCGAACGGCAGCGATGGCACCCCGGCCAGTTCCAGCGTGAGGGCGATCAGGGCCCCGATGATGACCATTTCCCAGGGTAGCTTCTGCTCCAGAATGCCGCCGATGATCAGGGCCATCAGCCGGGTCTTGGGAGCCTCGAACTTGCCGGCAACCGGGTGCTTGTGTTCCGGGTCGTTGTCGCGGTAAAGCAGTCGGCCGTTGATGGCCGGGTCGACCAGGTAGCAAATCTTGCCGGCGTCGTCGACCAGATACTTGCCCGGCTGAAGGTTGGCCGGGTTGCCTGCCCGGGCATGCCAAACGTGGTACGGTCGCGGGTCGTCGGCATACTGGCCGCCCGCTTGCTCGAGCTGGGCGAGCGAGGCGACGTCGGGAACGACGTAGTCGGAGAGGTTTTCGGGCAGCTTGGAATAAACCGTGCCGGCCTGGTTGAGCAGCAGCAGCGTAACGCCGATGACCAGGGCCGAGGTGATCGCCCCGACCAGAATGGCCCACTGCTGCGAGCGGGGGGTTGCCCCCACGAGGTAGCCGGTTTTGAGATCCTGCGAGGTGGTGCCGCCGTTCGAGGCCGCGATGCAAACCACGGCGGCCACGGTCAGCGCGGCCAACGTGGCCGAGTGATCGGTGCGGCCAAGTAGGAGAAAGACCAGGCAGGTCAAGAGCAGGGTGGCCACGGTCATGCCCGAGATCGGGTTCGATGACGAGCCGATCTCGCCGGTGAGGCGCGACGAGACCGTGACGAAGAGAAAGCCGAAGAATACGATCAGCGCGGCTCCGACCAGGCCCAACAGGTTCAATCCCAGCCCCAAGCTGGGCACCGCGGCCAGGGTAACGACCAGGGCCGCGCTTCCCCAGACGACCACCTTGAGCGGCAGGTCTTGTTCGGTGCGTTTCCGAACCGCGCCATGGCTGGCCGTGGCGCTGCGGCTCAGGTCGCCCAGGCCGGAGCGGATCGAGGCCAGAATCAGCGGCAGGGCCTGGAGCATGCTGATAATGCCCCCCGTGGCCACCGCCCCGGCGCCGATGTAAAGGATGTAGTTGTTGCGGATCTCGCCGACCGACATGTCGCGAATCAACTTGCCCGTGGCGGGAGCCAAGGGCTCGCCCAGGTGCTCGCCGAAGAGGGCGATCATGGGAGCCAGGACCAGGTAGGCCAAAACGCCGCCGGCGACCATGATCGAAGCCACCCGGGGTCCGATGATGAACCCCACGCCCAACAGCTCGGGAGACAGCTCGCCCCCGACGACGCCCCCGGGAAGCCCCCGCCCGCTCTTGGTGAACAGGTTCCAGTTCACTTCCTCATGCCAGAAGTGCAGGGCTTTGACGAACGCTTTGTGGAGAAAGGCCAGGCCGAATCCCAGGAACACGGTTTTCGCGGTGGCGCCCCCTTGCTCGCCGGCGATGAGCACATTGGCGCAGGCCCTTCCCTCGGGATAGCGCAACACTTTGTCTTGCTCGACGATGAACGCTCGCCGGAGCGGAATCATCATCAAGATTCCCAGCAGCCCCCCCAGCACCCCCACGGTCATCACACGGCTGAGCTCCATGTCGAAGCCCAAGAGCAGCAGGGCGGGAATCGTGACGCCGACGCCAAAGGCGATCGACTCCCCCGCCGAGCCCGTGGTTTGAACGATGTTGTTTTCCAGGATCGTGGCCCGGCGGATGCCGAAGGCCTGGGCCAGGCCCCGGAAGAGGGTGATCGAAAGCACGGCCACGGGGATCGAGGCCGAGACGGTCATCCCCACCTTGAGCACCAGGTACAGCGACGATGCGCCGAAGAGAATCCCTAACACGGCCCCCGCCATCACCGCCGAGAAGGTGAATTCGCTCAGGTGCTGGTCATCGGCCACATAGGGGCGATGCCCCTCGGGCGGCACGCGCTGAGCGTCCTGGCCGGAAGTGGCGGAGGAAGGGGTTTTGGCCATGGACGGAACCGGCCTCCTTGGTGCCGAAAGCCCGGCCAATCGTTGGCCGGGTCGGAGCGCATCGCGGGGCGCTGCGCCGGGGGGGCAGCGCGAACCTTTGGTGGCCGTAAGCTTGGGCCGAAGGCCAGGGAAATGCAAGCCGAGCGCGCCTGGCCCCAGACATCGGGCCGGGCACGCAACCGAGCGATTATTTCCAGGTTTCCAACAGCGACCGCGCTTCGGCACGGACCTGGGGGTCGGTGTCGCCGGCCGCCAGCCTGGCCACTTCCGCGCGGAGCGACTCGAAATTGGCCAGCAGCGCGGGATCGAGATTGGCCAGGGCCAGCACCACTTCGCCGCGCACCGGCCCGCGTCGCGAACGAAGCGCTTTGGTCAGCACCGGTACGGCGGACTGAATCGCATCGCGCTGTTTGGGTGCAATGTACAACAGCGCCCAGGCGGCCACGATGCGAGCCGCCTCATCCGGGTCCTTGAGTTGCTGGATCAAGCGAGGCACCGTCGCCTGGGCCGGGGGGCCGATCGAGCCCAGGGCATAGGCGGCCGCACTGCGCAGCTCGGGCGATTTGTCGGCCAAGAGACCAGCCACCGCCGCCACGGCCGACTGGGCCTTGGGCCCCATGGCCGCCAGCGTGAGCAAAGCCTGTTGCCGGACCGGTTCGGCGTCGGCCGTGAGCAGCCCGATTACTTCGGGTACCGCGTCGGCCGCTTGGGGACCAAGCTGAGCCAGAACGGCCAGGGCCGGCGATCGCAGGTTTTCGATCGAAATCGCCCGCCGCACGCGGGGCACCACCGTCGGTCCCAAGTCGGCCAGGGCCTCGACGGCGTTTTGAACCATCTCGGGTTCGGCCGCCGTCAGGGCGGAGGAAAGCGCGGGCAGCACCACCTCGGGATCGGCATTCAGTTCCACCAAAGCCCGGGCGGCGCCGATTCGTAGCCGGGGCGGCCCCTGTTGCATGGCCCCGATCAGGGCCTCGACCGCTTGCTGCTGAAGTTCGCGATCGTTGGGATGCATGCGTGCCCGGACCCAGGCGCACTCAGCCTTGAGGAATTCGTCGGTCGTTTCCCGCTGGACCCCGCGAATGGCCGCCTCGGCCGGCACGGCCGCGGGCCCCAGCATGCCCAGGGCGCCCGCCGCGGCATAGCGCACCGTGAGATCCTCGTCGGCCAGATTGGCCATGGCGATCGGCACCACCCGAGATGCCGCGTCGGGAAACTTGCCCAGAGCCAAGAGGGCCTCGCGGCGCACTTCGGGCCGGGGGTCGGTGGCCGCCTCGAGCAGTGCGGGCACCGCCTCGGCGGCGGCGGGCCCCAGTTCGGCGATGAGAATCACGGCCCAAGGGCGAGCCCGCTCGTCCTCGAGCGCGGTTACCAGCCCTGGCGCGGCCTGGGGTCCCAGTTCGGCCAGGTGGGTCACGGCCCGAGCGGCCACCGCGGCGTCGACATCGCCCAGAGCCGCGAGCAGCTTGGGCAGCAGCGGTGCGCCGCCTTGGGCCCAGTGCCCGAGCGTGTCGATCACGGCCAGCCGAACCCATTCGTCGGGGTCGGCCAAGTGGGCCAACAGTGCTTCCAGCGTGGCCTCGTCACCGGGCTGGCCCACCCGGCCCAGGGCCTCCGCCGCCTCGGCACGCACCGAGGCATCGCCATCCGAGAGCAGGGCGATCAGTGGTTCAGCTGCCTTCGGGCCGGCGGTGGTGAAGCTGCCGAGGGCCCCGGTCGCCGCCCGTTTCAGCACCGGGTCGGAGCCCCCACTCAGCTCGATCAGCCAGGGTAACGCCGTTTCGGCCGCGCTGCCCCAGCGGGCGATGGCTTCGATCAGGTCGAGCTGATCCTCTGCCTCGGCCTGTTGGGCATGCTTCAAAAGTGGCTCAAGGGCCGCGGGACCGAAACCGGTCAGAGCGGCGATTGCCTCGCGGCGAATTTTCGGATCGGGCTGGTCGAGCAGTTCAACCAGCCGTGCGCGATCGGCTTTCTCGCGAGTATCGTCGCCCATGGCTCGCCGAATCGAGGCGCCAGCCGCCAGGGCCAACACGGTTTGAAAACTGAGGGGCTCGGCGGCCAAACGATCCAGCGCGGCCAACGCCGGTTCGGCCGTGGCGCCGAGCTGGTCGAGCGCTTGAATCACCACGGGCACCAGTCCCGGTTCGGGCGAATCGAGCAGTTTGACCAACGCCGGCACGGCCGGCGCGGAAGCCGCGCCGAGCTCACCCAGCAGTTCCACAATCAACAATCGATCGTCGGGTTCGGCTTGGGCAAGCAGCTTGGCCAACTCGCCGGCCGCTGGGCCCGCCGCAGGACCCAGTTCCAGCAACCGCTCCAGAGCTTCGACGCGCTCTTGGGAATCGCTGCTGTGGGCAGCCTTTACCAAGGAATTCAACTCGTCGGGCTGGCTAGCAAGCAGGGGCCCGGAGGCCAGCAACAGGCCGGCCGAGAGGAGGATTCGTCCCAGGGGTACGCGGTTCAGCATAGCAGTGGGTGCCTGTGGGAGCGTTACGGATAGGGTGGACTGGTGCGGCCTCGACCGCGAAACCTCGGGGCGTTCGCGGCACACCTCGGCAGGTGCCAGCATAACTCCCCGAAAGCCCGCGGAACACTACCGGCGGCCGGCTCCAAGTCGGACGGCAGCCGCCGATTCCCTTGGAAATTGCCTGGCGTCGGCTTACGATAGGCGCGGTGGTCGATCCGTCGAGGTCAGGTTGGACTGCTTGCGAGGTGCGTCTCATGCGACCGGCCAGGTACGCGATTTTGCTGATGCTGGGACTGGCCGCGTCCGCGGCAACCTGCCAGGCCTGGCCCATTGGCTGGAGAGCCGGTTGGTGGGGTGGAGCCGGCGCGATGGGGTGGGGCGGCTGGGGCGGGGGGTTCGGCGCCTCAACCATCGCCGAGGGCTACTACCGCGGACTGGGCGATGCCATTCGCTCGCAGGGCATTTACAACCAGCTTACCGCCCAAGCGGCCACCGAACTGGAAGAGGCCCGGCAGAAAAACATTGAAAACCGCTTGCGCAGCACCGAGGCTTTTTACGAGCAGCGGCGAATGCACGACGAATACGTCGAGTCGACCGCCTCGCTTCGCCGGGCGGAAACGGCCGCCTATGCCGAGCGGCGCCGGAATACGCCCCCCCGGCGGTTGGGCGCTGATGCGCTGGATGGCTCGACGGGCGAGTTGCATTGGCCCAGCGCCCTGATGGGTGACGAATACACCGAACTTCGCACCACGATTCAAGATCAGTTTTATCACCGAGCTCAATCGCGGTTGGCGCTGAGCCCCAACGACCAGGCCGCCGTGACCAACGCCGCCGTGCAAATGAACGCCATGCTTCGCGACCGCGCGTCGCAAATCGAATCGGCCGATTTTGTGTTGGCCAGCCGCTTCATCCGCGAGCTGCGCGGCGAGGTACGCACCGACCCCTAGCGCGTGCCTTCGCCCCGCCCGAGGCGCAACGGGGAATCCCCCAGAGGGATGGCCGATTGGCCCACCGCCGGTCGGCGAAGAGCGCGAGCAACGAGTGCCATGGACTCCGGCCCGGTACTGACGACGGCTCGGCTCACGTTGCGACCCTGGTGCCAGAGCGATCTGGTGCCGTTCGCCCAGTTGAATGCCGATCCGCGGGTGATGGAGCACTTTCCGCAGCTGCTCTCGGGCGACGAAAGCGACGCGCTGGCGGCTCGCATCCGCCAGCATTTCGCCGATCAGGGTTTCGGGCTCTGGGCCGCCGAGCTACCGGGCGAAAGCCCCTTCATCGGCTTTGTGGGCCTCGCCATTCCCGCCTACGAAACCCCCTTCACCCCGTGCGTCGAAATCGGCTGGCGACTGGCCGCCGAGTTCTGGGGTCGGGGGCTAGCCACCGAGGGTGCCCAAGCGGCGCTCGAATACGCCTGGAATCCGCTGGGCCTGGACGAAGTGGTTTCGTTTACCGTGCCGGCCAATCGGCGCTCGCAACGGGTCATGCAGCGGCTGGGAATGGTCCGTGATCTCGACGGAGATTTCGACCATCCCCGGCTGCCCGAGGGCCACGCCTTGCGGCGGCACGTGCTTTATCGGCTCCGCCGGCCCCAATAACCCTCTCGGCAAGGCTCGCCTCGGGCGGCCCGCCGGGTACGATGGTGCCGCAAGTACGCAGCGTGGATGGTTGAGAAGAGAGGCCCAATGAGCACACTCTGGGTGGTCCGTCACGGTCAGGCCTCGTTTTTTTCGGACGACTACGATCAGCTCTCGCCGCTGGGTGAAGAGCAATCGCGGCGATTGGGCCGTTATTGGGTGGCGGGGGGACAAACTTTCAACCGCGTCTTTGTCGGTCCGCGACGCCGCCATCACGAAACCTGTCGGCTGGCGGGCGAGGCGTTTCGCGAAGCCGGACTCGCCTGGCCCGAGGCCGAGGAGCTGCCGGGGCTGGACGAGTACGCCGCCGAAGAGGTGCTCAAACAATCGCTTCCCAGCTTGGTGCAAACCGACCCGCACCTTCAGCGACTGCACGAGCAAATGGCCGCGGCCACGGATCGGGCCGATCACTTGCGGCGCTTTCAGCGAATCTACGAGCACGTAATGGGCCTCTGGGTCGAGGGCCGGTTGGTGCTCGACGACGTGGAAGACTGGCCCCGCTTTTGCCAGCGGACCGACGCGGCCTGGAGCCAGGTGCTGGCCTCGGGCGGGGGAACGCGGGCCGTGGCCTTCACCTCGGGTGGGCCGGTGGGGGTGGCCGTGGGGCGGGCCCTGGAGGTGCCCCAGCGAAAGACTCTGCCCGTGGCCTGGATGATGCGCAACGGAGCCTACTGCGAGTTTTTGTTTTCGTCCGAGCGATTCACGCTCAGCACCTTCAACAGCTTCCCGCACCTGGATCGGCCGGAACTGCTGACGTATCGCTAAGGCGCGGCCAGCACATGCCTCGAACCGTGTCGACGCGACGGTGTATCGCCCGCGGCGGGATGCGGGCGATTCCGCCCGGTGGCAATCCACGGTTCGACCACGCTAAACTATCGGGCCAGGGGGGCGCCGCCGGCCTTTTTTTCGGCCAGCCCGTGGGTCGGCGGCGCTGACCGAGCGGGCCTGCCGCCCCCCCTTCGCCAGGTGCCCGAGGAGCCGACCATGGATTTTGCCATCGCCGCCGAATTTCAAGACTTTCTGGGGCGTTTGCGGCAGTTCGTCGAGACCCACGCCTATCCGCTCGAGCCGCAGGTGCGCGACCAAGGCTGGACCGCGGTATTGCCCCAGATGAGGGCGGCCCGACAGCGAGCCAAGGAACAGGGGTTCTGGCTGCCGCAGATCGAGCGCGACCACGGCGGGCTAGGGCTGAGCCTGCTCGAGCACGGCATGGTGAGCGAGGTGCTGGGCCGCTCGCCGATCGGGCATTTTCTCTGCAACTGCCAGGCGCCCGACGCCGGCAATATGGAGATTCTGATCCGCTACGGCACGCAGGAGCAGAAAGAGAAATACCTGAGGCCGCTGTTAGCCGGGGAGATTCGCAGTTGTTTTTCGATGACCGAGCCTGACCGGCCCGGCTCGAACCCCACTTGGATGTCGACCACGGCGGAAAAGGATGGCGGCGACTACGTAATCAACGGCCGCAAATGGTTTACGTCGTCGTACGAAGGGTCGGCGTTCGCCATCGTGATGGCGGTGACCAATCCGCAGGCGCCGCCTCATGAACGGGCCAGCCAGATCATCGTGCCGGTAGGCACGCCCGGATTCACCTTCGTGCGCAACATTCCCCTGATGGGCCATGCCGGCGAAGACTACGACTCGCACGCCGAAGTGAATTATGAAAACGTGCGGGTACCCCAAACCAATGTGCTGGGTCCCGAGGGGGCCGGCTTCCTGATTGCCCAGGAGCGGCTCGGGCCGGGACGAATTCACCACTGCATGCGCTGGATCGGAATCTGCGAGCGCTCGTACGACCTGATGTGTCGCCGGGCGGCTTCGCGCGAGATTTCGCCCGGCAAGCCGCTGGGCACCAAGCAGATGGTGCAAGAATGGGTGGCCGAGAGCCGGGCTCAGATTAACGCGGCCCGGCTCATGGTGTTGCACGCCGCGTGGAAGATCGATCACGAGGGCCTGTACGCATCGCGGGAAGAGATCTCGGCGATTAAGTTCTTCGTGGCCGACGTCATGCTGCGCGTCATTGACCGGGCCATTCAGGTTCACGGAGCGATGGGCTTGACCGACGACACGCTCCTGGCCACGTTCCTCCGCAACGAGCGCGGAGCCCGGATTTACGACGGGGCCGACGAGGTTCACAAAGTGGTACTGGCCAAACGGGCCTTGAAGCAATACGGGCTGGAAGTGAGCGGTTAAGGTCTGTGCTTCACCCAGCCGCGCAATCGCCGGTTCCCAACCTCTCGCCCGCCGAGGAAGCCCACGCATTCGCTTGGCTGCGCCGCCGCATGGTGCTGAACGTGGTGCACCAAGCCCTGCACCAGGCGCGGCTGCGGGTGATGCTGGTGCTGGCGCTAAGCGCCGTTTTCTGGGTCGGTTTGTTCGTGTTGTTCATCGAGGCGTTCCGTTTTCTGGAAACGTCGATCGCCCACCCGGCCACCCAGGAACAGGCCGTGCAGGCCGTGTTCGGGGTGTTTTTCGCATCGCTGCTGGTGATGCTCTTGTTCTCGGCCGGCATCATCCTGTACGGCAATCTCTACACCGCGCACGACGTGCGAATGCTGCTCACGCTGCCCGTTCGGCCCGAGCGGGTGTTTCTGTACAAGTTGCAGGAAGCGGTGGTGTTTTCCAGTTGGGCGTTCATCCTGTTGGGCAGCCCCATGCTCGTGGCCTACGGCATCGTGGCCCAGGCGGGCTGGTTTTATTACGCGGCCGTGCTGCCGTTCATGCTTTCGTTCGTGGTGATTCCGGGCGCCTTGGGGGCGATCGCCTGCCTGCTGATCGTGTGGCGGTTGCCGACCCTGCGCCTTCACGCGGCGGCGGTGCTGGGGGGCGGTGCGCTGCTGATCGCGGGTTGGGTTGCCTGGTCGCTGGTGCGCGGGCCGGAAAGCGATCTGCTCACCGCCGGTTGGTTCGAGGAAATGCTGGGCCGGGTTCGCTTCAGCCAGCATCGGTTGCTGCCCAACTGGTGGCTCAGCACGGGGCTGCTCGAAGCGGCCGGCCACGACTGGTCGGAAAGCGTCATGTTCCTGGCGTTGCTCGTCTCCAACGCGCTACTTGCCTACCTGGTGGCCATGGCCCTGGCCGCCCGAGTGTTTCGCCCCGGCTACCAGGCGCTGCACGCTTTTGGCAGCCCTAAGCGGCGACTACGGGGGGCCTGGATCGACGGCCTGGTCGAACGGGCCGTGGTGTTTCTCTCTCCTCAAATGCGGCTCTTGGTGATCAAAGACCTGCGCCTGTTCCGCCGCGACCCGGTGCAGTGGTCGCAGTTTTTGATCTTTCTGGGGCTGCTGGGGCTGTATTTCGTCAACGTGCGGCGGTTCCGCTACGACGTGCACCAGGCAACTTGGGTGAATATGGTCAGCTTTCTGAATCTGGCGGTGGTTGGCCTGATTCTGTCGACCTTCACCAGCCGATTCGTGTTTCCCATGATCAGTCTCGAGGGGCGGCGGTTCTGGATCCTGGGGCTGCTTCCCATTCGCCGCAGCACGATTCTGTGGGGCAAGTTCTTGTTTGCCTCGCTCGGTTCGGCCCTGGCCTCGACCGTGCTGGTGGTGCTCAGCGATCTGATGCTGAGGGTGCTTCCGATGGTTATGTTCGTGCACCTGTTGGTGTGCTGGATTCTCTGCGCGGGGCTTTCCGGAATTGCCGTCGGGCTGGGGGCGAAAATGCCCAACCTGCGGGAAGAATCGCCCTCGAAAATCGCCGCCGGTTTCGGCGGTACCTTGAACCTGGTGGTCAGTTCGCTGTTTATCGTGGCGGTGGTGTCGCTGGCCGCCATCCCGTGCCACTTTTACGTGGCCGCCTGGCAATCTGAGGGCGGGTCCGGCTGGGTCGACCCTGCCCGGCTCGAGCGCTGGGTTTGGCTGGGCACCGCGGCCAGCCTGCTGCTGGGGGCCGCGGCCACGATTCTGCCGATGCGAATGGGCCTGCGCGCCTTCGACGAACTGGAATTCTGATCGCCCGCCCGGCCAGCGACCGCCGCCAGAGAGGGCCAGGTGGATCGCCCCCGCAAGGGCGTTTGCTTTCTCTTCCCAGGGGCGGACGGTAGAATCTCCGCCGCCCGAGTGATCGTTGGCCGGCTGTGGACCGGTGTTTGGTTGAACCTAGATAGTAGATAGGCTGCGGCAACATGTTTCTGGTAAATACCGAGTCGGTCCCTGGCTACCGGATCGTGGAAGTCAAAGGGCTCGTTCAGGGAAACACGGTCCGCACCAAACACGTGGGGCGCGACATCGCCGCGAGCCTGAAAAACATGTTCGGCGGCGAGCTCAAAGGCTACACCGAACTGCTCACCGAATCGCGCCGCGAGGCCGTGGGGCGGATGGTGGCCGAGGCCCAAGCGCAGGGGGCCAACGCCATTCTCAACGTGCGCTTCGCCACCAGTTCGGTCGCCGCGGGCGCGGCCGAGCTGTATGTTTATGGTACGGCCGTGGTACTCGACCGCAGCGTCGCAAACGCTTGATCTCCCCCGGTGCCCGGGTGGCGACCGAGCCGCGCCGGCCGCCGACGGAGGCCCCTGGGCGGAAAGCTGCCCGATTGCGCCGGGGGCCGTTGGACGGGTCAGGTAACCGACCAGGGCGCGGTGGGGCGTTCGTAGATCTTGGTCGCGGTTTCACCCTGAATGGCTTTCACCGCCCGCTCGGCCGCGGCCACGCTCTCGGCATGGGTGTGAATCTCCAGGCGTACCTCGAACCGGCGCTGCTCGCCCCCTTCCAGGCGAATGACCCGCCCCTGGCTGGCCTCAAAGGTGCGGGGGTTCGGGTAGTTGGTCGCCGGCTCGAGCCCCGTCACGTAGCCGTCGCTGGCCATCTGGGTACTCTTCCAGACGGTGAACGCCGGAAGCTGGGCCGTGTTGTAAACCAGGCTCACTCCCAGGTTGCCGTGGGCATTGCGGAGCAAGGCCCGAGTCCAGCCATCGTGGTCGGCCAACAGCTCGAAGAAGTAAACCTGCTCGGTGTAGCCGGCTTCTTCCTGCAGGTAGTGGTACCAACTGCCCACACCCTCGGCAGCCCGATCGTTGCAGGGAACGACCGTCTTGGCCGGCAGCACCACGTGCGAGCCGGGGTCCAGCAGCGGCAGCCCGAAATTCACGTGGTACAACAGCTCCAGCTCGGCCGGTTCGGCCGAGAGATTGATGACCTCGTCGACCACTTTCAGCCCGGTCTCGCCGATGCGGGTTGAAATCGTGGAGCGCAGCCGCAGTTTCTGGGAATACAAGCGCGACTCGTCGACCTCGCCCATCAGGGCAATGTCGCCATGCTCGCCGTCGACGGAGAGCTCGACTCGATGGGCGGGCTGATTGGCGATGCGGCCGTGCAGCGGATAGAGCAGCCGGCCCTGGTCGTCGTGGACCGGCCCGCCGTTGGATTCCAATCCGCAGCGAACCAGCAGCTCGTCGAACCCTTGTAGCCAGCCCAGGCCGCTCGGCTCGGTGAGCGGCACAAAGCGGGGGTGAACCGGGCCACGGACGGGCGCCTTCCAGCCGATTTCCAGTTCGCCGGAGCGGGCTTTCCAGATGCCCATTCCCCGGGTGGGGAGGACGGTGAAACTGAGCGATCCGTTATCGATTTCGACCGCGTCGACGCCGTCGCGCAGTCCGCCTCGCAGGGTCCGTTTGCGGACGCTATAGCCTTCGGCGGCTCCGCCCACGTCGCGGGGACCGAGGCGCAGCTGCTCCACATAGGTGTCGCTGTCGGCGTCGGTGAGAATCCAGGTTTTCCAAGCCATGACCCCAATCCCCCCCCTGGGCATTTCGGTTTGTCGGCACGAGGCGTGGCCCCAGGCATGGCGGGCGCCCCGCCCACGGCGAGCATCGCGGTGAATGTACGCCGCCCGCGCAAGGCTTTCCAGGGTAGTGGCTTTGTGGGCGAGTTGCGAACCGGCGGGGCGCGGTTTAAAACTAGGCGGTTTCCAAGACAGGCTGGTTCTCGCGGGGTTTGCGGCGGATGCCGGGGGGCGCGGAGGCGGCGGTGGGGTTGACTACCGCCGGTGTGCGGTCGGGCCGTGACTCGCGCCGCGGCCAGCGGCGGCGCCCCGCATCGATGGGTCGATTGGTGCAGGAGTTAGCAAGCGTGATGATTCAAGCCTCGAAAGTTTCGCCTCGCGACAATGTCGGCCGGCTGCTCGACCGGGCTCTGGATGCCGGCGGCGGCCTTTTGCGTTTAACCCCCACCTGGGTCCCGCGCAGCTTCCTGCACCCGGGCCATCGCATCAAGCTGCATCCCAGCGACTACTACGCCTACGGCGCCAACCGAGGCGGCATCGACGAGCGGTGGTTTGCCAGCACCACCGAGGCCGCCAACGAGGGCCGGGTTCCCGACGAGGGGCTCAGTTACGCCGCTTTTGAAGGGGAGCGGTTCCTGCTGCGCGACGCCGTGGCCGAGGCCGGCAATCGGCTGATCGGCCAGGCCATGTTCTCTCAGTACCGCCGCTGGCCCGTGTACTCCAAGTTCTTCGACAACATGGGGCCCATTCCCCACCACATGCACCAGCGGTTTCAAGATGCCAAGCTGGTCGGCCAGGAGGGCAAGCCCGAGAGCTACTACTTCCCCCCGCAGCTCAACAATGTGGACAACAACTTTGCCTACACCTTTATGGGGCTGGAGCCTGGCACGACCAAGGCCGACGTACGCCGCTGCCTGGAGAATTGGAACCAGGGAGACAACGGCATGCTCGACCTGTCGCGGGCGTACCGGCTCAAGCGCGGCACCGGCTGGCTCATTCCTCCCGGGGTGCTGCATGCACCGGGTTCGCTCTGTACCTACGAGCCGCAGTGGGGGTCGGACGTGTTTGGCATGTTCCAGTCGCTGGTCGAGGGGCGCTATGTGCCCTGGTCGCTGCTGGTAAAAGACATGCCTCCGGAGAAGCACCAAGATCTCGACTTCATCGTGGGGCAGTTGGACTGGGATCGCAACGTCGATACCCACTTCAAGGAGCACAACTATCTGGAGCCGATCGTCGACCCCGAGCGCAGCGGCAAGGGCTACACCGACCGCTGGATCGTCTACGGCACGATCGACGGAGAGCAGCTCTTTAGCGCCAAAGAGCTTACGGTCGAGCCGGGGGCCAGGTGCCGCTTGCAAGACCCCGGCGCCAGCGGCTGGATTACGGTGCAGGGCAAGGGCACCCTGGGCAAGCTGGCCCTGCAAACGCCGGCCATGATTCGGTTCGGCGAGGAAACCGAGGACGAAGTGTTCATTTCGGCCGAGGCCGCGTCGGCGGGGGTCGAAGTGGCCAATACCGGCAGCGAACCCCTGGTGTCGCTCCGCTATTTCGGCCCGCACGTTCACGCTCATTTACCCAAGCTGGGCGCGCACCGCGGCGCGTAGCGGTCCGCCCGGCCAGAAGCCGTATTCGGCAGCGATCCAAGATCGGCGAACCAGGCTCAGGGCCCCTGACGTGGCCCAATTCCTTACCGAAGGTTAACGGAGGGCGCGACCCCCATGTCGAAGCGGATTTCGATTGGCACCTGGGCCTACTCGATCGGGCCCTACGCCGACAACCCCATTCCCTTTGCCGAAGTCGTCGAGAAACTGCACGCCCTGGGGTTCGACGGGCTCGAGCTGGGCGGCTTTGGGGTGCATCCGAACCCCGACCTGCAAAAGACCAAGGAGGAGCGAGCCCAGGTTCGCTCGCTTTGGGAAACCCGCGGCATGGGCTGCAGCGGCCTGGCGGCCGACCTGTGGAGCGAGCGGTTGATCACCGCGCCCGACGACGCCTCGTACCTGAGCACCTTTCGCAAGAATCTGGAGTTCTGCCGCGACTTGGGGATCGAGGTGATTCGGGTCGACACCACCGAGGATCCCGGTGTGTTGGGCCAGGTACCCGGCGAACCGAAAAAAGACGTCGTGGTTCCCTACGACGAAGCCCTGGCCCGCGTGGCGGCTACCTGGCGGCGCTGCGCCGAAGAAGCCGCGCAGCAAGGCATTCGCGTGGTCTGGGAATTCGAGCCGGGTTTCGCCTTCAATAAACCCAGCGACATTTTCCGCGTGCTCGACCGAGTGGGGCACGACAACTTCTACGTCATGTTCGATACCTGCCATGCCAACATGGTGGCGGTGCACGGTGCCCGGCAACCGGGCGAGCGCGAAACTTTGGCGGGCGGTATTCGCGAGTTGGCCGAGCGCTTAAAGGGTAAGATCGGCCGGCTGCACCTGATCGATTCCGACGGTTCGCTCCACGACAACCACACCAGCACCCATCCGCCGTTCGGCGAGGGCAATCTGAAGTTCGACGAGTTCATGCCTGCCCTGGCCGCCGCGGGCTCGCCCGACGACTGGTGGACGATCGATCTCTGTTTCTGGCCCGACGCCTGGGCCGCGACCGCCAAGTGTAAAACGGCGATCGACGCCCTCGCCGCCCAGTACGGTTAACGCATCGGTTCGGCCAGCGGACGCGCGTGCCGCCGCTGTGTTTTCGGGCTCCCGGAATTCCTTGACGAGAAACCAGCTATGTCTCAGCCGCTCCGCGTGGGCATGATCGGCTACGGCTTCATGGGCCGCGCCCACTCCAACGCGTATCGCCAGGTGAGCCAGTTTTTTTCCTTAGACCGGCGGCCGGTGCTCCAGGCCTGCTGTGCCCGGAACGAGGAAAAAATCAAGGCCTTCGCCGCCAACTGGGGTTACGCCTCGTATGAAACCGACTGGCGCAAGCTAGTGGCTCGCGACGACATCGACCTGGTCGATATCGGGTCGCCGAACAACACCCACCTGGAAATTGTGCTCGAGGCGGCCAAGCGCGGAAAAATGATCCTCTGTGAAAAGCCTTTGGCCATGAACGTGGCCGAGGCCGAGCAGATGACCGCCGCCGTCGAAAAGGCCGGCGTGCCCAACATGGTTTGGTTCAACTACCGCCGGGTGCCCGCCATTAGCCTGGCCAAGCAAGTGGTCGACGAGGGGCGCATCGGCCGGCCATTCCATTACCGGGCCACGTACCTGCAGGATTGGACCATTGCCGAGGATGTGCCCCAGGGGGGGCAGGCCCTATGGCGGCTCGATGCGGCCGTGGCCGGCTCGGGCGTCACCGGCGACCTGTTGGCCCACTCGATCGATACCGCCGAGTGGCTCAACGGACCCATTGCCCGCGTCTCCGCCGCGACCGAAACCTTTGTCAAACAGCGAACGCATGCCCTGACGGGCAAAATGCAGCCGGTAGGCATCGACGATGCCTGTATGTTTCTGGCGGTGTTCGCCAACGGGTCGATGGGCACCTTTGAAAGCACGCGCTACGCCCGCGGACGGAAAAACTACAACACCTTCGAGCTCAACGGCGAGCGGGGAAGCGTGTTCTTCGATTTGGAAGATCCTCAGATCTTGCAGTACTTCAAATACGCCGACCCCAAGACCGGCGAGAAAATCGAGAGCCACCTGACCGGTTGGCAGCGGATTCACGTGACCAATTTCGAGCACCCCTACATGGACAAATGGTGGGTGCCCGGCTGCACCATCGGTTACGAGCACACCTTCATCAACGCCCTGGCCGATTTCCTCAAGAGTTTGGAAACCGGCAAACCGGTCCAGCCCGACTTTCGCTGCGCACTGCATACGCAGCGGGTTTGCGATGCGGTGCTGGAAAGCGCCAACAAGGGCTGCTGGATCGAAATTCCCGCCTAGCTGGACGCACCGAGCCGGGCCTCGATCCGGTGCCGTTTGGCACTGCCCAGCACGTCGGGGATGCCCGAAAGCTGGTAGCGGACCAGCCACAGCGGAAACCGGGCCTCGACATTGGTGCGCGGGAGTCGGGTCGGGTTGTTACCAGGGTGAATCAGCCCGGGCGTGGTCAGAAAGGCTTGCCGGTAACCCGCCTGTGCGATGGCCCGGGCGGCCAGCGCGTGGTAGTCCCCCTCGCGCCCCCAGACCCAGGAAAAGCTCTCGATCGGGTGCCCAAGTTCGGTTTCCAATCGCCGTTTGGCGTACACCAGTTCGCGCTCGCGCACCTCGGTGGGCGTATCGGGCGGCAAGGTGTGATGGCTATAGGTGTGGCAGCCCACCACGTGACCCTGACGATCGAGCGACCGTAGCTCGTCCCAGCTCATGGGGGTCAGTTCGCCGCCGCGAGGTTGCTGGCGAACGAACTCGGCCCGAGGTTCATCGAGAAACCCGACTGGTACCAAGAACCAGCCGCGCCACCCGTAGCGTTCCAGAATGGGGGCCGCCACGCGGGCCTGGCATCGCCAGCCGTCGTCGAAACTAATCAACAATCCGGGGCGCGTCGCCTGCCAGCGCCCGGCCAACAGCTCGGATAGTTCCGTCGCGCCGACGGGCACAAAATGCTGGGCATACCAGCGCATTTGCCGCTCGAGGCCGTCGGCGTGCGCGGCGATTACATCGTGGTAGTTGACCGCCCGAATGTAGCAGCCGTAGCGCTCGAGCAGCCGGCGCAGCGACCAGCCGGTCAGGCCCAGGGCGTCGGCCGTGCGGGCCAGCGCGGCCTTGAGCGGGTGAAGCGGCCGGTAGCGAATGTCCTGGCGGTCGCCCCAGGCATCGCGCGGCCCGTCGCTCGAGGTACTTTGGCTTTCCACCATGCCGCGCGCTGCCGAGGAACGAGTGCCGAGCACGATCTCGTCCGGGACGAGCGAAAACGAGAGCCCCGGCGAAATCTCGGTACCTGGCATCATACTCGGCCGGTTTGCCGATCGCTCGAACCAATGGCGGCCCGCGGGGCTTCGGCCGGGCCCGGATTCGCGGCCGGCCAAGGGTGACGATATTCTGGATTGCTTCGCCCTTAGGGGGGGCCGCCGCCGTGCGGACACGTGCGTTTGGCGCACCAGCCACACCAGCCGAAGTGCCAGAGTCGGGAAGCAATGCCAGAGCCAGCAAACGTTGAGGAGGCCCGGAATACGTGAAACTGCCGAGCGACGGGCGATTGTTGTTGTCCATGGGCCTGCTGGCGGGGTGTCTGGCCGCGCTGCCGTACCAGGTTTTTCTGGGCACGGCAATCGTCAATCGTTATCGCCATTACGACACCGCGTGGCAGGTCGACCTGGAATCGCAATTGGCCGATGGCCGAGTTTCCGGGCGAGATTTCACCTTTAATTTTGGGCCCACTTACCAGGCGCTGCACGGGCTGGGGCTGGTGCTGCCGCGGCGCGACATGGCTTCGATCGTCCGCTGGTACGACCTGCCCGGCACCCTGCTGGTGTTGGCTGGGCTGTGGTACCTGCTCCGCGCCAGCGGGGCCAGCTTCGAGCTTCGGGCCGGGTTGTTTCTGGCCTGGCTTCTCGTGGTGGCTGCGCCGGGCGAGTTCAAAGCCACTCAGGTCAAGCCAATGCTGCCGCTCGTGGCGGTTTGGGGCGGCGCGTTCGCCGCGGCCGGTGGTTGGTTCGAAAGCCCTGTCTGCCGCCGACTATGGGGGGGCGGCAGTTGGCTGCTGGCGCCGGCGCTGTTGACCACCTATTCGTTCGAGCTGGGCATGCTTACTTTGGCGGCGCTGGGGCTAGGCACCGCCGCGGCGCTGGTCGCGCTCGGCCGCTCGGCGACGGCATCCGCGCGAGCGGTGCGCCGCGGGATCGCTTCCGGCTGGCTCTGGGGCGGTCTGGGGTGCTTCCTGTTTCTCGCGCCGGCCCTGGTGGCTGCGACCTGGCGCCGCTATTTGAGCGAAAGCTGGGAGCTGAGCCAGAGCTACCAAACCGCCTGGGCCTACCCCGGCGGCCCACTGGAATTATCGCTGTTGGCCCTTCCTCTGCTGGGTGCGCTAATCATCGGTCCGGGGGTATGGTGGGCGCTTCGCCGGCAAGTGGCCAGCGGTCGATCGGTCGATCCGCGCTTGGTTGCTCTGCTAGCGACCCTGGCCTATAGCGCGGTCATGGTGCGCTACGGAATCACGCGCAGCGACCTGTTCCACGTTTGGGCCGCGTTGGCCCCCGGCACTTTCGTGGCCGGCGTGCTCCTGCCCGCCATGGGCTTGGCGGCTTGGCAGCCCGGTGTGGCCCAGGCATCGCCAGGCCACCAGCATCGGCCGCGGGCGTCGAGCCAGCCGGTGGCATCCCTGTTTTGGCTGCCCCTGATTCCAGCCGCGCTCGTCATGATTCCCTACTTGCTGAGCCAAACCTTCAACGACGGTTGGAAACTGAAGGCGGCGTCGCTCCTTCGCGTCGATGCGCGACCGCCGCGTATCGTGTTTGGCGATCCCGGCCTGGAGGCGGCGAGCCAAGCGGCTCGCGATCTGCCGGGCGAGGAATTGTTGGTCTGGCCTTATGGGGGTCAAATCGGACGCCTGGCCGGCAAGCGCAATCCGTGCTACAGCATCCTGCCGACCGAGGCCCATAATCCGAGCCTGGTCCGCGGGACGCTCGAGCGACTGGAGCCCCTGGCCGAGCTGCCGGTGCTGGTTTATCGGCAGGCCATTTCCACCGATCAGGTCTCGGTGGTTACGCGCACCACGGCCTTGTTCGGCTGGTTGCTCGAGCACTACCGCTTGGCCGCCCCTCCCGAGCCGAGCTACGCGGTCCTCAAGCGCACCGCGGGACGGCGCGTTTGGCGCGAGGAGCGGCTTTCGGAATCAGCCAGCGAGCGGTTTCATCCCGGCGAAAATCGTGGCTGTTCGATCGAGCTGGCCGGCGACCGCTGTCGAGCTTCGGAACTGTTGCGAGTACGTCTGCGGGCCGCCGAGACATCGCTTTGGGGCTGCCGCAAGCCGGGCTACACGCTCGTGGCGCTGCGGCTGGAAGGGGGGCGGACCGTGGTCCGCCCGTTGCCGCTGCCCATGGACGGTTTGTCGCACGACTACCTGGTCAGTGCCGTCGATCTCGATAACCCGCTGTTTCTCACCCACTTCGCTCCAAAGCGCGGCTGGCGAAGCCGCGAGCGGGTTGAATCCGTGCAGGTCGGTTGGCAACCGATGGACCCGCTTTCACGGAAACCGGTTGAAATCGAGCTACAAGAACTGGTCGTCCTGCGGCCCGAGCGGCCCGAGTGGCTCGAGACCGGCCTGGGCCAGCAGAACCGCTCCGACGTGCAGCGGTGGTGCTACGCCGACGGCGAACGGCCGCGTGCTTTGCCGGTTGATTAGCCTGCTCGCGGGTCCTCGAGGGGGGCGGTCGGGTGGCCCCCGCCCCGCGGGTGGCATCTGCCCAAGCCCGGCGCCGGGTGTTAGGCTGAAGGCATCGGTGCCGGAGATCGCCGCGGGTGCGATCCTTTTTTCAGGTTTGGCTTAGCGAGCCGCCATGGCCTTTCGTTCCCTTACCAGTCGGCGGCGATTTCAGGAGTATCGGCAGCAACTGCGTGAGCGTCGCCGGCGGGGTGAAGTTGCCGCGGTCGCGGTGCCGCACGGCGACGTTCGCCCGGCCCAGCCCCGGCAACGATCGTTCCTGACGCTGCTGCGCCAGTTCTTGGCACTCATCGGGCCGCAGCGGGGGGCGATTTATTTCGCCCTGGCCACGCTCACGGTATCGACGGTGCTGAAGTTGATACCGCCCGCCGCGACCAAGGTTCTGATCGACAATGTGCTGCTAGGCCACCCGTTGCCAGAACAGGTGCTGCGCTACTGGACCCCGCCGGCCGACCGCTATCGTCTGCTGGCAGTGGTGGCAATGACGGTGATTACGCTCTCGCTGGTCGATGCGCTGATTCATTTGTGGGGGCGGTGGTATGCCACGCTCACCTCGCGGCGGGTGCAAACCTTGATCCGCCGCCGGGTGTTTGAACACGCCGTACGGCTGCCGCTGCACCGCGTGCAAGAGCTCAAGTCGGGCGGGGTTACCAGCATGCTCCGCGACGATGCCGGGGGCGCCGGCGAACTGGTTTTCAGCATGCTCTACAACCCCTGGAGGGCCCTGGTGCAATTGGTGGGCAGCCTGGCCGTGCTGGCCTGGGTCGATTGGCGGCTCTTGGCCGGCTCGCTCGTGCTCTTGCCCGTGGTGTTCTTCACCCACCGAACCTGGATCAGCCGCATCCGTCCGCTGTATCGCGATGTGCGCAAGCAGCGGCAACAGGTCGACAGCCATGCCACCGAGGCTTTTGCCGGCATGCGGGTCGTACGGGCCTTTGGCCGACAGAAAAGCGAAACCAATCGCTTCCTGCGCGGCAACAACCTGATGGCTCGACAGGAACTGAATGTGTGGTGGTGGGCCCGCACCGTGGAACTGGTGTGGGAGATTCTAATTCCCCTGGCCTCGGCCGCGCTGATGTGGTACGGCGGGTCGCGGGTGCTCGACGGCCAACTGACGTTGGGCGACCTGACCATGTTTCTGGCCTATCTGGCCATGTTGTTGGGGCCCTTGGCGGTTCTGGCCAGCACCGCCACGCTGTTTCAGAACAACCTGGCCGGCTTGGACCGGGTGCTCGACCTGTTGGCCGAACCGCGGGAAATGCCCTCGCCTCCGGGGGCGCTTGTCTTGCGACCGGCCGAGGTGCCGGGCCGGGTAACGCTGGCCGATGTCAGCTTTCGCTACCCCCGTGCCAGCGAATATGTGATTCGCCAGGTGGATCTCGACGTGGCGCCCGGCGAACTCGTGGCCCTGGTCGGCCCCAGTGGAGCGGGAAAAACCACGCTCTGCAACCTGATTGCCCGGTTCTACGATCCGACCGAGGGCCGGGTACTGCTCGACGGGGTCGATCTGCGCTCGATCGACGTGGAAAGCTATCGGCGAATTCTCGGAATCGTAGAGCAAGATATTTTCCTGTTCGATGGGAGCGTGGCCGACAACATCAGCTATGCCGTGCGCGAGGCCGCGCCCGAGGCCATTCGCCAGGCCGCCGAGATCGCCAACGCCGACGTGTTTATCCGTGGGCTCGACCGCGGCTACGAAACCATTATCGGCGAGCGAGGGGTGCGCCTCAGCGGCGGTCAGCGACAACGCATCGCGATTGCCCGGGCGGTGCTGGCCAACCCGCGGATTCTGATTCTGGACGAGGCCACGAGCAATCTGGATACCGAGAGCGAACGGCTCATTCAGCAGAGCCTGGAATCCTTGCTGCGAGGGCGCACCAGTTTTGTAATCGCTCACCGGCTCAGCACCATTCTGCACGCCGACCGCATTCTGCTGGTCGAAGACGGACGCATTGCGGCGCAGGGCACCCACGAGCAACTGCTCGAATCCAGCCCCCGGTATCGCCACATGGTGCAATTGCAGTTGGGGTTGCCCGGCGAGCTTCAGGCCACAGGAACCGCGCAGCCGGGGGGGCCGGCAGACCTGGCCGGGGCCGAGCCACAGCGATCCGGCCTGAGCAGCCGGTATTAGGCCTGCGCGGCGGCGAACTGCTCGGTCCACGCCAACAGGTCTTCGGCCCCCTTGCGATTGCAGAAATCGCCAAAGGTTTCTTCCGGCTGCCGGTCGGCCTTGAAGTAGACGAACAGCGGAACCAGCGTGGGCACCAGTTCTTCCAGAGGCACCAGGTCTTTGTAGATAAAGTTCAACCGGTTCCCCAGCAACCGTCCGCCAACTAGCACCGTGTATTTGCCGGCCGTTTTGCCGACCAGGCCGATATCGGAGTTGTAGGGCCTGGCGCAGCCGTTGGGGCAGCCGGTCATGCGCACCGTAAACCGTTCTTGGCTCAGCCCCAGCTTGGCCAACTCCACTTCCAGGCGGTCCATCAGGCCGGGCAGCACCCGCTCGCTTTCGGTGATCGACAGTCCGCAGGTGGGAAACGCCACGCAGGCCATCGACCAGCGGCGTACATTGGAAATCTCTTCCGACCGCTTGACGCCGTGTTCGATCAAAATCGCTTCCAGCCGCGCGCGATCTTCAGGCCGAATGTCGCAAAACAACAGGCTCTGGTGCGAGGTAAGCCGCAGTGGCGGGGCCAATTCGCGGCAGATCGCCCGCAGAGCCGACTTGAGCCGGAAATCGTCGCGGTCCAGGATTCGGCCATTCTCGATGTTCAAACCGTAGAACCAGCGGCCATCGCCCTGGGCAGACCAGCCCATGTGGTCATCGAAGCCCCAGACGTCTTCCGGGTGAGGCTCGGGCAGTCGCAGGCCGGAGTACTCTTCGACTTTCGACTTGAACCAATCCAGCCCTCGCTCGTGCAACAGGTACTTGAGACGCGCCACCTTGCGGTCGGACCGGTTGCCGAAATCGCGCTGCACCATGACGATGGCCGTGGCCACGTCGATGACCTGGTCGGGGGTCACGAAGGTCATCCGCTGGGCCAGGGCGGGAAAGGTCTTGGCCGCGCTGGGCGTAACGCCAAACCCACCGCCCACCAGCACGTTGTAGCCAACGACGCGAAAATCCTGGCAAATGGCCAGCAGTCCCAGGTCGTTGGAATACAGGTCGACGCAGTTGTCGCCCGGCAGGCCAATGGCGGTTTTGAATTTGCGGGGCAGGTAAGTGGGGCCGTAAATCGGCTCCACCTCGTGGCCATCGCTGCCGCCGCCTACCAGCTCGTCTTCGCCGGTCTCCAGGTCACGGAGCCAGGTTTCGTGGTAGGCGCGGGTTCGCGGGCGCAGGTGCGCGGCCAACTGGTCGGCCAGCGACTGAAGCTCGCTGTGCACCGGGTCGTTGCAATACGGCGCGGGGCAGCACATGACGTTGCGCTCCACGTCGCCGCAGGCCGAGAGGGTGGTCATCTGACAATCGTTGATGCGGCGAATCGTTTGCTTCAAGTCGCTCTTGACGATGCCGTGCAGTTGCAAGCCCTGGCGCGTGGTCGCCCGCAGAGTGGTGTTGCCCAGTTCGTCGCACAGGTCGAGCTCGGCGAGCATCTGGGCGCTGGTCAGTTTGCCGCCGGGAATGGCGGTGCGGACCATGAACATGTACGAGCGTTTCGATTTGCCGCCATCGCGCGAGGCGCGACTATCGCGGTCGTCTTGCTGGTAGGTGCCGTGAAACTTGAGCAGTTGGGCGTTGTCTTTGCCAAATGCCTCGTTGCCGTCGAGCAACTCGTCGCCGATCGTGCCGCGCAAGAATCGACTGTCGGACTTGACCCCCTCGACCGGGCTCAGCTTGGCTTCTTCCGACATCGCAAATCCCCGCCAAGTGTTTTCGGCCCGGCCGTACCGTTCTGGCCCGATGCACGTCTGGCCCGATACACGCCATGCCGCGGAAAAAACATCAGTACGTTGATAATCTATGTCGGCATTTTCAGATGCCGCTAGTGCCAATCTTACTGCGAGGGCCGTAAAGTCGCTACGGGTTCTGTAGTTTGCCAGTCGGGGGTCCAGGGGCTGCGACTGCCGGGCCCTACTTTACTATTGGTGCGCCAAGGCGTTAGCATCCTGGCCATGGCTCGTAGGCCCAAAACTTCGCAACCTCGGTTTGGCCAGGCCCCCTGGGGCTGGGAGGCTTGGCTGGCGAGCGGCCTGGGGGCCGGTCGATCGCCGATTATGCCGGGCACCGTGGGAACGCTGTGGGGATTGCCCCTCGCTTGGGGGCTACACCAGTTGCCGAGCGCCTGGATGGTGGTCGCCATTCTGCTTGGTCTGTGGCTCGTCGGGGTGCCGCTTTGCACGCGGGCCGCGACCCAGGCAGGGTTGAAAGACCCAGGCTGGATTGTCTGGGACGAGTTGGTGACGCTGCCCTGGGTGCTGCTGGGAGTGCCGCGCTTGAGCCTGGGTTGGCTTCTGCTGGGTTTCGTGCTGCATCGAGTGTTCGATATCGTCAAGCCGCCCCCCGCTCGCCAATCGGAAAAACTGCCGGGGGGCTGGGGCATCATGGCCGACGACCTGGTCGCCTCGATCTATGCGGCGCTGGCAATGCAAGGCATCGGGGCCCTCGTCGGCTGGTAGGTTTGCTAGCCGAACGCATCGCATGATTTAGAATGCCCACTGCCAACTTCCCAACCGCTTCGCGCCAGAATCCGGGTGGCGATTCCGCCGCGGTACTCGAGCAGCCCAGAGGCGAAACGTGACGGCGCAACTGTTAGATGGGCGGGAGCTTGCCCGCACGATTCAGACCGAGTTGACCGGGCAAGCGGCCGAGCTTCTCCAGCAAAGCGGGATTACTCCGACCTTAGCGGCCGTGTTGGTCGGCCACGACCCGGCCAGCGAAGTGTATGTGCGCAACAAGCGCAATGCCTGTCAGCGGGTAGGCCTAGAGAGCCAACTGCACCGCCTCGAGGCAGACGCTTCGACCGGCGATTTGTTGGCCCTGGTCGCACAGCTCAACCAGGATTCCGGCGTGCATGGAATTCTGGTGCAACTACCCGTACCCGCCCAGATCGACGCCACGCGAGTGCTCCGGGCGGTGGACCCCAGCAAAGATGTCGACGCCTTTCACCCGGAGAACGTGGGCCTGATCGTACAGGGGCGCCCGCGGTTTCTGCCCTGCACCCCTCACGGCGTGCAACAAATTCTGGTTCGCAACGGCATCGAAATCGCCGGGCGACACGTGGTGATACTGGGCCGGAGCGATATTGTCGGCAAGCCGTTGGCCAATTTGCTGATGCAGCGCGGCGCCGACGCCACGGTTACGGTGTGCCATAGCCGCACACGCAATTTGGGGGCGCTTACCCGCCAGGCCGACATTTTGGTGGCGGCGATCGGGCAGCCGAGATTCGTGACCGCCGACATGGTTCAGCCGGGCGCGGCCGTGGTCGACGTGGGCATTAACCGCACGGACGCCGGCCTGGTGGGCGACGTCGATTTCGAGGCGGTCCGGCAAGTAGCCGGTTGGATCACCCCGGTGCCGGGCGGGGTCGGGCAGTTGACGGTAACCATGCTGCTGGCCAACACCATCGCGGCGGCTCGGCAACAGCGCGAAGCCCTCTAGCGATCCCCCGTTCGCGGCAAACCGGCACCGGCCAGGAATCGATTGGCCCCACCGCCGAACCATCGACCCCGGGGGTACAGAATCGTCTTGGCCGTGCTTGCTTGGAGCAGGTAGGCAGGCCAACTATCATGGGTCGATCGGCGGACCGGAACCAGGCGGCCCGCGGCTGGGTCGCGGCGTGCGATGCGGTTCGCGGCCGGTCAAGTTACAGCGGAGTAGCACTCGATGATTGCCAAGACCTCGCGTGGCAAGGCGGCAGCCAAACCGGCGACTCGCAAGGTGGCCCTGGTGGCCAGCGGCGATTTGCGGCCGGCGGCCAACCGCATGTGTTGGGCGGCTCAGCAGGCCATGGAGGCGGCCCTGGGCGCCGCGGTCGAGCGGGCCGGCTACCAGCTGGTGCGCGGACACGAGTACCTGCCCGAGGCGGGACACGGCTTCATCGATTCGCAGCGGCGCGGGCTGGAGGTGTTCGCGCAGCTCGATCCGGAAATTCCGCTCATCGTGGCCGAGGCCGTCTGGCAATACTCGCACCACGTGCTGCCAGGGTTGACCACGCACCGGGGCCCGATTCTCACGGTGGCCAACTGGTCGGGCCAATGGCCGGGGCTGGTGGGCATGCTCAACCTGAACGGTTCGCTCACCAAAGCCGGAGTGAACTATTCCACCTTGTGGAGCGAGGATTTCACCGACCGTTTTTTCACCAGTAACCTGCAGCGATGGCTGGCCAAGGGCGCCGTGCGCCACCCCCAGAGCCATGCCCGGGCGTTGTCGAAGATCAAGGTTCCCGCGCCCGTGCGCCGGTTGGCCGAAAAGTTGGCGGCGCAGCTTCAGCGCGAGAAGGCCATCATGGGGGTCTTCGACGAAGGCTGCATGGGCATGTTCAACGCGATCATTCCCGATCACTTGCTCAACCCCACGGGGGTGTTCAAAGAGCGGCTCAGCCAGTCGGCCCTGTATTACGAAACCACACAAGTGAGCGACAAAGAGGCTCACGACGTGCGGTGGTGGATGGGCGAACGGGGGATGACGTTTCACACCGGCCCCGACCCCGACGCCGATCTGACCGACGAGCAGATTCACTGGCAATGCAAAATGTATGTGGCCGCCCTGCGTTTGGCCGACGATTTCGGCTGTCACACCATCGGCATTCAGTACCAACAGGGGCTCAAGGACTTGCTGCCCGCCAGCGACCTGGTCGAGGGAACACTGAACAACACGGAGCGGCCGCCGGTGACCAGCCGCGATGGCAGCCGCATTCTGTACGAGGGTGAGCCGCTGCCGCATTTCAACGAAGTGGACGAGTGCGCCGGGCTCGACGGCCTGCTTACCTACCGCGTGCACCGCGCGCTGGGGCAGCCGGTGGAGAACACCTTGCACGACCTGCGCTGGGGCGACCTGGATCGCTCGGGCACCGTGGACGACTACGTTTGGGTGCTCTTGATTAGCGGGGCGGCCCCGCCCGCGCATTTCGAAGGGGGCTGGGCCGGTGCTTCGAGCGAGCGGCAGCCGGCGATGTATTTCCGCCTGGGCGGAGGTACGCTCAAGGGGGTCTCGCGGCCGGGAGAAATCGTTTGGTCGCGGGTCTACGTGGAGGAAGGCAGGCTGAAAATGGACCTGGGCCGGGGCGGGGTGGTTGCCCTGCCGGACGAGGAGACCCAGCGCCGCTGGCAAGCGACTACGTCTCAGTGGCCAATCATGCACGCGGTTACGTATGGCGTCTCGCGCGACCAGATGATGGGTCGCCACAAAGCGAATCACATTCAGGTGGTCTACGCCGACTCGGCCGCAGACGCCGACCGCTGCCTGTTGGCCAAGGCGGCCCTGGCCGAAGCACTGGGCCTGGACGTATTCGTGTGCGGTACTCGCCAAAAGGGCCGGCCCTGGTAGCGGGCAGCGATTGGTTGCCGGCTCCCGGCTCGCGCGAAGCGAGGGTTCGGAA
Organism: uncultured Pirellulales bacterium; assembly: GCA_964399535.1. Lineage (GTDB taxonomy): Bacteria > Planctomycetota > Planctomycetia > Pirellulales > CAYNRE01 > CAYNRE01. The sequence goes on along the minus strand of CAYNRE010000009.1, from coordinate 344,274 downwards.
GAAGGAAACGCAAGGGCGCTCAGGCGCAATGCCGGGTGACTCCTGGATTAGCCCCCGGTCAGTGCCGGGGGCTAAGCATTCACCGGGGGCTAAAAAGTCAGCGGGGCTAACAAGGGTTCGCCGAGGGCGACCAGAGTTCGTCGGGGGCCAAGAACGGCAGCTCGATCGCTCGGCACGACACCGTGCGGAGCGCGTTTGGGTCAGAATACGACTCCGCGGTTACGGATTCCGCACGCGCGGGCCGCTTTCCCTGCGTGGCGGTCGCGTCGCAAGCCGACTTCGCAGCGCCGACCACGCGGCCAGTATCAGGCCGCTCGTTCCCACCAGCGCCAGTGTGCTGGGCTCGGGCACCGCCACCAAATACGCTCCGAAGTAACCGACGTTGCCGGCCGCATCGCGAACGCCGAACATCAGGTCAAACGGAGGAAGTTCGTCCTCGGTCGTCAACGCGCTACGCTCCGACAACGAGGGCGCGCCTTCCGGTTCATCGAAAACGCCCGCGAAGAGCCGCTCGACCGCCGCGGGGGAGACCACAACGCCCACCGCCTCAACCGGCGCCGGGGCATCGCCCAGCGTGCGCAAGTGCGCCGGAATCAGGGCCAGATTACCGAATTGGTCGCGGTAGAAATCGAATCCTTGGTCGCCCAGGATCCAGAAATCGGGTTCCACTCCCGGCACGCCATCGAAATCGAACGCTAGTAGGATCGCACCGGCCAAAAAGCCTTCGGGAGGAATGACGAAGGCGGCTGACGATGCTGGTACTTCGGTCGAGCTTGCGGAGGAACCGGGCTGCCGGGCAGGAGCCGGAACGCCCAGAATGGAGTTGAGCGTGTTGTATCCCGTCGCGGCCGTGTCGAGAGTGTACAGGGCCGAGACACCCTGCGTGGTCGCTGCCTGGGCGGTGATGTTGGCGACGGTTTGCTGGTTCGCGGCGCTGGAGGCGGAGTTGGCCAGCGCCATTGCCGTGGCCTGATACAGGTTGCTCATCGCGACCGAGGGAGCACTACCAAGCACCTGCACATTGGCCTGAGTGATCGAATCGGTGATCGTGGAATTGACGGCCGTCGGATAGGCAGCTTCGACGGAGCGTGTAACGATGCCCAAAAAGCTGCCCAACACCAGCAAGCAAACCAGGCGAGAGATCGAAACAATGCGATGACTCATGGAGTAGGCTCTCAAAAAAATCGGTAGGCAAAACGCAAGGTGTGGTCGTCGAGCGGAGCCGTCGGGCAGATTCGCTTGAGTAACTGCGGCGACCGGCCGGTGGGGAAGGTCAGCCGTGGGTCAAGCATGGGTGCTGCCCAGACCGTCGAGGTTATCGAAGCGGCGGGCCCACTGAAGGCGGATACAGATGGCTGGCGGGATCGAGCGAGCGAAAAAACCGCTCGGCGGGGCTGCTGAAGTTGACCGCGGAAACGGCTATTCAGCCCTCTCGGTCGATACCCGATCGGGGAGACGACTCACCAGCGTTCCTCAGTGGTTCAAGGGGATTGGTTTTGCCCGATTGATGGCGCACCCCCCGCTGGGGAACAGCATAATTCGCGTCGAGCGGGCTGCCAACCACCGTGCCTGACGTCTTCCCAAAAAAGGAGCGAGGGGGAGGGAATCTAACCGCATCGCCCCGGCGTTTTCGCGGAGTATCTTGGGCAATGGCCGGAGCGAATTGGCCTCGAAGAGCCGTTTGGGCTACAACCCAGGGTAGAACTGGCCACGGTTTGGGAAGATCTCGCATGGCCGCATCGAGCCCATGGTCGGCCCCCTTCGACGACCCGCCGGTCGAGGCCGAGCTGGTTTCGCCCGCTCGCTCGGCCTGGGCGGTGGTGCCGGGGGTCGAGCCGTGGGAATCGCCCCGCGGCGCAGGCCCCGCAGAGATGACCCAAGCGGCACCAGGGCGGCGAGCGCCTTGGCTCTGGCGCCTGGCGGGTGGGATCGGCTCGTCCCTGGAATGGCTCTTCGGCGCCGCCGCGCTCACCGGTGGCCTGGCCCTGCTGGCCGCGATTCCCGTGTTGCAACTACTGAGCCTGGGCTACCTGATCGAGTGCAGCGGGCGCGTGGCTGCCAACGGTCGGTTGCGGGCCGGGTTTGTCGGCGTGCGCAAGGCAGCCCGGTTGGGATCGATCGTGCTCGGCTGTTGGTTTTGGCTTTTGCCGCTGCGTTATTTGTCGAGCCTGCGCACCAGCGCCCTATTGATTCATCCCGAGGAATTGACCCGGCGCCAGTGGAATTTGGGGTTGGGCCTGGCCACGGCGCTGGTGGTGCTGCACATCTTGGGGGCCGTTTGGCGGGGTGGGCGGCTGCGACATTTTTTCCTGCCCGAGCTGCGCCCTTGGCGCTGGTGGCGGGCGGTGCGCCAGGGCGGGCTATATGCCCGCTCGCGCGACGCGGTCTGCGACTTCGTGGCCCAACTGCGTTTACCGCACTACGCGCTGTTGGGCCTGAAGGGTTTCGTGGGCGGGCTCGTCTGGCTAGGGCCGCCCGTGACGCTAATCGCCCTGGGTCGCCGGGCACCGCTGGTGGGGCTGCTGGGGGCAGTGGGTTTAACTTGGTCGGTGGGCTATGTCTCGTTCTTGCAGGCGCGGCTAGGTGCCGAGGGTCGGCTTGGGGCGATGTTCGAGCCGCGGGTGGTGCGAGAGCTGTTTCGCCGGGCCCCGATTGCGTACCTGGCGGCGCTGACGATCACGCTGGTATTCGCGCTGCCGCTGCACTTGCTGAAGATTGAGCTCATTCCTCGCGAGGCCACCTGGCTGCCCAGCCTGGTATTCGTCACGTTTATCTTTCCCGCAAGATTGTTGGTGGGTTGGGCTGCCGCGCGCGGCGCGCGGGCCCCGCGGCGCCGCTGGCTACTGGTGCGGTGGCCCGCGGCCTGGCTCAGCCTGGCCGTGGCCGCGGCCTATGTGCTGGTGGTGTACTTCAGCCAATTCACGTCCTGGCACGGCATCTGGAGCCTGTACGAGCAGCATGCCTTTCTGGTGCCGGTACCGTTCGTGGGGCAGTAGGGCCCACAGGCGGCCGAAAGCGGGTGCTCTAAGCGCTCGGTTGGCCTTCGAGGTCGAGCTGGCCCGCGATGCCCTCGAGGGCCTCGATGACGAACTGAATGTGCCGATCGAGCTCGACCCCCAGGTCGGCGGCCCCCCGGGTAATGTCGTCGCGCGAGACGCTGGCGGCGAAGCCCTTTTGTTTCAACTTCTTCTTCACGCTCGAAGCCGCCAGTCCGCGCACACCCTCGGGCCGCACGCGGGCCACGGCGGTGATGAACCCGGCTAATTCGTCGCAGGCGTAAAGCACTTTGTCGACCAGGTTCACGCGGGGGCAATCGGGTAGGTAGTCGGCATGCGACTTGATGGCGTAAATGACCCACTCCGGATAGCCGAGCGAGGCCAAGATGGCGGCACCTTCCAAGGGATGCCGCGGAGGGTCGGGCCAACGCTCGTAGTCGAAATCGTGGAGCAGGCCGACGATGCCCCAGTCGTCTTGGCTGGCGCCGAATTGCCGAGCATAGGCCCGCATGGCGGCTTCGACTGCCAGCATGTGCTTGCGCAGGCTTTCGCTTTGGGTGTACTGGCAGACGAGTTGCCAGGCCTGGTCGCGGTTCATGGCGACCCGGCCGGATCGGTGGCACTGGGGCTGGTGCCGTCGGGGGGCGCCGTTTCCGCCGGGGAACCGCCGGGCGTGGAAGGAGCCTCGGGCTCGGCCGGTGGGGTGGCGGGCTGCTCCCGCCAGGGTTTGCCGGAACGGTAGCTTTCGAGCTCTTTCTCCAGCGAGCTTCGGCTGCCCGGCTCGGCCAGCGACACGGCCTTCTCCGACCACTCGATGGCCTTGGTGAAGTCGCCCGTTTCGGCGTATGCGGCGGCCAGGGTACTGAGAATACTGGGTTGCTGGAACTCCGTGAGCTCGCCGGCGCGGTTGGCCAGCTCGAGGGCCCGGGTTCCGTTGCGCTGCTGGTCGTCGGGCGAAGTAGCCAGGAGCCAGGCCAGGTTGTTGAGCGCGCCGGCGTTTTCGGGCGCGATGTCGATCGCCGCCTCGTAGTCGGCCCTGGCCTGGTCGGTGCGGCCGAGGGTCAACAGGGCATCGCCGCGGGCCTGGTGAATCACGGCCACCTGGTCGTCGATGGCCAGGGCAGCGCTGTACATTTCGACGCTCTTTTCCGCCCGGCCTACCCGCAGGTACAGGGCCCCCAGCGATACGAGCAGGTTCAGATCGTTGCCCAGCTCGACGCGGGCCGCTTCGAGATCGCTGATTGCCTCACCGAGCTTGCCCTGTTCCGCCCAGACATCGGCCCTGGTCCGCAGCGCGATCGGCAGCCCGGGGCGCAATTCCAAAATACGATTCAAATCGGCCAACGCCTCGTCCGACTGGTGCAGGTTGTGTGCAATCGTGGCTCGCAGGAGCAAAGCGGCCAAATTATCGGGAGCCGACTTGAGGGCCACCTTTACATCGGCCAGGGCATCGTTGAGTTGGCCCAAGAACAGGTGAGCTCGAGCCCGGTGAAAGTGCGCCAAGGGGGACTCGGGCGAGAGCTCGATGGCCCGGTTCAAGTCGTCGACCGCCTGATTCGCCTCGCGCAGCCCCAGCCGGGCGATGCCGCGGGCCTCGAAGGCCGAAGCCTGAGAGCTATCCACCTCGATCACCGCGTTTAAATCCTCGATCGCCAGGGCGAACTTGCCCTGTTCCACCAGCAGCGCGCCGCGCGACAAGCGGGCTTCGAGATCGCTGGGTGCCAACTCAATGGCGGCACCGAAATCGGCGAGCTGGTCGGTCGGAAGTTTTTGCAACGGAGCCCGGATGACGAGTGCCCGGGCTTTGGTCAGCGGATCGTCCTCAAACAGTTCGACGGCTCGATTGGCGGCCACCAAGGCTTCTTCGCGGTCGCCGCCGGGAAGGGATTGGAGCCTGGCCAGTAGCAGTTGGGCGTCGGCCAGGTTTTCGTCTTGTTCCACGGCCCGGCGCAGATCGGAAATCGCCACCTGGCGAATCTGGGCCAGTTGTCGCGCGGCGGCCGGTCCGGGCCGATTGGCCTGAAAGATCGCCTGGCTGATTACCTCGGCCCGCTGCAGCAGGGTGCTGGCCAACAACTGGCGGCAGAACTCGGTATCGGCCTCTTGCGACAAGCCCTTGGAGAGCGCGCCCTCGCAGAACTGGACCACCTCGCCCAGCTCTGCCAGCGACTTGGCGGTGAGTTTCAATTCGATGGCTTTGGCCAGCTCTTCGTCGCCGTTTTGCGCCCGCGACTGGGCGACCAGGGTAAACGCTAGGAACAGGGCGCACCACCAGGTTCGGTGCCATCCGAGCATCATCTTGCGGATACTCCTTCCGGGTGCCGAGAGCCCTCGGCCGGCGAAATCCGTTCGTCCGGGAGGCCAAGGGGCGAAGCGCCGGCAACTACCGGCCCAGTATTATGCCATCCGCACGCCCGACGGGCTACGACACCGGCCTGGCCCGCCAGCGGCCGCCGGGCCCGGGGGCACTTACGTCCGCTCGACCAGCACCACTCGCAGGTCCCCCACGTTGGTCTGGGTGGGCCCGGTGCGGATGAGCCCCCCCACCCGGTCGAAGAAGGTGTAGGCGTCGTTTCGGCTCAGGAAGTCCTTGGGGTCGAGCCCGAGCCGTTGGGCCGCCGGCAAGGTTTCGGCGGTTATGAGGGCTCCGGCGGCGTCGGTTGGGCCATCCTCGCCGTCGCTGCCGCCGGAAAGCAAAACGATTCCACGAGCTGCTTGCTCGGCCAGCGAAACCAGCGCCGCCAGCACGAGCTGTTGATTTCGGCCTCCGCGTCCCCGCAGGGCCGCGGGAGCGAGCGTCACGGTGGGCTCTCCGCCCGATATCAGGGCATCCGGACCCGCCTGGCGCAACATGCCCAGCGCTACTTCGGCCAGGTGCCGGCCTACCTGATTGGCTTCGCCTTCCAGGGTGCGGGCCGAAACCATGGCGTGAGAGTAGCCGCGCCGCATGGCTTCGCAGCCGGCGGCGTCGACCGCGACGGCATTGTTGCCAATGATCAGATTGGTTACCTGGCAAACCGGCTCGGCGGCAGAGGGCCGGGCGCGCTCGAGATGAGCGACCACACCGGGAACCTCGGCGGCGGCGCTGGGGAAGAATTGCCGCAGGATCGCCAGCGCTTCGCCGGGCGTGCCGCGATTGGGGACGGTGGGGCCCGAGGCGATGGTTTCCAGCGGGTCGCCCGCCACGTCGGAGATAATCAGTGCCAACAGTCGGCCGGCGCGACAGGCCCGGGCCAGGCCGCCGCCTTTCAGCCGGCTAAGCTGCGCGCGGACGGCATTCAGTTGACCGATATTGGCTCCCGCGGCGCTGAGTTGCCGGGTGACCAGCAGCTTTTCCGCAAGCGTGATTCCGGCGACCGGGGCCGGAAGCAGGGCCGAACCTCCGCCGGAGAGCAGACACAGGCAAACATCGCGCGGACCTAGTCCGGCCACCAATCGGAGCATCTGTTCGGCGCCGGCAACCCCTTCGGGCCGCGGTTCGTTGGCTCCGGCGGGACGGCCCGAGTTCAACCGAAGGTAGTTGAGCGGACGGAGGCAGTCCTGGGGCACATTGACCACGCCCTGGAGATGCTTGGCCCTGGCCCAGCGTGGACCGATGGCCAATTCGACGGCGGCGGCCATGGCCGCGCCTGCCTTGCCACCGCCAACCACGACCAGCCGGCCCACCTCGTCGAGATCGACCGATTCGTCGCCGACCCAGAGCTGGTTCCCCTCGACGCGGAGTGCGGAAGCAACCAGCCGATCGGCCCGCACGGCGTCGACTCCGGCTTGCCAAATGGCCAGGGCGTCGGCACGAAGCTGGTCGGTGGTGCGGGGCATGGGCAAACTCAACCGGGCCGGCGGGCCAGAAGCCCGTTGATGACCAGGGCCACGAGCAACACGGTGCCCATCAGCAGTTGTCGGGCCAAATCGTTGACCCAGGAGATTTGGGTGAGCCCGACGTGTAAGACGGTAAACGTGAGCACTCCGACCAAGGTTTTGGGCATGCTGCCCTCGCCGCCGAACAGGCTGGTTCCCCCCAGCACCACGCAGGCCACGGCACTGAGCAGCAGGTCGGCGTTCTGGTCGAGGCTGATATTGTTCAGCCGCCCGGCGTTGAGCAGCCCCCCCAGGCCGGCCGTGAGCGCCGAAATTCCCAGGCAGGCGGTGATGATCCAGCCGGTGCGTACGCCGGCGAGCCGGGCCGCCTGGCGGTTTCCTCCGGTCATCATGACGTACCGGCCGAACCGGGTGTGCTCGAGCACCAGGTGCCCCACCAGAAACACGGCCGCGGCCAGCAGCGCCCCATAGGGCAAGCTCCAGCGGCCCATCCACTCGGGCTCGATGCCGCGGTTACCCAGCGTTTTCAGCACGGCCGGCACGTCGAAGGTTTCGCTTTGGGTCAGGTAGCGAGCCGCCCCCTCGGCAATGTTCATCATGGCCAGGGTGATGATGAAGCTGGGCAGCTGCGACCAAACCGTGAGCATGCCCGAAATCAGTCCCAGCAGCACACTGGTTAGCAGGGGCCCCACGATGACCAGCGCCACCAGGGCCAGCGACGGGGGTTGTTGGGCGGGGGCCAACTGCTCGAGCGACCACCCGCAAAGGCAGGCGGTCCACAAGGCGAGCATGCCGACCGAGAGATCGATCTCGCCGCAGAGCAGTACATAGGTCAGCCCGACCGCGGCGATTCCCAGCGCCGACCCCTGCTTCAGTACCTGGACCGCGGTGGCGGGGCGAAGGAACCCCTGACTGGTGAGCGAAAAGAACACGAGCAGAACCGCCAGGCTGACCAGCGGTGCCAGGTCGCGTGCTTCCCAGCGAGCCCACCAGGCCGGTCGCTCGGGCGTGCGCTTGCGGGAAGGGGAACCTGTGAAATTCATTGTCACTTCCAATCGTGCCGAGGCGCAATGCCTGCTAGTCGGTTACGCGGCTTGCATTAAGGCGGCCTTGTCGAGCGTGGTATCGACGAACTCGCGGGTTACCTGGCCGCGCCGCAGTACCAGGATTCGGTCCGCGTGCGCCAGTAACAGTTCCGGCTCCGAGGAGCTCAGCACCACGGCCACCCCCGAACGGCGTAGCTCGGCTACCAAGGCCAGGATTTCATCCTTGGCGCCGACGTCCATGCCCCGGGTGGGTTCGTCGAGGACCAGCACGCGGATGGGCCCGGCCAGCCACTTGGCCAACACCACCTTTTGTTGGTTACCGCCGGAGAGTTGCCCGGCCTTGAGCCAGGGGGCCGGGGGGCGGCAGCCGACGCGCTCGATGAAAGGCCGAGCCGTGGCCAGTTCGCGGCCGGAGGAAAGCCAGGGGCCCAGCAATCGGCGCAAATGGGCCAAGGTGACGTTCTTATAGATTTCGGCCTGGGAAACCAGAGTTTGTCCCCGATCGGCCGCCACCAGGACGACTCCGGCCCGCACCGCCGCCGCCGTCTGGCCCAAGGGGAGCCGGGCTCCGTCGCAAGCGATTGATCCCGCCACGCCTCGCAGAGCGCCGGCCAGGGCATGAGCCAACTCTTGATGGCCCGCGCCGACAAACCCATACAACCCCAGGCACTCGCCAGGAGCCACTTCCAGGTCGACCGGACCGAACACGCCTGGCCGTTCGAGCCCCCGGGCGACCAGGCGGGGTTCGACCGAACTGCGAGCCGGTAGTTGGCAAGCGGTTTCGAACCCGGCCTCGAGCCCCCGGAGCGAATGGCCCAACATGGTGTGAATTACCTCGTGCTTGGTGAGCTCGTTGGCGGACCGCGTGGCCACGCGCCGCCCATCGCGAAGGATGGTGACCCGATCGCAAAGCTCGAGCACGTCTTCGAGAAAGTGGCTGATAAATACCACGGATACCCCGCCGGTGCTGAGCTGCCGAATCCATTGCATCAGGCGGCGGGTTTCCGGCGGACTGAGTGCACTGGTGGGCTCGTCGAGAATGAGGATTCGGGCGCCCGAGTGCAGTCCGCGAGCGATTTCCACCATTTGCCGGACGACGAGCGGAAACCGGTCGAGGCGCCGGGTCACGTCGAGCTCGAGGTCGAGCTCGGCCAATTGGCGGCGTGCCTCTTGGCGCATCCGTTTCCAATCGAGCCGGCCCCAGCGCGCCACCGGCTGGCGCCCGAGGAGCACGTTTTCGGCCACGGAAAGCGAGCCGATGCCGGAAAGCTCTTGATAAACCATGGCCACGCCGGCGGCGAGGGCCGCGGCTGGGCTAGCCAGGTGCACCGGCTGGCCATCGATGGCGATCTGGCCATCGTGGTCGGGCAGGGCCCCGGCCAGAATCTTCATCAGCGTGCTCTTCCCCGCGCCGTTGGCGCCGACCAGACCATGGATTTCGCCCGGGCGAAGATCGAAATCGACCCGATCCAGCGCGTAGGCACCGCCGAAGTGTTTGGAGATCTCGCGGCACTCCAGCCGCAAGGCGCCGGCGGCGATGGTCATGAGGGGCTCTGCTGGGTGAAATGGAAGGCGGCCTCGCGGACCCCCCATCGCTTTGGACTAGACCAGGCAGTGGAGCGGGTCGGCCAGGTAGAGCATGGCTTCGAGGTTTCCCGACTCGCGCGAAACGAGCGGGCCCGGCGTTACGATCTCCAGCGGCACCTGCTCGATCGGTTCCTGATTGCGGACGATGAACTGGCCGATCACCAGCGAAGTCATGTGAATCAGGCAAACCGGGTTTACGGTCGTGGCGGCCAGGGCCCCGTCGCGTACGGCGGCCAGCCCCTCCTTCTGCCCGTCGACCGCGGTAACGACCATCGCTTCGTGCGGGGTGCCCTTGAGGGCCGGTAAACAGGCCAGCGCCATGTCGTCGCTATGAAAGAAGGCTCCGGCGATCGGCTCGCTCGATTCTTGCAGGAGCGCCTCGAAGGTTTGCCGGGCTTTCTCTTTCTTCCAATCGCACCACCGTACCCCGCCGCCGAGCACTTCGACTTCCGGGTACTCGGCAACGACGCTCTCGAAGCCCTGTTTGCGCCCCTGGGCGCCGCTGTGAGCACTAAGGCCGCCAATGTGAATCACTCGCCCGCGCCCGCCGATTTTCTCGACCAGGTAGCGCGTGCTGGATTGGCCCATGTAGACCTGATCGGGGGTCACTTCGAGCCACACGCCAACCTCGCGCATCTGGTCGGGGGGCACGAGCAGCGTATCCATCGAAATGACGGGAATGTTGCGTCGGCGGAGCGTGCGGACGGGCTCGGCCAGGGTATCGATCTGGACCGCTTGAAAGCAGCAGAAATCCCAGTCGTCGTCGACCGCCAGTTCGATTTTGTCGCGCTGCACCTGGGGGTCGAATTCGCCGTCGAGCCAGCGGACCTCGACCCCCAGAAGCCGGCCCCAGAGCTCGGCCGTATCTTTGCCCAGTTTGCACCAGGTGCTTTGCAGGCCGGCGTTGGAAAACAGGGCCTTGAGCGGGCGGCCCGCCTGGCCAGCCGCGGCCGGCGGGCTCTGAGCCGCCGGTGTGCAGCCGCTGGCCCAGGCGGCCAGGGCCAGGCTGCCCAGCCCGGCGTTCTCGAGAAAACGCCGCCGTTCGCTGCCGCGATCGAGTTGGTCCGCCACGCTGGGCACCCCCCGGGTAGAACGCTTCGGAATACTGAGAACCCCCCCGCCGAACCAACCATCCTAAATTCACTCTGGCGCGACGCAAGTATTTGGCACGGCACAGCGCGCGGGGGCGACTGGCGAGGTAGCGAAGCATCCCGCCCGCCGGATGGGGCGGACCTAACCCTCTGGGGCCCGGGAATTCCCGTAGCGTTGGCGGGGCGGCCACGGTTAATCTGCTCGCGCGTCCAAGCACCGTGGCAGGCGCGCTTCCTGCGTGGACGAGACCAGATTGCCCGACACCAGCCCCCCCCCGAACCGTTTATGCGGCGACCAGGCACCGATTCGATGGCGACGATTTCATTTCCGAGCCCGGCATCGTTGGGCCAGGCTCGGGCTGGCGAACGGCCGGCGGCCCCGTCGGCGCGCGCGGCGGGCTGGGGCGCGGTGGGGCTCGTGGCGCTCGGCTGGCTGCTGTTATCGATCGACCTTGGCGTGGGGCGCTGGGCGGCTGCCGGAGGGTGTCCGAGGCGGGTGCACGAGATGCTTCACGTGACCGAAATCTTCGGCAACGGCTGGGGAATTGCGCTAGTGCTGGCAGGCGTGTGGGTTCTGGACCCCGCCAAGCGCCGAGGCGTGGTTCCGCTGGCGCTGGGCGGACTGGGAGCCGGCATGGCGGCCAACGTGTTCAAAGTGCTCCTGGCGCGGGTGCGCCCCCGCTCGTTGCCCAGCCAGACGATCGACGTGTTTCAGACTTTTTGGGGTTGGATTCCGCCGTCGCACGAGCGTTCGACCTTTCACAGCTTTCCCTCGGCCCATACCGCGTCGGCGGTGGCGCTCGCCGTGTTGATGGCGACCCTCTACCCTCGGGGGCGATGGTATTTTGGCCTGCTGGCGTTGTGCGTCGCGCTGCAGCGCGTGGAAATCGCCGCGCATTTTCCCAGCGACGTGGCCTGGGGCGCCGCGCTGGGCTGGGGCGTGGGGCAACTGCTGGCCCGGGGGCGCTGGGTCGGCCGCCTGGCTACCGACGGCCTGCCGAATGAGGCCGCGCCGTCGTTGTCGCCCCGCCGCCACGCCGCCTGAGCCATCGCGCTCGCCCCCGCCGCGGGGGTTGTGGACAGCGGGGCCGAGTTGCCACGAAGCGTTACGCAGCGCGCGTTCGTCGATGCCGCGACCAGCGCACCATCGCTTGCTCCAGGATCAGGGCAGCCACCAGCGACAGCCCGGCGACGGGCATCAGAAAGGCCATGCTCACGATAGCAATCGACAAGGCGCTGGGAATGGCCAACTCAGACTTGCGCGGCACGCCCCAGCTTCCCCGGGGGCGTCGCGTCCACCACATCCAGGCGCCCGTCGCCGGCAGAAGCATGAGCACCAGGCAGGCGATGAGCCACAACAGTTTCGTCGGCAGGCCGAGCACCGATCCCACGTGCAAGGGATAGTTCCAATTGGCCCACCAACCCAGCGCGGGAAAGGTGCGGCTAGGGCGGTGCTCCAGGAGCGCTCCCGACCAGCGATCGATGATTAGAATGTCGGAGATGCTCGGGCCGTGGGGCCGGCTCAAGAACGCGACCAAGGCGTCTTGAGGCGCATCGGGCAAGTCGAGGCTAACGCGTCGGTCCGGGCAGCGTTGCCGACAAAGCCCTACGACCGCGTCGAGCGAGGCTGGGCGATCCGCCGGGGGGGAAACCGACTGCGGAGGATCGGTGAAGATGCGATAAGCCCCCGTTTGCAGGGCCGCCCATTGGTAGCCGGCACCCCAGATCTGCGTGTACAGCAAGCCCGTGAGAGCGATGATTGCCGCGACTGGCAGAAAATAAACTCCGCAGACCGAGTGCCAATCGCGCAACAGGGTATAACGCTTCCCCGCCAGGCGGGGCCACCAAACGCCGGCCCGGCGGTGCCCCCGCCGTGGCCACCAGAGATACGCTCCGGTCACCAGCAGGATCAGGGTCCAGCACGTGGTCAACTCGGTCAGGACGCGGCCGACTTGCCCGATCCAAAGCGTACGGTGCAGGCGGAGCACAATCGCGAAAAAATCATCTCCCCCGAGTTGGCCTAAGACCCGCGGTGAATATGGGTCGAGCAGCATCCGCCGATACGGTTGATCCGGAGCCAACAGCAGCACTTCAACTGAATGGCTCGGGTCAGAAGGAACTTCGAGCCGTGCCGCTTCATAACCTGGGGGGCAGTGCTGCCGGGCGGTTTCCAAGATCGACTCGTACGAAACCGGACCGGTTCGCGGTGCGAGACGGAACCAATCGGGATGCCAGGCGACCTCCAACTCGTTCTTGAATAGGTACAGTGCGCCGGTGGCCGCCATCACAAGCAAGACGGGGCCGACGATCAACCCCGCGAAGAAGTGCCATCGCCAGACGCGACGATGCAGGCTTCCCCGGGCGCGAGGTGCCGTCGAGGCGGGAAAGGGCTGAATCGCCTCCCGCGGGGGAGAAATCGGAGGCGCGGAGCCGGTGCTGGTCGGTGTCATCGTGCGACTCGAGATGACCGCGGATATCGGAACCCTGGGGCGATCGTTTCATCCACTTGGCTGTCGCCTGGGAGTCAATCGCGCGAGCGCTTGGTGTCGGCGACCCCCAGGTTTCGCAGCCGTCCGCGACAGGCCTGGAGCTGCAATTCGTCGGCGGCTTGTTCGTACAGTTCGATGAGTTGACCGAGGCATCGCTGGCAGCGCAGGCGCCCCAGATCGGCAAGGCTTAGTTGAGCCACTAGCCGGTAGGCCAGCCCCACGTGATCCGACCGCCGATAGGCGAATGCCAGCGACAAACGGTACTCGAGTCGGTCGGGGGCTAGGGCAAAGGCCCGCCGCAAGCAGGAGGTAATACGCGACAACGGCGCGCCCTGACGGCTGAGAAAATGGGCCAGGGCAAACCAGGCCGATTCGTCGTCGGGATTGTGGCGCAGGGCGCGCCGGCAAACCTGGGCCGCCGCGGCCGGCAGTCCGCTGCGGCCCAGTCCGGCTGAAATCGAAGGCAGCAAGTCGACCGGCACCTCGTTCAGCGTGGCCAAATGTTGCCAGATATCGCTGGCCTCGGCCGGGCGCCCGAGACGACCGTAGACCTGGGCCAGGGTGCACTGGGCCGCGGTGGTGAGCGGCTTGAGCAGCGCAGCTCTCTCCAGTGCATCGGCCGATTGAACGTGCTCCTCGAGCCCGCCATAGGCCATGCCGAGGGTCTCCCAGAGCCGCCCGTCGTTGGGATCGCGCCTGACGGCGCGTCGCAAGCGACGGACGGCCCGCTGGTATTCTCCCCGGCAACAATCTTGAACAGCGCGCCCTAAAGGCGAGTTCGATTCACCTAGCATTGCAACCAGCTCCACTCGGTTTCTGAGGTCCTCTGACCATGGAATCGGCGCTCCCCCGGGGCAGCCTGGCCCTCCGTGGCCCGCTGTCGGCTGCCCTGCCACTGGCGCGCGGTGTCATGCCGAGCGCCGTCTCCAACAAGCCAAGAGCACCGCGCCGCAGAGCGCCAAGAGCCCGCTGGCCGGTTCCGGAATCGGCACCAGCTCGTAGTCGATCGCGAGCGTGGGAGCGATCTTGGCCGGATCGAAATTGTCGCGCGTATAAAAGTTAGGATTGGTGCCTCCGGTCATGCCCACGCTGTGCAGCGAGACCACGCTGAAGAACAGGCCGCCGTTGGCCAGGCCCGCTTCGAGGTAAGCCAACACATCGCTTCGCGAGAGATCGACCTCGAAGGCGAAGGTGTTTCCCGCCGAAACACCGGCGACGCTTTGCACAACGGGATCGCCCGGGTCGAGGTCGGTGGTGCCCACGGCCCAGGGAGTGGTCGACCACAAGCGATCGGCCAAGACATTGGAGACGTCGCCCGCGGCGGGATCCCAGGCGAAAGCGTTGCGAACCGCTTTGCCGAGCGGACTGCCGAAGCGGTAGGCCTCGCTCTCTTCGAAGATGGGCGGCCCGGCCGCGGTGGGCCCAAATCCCAGCGCCGCGAACCCGTTGCGCAGGCCAACTCCAAACAGCTCGATCGGGCGGCCCGGGTCGCCGTCGACGGTTACCTCGGGGTCGCTCGCGTCGAGGTAACTGGTGAAGTCGTCGTGGGTGGGGTCGTAATCGAAGCTGCCGGTCGTGTGCGTGGCGGTGACGCGAACCGAGTTGATCTGCAATCGAAAGCCGCTCGGTACCGAAGTGGGTACCCCGGCCGCGGCCGTGTTGAAACCCAACAGGAATTGGGCGTCGTAATCATCGAACGAGTCCTGGCCCGGGGCGCCAAACGTCGACGCGGTAGCTCGCACGCCGGGGGTCGAACTGAAAGGGTACATCCAGCGATCGAAATCGGGCTGGCTGAAGCTGACGACGGTGCCCGCCGAAAGGGGGGCAGCCCATCCGGCCATGGTCAGGGCGCAGGCCCAGACAGTGCTTGCGATACGCATTGAGCATTTCTCCGTGGAAAAACAGGGGTGGAAACAATCGACTCGTTCGAACCGAGCGCGATCGGGATCGAAAAATCGATCGATCGTCGCCGCCGGGCGGCGCCCCGGGATGCGGAGCGCTACCCAACTTGCGAACAACCCGACCAACGGTGCGGCTCGAACTTGACAGTCCACCGTCCCAGCGGAGAATCATGTTCGGAGGCAATCGCTTGTCGGTTGTCGCCATGCGGGGTGATCAGTGGACCTAGCCGGGACTCTTGATCACCCCTCTTTTTTTTGCGCGGCTGGCCTATTTGGCGAAGCCGGTTTCGTTGCTCCCGCTCGGTTTGAGCGGTCTGACCGGGCGACTGCCCGATTTACTCGCGTTAGCGCGCGGCCTGGGCGTCGTCGCCGGCGGCCGGAGCCATTAGGCTCGGTTGGCCAAAGGCGATATCGAGAACCCGCCGCTCGTTCTTGCCTGTATGCACAATCTGCAACCGCTCGGGCAAATCGAAACTGCCCACGCGCGTCCAGTGATGGACAAACGTCTGGCTCATCATCAAATCGCCCGACTTGCGGTTCCAGAAGCTGGCCGTGAACACACCGGGCAAGTACTGGCCTTCGCGGTTCAGTTCGACGCTGAGCACGCTGATCGTGAAGCGCATGGGGCCGGCATCGCGGTTGACTTCGGTGATTACGTCGTCTTGCACGCGGTACATGCTGCCCATGCCCGCGTCTTCCAATTTCAGTAGCCGCCCCAGCGCGTGATGGCCGTCTTCGACCTGGAATTCAGCGGCCTCGGTGAAGGGGGTTTCCGGCATGCGATGGTTGACCAGCGAGGCCAATTGTTCGTCGATCCAGGAGCGGTGCGGGCAATCGGCCAGTTCGAGCTCGACCTTGCCGCTGGCCGAAACGCTCATCCGTCCTTTCAGGTCGGCTTGGTCGATCCGCACTCGCAGGTCGCTGGTGAAGCCAGGGAACTGATGCCAAAGGGCACGGTGGCCCCGGGCCTGTGAGAGCAACTGGGCCGCGGTGGGGGCGTCGCCAGCGGCCGCCGTAGCGGTGCCGAGCGGCCGGGCAAAGGTGGCCGTGGTCAGGTGCCAAACGCCCGAGTATTGCTTTCCGTCGAGCTCGCCAGAGTGGTCTGCTTCAACCAGGCGAGCCCGGGCGGCGTAGGTGCCGGCGGCACCCGCGGCCAGCGTAACCTGGCCCTGGTCGTCGGCGGTCAGCGTTTGTTCGTCTCCGGCGGGCGTGCGAACGCTGATTTCTGCCCCCGCGGCCGGCTTGTCTTGCCAGAGCGCGGTGATCGTTAGCCGCTCGCCCGAGAACTGGGGCACCACATCGAGCGGAAGTCGGGTCGAGCGAGCCAACTCGGCCCAGTTTTCCGCCTGGACTGCGCCCAGATGCTTGGCGTAGTACTCCAGCAAAATGGGAGCGCCTTCGCCGCGCTGGAACACGCCGTATTGGCGATGGGCCTCGAGTACCCAGGCGTCGAGCCGGGGCAGCGTGGCGACCAGTTCGCGGGGCTCGTCTCCCTCGGCGGTGCGCCACTCGAGCGGGGTGGTTTCCCCGCCGGCGGCGCGAATCCAGCCTTCGATGCCGGTCAGCCGGCTTACCAGGTGTGGCTCGCCCGGCTCGGGCGTCTCGGCGAACCAGGCCTTGGCCCAGCGATCGCCCGTTTCGTCGGCCTGGGAACTGATCCAGACAAAATGGGCCTGCGCCGCGCGAGCGCCGCAGAGAGCCATGCTAAAAGCGACTGCCAGCGCCAGGCGTCGGAGAGCGGATCGAACCATGGAAGGAATCCTTTTACAGGGCGGGGGTAGTGTCGGTGGTTAGTTGGAATTGAAAATGATTCGGACCCTCGGCCCGAGTTTCGATGCGGAGTTGCGATTTCACGTTGTAGCGCTCGGGGAGCGGGGTGCCTGGCGCCGCGGCGTTGGGCGGCGGGGGTTGACTGGGCTCGTGCGCGGCACGGTCCGCGCCGGCAGGGCCACCTGGGGAGGGTTGGGTGGGGATGGTTTCCGCGGGTTCCGGCAGCCAGATTTCGACCCGGTGTCGGCCAACGACCAGGCCCTGGTCGACAGCAAGCGAGAATTGGCCCCCTTGGATAGGGCCGGCGGCCTTGGGGCCCACCGCCCCCTCGATCGGTTCAAACAGAATGGCGCCCGAGGGCATCGGCACGCCATCGAGGGTCACAGTACCAGTCACCGCGACTCGGGGTGGCGACTGGTCGCCGCACCCCGCCAGCGGCGCCAGGGCGAGGGCAAGCCAGACGCGGCGCAGCCTCGCGGCGCATCGCACCCCGCGGGTAAGCGATGGACCAAGGGTGGTTCGTAGAGTGGACGAGCCAGGCATGGCAATCCGCGTGTCCGCGGGCCGAGGTAGGTTAGAACGAGTCGCCAAGCGGTTCTTCCCCGCGCCAGGTGGCCAGCGCGTCGAGCTGTTCGGCATTGATGTACCGGCCGATAAACCGCACTGAGCTGTCGCACATCAGGAAGTTGCAGCCGCCCGGGTGGTCGCTGCGGAAGGTGGCCCATTCCCAGTTAGTTCCGGGGATCGTGACCAGTTCGCTGTCGTAAACGCCGTACGTGCTGGCCCAGCTATGGCCGGCATAGCCGATCCACCAAACGGTGGAGCCGCCGCGGATTTGTCCGTAGCTGGGAAAGCAGGTGAGCCAGGTGAAGTTCCGCAGCCCGTAATCCAGTTCGCCCACCATCAGGGTGTGGGCCGTACCGTCGTTGCGGCTGATGCCGGCCAGGCTGGTCCGTTCCCGCTCGGGGTGCTGAACGAACGCGCCGTTGAATTCCGAGTTGAGCGGCCAGGGGTTGTTGGTGCCGATGCTCAGGGCGTAGCTGGCCGCCGCGCCCGTTTCACCGCAGGTTTTGTTGGGAACCTGCCGGGGCAGGAACATGGAGGGACAAAGGTAGGTTTCGATCGACTGCTCGATGATCCGGTTGTTCTGAGCCTGAGCCGCCGCCGAAAGGCCGGTGCCGATTTCGTACTGGTCGCGAATGGCACTTTGCTCGAGCCAAGGAAGAATCAGAAGAAAAGCGCTGGCCGAACCGCGCCCTTGAATTCCGGCCGGCGGCAAGTGGCCCGATGTTTGGTCGTATAAGTGCATGGCCAGACCGATCTGTCGCAGATGGTTGGCGCACTGAGTGCGCCGGGCCGCTTCTCGCGCGGCTTGTGCGGCGGGCAAGAGCAGCGCCACCAGGAGGCCGATAATGGCCACCACCACGAGCAACTCGACCAGGCTGAACCCGGGCCGGCCTGCCCCTGGAGCCCGGCCCCCACCGCGCCCAGGGGCAGCGGCGAATGGCTTGCCGAGGGGGTTGGTCCGCGGCGCGGACCCCGGCCCCGCAGCGTTCCAGGGGTGCCGACCTGGGGGAATGCCGAGGTGCATGGAATCAATTCCTTGCCGAGTCGCCGAACCGGCGGCCGGCGGCGCGAGCATGAACTGAACGATTCCCAGCGCTGAGCCAGCCCCCAGCGGCGGCCAGCCCGGCGACCGCCAGAAACCAGGAGCTGGGCTCCGGCACGGGCGAACCCTCGGGCGGGCAGGTGAGCCCGAAGTTGGCCGCCCAGAGGGCGTAGTCGGCCGCGCCGACCGAGCCGTTGCCGTCGAAGTCGGCCGTGAGCCCATCGGCTGTCTGGCCGAACTGGGCCGCCCAGAGGGCGTAATCGGCGGCCCCCACCACGCAGTCGCTGTTGGCGTCGCCAATCAATTGCGGCTGAATTGGCACCAGTTCCCAGTCGATCGACAGCGTGGGCGCAATGGCCTTGGGATCGAAATTGTCGCGGGTATAGAAGTTCGGGTTGGCTCCGGCCACCTGCTGCGCGGCCGAATGCAGGGAGACAATGGTGAAGAACAGCGAGCCATCGCCGACCAGGCTTTGTTCGATGTAGTCGAGTACTTCCGCACGGGCCAGATCGACGCTGAACGTAAAGGTGGCTCCGGTCGACACGCCGGGCACGCCTTGAGCCACGACCGAACCCGGTGTAGCGGTGGTTTGCCCCACGGCGAACGGTTGCGCGCCAAACACGCGCTCGGAGACGGCGTTGGAGACGTTTCCGTAAAGTGGGTCGTAGGCGAAAGCGGCCCGCTGATTCTCACCGATGGGATTGGTGAGATTGAAGAAATCGCCTTCCTCGAACAGCGGAGGGCCGATATTGGCCGGGGTGGATGGACCGAATGCGAACCCGTCGTACAGGTCTACAAGCCCGGCCCCGTACAGTTCGATCGGCCGGCCAGGATCGGTATCGCCCAGGTAGTCGGCGTCGAGCGTCGGCAGGTAGGACTGATAGGGATCGAACGTGGGGTCGTAGATGACGCCCCCCTGAAAGTGCGTGGCGCTCACGGTCACCGATTTGATCTGCAAGCGCTGGCCGCTGGGGATTTCGGCGGCCGTGGGTATTCCGTTCGCGCTGGTGTTGAAACCGATCACGAACTGCCCATCCAGGTCGTCGAAGCCGTCTTCGCCTACAGCGCCAAAGGTGGGTGCCAGGTTGCGAATTCCCGGCGCGGCGTTGAAGGGATACATCCAGCGATCGAAGTCGGGACGCGTCCAGGCGGTGACCGTACCCGCTGTCAAACTGCTCACGCCAAGTTGGGTCGACACGAGGGCAGCCAGAAACGTACGCCAACTCAAAGGTTGTCTCCTCACCGTGGTAGCCCCGGGCAGGGCCAAGGTTTTCCGGAACGCGCTCTCAGTTTGGCTTGGAACCTTGGCAGGGCGGCCAGTTGCACCAGCCGCCCAGCAATGTGCAGAACCAAACCAGGCGCGCCCCCTCAAGGGCCAGCAATCGTCCCCGGTCGAATCACCGGAAAGAGTCGGTGGCTGGCAAGCACGGAGAGTCGCCGAGCTAGCTGGCTTTGTTGATGAGAATCATTCTCATTTGCAACATTCTAGTGGAGTTATCGGCCCACGCAACCCCCGAGAATCAGAAAATAAGATTGATGTAAGTTGCTGAAACGATTGACGTTGTCGATCGGAACCGGCGTTCGACTGCCAGCCTGCGCAGTTTTGTTGACATCGATTCTCAACACTGGTAGATTCCATCCCGGTTTTTCTCCCCTGCTTTCTGCCAGGTGCCTGGTGTGAACCTTTCCGACCCGCCGCCCGGCGCCGACAAGCCCGAGTCGCCCCACCCGGCTCGCAGTGACGCGCCCCGCTGGACTTCGCAGCAACTTTTGGGCGAGGCCCGCGAGGTGCTGATTCGCCACGGCGAGGAAATTTACCGGCTGCGGCTGACCCGCAACGGCAAGCTCATCTTGCACAAGTAGCGGCCCGGCGCGCCGGACGGCGCGGCGCGCTTGCGTGTCAGGGCCGGTTGCCGGCCGGCTCGCCGAGCGACCTGGCCAGCCGCTCGACCGCTTCGGCGATCCGCGCTTCCAGATCGGGCTGCCACCGCTCGGCGGGTAGCCCATATTCGTAAAGGCTGCCCCCCTCGTATCCGCCCTCTTGCCAGACTCGGCGCGAAGGGATGTAGGCGACCAGTTCGTCGGTGAACGACGAGGTCCAGGTATCGGGACCAAGTTGCGCACGAAACCGATCGGCATAATCGACGACGGCTTCGCCGGCCAGGGTTACCCAGACCAGCCGCCGCCCGAGCCGCCAGACCGAGATCGGGTAATCGTACTCGGCAGCGAACGGTTCTCCGGCATCCCATCGTGCGACGAGCCGCCGCGCCCATCGCCCGCGAATGCCCGGCTCTTTTTCCTGTGGCAGTACTTCCTCGCGAGTCAGCAGCCGCTCGTAGGCCAAGGCAATGCGCTGGGCGGCAACCTGCAGTTCGGGCTCTAGCGATTGAAGTGGGCCCTGGAGGGCCTGGTCTACGGCGTCGGCCAATTGATTGCCATAATCGCGGCAGAGTTCGACCTGGCGTCGCGGCAGTGGATTCTGATCGGCGCCGCAGCCGGCGTGAAACAAAGCAAGCGTGCCCGGATGGCGCGCTTGAATTTCGAGCTGCGCGAATCCGGCGTAATCTCCACACCAACGGTACCAATCGAGCGTGGTATTGTGACAGGCATAGCCCAACACCAGGGCCAAGGTTTGGCCCTCTGGGCGGCGCACCACCAGCAGTGGCACTCGGTGGTCGACGGGCCCGGCGAGAATCTCGCCCCGGGCGAGCCGCGGGCCGACCTCGGCTTCGGGATTGGCGCGGCGGTTTACGGCGAAGGTGCAGCGGCCCTCAGCGGTGAGCAGTTCGGCGGGCTCGAGGCGATCGAGCGCCCGGAGGACTGCGGCCACGATCTGGTCTTCCAGGCGGTGGGTATAGGCTTCGATTTGGGCGAGCTGTCCGGGGTTGAGCGGGTAGTAATCGAGCAACGAATCGTACACCACGGGGCCGCTGTGGGTGTGCGAGGCCGCCAGGCGGATTTGTGCCGGGGTGAGTCCTCGGAGCGCGGCCAATTGGGCGTGGATTCGCTCGACCATCGAGCGCGAGAAGCCGAGCAGATCGGCCGTGATCAGCACCGCCCGGTGGTCGCTGGCATCGGCCAGGGCCAGCACCTTGACCCACAGATCGTGTTCGATTCCCTCGGCCGGATGGTCGCGGCCCCCGTAGCCGGCAAGCCAGAGCGGCTCGTCGGGCGTAATGCGCTGCTGGGCCACGGCGGCCCGCCACCCCTGGGCCCGAGCCACGGCGACGGAAACACTTTCCGCCAACAGCGCGGCGACCAGCAGCACAGAAAACCGTCCGCGGAGAAACAGCCGGCCGAACATGGTTTGGGGCTCCTGCGTTTTTCGGCGAGGACCGTACCCGGTGGCCCTCATGCCTGGACCGCCGGCTGCTCTGGGCACTCGCCGGAGAACCCCTTGATGGCCAGTTGTCGCGGCCGGCTAGTCGGCGTGCGGTATCGAAACGCGGGGGGGCTCGCGATCGCCATAAAGGCTATAGAGCAGTGGCAACAAGTTCAAAAACAAGAGCGTCATGCCCATTCCGCCCACAACCACAATCGCCAGTGGACGCTGCGACTCGGAGCCGATCTTGGTTGAAAAGGCGGCCGGCAGCATTCCGAAAATGGCGGTCAACACGGTCATGGTCAGCGGCCGGACGCGCTTCTCGACACCGTCGCGAATCGCCACCTGGAGCGGTAACCCCTGAGAGCGGCGATGGTTGAAACCCGAGACCAAAATCAGCCCGTTCATCATGCCGACACCCAGCACGGAGATGAACCCTACGCCGGCCGAGATGTTGAAGTTCGAACCGGTTAGCAACAACGCCCAAACACCCCCTAGCGAAATGACCAACACATTGGTGAACACGACCATCACGTCGCGCGCGCTGCGCATGGCCAGGTAAAGCAGAACCAAGATCATCACCAGCGCCAACGATACGACGATACCCAGGCGGCGCACGGCGTTTTGCATTTCCTGGAACTCGCCGCTCCACTCCACGCGGTAGGGAGAGGTAAATAACTGGCTGGTGCGACGCTGGGCCTCCTCGACGGCGCTGGCCAGGTCGCGCCCGCGAACGCTGAATTTCACCGCGATCAGGCGCTGCCCCTGTTCCCGGGCAATCGTCGACGCTCCGCTCCGGGTAAACGAGCCCTGCGGATCGGGGATTCCCTCGGCATTGAGCGGGGTGACCAGGTCGCGAATTCGCCGGCGCGGAACCGATTGCGGCGGCGCCGGAAACACCCCGCCGGCCGGATCGGGCGGCGACAAGGTGGTTCCCAGCAGCCCCAAGGCGCTGCTGGCGCCCGGGCCCACCACGCGGTTTTTGAGCACGTCGACGGGGATATCGAGGATTTGTTCTTCGTCGCGGCGCCACTGGGGAGGCCATCGCAGGGTAACGTCGAACGACCGTTCGCCCTCGACCAATTGTGTCAGCGTTTTACCGCCCACCGTGGTCGAGAGCACATCCTGCAGATCGGCCACGCTCACGTTCCACAGGGCGCACTTGTCGCGATCGATGGCCAACTCCAAATTGGCCTGGCCCATAATATTGAAGACGCCCACGTGTTCGATCCCGGGCACCTGCTGCAGTTCGCGGGCGGCCGAGGCGGCCAGCCGCTCGAGCGAGGGAAGGTCGGGCCCGAAGATCTTCAGCGAGTTCTCGCCTTTGACGCCCGAGAGGGTTTCCATCACATTGTCGCGGATGCTTTGCGAGAAGTTCCAGTCGACGCCGACAACGGTTCGCTGCACGGCCTTGTCCATGGCGTCGACCAATTCGGCCTTGGTGCGGGGGCGTTCGGCCCCCGACAGCCAGGTCCCTATCCCCTGCCGTGGAACGAGGCGGGGCCATTGGTCGCGCGGTTTGAGCGGTACGAAGATCTCGGCGTTGTAGAACCCGGTTGGGTCGGTGCCGTCGTCGGGGCGGCCCACCTGGCAAAGCACGGCCGCCGCTTCGTCGTAGCGGCGGAGCACGTCTCGGGCGCGGCGGGCCTTGTCGGTCGACTCTTCGAGCGACACCGTCAGCGGGAAAGTGCCGCGAATATACACGTTGCCCTCTTCCAGTTCGGGCATGAACTCGCGCCCCAGATACGGAAGCGCCGCCGCGGTGACCCCCACCAGCACCAGAAACGAGAACAACACATAGCGCCGCCTGGGCAGCATCCAGTCGAGCTGCGCCAGGTACCAGCGCTGAATCGTGCGCACCAACCAGTTCTCTCGGGCCGGGCGAACGTGGGTCATGAACGTGCGGCAGAGCACCGGCGAGAGTGTCAGCGCCAACAGCAGAGCACCCCCCAAGGCAAAGGCATAGGCATCGGCCATGGGGCCGAAGATGCGCCCCTCGGGGCCGTCCATGGCAAAGAGCGGCAGGAGTGCGCAGACCATAATCATGGTGGAGAAAAGCAGGCTGCGGTCCACTTCCTGAGTAGCCAGCAGAATTCGCTGAGAAAGCGGAAGATCGCGATTCTGCTGCGAACTGAGCTGTCGATAAATGGCCTCGACCATGATGACCGACGAATCGACGATGATTCCAAAGTCGACCGCCCCCAGCGATAGCAGATTGGCCGACTGCCCTCGCAGGTACAACATCGTAAAGGCGAATAAGAGCGCCAGCGGAATATTGACCGCCACGATGAGCGCGCTCGGTAGATGATTGAGAAAGATCAGCAGGATGCCTGAAACCAGCAGCAGACCGACAAAAACGTTTTCCCGGACGGTTTCGGTCGTCCGCTGAATCAGTTCGCGGCGGTCGTAGAACTTGTCGAGCTGCACACCCGGGGGAAGCCGGCTCGGTAGGCGGTTGAATTCCTCAACCTTGGCTTCCACGTCGGCTAAGGCGGGTAGCGATTGTTCCCCCTTGCGCAGCAGCACGACGCCTTGAACCGTGTCGTCGTCGGTCTGCCAAAGGCGTTCGCCCTGCTCGTCGCGCAGTTCCCGGCCTTCGCGATCGCGCAGCGGGCGGGTCACCATCACGCGCCCCAACCGGGTGGGCGAACCGAGCAGAATGCCCTCTCCGGTGGGTTGGGAGTCTAGCTCGGTGTTGCCGCCCGAGACGATGTCACCGACGCGAATTGGCACATTGTTGGTCGAGGCCAAAACGATCTGCCGCATTTCGTTCATGCGGCGCGTTTCTTCGCGCTCCAGGTAGCGGCGCGCGGCCAAGGGATCGGTCATGGAAAAGATTCGCAGAAACGGATCCTGGCCGCCCCCCAATAGCCCCAGCCCACGTACCGCTTGGACCGTGTGCGGCCGGAGCAGGAAGTCGCCGCCCGCGTTGGCGTTGGAATCTTCGATGGCCCGCTCCAGGTCGGCCAGGGCGATGCCGTACTGGCGCAGCCGTTCGGGGTCGGGCTGCACCTCGTAGCGCTTTTCGGCGCCGCCAAAACTCACCACGTCGGCGATGCGGGGAATACGGCGAAAGGCGCGTTCCAGCGTCCAATCTTGCAGCGACTTCAAATCCGTCAGTCGATAAACCGGTCGGCCGCTGGCGTCGAGCGGGTTGCGAAGCGTGTAACGATAAATCTCGCCGGTTGGCGAGGTAGGCGCCAGGTGCGGGGTGACCGACGAGGGCAATTGGGCCAGGTTCAACCGGTTAAGCACTTCGAGCTTGGCCTGGTTGAAGTCGACGCCGTATTCAAATTGATTCCGCAGGTGGGCCAGTCCGAACAGCGACTTGCTTCGGGTGTATTTCAATCCCGGCATTCCGGCCAGGGCCACTTCCAGCGGAATGGTGATCTGCCGTTCGACCTCCTCGGCCGAGGCTCCGGGGTATTGAGCGATCAGCTCGATGATGGCCGGCGCCGGATCGGGATAGGCCTCGACGTTGATCCCGATGAACGCCCGAGTGCCCACGATCGCCAGCACCAGCGTCAGCAGTAGTACCACTAGGCGATTGTCGATGGCCCAGCGTATCAGTGCGGGAATCATGCTCGGGCTCTTTGGCGGCGGAGCTGTGGGTTGCGGGTCGGGGAGCGAAATCGACTGCGGAATTGCCGCGGCGGCCGGGGTTTCAGCGGGCCGGCGACCGTGGGGCCGATTGAATGGCCAGCGAGTGCCAGGCCCCTGAAAGCTCTACGGTGCCGGTGACCAGGACCATCTCGTCGAGGTTCATCGCTTCACACCCTTGCTCCCGTTCTGTGGCGGTGGGATTGGCCGCCAACAGAAAGCCGGTTTCACTCCGGCGACGCACGGCCACGCGCCGCCGCATGACCCGAGTCAGGGCCGTGTCGAGCGCGACAAACACGTAGCTTTCGTTGCCTTCTTCCACCACGGCGGTTTCCGGGACCATCACCACTCCCATGGGCACGGTGAGCTCGATCGTAGCCGTGATGAATTGGCCGACCCGGAATTGGCCGTTCGGGTTGTCAAGCCAGCCGGTTACCACGGCGGTGTGCTGGCGGGCTTCAACCAGAAAACCGATCAGGTCAAATTCCCCTTCGATCTCGGGTACTTCGGGGTCCGACTTCAGGCGGATCGTCCATTTCCGATCCGATGGCGGCAACCGCTCGAGCTTGGGAAGATCGTCTTCGTAGACATTGGCTACCACCCGCAACCGGCTCAAGTCGGCCACTTTGAACAAGTCGAGCTGGGTATCGACGATGTCGCCAGGAACAATGTTCTTCTCCAGTACGATGCCCGAGAGCGGGCTGACCACGTCGACTTCGGCCCAGCGGCGGGCCTGTTCCGTGTCGGGCGCCTCGTTCGATTCGTGAATTCGTCGGGCTTCCGCCCGAATCTGTTCCAGGTCGTCTTCGTCGAGATTCCAGGAGCGTAGGGTGCGTTCCGAGCGAGCGACCGCGATCGTGGCGGCCTCGAGACTGCGCTCGGCCTCTTCGATCGACCGCTGCGGCACCGTGCCCGGCGGCAGTGCCCGCAGCCGATCAAGAATGCGGCGGTCGAGGTAATACTGCGAGAGCGCGTCAATCAAGTCGCTTTTCTTGTCGCCGATTTCGCGGCTCCAAACGACCGCCAAAAGCTGGCCGTGCTCGACCGTATCGCCCACGCGCAGCGGTCTGGACTCTTCCGGGATCGCCGCACCCGAAGCATGGTCCGAGCGATAGCTGCCCAGCGAAACCACCTCGCCGGGAAAGCGCACATGAATATGCGCCAGCCGGGAGGGGTCGATCGAAAGTGAACCGGTGAGCCGAAGCGGGCTGTGATGCGGGGCGGGCACCACCGGTGTGGCTTGCAACCCCATGGCCGTGACCGTGTCGGAGGCAATTTCCAGGCCGTTGGGGCGGCCCGGCAGGGGGGCCACCGGCGGCGCCCAAGCGGCCGTCGAGCTCTCAGCGCTACGCTGCTGCCGCAGATTCCAAGCCCAGGCCAGCGCAAGCACGACCCCGGTGCCGGCGACCAGAGCCAGCCATCGCACGGTGTGCCCTCGGGCAGCCTTCATACGGAACAACCTTTAGGTGACGGCTCAATATCATCGAATCCTTCGACAATTGCCAAGCGAGGTCGGCTTACAAATCCGACATTCGGGGCGCTTGCGCGCCGGGAGAAGATCGGCAGACCGGCAGCTTGCTCCATCCGGCGAACTCGAAACCGCCTGGCCCGGCCGCCAATTGGCGCTGCCGAGCGACCGCGGCCGAGAGCGCGACCCAGCGGGTGTGCAGGGCGGGGTTATTCTTCGGCGATCAATCGTTCGAACTCCTCTTCGGTCAGGATGGGCACCTCGAGTTTTCGAGCCTTGTCCAGTTTGCTGCCGGCTTCTTCACCGGCCACGACGTAATCGGTTTTCTTGGAAACGCTCGAGGCGGCGCGGCCCCCCAGGTCGGCAATACGCTGCTCGATTTCGTCGCGAGTGTAATTCCGCAGGGTACCGGTCACGACCAGGGTTTTGCCCGAAAGTTTGCCGGCGGCGCGGCGCCGCGGAGCGGTCATGTCGATTCCCAGTTCGCCCAGCTCACGGATCGCGCCGCTGCCAAAGGTGCCGTGCAGAAACTCGTAGACGCTGCGGGCGATGATCGGACCGATTTCGTTGATCTTGGCGAGTTCGTCGACCGAGGCTGCTTGCAGGGCGGACATCGATCCGAAGTATTCGGCCAACACGGTCGCCACACGGTTGCCTACGTGGCGAATCGAAAGCGCGTTGAGCAGTCGGGCCAAGCCGCGCGATTTGCTCGCTTCGATGCCGGCCAGCAGGTTCTCCGACGATTTGCGCCCCATGCGCTCCAGCTCGGTTAGCTGGTCGAGTTTCAGCCGATACAGGTCGGCGTAGGTGCTCACCAGGCCGTCGCCCACCAGTTGGTCGACCAGCTTGTCGCCCAGCCCCTCGATGTCCATGGCGTTGCGGCTGGCGAAGTAACGAATGCGCTCGCGGACCTGGGCGGGGCAAGCCTGGTTGGGGCAGCGGATGTAGACGCCCCCTTCATCCTTGACCAGGTGGGTGTGGCACTCGGGGCATTGCTTGGGAAAGTGGAACTCGGCCAGCGCGGTCTCGCGAAGGTGTTTCTCGACGCGCACCACGTGGGGAATGATCTTGCCCGCCTTTTCCACCACCACCACATCGCCCACGCGGACATCTTTGCGGGCAATTTCGTCCGCGTTGTGCAAACTGGCGTGGCTGACGATGGTGCCTGCCAGCTCAACGGGCTCGAGGTCGGCCACGGGGGTGATGGTGCCGGTTTTGCCTACTTGTACCCGAATGGCGCTGAGCCGGGTGGTGGCCTCGTACTTCTCGAACTTATAGGCCACGACCCAGCGTGGGGCCTTGCTGGTGGCGCCGAGCCGCTCGCGCTGATCGAAGCGATTGACCTTTAGCACCAGGCCGTCGATTTCGAAATCGAGCTCGTGAAGCTGCTCGATCAGCTCCTCGCAGTGATCGACCGCGGCCGAGAAATCGTCGAACTTTTCCACCATCGGCGTGGCGGGCAGGCCCCAGTGGGCCACCGCATCCAGAAACTCGATGTGGGTTTTGGCCGTCAGCCCCCGGCCAGCCCCCAGCCCGTGGCAAAACAGCCGCAGGCGGCGCTGCGCGCAGATGCGCGGGTCGAGCATGCGAATGCTGCCGGCCGTTACGTTTCGGGTGTTGGCGTAAGCGGGCTCGCCCCGCTCGGCCTGCTCCTGGTTGAGCCGTACCAGGTCGGAGTTGGCCATGTACACCTCGCCCCGCACCTCGAGCAATTCGGGAATGTTTTTCCCTGCCAGGCGGAGCGGCACCTCGGCGATGGTGCGCACGTTGTGGGTAATATCGTCCCCCACCAGGCCGTTTCCCCGGGTGGCCGCCCGGACCAATCGCCCGTCTTCGTAGGTGATGGAAACCGCCACGCCGTCGACCTTGAGTTCGACCACCCACTCGATCGTTTCACCGGGCAGGAGCTTGGCCACGCGCTGGCCGTAACCTCGCAGCTCGTCGAGGCTATAGGTGTTGTCGATCGACATCATCGGAACGACGTGCTCGACCGGCGTAAGATATTCGACCGGTTGGTCGCCGATGCGCTGGGTAGGGCTATCGGGCGTGATCAGCTCGGGGTGCGCCGCTTCGAGCTGCCGCAAGTGTTCGAGCAGGTGGTCGTATTGTCGATCGCTGATTTCGGGAGCCGCAGCCACGTAATAGAGCCGGTCGTGGCGCCGAATTTCGTCGCGCAAGCGCTCGATTTCGCGGGCCACGTTGACGGTCATGGCTCGGTGGCGGTGCCCGGTTCGTGCCCGCACTCGGGCACGACTTGAACCTGTTTGCCCAGTGCCGAGTTGGGCACCAGGCACAAGAACCTGAGCGGTTCGCTGCCCGTGTTGCGAAATTGATGTACTTCGCCGGGGCGAACCAGCACCACGTCGCCCGCGGCGAGCGGGTGCGTCTTGGCGCCCTCGCTCACCTCACCCTGGCCCGTGAGCACGAACACTTCGTGTTCGTAATCGTGTTGGTGTCGCGGAGTGTAACCGCCGGGGGCCACTTCGAATTGCCGCATCGCGAAATTGGGTGCCTGGTCGGCCTGGCCGATCAGCCAGCGGACCTGGCATCCCTGGGCCCCGGTCATTTCTACCGGCTGCTGGGCCACCGATTCGTAGTGCTGCACTTTCATACCAGCAAAATACCGCTGGTGCCTGGCGGTTGCCAAGCGGATTTGCTCGAGCCCGGTGGCGCCGGTTCGAATCCGGCGCGATTGGCGGACCGCCGATCGGCCCGGCGCGCAGCCCGAGCCAGGCGAGTGGCGGGTGCAGTTCACTCCGATCGATCGGTAGCGATCGCCCCCACGGTGGCCACGGCCAAGAGGGCCAGCTCGGCCCCCAGCAGGGTCAAACCGTGACGGTCCAGAAAGGCCAGCAGCCCGGTGCCGTTGCCTTCCGGGTCGAGTGCCGTGCCCTGTACGGCCGAAAAGGCCATCACGCCGTAGGCGCAGGCGGTAATCGTGAAGACTGTGCCCGAAACGATCAGCAGGGCGTAGAACGGATTGGGCAGCGGGCGACGGGCCATAATAAGCGGGATTCGAGCAATAAGCCTGATCGACCGAGCACCAGGGCAACGCCCCGGTGGGCAGGTACTTACCCTACGGCCCTGGAGCGACCCGACCGCAGGATTTCGACCGGTCCAGTTTTCCCGTCGATCCGCGGCGCTTTGGGCAAGCCAAGCGAGCTCGCGGCGCGGTTCGCCGCTTTCGCTGGATCGCAGCCATGCCGAGGCCGCCCGCTGGTCCAAGCCAACAAAAGAGCCTCGAGGCGACGACTCCCAGCGCCGCGAAGCCTTCCTTGCGGAAAGCCTCGTAGCCGTCTCCACCTCGAGGCCGACACAGCCACTGGGTAGAGTCCGCCGGTCGACAAGCGACCGCCAGAACCCGGTACCGTGCCAAGCGAAATCTATCCGAGCCTTGACCAACTGGCAAGCTCGCCGCCCAACGCGGGCGGCCCGGCGCTTGGGGGTTGGCTTGGCCCGGGCTGCTCCCCGTGCTCAGTTACGATCACGGCCAGTTGCTTGCGATCGGTGGTGCGCGATTCGATAACCTTAGGCGCCCCGTTCGGCTGGCGAGCGGCACGGCCAGCAACGGGGCGAGGTAATTCGAACTACTTCGGGCCGACGAAAGGGAGCAGGTCATGTCAAGCAGTTCCGCGCCCGTGCGGGTGCAAGAACTCGAAGCAACCGGCGGACGCATTCTGCAGATCACCTTGGCCCGGCCCGAGGTGCACAACGCGGTCGATGGGGCAACCGCTGCGCTGCTGCTCGAGGCCTGGACCCGATTTCGCGACGACGACAATTTGGTCGTGGCCGTACTGCACGGCGCGGGCGAGAAGAGCTTTTGCTCGGGCGCTGACCTGGCGGGCCTGGCCGGCATGGCCCAGCTGAGCGCCGCCAGCCAGGCTGAGCTCGATCGGCAAATCGACGATCTGGTGCGCCATGGCACCGGGCCCATGGGGGGCACGCGCATCGTGCAGCGCAAACCGGTGATTACCGTCAGCCAGGGTTTTACCTACGCGGGCGGGCTGGAATTGTTTTGCCACGGCCATATTCGCCTGGCCGAGCCGGCGGCCACTTTTTCCGTGGCTTGCCGCCGCTGGGGAGTACCGTTGGTCGATGGGGGCACGGTGTACTTGCCTCGGCTGCTGGGTTGGGGGGCCGCGCTCCCGCTGATTATCACCGGGCAGCGGATTTCGGCCGAGCGGGCCTATCAACTGGGGTTGGTCTGGGAGCTGGTTGACCAGGGCCGTGGGCTGGAGCGGGCACTGGATATGGCGCGGCAGATTTGTGCCCTGCCGCGCGACGCGATGCTGGCCGACCTGGCCTCGGCCATCGAGGGGAGCCATTTGCCGCTCGACGAGGCGATGCAGCGCGAGGCTCAGAATCTGTATCCCGTGATGACCAGCCAGAGCATGCAAGAGGGCGTTGCCCGCTTCCTGCAAGGCGAACGGTTCTGGTTTCAGTAGGGGCGCCGATGTCTCCGCAGGGGCCTTTGCAGGAGACGGCTCGCAGCCCTAAGACCCCGCCGATTCCGCCGGCAGGAAGCCGGGCAGGGTTCGCAGCCATTGGGCCATGGCCTCGGCGGCCAACCGATTGGCGTGGCCGTTGGGGTGGTGGTCGGTGGGGTGAACCCAGAGGGTGCCAGGCGACTGCCCCCGAAACACCGGCGCCAGGTCGAGCACCGGCAGCCCCGCTTGTTCGGCCATGGTCTGTACCCGGCGGTGTACGGCGGCCAAGGGGTAGCTGCCTTGGGTCCCTTCCAAGAGTGGGTACAGTACCAGCGCCACCTGGCAATCGGGCATTTGGGCCAGGGCGTGGAACCGTTCGGCCAATCGCTCCAGTTCCGCGGCGTTGTAGCGTGGGTCGTAGGAATCTTGATACCACTCGATCGTGGCCCGGGTGATTCGCACCATGTCGAGTTTTTGTCCGGCCCAGCGCAGCAGCCGCGACGAGCCGGCGTACCACTGCAGCGACACGTGCTGGCGCCACCTTTGATCGCGAAAGTTCATTAGGTCGAAGATGTACTTTTGACGGCCCGCCAGTTCCGGCGAAAGTTCGATGTCGTTGGCGATCCAGACCAGCACCGCGCGATGGCTGCCAAGCGCGGGGGCCAGGTCGCGCAGCCGGGTCAATTCCTGTTGGGTGTTGAGCCCCGGCCGGCCGCAATTCACCAGTTCGACGCCGGCGCCCAAGCGTTGGCCGAGTTGCACCGCCAGCGTTTTCTCGTAGGGAACCCCCTCCCCGAAGACAAAGGAATCGCCCATCATCAGACACCGGGTTACCCCGGGCGCGGGCCGAGGGGTTAGCTCACCCTGACGCAGCCCGAGCGAGTTGGAATCGTAGCGAACGCACCAGGGAGTGTCGCGCAGGTCGTCGAGCGGCAGTTGCCGTGGAGGCAGCATGGTCGACATCAGCCGCCAAGAACCCTGAAACGTGTCGGGCACTGGCTCGAACTCGCCGTGAGGGTTGCTCTGATAGCAATGGTACGAAACCCGTCCCTGGAGCGATTCGTCGGCCAGGTAGCGCTTGGTAATCGGTTCGCGAGGCTGATAGCCCACGAACCAGAGCAACAGCTCGACCACCAGCGCCGCACCGAGCAGCCCGACAAAAACCCCGCCGAGCCGCATGGCTAGCGGGCGAAGCCAGGCCGGCCCGGGGTGGGCGGCCCTGAGCACGGCCTCTGCGGCGGGGGTGCCCGTCGAGCGCGCCTCGGTCGGCGGCTGCCCGACTGCGGGCAGGGGAGCTACC
The DNA here is from genome assembly GCA_964399535.1 of uncultured Pirellulales bacterium. Taxonomy (GTDB): domain Bacteria; phylum Planctomycetota; class Planctomycetia; order Pirellulales; family CAYNRE01; genus CAYNRE01. Next base: position 311,849 of record CAYNRE010000009.1, on the reverse strand, counting down.
TTGCCGCGTGGAGATTTGGCCGACGATTTGTGTTTGCCGGAGCGACCTCGAGCCATCATAGACCCCAGTTTACTTCTGCGTTCCGGGCACGGCGATGGGAGCAGGCTTGGAGGCGGTTACCGAGGCGCCACATAGGGCTGGCGCTGGCGATAAGTTTCGGCGCGGACACGAATTCGCTCGGCCAACTCGGCTTTGCCCTGCGCTAGGGCAGTTTCCTGGGCTCGGGCAGCCGTTTGCAGAGCCGCTGAAAAGTCGCCCGAGGCGGCTTGCGCGGCCGCCAGCGTATCGAGCGCCACGGGTTGCTCGAACTTGGTTGCCTGGCAAACGGCGGTCATTAGCCGCGTGGCCTCGGGCCCGTTGCGCAGCAGCGGATCGGCCGCGGTCGACCAAAGCCAGCTCAGGCGGATGGCTGCGTCGCCCCAGTCGGGTCGAAGAGCCAGCGCCCGACGATAGTGCTCGATGGCGTCGGGCACCATGCCGACCTGGTCCAGCGCGCCGGCCAGGTTGTAGTGAACCTGGGCATCGTTGGGTTGACCTGCCAGAGCGGCTCGATACTCCGCGATTGCTTCCGCATAGCGCTGGATGCTGGAATACAACACACCCAAATTGTTGTGGGCGGCCGAATAGGTGGGGCGCAGCGCGATGGCCCGTTGGAATTGAGCCAGGCTGCCCGCCGTATCTCCCCGCGCGGCCAGCGAAGTGCCCAGGTTGTAGTGAGCCTCGGGCAGGTCGGGGTCGACCTCGGTGGCCCGGCGAAAGGCGACCTCGGCTTCGGCCGCGCGGCCAAGCTGAGCCAGAGCGTGACCGAGCTTGTTGTGTAATTCGCCTCGGTCCGGGTGAAATTCAATCGCCGCGCGGTAGTGCGCGGCGGCCTGGGCGGGTTGTCCTTGGCGCAGTCGCACGGCGGCCAGCTTTTCGTGGGCCAGGTAGCTCTGCGGTACCAGGGCGAGATTGCGATCGAACAGGGTTGTGGTATCGCGCCAAAAACTAACTTGGCGAAAGCTGAGCAGGGCGTACAGCAGGAGCAACCCCACCGCGAGTCCGCGCACCGCCGCGCGCTGGCGGCCCGCCAGCAGCACGGCTAGTGCCAGGCAGGGGCCCAACAGCGCCAGGTAGGCATAACGGTCGGCCACCGTCGAGAACTGTTGATAGCCGAACGCCACCAGCCCCAGCGCGGGCGATAACCCCACCAAGAATACGCCCAGGGCCGTGAGCAAATATCGACCACGCGCCAAGCGAGCGAGCGCCAGGCCCAGCGCCACGGGCACCAGCCAGGCGACCTTAGCCCAGGTCGTCCCCACGACGGTTTTCGGCGATCGAGCATAGTCGGCGGCCAGGCCGACGGGCCAGGCCAGCTTACCCAAATAGAACGCCACCGCGTCGGAAGCAACCTGCCACCTTTGACTTACTCCCACCGCCGCCACGGAAGGGTCGAGTACTTCGTCTGCCTGCAACCGGGTCTTCGTGTACCAGGCCAACACCGCCGAGGCACACAGCCAGGGCGCCAAAAGCGCAGCTCTGCGGGGCAGCTCTGGGCGTCGCCAGCCCAGGTCGATCAGCCCGATAAGTACGGGCACGACAACCGCCGAGGGCTTGGCGAGAAGCGCGGCCACGAAAAAGAGTGTGGCGGCCAGATAGTAGAAAGCCCGTGCCCGAGGTGATGCCGCAGCGATGTCGTCGGCGGGTGGCTCGGCGCTTGCTTGATTGCCGAAGGGGGGCCAGGGTTTGCCGGGAACCGCTTTCCACCAACAGACCATGGCTAGCAAACCCAGGCCGGCCGCGAGCAGCCCCTTGGCCTCGGTGATCCAGGCCACGGATTCCACGTGAAGCGGATGCAGCCCAAACAGCGCCGCGCCACAAGCGGCCGCGAATCGGTCGCCGATCAGCCGCACGAGCAACCGGTACACCAGGGCCGTGGCGAACAAGTGCCAGCCCAGGTTTCCCAGGTGAAACCAAACGGGGCTGACCGTTGCTTGCCCGCCGACTGCCGTCGTGGGAACGGCCGAGACCAGTGCCCACCAGCTATAGGTAACTGGCGCGTAGAGGTGGTAATAGCTCGTAGTCCAAATGTCGCGCAGGCCAGCCCAGCTTAGCGGCCGCAGGCCGGGGTGGTCGCGGACGTTGACCAGGTCGTCCAAATCTTGAAAGTCGAACCAGGCAACTCGAGCGTAGACCGCCGTTGTCGCGGCCAGCACAACCACCAGTGGCAGCCAGGCGGCCCGCAGCCGTGACCAACGCGGGGCCAGATTCTCGGCCTTGGGGGCCCGCTCAGGGGGCCGGCTGGTCGACTTGCGGGGACGGCGTTTCGCCACGACGGTGGTTTCCAATCAAAGCCGCGGCGAGGCGGAACAGCCACGTACGACCTGGCGCAGCCGCTCACTACGGACCGTGTCGGTTAGGCAAGGTCGCAGTCGGACGGACTTAGGCGTACAGCATAGCGATTTGCCGGGCAGGTGCTGAGATCGCCACCGTGCCGACTGGCGGGCCGCCCTAGGCGGGCAGTTGCCTGCTAGAGAGTAGCACAATGCGGCGATTTGGGTGCTAGCACAAGTCTCGCCAAGAGCCGTTGAGCGGTGCGGCGCGGTAGTGGGCCTGCCGGTTGAAGCAACCATCCCTTTCCCTGAGACCGAGAGAAAAACAGTTGGTCTTGAATCCGGTCCACTCGATCGGGTAGGAAGCCGCGATGCATTCTCGGCGCAAACTCAAGTCTCTCCGCGGTTGGCTCGCCCTCGCGCTGCTGGTGTTGCTGGGTTGCCGCAGTTCGTCTCCGCCCCGTCCACCGGCCACGGATCCGGCAGCCAGCAGTTCGCGCGAGGTCTATCCGAACCGCGACTGAGGGGGCAATTGGCCCCAGTGCGTGCTGCCGGCCGGCCGACCCAGGGCGTCGAGATCCAGCTTCCACCACACTCCGAGCCCCGGCCAGAGTATCGGCGAGGGTGCGGAATAACCAACCGCGCCTGGCGAAGCTCTCGGGTCTGGGTGAATCTGTCCGGGCAGCCCCTCGGCTAGAAGTCCATCTGGTATCTCAGGTCGAAGATGTCGGTGTTGCTGTCACCGTAGGTGTTGTTGTGCAGCATGGCGCGAATGTAGTTGAACTGAATCTTTGAATAGGGGTTCAGGTACCAATTCAATCCGATGGTTACGTCGTGCAAGCGGCCACCGCCGCCGGTCGAGTTCCAATTGGGCTGGTGGTCGAAGGCGATGGGGCGCGAGTTAAGGTCGATGAATGACCAGCGGGCAGCCACCTCCCAGGCGCCCTTTCCGGTGACGATTCCGCGCGGTTGAGAGCGCAGGCGAAAGAAATCCTCGAAGGGAATGACTCGATCGACCACGCCGAGTCGGCGATCGTAGGGTCGGTGCTCGCCGGTAAGGAAGTAGCCCAGTGTCAGGTATTGGCCCCAATAGGTCAGGTGCTGGCCATTGACCTGGTTGATCGAGACCGCCATCACTTCCGATTGCAGCGAAAGCGGTCCCTCGACCCAGAGAAGCTCGGTACCCCACTCGTTGTAGCCGCGCGTGCGAATGTTGCCCGTATCGACGAAAAACGGCGTGCCATTGGCGATTCCAGGCACCGGTACGCCGCTGGTCCCCACGGCAAGGGCCCCCGTTTCGCCAATGTAAATCTCCGGCGTGGTGCGGAAGCGAGCCAGGTGCAGGGCCGGATTCACGAACGCGTAGGCGCCGCCTAGGTGCAGGTAATAGCGCCCGCCAGAGGGTTCGTCGTAGAGCGGCACCCAGGTGAGCCGTCCGACGCAAGCATAGCCGCCGCGCCGGCTCAGGGTGCCGCCGTACTGATCCTGCCCGGCTCGGTATATCGCGCCGGCGTAGGTACCGTTGAGATTCGGTCCCCAGGTGCCGTAGGTGCCAACCGCCAGGTGACGGAAGGGAGCAAAAGCCTGAAACAACAGCGACCGCTCGGCAAACGTGGTGTAACGAAAGCTGCTGACCACCTCCAGGCTAAAGGGCATTTTCCATTGCCCGATGCGCACATGCTGCAACCAGGGCAAATCGGTGTACTCCCCCCACACATCGGTAAAAGTCGGCCGCCCGAAAAACGCGAAATCCATCTGAAAAAAGCCGGTCATGTTGGGCGTGATTTGGCCGCTCGCGGCCAACCGGGCCCGACGAAAATCGGCGCCGTCTTGCAGGATGCCGTCGGGGTGCGGCGGGGTGGTGGTGCCCGGAAACAGCGGGTTGCCAAAGGTGGTGCGGCTATTGGGGTCCTGGTGGTACCACCCCAGATCGGCCTGAAAGACTCCGTTGACCACGATTTTGGGTAGCGCCGATTTCTGGTCGGCCAGCCGGCTCTTCAGGTCCTGCATCTGCGCCAGCAAGTCATCGAGCACCGTACTGTCGGGAGACAGGTCGGGCGACTCGGTGCCGGCCCCAGCCGGGCTGACGGCTGCTGCCGGGGTAACGGCCGGTAGCGGGTCGGTGGTGCCCGGCGGCGCGCTGGCGATTCCCCGGGTTGCCTCGGAAAGCTGCTGCTCCAATTGCTCTACGCGCAGCCTTAGCTCGCCCAGGGCGTCGGCAGCGGCGGCCGGCTCGACCGGAGCGAACGCCGTCGACACTGCCGGTTCGACCTGCGCGGTGCCCGGCAGAAGGCGGGGCTCCGTCCAGGCCGTGGGCCGAACGGCCAGGTCGGGCTGCCCAGCGGCCGCTGCCGCGGGGCGCCCCGGGGAGGCATTCGCAGGGGTCCCAAGTGCCGCCGCCCGATCGGCCACCCCTGGTGCGGCCAGAAGGGAGGGTTCCGCCAACGGCGTGGTGGGAATTGCGCGCGGAGGCGACTGGACCACCGACGCCGGAGGCTCAGGGGGCGTGGCCCTTTCCGCGGCGATTGGCTGGGACCGGAGTTCCAACCAAAAAAGCAGCGTCAACAAGCACAGTAAGGTTCGCAGGTCGCGCATACCAATAGGCGGCCCGGCGTTGGGCCGGCCGATGGCCAAGCGGATGAGATTCGAGGACTGCTCGCCCGCCACGGAACTACCGAAGCGAGCTGGCATTCTCGGCCCGATTCATCCAAGTGATCGACCATCCGCAAACTCTTCCTGAGCATAAAAGTTCGTTCAGAATGGCCAGACAACCCATGCTTCCCAAAATGAGAATCTGCGAAGCTTGGCCCAACTGGAAAATCTCGGGTTACCGCAGGATGCGAAAAGAGCGCAAGGTGGCGCGTGTGCGGTTTCCAATCGGCGCCGACGCTCTAGGGGGTGCCGCGGTCAGGAGCGAAAGCGATGATTTGAGGGTCCAAGGTCGTGCCGGGCCGATCGCGCGATCGCCCGACGGTCGCGGGCTGGAGCCGCTTTAGTCGACCGGCTGGCCCATTTCGCGCATCAGCAACTTCATGTCTTCCCAGCACTCGCGCTTCATCGCTGGGTTGCGCAGCAGATACGCCGGGTGATAGGTGCAGAGCACCCGGATGCCGCGGTGGTCGTGCAATTGGCCGCGCAGCTTGCCGATGGAAACGGTGGTGTCCAGCAGGTTCTGGGCCGCCACGGCCCCCAGGCAGCAGAGGAACTCGGGGCGGATCGCTTCGAGCTGCGCGTCGAGGTATTCGCGGCAGTTCGCGGCCTCGGCCGGTTCGGGAGCGCGGTTCTGGGGGGGGCGACACTTGCAGATGTTCAGGATGTAGACTTCTTGGCGGGTCAGCCGGCAAGACTCGATGATCTTGTTCAGCAGTTGGCCGGCCCTTCCCACAAACGGTTCGCCCTGGCGGTCCTCGTCGGCACCGGGGGCTTCGCCCAGAAAGCAGAGCCTGGCCTGAGGGTTGCCGACTCCGAAGACCGTCTGCGTGCGATTGGCGACCAGCTCGGGGCAGCGGGTGCAACTGGCCACGCGCCCGCGGACCTGGTCAAGCACCTGCAAACGCTGGCTGAGCGACAGGCCCGTGCCGCTTGGCGATTCCTCGTTCACCACGGTCGGGGCTGCCGGGCGATCGGAGGGGGATCCGGAGGATCTTGGTGTCATCATTGGTTCAGAAGATTTGCCAGGAGGGTCGGTTTCCGGCACGGCCCCAGTGGCCCGCGGTTTCGCAGTGCCCCGGTCGGGGGATCGCGCCCGGCCGAGTTGGGTCACCCCGGCTCGTTGCCAGCTTTCGAGCTGCTCGAGCAGTTGGCGGCGAGCGGCGGGCGAGAAGTCTTGGTTTTTCATCGCGCGGCCTCCAAACCCAGCGCGTCCGGGGCGAATAGCTGTCGGTCGGGTAACTTTCGGGCCGTTCGAAGCTCGTTCTTGCCGCCGGCTCAATTCGTGGTTGAAACCAAGAAATGGGGTTGGTGGCAAGCCGCGGGCTTTGCTCCGGGGTGCGTCTGGGTCGCCCCCCGCGGTGGCGGATCGCCTAGGCCGAACGCGCGACGGCAACTATCATAGAGGGATTGTCCGCAGTCGCTAGCGGCGCGGAGTTCGCGTGTGCCGCGAAGAGCCGGCGGCTGGTCGAAGGGCTTAGCTTTGGTTGGGGGCGTTGGGCTCGCCGGCGCTGTCGCGGGGTGGGCGGGCGATTCGCCGGTACTTTCCCCAGGGGACAAACGGGCCGAGTCGGTCGGTCCCCGCGAAACCACACCCCAAGCGGGCCTGCCCGTCGCGATCAAACGCGGCCGCGATCGGCCGAAGTTCAGGAACCACCATGGGCCTGCCGCAAGTTGTCATCGTCGGCCGTCCCAACGTTGGCAAGTCGAGCCTGTTTAACTGGCTGGCCAATCGCCGCCTGGCCATCGTCGACGATCAGGCCGGCGTGACGCGCGACCGGATGACGTTTCTGCTCGAGGCGGGGGGGCGGTACTTCGAGATCAGCGACACCGGTGGAATCGGCGTCGAGGACGAAGACAATCTCACCCGCCACATCGAGGAACAGATTGAGTCGGCCATTGCCTCGGCCGCGGTGATCTTGTTCGTGGTCGATACGCAAACCGGGCTGGTTCCGCTGGACCAGGAAGTGGCCAAGCGGCTGCGGTATGTCAACGTGCCGGTGATTTGCGTGGCGAACAAGACCGACCACGCGGGGCTCGATTGCCAAGCCGACGAGTTTTATCGCTTGGGCCGGGGCAAGCTGGTGCGCGTCAGCGTGCTCCAGAACCGAGGGCGACAGGAATTGCTCGATCGGATCGTAGAGCGGTTGCCGGTCGGCGAAGAGGCCGAGGCGCCCGCTCCCACCGAACCCGTGATGAAAGTAGCCATCGTCGGCCGGCGCAATACGGGCAAGAGCACCTTCGTGAACACGCTGGCCCAGGCCGAGCGGATGATTACCAGCGAGGTTCCCGGAACCACGCGGGACAGCGTCGACGTGCAGTTCGAACTCGACGGCAAGAGTTTCGTCGCGATCGACACTCCGGGCCTGCGGCGCACCAAGAGCGTGTCTACCGACATTGATTTTTACAGTGCCCACCGGGCCCACCGCAGCATCCGCCGGGCCGACGTGGTGCTGTTGTTTTTCGACCCCACGCAGCGGATTTCCAAGGTCGACCGCCAGCTTTGCGGTTACATCGCCGACGAGTACAAGCCCTGTATCTTCGTCGTCAACAAATGGGACCAGTGCGCCGACACCATGCCCACCGAGAAATGGGCCTCGTACCTGCGAGATACCTTTCGCTCGATGCCCTATGTGCCGATTGCTTTCATCACCGGCAAGACGGGCCGCAACGTCAAGGCGCTGCTCAACCACGCGCAGCATATTTTCAAGCAAGCCCTGGCTCGGGCCACGACCGGCGAAGTGAATCGGGTGTTGCGCCACGCCATCGAGCGGAATCCGCCCCCGTTGTCGGGCGGGCGGCAGCCGAAGATTTATTACGGCACCCAGGTGGGAATTCAGCCCCCCACGATCGTGCTCTTTTGCAATCATCCGAACTGGCTGGACAACACCTATCGGCGCTACCTGTTGGGAGTGTTTCGCGAGCATCTTCCGTTCCCGGAAATCCCGCTGAAACTGTATCTCCGCAAGCGCGAGGATTTCGCGCCGCCGCCTGACCTGGACGCCGACTTCGACGCTTCGCAGGCCTCGGAGGTCACCCCGAGCTAACCTCGGGGCCGGCGCCCGGTGGGCGCCGCCGGCTTCGAGGTGGTGCTTCGGGAAGTCTTCGCGGCGGCTTTTCCAGGCGCCGCTTGGGCGGAGGTCTTAACGGGCCGCGACTGCGCGGCTCGCTCGGCCGGCCTGGCGCGCGGGGCACTCCGCGCGGCTTCGTAGTGTTTCAGGTACTTCTTCACCGTCGTCTGGCGAATCAGCCTGGCCAGTACGTCCAGGGCCAGATCGTCTGCCTCGCGGAAACGAATGCAGCATTTGCCCATGTCGAGTTTCTTGCCGGTCTTGGCCCAGTCGCGCTGGAAGTGCTGACAGGCCGGGCTATCGCCATACAGGCACATCAGGTAAATCGCCAGATGGTTTTTCTGAGCCGCCAGGCCAGCGAAGGGTAGCGGCTGCCGCGGGTCGCAGTGGTAGCCGGCCGGGTACACGCGGTGCGGCACGTAGTAACCGATCATGCCGTACTGCATGCCCTCTTCGTAGTCGGCATCGAGATTGTCCAGAATTATCCGGCGCACCTGCTCGAGCGCCGCGCGCCGCTCGGCTGGCAGCGCCGCCAGGTACTGCTCGGGTGTCTGGGCTGAACTGCGCATGGCAGTACCTTTTTCGCAAGCGAGTGGCGCGCTGCCCGGGCCGTGGCCCAGGGTGCCCGGCGGCCAACCCGGCTAGGCTTTAAGCTGTTCGTCGTGGCGCATCAGGCTGGGGGGCTGATCGGCGGCGTGCACATTGGCCAGGGCCCGCTTGGCGCCGGCGTGTTGCTCCACGTCGTTGTCTTCCCACTCGATCGAAACGGCCCCGCTATAACCGGCCCGGTTGAGTTCGACCATTAGCGACTCGGTGCTGGTAGCGTCGCGGGCCGTGCCGGCCGTAACGAAGTTCCAGCCGTTGTGCTTGTCGCCCATGGGCTGGTGTCCGCCCAGGCGGCCGTTGCGGGTATAGCCCGAAACCACCTGGACCCCCTTGATGTGGGCGCAGTGAATGCGGTCGGAATAGGCACGAATGAAGTCGATGCCCGAAACCCCCTGCCACTCCATGTGCGAGCAATCGAAATTGAACCCCGCGGCCGCGGCAAAGCCAGCCCGGTCGACGGCGGCCAGGTACTCGCCGGCACTGGTCAAATCGCCCATGGCCCGCTCGCTGGGGTGGCACTCCAGGTCGTAAGTGGTGCCATAGGTTAAACAGGCCTGGAACACGGGGCTGAACCGCTCGACCAGCAGCTCCAGGCTCACCTGCCGAACGTCGGCCAGAGCGTAGCCCCCCAACTGGCCAGGCAGCGGTGGGAACAAGAACCAATGGCTCCAACAGTGGGCCGGCGACCCCGTGAACCCGCTGACCGGCACGACCCGGTCCTCCAGTTTGCCGATGAAGTGGGCCAGGCGCACGGCCGCGACGAGCGAGTCGGTTGCCTGGCGCTGGGCGATCGCGCCGACCTCGGGCGGAACATAGTAGGGATCGGTCCGTGGCGGCGCGCCACCCGACTTGCGCCAGGCCGCGTAGGCCGCCACGCATTCGCCGCCGAGAAACTGCAGGGTCTTAGCGCTGGGCTCGTCGCCGAGCGCCTGGCCCTGAAGGTGGGCCGCCAGCGAAAAGATTTCCAGCCCCCGGCTGCGGGCCTTGGCAACGCGCTCTTGGGCATACGTTTCGGCCCCGGCGTCGGTGGAGCAGCGGGCCAGGTCGAGTTCCCAGGAGGCTTCCTCCCAGCCATCGAAGCCGGTCGCGGCGATCCAATCGAGCCAACGGTCTTCGTCCACGTTGCCAAACTGGCCGCGGACCAGCCCGATTTGATGGTACGAGTGCTTGCCCGATCGATGTGTCTTGGTCTGATGGTGCCCCATGGCTGCTCCCGCGCGCTACCGGCCGTGGCCGAAGTGGTTGAATTTGCCCCCCGACAAAAATGGGCAGCCGGATTCTAGTCGGTCGCCCAAGCCGGTGCGAGGGTTTCAGGAATCCGCGCGACGAAGCGATCGAGCATCAACGAGGGGGGAGCCGGCCGGCACCAGCAAGGGCTGCGGCCCGCCAGCCGGGCGCTTGGTGAAGAAGCTCTGGGGGTTTCGCGCAGGGCGCGCCCGGGCCGCGATGTCACGGCTTGGCCGAGTGCCCGCCCACCCGATCGGCCTAACGGCCCGTTTTAATATTCATCGGGCCGCGTCCTCGCAGGGATGCGATTTCAAAACAGCGACGTAAGTCGTTATTTTGCGAGCCGTGCGGAGCTTGGCTCCGCACCTGGCGAGGTTGAAACAGGCGACGACGGCCTATTTCAACAGACTGTAAACGGCGGGCCCGGGAAACGTGAGTGCCAATGCAGCGCGGAGCCGCGCCACCGGGGTCGGTTCTTAAGCAAGTTGGCCAGCGCGGAAGCGCCGGTTAACTAGCGGCTCGTTGCAATGCGTCGTCGGGAAGCTTGGCGGCAGGGGTGCCACGGCGCGTGGCGGCCGAAAGGGCTTGGCGCCGGGGGGGGTAGGCCAGTTCCAACAGCACGGCGAACGACTGATACCGGCACCGATCTTCCGGCCGGTCGAGGATTCGCTCGGCAAGCGCCGCGGTAATGCGAGCGCCGGCCGGCCACCTCAGGCGCAGCACTTCGGCCACGTCGGCCAGGAGTTGGTACACCCGGGCTCGAGTTAACCCGAGTCCTCGCGCGGCCTGCCGCACCGAGGTTCCCGAACCGTCGATCCCCAAGCGGCTGGCAGCCAGGTCGGCCACCTGGTCGCCGGCGTCGAGGCGAATCTGGTCGAGCAGTGGGCGTACGAACTGCGAGACGACCTCATCGGGCGTGGCAAGGCGCCCCTCGGCGAGCAGCGTGGTGGCCCATTCGTCGGCTTCGCGAATGCACTTGGGCTCGACGCGGACCGCCAGCATGGCGTCGGCCGGCACGCGCCCGAGCACGCGAAACAGCGAACCGAATACTTCGAGCACCGCATTGACCCGTTTCTCGCCGTGCGTTCTCAGGCGGCGAATCTCGGCCAGGCTGAGCTGCGTGTAATTGCGCAGCGGGGTGTTCCAGAGTACCCGGGGTAGGTGTTCCAGCGTGGGCGCGTAGCGGCCGAGCGGCTCGTCTTCCAGTCCGTGAGTCACCACGGCCTGCCGCCACTGAACCCAGACCGCCTCGGAAACCAGCGTTGGGTCGATGAATTCACTTAAATCGCCGCGCGCGCTTTGCGGGTCGGTTTCGGCATCGGCCGGGGGGTTGGCCTCGAGCCAGGGATCGTCGGGGGCCGTTTCACGGGCAGCGCGCGCCAAAAGCCGCAACAGCGCTGCGATCTTCTGCCGGCCAACGCCTGGTGTGGCCAACAGCGAGTCGAACGGAGTGCGCAGCAAGTCTTCGACGGTTCGATCGAGAAACGCCAGCGGCAAGCGCCGATCGTTGGGCAGTGCCCAAAACGCCAGAGGTTTGTCCCAGCGATCCGCGAAGCGAGGGTCGGTGAGCTTGCGGCGCAGGGTGTCGAAACGGTTGACGAGCCGAAAATCAACGGCTGCTGAGGTACGAGTAAGCTTCATGGCCTTCTCCCCGGCAGTACCAGGTCGGCGATGTCGACTCCGCGACATCGTTGCCTCCGGAACACACTCCCCCGGAGGCGGTTGGGGGTGATTCGCCCCACGTCGGGTCGCTTGCCAGAGCACTGTCCGCGGTTGGGCGGGCCAGTGTGGGTCGCTCTGGGCGCGAACCAAGCGGCGCTAGTTTATGGGACCAGCGCCCGGGCAAACCTGCTCACACAGAACGCTCGGCGCGGTTGATCGGCTTGGTCCTCCAAGCCCTGCCCATCGCACGGCGCCTCGACCGAACCACTTCGCACGCGACTGCAAGACAACCATGTCTCTGCCAGGGTGATCATCGCGGCGGGGTTGCCGGCGAGCCGTGCGCAAGTTTCCCGAAGGAAACTCCCGCACGTAGACCGTTATCCTTGTCTACGCGGCCCAGACACCGAAGGTTTGCAGTCCCACTCGGCCGTGCTGGGCTGCCGCGCCTTGCAAAACCGCCGTCGTTGGTCAGGTTGGCAGGCTAAGGCATCCTCCCCCAAGAGAGGGTGGATGCTTAGGTTTTCAACAACTTCCGATGCGAATCAGGGCAGGGGTGAGGCCGAGGTGCCGTCGCGAGATTTACTTGATTCGGAAGCGCGGAATTCATCGATCTTGCTCGAACTCTGGTATTTCTGAGTCCTAGGTGTACGACGAACGCTCCCCAGTCGTCAAGAGTAAATCCCTTACCTGTCAAGCACTTCGGGCCATCTGGCCACCCGCGTCCGCCCGCCCGGCCCGACGCCTTTGGTGACGCTAAATCACCACCAGCTTGGGGGTTACAGTCAGCCATCGGGTCGGGAACACGCTCTGTTTGGCAAAACCCGTGCCAGATTGGGCGAAGCGGCTTTTTTCGACTCGCGCGGCTCGTACCGAATAACGAGCCCCGGCTTGGGATCCTTGCCGCCGGAGTGCGGGGCGTTGTTGCGCCGGCAGAGCTGTTTGCGCACTAAAGTTCAAGCAGCGCTCCCCCGGCCGCACGATCCTCAAGGTGCCCTTTCGTCATGACCCAACTCAATTCGGCCGACGAAATGCTGACTCCCTTGCTCGACGAATTGCTGGAGCTTCGCCGCGCGGTCGGCCAGTCGCTGGGATGCGATCAATACCTCTACGCGGTGCTCGACGAGGCGATCGAAACCGGTTACGAGCGGCGTCTGGTTCAGGCCCGCTCGGAATACGACCAGCAGCCCGACGAGATTCGCGAGCTGGTCGAAGCCGCTCGGCGCTAACGGGCGGCGAGCGCGGAGTGCGCGGGCGAATCGGACGCGCTAGCGGCCGGCGCCGCGCCTTCGATGCGATCAATAGGCGTGCGGGTTGCTGAATCCGCGCCAGATCGTGAGCCAGAGGATTTTCAAATCGAGCCAGAGCGACCAGTGCGTAATGTAGTACAGGTCGTATTCCAATCGCCGGCGCAGCGAGGTATTGCCACGCCAGCCATTGACCTGGGCCCAGCCGGTCATGCCCGCTTTAACCTGGTGGCGCTGAGCGTAACTGGGTAGCTGCTGCTGAAATTTTTCGACGAAGACGCCGCGCTCGGGGCGGGGGCCGACCAGACTCATGTCGCCCGCCAACACGTTGAACAGTTGGGGAAGTTCGTCCAGGCTGTGGCGGCGCATCAAACGGCCGATCGGGGTGCAGCGGTCGTCGTCGGCCGCGGCCCAGACCGGTCCCGTATCGCGTTCGGCGTCGGCGCGCATGCTGCGGAACTTGTACATGTGAAAATTGCGGCCGCCCAACCCGGCGCGCGGTTGGCGATAGAGCACGGGTCCGGGACTTGAAAGCTTGACCAAGGCCGCCAAGATCAGCATCAAGGGCGACAACAAGGCCAGGGCCAGCGTACCGAACACGACATCCATGCCCCGCTTGGCCAACAGGTGCCAGCCGCGGTGTGGGTTCTCGCGCAGCGAAAGGAACGCCAACTGGTCGATTTCGAGCATCGCCAGTTTCATCCCCGCCAGATTGGGAATATCGGGCACGAGTTGCACGTCGACGAGCAACTGATCGAGGGCCCGGTACAGCCGCGGCAGCTCGCCATAGCGCTCCAACGGCAAGGCGATAAAGACGTGGTCGACGTCGTAGCGGGTAACCACTTCTTCCAGTTGGTCGAGGTGACCCAGACGGGGCAACTCGATCGGTTCCATGGGGCGCGGGTCGTCGAGAAATCCGACCGCCTCCAGGCCCGTCCAATGGTGCCGGGCGATGGCCTGGGCCACCTTCCGGCCGCAGCGCCCCGCCCCGACGATGACGGCTCGGCCATGGTTGAGACCCTGCCCGCGCAGGTACTTCAGTCCGGCCCAAACCAGGCGTCGAACGGCAATCAGGCCGGTCAGATTCAGCCCGAGAAACAATCCCAGTGCGAGCCGCGATTCGTAGATGTCGCGGCGGTAAAACGCCAGGGTGATGGTAAGCAAGAACAACAGGCCCGCGGCCTGGCAGACCACGCCCAACTCGCGGGGCAACTGGCGGAGACGATGGATCTCGTACAAGCCGCACAAGCGGTAGGCCACCATGGCAGCCACCAACACGAACGGCAAACCGGCCAATACGTTGCTAATCGCGGGCCGACCCAGGGGAGACTGGAATAGCTCGAAGCGCAGCAGGTAGGCGCCCACCCAGCTCGCTGCGGTGACGAGCAGATCGCAGCCCAGAAACACCAGGCTGAGCTTTTGGCCGTGGCGCCGGTACATCCGTGACTCAGGCCGGGCAACGGCGGAGCATCGATGTTGGTTCGACCCCGTTTCCCGCCGTTTGCCACCACCAGCCGGCGGCCGACGCGAGGGAAATGCGGGGTTCGACCGGCCATCCATGGCCGATTGGGTTACCGCCGTGCGGAAACTTCTATCAAAAACCGGCGCCCAGGGTCAACGCGAGTAATTGGGCGTCTTACGGGAAATGGGCAAGCCCATCCCGAGAGGCTCCGCCGGCGGGCTGTGTGGGACTGGTTCGCCCGGGGGGTCGATAGGCCGATTTAGGCGCGGCGAGCCTGCCGGTCGTGGTCGGCCGGGGGGCGAGTGTCGGGCCGGCGGCTGCGGTCGAGCCGGCGGTGGGTTTCCAGCGGGAGAAGTTCGATTTCCACTTGGCCCTGTTCGTGCAGGTTGGCCAGGTAGGCGTGATGGCGCCCCAGTTCGGGCAGCTCCCACAACCCGGCCAATCGGCCGAAGAGCCGGGCAATGGATCGCAGGTGCGGCAGGCCTTCGAAGCATTCGCCGAGCACCGTCCAGGGGTGCCAAGCCAGCGATTCCCACCAGCCGGCCACGGGGGCGTTGCGGAGAAAGAGCCGCTCGCGCTGCCGGCCTTCGGCAAACCCTCCCAACCGCGGCAGGCGCGCGGGCACCAGGTGAATCTCGGAGCGGGTTTCCATGACGGTATGGAACCCGGCATGGGCCAGGCGAAGCCCCAGATCGACATCGGCGGCTTCTTCGCCCACCGCCGGATCGAAGGGGGTGCCGAGCAAATCGAGCACCTCGCGGCGATAAAAACCGGCCCAGCGCGAGGGGGCCAGCGGTTGGTCATCGTCGTCGGAGGTATGCGCCCTGCCGAGAGAAGTGACGTCGAGTCGATGCCCGCCCGGGGTGTATTCGACGCCGGCGCTGAGGATTTCACGTTCTCCGGCAGCGCGGCGAATGACCGGCGCTACGGCCGCCACCCGCTGATCGCGGAAATGTGCCAGGGCGGGCTCGATCCAGCCCTCGGCCACCTCGGCCCCGGGGGCCAGCAAATGGACGATGGGCCCTCGGGCACGTTCCACGCCGAGATTGGCACACTCGGCCCAGCTAGCGCCTTCGGGGGCTTGCAGCCATTGAACTTCGTCGGCCAGTTGATACGGGTCGTGATACGCGACACTGAAGACTGCCAGAATCTCGGCCTCGGCGGGGCGATTGGCCAACACCGAGACCAGGCCGCTTTCAAAGGCTGAAACCTCGCGGCCGACCGGAATGACGATCGACACCGTGGGGTTGAGCTGATGGGAGCCCAGAGCCAGTTTGGGCGCCGACGGGCCTCGGCGCGCGCGCTCGTGGCGGCGATAGGCTCGCTGCTCGTCGACTTCGTCCTCGTGGCGAGATCGCGGCGGACGACGAAGCGGTTGACGCGAGGAGAAATTCGAATCGTCGTCGTCCCGCTCCCGCCTGCGTGCCATCACCGCACCTCTGAGTTGCCTACGCGAGATGACCGACTCGGCATCGCGCGGGCAGAATTCGGGCCGGCGCGAACCGCCGGATCGAAGTTCTCGCCCCCTACCGACTCGTTGCCAATCGTCTGGTTAATTCGGCTGGAATTGCCCCCCAGGTTTACCTTGACCCTACGGAAATCCCCAACGGCATCCCAAGACCGACTTGTCCGCTTTCCCAGTTTGCGCAAAACCCCGGCTTGGCTGTGCGGTTTGGAAGTCGGAGTTGGCACCGTTACACTCGCCGGCAGTCTGGCCGCGAAGTGGCGCAACCTGGCGATTTTTGGACGGGGTCGGTTCCGTTCGGCCGGTCGATCGGAAGCAGCGCCTGGAGAGCGGCGCAGTTCGAAGCGAAGGATGGCGATGGCGACCGCGCGCCCCCGATACCTGGTTTTCGACCTGGAGAGCGTTGCCGACGGGGCCCTGGTCTCGCGCCTGCGGTATCCGGGCCAAGGCCTCGAACCGGCCGCCGCGGTAGCGCGGTATCGGGCCGAGCTCATGGAGAAATTCGAGAGCGACTTCATCCCGTACACCTTTCAGGTGCCGATCTCGCTGGCCGTGGCCAAGGTAGCCAGCGATTTCGAGCTGCTCGACGTAGCGATTCTCGACGAGCCCGAGTGCCGGCCGCACGTGATTACCGACCACTTCTGGCGCGGGTGGGAAAAGTATGGCCAGCCCACGCTGGTCAGTTTCAATGGGCGCACGTTCGACGTGCCGCTACTCGAGCTGGCTGCTTTTCGCTACGGCATCGGCCTGCCCGCCTGGTTCAACCTGCGGGCCAAGAGTTTCGAACAGCCTCGGAACCGCTACAACATCCAGGCCCACCTTGACCTGCAAGAGCTGCTGACCAATTACGGCTCCTCGCGTTTCACGGGCGGACTCAATCTGGCCGCCAACCTGCTCGGCAAGCCGGGGAAGATGGACGTGCAGGGCGACATGGTTCAGGACCTATACGATTCGGGCCAACAACAACTCATTAACGACTACTGTCGCTGCGACACGCTCGATACCTATTTTGTATTTCTGCGCAGCCGGGTGCTGGTGGGCGAGTTGACGCTGAAGGACGAGCATGCCCGCATCGAATCGGCCCGGCGGTGGCTCGAGTCGAGCGCCACGAGCGTGCCGGCCTACCAGATGTATCTCGAGCGTTGGGGAAATTGGGAGAACCCTTGGGAAGCGGCCAGCCAGTAAGGGGCATCGCCTGTTGGGAAGCGAAACGGGGTGCGTTCGCATTCGAGTCGCGCGGAAGCGATGCGGCGGACGGCTAGAACTCGTACTCGGCCAGGTCCTGGCCTAACTCAGTCCGCGAAAAGATCGCGCGGGCCTGTTCAAGCCCGACCTCTTCCGGCGAACCACCCCGCGGATCGAGATGCACCAGAACCAATCGGCCCACTTGGGCCCGGCGGGCCAACCGGGCCACGGCGCTGGTCGAACTGTGGCCCGTGGCCTGGGCCCAGTCGGCGTGGGCATCGGGGAAGTTGCACTCGTGTACCAGGCAGTCGACGCCGCGCACCAGCTCGAGCTGGGGTGGCTCGTCGTCGGTAAACGTGTCGGTTACGTAGGCCAGGCTATGGCCGGGCCAATCAAGTCGGAATCCGATACTGCCCCCCGGGTGCTCAAGCGCGGCCCAGGTGAGCTGGCCGCCGTCGGGCAGGGCGACCGGCCCCACCAGCGGGCAGGGCTGCCAGGTGGGCGCGATCGGAAACAGCCCGGGGGCGTACAGGTGCTCCTCGAGGACCGCGAGCTTCTCGGGCAGGGCGTGGACCGATACCGCCGGGTCGGCCTGATTGCCTAGCAGGCCCAACAGGTAGGTTAACCCTACGACGTGGTCGAGGTGCGTGTGCGAGAGGAAGATGTCGAGATTGGCCGTGGCCAGGAATCTCGGCAGGCGAAAGATGCCCGTGCCGGCGTCGAGCACGACGCCCACTTCGGGCAGCATCAGGCAGGCCGTGTGCCGGTCTTCGCTCGGGTGATATCCCGAAGTGCCCAGTAGTACAAGCCGCATGATGCCACCAGACCCAGAGGGGCAAGCCGGTAGGCGGGATTGTTGCACACGGGCGGCAGCCGAGCCAGTCCCCAGCCGCCGGTCGGGTGCCTTGGCTGGCCGGTCGGGTGCCTTGGTTGGGTGGTCGGGTGCCTTGGTTGGCCGGTCGGCGAGTCGAAGTACCTGTTTCTGGAGGTCTTTAGCAAGCGCCCCCTGCGGGGCAAAGCGCCACGGGGCCCGCAAGACAACGAATGATCTGGCGATGTCTTTTGCGTGGCGATTGGGTCATCGGGTCGTGGCGCCGGGCACAGCCGGTCGCGTCGTTCAATTGGCCGCTAACGCTGCTTGGGCGGCTGGATGATGCGGTCCAATTGGCGGCCGATCTCGTTAAAGAGCATGGTGCCGCCGGTGTTCTGTAGCAACTGAGCGGTAACCTGGTCGAGCGCTTGGCGGTCGAGTTTTGGCTGCGACAAGGTTCCGCCGATGGGCACGCGAATGGTCTGGTTCCGCAGGGCCTCGCCCAGGCGATTGTTACCAATCCACTTGGGGGGCACCGGCATCTCGGCCATGATCGCCAGCGATTCGTCGAGACCCACCGAGCCGTAGGTGCGAATGGTCGCGTCGGGAAACACCAAGGCCAGATCGCGGTGATAGATTCGTCCGTCGACCATCCGGAATTGAATGTCGGACTCCTGCTGCAGCCGAACCGTGGTCGACCGGTTCCAGAGCAGCGCCAGTTCTTGAACGAGCGGGCTGGTTCCGATTTCTAGGTTGTGAACCAGGAGGTGGCCCGAGGCATCGCCCCGGCCCGGGTCGTCGATCGGCAGCCGACAGCCGTCGACCCGCACGCTAAACGTGCCCGTGGCCGTGCTTACGTCGGCCAGCATGGGGGCCACGTACTTGAGCCACTCGGCGCAAAGCTGGGGGCTCACACGTACCCGGTCGGCCAGCAGGCCCTTGTCGATGGTCAACTCGGCGGGCGCGGGGGTCAGCCGAAGCCGTCCGGCGAGGTTCAGCTTGCCCTCGCTGAGGGCCAGGCTCAAGGGGTCGATCGTCGCCACGCCGTCGCGAAGCGTCGCGCGTAGGCGGCCGGCGTTGGCCCGAAAGCCGTAAAGCTCGGCCCATTGCCAGCCGAAGCCCAGTTGGCCTTCCAGGCCTCGGATCCAAGCCCAATCGTCGACTGGCGGGGGCGCGTTGCCACCGCCGATCGGCTGCGGTTGTCCCAGTGTGCGGAGCGGTCCTTTCAGCGAAAACTGTTCTGACTGGCGCCCGCCTAGGGCCAATTGAGTGCCGGCCCAGCGCTGAATGAGCGGTCGCAAGGCTTCGGCGTCGTAGTCGAGCCTGCCATCGAGCGTCAGGTTTCGCCGGGTATCGAGTTCGGTGAGCTCGCCTTGTGCCGTGCACCGCAAGGCGTTCGACTCGACTTCGAGCCGCTGGAGCGCGAGGCGCTGGGCCGGCTGGTCCCACTGGCCGCTGGCCGCCAGTCGCACTCGTGGCTCTTGCCAGGGCTGCCCTTGCCCGTCCGAGGCAACCAGGTTGTCGATCTGGCCGGTCAACCGGGCCGTGGTTACTCCGCCCGTGCGGCGAATGTTGGCCTGGCCGCCGATCTGGCCGGCCAGATTCCAATCGAGCGGCTGGGCCGGATCGTTTCGCCAGGCTTGCAGGCGATTCAGGTCGCCCACATAGGCCAGGCTACCCGTGAGCTGGGGTAGCCCGTTGTCGGCGCTGGTCCAGCGAATATCGCTCGCATCGATGTTCAGAGCGGCCGAGCGGAGGGTGGCCTGGTCCATTTCAAAGCGTTGCTTGGGGGTGTCCCAACGGCCCTGCCCCGAGAGTTGTACCTGGGGTTCGTCGACGTGCCAGCCGGCCCCCTGATACTTCAGCTGGGCTACCGTGGCGTCGGCCCGGCTGATCTCGAGCGAGCCGGCTTGATAGCGGGCTTGCGCGGTTAGCCGGGTTTGTCCGTGCAGGTCGTGGTCGGGCAAGTCACCGAGCCAGGGCTCGAGCCGGGGCAGCCAGCGGGCCAATTCCCCTTTCAGCTCGATGACCAGCGGCCAAAGCGTATCGCGCTTCACTTCGCGGAGGGGTTGATCGAGCCTGGCCACGAGTTGATCTTCGCCGCTTTCGAAAGTGAGCTGGGTTTTTTCGAGTGTGGAGAGCTGGCGCTTGGCAGTCAGACCGGCGGTTTCCACGAAAATGAGCAGATTGTCTTCCCGCCAGGGATGAGCGCCGTTGCGCACCAGTTGAAAATCGCGGACCTGGATTTCGCCGTCGGCCGTAAAGCGACCCTGGGCATCTTGACGCCAGGTACAGTGAGTCCAGCCATCGCCGGAAAATTTCAGATCGCCCAGGTCGTAAAAGCGGCTAAGTTCCTGGGCCAACTGTTCGAGGTTGTACGATGAGGAGAGCGAGAGATACTCCGGGCTGCCGGCCGCCTCGAGCTCGAGAAAGCTCGACTGGCAAAGCAGATGGTCGAGCACGATGCCCGAGCGGGTATCGCGCCCTTGGAACGTAAGCTGAATCGGCTTTTCCCAGGTGAGTTGCCGCCCCTGGCTGACCGCCACCAGGTTGCTGGTTTCGAGTTTGCCCTTCCAGTTTTGTCCCTCGGGACCGGGGCGGCTGACGATTTCGATTTGGGCCACGCCGTCGGTCACCTGGGTACCTTCGCGAACCCGAATTGAGTTGGGCAGCGCCGCCGCCAGACGCGACAGATCGAGCCGGCCCCTTAATTCGTAGGTTTGCTTGGCAAGCGAGGTCCAAAGCCCTTGGGCCGTATCGATCGTTCCTTGATACGCCACCTCGCCCAGTTCGCAGTCGAGCGCCAATTGTTCAACTTGCAGCCGATCGCCGACCCAGGTGATGGTGCCGGGCGCGTGCAGCCGCTCGAGTCGTAATTCATCGGGCCCCAGCCAGGCACCGGCCAGGGTGAGCTTCGTGGCGTCGATTTCGGCCTGAATTCGGCGGCTGGGGGCGTTGCCGGCCGAATTCCACTGGCAATTCACCACGGCCTTGGCCGTGCCGGCCCAGCGCGAGGCGTAGGGCGTGCGGCGCAGGGCGGCCTCGACCAGTTCGAGCGGAAAGGCGTTGGTTTTGAGCTGGAATTCGCCTTGCTGCTGGGCCGCCGGCGCCAGGGCAGCCGGCACCGTAAGCGTCATCTCCATTTCGCCCGCGGCAGCCTGGGGGGCCGTCTGGGTGTCGGGAACCACTCGGCCGGTGAGCTTCAGCTCCAGGGGTTCGGTGGTGTTGCCGGGCCATCGCCCGTTGGCGTCGACGCCGCTGATTTGCCAGCGGCGACCGGTGGGCTCGTCGACCAACTCGACTTGGCCCGCCTCCACGGCAAACCCCAGCGCGCTACCCGAGGGGGGCTCGTCGCTCGACAGGTAGTTGGCCAGCACGTCTTCCACATTGGAACCGCTGGCGGTGAGCACGACTTGAAACTCGGGACGATCGAGCCGCACCCGGCTTAACCGGTTGGGGTTGGTGAGCAGGTTCAGCAGGGCCGTTTCGCCCGTAAGCCGCTCGGCGCGGCCGACGAGATGGCCGTCGCGGTCTCGCAGTTCGACCTGGTGCAGTACCACGGGCGACCACCAACCGAGCGACGCCGAGCGGGCGGTGACGGTGCCGCGAACGTCGGAGGTGATAGAGCGCAAGGCTACCCCCAAGAGGGGCGTATGCCCGACGATCCAGGGAGCGAGCCAAACCACGACGGCGGCCCCGGCCAGCAGAATACCGCCACGCAGGGGCCAGGGGTTGGGCTTTAGCACTTCGTCGGTTCGCGAACGGCGAAAGCGGCGGCGACGGCGCGGGGGTGCTTCCCGCTCCTGGCGCGGCTCTCGCTCGGGGCGGCGGCGGCGTGGAGGTTCGGCCCGGCGCTCGTGGTGCTGCGAGCGCGAGCCGTGGTAGTCGTCGGCTTCGTCGCGGGGGTCGTCGGCGTATTCCTGGCGGGATTCGTCGCGTGCCGAGCGGTGGCGGGGGGGCCGGTAGTCGTCCTCCCGGTATTCATCGTCCCGGTAGTCGTCGTAATCGTCGGTCGACATTGCCCACGGCCTCCCTGCGGTGATACGGCGTTCCGACGGCGCGAAGCGGGGAGGGATTCTAAGACAGCCGCGACCAGCGACGCGAGAGCAGTTTGGGCGGCATGGACCGGCCCGCCCGGGTTGAATAAGATCGAGAAATTGGGCGGCGTCCGCCGCGTTCCTGGCCCCGCCGGGGAGCCCGGCCTGGGGAAACCGCCGCTGCCCCTTGCGGTTTTAAGTCCCTCCGACGAGATCTCGCTTCATGGCCACCAGCTACCCGCGGATGTTTCGCGTACGCCAAACCTTTCCCCGCCCCCAAGTGGCCGACGTGGCCGCCGAGGTCGAGCGACAGCTAGCAAGCTTGCACCTGGCCGAGCGAATTCGGCCTGGCCAGTCGGTCGCGGTAACGGCGGGCAGTCGCGGCATCTTGAATATTCACCTCGTCATTCGCGCGGTGGTGGCCCATTTGCGCCGCCTGGGGGCCGAACCGTTCATTGTGCCCGCCATGGGCAGTCACGGCGGCGGTACGGCGGCGGGCCAGCGGGCCATCGTCGAGGGTTATGGCATTACCGAGGACTTTGTCGGCTGCCCGATCCGCGCCTCGATGGAGACCGTGATCGTTTGCCAGACCGCCGAGGGGTTTCCGGTCCATTTCGACCGCTACGCTTCCGAGGCGGATCACGTGGTGGTCTGCGGCCGCGTGAAGCCGCACACCAACTTCGTAGGCGACATCGAAAGCGGGCTGATGAAAATGATGCTCATCGGGCTGGGCAAGCACGAGGGAGCCAAGATTTACCATCGAGCCATTCTGGACTACAGCTTCGGCCAGATCCTGCGAAGCGTGGCCGGCGAGGTACTGCGGCGCTGCAAAATTGCCGCGGGGGTTGCGATTGTCGAAAACGGCTACGACGAAACCGCTCGAATCGAGGCGGTGCGGCCGGAAGATTTCGAGACGCGCGAACGAGAGTTGCTCAAGCTGGCCAAGCAGTGGATGCCCAAGCTGCCATTCGACCAGGTCGATTTATTGATCATCGAACAGATCGGCAAGAACATCTCGGGCGCGGGGATGGATACCAACGTGGTCGGGCGGAAATTCAACGATCACAAAGCGGCTGACGACGAATTTCCCAAGGTGAAACGGATTTTCGTCCGAGGGTTGACCCCCGAAACCCATGGCAACGCGGCTGGTATCGGGATCTCCGAATTCACCAATCAGCGGACGGTCGATGCCATCAATATGCACATCACCAAAATCAACTGCCTCACGGGAGGCCACCCCACGGGAGCCATGTTGCCCGTGCACTACGACACCGATCGCGAGGTGCTCGACGCGGCTTTTTCGACCACGGGGCTGACGCCGGCGGCCGAGAACCGGGTGCTCTGGATTCAAAACACGCTGCACCTGGCCGAAGTCGAGTGTTCGACCGCCTACTGGGGCGAGGCCCAGCGGCGCGACGACCTGGAGATTTTGATCGAGCCGCGCGACTTGGAATTCGACGCGGCGGGAAATCTGACCGGCTTCGAGCCGGCGCTGGTGCACTAGGGCGCGTCCTGAGGGGCGAGAAGTTCGGCCGGGGAGAAGATGGCGGTGAGCTGCTGATCTTCGTCGAACACCGCCTCGATGCGCAATTCGCTACGGCCCTGGATACTGCCCCCGTGCCAGCCGTAGAACCGCCACCCCTCGGCCGGCAGCGCCCTCAGCACGGCCGACGAGCCGCGGTGAAACAACTGCGGCTCGCGCGGCCAGTCGATTTCCACCGGGCCTCCGCGCAGCTCGCGGGCCGGGTTCCAGCCGGGGGTATGGCCGCTGTTGCCGCAGACCACGCGCCCCTTTCCCTCGACGGTTACCCGCACGGAAACCAGCGGGGTTTCGTAGCCCACGAGCCGATCGGCCAGGTCGTTGAGATACCACTCCAGGTAGCGATAGCCCTGGTGCCGATCCTCGGGTGAAGCCCCCGCGGGTACCAATTGCTGGCTGTCGATGGGCGTGCGCGGGTCGAGCCCGTGGCGCAGTTCCCAAGCATCTTCGATGCCGTCGCGATCGCGGTCGCGCTGGCGCGAGGTGGGGCCATTGTCGCGAAAGGCGAAGCGCTCGTAAGGGCCGTGCAGCCCGTGGCCGCCGCCGCGCTGAGCCACCTCGTCGACCGTGCGGCGGGTTGTCGCGTCGCGCGGCCAAGAGCCCGATTGGGCGAGTACCTGAGCGGTTTCGCTGGCACAGTCCCGCAAGGCCAGGGGCCAGGCCGACATGGGCACCGGCTGCGTGACCAGCTTGGGTTGCCGCTGATAATGCAGTAGCGCGCGATCCAGAATCGCCTGTTGGTCGGCCTGGGGCGCCGCCCAGGTGGTTTCGGGCGTCGGACCCAGAAACTGGTTGTCGGCGAAGTAGAGCGGGCCCTCGGGTACTTCGTAGAACAGACACATTCCCTCGGCCGGATTCCGGTCCGGTCCGCAGATCCAGGAATTGCCCACCACGTTCGCGCCGCCGGTGAGCCGCAAGGTGCCGACATAGGGCCGCCAGTTGTACATTACGTTGGCCAGCATTTCGGCCGAGCGGCCGGCCCCCTCGGGCATGCGGTTGAGGTGATGAGCGAACAACGAGTGATGCAGCGTCCAATCGCACTGGGGCGCATAGGTGCCGATCATCAGGGCCCGATTGTGGCTGGCTTCGTTGTGCTGGCTGCCCCCTTCGCCCCAGCGGGCCGATTCCTCGAAGGTACACCAACCCACGGTTACGTTGGTCGAACCACCCAAGTCCAAACATTCATCGACCCCGCCGGAAAACGAACAGTGGTCGATGATCACTCGGTCGACGTGATAAGCCACCAGACAGTCGCCCGTGGCGTCGGCCGCGTAATGGGTATGCACGCCGCGAAAGCGGAGGTGGCGAACGACGATGTCGCTGACCGGCTGCCCGCCGTTGTAGGCGGCCAGCCACAGGTTGCCTGAAACGGTGATTCCCCCTGGCGCGGTTTGGCCGGCAAGGGTGGTGCGGCCCGCGGCGGGGCGAGGCACCTGGAGAGGGCTGGCCAGCTCGATCGTGCCCCCCACGTCGAAAACGATGGTTTTGGGACCGGGGGTGGAAAGCGCTTCGCGAAGCGTACCGGGTCCAGCGTCGTCGAGCGATTCGACGTGGACAATGCGACCAGGAATTCCCCCCCGGGCAGCGGCCCCGAACCCAGCGGCGCCGGGGAAACTGGGCCGCGCGGACGGTGCCGCCGGCTGGGCTGCGAACAAGGCAAGTGTCAGAACCAGGGCAGTCATGCGCGATGCCGCGAACCAGACGATTGAGTCTCGGGCCCTGAAAGCCGCGGGCTGCGACCAATGGGCGCCAGTTCGACCACTCAGACGGGTACATCCAGCACGGTTCGACCGATCGCCCCGAGTGGGCGCATTGAAGGCGATGTCGCTCAAGAGCCCACGGCTTGCCCGTAGTGCTCCGAACGGAAGTTTCGCGGAATTGACCGTGCGGGGCAACCATCGGCCCTGGCTCGTGGGGGACGACTGTCAAAGAGAAGATTGCCAACTAGGGCTAGGTTGGCCCCTGTTTTTTCGCTTCGATCGCGCCCTGTCTCGCACCGGTTAGGCCACCGAAAAAGTTGCAAACATGCAAGCCGACAGGCTGGTTTTCTCGGAAGATGAAGCCATGGCTGGGCGGGCGACTAGGGCGCGGTCCGTATCGCTGGACCAGCTGCGGCCGGGTCGCCCCTTGCGCCTTGGCCGGCGCTGGTTGGCCGAGCAAGGGTCCAGGCCCGGGCGAGGTCTGACGAGCTGTCCGGAGACCGCCGACCCGGTGCCAGCATCTCTCCAGAAAGCGATCGAACGATGAAGACCGAAGCGATGGAGCATAAGACCAGCACCTGGCGGTGGAGAACCGCACGTTGGCTCGCAGCGATTGCCGGCGCGATCGGAATCGCGCTGGTCGTGGCCTATTCGCTGATGGCATGGTTGGTCGAACTTCCGGGGCCGTCCGGCCCGTACCTGGTTGGGCAAACAGCGGTCGTTGCGACGGACCAGGCTCGCCAGGATCCTTGGGCAAATGACCAGCCGCGAGAGGTGCTGATCTATGTGTTTTATCCGGCGAGCTCCGCGGGGAGCGCGGTTGCCTATTTTCCGCAAATCGAAAAACTTGCCAGTAATTTTTCGGGGATCGATGCCTGGCTTGTCCGGCTGTTGCCGCTGTTTCTGAAGAGCCGCGCAACTGAGAATGCTCTGCCGCTGGCCGGCGAGAAGCCGCTGCCGCTGGTGCTGTTCTCACCAGGAGCCGGAGCGCCGGTGTTCTTCTATCGGACTTACCTGGAAGACCTGGCCAGTCACGGCTACCTGGTGGCCGCCGTCGAGCCAACCCACGAAGGAGTAGGGCAGGTGTTTCCCGACGGCAGCGTGCGGGAGCCGCTCTCAAACCGTCCCTGGAGCGAACTGGATACAAGCGAGAAGATCGAAGCGTACTATCGCAAGCGGGTCGACACGCGCGCGGCCGACTTACGAATGGCAGTCGACGCGCTTGCCCAGGACCCGGAACTGGAAAGGCTGCTCGGCGGCCCGTCACGAATCGTGACCGACCGGGTGGCGGTGTTTGGGCACTCGTTGGGCGGTGTGGCCGCCGTCGAGGCCGCGCGAGGCGACCAACGCTTTGTCGCCGCGATGAACCTGGACGGGCATTTCGCCGGGCAGCCGTGCTACTCCGACGATTTGCCGCGAGCCCAACACCTGGAGTTCTTGGTGATCGAAGACAAGCCGGGCACGGCCGATGCCCAGCAGCTGGAAGCGTCGGGAATGACCCGCGAGAATGCCGAGCGAGCCGCGCGACAAGAGCTTCACGAGGCAGACGATTACCTCTCCGCCAGCTTTGGCGTCTGGAGGCGGCTGCTTCTCAAGTCGGCTCAGCACTCCGATTTCAGCGACGAACCGTTCTTCTATCCCCAGTGGACGGCAGTGGCCGCGGAACGATACCAACGGCAGCTTGACGAAGTGCGCCGGGCCTGGCGGGACTTGCTGCAGCGCAGGCTCATCTCAAGACCGGCAGCACCCAAGTAGTTTCCGTCAGGCCCTCCGGCGGGGTAAAATGGAGAGCGGCGGTAGTACTCGCTCGGCGCCGCCGGCGCCGAACGCCACGTTGGCAGCCGTAACGCAACCATCGACCGCCGCGGTCAAGCAGCTTTGCGGCAACGCGAATCGCGACAGGTAGCCATGCCCGGCGGTTGCCCCAATTTTCGGCACACGCTTCGGCCCACGCGCCGCGAGGTGTTGCGCGCCGGCAGTGCCTCGCTGTTGGGTTTGTCGCTGCCCGGGCTTCTGCGCGGCCGAGCCGTGGCGAGCCCCGTGGCCGAGGCACCCAGTTTCGGCCGGGCCAAGTCCTGCATTCTGCTGTTCATGTGGGGCGGGCCAGCCCACCAAGACACCTGGGATTTGAAGCCTCTGGCTCCCGCCGAAATCCGCGGCGAGTTTCAGCCGATCTCGACCCGGGTGCCCGGCACGAGCATTTGCGAGCATTTTCCCGAGTTGGCCCAGCGCACCGACCGGTTGGCGATCTTGCGTTCGATGACGCACAACAACGTGGATCACACCACCGCCACCCATTTTCTGCTCACCGGGCAGCCACCACCCCCCTCGGGCGACTTGACTCACGACTGGCCGAGCCTGGGCTCGGTGTTATCGCGAGTTGGGCGTGGCCGCGACCCGTTGCCGCCGTTCGTGTCGATGCGCCCCAAGGTGCCCGGCGATGTGCCCCGGTTCGTCGAGCAAAGCCACGGTCAATTTGCCGGCTGGCTCGGCCGGGCGTTCGATCCGCTGACCATCGACGCCGATCCCAACCAAAACGATTACCGCGTGGGCGATTTTCAGTTGCCGGCCGAAATCTCGGCGGTCCGGTTGGAACACCGCCAGAACCTGTTGGCGGCCGTCGACCAGCAGCTGCGCTCGGCGCTGAAGGATGCCAACCTCGAGGTGACCGATCGGCACTACCGCCGGGCCTTCGACTTGTTGGATTCGGCCGTGGGGCAGGGGGCCTTTTCGCTCGACGAAGAGCCCGAGGCGCTGCGCGATCGATACGGCCGAAATCCCCACGGACAATCGGTGCTGCAGGCGCGGCGGCTGATCGAACGCGGGGTGCCGCTGGTGACGGTATTTTGGCCCAACGACGGCATCAAGAATGTGAGCGTGTACTGGGATACCCATAGCCGAAACTTCGTCGATCTGCGCGAGCGCTTAATGCCGGTTGCCGACCAGGCTTTTTCGGCCCTGATCGACGACCTGATCGAACGCGGCCTGTGGGACGAAACCCTGGTGGTTTGGACCGGCGAGTTCGGCCGCACCCCCCGGGTGGGCCAGCGCAATAGCGATGCCGGGGCCGGCCGCGACGGTCGCGACCACTGGCCGGGCTGCTTCACCACGGTGCTGGGTGGGGGGGGAGTGGCGGGCGGCCAGCTTTACGGCCAGTCCGATCGTTGGGCCGCGTATCCGGCCGCCGACCCCGTGGCCCCAGTCGACCTGATGGCGACCGTGCATCACCTGCTGGGGTTGCCGCCGCACATGACCCTGGCCGATACCCAGGGCCGCCCCCTGGTGGTTTGCCCGGGCGAGGTGATTCGCCCCCTGTTGGTTTAGCCCTTGGCCGGGGTTTTTAACGTCGTCGTGCTCGGCGCTCTGCGGCTGATGGTCTGGTAAAGGCAGCCTTCCCTCGCCGGTCTCGGCAGTTTTCCTGACCGGGAGGCTTTTCGCAGCTTGCCGTATCTGCCCCACCCGGTGGTTGCTCATGCTCGGCATAAAAGGAAGTCGATACTAGCGACGTGCCGCTATAGCGAGGGGATCGCCATCGTGCACCGGATGCGACAAGGATGTTGCCATGCTGGTGATCATCAGCGACTTGCATTTAACCGACGGGTCGAGCGGTTCAAGCATCGCTCCTGGCGCGTTTTCGATTTTCGCGGAGCGCCTGCTCGACCTAGCCGTGGCCGCTTCCTGGCGGGCTGATGGCACCTATCGTCCGGTCGAGTCGATCGATCTGTTGCTCCTGGGCGACATTCTCGACGTGATCCGCTCGTCGCGATGGCTGGCGAGCGATGTGATTCGTCCCTGGGGGAACTTCGCGCGTCCCGAGTTTGCCGATCTGGTGACCCAAATCACGGGCGAAATCCTGCGTCAGAATGAAGACGCGCTGGCGATCCTGCGCAATCTGGCCACCGCCGAGCCCTTGACGGTTCCCCCGGCCACGCGGCAGGGCCGCCCAGCGCTCGATGGGCAACCACAGGTGGTGCCGCTTCGGGTTCATTATCTGGTCGGCAATCACGATTGGTTCTTGCACCTACGGGGGCCTCGCTTTGATCAATTGCGGCGGCTGGTGATCGAGCGGCTGGGCCTGGTGAATCGGGCCGACGAGCCGTTTCCGCACGACCCGGCCGAAAGCGACGCCGTCTTGGATGCGCTGCGCCGGCACCGGGTGCTGGCCCGGCACGGCGATCTGTACGACCCATTCAACTTTAATGGCGATCGCGATGGCAGCAGCCTGGGCGACGCGATCGTGATCGAGTTGATCAACCGGTTTGCCGACACGGTGCAGCGCGAGCTGGCCAGCGAGCTGCCAGCCAGCACGATTTGGGGGCTGACCGAGTTGGACAACGTGCGGCCGAACCTGTTGGTGCCGGTGTGGCTCGACGGGCTCTTGGAGCGCACCTGTCCGCTGCCGGCGCAGCGCCGCCGGGTGAAACAGGTTTGGGATCAACTGGCCGATCGGTTTCTGGCGTTGCCGTTCGTGCGGCAGCAAGATACCTGGCGGCCGAACGACCTGGTCGACGGCCTGCAAAAGGCCCTGAAGTTTAGCCAGGCGCTTTCGCTGCGGGCGACCAGTTCGGTCATCGCCTGGCTCAACGGGCTGCGGGGCAGCCAGGACGAGTCGTATTATCAGCACGCGCTTTCCGAACGCGATTTCCGCAATCGCCGGGCTAAGCATATCGTGTACGGCCACACGCATGCCTCTGAGTTGGTGCCGCTCGACGCCAGCTACGCCGAGGGCTATGTGCTGAACCAGGCGTACTTCAATTCGGGCACCTGGCGGCGTGTGCATCGCCAGACCAGGTTTGCCCCTCGCGAACACGAATTCATTGCCAGCGACGTCATGACCTACCTGGCCTTTTTCCAGGGAGACGAGCGCGGAGGCCGCTCGTACGAGACCTGGACGGGCAACCTGGCCAGCCAACCGTCTGAGGCGCCCATTCGCCGAGTCGACGCGGGAGCCGCCGAGCATGCCGTCTCACAACCAGTTTCGTCACCAGTCGTACATCGGCACGCCCCCCATTTCGCCTCCCCGGGTCGTCGTTCCCCAGTCGTACCCACTCGTCGACAGTGAAGCCTTTCGCGCCCGGATGGCGCGGGCGGGCCAGGCGTTTCGACAGCACGGCGTGGCCACGATTCTGCTGGTGCATGGAACGTTTGTCGGCACCGACGCGGCGGGCATGGCGGGGCTCCTGGCAAGGCTCTGGCCGGCCGCCGGCGACCGGCTGCGCGGCTGGCTCAAGTCGGCGGTCGACCAACTCGTGGCCGAAGATGGGAACTTCACCAGCGACTATGCCCGGCTGCTCGAAGATTGCCTGAACCCGTCCGGCACCCGGCCGATTCGCGTGCGGCGATTTTCCTGGTCGAGCGAGAACTTTCACTTGGGGCGGGCCCACGCGGCGGTTACCCTGATCGACGAATTGAGCCGCCTTTGCCAAGCTTCGCACCGGGCGATGCTCTGGGGCCATAGCCACGCCGGCAACGTGTTCGCGATCTTGAGCAACCTGTTGGCGGCCGACGAGCGGAGCCTGGAGCAATTCTTCGAGGCGGGCCAGCCCTATTATCGCTGGCCGTTGGGGGGGCCGGTCGATTTGCCCGCCTGGCCCCGGGTGCGGGCCCTCTTGCGCCAGCGAAAGGGGGGCGAGTTGGCCCGAAACCTCGACCTGGTGACGCTCGGCACGCCGATTCGCTACGGATGGGACACCGGCGGTTTTGCCCGGCTGCTGCACTTCGTGCACCACCGGCCGGTTGCCCATCTGGCCGTGGACCAAGGCGAGTTTCCGCCGGCCCTGGCCGACGTCATGGCTGCTACCCGCGGAGATTATGTGCAGCAGCTAGGCATTGCCGGCACCGACGTGCCCCCCAGCCCGTTGTACCTGCGCAGTTGGATCGCCAATCGCCGACTAGGCCAGTTGCTCGAACGATCGCTGGAGCCCCCCGCGCTGTTGGACCGACTGGCCCAAGGCCGGCTGGTTGCACGCGACGGACAGACCTTGTTGGTCGATTATCGCCACGACACTCCCGAGCTAGCCGAGGAGGTGGCGGGCCACGCCGTGTACACGCATCGCGAGTGGATGCTGTTCCACGCGGAGCAGACGGCCACCTGGTTCTACGCCGAGCAGCGTTGAGCGCGAACGCCGTTGGCGGGGCAACGTCTGAGCAAAGTCCTCGGGCCCGCGGCCATGCTACGACGAAAACCGGGGCGACTTTTTCCCGGAATCAGCGAGCCGGGGCGCGGCGCGCCGCGTGAAGCTGAGCGTAAGACGGTTCGAGCCGCTCCAGCAACTGTTTCTCGGTGTACAGTCGGCCCGTGGGCACGTTGAAATCGTGCGCGTCGCGCGAGCCAGGAACGATGCTCCAAAGCGTACGGCCTCCGTCGACGCTGATCATGTACGCGAGCATGTCGTGGTAGCCGTCGGGTCCGGCCATCAAGTCGCGGATCATCTTCTGGCCGTCTGGAATGCGGCTCAAACGCTCCAGCCGGCTATAATCGTCCGGGCGGCCGTCGAGATGCTTGGCGAACGCCTTGCCCCGGGCAGTAGCTAGTTGCTGGACGAAGAACTCGTCGTCACCGGGCACCAGCTCGAGAATGGCCGCTTGATCGGCCACCTGCCAACCATGGGCCTTGAGGGCCTGCAGCACCGCTTGCACCTTCGAGACGGTCAGCGGTTGGCCGGTGCCGAACTTGGCCAACTGTTGGCGGACGATCTGCTGGCATTGGGCCCAACTGGGCGCTTGTTTGGCCGCCGGCGCCGAGCGGGCCAGGCCGCCCCAGGCAACCCCCAGCAAAGCCGCGGAGATCAAGCAAACAGCCGCTGGTCGGCGCATGGTTCGTTCCTTTTTGCTCAGGGCTCGACGCATCGAGCTGATCGAAGACGACGGGCCCCCAACCATACCATCGACCCCCGAGCCGGGTGGTATTCAGCCTCACTGGGGCTCCGGGGGCTGCTTTCGGCCCGGCCCGGTTGCCCCGCCGATGGTGGTCGGGTCACCTTCCAGGGAAACTCTAGCTTACGGCCGCCTGGGGGCGGGGCCGACCGATCTCGGCGGCGGAGATTGAGACCCCCGCCCGTCGGGGTAAGATCGGGTGCGGTTCCGAGTGGCAAGTGCGTGCTGCGGCAAGGAGATGCGGTCCATGGCGGTGATGATTTACGCGGTCGATCGGCCCGAGCTGGCCCCGCTGGCGATGCCGGAGCGATTCCGCCACGACGTGGCCTATTTCATGACCGTGCCGGGCGAGCACGGGGCGCCGCAACTGCCGCCCGGCGAGTACTGGATCGATCCGTCCGAGGCGGCTCAATGGCTCGACGACGGCGTGTTTTGTTTGCCTTCGCCGCTAGACAGTCAGAATCAAACCGAGGTGGAATTGTCGGACGAGCAAGAGGCCTGGCTGCGGTGGCTACTCGAGCACCAGGTGAGCCGGATTCGGCTCCAGAGCGCTTGAGCCCGCCGAGTGCCGGAGGGGCGAACGATCGATCGAGCAGCCTTCGATTCGGGCAAGAAGGGTTTACCCATTCCGTTACGTAACCCGGCCGGCGCTTGGGGCATCGAACAGACGGGCTGAGGAGTTTCGGCGTTACGAACCTGGCTGGCTTGGTTTTCATCTTTGGGAAAGAGGAGCGATCGTCATGCGGCACGCAGTAACTTGGCGAAGGGTGGCAGGGTTGGCGGCCGTGGCGGCTTTGGCGATGAGCGTGATTGGGAGCGGAGCCAGGGCTGCCAATCCGCTGGCCGAGGAGAAAACCGGCGTGGCGGTCGGCAAGGCGGCACCGAAGTTCACCCTTGACGACCAGACTGGCTCGCCCCGCTCGCTCGACGAGCTCGTTGCCGACGGCCCCATTGCGCTGGTCTTCTTTCGCTCGGCCGGCTGGTGCCCTTTGTGCATGAAGCACTTGGGAGAACTGAATCGCGACCGCGAGCGGATCGAGAAGGCGGGTTACCGGCTGGTGGCCATTAGCTACGACGACGTCGCGACCCTGAAGCAGTTCGCCGACCGCGTCAAGCTGGCATTCCCGCTGCTTTCCGACCCAGGCAGCAAAACGATCGAGGCCTATGGTATTCGCCGCGGCGACGTAAAGCCCGGCTCGCGCGAAGACGGCGTACCCTATCCCGGCATTTTTCTGATCGACCGTTCCGGCGAGGTGCGGGGCAAGCTTTTCTGGGAAGGTTATTTTCAGCGGCCGGGGGCCGACGACGTGGTTCGCGCGATCGAGCAGCTCGACTCGGGCTCGACGAACTAGGGGGGGCACGCCTGCGGCGGCACGGTCTGGTCGAGCGGCAAGGCCGGTTCATCGCCGGCCGTCCGCTCTCAATTCCCAGGGGTGGATCGGTTCGGTCCTCGCGGAACCGGTCCGACGCCAAGGCTGTTCGGGCCGTCATGGGGGCCGGTCAGGTGGTAGAGAAAGATTGCCGCCGCCACGCCAACGTTGAGTGAATCGACCCTGGGGGTCATCGGAATCGTCCAACGGCGGGTCGCCAGCTCGATCCAGCGCGGCGCCAACCCTTGGCCCTCGGAACCGAACATTACAGCCCAGCGGGCCGGGCGACTGGCCAGGTCGAGCGGTTCGGCCGTGGAATCGAGCACGGTGGCGATCAGCTCAACACCGTCGTCGACGAGCATTCGCAGATCGGGCTCGAGCCGCCGAGGCGCCATGAGCGGCAGCTCGAGCGAAGCCCCCATCGAGCACCGCAGCACGCGCCGTGAGAAAGGGTCGGCGGCCGCCGGGCCAAGCAGCACGCCATCGACCCCGAGCGCGGCGCTCGAGCGAAGAATCGATCCCAGGTTCTCCGGGTCTTGCACGTCCGGACAAACGGCTAGCCGCAGCCGGTCGGACTTGCGCCCGAGCAACTCGGCCAGCGAAGCCTGTGCGCCGCGCTGGCCACAGGCGAGCACCCCGTGGTGAAAGCGAAACCCCACCAGCCGGCTCAGATCGTCCTCGGGCAACAGGTAGAGCGGAACACACTCGGGCACCAGCGGGGCGTAGCGGTCGACCAGCCGGTCGGCGGCCAGCACGGAAACGGCCGGGTAGCGGCTGGCCAGCAGCCGGCAAACGAGCTTGTCCCCTTCGCAAATGAACTGGCCCGACCACCGCGTCAGATTCGTGGCTTTGAGCTGCCGGTAGGGCCCTAGTTCGGGGGCATCGAGCGAGTCGAGACGAATGATCGGCACCGCAAAGGGCCTCGGAGTCCGGTGTGGGCGATGCGTTGAAGGCCGCCCCAGGGCCGTCGGCGACAACGTGGCGGTCGCCGGACGAGGCCCGTTCGAGGAAGTTCTGGCGGCCTGCCCCATGGGTCAACCCGGCGGTTAGGTTCCCCAATCGCGGGCGTAGCGGAAGTCGCGGTCCATGGTGCGTTGCGAAAGCTTGGCAATGACCGGCATTCGCCGCTTGTAGTGGTTGCGCCGGACCAGCTCGACCACCCGGTCGACGAACGCCGTGTCGAAGCCCGATCGTTTGAGCTCGTCGGGCGTCCAGCGATGGTCGATCAGCCGAACCAGCAAACGATCGACGTCTTCGTAGCGAAAGCCGAGCTCGCCCTCGTCAGTTTGGCCAATCCACAGATCGCCGGTGGGCTCCTTGGTTAGAATGGCCTCGGGCACTCCCAGTTCAGCGGCCAGGTGGCGGAGCTGGGTTTTGTAGAGATCGCCGACGGGGTTGATGGCCGACGCCATATCGCCAAACAGCGTGCCGTAGCCCAGCGCGAGCTCGCTCTTGTTGCTGGTGCCCAGGACCAGCCCGCCGAAATCGGCGCTCTGGTCGTAAAGCACCGTCATCCGTTCGCGGGCACATTTATTGGCCAGCCGCAAGCGCGCGGCATCGGGAAAGCGGGCAAAATAAGCGTCGATTTGGTCGGTAATCGGCACCTCGAGCGACACGACCCCGGTATCGTCGAGCACCAGGCGGCTGTCGCGACGCGTGGCCTCGCTCGACGTTTTATAGGGCATCATTACCGCCAGCACGTTTTCCGGACCCAGCGCCCGGGCGGCCAGATAAACAACCGTCGACGAGTCGATCCCGCCCGAAAGGCCGAGCACGGCCCGGTGAAAGCCAGTGCGGCCGATCTCGTTGCGAATGAATCGCACCAGAATCTCGACCACTAGCGGGGCGTGAATGGCCAGTTCGGGGGGCGGCGGTGCGAGCGTTGGCATGAGTGGTCCGGCCCCGGTCTGTGTGGGCGAGGGGGCGTGTCGGGCGGCATTGCTTGGCGAGAAAGTGTGCTTTGTGAGTTGGTGTGCTTTGCGAGCTAGTGTGCTTTGTGAGCTAGTGTGGCGGGGCTTCAGCGGGCCGGCTGCAGATTCAATCGAAAGGTTTGCGGGCGCTGGTCGGCCTGCTGGGCCAGGTACGTGGCCGTGTCGGAATCGGCCGCCACGCTTTCCAGGATGCTGGCCTTGCGCGTTTGATACAGCTCACCCAGCAGCGCCGACGATTGCACCAGAAAGCTCCGCCAATCGGGCAATTCCCCCGACCATTGATCGGGGCGGGCCGTGGTCAGAAAGGCTTCGGTCCACCAGCCGCCGGTGCGCGAGGAAAACCAGCCGAACTGGCCCCGCGAGCTGCCGCTTACGTCGATGTCGCCGCTGAAGTCGCTGAGCAAATGGCCCAACACCTGGTTCTGCTGGTCATAGGGTTGGGCGTTCGGGCGAATGTGGGCCGCGGCGATCGGGGCCGGTACGTTGCAGGTGTCGGTAATCAGAATGGTGAGCTGGGCTCCCTTGGCCTTGAGCCGTTTCCAAACCGTGGCCCGAGGAAGATCGCCCCCGCGGGTTTGAAAGTAGTGCCCGCCCGAGGAGTCTTGCGTGTAATCCACGTTCGGCGAGTAGGCGCCGTGCCCCAAATGGTAGTGCAGCAGGGTATCGGTCGGATTCACGTTGATGGCGTTGATGGCGTTGATGACGCCCTGGGCCGTGATGTCGGCACCGGTGCGCAGCGTGGTCTGCATGCCCGGCACTTGGGCAAAAGTGATTGAAAGGCCGGTGACGCTCACTTTGATCATGTCGCCGATGCTCGGGTCGTTGGTATCGGCCGTGATCAGAGCCTTGATGGCCGTGGCTTTGCGCCCGGTCAGGCCGGCCGGGGGGCGCATGGTGGCCGGATCGAACTTGGGCCGGCATTTCCAAACGGCCCGGTCGCCGGTGTCGCCGTCGACAACGGTCAGTTCCACCTCGCCGTCGCGCGCGGCCGCCGCCGTCAACAGACGCACGTATTCGGCCTGGCCCGAGAACGGGGCGCCGTCGATGGCCACGATGCGGTCGCCCGGCTTCAGGCGGCGCACCGCACCTTTGCCGTCGTAGAGCTGACTACCGGGGCCGCCGGCCGTGACGGTCCGGACCAGCGCCCCGCCACCGTCGGGAAACCGGGAGGTAATCATCAAACGGGGTCCGGTTTGTTCCGGGTCCGCCTGGGCGGCGGTCTCGGTCGAGCCCAGCTTGGCCGGCTGCGCAACTAGCCGAACCTGGCCGAGCACCAGCAAGCATCCCCACACCACGACCGTGGCGCGCAGTCGGTCGAGCCGCATAATCCAGCGCAACATGAGAGGGCCCCTCGAAGACCGCGGTTTCACCGTAACCGAATCTAGCTTGGCGATGCTGTTTTTGTACGCTCCGGCCGTGCCGGCCGTCAAACCAAACGGGGCCGAGGCCGCCGCAGCCCAGTCCGCTGATCCGGCGCGGTGGCGGCGCTACTGGCCGTAGCGCCGGCGCTTGATGCGGCCAAGCTCTTCCAGGGTGAGCAACAGCCGTTCGTCGCGGGCCAGGGGGGTCAAAATGCGCTGCCGACGCAACGACGAAGGGTCGAACTGGACCGTGAGCAGAGCCTCGTCGAAGAAGGGCGCTTGGGCCACGACCTGGGCGTCGGGCCCGACCAGGCGGCTGCCCCCCCAGAAACAGAGCCCGTCCTCGAACCCCACGCGGTGCACAAAGGCCACGGCCGCGCCCAGGGTTTCGGCAAAGGTCTTCGTCAGCCGATCGTAGGTTTGCGCCGTGCGCAGTTCGGGGTCGGCAACGCCCCGGGCTGGCGAATTGGAGATGCAGATCAAAAGGTCGATCTCTTCGGCCTGTAGTATCGTGAGGGCCGAAAGATGCCAAAAATCTTCGCACACCAGCAAGCCCACCCGGCCGAAGCGGCGCGTATCGAACGCGCGGATCCGGTCGCCGGCGGCGAAATAGCGCTTTTCGTCGAACAAGCCGTACGTGGGTAGATACACCTTGCGGTGCACGTGGAGTAGTTCGCCCGCCTCGGCGTACAAGCCGGCGTTGTAGAACCGATGCTCGCGCGATTGTTCGACGAACCCCAGCACCAGGTCGGCCGGGGCGGCGGCGGCACAAAGCTGGCGAATCTCGTCCGAGTCGCGCGTCAGGGCCAGGGCCGGCACCATGTCGCGGAGAAAGTAGCCGGTAAGCGACAGCTCGGGAAACAGGATCAAATCGGCCCCTGCCTGGCGCGCGGCGGCGATTCGCTCCAGGTGCAACCGAAGATTTCGCTGCCGGTCGCCCAGGTGCGGCGCCAACTGGACCAGCGCCATTCGCGGAGGCCGTTGTCCCTCCGGCGGCGCCGGTGTGAGCGGGTTGGCAGGGCTGTTTTGGGGCGAAACGGGCATAACAAACCTCGACAGCGGGACCCCGCTTCCGATCGATCCGGCACCCAGGGCCAGAGGCCGCCCGCGGGCCGACTCCGCACCCAGCCTATTCCTTCGCGACGCGAATCGCCAATTCGCGCAACTGTTTCAGGTCGACACTTCCCGGAGCGCCGGTCATCAGGTCGGTAGCCTTCTGGGTCTTGGGAAACGCGATGCAATCGCGAATATTGTCGCGGCCCGAGAACAACATTACGCAGCGGTCGAGCCCCAGGGCGATTCCCCCGTGCGGCGGCGCGCCGTATTGCAGGGCATCGAGCAGAAAGCCGAACCGCTCACGAGCGGTTTCGTCGTCGATTCCCAACAGACGAAACACGCGTTGCTGCACCTGTTGATCGTGAATTCGAATCGTGCCGCCACCCGCCTCGAGCCCGTTAATCACCAGGTCGTAGGCGATGGCCCGAGCCTGGGCCGGCTCGCTCTCCAGCTTGTCCAAGTCTTGCGGCCGGGGAGAGGTGAATGGGTGGTGCTTGGCCACCCAGGTCTGCTCTTCCTCGTCCAGTTCGAACATCGGAAACTCGACGACCCAGGAGAAATGCATCTGGGCGGGGTCGTACAGGCGTAGTTCCTCGCCGAATCGTTTCCGCAGCCCGTGCAGCGCCTTGCAGGTAACCTCGAACTTGTCCGCCACGAACAAAAGCAGGTCGCCAGGCTGGGCCTGCATGCGTTCGGCCAGGCGGTCGAGCAGCACCGGGGCGAAATTCTTCGCCGAGGGAGAACTCAGCACTGGTCCCTCGTCCACCTTGAACCAGACCAGCCCCTTGGCTCCAAAATCTTGCATGACCCAGGCCGTGAGCTCGTCGATGTGTTTGCGAGAGTAGTTCGGCGCGGCACCACGGGCATTCACGCCGCGCACACGCTGCCCGCTCTCGGCTGCCTGGCGAAACACGCGAAAGTCCGACTCGGCGGCCAGGTCCGTAACGTCGATCAGCTCCATGCCGAAGCGCAGGTCGGGCGCATCGTGGCCGAAACGCTCCATGGCTTCGTCGTAGCGCAGGCGGGGCAGCGGCAGCGCCACTTCAAGCCCCAATAGCTCTTGGGCCAACCGGGCCACCAGGCCGTCGATCATGCCCATGATGTCGTCGGCGTCGACAAACGACATTTCCAGGTCGAGCTGAGTGAATTCGGGCTGGCGATCGGCCCGCAGGTCCTCGTCGCGGAAGCAGCGGGCGACCTGAATGTAGCGGTCGTAGCCGGCCACCATCAGAATCTGTTTGTAAAGCTGCGGCGATTGCGGCAGGGCATAGAAGCTGCCCTTGTTCACCCGGCTGGGAACCAGGTAGTCGCGAGCCCCCTCGGGCGTGCTGCGGCCCAGCATGGGGGTTTCCACCTCGATGAACCCCTGGTCGTCGAAGTAGTCGCGCATCAGCTTGATCAGGCGGTGGCGCGTCAGCAGGGTGCGCTGCATCTCGTTGCGCCGCAGGTCGAGGTAGCGGTACTTGAGCCGCAGGTCTTCGCCGGGCAGCTCGACCGCTCCCGGCTGGAACGGCGGAGTCTGGCTCTTGTTCAAGAGGACCAACTCGGTGGCCCGCAGCTCGATTTCGCCGGTTTCCAGCTTCGGATTGGCGGTACCCTGCGGTCGATGGGCGACCCGGCCGCGGACCTGAATCACGAACTCACTGCGGAGCCCTTTGGCCAGCTCCAGGTTGGCGGGCCCCCCCTCGGGGCCGAACACCACCTGGGTCTTGCCGTAGCGATCGCGCAGATCGACGAACACCATCGAGTTGTGGTCGCGATACGAGTCGACCCAGCCACAGAGGGTCGCCTCCTGGCCAACCTCGGTCGGCCGCAATTGGCCACAGGTGTGGGTTCTCAGCAAGACGGTTCTCCTTGGCGCGGGGGGGGCGGCCCTTCATCCCCGATGGTGCGGGCCCAACGATGCGGGGTCCGTAGCCCGGTCGTGGCCCCCTCGGGGCCCGGACCTCGAAAGGCGGCATTGTAGGGAATACGGGTAGACCAGCGGAAGGCGAAACCCAACCGCGGGGTGCCCACGTGGCAACGCTTTGCGGCAAGACTTGCCACCCGGCGAAACACGGCAGGCCCAGCTTTGAGAACTGCGGTTGTCGCCCAAGAGGCGACCGCCTAGAGTTTCGCCGCCGAGGGGTGCGGTCGTCGCCGATTCGGCCTCTGGCGAGCGAGTTTGAGCCGATTGGTCTCGGGCTTACCTGGCATGGCTTCCTACTCCTTGGGACCCGAAGGCACAGCGGCAGGTTCGCCCCTGCCGGGGGCTTCGGCCGAGCCGGTTCCCGTCCCAGGTGGGCGGGGGCGGCTGAGTCGTGCCGCCAAGGGGCTTCTCCGGCTGGCGGTAAGCCTGGGGCTGCTGGCCGCCATCGCCTCCCGGGTCGACGGGCGGGAATTGATACGCGCGGTGCTCGAGGCAGAGCCGGGCTACTGGCTGGCCGCCTGGGGCAGCTACCTGGCCTCGCAGGTGGTCAGCTCGGTTCGCTGGTGGCGGCTGGTGCGGGCCGTCGGTCTTACGGCCACGTGGCCTGAGTGCCTGCGGCTGTATTTCGAGGCGATGTTTTTCGGCCTCGGCCTGCCCGGCTCGATGGGGGGCGATGCCTATCGCGCTTACTGCTTGTCGCAGAACTGGCGCGACCGTGCGTTGGCGGGGCTGAGCGTAGCCGGGGATCGCGGCGGCGGAATCTTGGTGCTTTCGCTGCTGGCGGCCGCTGCCTGGACGGTTGCCCGCGGCGCAACCAATTGGTGGGGTGGAGCGGCCCTGTTGCTGGTGTTGCTGGCGGGGTGCTGGGTCGGCCTGCTGGCCGCCTGGCGCTGGCTGCTGGCGGTCGGCCGGCGGGGTTGGCTGCCCGGGCGCTGGGCCTCGTTGGTCCGGACGGGCAGTACCGGGTCCGTCGGCCGTTTGGCCGCCGAAGTCATGGCGCTCAGCCTCCTGGTACAGCTTCTGAACGTGGTCACCGTAGCCTTGATCGGGGCGGGCATCGGGCTGTCGGTGGGGTTGGGGGCCTACGGGTTCGCGGTGCCCCTCTCGGCACTGTTGGCGGCGCTGCCGATTACGCTCTCGGGCCTGGGGCTGCGCGAGGGCGGGTTGGCCTGGCTGCTCACCGGCTTTGGTGTCTCCCAAGCCCAAGGGTTGCTGCTGGGGCTGCTCTGGTTCGCCGTGATCGTGGCGGCCAGCCTGATGGGCGGGTTGGTGTTCGTGTGCGGGCGGCGATTGGAAGGGGTCGTGGGCCAGGGGCGGCGCGCCGTGCCGACCGTGCTTTCCCCGGCCCGCGTCGAGGTGCCCCAAGGAGGAGCTACGCGATGAGTGTTTCGGTGGTGTTGCCGGTCTACAACGAACGCGAAAACTTGGCGCCGCTCTACGCCGCCATTCACCGGGTGCTGGTGGAATTGGACAGGCCGTTCGAAATTCTGTTCGTCGACGACGGCTCGAGCGATGGCTCGACCGACGAGCTGCGCCGCCTGGCCAGCCGGGACGGGGCCGTGCGGGTGATCGAGTTTCGCCGCAATTTCGGTCAGACCGCCGCGCTCGACGCGGGCATTCATCATGCCAGCGGAGACATTATCGTGCTGATGGACGCCGACGCGCAAAACGACCCGACCGACATCCCGATGATGATCGCCAAGCTCGAAGAGGGCTTCGACCTGGTGCATGGCTGGCGAAAGCGCCGGCAAGACGCGCTGTTGAACCGGCGCTTGCCATCGATCATCGCCAACTGGATTATCTCGCGCACCACGCGGTTTCCGATTCACGATCTGGGCTGCACGCTCAAGGTAATGCGGCGCGAGATTGCCGACGACCTGCAGCTCTACGGCGAAATGCATCGCTTCATACCAATTCTGGCCCAGTGGCGCGGTGCCCGCTGCGCGGAGGTGGTCACTCAGCATCATCCGCGCCGCTTTGGCACCTCGAAGTACGGCCTGGGGCGCACGATTCGGGTGGTGCTCGATTTAATCACGGTGAAATACCTGATCCAGTACCTCAATAGCCCGATGAAATTGTTCGGACTGTTCGGGCTGGGTTGCGGCGCCCTGGGGCTGGCGGCCGGCGCGCTGCTGGTCGCGATGAAGCTGGGGCAGGGGGTCGACATGACCGGCAATCCGCTCCTGGTGCTGAGCGTGTCGGCGGTGTTGGCGGGCTTGCAATTCCTGGTGCTGGGAATGTTGGGGGAGCTGGGGGTGCGCACCTACTACGAATCGCAGAGGAAAAAGCCCTACGCGATTCGCGAGCGGCTCAATTTTCCCGATTCGCCGTCGGCGCTGGCTCCCTCGGGGCGCCGCGCCGCCTAGCCAGCGATTCGTCCGGGCCGGGGCGCTGAGCTCGTGGGAACCTGTTTGGCCCCGGTCTTGGGGCTTTCGACCGGCTGCCCGGGCAGGCGCGCCGGCGTGTGCCGCCCTGTGCCCGCTGTTATACTGACCCCCGATGCCGGGCGGTTTTCGGGGCATGGGGGGGTACCCTCCCCGCGGCGCGCCTGTCCAACCATGCGGCCAGCATGGCCGTTTTCAACTGGGGAGCTGTCGATGAGTTCGTACCTCCGCCTGGCGATCGTGTTGAGTTTGAGCCTGGCCGCGCACGGTCGCCTGGCGCAAGCCGAGAACGATTGGCCGCAGTTTCGTGGGCCCCATTCCAGGGCCGTGGTGGCCGATAGCCCCCGACTACCCGAACGCTGGAACGCCAACGAGGGCGTGGCCTGGAAAACCGATCTACCGGGCCGAGGCTGGTCGTCGCCCATCGTGTGGGGCGATCGGGTCTTTCTGACCACGGTTTCCAGCGACGGGCCGAGCGAAGAGCAAACCAAGGGCCTGTACCTGGGGGGCGAACGTCCGGAACCCCCTCAGGGGGTGCATCATTGGCGGGTGCTGGGGCTGGACCTCGGCAGCGGAAAGATTCTCTGGGATCGCGAAGTGCATAGCGGTCCTCCGCAAACCCCCATTCACTTGAAGAACACCTACGCCTCGGAAACGCCCGTGACCGACGGAGAGCGGGTATACGCCTATTTCGGCGGCGTGGGCGTGTTTTGTCTGACCACCGACGGCGAACCGGTCTGGTCGCTGCCGCTGGAGCCGCTGAATATGGCCAACGGCTGGGGTTCCGGTGCTTCGCCGGTGCTGCACGCCGATCGGCTCTATGTGCTGGCCGACAACGAAACGCAGTCGTTTCTGATGGCGATCGACAAGCTGACCGGCAAAGAACTGTGGCGCATCGATCGGCCTGAAAAGAGCGGTTGGTCGACGCCGCTAGTTTGGCAAAACGAGCTGCGCACCGAAATTATCGCCTCGGGGTCGGGCATGGTCCGGGCCTACGACTTGGATGGCCACGAGCTGTGGCACCTGGGCGACATGTCGCACAACGCCATTCCCACGCCGCTGGCCGACGAGGGCTTGCTCTACGTGGCGGCGGGCCACGTGATGGGCAAGATCAAGACCTTGGCCGCCATTCGGCCGGGGGCCGAAGGCGACATTACTTTGGAACCTGGCCAAAGCGCGAACGATTTCGTCGTGTGGTCTCAGCCCAAGGCCAGCGCCTACCAGCCCTCTCCGGTGATTTACCAGGGGCGCGTGTACATCGTTCAAGACGGCAGCTTCTTCGCCTCGTACGACGCCAAGACCGGCAAGCCGGTAATCGCCCGAGCGCGGATTCCCGACGGCCGCATGTTTACGGCCAGCCCCTGGGCCTATAACGGCAAGGTGTTTTGCCTGAACGAAGACGGCACCACGTTCGTCATCAAAGCTGGGGACCAATTCGAGCCGCTGGGCACCAACCCCCTGGCCGAAGACGACATGTGCCTGGCCTGCCCGGCGATTGCCGGCGACCGGCTGCTGATCCGCACCTCGGCGCGGATTTACAGCATCGAGGGCATCCGCTCGGCCGACCAGCCGAGCAGCCCCGCTGGCCGGTAGGGCATGGGTTTGCACTGGCTCGCCAGGTGAGTTCTCCGAAAACCCGTTGAACACCCCAGGCCCCATTTAGCACGCAGGCCCGCGGGAGCACCCCGGGGCCCATGCAGCACCAAGGGCCCAGAGAGCGCCACGCCCAAACTGCCGCCGGCGACCCGGTGGTACGGTTTATCGCGTACGATGGGACGGCCCGAAAATCGCATTCGGCGGCACCGCCCCCTGCGAGGGTTCCGGCAGCGGTCTGACCGTAGGTAGCTCGGCTGGGCTCGGTGCTAGTAGCGGTGCACCTGCGGAATCGCCCGAAGTGCGGATCGCTTGCGGCCAGACCGTGGGCATCAGCTGCGATCGCGGCACGGCCCCGATCACGGCGGTTTCCTGGGTAGACGTTACGTTGAGTGCAACCGTACCCGCACTTCGCCGGAGCCGATTAAAGAGCTCGATTAGCTGTTCGTGGCCCTCGCGGGTTTGCGAGACCACGACGACCGGTCCGCCGGGACCGATGAACTCGACGATGCTGCCGCTGCCGCCGACTTCGTCCCAGGTGTTGGGCAACACCGTGGTGGTAATGGCGTCGATCAGGCTGTCGAAGTCAAACGGGGCCGGATCGGCGGCTACGGCCGCCACCGCGGGAACCGGCTGCGGGTTCGGCGGCTGAACGCCCATGCCCCCTCCTCCGCCTCCGCCTCCTCCTCCTCCGCCTCCTCCCATTGCTCTCCGCGCCGTAGCGGGCCGGGCCCGCGCGGCGACCAGGTCGGCCACGGGATAAACTCGCACGGTCAACAGTTGCGAGCTTCGTTCTCGCGTGGTGATGTACAACACCTCTTTGGCGATCACCCAGTCCAGATCCAGCGGCTCCAGCAACAAGTCGAGCACGGAGCGAGCCCGAATCTGGGCCATTCGCAGCGTGACGGGCGTATCGGCGCCGATGCCGGCATCTTCCAGGTTTTGAACATCCAGGTACGTGGGCACTTGCAAGCGATCGGCCAGATAGTTGACGACATCGTGCAGCGGGGTTTCGACGAAGTCGATTTCCAG
This sequence comes from uncultured Pirellulales bacterium, assembly GCA_964399535.1. Classification (GTDB taxonomy): domain Bacteria; phylum Planctomycetota; class Planctomycetia; order Pirellulales; family CAYNRE01; genus CAYNRE01. The sequence continues at coordinate 267,366 of CAYNRE010000009.1, read as the reverse complement.
GGGCCCGTCCAGGGCGGCCAGGATATGGGCCTCGGCCTCGAGTTGTCGTTGATCGGACGATGCGCCGGCTGCCACAAAGCTGTTCGACGGCCCAAGTTGCAAGGTGGTTACCGTCAGGTTCGCGGTCGGATTCTCGCTCGGGGCCGACGCCGGTCCCGGTTCCGCGCCCACTAGCGGGGATGTGCCCGTGATCGAGAGTGCGGCCAACAACAACCACGTCGCGCGAAATCGGCGATTCATGACAAGCTCCTCCCCGGTCGCGTAAGAGAAAAGAATCGTAGCGCCAGCAGAGACGGGCATTTCGGCTCGCTGAGTCACGGACCGGTGCTCCACGGAAAGCAGCCGGCTGAGCCCTGCACGCGGACTGAATCGAGGGGGCGCGCGGGCGGCCACCGACGACAGCATCAGACTAAGGCCAACCCTTAGCTGTCGTCAATCAAGCACCCCCCCGGCGAAGTGGCAACGGGGGTCAAAGTGTCGACCAGTTGCCGCCGTCGCCGAAGAGGAAGTCGCGAGCCGTCAGTCGGCGGCCACTGGGCGTTTCCACGGCCTCGAGCGAACTGCTGGCAGACAGCCGCCGGAAGTTATAGAGCCAGATCGAGAGGGCATCGTCGGTGATCTTGGTCGTATCCTGTCCCTGAGCGAGCTCAAGCGAGAGGGCCGCATCGAGCAACTGCGCCGTGTTCTGGCCGGTCGCTCCGTAAACCTTTACCTGGTCGATCTGGCTCACCGAGTAACTGCGCCCGGAAGCCAGCAAAGTGGCCACGCCCCCCTGCAATTGAAGGGTATCGTTGCCGCTGGAGCCGAACAACGAGGCCGAATCGCTGCCCGAAGAGCCGGTGACTCGCACCGTGGTGAAGTCGCGGGCCATGACAAAGTAGCCCGAGCCCACCACTTGGGCGAACTCAGGCCGGATGAGCACCTGATCGTTGCCCGCCGAATCGAACAGGTCGGCCGTGTCGCCCCCGGTCGAGGCGAAGGCTCGCACTTCGTCGAAGCCCTTGACATAGTTCAAGAATCCGTTGCCGGAAAGCTGCGAGGATTCGGAGTTGGCAACAAGCTGATCGGCACCCGGCGAATCGTAGAGCACGGCGGTGTCCATGCCGGTGCTGCCAAAGGTGCGCACCGTGCGGAAGCCCTTGGCGTAGGCCATGTGGGTCGAACTGGAAAGCTGCGTAAAATCGGGCCGCGCCAATAGTTGGTCGTCGCCCGAGGTGTCGTAGACCGACGCCGTATCGCTGCCCGCGGCGGAGTAAGCCCGGACGTTGTCGAACCCGCTGGCGTAGTTGGAAAAGCCCGCACCCGAAATCTGGCTGTAGGCAGGCCGCGCAGTGAGCTGGTCGTCGCCGGCCGAATCGTACAACAGGGCCGTGTCGTAGCCGCCGCTGGCGTAGGCTCGCACGGAATCGAAGCCCTGGGCGGCGCTGAGGAAGTTGGCCCCCGTAAGCTGGGTTAGCGTGGGCCGAGCGGTGAGCTGATCGTCGCCCGAGGAATCGTAGAGGTGGGCCTGATCCAGGCCGGTCGAGGCGGTTGCCCGGACACTGGCGAAGCCCGTCAGTTTTTGGTCGAAGGTGGAGGAAGAAAGCTGGACCTCGCCGGGGCGCGCGACCAAGGTGTCGTTGCCCGCCGAATCGGCCAATTCGGCCTGGTCGAAGCCGCCGCCGCCGGCGAGCACCAGCGAGCGAATGCCCGAGTAGGTAACCGTCGTGCCTGGCCCGGTCAGGCTGCCGGAACGAGACTCGAGTGCGGCGCGTTCGGCGGCGCTCGAGCCCGTCAGGTTCAAGCGATCGGCGTTGCCGGTGCCCGTAATGGCGACGCTGGTAACCTGGGTGCGGTCGAAGCGATAGTCCAGACCGTTCAGCGACAGTTCCCACTGGCTGCCGACCACCAGGTCGAATACGTCGTCGGCCGGCGTTCCCTCGATCGTCACCGCTGAACCATTGCGCCCCAGCAGATTCAAGAGTTGCAGTTGCCCCTGCGAGGTGGCGCCCGACGAGTCGAAGTACGTTACCTGCAGGGTATAGCCACGGCCCGCCACGACCGGCGCGTCGAGCCGAATGGTGGAACCGGTGAGGGTGCCGCGGGCGATTTCACTGCCGTTGTCGAAGAGCACCAGTTGGGCGTCGATACCGGCGGCCGGCAGCGACCAGACCGCGGAGGCGAGTCCGGTGCGGCTGGCGGTAAAGGTGTAGTCGCTCGAGGTGCGGTTCAGTTCGGGGGCCAGCCGCGACAGCTGGCTAAGCGATCCCAGGGCCACGGGGGGCACAACCTCTGAGGAGAGCACCGTGGCCAGCGCGGTCCAACTCGGCCCCGTGGCGCCATCTTTGTCGGTGGCTCGCACCTGGACCGGGTAGTTGCCCGCGGCGGCAAACGTGTGGACCACCTGGGCATCGCCGGTACCGACCACCGTTTGGTCGAACAGTCCGTCGCCGTTCCAGTCGATCTCATAGGTAAACTGGCCGGCCTGATCGAGGCTTCCCGCGTCGGTGGCGGAAAGCCGAATGGTTTGCGGCGAGCCGGCCCGCAACTGGTTGGCGGCCGACCACTGCGACGAGGGAGGCGCATTGCCCACGTGCAGGGCCACGTTGCGAATCGTGGCTGGCTGGCCGGGGCCCAAATCGGTGGCGATCACCGTAATGGGAACCACGCTCTGCTGGTTGTCGGTTGGTTGCCACTCGAAGCGCCCCGTAATCGGGTCGATGGTGGCGCCGCTGGGGGCGTTGATCCCCAGGCTGTAACGCACCCCCGCCGTGCTTGAGGTGGCGGCGCTGGGTTGAAAGACGGCCGTTTGGCCCTCGGAAACGTTGAAATTGGTGGGCAAACTGAACGACGGACCCGACGAGGCGGCCGCGCTGAAATCGTACTCCAGCCGCTGGGCGAATACTCCTTGGCCGGCCGCATCGGGGCCGGTCCAGGCGACGACCATGCGTCCGCTGCCCGTCGGCGAGATCGCCACGGCCGGCTCGAATTGGTCGCCCGTGGTGGTCGAATTCACCCGCTGATCGGCATTGCCCGAGATGCTGGTGCCAGCCGGATTGTAAACCCGCGAGTAAATGCCCCGCCCGCTGCCGTCCTGGCCGAACGAGGTCCAGGCGACCAGGGTGTTGCCCACCAGGTCCATGGCCACGCTGGGTTCGCTTTGGGTTCCAACCGTCGTTTGGTTGACCTGGAACACGCTCGAGATAGGGCTGAAGTTGCGGTAGCGGCGGGCAAAGATTTCGGACGAGCCGGCCGCGCTATTCGAGGCCCAGGTGACGAAGAACTCGCCAAAGCCACGGCCCGCCACGTCGGGAGTTACCTGGGGATCGATGGCCGACAGATCGTTGATCAGGAAGAAGCTTCCCAGGGGCACCGAGTCGAAGCGGAAGGCCTGGCCCAGGATTTGTTGCCGGCCGTTTTGCACGCCGCCCCAGACCACCAGGAAGTTGCCGGCCACGTCGGTGGCCACCTGGGGCGCGGGCGAGGTTTGCAACGGCCCGGTCGAGGCCTGCACCTTGGCCCCTTCGGGCGTTCCATCGGCATCGAAACGCTGGGCCAGCACGATCCCCTGATCGTAGCTGGTCCAGGCGACCACGAAATCGCCGTCGGCATCCATCGCCACCGAGGGTTGGGCCTGGCGGCCCGGCGTGAAATTGTTCACCAGGATCGGGCCACCCTGCGGCACGCCGGCGCTGTTGAAGCGCTGGGCGAAAATACCTTGGTCGTCGCCCGAGCCCCGGCCCGACCAAACCACCACGAAGTTGCCCAGGGCGTCGACCGCCACGTCGGGCTGCTGCTGATCGCCGAGTACGAAGCCGTTCACCGTGCGCTCGGGAGTGAGCGGCACTCCCTCGGGTCCGTAACCCCGGGCGATGATATTGCCTTCGCCGCTGGCGTCGAAGCTGGTGTAAACCACGACGAAGGCGCCGGTTGGCCCCATGCCCACGGTGGGTTGCCGCTGGTTGCCGGCCACCGTGGTATTGACCTGGAACTCGCTGCCGACAGGGCCGCCGATCGTGCCCGGCTCGTCGTCGTTGTGAATGGTGCCCACGCCCTGGCTGGTGGTGATCGTGGCCCCCACCGGATTCGACAGGTTGACGAAGAAGGTTTCGTTGGGCTCAACCGTGCGGTCGCCAACCACGTTGACCGTAATGGTCTTGCTCAGTTCGCCGGCGGCGAAGACCAAGGTGCCATTGGCCGGCTGGTAGTCGCCGGGGGTGCTGGCCGTGCCGTTCGAGGTGGCGTAGGAGACCCGTACCTCGGTCGTGGCCGCCGCGGCCAGAGTGACGGTAAACACAAACGGCGTGGTGCCGCCGTTGCCCTCGTCGGTGGCGATGCTGTCGATGAGGAACGAGGGCAAGATCGGATCGTCGTTCAAAATGGTGCCGGTGGCCTGGCTATCGACCAGCGTGGCGTTTTCCGGCGCGGTCAAATTCACCAGGAAGGTTTCATCCTGCTCGCCCAGCGTATCGCCCAGGATGGGAACCACGATCGTTTTCGTGGTTTGACCGGGGGCGAAGAGCAAGGTGCCGCTGACCGGCAGGAAATCGCTACCGGCCGTGGCGGTCGCCGAGGCCGTGTTGTACGAAACGCGCACGGGCTGGGTGCTCGGAGCACTCAGCACCACGGTGAAGGCCAGGTCGCGCGTGCCGACGTCGCCCTCGAGAACCGAGGCATCGGCGATCAATAGCGCGCCAACCCGGGCCGGATCGAGCGCCTCGATCGCCCCGCGGTCTTTGAACACGTTGGAACCCAGCCCGGGGAAGGGGGCCACGCTGGGGTCGTCGGCCCGCAGCCGCCCGAACAGATCGCGGTCGGGCGCCAGGATGGCCGAAGCAGGCATATTGATCGAGGCGGTCACCGTGGTCAGCGAGGGGCGATCCTGCAGGCTGTTGACCGAGGCGTCGATGGCCCGCGACTGGGTGGCCAGATTGAAATTGCCGGCGTCGGGATCGACGAACAGCGGGGTCCCCGCGGCGACTTGCAGGGCGAAGGTTTCCGTGGGGCCCCCCACGGTGTTCGCGCCGTTTTGGTGATACACGTTTCCGGTCAAAACCGTGGCGGCCACCCCCGGGCTGAAATCGAACTGAACCCCGGTGGCCAGGTTGGCGAAAATGTTGTTCATCACCGTGGGGCTGGCATACTCGGTAATGCTTAGCCCGATGCCGGCCGGCTGCTCGCCGCCGTAAATGGTGTTGTTCACGATGCGGCCGAAGGGGACCGCGCCGTCGGGCAGATCGGCCAGGCGAGGTTCACCGCTGAAGCGAATCGCGCTTCCCTGGGCCCCCACGATCAGGTTGTTCTTGATGGTCACGCCCGGCACGAGTTGGTCGCGGTTCAGTTCGCGGAGTACGCGAACCGAGCCGGGATGGGGGTTGTCGCTGTCGAGCCCCCGCTCGGCGGCGTCGACGACGATGCCCGACTGGCTGGCGAACGAGATCTGGGTCGATTCGATGATGATCTGACCGATATCGCGGGGGATATTGCGATCGACGATGCGACCGCCCTCGCCCGTGGGGCTGGTGTTGGTGTTCTGGGGGCTGGTGACGACGATTCCCTTGAGCGGCTTGAGGGCCACGGCGCCGGTTTCCACCCCGCGACGAACCTCCAACTGAAAGACACCGGTGGGCACGGGTTTGACCGCGTCGGGGCGGGTATTGACGGGCAGATTGATGAAGTCGGTGTTCGGTCCACCTCCGACGGCGCCCGCCGTGCGCGTGACCATTTCGCCGCGTTCGGCATAACCGATGATCAGGTCGTCGACATAAAAGCCCTCGAACTCGTTGGCCTGAGCCCGCTGAATCGAGCCTGCATTGCCGAAGTTGTCTCCCGGCAGGCCTGGTTGGCTCATCGTGCCGGCGGTGCTGAAATCGAACCGCAGCATCAGGTTCGACTGGCCGGCGTAGTTGCCCAGGTCGATCCGCGCCTGGCGCCAGACCCCCGAGTTGGTTTCGTCGTCAAACAGTTCTTGAATCTGCTGCCGACTGTCGAGCGCCCCGCCGCCGATGGCGTCGCCAGGCCGGGCCGAGGCGGTCCAGTATTCCGGCAATTCCGAATCGCTGGCGCTACGACCCCGGGCCGCGTTGTTCGTGGCCAGCATTTGCCACGATTGGCCGCCGTCGGTGGAGATGAAGACCCGGGCGCTGTCGAGCATATTGCCCGTTCCGGAGGAGGGGTCGGTTCCGCCGCGGGCATTCTGCGAATTCAGGTAGTAGTTGAAATACAGGGTCGGCTTATCGTCGTAGACCGAACCAGCCAGACTGAAGGTCTGCGTCTTCAGCGTTCCCTTGGCTCCCCCCGGCAGATTGTAGTTGTTGCCGATCAGCGGGTTCGAGGCGAGCGCGGCCTGGTAGCTCTGGGAGAGCACGCCATACTGGCCGGCCTGGTCGGAATACCGGATGGCTTCGCCCGTGGTTTGTTCGAGACCGAAGTAAAAGCTGGCTCCTCCCTCGCGTTCGACGATGTTCTGATTCGCTGCTCCCACGGGGATCAACCCGCGCGGGCCAAGCCCTTCCCGGCTGGAATCGGGCGCGGTGTTGATACCGTGGCCCACGTCGCTCCGACGGCGAAGCGTGGGGTGCCAGAGATTGAAATCGAGCGGCGAAAAGGCCACGCCCGTGACCTGCGTGGCGGTGACTTGTATGAACTGGGCGCCGTTGAACAGGTCGGTCCGCAACTGCCCTGTGGTGGTATCGAAGGCGTACAGCCGGCCATTGGTGGTCATGGCGAACAGGGTGTGTGCCAGATCGCCGTTGTTCAGGTTCTGCGGGCCGCGCGTTACGCCGGCAAACAGCGGCGCGCCGGCAATGGCGACCGACCCGGAAACGCCGCCCGTGGTGGGATCGATGCGGAAAATGTTTCCCGCGGTGCTTACACCCCAGAGTTGGTCGTCGATGCCGTCGTTGTTGGCGTCGAGCCAGGCCAGGCCGCTGACCGTGCCGGTCGTGTTCATGGGGCCGATCCGCCCCAGCGGGGTCGCTTCCGAGGCCGCGCCGGTCGTGGGGCTGGCGCGGAAAAGCACCGAACCGCTCGCGCCGCGCACCGAGTAATAAAGCTCGTACCGCGGGGCCTGGTCGCCGCCGTCGGCGGCCTGTTGGCCGATGTTGCGGAAGCTCAGCCCGTCGACGTTGTCGGTATTCAAGATGTTGTTCTGGATCGAATCGTTGCCCACCACGGTCAGCGTGCCGTCGTCGACGCGGATTTCCACCAGTCGGCCGGCCGTGTTGTCTTGTCCGGTCAGCGCTTGGTAGGCGAACAGCCGGCCGTCGCTGCGCATCGTAATGTCGCGAATCTGCTGCTGGTCGGTACCTTGCGAGCTGAGATTGGTCGGCATGTTGCCGTCGACCGGTAGCCCCTGAGCGACCGTGATGGGATTGGCGACATACAAGCCCAGGTCGGAGAACTTAAACGGCTCAACCGCGAGCGCCAGCTCGGTCGTCGAGTTGATGGGTAGCAGCCCGGCGGTTGAAACCTTGGCCGTGGCGCCCACCTCGGCCACTCCCGAGGTGTACCCGGTGACGCCGATATGGTCCTCGACCACGCGCAATACCCCGGAAACCGGCTCTAGCCGCACCGTGGGATCGACCGCCGCCGAGGTGATGGTGCCATTGAGAATGGCGGGCAGCCGCCCGTTGGTGCCCACGGCCACATAGTAGGTTTGCCCGGTGCGCAGTTGCGTGGAGCCCAGGTACGGATCGCGGGTTCCAAAGCTGCCGCGATTCATGTCGGTGTTGTCGGCATCGACGCCGATGCGGACCCGGTCTTCGGCGATGTTGGAATCGCGGCCGATGTAGATCAGCGTTCCGGTCGAGTCGAACACCGACAAGGTCAGGTCAGGCCGCAGCAGCCCGTCGGCGTAGTCGAGATCCAGCACCGTGGCCCAGGTCAACTCGCCGTCACTGCCGCCGGTAATTCGCTGAATGGCTTTGATGTCGATCGTGAACTTGTACCAGTTCTCTTCGTTGGAAATGATCGCACCCGCGGCCGAGAGCACCGAGCGGTCGCTCTCCAGCAGGTTGCCCAGGTCCACCGCCGAATCGAAGGAGTTGTTGATCAGCACCGGCGGCGAAACCGCCTCGTTGATGGCGCTGGCCGATTCGCCCAACAGCGGCGAATGTTGCGGCATGCCCAGGGCCTCGACACCGTTGGTGGCATAGCGAATGTCGGCCAGCCGCACGGTCGAGCCGGGCATTTCGTCGGTGGCGCTCAAGCGAATCTGCAGCATGTAGCTGCCATCGGTCAGGCCACCGTTTAGCTGAGCAAGGTTCGAGCTGTTCGAGCGGACTCGGACCAGGTAGGTGCCCAGGGTGCCGGGGGTTCCGTAAAGGGTGAACCCGGCCAGGTACGGATCGCGGGGATTGTTCGAATACAGGTCGCCCGAGAGATTGTCGTTCGACACGGCTCGCACCACGCCATTGGCGTCGATCAGTTCGAGCACCAGGTCCAGGTCCATGGCCGTGCGGTCGATATCGAACCAGACCTGGGTGCCGGCGACCCCCTTGAAGCTGTAGATGTCCACGTCGCCGGGGCTTCCTTCGCGGATGGCTCCGCGAACTTCGTAGCCCAGCCGGCGATTGTCGTCGCTGGCCAGTTCGCTGGCCGCGAGCTCGCCCAGGTACTGGGCCTGGTTGGGCAGCGCGTTGAGTTCGGCGTCGGCCCCGTAGGAGGGCTCTTCCTCAAGCACCAGGGCCACGTTGCGATCGTTGGAGAAATTGTCGAACCGCACGCTCCGCCAGGCGCCCGGCGACGCACCGCTGCCCGAAGCCGGAGTGCCGTCGTTGTTGGTGTCGACCAGGGGGCGCCCGTCGGGATCGAGCCCCGCCCCGACCGAATCGTCGGCCAGTGCGGTGAGTACCACGGGGGCCCCCGGCAGACCCAAAAGCTGCACCGAACCGCCGATGCGGTCGGTGATATCCAGGGGGCGGCCCGCCGCCGTCAGGCCGGCCTCGTTGGTCGAGTTCGTGGTTTGCAGCTTCACCACCAGGCTCTCGCCCGGCCGGCTGGTCAGCTTCAGCCCGCTGTAGGTGTGGTGGTTTTGCACCACGACCTCGCTCTGAAGCACGTGGACGATGTCGGTATCGTCCCAGACGCTCTCGGTGGTCAGCGTGGCTCCGCGGACCAAGAGCGCATTCAAGTCGTTGTTTTCCAGCCGGTTGCCGCGGAGCAGCGGGCCGACATTGTTGGCGTAACCGACCAGGGCGTCGAACTGCCCGGTGGTGCGGCCCGAGTCGGCGTGGGGCCGGAAGTTCAGCGCGTTGACGTCGATGGTGACGGCCGGCCCCGTGTTGTCGCGCACGATATTGGCGATTAACTCGGGCTGGGCCCCGCGGACGAAGATGGCGGCCGCCTCGTTGCTGCCTCGGCCAGCCCGGTTGCTGATCGACTTGCCGCTGGCGTTGTTTTCGACGATCGAATGCGCGATCCGCGCCTCGGCCTGGTAGATCTCCAGCGCGTTGAACTGGTCCAGGCTTCCCTCGACGCTAGCGGCGCCGCCGCCGAAAGTGACCACGGCGTAGTCCAGGTTGGCCTTCGAGAGCGGTCCCAAGACCAGGCCGGCCCAGTCGCCCGGCTTCGGCACCGGGGTCCCGAAATCGGGGTCGGGGCTAAAGAACAGCCCGTCCTGATTCGTGTCGAAGGTGCCGCCGGCGCCGTAGCGGTCGTCGGCCAGCGAGGTAAAGATCACCTGTTTGCCGGGCAAGCCTTCGGCGATGAGCTGGGCGCCCATCTCGGTTTCGATCCGCGACCCGGCCAGCTTGACGACCACGCCAGGGTCGATGGCCAACCGACCGCTGGGGCGGGCCACGAGGGTGCCGCCTTGCAAGAGGGGCCCGGCCGGGTTCCCCTGGATCAGCAGGCTTTCGCCGATCACGTGGACGATGTCGTAATCGTCGAAGCGGGCCGGTACGTCGACCTTGTTGATCACGCCGGACACGCTGGGCGTTACCACGCGCACGAACAGGCCGTTGATCGAGTTGTCGTCGAGCAGCACATGGCGCACCTGCGGGCCGACCCGGTCGTAGTCGACCCGGTAAGCGGCCGTGTCGAAGTGCGATTCGGCGAAGCTTTCCGGGTCGGCGGAAATCGCTTCTCCCGCGCCTTGTTTGATGAGCAAGTTGGTGAGCGTGGGGCGGCTCTCGGCCAGGAAGACCGACGCGAAGGGCTGCTCGATGGAATCGACGACGACGTTGCCGCCGCCGAAGCTGATCTCGGCCTGGTTGATGTAATTCAGGAAGATGCCCTGGCCTTCGCGGTCCGAGTCGGCCCGCAGCACCAGCCCGCCCCAGTCGGCCGGCAGGGGCACATGGGGAAGCGGGTCGCTGTCTTGCCCCAGGGCATCGTTGTGGAACGAGGTCAGATAGACCTTGGCCGCGGGGGTGCCCAGAATCTGGAGCGCGCCCTCGGCGCGATTCACGTCGGGCGCCGAAGTGCCCAGATCGATATTGGTGCGCAGCAGCTTGACCACCGCGCCGGAATCGACCATCAGCGTTACCCCGCGCGGCACGAGCAGCGAGTCGCCATCGGCCAGGGCGTTGAAGCCGGCGTCGCGCCCCAGCTCGTAGGCCAAGGCATCGGCCGGGGTGTCGAGCCGCCCGTCGGCTCCGCCGTTGCCGACGACCCGCACGATCTGGTTCGGCTGGGCCGCGGCCAGGGCCTGGTCGATCGTGCGGTACGGATTGCCGGGCGAACCGGCCGGGCCGCTGGTGCCGTCGGCCGCCTTGTCGACGAACAGGGTCTCGCCGACCTGGAACCAGTAGTCGTAGGCGCCGCCAGGCCGCCCGTCCAAGTCGCCGTCGAGCGGGGTGCCGGTCATGTCGACCAGTTGTTGCGGCGCCTGAGGCGTGAACTTCAGCGCCAGCTCGTAGGCGCCCTCCGAGCGGCCGCCGTAGCCCGAGTTGGCAAGCGTGGGGTCGAACGTGGAGTTGCCGGTGCTGGAAACGGCCAGGTAGTAGTCGCCCGGCTCCAGCATCAACTCGATCATCGAGTCCTTGCCGAAGTAGTCGTCGTTGCGGGCCACGATCTGGCGAGAGCCGTTCGATTCTCGATAGAGCGTAATCAGGCTGTCGAGCAGACTAAAACCGTCCAGGCGTTCGGCCGTGATCTCGGCCCGCAGCGTGCCGGTGGAGTCGAGGCGGAATTTATAGAGATCGACGTCGTTGGCGGCCGGTTGATGAATGTACTGGGCGTGGACGATGTCGTTGTTGCCGGGAAAGACCGGTTCGACGTTGCCCTGCGACTGCTCGCCTTCGCTCCCCATAATGTTCAGGGGGGGAAGGTCGTAGCTATGGCCCAACCCCAGGGCATGCCCCAGTTCGTGCATGGCCGTGGTGAACCAGCCGCCGCCGAACTCGCTTTGTCCCCAATCGACGAACGCGTTCATGATCGAAAGCGCGCCGCCATTGATGCCCCCCACGGCGCCGGGGGGCAGAGCGGGGTTCAAGGCGCGCGGATCGCCGGTGACGATCTGTAGTCCGCTGTTGTCCGTTTCGTAGAACTGCACTCCCAGGAGGTTGGCGTAATACTCCAGCACTTCGCGCGCACGCTGCTTCTGGGCCGGCGTAATCAGGTTGGGCAGCCCCCCGCCATAGGTGAGCGGAAAACTGAAGGCGATCGTTTGGGTTCCCGAGGTCAGGTCGGGTCCGCCCACGTGCGACTCGAACGGAATGTCGCGGTGGCCCGGCTCGTTGTTCCCGCCGGCAAGGGCCAGCACGGAGCCCGTTTGCAGCACTTCGCTGCGAAGCACCAGGGTTTGCGAGCCGAGGTTCAGCGCGCCGGCGGCGGTTGCTCCGGCAAAGGTGTCGGTCGGGTCGGTCGCTGGGGAAATCACCTGGGGTGCCGCGGGAGCTGGCGCGTTGTCCCCGATTCGCAGCCGATAGGTGCCCGCGCCCCCCAGGCTCTGAATGTCCTGGGCGAAGGTCAGCGTTACTTTCCGGGCCGCCGCGTCGAGCACGGCGCTGACCGGGGTAAAGAAACCGTCGTCGTTGGAATCGAGCGTTCCCTGGGTGGCAAACAGCTGGTACAGGGCCGGGTTTGCCGCCGACGCCGGGTTCAGCTCATCTTCGTTGAAATACACTTCGATCTGGTTGCGTGCCTGGCTGAGCGAAGCGCCGGTCGCCGAGCGATTGATGCGAACCAGGCTGCCGCCAAGCGTGGAATAGGGAACCCCGAACACCAGGTCGTTGCCCACGGCGGCCACGGCCCAACCGAAGTTGGTGCCATCCGAGGGGCTGGGGTTCTCGTAGCTGCGCTTCAGTTGGCCGGTTGTGCTGAACAAGTACCCAGCGCCGGCCGAACCTCCTCCCGGCAGATTCTTGAGCGGGGCCCCGACCAGCACGTCGCCACCCACGGCGGCGATCGAGCGGCCGAAATGCTGCGAAACCTGAGGCACGGGCGGTTCCAACGTGGCGAGCACGGTGCCGTCGTTGGCCAGCACGTAGGCAGCCCCCGAATCGAAGCTGCCGGCGTCGGTGTAGGGCGCCCCGACCAGCAGTCGATCGCCCAGGAAGGCGACGCTGGTGCCGAATTCGTCGTTCTGACCGCCGCCTGGATTGACGATCGTGCGGACCAAGCTGCCGTCCAGATTGAACAGGTACGCCTTGCCGCCGGCCGGTCCGCCGATGGCTCCCACCAGGAGCTGGCTTCCCGAAAGGGCGACTGAAGTGCCGAAGCGCGCCGTGACCCCCGGTTCGGGATTGACGATCACCAGGGGCGATCCGCCGCCCAGGTCGAAGAGCGTCACCGCGCCGGTTTTATCGAAGCCGGGAATGTCGTGATGGGGCGCGCCAACCGCCACCAGGTTGCCCGAAATCGCGACCGAACTACCAAAATTCTCGCCGCTGTGCGGGGCCGTGCTCAGCAGCGAATCGACAAGCAGCCCGCTGGAATTGAACACATGAACCGCGCCGGCTCCGACAATGCCGCTGGGCGCAGCGCCCGGCGCCCCGACGACCACCCGCGACGCCGTGGCGGCCAGGGCCGCGCCGAACTGTCCGCCGCCCCCCGGGGCCGGGCTGGTGAGTTTGCGGATGACGTTGCCCGTGGGACCCAGCACGTAAACCGCGCCCGGATCGCTGGCGTTTTCGTCGTCGAGCGGATCGCCGACCGCCAGGTTGTCGCCGAACGCCGCCAGCGCAGCGCCATAGCGGCCCGTGCCGGGGCTGGGGTTGGCCAGCGGTACGATCGTTTCGCCGCTTTGCCGGCTGACGGGCTGCGGCACCACGGCCACGACCTGGGCGCCCAGGTCGATGTCGAATTGGATCTGGCGGGTGACGCCGTCGTTAAACGCCTGTCCCGCGGCGTTGGTCAGGGCCTGCGGGCCGCTGCCGAACAGGGTGAGCCGGTATTGATCGTCGGGCAGCGTCGAAGCAAAACGGAGCACCACGCGATTGGGGGTATCGCCAATGCCGGCGAAGCCGGGCGAAACGGCCACGTCGTTGGCGCCGCCGATCTCGCCATCGAAACCGGCCCGAACCAGTTGAATGCCCCCGAGCGTATCGGGATCGATGATCTGGCCGTCGTCGAACGTTAGTTCCAGTTCGCGCGGCGACTCGCGCAGGGTTTGACCATCCTGGATGAACACGCCGGGCGCGGAGCCGACCGTAATCAATTGCGGGCCCACGGCCAGCAAGCGGCGTTCTTCACACGGCTCCAAACGTAGCGAGCGAGGGTCGCGCCGCTTAAGGGCCGTCGGGTCGTTTGGCAACAAATCGCTCAACCAACTCCAACGCCTCTGGCGACGCCAGGGGTGACGCGAGCGCAGCATTCCCATCGGAGGGACCTCTTCCAAGCCTGTCGTGTTCCGGTTCCGTAATCGGCGTGCGAAACCAAAGGCCGAGCCTGCGCGGTTCTCCCTCGGCGACTCGCGCCGAAGTGAGAGAAAAAGCCGCGACGGTGGCGACGCTCCAGTTCCGATTAATCCGCGGGGAGGAGATAAGCGGATTCTGCGAATTATCCTTCGAATCAACTGGTGAATCAACAAAATGGCGATCCGGATTGCCCCGTTTTTCGGTCAGGCGACCGTGGCTGGTGGGGGGGCGGACCGCTCGCAAAGAGCGGCCCGGGGCAGTGGATCAAAGAGCAGGCCACTTCCGCGCGAATGCGGTTGAGCCGCCGGAGGAGAATCCGCAGGCCGGGGGTGCGGTGGCTGGCTCGAGCAAGAGGCAGCCTCAGGCCACCTGGGCCAACACGTAGGGACCCTTGGGAATTACGGCGATTTCCGCCGCGGGGCCATACTCGACAAGCGATTGCGCCAGTGCTTGTTCGACCGTGGGCGCGCTTTGGACAAATAAACGATCCAAGGTCTCCGCCGGCAATCCGTCGCTCACCAACTTCACCTTGGCTTTGCGGCAAACCTTGGCCAGCTCTTCGAGCTGCCATTGGTCCATCACGAAATAATCCTTCCCCAGAATGCGGCGGACGAATCCCTCGAGGCTGTCGTTCTCCCGGAACAATTGCTGAAACTCGGGGCTGCCGATTCCCTCGCTCAGGCTGGCCGCCAGGATGATGGTGCCTCCCGGCTTGACCACGGGCAGCGCGCCAACCAGCCCTTTCACCGCCTGGTAAAAGGTGGTGTCGAGCGGGTAGCCGGCCGACGAGGTGACCACGATATCGACCGGCCGGGGAACGGTGTCGCGAACCACGGCACGCACAAACTGCACGCCCGCGAGAAAGGCTCGCTCCATATCGCCGGCCACGAACTTGAGCGGCCTCCGCTGCGAGTCGATCACCGCGTTGACGATAAAGTCGCACCCCGCGCGGCGGGCGATCCAGGTGTTCTCTTCGTGGACCGGGTTTCCGTCGAGTATGCCGCAATCGGCCAAGGGATGTTCCAGGAAGGCGGGACCATGCCATACCTTGACGGTCTCGAGCGCGGCCAGTCCGGGGCACACCAGCTTGCGGCCGCCGGAATAGCCGGCCATCAGGTGCGGTTCGATCAGACCCGTGGTAATTTTCAGCTCGGCTTCGACATAACGGCGATCGATCCAAATCGGCACGCCGCGAGGGCTATCGCCCAAGTAGGCATGTTCGTCGAGCCGGGTGCCGTAGTGGTTCTCGATGCGGTAGCGAGCCGCGATCTCGGGCCCGACCATTTCCTCGAGCTCGGCACCCCAATTGGGGCGATGCAGCCCAGTCGCCACCAGAATCAGGATTCGCTCTCGGGCGATGCCGTTGGACTGGAGCGTGTCGAGGATTCGAGGCAGAATCAAAGAGTTGGGAACGGGCCGGGTGATGTCGCTAATGACCACGCACGCGTCGCGGCGGCCGCGCGCCAGTTCAGCCAGAGGTGGGCTCCCCTCGGGCGCCTCCAGGACCCGGCGAATTTCCTCGGCGGGGTCGTCCAGGGGTTGGCTGGCCGCGTAGCCCAGATGGTAAACCACGCGGTCGTCGGGAAGTTCGACCGGCAGACCGGTCCGACCGTACTCCAGCGAGACGCGCATGGCGAGAAACCCTCTGCGAAAGCAACAGGCAAGGGGCGAACTACGGTGCCCCGGCACAGCGGTCGAAACCGCCCGCCATGGTCGAGCAGGGCGAGATGAATCGGTACGGCCAGGCTCCGGGGGAAGGGCTACTTCTTCCCGCCCGCCTTGCCGCCGGCGGCCGGCTTAGCACCGGCAGCGGGCTTGGCACCGGCCGCGGGCTTAGCTCCAGCGGCGGGCTTGGCACCGGCTGCAGGCGCCTTGGCGCCACCTGCGGCACCCTCCTCCTCTTCCTTCTTCTTCTTCTTCTTTTTCATCGACAGCTTGTACACCCGCACCTTGGGCAGGCCCATCGGGCTTTGACCGTCTTGCCATTTCTCGGCCGCTTGCAGCCGCTCGATACGCTCGGCCCGGTTCAACACACTACGGACGGCGGAGCTGCCGCTACGGCGCTTCAGGCTCTTGTCGATCGTCATGACAGGCTCGAATGGGGGTTGGGCTAAGTCAATGATTTGAAAAGGGTTACCGCCGCGATCGGGCGGCCGGCGTTGGCCCGGATTGGCTCGGCGCTACCTGGGCTTCCTCAGCAGGTCAGCACAGGAGGCCGGGCACCGGGAATCCGGGATTTTAAGGCCCCATGCCCTGAACAGCAAGCCGCCCTGGGGGCGGGTAGTGTCCTACGACCGTGTGCAGCGTGATCCCGTCGTGAAAAAAAGCACAAACTTGACTTGAAGGTCTCGCGGGGTGCGTGATATACTCACGCCCGGTGCAAATCACGTTCGCTCTTTGGCCGCCGGGTGGCCGCTACTGCCCGGCGGCCTCAATTTTTGATAATCGAAAATATTCGTGTTCGCGCGATTTAGCTAAAACGGTATACTGACGTCCACAAGGATGCCACGCTTGCATGAAGCGGACGTTGCGTGATTTGCACCACTCACGCTTGCTCTCGCCTCTCTGGCAATGAGCATCCCACGATGGCCGGAGTGCGACACGCGCGCTCGGTCAAATTCCTAGGGTTGGAATTGAGTTGCCGAGATGGCTAGTTCTCAAGTGGGAACCCGACATGCGAGAAGACAGCACAGGCGCAGAAGCGCCACCTACTCCGACAGTCCATGCCCTGCCTAGCGAGCCGGTCGTTGCATCAAGGCCAAAACCAGCGGTTACCCTGCCGCTGACAGGATTTGGCGAACCTCCAGTGAGGAAGATTCCTCCTCCGCCACCGTTGCTGGTGTTAGCTGGCGGTGAACAGGCCTATCGTATTCGCTTTGAAAAGACCCTTTGCACAAAGAGGGTTTGTACATTTGACGGTATTGAAGTGAGGGTCAGGTCAGACCACTTCAATCATTGCAGCTTTCGCTCCAAAAAGCGGAATGGACAAAAGGACGAGTTCTGCCCAACTCGGGCGAGCTATATCGAGTGGATTCAGTACTCGCTCGAAATTCCGAACAACGATTTGTGGGTGGGTTACGATAGAAAGACTGGCAAATTGAATCCACTTCGCAGGGTGTCTATCGTTGAGAACAAGTTCCTGAGCGTGATCGAACTGTTTCCAAATGATAGAACTCGCGCGGTCTTCGTCACCGCATTTGCGCCGGATACACCTGACGTTTTCCGCAAGATTCGCAGAGGCCAGCAATGGGCGCAAAAAAAATGCCGCTGATTTGCCGAAGCTGGCCAGCGGCGAACCGTTGATAGATCGCCAAAAAGCAAGGCTTTCCAGGCGACTCTGTTCAGATTATTCGTCGATAGTACCGCGTTGTCAACACAACTTTATAAAAATATTTGACTCGTTGATGCGATTGGCGTAGGCGTTTCCTGGTACTACTCCTGAAAGCCTCTAGTTCGCAAGCAATTGCGCTCTCCACCCCCCCGTGTTACCCGGAGAGCGGTCCGCGTCTTTGTGGCGCAGCCGCCTTATAACCTGCCGTAGGGGGCCGTCCGCATGGATGGGTTCGAGTCCCCCTCTCTCCCCGCTAGCGAGCCCGCCTAGCGGCCTTCAACAGCTTCTCGCGGACGAAGTCCGGAAACGGTCTGCTTCTTGGCGTTCGCGGCCTACTACAACTACTGCTGGCAACACCGGCAAGAAACGGGCCACGGCGGCGATGATGGCTGGCCTGGCCGGGCACCCCTCGACGTTCGACGAATTGATTGCCGCAGTGTTATCGTAAAGCACTTGCACGAACTGACTTGTACCGATACCATACTGTCTCGTTGGATTCTCGCCCCCAAGCAGCGGCAGCAGGAGGATCGCAATGAGTGGCGTAGTGGCTCCACCGCAACTACTGGAATTTGAAGGGGTTGCGCCGTCCGGAGGGGCGCGACGGCTGTTTCGAATCTTACGGGGCCAACTGCTCGACCATTATTTTGCGACCGCCAACGTAACTAAGATAGAAGAGGCTTTCTGGATACCCGACATCTGCGACTGCCCGTCGGGTATCTGGGTCAATCTTGGTCGGCGCGACCATGAGCAACACTTTTGCTATTCGGGAATTCCATCAGGAGCGTTCGCAGCAAGGTTTTTTGCTGGCAGGCTGTCGTTCCCGCTTGGATTCACGTTTTTAGTTTTTACTACCCCCGACCTCGTGGTTTCCGATTGGTCGTTGGCCAAAATGGCCGAGGGCAATCCCGGTTTTCCGGTAGGTCACGAAACCCGCTTTGGAGAGCGCCTATGGCCCAGGGATTAACTAATCTAGCTGAGCACTTGAACCACGCGCTACAGCAGTGCGCCGCGGCGGGTGAATTCAAGCCGGCTCCTTTTTACGACAAGGCAGATGACTCTCTGGTCTACTACGAACGCAACATTCGGTCGTATGCTCGGCGAGTCAATCAGTTCCTGACGTTTTTTCTCGCCTGTGACGACGATACATTGGTCGGCCTCAAGGTGAAAAGCGTCAAGACGATCGTCAAAGCAACGGAAGGGTTGGGTGCTGTTACGCTAGCCGAACCAGTGGCAATCGCTGGAGAGGACGGCGAGGAAATCGATTTGGCCGTTATGGTTCGCTGCTCACTTGTTCCTTCCACAGATGAGCCAGTCAGTGGGCGAGACTATGACCAGGTGGAAAAAATCACCAAAGGCGTGAGAATCCACCCATCGCAGCTATGTCCGGCCTAGGTAGTTTCTGAGTCGCAAAAAAAATAGCCGCCCACGATCTGTGGGCGGCTATTTTTTTCGCCCTGCACATACCACTAGGACACTACCTAGGGGCGCGCTCGCGCCGGGGGGCCGAGCAGTGATTGTCGCCGCAAGAGGGCAAAGCCCCCCCTCTCGCTGCCAGCGGGGGGCAGGGGCAGGGGCTAGGGGCGAAACTGCCGCGACGGTCCTTTCCCGGAAAGGCTAGTCCCAGGAGTTAGCCGGGTGAAATGCTCCCGCGCCGGCCCGAGCCGCCGCCCGCGACTCGCGCCAAATCTGTCGGATGGTACCCAGCAGGCTATCGCTCACCGTTCGGCGGTAGGGGGAACTGGCGGGCAACTCGGCCATGAGCCGCCGATGGGCGATTCCCAAGTTGTGGTACGGCATCGAAGGAAACAGGTGGTGCAGCCCATGAAAGCGCAGGCCAACCGGCCCCCAGAGTTCCCCGGAAATGGGGTTCTGTGGAAAGTTGACCGAATCGAGCAACTGGTCGGTAAAGGTCATCTCTCCGTCTTCGTTCCGGTAGCGGTGGGCCCCCAAGGTGCGAATGTTGTTGAGCATCAACACCCCCACCGCCGTGAGGTAGGCGCGGGGGACGAAGTGCCAAGGCACCGTGCCCAAGGCCGTGCCGAGGGCCGTGCTCAGGCAGCAGACGAAACAGGCCGCCTCCTGCAGCCGCCAGAGCCGCAACTGACTGTTCGTGGGAAGCGGTCGGCAATAGGCCGGGTCGATTACCATCGACGAGGCGTGGCGGTACACCCATCGGCGAAACGCCGGACTGAGCCAAGCCAGCGGGGTCAGCAATCCAAAACGAATCGGAGCCAACAGCGGCACCACGAACGGTTGTGCCAGGAAAAACAAGATCAGCCCCGGCGAGCGGCGGGCAAAGGGTAAATACTCACCGTCTTCGTGCGTGCCGTAGTGCCGCCGGGCGTGGTGCACTACGTGCGTTTCATAGAGCACCGAGGGAATCAAGAACGGAATGCCACAGGTTAAATTCCAAACCAGCTTGAACCCTTTCAGGCGACCCTGTTTCAGGTGCGTCAGCTCGTGGGTGAAGAGCACCGCGCGGTACACGGCGACGACCGACACCGCGTAGAGCAGCGCCATGGCCAGCGCCGCGGCCGGCCCCCCCAGCACCAGCGGAACCCGGGGTAGGGCCACGAAGCTCGCCAGCCCGAGCACCAGGCTCCCCAGAAAGTCGGTCCAGTAGATCGCCGGGTTGGGCTCGAACAGGTCCTGTACGATATGGCGGGCTTCGCCGATCGAGAACGTGGGACAGTAACGCCGCTTTTCGACGACAGTTGCCACGGAAACCTCGGGGCGGTTGCGGGCCGCCCAAATATGCGGAAGGGAAAGGGGGGGCTTGTCGCCAGTCGCCAGGGGGTTGGTTTCGCGCGGCGGCTGGGCAGGTTGGTCAGGCTCCTGCCAACTGTTATCGGCCCGATTCCGGCCATGATTCGTGGCGATTCGGTCCGAGCCGGGCCGGCGGCCGATCGCCTGGCGGGGCAATGTCCCGGTTGACCCTGACGGTGCTCGGCGCCCGTTGCAGTCGGGTAAACGGTTCCGAGGGGGAAGAAGCGTTGCAAAGTGCCCAAGGTTCGCAGTTCGCTCAGAGGTTATGACCGGATGAGGGCCGACCTGGCGGCGAGTGAGGGGGGCAGGCCGTTCCCCGACGGGTCTACTCAGCGGGCCGTCGAGCGAGGTATTTACCTTGTCCGCCCTGTTTGCCCGGGCTACGATTCGAGGGTTTCGCTTCCCGGTCGACTGCCGGCCGAGCCGAGCAGGATCGTCCCCCTTGGGTCGTGGGTCAGAGCCCGATAGCTCTGGCCCCCATGGCCGGCGCTACGAAAGCGTTACTCGCACCCTCGCGCCACGTTCCGGATTCGACAGCCCATGGTGCAAACTCCGGAAGTGGTCGTCACGGGCTGGGGTGTCGTCAGCCCGATCGGCATCGGTCGGGCTGCGTTTACCGAATCGCTGCTGGCGGGGCGCAGCGGGGTGGGGCGCGTGACTCGGTACGACCCGCGGGCGCTGGCTTCGCAAATAGGGGGGGAGGTCCGCGGCTTCGAACCCAAGCAGTACGTTCGTCCGATCAAGAGCCTCAAGGTAATGTGCCGCGACATTCAACTTGGCGTGGCGGCCGCCAACCTGGCGTTGGACGACGCGGGGCTGAATCTGGCCGAACTCGACTCGGAGCGGCGCGGCGTGGTGATCGGGGCGGAGCTTATGCCCTGTGACCCCGGCGAATTGACCAGCGCGTATCGCGCCTGTGTCGACCAGGGGCACTTCGATTTCGCCCGCTGGGGCACGGCGGGTCTAAGCGAGTTCTACCCGCTCTGGATGCTCAAGTATCTGCCGAATATGCCCGCCTGCCACGTAGCCATTGCGCACGACTGCCGGGGACCCAACAACACGATCGCCCTGTGGGAAGTTTCCAGTTTGCTGGCGCTGGCCGAGGCGGCCGAGGTGATTCGCCGCGGCAAGGCCGATTTGATGCTGGCCGGTGGCACTTGCAGCCGTATGAATCCGACCCAGGCCGTGCGCAACGGGGTGTGGCAGCTTTCCAGCCGCAACGCCGAGCCCGAGACTGCCTGCCGCCCCTTCGACCGAGATCGCGACGGGATGGTGCCCGGCGAAGGGGCCGCGGTGTTCGTGCTGGAGCGGGCCGACCATGCCACGGCGCGTCGGGCCAAGGTGCAAGCTCGCTGGCTGGCGGCCGCGAGCAGTTTCGGACTGGACCGGGGCGATGGTGAACCGCATCGCCGGGCCATTGCCTCGGGTATCCGCTCGGTGCTGGCGCGGGCGGGACTGACCCCGGCCGACGTGGGCCATGTCAACGCGCACGGTTTAGGCACTTCGCGGCAAGACGCGCTGGAAGCCAGCGCGATTCACGACGTGCTGGGCGAGGTTCCCGTCACGGCCCCCAAGAGTTTCTTCGGCAATCTGGGAGCCGGCGGCGGGGCGGTCGAATTGGCGGCCAGCCTGGTCGGTTTGGCCCAGGGGCTGGTGCCTGTTACCCTGAATTACCAGTCGCCAGATACCCATTGCCCGGTATCGGTCGTTCACGGTCAGCCGCTGGCGGCGCGGTCGTCGGTTTGCCTGGCGCTGAATCAGAACTGCACCGGCCAAGCAGTTGCCGCCCTGGTTGCGGGGCCCTGACGCGACCCCGTGGCGGAACGCTGAAACCGCCCCCGGGGGTGGGCGCCGCACTTGAATCGGTTCGGGCAGCGCACGGCGCCGCCACGGCCGCGGCTCGGGGGGATCGTAGCGGTCGTAACGGAAACTCGGCGAGCGGGACCGGACCCCGCGGATTCGCCGGATGACCTATATGTTCCATGGCCGCCGCCCCGCATCTCGAGGCGGGGTTGGTGGCCCGCCGCCTGTTGGCCCTGCCGTCCGGAGTTTGTGAAATGGTTTGGGGGCGCATCTCGCCGCGCGCGATGCTGGTCTGGCTGTTGCTCGCCTCGCAGGCTGCCCTGGCGGGCGATCCGCTGGTCGATGCCGTGACTGCTCTGGAAGGAGCGGTTCCCGTCGAGGCCGAAGGCTTTCGCGAACCGCCGGCCCTGCCGATCGAACAATTAACCGCGGCGGTCGACCGCCAGGCCGCCGAGCGAGCCTGGTCGCGCACCAGCAACCCGGCCAACCAGCTTCGGCATCTGCTTTCGGCCCACCAGCGCGTGACGCTGCTGGAAGACCGTTGCTTGAAGCTGCGGGGCCAGTTTTCCCAGCCGCAGTTCGGGCCGCTGGATCGCGAAGCGGGTACCACCGACGAGGTCGAGCAAGCCCGGGCCACGCTGCGGCGCTACCTGAGCACCAATCATCGGCTGCTCGGTCTGGCGGGGCGATTGCGCTACACGCTGGTCGATGTGCTGCAGCAGGCTTGGACCCGATATCGAAGCGACCCTCAGACGCGAGCCGCGCTGCTCGACGCACTGATCGACTACCGCAGCGAGGTGGGCGCGCTGGTCATGGCCAAGACCGTGCTCGACCCCGCGGCGCTGCGCAGCGACCCAGCGGCGGCCCGTTTCGCCGGAGACGCGCTACGTCTGGTCGCCGAGACCGGCCAACTCGACGCTCTGGATGAAGTGGCTGCCTACCTGGGGCAAAGCGGGCTGGAAACGGGCCAGGTGCTGGCCGCGGCGCGGACCATTCGCCGCTTGGGATTACCCCAGGATCCGCGCCCTGGCCAGGCCGAGGAACTGCCCGCTCCGGCCATTACGGCCGCGGTGCTTCGCGCGCGTCTCGAGCCCCTGGCTTCCCGGCGGCTTACGGCCGAGCAAACGCGCGAGCTCGACGACCATTTGGCCTGGCTTCAGCGTCGGGCCCAGCAGGGGTTGGAAGACGAATCGTTTCGGCTGGGGCGATTCGAACTTCAGCCGGGCGATTGGCTGCTGATGCGGAATCCCTCGCCGTTTAACCTGTTCACCGACCTGTCTCCGGGCCTGTTTACCCACGTGGGCGTGGTGGCCCTGGAAACGGCAGGCGACGGCAAACGGCGGCTGGTCGTGGTCGACCTACCCGAGCATGGAACCCACATGCCGGCCACGAACGTCGAAATCTTTCTGCAGCGGACGCTGCATTACGTGTTTCTTCGCCACCGCGACCCCGAGGTGCGCGGCGCGATGGCCGAAGCAGCCCGCTCGGTGATCGGCAATGAAATCGAGTTCGATCTCAATTTTCGCACCGAGCGAATCGAGGAGCTGGCCGGCAAGCCATTGGCGGGGGTGAAGATCAAGACCTATTGTGCTGGACTACTACTGCTTTGTGCCCAGGCCGCCGACAGGCCGCGGACCGAATTCTTTCCCGTGCCGGAGTACCCGGCCGGGGGTTACGCCCTGGAAAACGTGGCCCAGCTCGGCATGTCGGTCGGGCGTGATTTCGTTTCCCCCAGCGGGGCGCTGTTTTCGCCGGAGTTGGAGCTGGTGGGCCGTAGCGAACCGATGTACGACCCGACCCGCGAGATCGAAGAAGCGGTGTATGACCATTTCGCCCGCCAGATCGTGGAGCAGCGGCTGCGGCCTTCGCCCACCTGGACTCAGTCGCTGACCCAGCGCCTGGCCGAGGCTTCGCGCTGGAACCGCCTCTTGGCGCGGACCTTGGCCGGCGCGGCAGGCGTAAGCGCCGATACCGACCTGGTAGCCGCGGCCAAGACCTCGGCCGTGATCGAAACACTGGATGAAATCGCCCAGGGAGCAAGCCGGGAGTTCGTCGCCGCCCGCGAGGCGCTCCGGGGGGGGAGTGAGTCGGAACTGCGCCGGCAGGGGCTTAGCCGCGACCAGTTAGCCCAGGTGCGCCGCCTGCGATCGCGCTACGCGGACCTGTATCGTCGCTTCACCACGGGCCAACTCAGCCCGCGCGAACTGCGCCGCCAATTGGTGGCCGCGGCCATATCGGCGGGGCGGCAGCAGCTCGACGACCGTTTCTTCGAGGCGGCCGGTTCGACCGTGCTGGGGCAGGATCGCTAGTCGCCCCCCGCGCCGTTTAACGCGAGACCACGGGCCCGTTGCCCCCGGGCAACGTGTGTGGCAGGCCGATGCCCTCGGGCAACACGCTCGGCGCCGCTGGCCGGATGGCCGCGAGCGGTGGTAGTGGTTGTGCGGCTGGCGCCCGGCAGTTCGAAGCCGCGAGGAATCCGAGCGCGGTCGCGATCGGGCCGGGCACGCGAAATGCTTGATCCTCTCTCCGACCCGAATTCCCTCGACGGGAAGCGGGGTTTCCCTGGGAGAGGCCGCCTATGAACTTGGCACGATTCGCTCACCGTGGTTCGCCCGAGCGGGGCACGGTCGTTCCCCCGGCCCCGGCCGAGACTGCCCGGCTCGATGCAACCGGTTTTCAGAAGTTGAAGACCCAATTGCACCGACAACTGATCGAATCGCTCGACTTGTCGCGGATTGCCCAGTGGGATCAGGCCCGGCTCGAGGCCAACGTTCGCGCCCTGGCGGTGCAACTCCTGGACGAGCGGGGCGGAGAGCTGTCGGCGACCGAAGCCGCCCAGCTACTCGAAGAGCTGGTAGCCGAATCGTTTGGCCTGGGGCCGCTGGAGCCCTACCTGGCCGACCCGGAAGTGACCGATATTCTGGTCAATGGCCCGCAAGAGGTTTATGTCGAGCGCAGCGGGCAGTTGGAGCTGACGGGCACCGTATTCGCCGACGATGCCCACCTGCTGCAAACCATTCAGCGGGTCGTGGCCCGGGTCGGCCGTCGGGTCGACGAGCTGTCGCCGATGGTCGATGCCCGGTTGGCCGACGGATCCCGCGTGAACGCGGTAATTCCGCCGCTGGCGCTCAATGGCCCCACTTTGTCGATCCGCCGTTTCGGTGCCCGGCCCTTGGAAATGGAAGACTTGCTTTCGCGGGAGGCGGTGGCGGAGCCGATCGTACGATTCTTGCAGGCCGCGATCCAAGGGCGGATCAACCTGCTGATTAGCGGCGGCGCCGGTGCCGGAAAAACCACGCTGCTCAATTGCCTTTCGCGATTCGTTCCCGGCGGCGAGCGATTGGTCACCATCGAAGACTCGGCCGAGTTGAAACTCCAGCGGCGTCACGTGGTGCGGCTCGAAACCCGGCCGGTGAATCACGAGGGCTACGGCGAAATCTCGGCTCGCGACATGGTTCGCAACAGCCTGCGAATGCGGCCCGACCGCATCATCGTAGGCGAGGTTCGCGGTCCCGAGGCGCTCGATATGCTCCAGGCCATGAACACGGGGCACGAAGGATCGATGACCACGATTCACGCCAACGACGCCCGCGACGCGCTGGCCCGGCTCGAGGTCATGGTGAGCATGGCCGGCCTGGAACTGCCGATCAGCGTGGTGCAACGCTACATCAGCTCGGCCATAACGCTGGTGGTGCACCTGGCCCGGCTCAAAGGGGGCGTTCGCCGAGTGCTGCGGGTGGCCGAGCTGAGCGGGTTGGCCGAGGGCCAGTACGAACTGACCGAACTGTTCGGCTTCCGCCAATCGGGCCTGGACGACCTGGGCCGTGCCCGCGGCAGCTTTTACGCCACGGGCCGGCGGCCCGCGCTTCTCAGCCGGTTGGCCGAACAGGGCATTGAGATCGACGCCGATTGGTTTACCGAGGGCACGATCTAGCCGCCGATGCGCTGAGTCGACCCACTGCCGCAGGACTGTTGATTCCGCCCGAAGGAGAACCCCCAATCGTGTCAGCACTGATGCTTGTTGTGCTGTTGGTATTCGTCACGACCAGTCTGGCCGTGGCAGCGACGGGGCTGGCCCTTTACGACTGGCGGGTCCGCCAGCAGCCCATCGCAGCGCCCGGTGAGGATGATCCTCGCAGGCCGGCGAGCCCCTGGGGCGACCACTGGATCGACCGTTGGCTGTGGCGGCTGTTGCAGCAGGCCGGCACCCCCATTTCCCCCGCCGCCCTGGTGGCGCTGGCCGGGGGGCTGGCGGTGGTTGGCTGCGCCGTTCCCCTGGCGCTCGTCGATTCGGTGTGGGGAGCCGCCGCGGGCGCGACGCTTGGCCCCGTGTTGCCACTGGTCGCGCTTGGCGTGCTGCGCCAGCGGCGCCTGGGCCAAATGCGCAAGCAGTTGCCCGAGGCGCTCGACGTATTGGCCGACGCCGTGCGGGCAGGCCGCAATCTGGAACAAGCCAGCGAGGAGGTAGCCCGGCAAGAGCTCGAGCCGCTGTCGCTCGAGTTTGCCGACGCCGCGGCCCAATTGCGTTTGGGCCAGGTGCCGCAGCGAGTGCTCGAGCGCCTGGTCGAGCGGGTTCCCTTAACCGAAATGCGGGTACTGGCGGCCGCCGCCGGAGTGCACCGCCAAAGCGGGGGCAATTTAGGCCTGTTGGTCGAGCGGTTGTCGCTGGCCTCGCGCGAGCGACTCGGTTTCTACGGCCACTTGCAATCGGTTACCGCCGGCAGCCGGCTGTCGGCCATGGGGTTGGTGCTGGCCACGATCGTGGCCGTAGCGCTGCTCTCGTATATGCAGCCCGAGTATCTGCAGATGTTCTTCGAGCACCCCTGGGGTCCGTCGCTGTTGGCCACGGCCGCGGGGCTGCAACTGCTGGGCATTGTTTGGGTAACCCGACTGTTGCGAATCGAGTTCTAAGTACCGGGTTGCCGAGCCGGCGAAAAGCCCCGGCGTGCGGTCGGTCTGTCTTTCACCTTGCGGAAACCACTTGCAATGAACGAAACGCTGCCTGGCACCTCGGACCTGACCCCCGTCGTTCTGACCAGCACCACCGCGGCCGAGCCCGCCGGGCAGCTCCCGGCCCCCGCCGGGGCGGGTTTCCTGGCGGTGCTTACCTTCGCGGTCACCGCGCTGAGCGTGTGGGTCGCCGGGCGCCGGTTTCTGATCGCCGGAAAGCGCCCGGGCACGCCGGGCGACGACGAGGCCGATCGCCGCGGCTGGTTTGGCGATTGGACCGAGGCCCTGGCCGCTCAGATTCCCGAGTCGGCCCAGGAAAAGAAAGACTTCCGCAAGCTGCTTCGCGGGGCCGGCCTGTACGAGCCGAGCGCCTCGACCTCGCTCTACGCCTTGCGGTTCGTGTTGTTGGTAGCGCCGCTGGTCGTGGCGGGGCTGGCTGCGCTGGCGCTACCCAGCAGCTACGGGGTGCACATCTGGATCGGCGGGGCCCTGGCTGCCGCCGTGCTCTCGATCACGCCCCGGCTGTGGGTCTTTTTCCGCCGCCGCCAGCGTCAGCAGGCGCTGCGCCGGGCCCTGCCCGATGCGCTTGACATGCTCAGCATGTGCGTCGGGGGCGGCTTGCCCCTGGGCGAAAGCTTGACCTATGTGGCCCGGCAAATGAGTCACTGCCCGGCCTTGGCTGAAGAGCTGCGGATTTTGGAGCGGCAAACCGCCATCGGCGGCTTGGAGCCGGCCCTCACCGACATGGCTTCGCGGGTCGATGTGCGCGAGGTCAAGCAGCTCGCGGCGGTGCTCACTCGGAGCGAACGGCTGGGAACCAAACTGGCGGGCTCGCTTTTGCACCAGGCCGATCACCTGCGTTCGCTCCGCAAGCAAGAGGCCATGACCCAGGCCAACAAGGCCCCGGTAAAGCTGGTCTTCCCGCTCATGTTCTGCTTCGCGCCGGCCGCGATCATTCTTTTGTGTGCTCCGGCCATGATCGAGCTGAAAGAATTTCTCGCACCCAGCTCGGGTCAGTCGGTTATCTCGGCCGACGCGGGTGGCTCCATCGGCGCCGGTAGCTCGATTGGCGCCGCCGCCATCTTGAGCACCCTGGACGAATTGAACCAGGACGTCTCCCCGTAGCTTGTTCCTGGGCCGGGCACCGGGGCCGCTGGGCGGGGGGAATCAGACGCGAGCCTGGCGCTGGCGAAGCGCTTCGAAAAACAGCGCGGCGGCGGCCGCTGATACGTTCAAACTGTCGACCTGACCCAGCATCGGCAGGCCGATCGGCACCAGGTCGTCGCCCTGCCAAAGCGGCGACAGCCCCGCGGCTTCGCTGCCCAGCACAAGCGCGGTCCCCCGAGCCAAATCGCACTCGAAATACGACCGCTCGGCATCGACCCGAGCGACGTAGACCTGGAGGCTTTGGCTGCGCAGCCAGGCGAGCACTTCGCTCGACGGGCCGGTGGCCGCGGGCAAGGTGAACACCGCCCCCAAGCTGGCACGTATGGTCTGGGGATTGAACAGGTCGGTACCCGGATCGGCCAGCACCACGGCCGACACGCCGGCGGCATCGGCCGAGCGGAACACGGCGCCGACGTTCCCCGGCTTTTCCACCCCATCGAGCACTGCCACCAGCGGCCCAGGAGGCAAGCGCAGATCGTCGAGCCGACGAATGGGGGTGGGGGCCACGGCGACCAGTCCCTCGGTGCGTCGGCCAAAGGCCAGCTTTTCATAGACCGGCGCCGACACGGGGCAAAGCTCGGCACCTGCCCGCTCCGCCGCGTCCAGGCATTCGTCGAGCTCGCCGGCGAGTGAAGCCAGGTAGAAAAGCCGCTCGGGCACCACGCCCGAGGCGATCGCTCGGGCGAGTTCACGCCGGCCCTCGATGAGGATCAGCCCCTGTTTGGCGCGCTGCCGGGCCTCGCGCAGGTGAATCGCCCGTTTGATCTGGGGATTCTGCAGACTGGTAATTTCGGCGGCTGCCATGAATCTCCGCCAAGGCGATCGGAAACCGATTGCCCAGTTGCGTCTGGCCCGCGAGAAGAGGCCTCGCGGCGGCTTTAGTCTGGCAGGCGGCCGTGGCCGGCTCAAGGCGCGGCGGCAACCGCGCGCTTGTCAGCCGCCAGAGAGGAGCCTGCCTAATGGCGCGCGACCCCCGCGCGGGGCGACCTCGGCTCGCCGCTTTCAGCCTGGGGATTGCGGGCCAGATGCGGAGCCCGCTCGGGGCCGAACTGCTCGCGGCTGGCCAACTGGCCCTGCCGATCCCACCAGTTCCACTGGCCCACTTGGGCCCCGGCCGAGTACAGGCCCCGGGCCGCGATCTGGCCGTTGCCATGCCACCAGGTGAATTCGCCCTCGGGCTGATCGAAGTGGTAGGTGCCCGAAACCTGGGTCTGGCCGGTCGGGAACCAGGCGGCGTATTGGCCGTGGCGCTCGAGTTCGCCCTCGGCTCCGGTGATCTCGATTCGGGCAATTCCGTTCCAGAAGTCGTAGGTCGATTCGGTGACTTCGCGCGGCAGCAGGTACTGGCCTTCACTGCGTTTCTTGCCGTTGGGATACCACTGGGCCTGCTTGGTCCAGCGGCGACCGGCCAGGTACCGCTGGTCGGTAATCAACTGGCCCTCGGCGTTCCATTCGCGGAGGGGACCGTCGATTTCGTTGGCGTGGTACTCAACCTCGCGCCATTTGCGCCCCGAGGGGTACCACCAGGTAAGCATCCCCTCGCGCTGGCCATCGGCAAAGTGCCACTCGCTCACCAGCCGGCCGCGGGCATCGGTGATTTTCCAAACTCCGTCCAGGCGGCCGTCATGGAAATCGGCCGAGGCGGTAAACGGCGCTTGAAACTGGCGAAAGAGAGGCCCCTGGAATAGTTCTCCCTCGCCCGCTTGAAATACGCGGACCCAGTGACCGTGGACGGCGCCGTCTTGGAACTGCCCCCGACCGATGCGGTGCCCCTGGTCGTCCCAGTGAATCCAGCGGCCGTGATTCACCGGGTCGCCCTCGGCGTCGCGCCGCACCTGGCGTTCGAGTTTCACCTGGCCGTTGGGATAGTGGTCGCGTAGAACCTCGAGGTCCGTCGCGTCGCCGGGCCGCGGCGGCTCGGCCGCTTCGACGGGCGTAGGCGGCGCGGGACGAGCCGCGGTGCGAACCGGCGCTCGGGCCGGTGGTGCGACCCCGCTTGGCGGGCTGGCGACAGGCTCACCCGGAGCGGGCGGCGCGGCGGCAGGCGGCTGGCCGCCAACGACCGGCTCGACCTGGACCCCCTGGCGGGGACGGCTGCTTCGGCGCCGGGCCGACTTAAAGCGGTGGGCCCCCACGTCGGCCTGCGGCTCGTCGGTCGCACTGGTCCCGGCGTCGGTTTCCGTCGGCTGGGGTTCCGCATCCGGCGCGGTCGTCGCGCTATCGGCCGCGTCGCTCGCACCTTCCGCGGTGCCGCTGGAAGTCGAATCCCCACGCAGCGGATTCGAAATTGCCTGATCGGCCCGGGCGATCGATGCCGCCCGGGGGGCTGCCGCCACCGTCAACCCCAGTAGAGCCTTGCATAGCCACGCGGTTGGATTGAGCCTGCTCATGGGTCGTCTCGTTCGTGGTCCGAATTAGGGCGATTTTCACCGCCGATGGCGCTCGGCGACAAACAGTCCGCACGGACGAATCACCGTGACCGGATTGATGCGATCTTTCGCTAAAGAACTCATCGGCCGCAATTCCGTCAGCCTCAGAAGAAACCGACTGATCAGGCACTTCCCGCGCAAGTTCTCCAGACTACGGCCACCGATGGCCGAACACTCGGCCGGGTTTGCCCGGATTGCCAGTCGCGGGTTCTCGGGCGCGCGGCGTGGTGCCGCGCCCTGTGCGGTGCGTACCTTGGGCAACGCGGCGGGGGGCTAGCGGCGCACTGCCCGGACGGCGACGCCGGCGGCCAACTCGCGGCCGTGGGCGGCCCGGAGCGTGGAATCGAGCGCGGTCCATTGCCAGCCGGCTCCCAGTGCGGTGCGGACCGATTCAAGCAATTGCCCGCGGGACCAATCCTCGGCATGGCAGGAGACGAGCAATTGGTTGGGTTGCTCGCGATCGAACAGGCCGGCCAACTGGTTGAGCAACCCTGGCAAATCGCGCCGCAGATTCCAGACCTGGCCGCGGGGGCCATGGCCGTAGGTGGGCGGATCGAGCCAAATGGCCTGGTAGCGGCGTCCCCGCCGCGCTTCGCGGGCTACGAACGCGGCGGCATCGTCGACGATCCACCGCACCGGCGCTTCGCCCAGGAGCGAAAGCTGGGCGTTTTGCCGCGCCCATTGCGTGGCGCCGTGCGACGCGTCGACGTGTACGACCCGGGCCCCCGCCCCCGCGGCCGCCAGCGTCAGGGCGCCGGTGTAGGCGAACAGGTTGAGGGCCTCAACGGGCCCTGGTTGCTCGGCCATCCACCCAGAGACCCACTGGCAGTGCGGCCACTGTTCCGGAAACACGCCCACCTGGCCCGATTCGGTCAGTCGCAGCTCGAGTCGGAGCGGTCCGAGCCGGACTTCAGCCGCCGCGGGCTCGGGCTGAAGAATCTCCCACCGGCCGTGCTGCGCGTCGTGCCGCTCGAACCGCGCGGTGGCCAGCTTCCAGGCCGCCGGATCGGCGAGCGCGGCCTGGCTGGCGGCGGGCGCCGGGCGGTCGACGACCCAGGGTCCCAGCCGCTCGAGCTTTCGCCCGCGACCGAAATCGAGCAGCTCGTAGCCGGCCAATTGCCAAAGCTCGCCCATGGCAATTAGGTCGCCGCGGGGGCTGCCCCGGGCGCGGGAGCCAGCGTGGCCGCGATTTGCGTGGCCGTCACGGGGCGGATGATTCCCCGCTCGCAAATGATGGCCGCAATGAGCTCGGCGGGGGTGACGTCGAAGGCCGGGTTGTAGACCTCGACCCCCTCGGGGGCCGTCTGGCGGCCGAACCCGTGCGTAATTTCCCGCGGGTCGCGCTCTTCGATCGGGATCTCGACGCCGCTGGCGAGGGTCAGATCGAAGGTGCTCGACGGGGCCGCCACGTAAAAGGGGATGCCGTGAGCGCGGGCCAGCACCGCAACGCTGTAGGTGCCGATCTTGTTGGCGGTGTCGCCGTTGGCCGCGATGCGATCGGCCCCGGTCACCACGGCCTGAATTCGGCCCTCGCGCATCACTTGGGCTGCCATCGAATCGCAAATCAGCGTGGCGCGCAGGCCGCGCTGCTGCAGTTCCCAGGCAGTGAGCCGGGCCCCTTGCAACAAGGGCCGCGTCTCGTCGACGAACACGTGCAGCGATTTCCCCGCTTCGTGCGCGGCGAAGAACACGGCCAACGCCGTGCCGTAGTCGGCCGTGGCCAGCCCGCCGGCGTTGCAGTGCGTAAGCACACCCTGGCCGGCGGCGAGCAGCGCTGCCCCGTGCCGGCCAATGGCCCGGCACATCGCGCGGTCTTCCTGTTCGATCTGCCGGGCCTCGTCGAGCAGGCGGCGGCGGATCGCCTCGGGCGAGGCCTCGGGCGGCATGGCCGCGCAGGCCTGGCGCTGGCGGTCGAGCGCCCAAAACAAATTGACCGCGGTGGGCCGGCTGGTGGCCAGGTAGTCGCAAACTTCGCTCACTCGGCGCCGGGCGGCGGCGGAATCGGCCGGGGGCCGCTCGGCCAGGCCCACGCACACGCCGTAGGCGGCGGCGATGCCGATGGCCGGCGCGCCGCGGACCCGCAAGGAGCGAATCGCCTCCCAGACCGCCTCCACGGTGCGGCACTCGAGCTCGACCAGTTCCAAGGGGAGCCGGGTCTGGTCGATCAGTACCAGCGGGCCGTCCAGTTCGTCTCGCCAAGCGAGCGTGGGGTGCGGAGAAGCGTTGGGCTGCGACATGGCTTGTGGGTTTCAGCGGGTCGGTGTTTCGCGCGAATCGTCGCCGCTACTCGCCCTGCGCGAAGCGATCGTCGTAAGGCAATGCGAAGGTTTCGGCCACGGCCCGGTGGGTTACCCGGCCGTCGCAAAGATTGACGGCTCGGGCCAGCGGCCGCCAGCGCGAGGCCGCCTCGAGTCCGTTCTGTGCCAGCTTCAGCGCCCAGGGCAAGGTGACATTGCAGAGGGCGTACGTGCTGGTCCGGCCCACCGCGCCCGGCATGTTGGTCACGCAATAGTGCAGCACCTGGTCGACGATGTAGGTGGGCTCGCTGTGAGTGGTGGGCCGGGCCGTGGCGACGCAGCCCCCTTGGTCGATCGCCACGTCGATGATGACCGAGCCCGGTTTCATCGTGGACAGATCCTCGCGCTCGATCAGCCGGGGGGCCTTGGCTCCCGGAATCAGCACGGCGCCGATCACCAGGTCGGCCCGGCGAAGTTGTTCGCGGATGTTGTGCCGGTCGCTGTAAAGCGTGTTGACGTTAGCCGGCAGAATGTCGTCCAGGTAGCGGAGCCGATCGAGATTCACGTCGAGAATGGCCACGTCGGCCCCGAAACCGGCGGCCACCTTGGCCGCGTTGGAACCGACCACGCCCCCGCCCAGGATGGTGATGTGGGCCGGCGCCACACCGGGCACCCCCCCCAGCAAAATGCCGCGCCCCATCTGCGGCCGCTCGAGGTACTTGGCCCCCTCCTGAATGCTCATGCGGCCGGCCACTTCGCTCATGGGGGTAAGCAGCGGCAGCCTTCCCTCGTCGTCACTAAGGGTCTCATAGGCCACGGCCGTGGCCCGGCTGGCCAAGACCGCCTCGGTCAGACGGCGATCGGCCGCGAAGTGGAAATAAGTGAACACGAGCTGCCCGGGGCGCAACAGCGGCCACTCGGCTTCGAGGGGCTCTTTCACCTTGAGCACCAGTTCCGCTCGGCCAAAGATTTCGGCCGGGTCGTCGACGAGCTCAGCCCCATGGGCAAGGTAATCGTCGTCGACCAGGCCCGAGCCGAGCCCGGCCCCCGATTGCACCAGCACCTGGTGCCCCGCGCGAACGAGTTCTTCGACGCCGACGGGCAAAATCGCGACGCGGTACTCGTCGCGTTTGATCTCGCGGGGAATGCCGACGATCACGTGGGGTGGGTCTCTCGTCAAACGGGAGGAAACCGCGGGAGCGGCCTAGCCGGCCAGCGCCGCGCGGGCCTGGTCGAGCCAGGCCGAATTGGGGGCCCCGGCTCCCTTGAGATAATATACCAACGTGGCCTGATGCCGGGCGCGCCAGGCGGGGTCGACAAAGTGCCAATCCTCGGCCAGCGCCAGGTGGAACTTGAATTCGTGCGGGTCATTACCCTTGGCAGCCAGTATCTGGCGCGCGGCGCTCCAGAGCGCCGTCGACTGGGGGTGTTGCTCGCCGAATCCCAGCGCGAGCGCGGCTGCCCGGTCTTTGCTGGCCCGATCGTTGGCCAAAGCTTCCAGCACCTGCTGGGCCGCTTCGTGCGGGTCGGCGCTGACCGGCTCGGGCTGGCGCTCCAGCAGCGTCGGGCCGGTCGATGGCCCGCCGCGGCCGACCCCTTCGCTGGAGGTGATCAGGCGCTGGAACTGGCCTTCCCAGCCCACGCCTTGCAAGAGCAAGAGCAGCCGAGTCTGCGGTTGGGCAGCCACGCGGAAGGCATAGTGCATGCCGGCCTTGCTGGTCACGGCGTGGATTCCGAAGATGCCCGGTTGCCGGGTTTGCAGCTCATCGCCCACCAGGTGCACGGCGTCCCAAACTCCGGCCGCGCCCAGGCGGCCGCCCGCCAGCATCTCAACGGCCAGGCGGCAGGCTTCGTCGCGCTGGCCGGCGCGCATCACTTCCCACAGTTCGCGGGTGGCACCCGCGTCGCGGCGCTCGCCGGCCCAGTCGCCGGGTAGTCGCTCCAGGTTTTCGCTGGCCAGGGCCAGGTTGGCCAGGTAGCACTGATCTTCAAAGGCGTAGCCGTTCAGTTTGCGGTCGCGTCCGAAATCGACCAGGGCGCACACGAGCGAGCGCAAAACCGGTTCGGAGTGCTGGCGCCCGATGGTGCCCAGCAGACGGTGGCACTGCGAGGCAAAAATGATCTTATGGCCGATGTTGCGGTAATCTTGCGATCCCCAGCGCAAAAGCAGATCCCACAGCTCGCCGGCTTCGCCCGCGCGAACCAGGGTAGTGATCGCGGCGTCGCCCCGGGGGCCGTCGAACTGGTCCATGGCCAGCAGCAATTCTTCCCGGGCCTGGCCGGCGCTACCGAGCGTGGCGGTCGGCTGGCGGAGCACGTAGTCGCCCTCGCGCAGGTCGGCCGCCTGGGAATCTTTGAACTCGCCCAGCGCGTAGAAGAGCGGCATCAATCGCTCGCCTGGGGGCAGATCGAGGCTGATTTGCTGGCAGGCGTCGATGACCATTACGCAATGGAACTTGAACCCCGGCGGCTGCGGGTTCACGTTGCGCAGGCCGGCCAAGAGCAGCGCGGCCAAAAGCTGGCGCTCGCCGAGCCCGGCCCGGACTTCGGCGGCCACGGCGTCGATGCACTGCTGCTTGGGCGTGTCTTCGATCAGTCGGACAAGCCGCTCCAGTTCGGGTTCGAACCGGACCAGTTCACCGAGCGGTGTGTCGGCCCAGGTCCGGCCCAGGCGCGGCCACCCCAGATAAGCAGCGGCCGAGGC
This sequence comes from uncultured Pirellulales bacterium, assembly GCA_964399535.1. Taxonomy (GTDB): domain Bacteria; phylum Planctomycetota; class Planctomycetia; order Pirellulales; family CAYNRE01; genus CAYNRE01. The sequence continues at coordinate 232,198 of CAYNRE010000009.1, read as the reverse complement.
GGCGGTGGTACCCAGAAACCGGCGGCGCGAAACCTGACCCCACATCGTCGCAGCCCTCCTCCCGCGCGCACCCCTGGTTCGGCCCAACCGGGCGATCGGCGGTCTCTCGCCGGTCGGGTGGCCCCCGGCTCGACAAGATAGCCGAGATGGCCACGGGCCGACAAACAACTTGCCCCCGCGGGGGTGGTGCCTTGCCAGGCGATTACCGAAGCGCGATCGCCCGGCGAGGGGGGCGTGATGGGCTAGCTACGAGCGAACCATGCCACCCGATTCGGTCAACCGGGCGACCACGTGGACCAGTTGCCCCACGATCCGGGCCACCGACTTGGTGTGGTGCTCATGCACGAGCTGCCCCTCGGCGTCGAAGGCCTGGTGAGCCTGGTTGACGGCCAGTTGATCGGGCAGCACCAGCACCCCGATATTGCCCAAGATGGATCGCAAGTGAACCAGGCCGCGCAGCCCTCCCAGCCCGCCGGGCGAGGCACTAAGCAGCGCGGCGACCTTGCCCGCGAAACAATCGAGCGCGGGATGCGTACCGTCGGTTCGTGAGACCCAGTCGATCGTATTCTTCAGCACGGCGGTGACCGAGCTGTTGTACTCGGGCGAGGCAATGATCAGCCCCTCGTGCCGGCGGAACATGGCTTGGAGCTGGCGAGCCGGCTCGGGCAATCCCGCTTCAGCCTCCAGATCCTCATCGAATAGGGGCAGCGGGTAATCGGCCAGGTCGAGCAGGGTAACCTCAGCCCCGGCCTTGCGAGCGTGGTCGGCCGCCAGGCGAACGAGCTGCTTATTCCACGAGGCCCGGCGAGTGCTACCGGCCAGTGCCAGAATGCGAGGGCGAACCATGGCGAGTTGCTTTCTAGTAGGCGAATCGAGGGGAGAGCGGTGGAAGGATCGTTTCGGGCCCCGCCGAGACGGACCAGCCGGCCCCCGGGGGAGCCGGTTGGAGGGGCCCTGCGCTAAGTTGCGGAGGAGCGCTCGTCGAAACTCATGGCTCCTGGGCCGCGAGCGGCGATCATCAGCAGGCCGCCGAGGATCGAGACGTTTTTCAGGAACATGATCATTTGCACTTGCTGCTGTTCTTGGGGAACTTTCCAGAACGCGTGGAAAATGAGCGAGGCGGGGATCAGAAAGATGATCAGGGCCAGCGCTCCCCAGCGCGCTTTGAGCCCCAGCAGCACCGAGAGCCCTCCGGCCAGTTCGAGCACGATTGCCCCAACCAGCATCAGGGCGGCCGCCGGCATGCCGTGCTGTTCCATATAGCCTTGGGTGCCGCTGAAGTTGCCGATTTTATTGAGGCCGCTGAGCAAAAAGATCAGCGACAAGCAAGCGCGGGCGGCCAAAGGGCCGAAGCGGTCGAAGGGGCCGTTCATCGGGGGGGCTCCTGCCTTGGGGTTCGGGGGCGGCTGGCGGGCTCGGACGCAACCGTTTCGGCGGCCGGCCGCGGCGATCGGCAGCTTCCGGCCCAATTGTATGTTTGCTCAATAGTTGTGTCAACAGATAACTGCCTCGTCGATCGGCGGTCCGCGCCGGGCTCTGCCGTGTGCTGGTGACCGAACCGAGCCGGCCTTCGCGGCGTGGCGGGCGGAATTCGACCAAGGGCGGCGAAATGCCTACACTAAAGGCCCTGGTCTGAGATTGCGCCGCGGTGCGCAAGCGGTGGTGGTAGGGTTGAACGTTGGCTAGCGAGGATCGAGTGATGCGTTTTCTGATCTTGGCGGTGGCCCTCGGGACCAGTTACCTGGCGAGCGCTCGGGCGGAAACCAACGCCCCCCGGTTTCTCTGCAGCCGCGAGCCCGCGGCCGGTTCGAGCGAGCGTCCGCCGGCCCATTGGTCGAGCACTGAGAATGTGCGCTGGAAGACCGACCTGCCGGGGCTGGGCTGGTCGAGTCCGGTGGTTTGGAACGGCAAGCTGTTTCTGACGACCGCCATCAACACGGCCGACGCCCGGCCCCCGCGCAAAGGGCTGTACCTGGAGGATCTCGACGCCAACAAGTATCCCCAGGAAACCCAAGAATACATCTGGCGGGTGATCTGCCTGGACCTGAATTCCGGCGAGGTGGTCTGGCAGCACGACGCGCACCGCGGCGTGCCCCCCAAGCCGCACCACATCAAGAACACCCTGGCCTCGGAAACGCCCACCACCGATGGCGAGCGACTGTACGCCTACTTTGGCAACCTGGGGCTGTTTTGCTACGACCTGGCCGGCAAGCTGCTTTGGCAAAAACTGATTCCGGCCACGGAAACGCAATTGGGCTGGGGCACCTCGATTTCGCCCGTCGTGTACCAGGGGCGCGTTTACCTGATGAACGACAACGAGGAATCGAGCTACCTGGCTTGCCTCGACGGCGCCACGGGCGAGGAATTGTGGCGCATACCCCGCGAGGAAAAGACCAACTACTCGACCCCCTTCATCTGGGAAACTCCTGAGCGGACCGAACTGGTCACTTCGGGTATCGCCGAGGCCCGCAGTTACGATCTGTCGGGCAAGCTGCTCTGGCACCTGAAGGGGCGGTCGATTCTGGCCATTCCCACGCCTTTCGAGCGGTTTGGCAATTTGTATCTGACTTCGGGCCATGTGATGTGGGGTGAAAACCCCATGTATTGCATTCGCCCGGGCGCTTCGGGCGATTTGTCTCCCGATCCCGAGGGAAAGGCTCCGCTTCCCGAGGGCCTGGTCTGGTTCCAAGCCAAGGCGGGGCCCTACCACCCCACGCCGTTGATCGTCGGCGAGCAGATTTATGTGCTTTACGACCGGGGGCTGTTGGCCTCTTGGAACGCGCGCACCGGCGAAGAAGTGTACTCGCGGAAGCGGATTCCCGATGGGCGCGGGTTCACCAGTTCGCCCTGGACCGACGGCGAAAACCTCTACTGTGTCAACGAAGACGGCGTAACCTTTGCCATTCGCACCGGGCCGGAGTTCGAGGTGTTGTACACCAACCCCCTGGCCGAGGACGACATGTGCATGGCCTCGCCCGTGGTGCTGGGGTCGAAGCTCTTGCTGCGCAGCTCGGCCCGGGTTTATTGCTTGGAAGACACGGATCGGACACAAGCACAGCGGTAACCGGGAGCCACCCGGTGGGCGGCTGATCGGCCGCGCCGAAGGCCGGGGGCGAGGTGCGGCGGAGGACGAGGCCACCGCGGCACCGGGGCACATCTGCGGGGCAGGCCCGTCATGCAAGTTGCGTCGCATCCCTGGTGGCCGACCGGCTGGACGTTGCCCGAGGCCATTCGCGGGCGTCTGGGCACTTCGCCCGGTCGCCAGCGCGCGATGGCCGCCGAAGGCCACTTGCTGTTGATTTTGCACGCGCCCCCTGAGCCAGACCAGACGCAGCGCGCGGCACGGCTCTTCTGGCGACTGCCCGACGGGCAATGGAAATCGAGCGACCTGGGTACCGGCACCGCGGCTTTGGCCGAGCATTTGCAGCAGTACCGCAAGCGGGTGGAACGCCACGAAGAGCACGAGGATTCGGCTCGTGTGGCTCGGGACTATTTTGGATTGCTCCGCGACGTCGTACCGCTGCATCGAACGGTCCGAAATCTTCACTCGGCGCTCCAGCAGGCGCGCGAGTTGGTGCCCGGCGACCGCGACCTGATCGCCTTTCGCGACGAGGCGGGCGATTTGGAGCGTGCCCTCGAATTGCTGCATTCCGACCTGCAAAACGGACTCAACTTCACGGTCGCGTTTCAGGCCGAGCAACAGGCGGCTCAGGGCCACGCGATGGCGGTGTCGGCCCACCGGCTCAATCTGTTGGCCGCGCTCTTCTTTCCGATCGGCGCTCTGGCCGCCGTGTTCGGCATGAATCTGAGCCATGGGCTGGATCGCTTTGATTCGCCCGCCTTGTTTTGGACCGTGCTTGCGGCGGGGCTCGTGACCGGTATTGTCTTGGCGATGGGAATCGCGAGCCGACCGGCCCGAGCGCCGCTTGCGCCTCGATCGGCGGCGACGCCCCATTCTCGGAACCCGGCCAGCGGCGGCGGTTCTGCCCGCGCGGCCGACGTGGCCCAGCGGTCCGGCGGCCTTGCAGATCGGCGCAAACTACCGCGGCGGCCATAGCCAACCGGAAGCTTGCTCGGCCGCTCGAGCGCGATGGTTCCGTCTCGGAGCTCGAAAGGCTTGCCGCGCGCTGACGAGTCGTTCGACCCGGGCCCGGGTGGGCCGTCTCCGCGAATCAATTGGAACCCACGACGCCGGTACCCTAGAATGCCGGGCGTAGCAAGGGACGTTTCGGTCGTTGGCGCTCGCTGGCTAATCGTCGCGGGCTAAATCGCTCCCGCCTGGCCCGGGTGGTCTTCGACTGAGCCTTAAGGCCAGGTTTGCTTGAGAATCGCAGGTGGCGATCGGCCCTGACTAGAGGAGACTCCGCGATGTCGTCGCTTACTCGCCGTGAATTCGTCGGTCGCGGAGTTGGGCTTGGCGGCGCTTTGGCCGCGGCGGGAGCTTTTTCGAGCGTGGCTTCGAGGGCCCGGGCCGGCCGGGTCGCGGCCAGCGAGAAGGTGACGTTGGCCCTGCTGGGGCTTCGCGGTCGCGGCAGCAAGTTGGGGCCCGACTTCGCGGCCCGGCCCGATTGCCAGATCGCGTATCTGGTCGATCCCGACGCCAGTTTCTACGAGGCTCGCTCGCGCGACATCGAGGCCCGCCAGGGCAGCGCGCCCCAGTGCGTGGCCGACCTGCGGCGGGCGCTCGACGACCCGGCCGTCGACGCGATCGTGGTGGCCACGCCCGACCATTGGCATGCCCTGGCCACGGTCTGGGGCTGTCAGGCGGGGAAAGATGTCTACGTCGAGAAACCGGTCAGTCACACGCCCTGGGAGGGGCGCCAGATGGTGGCCGCCGCCCGCCGCCACAACCGCATCGTGCAGGTGGGCACCCAGAATCGCAGCGCCGCCTACAACCATTCGGCCAAGCAGTATCTCGATTCGGGCAAGCTGGGCAGCATTCACCTGGTGAAGGTGTTCAATCAAAAGGGTTGGGGCAATGTGGCCGCGGCGGCCGATAGCCCGACGCCGCCCACTTTGGATTGGAGCCTGTGGACCGGCCCGGCCCCCGAGGCGCCCTACAACGTGAATTGGCACAACGGCTGGAACCATTTCTGGCGGTTTTCCGGCGGCGACATCATCAACGACGGCGTGCACCAACTGGACCTGGCGCGGTGGATGATCGGCCAAGATGCTCCGCGGAGCGTGTACAGCGTGGGAGGCCGATTCGCCGAGCCGGGCGCCTTTGAAACGCCCGATACCCAGGTGGCCACCTACGAATTCGACGGGCTGATCTTGTCGTTCGAACTGAGCCTGTACACGCCCTACATGATCAAGAGCGACATGGAACTGCGCAACAGCCGGGACCTGTATCCGTACTGGCCGCAGAACGCCGAGCGCATCGAGATTTACGGCAGCGAGGGGCTGATGTACCTGGGGCGCCACGGCTGCGGCTGGCAAGTTTACGGGCGTCCCCAAACGCGCCAGCCGGTGCTGGTGGCGGAGGACAAGGGACCCTTTCCCGATCCCGAACACCAGCAGAACTTCATCGACTGCATCAAGAGCCGCTCGCGTCCGAATGCCGACATCGAAGAGGGGCATCGCAGCACGTTGCTGTGTCAGTTGGCCAATATCAGCTATCGCCTGGGCGGACAGAAACTGACCTGGGACGCCGGCCAAGAACAATGTCTCGAGAACGACACCGCCAACCAAATGCTGCGGCGCGAATACCGCGATCCGTTTGTCGTGCCTGAAATCGCCTGAACAACCATTCTGACCGATTGGTTCGAGTGCACGCGGACAGCACCGCTGAGCCGCGCGCCGGCGGGGGCATTTTGCTATGTCGATCTCGGTTCGCTGCACGAGTTGCGGCCGTGGGTTCGCCCTGCGCGATCAGTACGGTGGCAAACGGGTACGTTGCCCGAACTGTCAGGGCCTGATCGAGGTTCCCGCGCCGACGCTCAATTTGGTCGATGACGAAGACAGCAGTTGGCTGGACGGTGTCGACGGGGGGCAGGAAAAGAGCGCTCGCGATACGAAATCGCTCTTGGGGGGCGGTTCTCGGGCGGACGCGCATGCGGGCGAAATTCCATCGTCCGACGGCCCGCAGGGCTCGCGAGGGGCAGCGGCGGCGGGGCCCGGACCGGCGCCTCCGAGCGTATCGTTTCAATGCCATGCCTGTGGCACCTGGATGCAGGCAGCGGCCAATTTGGCCGGGCGGTTGGCTCGCTGCAAGCAGTGTCGAGTCGAGTTGGAAATTCCCTCGCCGGTAACCTCGAAACCGGCACCGACCCGGGGAACTCGGTCGCCGACCGGTCGGCCTTCGTCGGCCGGCGCCGGGGGGCCGGCCCCTGCTGGGCACCACCGCTGGCCCGAGGGCCCGGGTTCGGCGTTTGTGCCACTTCCACCGCGATCCGGCGCGCCGGGGGGGCAGCCTCCCAGCTTGCCGCCTCTTCCGGCGGCGAACTCCTGGATCGACGAACTGGCGCAGCCGGAAGCTTCGTCGGAATCGATGTCGGCCTTGCCCGACTGGGCGGCCGGGGGGCAGCCGCTGCCCGGTTCCATGGCCGCCAGCGGGCGCTTCGACTCGAGTGCCCGTCTCAAGCGCCCCTCCGCTGCGCGAAAAGGGCCGCTGATCAACAGCGGGAACCGGCTAGCGCTCACCATCACCGTCGCGGTAGCGGGCCTGGCGCTACTGATTCTGTTTCTTGTGTCGCCAGCCAATGCCTGGAGGTTGCTCTATTTCACCTCGGCGCTTACCTGCGTGGTGGGTTTTTTCTTGGTTCTGGTGGCAGTTTGTCGGCACGAAAACGTGGGGGTTGCGCTCTTATGCCTGGCGGGGTTGTGCGTTTGCAACGTGGGCTATTTCGCGGCGATCCTACTGGCATATACCCATCGCCACGATTGGAAACTGGGGCCCCTCGGACCGATCATGGCCGTGGCCACCGCGGTACAGATTATGTGCGTGCTTATCGGCAATCCGTTCGTCGAGCAACCCGCCAACGGGGTGTACGCCCAGCTCACCCAGCAGATGGAGGAGGCCAGGGAAGTGCTGCGGTCGGTCGGCCCTTCGCGACATCCCTCGCAGTCGGAACTGCATCGACTCGATCTTCTCATTTCGCGAATCGCCGAAGGATCGCTGCAGGTCAAAGCGGAAGGGGGAGATGTCGCCGTCGCGTTCGACGAGGGGGTCTTTGGTTCCAATGGCGTTTCCCGCTTGGCCAGAACGAGAAAAGCGCTTCTGCGAGAGATCAGTTCGACCCAGCGCGTCTCGGCGTTGGATGTCATGGATCAGAACCGACTCGAACGTCTGCGACAGGCGATTGTCGAGCCGAGCGCGATTATCGCGCCGACCCAATCGATCGCCGCCCGAGATTCCGTCTCGAGCGGGGCGCCCCCGGGTTGGCAAGCGCAATCGCACGGCGCCCCCGTGGCGGCATCGCCCGCCGCGCCCTCGGTAACCAGCGCGGTCCGGGGGGCAGGTGCCGACTCGGCGGCGGAGTCGAAACCGACGATGTACGTGCTGGAGGAGGCCGAATATTTTCCCCGCCCTATTCGCGGATCGATGGTTCGCCAAGATTTTCCCGACGACCTGGAGGTTCCGTTCGACGACCTGTCGGTAACCGCGCATTATCGCCTTCGAGAGGGCCCGCCCGTACCGTCCGGCCGAACCGAATGGGTCATTCGTTCGCGCCGCAACACCGATCGCGGTCAAGCGGATGTGGCGGGTGCGTTCGGCATGATTTCGGTAGACAGCCGAGCTTTTGAAGACGACGCCGGCCCCTTTGAGTTTTGGCTCGAAGCGGCCGCGGACTCCGGGCCCCCCACGCGCATCTCCAACATCGTTACGCTGATGGACTTGCAAGATTCGGTGCGATCGGGCCGGGGGCGCCGCCACGCCGGCGAACCCGCTCCGGGCGCTTTTTCGGGCGACGCGGCAAACTCTGAGGCCGCCTCGCCTTTTGGCGATCCAGGCAGCGTTCCCAGTCTGGCAGGGCAATTGCGGGACCCACGCGCCCTGGGCGATCCGCAGACACGGCAGCTCGCCATCGAGGCCGGCGACCGGCAAGTCGTCGAGACCGTGGCAGCGCATTTACGCGATCCGAGAGCGCGGGCAGACGCCGTGGCATTGCTGATCGCAATGGGGCCCCAGGTTGAGGAAGTGCTATGGCGGTATTTGGAAGACTCCGACGTCGAGGTTCAGCGCCAGGCCTGCCGCATCCTGGGTCGGGTCGGAACCGCTGCGAGCCTTCCTAAGCTGAAACGGCTGAGCTCGGACAAACGGCTCGCGGACGACGCCTTCGCGGCCTGGAGCGAGATTCGCAAACAGCCGGCGCGCTCGCGCTGAGCGGGCTTGGGCAGATGGTTCGGCCGAAAGCGGCCCGGCCTCTGCGGGGGCCGCCCGCAATTTGCTAGGCCGGTCGCGGAAGGCAGATTACGATCGGTTTTTCCGGGTTGGTTCGCATTGGGTCGCCCCCGTTCGAGGGAAGCAGCAGACCAGCTCGGCAGGTCCCCCCAGGCGAGAGGTTTGGCGTGCCCATTCCAGTAAAGTGCACCGGCTGCCAGGCGAGCTTCTCGGTCAAAGACGAATTGGCCGGCAAGCGCGTGGCGTGTCCCAAGTGCAAAACGGCTCTGGTCATTCCCAACGCCCCCCCCGCGGCGGCCAAGCCAACTGGCACCGCGGCGGCGCCGCAGGGGCTTAAGCCCACCGCCAAGATTCCGGTCAAGTGCCAGGCCTGTGGCGCGGCGATGCAGGTCGACGCATCACTGGCGGGCAAGTCGGGCAAGTGCCCCAAGTGCGGTCAGCCGATCAAGATTCCGGTACCCAGCAGCACACCGCCGCTACGGACCGGCACCGCGGCGGCAGCCGTGCAGCCACCCGCGGCGGCGCGGCCCACGCCCCCGCCGGCCAGGCCTATTCCACCGCGGCCAGCCCCGGCTGCCCGACGGGCCGCGGTCGTCGACGATGCCGCGACCCCCTCGGGTGAAGTCCGCTTCAAGAAGACCGGCACTTTGCAGCGCGTGATTCGAGGCCTTGCCGGTAGCGGACTGAAGCTGAATTGGGGGCGATTCGTAGTTCGTGGCGGGCTGGTGCTGATTTTGTTGGTGGCGGGGGTAGTGGGATACGGCCAGTTAGGGCGGATTACCGAAAGTGTGCGAGGGTTGCTCGGTCAGGTCGAGATTCCCAAGATCGAATCCCCTTTCGCCGACGAACCGCCGGCCGGCGATACGGCGGCCAGCGACGCCGCGCCGGCCCCGGCACCCGCGGTCGACCCGGCGGTGCAGGCGATCATCGATCAACACGGAGCCGAAAAGGTGGCGACCCTTTCGATTACCGACCAGGTCGGTGGACAATCGATAACCGCCTACCAGGCTGCGATTCGGCCCTTGGCCGATACGCCTCCGGGAGCGGTGCACCTTTCCGGAGGAGGCGATCGCTGGACGGCCACGCTGGCCCCCGTGGCCGACCTGGAGGGGCTGAAGGCGAAGATCACCTTTGCCGAGGTGGAGGGGATTGAGCCCGATTCGAGAACCCTGACCTTGCGGGTGACCAAGGCCCTGCCCGTGCCCGGGGGGGCCCCCAGCCCTCCGGCTGAAACGCCGGCCGACCCGATCGCCCAGGCCCTGGCCGATCTGCAATCGGGCGACCCGCAGCGCCAACTCGCGGCGACCCGGGCGCTCGAAGGCCTGATGCCCGACGACCGCCAGCGCGAGGTGGCCGCCGCGCTCGAGCCGGTATTGACCTCGGGAGCATCGTTGGCCCTGCGCGAGGGGGCGGCCAAGGCGCTCAAGGTGTGGGCCGACGACGACAGCGTGCCGGCGCTGGTCGACGCGCTCGAGGACACCGAGAAGACGGTCCGCGACCTGGTGATGCAGATTTTCGTGCGGCTGAAAGACCCGCGGTCGACGGAGCCCGTGGCCAAACTGATTCTCGAATCGGTCGATCGCGTGAACGCGTCGAGCTGTCTGCGCGAGATGGGAACGATTTCCGAGCGGGCCACGATCGGTTATTTGCAAAACGACTCGCCGGAAGTTCGCCTGTGCGCGGTGCGTATTCTGCAGCAGGTGGGCGCGCGGCAAAGTCTTCCGCCGCTGAATCGCATTGCCCAGCGCGATCCGGAACCTTATGTGCGGTCGGCCGCGACCGAGGCCCTGTCGTTCATCAATACGCGGGTTGGCGCGGGCGGACGCCGCGGACGGTAACCCTCGTCGGGCGGTGGTCAGGGTCGGGCGGTGGCCTGATTCGAGGCGCGGTCTGGTTCGAGGGGCGGTCTGGTTCGAGGGGCGGCGCCTCGCCGGGTTCAGAGCGTTACGCGCTGCCAACCCCCTTGGCGGAAACGGCCCCAAACCAGCAGGGCGCGTAAGGCCAGGTCGGCCCACATGGCATACCAGGCTCCCGGCACGCCGAGCCCCAGCCCGTGGGCCAGCAGATAGGTCAGCGGCATCCGCACGCCCAAGTAGCCCACCAGGGTAAATACCAACGGCCAACGGGTATCGCCCGCGCCGCGCAGCGCGCCGGTAAGCACCGAGATAACCGCCAGCGCCGGCATGGCGAAGGCCACGATGCGCAGCAGCGAACTGGTAAGCTGCAAGAGCTCGGGCTTCTGGCGGCCCAGAAAGATTCGGCTTAAACCCTCGGCGCCGAAGAAGAAGATTCCCCCGGCCAGCCCCATGGCGGCCAGGGCCACGGCCAGCGTGGTAGCCACCGCCCGGCGGGCGCGGCGGTGATCTTTGGCCCCCAGAAACTGGCCCGCCAAGGTGGCGGCGGCCATCTGAAACGCCGTGGCCGGCAGGTAGCCGAGCGATTCGATTCGAATCGCCACGCCATGGGCGGCGGCAGCCAGATCGCCCAGTTGATTGATTACGGCCACGAACCACATCTGAAACCCGGTAACGGTCAGCACATCGGTACCGCCGGGTAGTCCGATGCGCAGCAGCCGGCGAATGAGCTCTCGGTCGGGCCACATCCCGCGCCAGTGCAGCCGCAGCCCGGCCCGGCCGCGAACCAGGCTGCCGGTAATAATCGCCGCGCCCACCACGTGTCCCAGGGCGGTGCCCGCGGCGATTCCGTCCCAGCCCCAGCGGGGAAACGGTCCTAGCCCGAGCACGAGGACCCAGGAAACGGAGAGATTGACCAGGTTGACGATCGCCATCGAGACCAGGCCGGTGACCATGTCGCCCGCCCCGCGCAGACAGGCGATGCCCACGGCCTGGAGCATCAGCGCGGGCAAGACCGGCAGCAGATAGGCCAGGTAGCCTGCGGCCAGTTCGGCCGAAGTGCCCTCGAGTTGCATGAGGGCCACCCACTGGCTGCGGAACGTGAACCCGATGGCGGTGGTGACTAAAGCGATCAGCCCGCCTAGCAAGTACGATTGTTCGACCACGCGGCAGGCCCCCGCATAGTCGCCTGCTCCCACGAAACGGGCGGTCATGGCCGTGGCGGCGATTCCCACCACGGCGAACAGGTTGACCAGCATCCAACTGACGTAGGCCATCAGGCTGATGGCGGCCAGGTGCTGTGGACTCAGGTATCGGCCCGTGAGCAGCGTGTCGGAATAAACCACGAGCATCAGGAGAAACTGCTCGGCCAGCGAGGGGAGGGCGAGCCGCAAGAGGGGCCGGACGACCCCCCGCGACTCGCTCAGCGGCCGCGCGCCCGGCGGCAACGAGGTCCGCGCGGCTGTGGAATCAGCGGCGACCGAGCGAGGGGGCACGTCGGACGGCTGGGGGGGCACGCGGGGCTCGCTCACGAGTCATCCTGACTGGGCGGGAGGGGCCGGCTCTCGGGCGGGGGCCGCCTCCGTAGACCAACCCCCGTAGCGTCTTTAACCGATGAGCGGGCGAATCGGCCGCCCCGCGTTGGCGATCTTCATCGGCCGGCCGTTGCGGCTTTGGTAGGTCTTTTCCAGATTGATGCCCAGGGCCTGGAGCACGGTGGCCATCACGTCTTGCGCGACGTAGAAGTCGCTATCGACGTCGGTTCCCAGGGCATTGGTTTTGCCCACGACCTGGCCGCCTGGCAGGCCGGCGCCGCCGAGCACCACGCTCCACGAGCGAGCCCAGTGGTCGCGGCCGGTCATGGTGTTGATCCGCGGGGTGCGGCCGAACTCGCCCATCCAGATCACGGCGGTATCGGGTAGCAACTCTCGCGCGGCCAGATCTTCGACCAGGGCGCTCATCCCCTGATCGAGCATGGGAAGCAGCCGATCTTCGAGCGCGGTGAATACGCCCTGGTGGTTGTCCCAGCCCCCCAGGTCCACTTCAACGAATGCCACGCCCGCCTCGACCAGGCGCCGGGCCAGCAGGCAGCCACGGCCGAAATCGTGGTCGCCATAACGCTGGCGAACCGCCTGGCTCTCGCTCGAAATGTCGAAGGCTTTCATCTGTTGGCTGGTCATCAGCCGGCGCGTCTTGGCGAGGATCTTGGCGTGTTCGGCGGCAGCCGGACCGGGCCGCTGGCGAATGAAACCCTGTTCGATGGTATCGAGCAACTGCATCCGCTGAGCGAGCCGATCGGCGGGAATGTCGAGCTTCAGGTTGCGCACCCGGCCGTTGGAATCGACCGCCAGTGGGGCATGGGCCATGCCCAAAAAGCCCGGCCCCTCGCTGGTTCCGCCGACGGCGACGAAGGGGGGAATTTCCAGTTCGGCGAGTTGGGCTTCGAGCTCGCTGGAAATAACAGCCCCGTAGCTGGGATGCATGATATCGGGATTCGGCAAGAAACCGGTATGTAGGTAGTAGCGCCCCCGGTTGTGGTCGGCCTCGCGGGTGCTCATCGATCGAATGATCGAGAGGTGCTGCATTTGCTTCGCGGTAAGCGGCAGGTGTTCGCAGATTTGCATCTCGCCCGTGGTGTCGATCGGGCGGAACGGTCCACCGGTGTCGGTGCCGGGTTTCAGGTCCCAAATGTCGATCGTGCTGGGCCCGCCGCTCATCCAGAGCATGATGGCCGACTTGTGGCGCCGCTTGAGATCGGCGGCGTTGGCCCGGAGCGCGTGAGTTAATTGGGCCGCGGGCAGGGCCAGGCTGCCGGCCGCCCAGGCGGCGTGCTCGAGAAAATGCCGCCGGTTCATGCCCGGGCTTTTCCAGGAAAGGGCCATGGCACAGGTTCCTTCGTCACGCGTTTGGCCCCTCACGAGGGGCCGGCGATCAATGATTGAGTACGAACTCGTTGGCGTTGAGCAGGGCCCACCATACGTCTTGCAGCGGCTCCACGGCTTGGGGTGCTTTGCCGCGCCACAGTTCCAAGGCGAGCGTCCGTTCGCGCTTGGTCGGTTTGCGGGACAGGGCGGCCAAATAAAGCCGATCGATGCGCTCCTCGGGCTTGAGCGGCGAAGCGGCCAAATCGGCCAACAGGCTTCCCGGTTGGTCGCTCGTGGCCTCGCGCACCAGGTCGCCGTTCATCATCATCAGGGCCTGGGGAATTGTGCCGTCGAAGGTGGTAACTTCCCCCCCCTCGTCGTTGCCGAAGGCCACGGCGAATTGCCGCAGCCAGTCGCGACGCCGGCGATCGCGCTCTTCCGGCGTGGTTCCCGCGGCGCGGTCGGCCTGAGTGGCTACGAGCAGTGACTGGTAGAGCTGTTCGGCCGACATTTGCCGCAGATAAAAGTGGCTGAACCGGGGCTTAGCGCCCAGGGCCGGGTCGTCGTCGGCGTTGTTGTCGTTGCTGGCCGAGCTGAGCTGGTAAGCCTCGCTGAGCACAATCCACCGCATGAGCCGGCGCAGGTCGAAGCGGTGCGCTTTCAGGTCGCGGCTCAATTGGGCGAGCAGTTCCGGATGCGTTGGCGGATTGTGGGGACCCATGTCGTCGACCGGGCGGGTAAAACCGTAGCCGAGAAAATAGCCCCACAACCGGTTGACCAGGGCCGGCGCGAAATATTCGGAGCTGACGATCAGCTCGGCCAATTCGTCGCGCCAGTTCAGGTCGCGCACGAAGCCGTTGGGCTCGATCTGGCGGCCGTCGACAAAGGTCGGAAACACGGCCTCGAGCTGCCCGTTGCGAATTTCGTAGTAGACCTCGGCCTGGGTCGGGCTGCCCCCCTCGCCGGCAAAATCTTGGTCGCCCAGCCGGGCCTCGACCACGTCGCGACCCTGGGTGGTGCGCAGGGCCGTGGCCTGGCGAAAGAACGCGTTCAGACCCCAGAACTGCGACTGCTGCCAGTTGTTCGTGGGATGATGATGGCATTGGGTGCACTGCACTTGCAGGCCCAGAAACAGCCGCGAGGTTGTCGAAGTGGCCTGTACGGCCTTGTCTTCGAGCATGCCGATCAGAAAATTGACCGCGCCGTGAAAATCTTCGGTACCAGGCTTGTTGCAGCCTTCGGCCGAGATCAGCTCTTGGGCGAGTTGGTCGTAGGGTTTGCCGCCGGCCAGCGCGCGGCGCAGGTATTGTTCCAGCCCCGCCCGATTGACGACCGAACGCGGTTCGGTGCCGGCGGTGCGCCCGATGAGCCAGTTCGTCCAGACCACGGCCCAGTGGGAGGCGAATTCGTCGAGCGTTTCGTCCGATTCGAGCAGGCGATCGACCAGCCGTGCCTGGCGGTCGCGGCCGCGGTCGGAGAGGTAGGCCTCGAGTTCTTCGACGCGAGGAATTCGCCCCAACAAATCCAGGTAAACTCGCCGGCACCACACGGCATCGCTTGCCGGGCGCGAGGGGGAGAGTTTCAGCGACTGCCAACCGGCGCGGATCTGCTCGTCGATCGAGGCGATCACCTCGGTGTCGTCCCGCGGCTGTTCGGTCGGCGCTTCACCTTCCGGGGCAACTGGCGCAGTAGCCCCGGGGCGAAGCGAATTGCTCGCCGCGGCAGGAGCGGTTCGTTCGGCCCCCAGCAGTTCGGGCAACGGAATCGCCAACCAAACGACCAGTGCCAGCCAGAGGGCCAGTCCGCCCCAGCCCCGCCAGAGCGTCGCCAGCGGGGCGGCTTTGTCCAGAAAGGCTGAGCGAGCCATAGCCGGAGCCCTATGCGGGGAGAAGGGGGAAGCAACCGACGGCCGGGTAGCTGAATTCTCGGCGCCGGGGTCCGAAAGTCAACGCAAATCCTTGCTTGATAAGCGTTAAGCGATGTTGAATCCGTCAGGACGGAAGGGCTCGATCCGTTTCGCGAAAAAAATTGCGTCCACGCCGACGCCAGACTCGTTGGCACCAGGTCAGAGTGTTTCATTTCGATGCATGTGTATTGAAATGAAACATTCAAAAAACAACAACGGGTTGGGAACCCTGTTCCGGAAGGTTCCCAACCCGAAGTTGCTTCGCAGGATGTCGTGGCCTGTTTTAACGACTGGCGGGATGCCTCTTCCCGTTCCGTAACAGACCACTCAGAAAAGACTTGTGATTCTCCTGCTAGTTCCTCGTTCTCTGCTCCGGCCCCGCTCGATCCGTTGGGCTTTGGCCTCTTCTCTGTCGCGGCCCCGCTCGAGCACTCTCTGTTCTGGAGCGGTAAACAGCAATCGGCGTGCCGAAGTCTTGGCCTTGAATCGCTGGGAGGCTTTGGAACGCCTCGGGGCCTTGGATGAGTGGGTCAGGAGATTGGCTAATCGCTGCCCACAGGGGCGGTACCAGCCGGTGGGGCCGACGCGTCGGAGGAGGCTAGGAGCGAATTACGCCGACTGGCGGAAATCGATGGTGTGGAGCCGGGCATAGAGCGGGCAGCGCCGCAGCAGCTCGTCGTGGGTGCCCAGGTCGAGCACCCGGCCGGCATCCATCACCAGGATGCGATCGGCCAGGGCCAGCGTGCCCAACCGATGGGTAATGATGAAGGTGGTGCGGTCGCGAGTGAACTTCTCAAGCACCCGCTGGATTAGCTGCTCGCTCTCCAGGTCGATCTGGCTCGTGGCTTCGTCCAGGATCAGAATCGCCGGATCGCGGAGAATGGCCCGGGCCAGTGCGATGCGCTGGCGCTGGCCGCCCGAGAGGTTTCCGCCCCGCAGACCAACCACGGTATCGTAGCCCTGCGGCAGGCGCTCTTCGATGAAACGATGCGCGTGGGCCTGCTGGGCGGCTTCGATAATCTGCTGGCGCGTGGCGTCGAGGGAGCCGTAGCGAATGTTGTTGTAAACGGTGTCGTCAAAGAGCAACGTTTCCTGATTGACCAGGCCAATCTGGCGCCGCAAATCGCGGAGTTTCATTTGCCGCAGATCGACACCATCGATCAGAACCCGACCCTCGGCGGGGTCGAAGAACCGCGGCAACAGATTCACCAGCGTGGTTTTGCCGCAGCCGTTGGGGCCGACCACGGCGATGGTTTCACCAAAGGGAACTCGCAGGCTCACGTGCTCCAGGGCACGCTGACCTGGGTGGTACTCGAAGGAAACGTTTTCCAGTGCCAGGTCGCGCGAGTGCCGGAAGGCGGGCCGGGGCCGGAGCGGATCGACCACCGTGGGCTGACGATCGAGCAGGGCGTAGATGCGGTCGGCGGCGGCCGCGGCGCGCTGCAGCGAGCTGAACACTTCCGAGAGCTTGCGGGCCGGATCGCTAATGCCGGCCAGCATGGCGTAGAACAACAGCAGCGAGCTACGCGTGAGCGGGCGATCGCAAAGACGGATGCCCAGCACGTGGGTTTCGCCCGAAAGCACCAGGTAGGCGCCGGCCAACAGGGCCAGGCCGATGGTGACCATTCCCAGCACTTCGGTCAGCGGTCGGGTGAGCGAATCGTACCAGGCGATTTTCATCGCTTTGGCGTAGAACGACTTGGAGTTCAGGTGAAAACGGCGGCGTTCGTGGCCTTCCATGGTGAAGGCCTTCACCACTTTGATGCCGCCAAAGGTCTCGTCGAGAATGTTGTAGACCTGCGACATGTTTTCCAGTGCCCGCCGGTTGGCGCGTTTCAAACTGCGGGCCAGGCCGCCGACCAGGTAGGCAAACAGCGGGGCGACCAGCAGCGTGAGCACCAGCAGACGCCAACAAATCAGCCCGGCCCCCACCAGGCAGGCGATCATTTTGAGCGGTTCGCGCACCACCTTGCCGAAGAGGGCCTTGATGCCGGCCGACAGGCTTTCCATGTCGTAGGTAAACCGGGTCATCAGCTCGGTCGTATTGCGATCGCCGAAACTGGCCAGATGCATGCGCAGGGTGCGGCGGTAGAACTGCTTGCGCAGGTCGAAAATAGCCAGGTTGGCCAGCTTGGCCACCAGCACCTGATCGGCAATGTAGAAGACGCTTTTGATCGTGGTGCCCACGATCAGGGCCCCGATGACCAACACCAAGGTCTGGAAGGAACTCTCGGGCAGATAACGGTGGACCCAAGGGGCGATCCAGCGAAAGCGGGCCAGCGCGGCCTGCTCGGCCGAGAGCCGGTCGCGTGCCTGGTCGATCTGATGCTCGAGCTGAGCCCGCTGGGCCGGCGGGGCCCCCTGGCGGCTGACCTCCCAGCGGGCAATTTGTTCGATCAGTTCCCGGCTGGTAGTCTCGGCGCTCGTGGTTTCCCGGTCGACCCAGTCGTGCAGCGAATTGCCCTGAAAGACCACTTCGACAACCGGGTAAACCGCGCCCAGGTTGCCGCCCCAGAGAACCGCGACTATCAGCGCGCAGACGAGCGACGTAGCGAAGGTAACTCGGTACCTGAGCGACAAACGCAGCGCGCGACCGAAGTTGTGCATCCGTGCAGCCGACCTGGTCTGTGTGGGTGAGTTTCGATGTGCGCGAGAGTAAGGCGCCGCTGGCTCCGCGCAGCCGCCGGCGCGCTTCATCCCTGAAGGCGCGTCGCCAACGGCTGGAGGTTGAGGGCGGCCGCCGTTTTCCGACCGCGTACGAAGGAGGGCCTTGTAGCAAAAGGCGCGGCGGTGGCCAAGACGGGTTTCAGGGGAAGTGGGTGGCTTGGTCAAACTGGCGAGAACAGCCGGTTGTTTCCAGCCAACTTGCGACAGGTTCTCAGGCGATTCGCGGCGGCTAAGGCCCGCTGGCGTAGCGCGTGCGGGTCGCGGCTTCCAGCCCCTGGCGGGCCGGCGGCGTCGGTACCAGCGCCGGGGCGGGGATCGGCTCGTCGGTCCGTGCCTCGGCCGGAGGCCCTTGGGTAGCCGACGCCGTGCCTCGTGGAACCGGTTCGACTGTTTCGCGCTGACGGGTGTACAGGTCTTGGTCTTTACACCACCCAAGGGTCTTGAGCACCCAGGTGCGGCTCCAACCTGTGCGAGGCGGGGGCGCATCGAGCGCGAAGTCGATTTCGATGGCCTCGCCAGGGCCGAAGATTGCCAGTTCGTCGTCCGCGCTGGTTAGCAGTTCGGCCACCGACCCCAGCCGCGTGTACCAGCCGCGGGGGTGCCAGGTATTCCAGAGCGGCTGCCGGCGCGACCAGTCGAACCCAGGCAGGCGCTGCGGCCCCAAGGTGCGCTTCGGGAAACCAGCGACCTGGAGCTCGGCCCGGCGAATGGTCGCGCCATGGATCGCCAGGTCGGGCGGCTGCTCGGCCCAAACGATGGACAGATGATCCCAGTAAATCTCTTGGTTGCTTGAGATTCGCAGGGCCTGGGTGCCCGCGGGCAAATCGCGCAGCGGCACCGCCATGGCCCGGGGCATGCCGGCCGGATAGCCGAAGGCCGGCAGCAAGGTGTGCCAATGGCCGACGGCGTCGCGGGCCTGAAGTGTCGGAGGCTCGTAGGCCGCTCCGGCCTGCCAGGCGGCGTACACCGTTTGCGAATAGGGATACTCGATCCAGCCCTGGGCCAACAGCACGGGCTGTCCTGGGTGGGCGTCGAGCGGGCGGTCGAACCGAAGCTCGATGACCTGCGCGGTTGCCAACCGGCCGAGAAAGCGAGGATCGAGCGGGCCCGGCGGGGCGGCACGACCATCGACCGCGGCCAGCGCGTCGGTAATCAGCTCCCCGCGCTCGTTGCGAGCTTCCTGCGGAGCGAGCTTCGCCCGATAAAACCAGGGTTGGCCCGTGGGCTGCGGCGGTCCGGTTGCGAAGCGCTCGTCGAGCACCAACCGCCAGGGGTCGGGCAAGTCGTAGGCCTCGAGCCCGACGTGGTCGAGGTAGCCAATCTCCTGCATCGGTTCGGCCAGCAAGACCGAGGGAGGGGCGCTTCGCGGCGCGGAGAGCGCAGCGGGCAACACCAAATTCTCGCTGGGATCGGGGGGTGGGCCGCCCGGGCCTGGCGACCAGGCGCCCACGCCGCCGGTGCCGAGTAGATCGGTCACGAAGCGCCAGGCCTCTCCCTCGCGCACGAACAACAGCGGGCAACTTGAAGTCTGGCGTTCCAATTCGGCTACTACCCGCGTTTGGCCGGCCGGCAAGTCGAGTTCAGTTTGCTGCGTACCGTCGGGCCAGAGGATTTCGAGCGCATCGAGTTGCTCGGCCGAACCCAGTCCGACGTGCACGGGTTGGCGCCCCTGACCGATGCCAGAGCCGGTGCGAACCGTTTCGTGAATCGAAACCTGCCCGGCTGCGCGGGCAAGGAGCCGAACTCCCAGCCCGCTTGCGTTGGTTCGCAACGGCTGGTGGGGGCGGGCTTGGCCCAGCGGCCAAATGGCCAGGCTACGGTGACCACTCTCGACGTGAGCCGCGAGCAGGGTCGTCGCCGCACGAGCGGTGGCAGAGGGGTCGGTTGGAGCATCGTTGCCGCCGTCGGCCGAGTGGGCTACGGCGAGGATCGTGTTCGAGGGGGGGCTGCCGAGCACCGCCAGCGTGAAGGCGGCGATCGATCTGTCGGGCGCCACTTGAAGTTGGTGGGGGTTGTCTGAGAGTGCACCTTCGGCCCCGCGAGCCAATAGCAGCAGGTGTACGCCTTGGCCCGCCGTGGCCGCCACATCGAGCTGCCCGTCGGCGTCGAGATCGCCGATTTCCAAATGGGCGGTGGAACCGGGCTGGGAGGCAATGGAATCGTCGAGCACGATCCAGCGATTGGCCGCCTGGCGTTCGAGCGTGGGGCGGCTCAGGCGCCAGTAGCCCAGACCTTCAGACGTGATGGCCAACAGCTCGGCTCGCCCGTCGGCATCGAGATCGGCCGCGGCGGCGGCGGCGATTTCCGCCGTTAGCGGCGGAGCGGCGGGACCCGGCTGAAACTGGCCCGCCAACTCATTTGACCAAAGCTCATGGGGTGGTTGCCTTCGCACCACCAGCAGATCGAAGTCGCGATCGGAATCCCAGTCGAACGCCAGCAGTTGCTGGCCCGCGGAGGTTGGTGCCGTTTCGGCAGGCTCGACGTTGGGGCCGATCGGCAGGCGCTGAAACTGCCCGTCGCGATTGTTCCGCAGCCATTCGGCGGGTCCGTTGCCGGGAAGCCGCACCAGGTCCAGATCGCCGTCGTGGTCCAAGTCGAGCCAGATGGCATCGGCCGTGGGCGACTGGTCGGCCGGCCAGTCGAGCGGAGGCTCGACGACCTGCCAGACCTGGTCGGCCGTTTGTCGCCAGAGCTGATCGGCCGCCCCGGCTGCACCAATCCAGTAAACGTCGGTCCGGCCGTCGTCGTCGTAATCGCCCCAAGCCGCGGCCCGCACGCCCGGTACCTGTCCCAAGGGGTGGCCTGTGGAAACCTGATACTCCGTTTCGCCTGCCTGGCTCGACTTGGTTGCCAGTAAGGATACCCCGCTGGGCAAAAGAAGCACGGCACCTGGCTCTACGGGGGCCTGAGCGCGGACCGCCACGAGTTGGGTCGCTGTTATCGACCACGGCCCGGCCGACTCGGTCCAGGAATCTGGCAGGGATTGAAATACGGGAAGCTCGGCGGTCTTCAGGACCGGCGACCCTGGAGTCGAGTGCGCCGCGGCCGGCGGCGCAGCGGCGATCCGTTCTCCCAGGCTCAGCGGGCCGGCGCGAGTGTATTTGAACTCGGCCAGTTTCGCCTGGGGGTGCCCGGCCAATCGCTCGAATTGGGCCAGGGCGGCTTCCGCGTCCTCACTGTTTCCGGCGGCCTGCTCGAGCGAGAACTCGCCGTACCAGGCACTGCGCAACAGGGGATCGCTCGCGCGGGCTTGGCTGTAGGCATCGAGCGCCGACTGGCGGCGTTCGGGAAACTGGCTTAGCGCCTGGCCCAAAAAGTAAGCGGCGTAGGCGTCGTCGCGATGCGCGTAAACGACCGGCACCAGATCGCGGAGTGCCTCGCTGGCGCGACCCGCGTAGAGCCGCAACAGGCCACGGCAATAGAGCGCCCTTAGATCGTCGGGGTGGCGCTTGAGCAACTCGTCGAGCAGTTGCTCGGCCTGGGCCAGGTCTCCCTCGTTCTGGCGATTCAAGATGGCCACTGCCAGGTTGCGCTGGAACACCGCTGCCTCGGGAAACGCCGCGTGCAGCTCGGCAAACGTTTCGCGAGCCGCGTCGAACTCGAACTGGGCCAGGAGACCCACCGCGCGATTGTTCCGGGCCACGGCCTCGGGCGGTAGCTCGACTGTGGCGGTCGCGGCCGGCGCGCCGGCAGGTATCGGCGACGAAGGCGGATTAGCCGACGGTGCGCAGCCGGTGGTTCCCAGCAGAACGCCGAGCAGCGTGGCGAACAGCCAGGCCGCTCGCGCCGTGCGTGCCGGATTGCGGATGGCCCCGGCCGTCGTGCTCGAACTTCGGAGGGCGCACTCGACAGCGAGCCGCAGCGCAACTCGGCGCGTGTCGGCTTTCGGAAGACGAGGCGCGCGCATGGTCGGCGCGATGCCAGAGGGCCTCAGCATCGGGTACCCTCCGAATCGGGACCCTGCCAGCGAAGCTTTCCCTGGGCGATGCGCCGTCGGAGCGACTCGGAATCGATGGCCGATGCGCCGGCATTTCGGGGCAAGGCCGGGTGGCTCAGGTAGTCGTACAGCTCGGTCCGTAAATGCGCGCGAGGGTCGTGTCCTAGCCGGGCGACTCGGGCGGCGCGTAGCGCGGCCAGGTCGATCGGTCCGACGACTACTTTTTCTCCCGGTCCGGGGTCGGCTTGCGCCAGAATTCGGCCATCGAAGTCGACAAGCATGCTTCCGCCAGGCCAGCTAAAGGGGGGGAAGTGGTCGCGGCTGGCCCCCTGGTTCGCGGCCACCACATAGGCCAGGTTCTCGACCGCGCGAGCCCGGTTGAACAGCGTCCACCAATCCATCGGAGGCGTCGCGCCCCAGGGATCC
Organism: uncultured Pirellulales bacterium; assembly: GCA_964399535.1. Taxonomy (GTDB): domain Bacteria; phylum Planctomycetota; class Planctomycetia; order Pirellulales; family CAYNRE01; genus CAYNRE01. The sequence continues at coordinate 210,201 of CAYNRE010000009.1, read as the reverse complement.
ATGTAGGCCGAAACCCGCAACAGGATTTCGGCGCCGCCGGCGGCCAGTTGCCGAAACACTTCGGGAAAGAGCCAGTCGTAACAAATGGCCACCCCGAGGCGGCCCAGCTCGGTTTCGACGACGGGAAACACAGGCTCCTGGTAGCCCGGCAGGTCGTGCGGGCTAGCGGACAGCTCCCAGGGAATCCAGGGGTTGGCCTTGCGGTACCGGCTGAGCACTCCGCCCGGACCGATCAGGCAGGTGGTGTTGAACACCACGCCCGGCCACTGGGGGTCGGATTCCAGGAAGGTGCCGGTTTGCAAGTAACAGCCCAGTTTGCGAGCGAGTTGGCAATAGCGGTCGGTGTGCTCGTTGGGCAGCGGAACGGCCAGACGGCGGAGCAGTTCGGCGACGCTGTCGTAAATCGGAGCGGCATGAGCGAATTCGGGGAACACCAGTAACCGTACCGGGCCGATCGGCTCGTACGCCGCCACGGTCTGCTCGACCATGGCACACATGCGGCCGACCCGATCGGCAATCTCCGAACGGTCGCTCGGACAGGGAAAGTCGGTCTGGCAACAGGCGGCGTAGTAGGTCGACGACATGATTGCCAGCCCCGGCGGGGCACCCTTTTGCATGCCAGCGGTGCCCCGACAGTATGGGGGTCGAAACACTGCTGGGACAAGAGACCTAGCGGAGCCCGTCCCCCAAGCGAGCAGTTGCACCTTTCGCCCTGGCGAGCGGTTGCGCTATTCGCCCCGGCGAGCGGTTGAAATTGACACGCGCGGGCTGGCCAACCAAGATAGGCACCAGTCCGGCACGCTCGGCGGAGAAGTGGCGCCTCTGGGGGAAAGGGGAACGCCGATGCTGGGACCCGATGTAGCGGCCCGCCATCGCGAGGCAGTGGCCGCCTTTGCGCAGCAAACCGGCCGCCGTGATGGGGCGGCTGTCGTCGAGACCCTTACGGCTGGCCTCGAGCTGGTGGGGCGGTTGTTTCTCGACCGCATCCGCGGCGGGCTCAACGTGAGCGACGTGGCGGTGCGCAACGATCTGCCCAACCAGCCTGAGTTGGCCGAGTGCTATCGGGCGACACTGCTGGTCGAAGCAGTCGAGTCGGGAATTCAGACCCGGCGCTACCACTACCTGGCGGCCGAGGGCGAGTGGTATGAAAAGTGGCTCGCGCTGGCCCTCTTGGGAGGCGAGCTGCCCCTTAAGCAAATTGTCACCGGCATCGCCCATTATGGGCGCCTGTCGCCGGAACGCCGCCAGGCCGACCTGCGGGTATCGCTCGAGCGGCGGATTCACGCGGCACTCGACGCGCCGCCGGTGGTGTATCGCTTGCTCACGTTGGCGGTGACGGTCATTACGGCCACGGCTTTTGGCGACCAGGAAACGGCCGATTCGGCTCGCCACTTGCAGCACACGCTGGTTCCGCTGGCCGGCGGCTGCGGGCAGTGCCATGGCCAAATCTTGTCGGCGGGTAAACTCTGCCCGGGCTGCGGAAATCCGCTCTGGCGCCGCGATTGGCTGGGGAGCGATTGACGCGGCGCGGGGTGGGTTAGCAGCCGGTTCAAGGTTTCAACGGGCTGCGTGATCGCGGCAGCGCGATCTCAAAGTGGCGACGTAAGTCGTCATTTTGCGAGCCGCGCGGAGCTTGGCTCCGCACTTGGCGAGGTTGAAATATGCCACGACGGCCTATTTCAACAGACGGTTAGTCCCAGATGCCGCTGGGGATCGGCTTTTCTTCGACCAGTTCGATCAGCACGCCGTTGGGGCCCTCGACCAGAAAGCTGCGAAACCCAAACGGTTCGCGGACCGCGATCGGTTCGACGATCGTGACCCCTTCCTCCTGAAGCCTGGCGAACTCGGGTTCCAGCTGGCGGTAGGAGAACGCCAGGTGGTCGATCGGCCGGCCGCGGGTAGGCTGAATCTCGCGAAGCGGCGGATCGGGCCACCAGGCGGGGGCGGGCTCGTGGTCGGGCTTGCCGAAGACGATGAACGTGACGTTGTCGCACTGGAACGAGTTCATCCAAATCCCGCCGAGCGTGTTGATATCGCCCTTGGGTCTGGGAACCTCGAGCGAGCGAGGTTTTTGGCCCAAGTGCTTGGCATACCAGGCAGTGGTGACGTTGACGTCGTCGGCGAACAAGTGCACATGGGCAAACCGATGGTGCCCCATCGTGTTGATCTCGATCAACTCGGAATCGGGGCCCTGCAGGTACATGTAGAAATTATCGCGCCCGGGCAGAGGGCTGAGCGGGGTGTGAATCTTGACGTCGTGAGCTTTCCACCACTCGTGCTCGTTCTTGACGTCGACCCCGCCCCAGCCGATGTGCCAGATTCCGGTGTTGAGCGTGGGGTCGGGCGGAGCATCGACCTTGTTCAGCAAAAGGAACGACCGTTCGGTGAAGAGGGCGTCGACCCGGTCGCGATAGCGGACCGGCACGGCCCCGAACACCCGGCGATAGAACCGGATCGAGGCGGCCGGGTCGGTTACGTTGAGCCGCACGTGGTGAAAGTTGGCCGGCGGCGACTCGGCCCGCGCCGCTTCCGTCAATGCCAGGGCCAGGATCAAGCCCGACAAAGCCAACCCCCGCGGCAGTCCAACATTGCAACGCGCCTTCATGGTGTTGTTCTCCCCCCGCCCAGCCAATTGCGCTTCCCCCCGCGGCGGCTGGCCGCGAGCATGGCGGTATTCTAGCTGGCCGAGGTGCCGGGCACACGAGACTGGCAAATTGTTTGCCAGGGGGCCCGAAAACCACTTTTCGCAATCGACCAAGGGCCCCTTATAATCGCCGCTTGGTACGCCCCGGGTGGGGTGTCCCGGATCCTCTTGAAGTTGCCGCCTGAGCACCTCGATTCCCGGGGGGGCCGGCCTTGGCAGCAGGAAACAACATGGTCAAGCGCGAAGCATTGGTTGGCATTCAGTTTGCGCTGGCGCTATTGGTGATCGCCGCGCCGCTTGCGACAGAGACGACGGTCGCCGAGGAAGCCTCTGCCGATGAAACGGCTGCCGAGCGCGGGTACCGCTGGCTGACCACCAAACCATTTCAGCCCGACGACCTGACGGCCGACGAGTTTGAGAACCTGTGGACGGTTTGGCCCGAGCCGCTGCGAGGCGAGGCCGAAGCGGCCACGCCCGAGGTTCGCCGGAAGTTGACCTTCAGCCGCTACGGGTTCGTCGAAGCTCCGGGGCGCCTGGGAGGGCCACCGTTGGGGGCCGTCGATAGCGGTACGGGCTGGGCGATGAACTGCCTGGCTTGTCACGGCGGCAAGGTCGCCGGCCAGGCGATCGCCGGGCTGGGTAATTCGCACTACGCCTTTCAGACCTTGTTTCAAGATGTCACCAAGCTGCGCATCGAGCGGCGAGAAGCGCTTTCCTCAAGCGCGCTCACCGGGGTGATGGTGCCCCTGGGGCGCTCCAACGGCACGACCAACGCCCAGACCTTCAGCGTGGTTCTGGCCGGCATGCGCGAACTGGACCTGGGCTTTCGCGCGAACAAGACCCCGCCGCGATTCGCCAACTACGATCTGGACGCCCCGCCGCTGTGGAATACCAAGCACAAGAAGTACCTGTACATCGACGGCTACGTTGAAAAGACCCCCCGGGTAATCATGCAGTTCGTGCTGGTGCCGAGCAATTCGGGCGAGGTGATTCGCGGGTGGGAGCCCGAGTTTCAAGACGTGCTCGCCTGGATCGAGTCGCTCGTGCCGCCGGCCTACCCCAAGCCGATTGATACGGCCCTGGCCGCCGCGGGCAAGACGGCCTTTGACCGGGTTTGCGCGTCGTGCCATGGCAGCTATGGTCCTGATCGTCACTACGAAGAGGTGCGCGTGCCCCTGGCCGAGGTGGGTACCGACGGCACACGACTCAGCGGAATGCCGATCGAACACCGCCGCTTCCTGCGCGACAGTTGGCTGGGGGGTAACGGCGAGGCCGAGATTGTCGAACAACCCGACGGGTACGTGGCCCCGCCCCTGGATGGTGTCTGGGCAAGTGCCCCCTATTTTCACAATGGTTCGGTGCCGACCTTGCAACAGGTGCTCAGCGCCGAGGACCGGCCCAGGGTTTGGAAGCGCAGCGAGGACGGCTACGACTGGACTCGGGTGGGGCTCGAAGTCGAGATTTTCGACGACCTGCCCCCCGGTACCAAGCGACCCGACCAGAAACGCGAATACTTCGATACCCGGTTGACGGGTAAAAGTGCCGAGGGGCATCGGTTTCCCGACCAGCTTTCCGCCGAGGAAAAACGGGCGGTGCTCGAGTATTTGAAGACGCTTTGATCGCGGTGCCCCTTATTGTTCGCTGGCCCCGGTTGGATGTTTATCTCGTCGAGGTTTCCTGGCCATGAAGCTGCGAATTTGGGTACGCATTGGGAGATGCCTTGCGGTGCTCGGTCTGTTGTTGTTGGGGGCCGGCTGGCTGCCCCCCGCGCCGCTGGCGGCCGAAGACGCGAGCTTCGAGTCCGATGGATTGCGGATTCGCTACCAGATCGACGGGCAGGGCCCCCCCGTGGTGCTGATTCACGGCTACAGCGCCTCGGGCGATACCAACTGGCGGTTGCCGGGCATGATCGCCAAGCTGTCGCCGGACTTTCGGGTAATCACCATCGATAACCGCGGGCACGGTCTGAGCGACAAACCCGAGGATGCGACCGCCTATGGCCACCGGATGGCCGACGACGTGGTGCGGCTGCTCGACCGGTTGCAGATCGAACGGGCTCACCTGGCCGGCTATTCGATGGGAGGCATGATCGTGCTCAAGGTGGCCGCGACCCATCCCGAGCGGATGCTTTCGGGCATGATCGGCGGCATGGGTTGGACACCGCTGGGGCCGATTTTGGAGGAGCGCCCCACCGAGGGCGAGGAAGATTCCCGGCGGGGTTCCGCGGCCATGCGCGCGTGCGGCCGAGCGTTTCCCGACCTGGGAATAACCCGGGAGGAATTGGCGGCCATTCGCGTGCCGCTCACGGTCGTTATCGGCGAGAACGACGGGCTGCTCGAGCGGCGCGTGAGGCCGCTGGAAGAAGTTCGCCCCGACATTCCGGTGGTGGTCATTCCGAAGATGAACCACATCAACTGCTCGTTCAACCCCCAGTACCAGGCCGCCGTCCGCGACTGGCTTCTGAGCCAGGCGGCGGCTCGCTAACCGCGGGTCGCGGGCGACGAGCCCAGGGCCGGCCGACGGCCTGCCGCGCTTGCGCATCGGAAGCTGCCCCAGCGAGCCGCCAGCCCAATCGGGCGCGCGGTTGGATAATCGCCTCGAAATCGCTCGCGGGGCGAAGGGTTGCCTGGCTCGGCCCGGCGGGCGCGATCTGGTCATCCGGCGCGTAACAACAACCGCCGGAATTCGCTCTGAGGGAATCAGGTAGCGCTGCGCAATGGTTGCGGCGCCCTTTCCCCTTGAGCAGGCAATTGCCAGGAGTGTGGTCCATGAGTGCGCGCGGCGGGTGGTGGGCAGTGTTGCTGTCGGCGGCGATTGGTATCGGCCCTTTCGCTGGTTCGGTCGCGCGCGGCCAGGCGGCCCGGGCGATTACCTTCGACCAGTTGGTGGAGTACCTCGAACTATCCGTACCCGAAGATAAGATTCGCCAGCGAATCGCCGCTTCGCCAACCCGGTTCGTGCTCGGCGAAGACCAGCAAGAACGACTGCGGGCCGCGGGCGCCAGCGACAGCCTGCTGGCGTTTCTGAGCGCGCCGAACGCGTCGGTCGAGGCCCCAGGCGACATCAGCGATTTCGTGGTGATTCTCGATTGCTCGGGCAGCATGAACGACCGCCTGACCGACGGCGGAAGCAAGTGGGACGCGGCCCGCGGCGCCGCGCTACGGCTAATCTCCAGCGTTCCGGCCGGTCGGCGGTTGTCGCTGATCGTGTACGGGGTCGATTTGTCGCGCAAGTGCCACTCGATCGACGTGGTGCGCCCGTTGACCGAACTGGGAGCCAAAGATCGCCAAGAGCTGGCCTTGTTTATCGAACAGTTGCAGGCACTGGGCCACACGCCCATGGCCGGCGCGCTAGAGGCCGCCGGCACGCAACTGGAAACGGCCTCGGGCATGTCGACCATCGTACTGATTACCGATGGCATGGAGACCTGCCATGGCGACCCGGTGGCGGTTGCCGCGGGATTGGCCAAACGCTTTCCCAACCTACGCGGTGGCATTCAAGTGGTGGGTTTTTGCCTGGGCGACAACGAATCGCGCGAGGTGGGTCGCATCGCCGCCGCCGGTAACGGCCAGTACTACGATGCCCGAACCGCGCAACAACTGCTAGACAGCATCCGCAAGATCGAAGCCCGGGTGGTGCCGCCGGCGCCGCGGCAAACGGTGAGCCTGGAGGGGGTTTCGTTGCTCGATCGAAGCCTGATCGAGCAGCTCGGCGACGGGGACATCGACGCTCGCGCGGAAGCGGCCGAAGCGCTGGGGCAACGCCAAGTGCGCGCAGCCGCGCCAGCCCTGCGCAATTTGCTGCTGGAAGCTCCCTACGGCACGGGGCTGGCGGGCGACGTGGATCGCGAGGCGGCACTGAAGGCGCTGTTGGCCATTGAGCCTGAGCAGGTTGGCGAGGCGCTCTCCGCGGTGCTCACCTCAAACTCCCGCCCGGTGCGCATTTGGGCGGCCACGGCGATCGCCAGGTACCAGGTAAGCGCGGCCTGCGGGGCGGTGGTGAATCGACTGTTGGCCCTGACCGACGCCGATCTACCGAGCTCGGCCATCAACGGCACCGACGAAGCCGACGCGCTGTTTGCCGCCTTGGCCGCGGCCGACCCCGATCGATTGGAGCCGACGTTGGTGCGGCTGATGCGCAGCACCAGCCCCCTGGTGCGCGGCTGGGCCAGCGGCAAAGCCAGTCGGTTGCCCTAGCGAGCAGCGGGGGCGGCTACCCTCAGGGGCTTGCAAAGACGGAAGCCAGCGGCCGCCGACTGGGGCCTAACCACCCCGGTCGCCGGCCGTGCCCGTGCGCCGAGCTGCAGCCCCGAGGGAAGAAGTTGGCCTGCCAAGGGCCTTAAGGGGCGGAAAAAGTACACCCGAGAGGGCTCGAACCTCTAACCTTCGGTTCCGTAGACCGATGCTCTATCCAATTGAGCTACGGGTGCGCAGAGCGAATTCTATGAGGGGGACGCGCCGGCTGGACCGGAAGTTCACGCCCCACGGTGCTCGGATGCCTGAGAGGATAACAGGATTCGCCCCCGGGACAAGACCGGGTCGCCGCCGCGTGGAGAGCCGCCGGTCCGCCGCAGTGCCCGTCACGCAAGTCGCCCGACAGCCGCCGGTTAGCGATTGATTGCCAGGGGGCTAGCAAACCCCGGCCAGTTCGCGTTTCGGCTCCGACGAGGCCGCCCCCTCCAGGGCCAACAGGCGGCGTTTCATCGAGAGCCCCGAGGGGGCCGAGTATCCGCCCAGGCTGCCTCCGGCGCCGACCACGCGGTGACAGGGGATGACCAGCGGGATCGTGTTCGAGGCCATACAGTTGCCCACGGCGCGGGCAGCGCGCGGGCGACCGGCGCGAGCGGCCAGCTCCTGATACGACAGGGTTTCGCCGTAGGCAATGCGGCGGCACTCGGCCACGATTCGGTGTTGGAACTCGGTTTTGGCCGCCGAAGCAACGGCCACATCGCGAAAATCATCCGCTGCGCCCGCCGCGTAGCGGCCGAGACGCCGGGCCAGTTCCGGGTTCCAATCGCCCAGCTCCATTTCGGCAGGTTCCAAGCCGAGCGCGGCGATGGCGGCCGGCTCGCTGGCATGACCAAAACTCAAGCGCCAAAGCACGTCGCCCATGCCCGCGATGGCCATCCACCCCAACTCGGTCTCGACGGTTTGCACGATGAAAACTTCGGGCGTGGCCATGCGTGGTTCCTCCTCTGAATTGGTCGACACGCGACGGGCGGAATACAGCCAGCGGTACCCCGGCCGCGCAAAGGGCCCGCGGAGTTGCGAACCGAGCCGGGGTGTGCATCGCAGGAGCCGGCCAACCCCGAGCCCGATCTTTGACACTCCGCGCCGACCGATTCTATACTAACCGATCGATAGGAAGTAGGGTTGTGCAGCGGGCTCGTGCCGAAGGGCTGTGGGGCCTTGGCCTTAGGGGTCCGTGGAGCATAAGCTCGTGGCGCTGGCCTGCCCCGCTGGAAAGGCGTTGGAACGCTATACGGCGTGCCAGCCGGTCGGCCAGCCGCCGCCTGGCGGGCCACCGAACCATAACCGACCTACCGGGCTTACCGACTGGCGCAGGGCGTACTGGCCAGCGGCGCTTCGACTGCCGAGGCGCGCAACGAGGCGCCTCTCTCAACCTGAGAGCCGGATGAACGCGATGCGGGCCAGCAGGCGAGCGAGGTCGAGCGCCGGGCCAGGAGCATCTTCCCTGATCGAGTTCCGCGAGCGGAGCCTTTCCCTGCGCTGGGGCGCCAGGCCCGCTGTTGCCCGAGAAGGATTTACGAACCGATGAATCGGTACAGCTCACTGTGCGACGACTTCTATGTGAACATGAATCTCAGCACGGAGATGGAGCTGCCCAGCAATCGGGAGACCGTGCTGCACTACTTCGAGCAGATTCAGAAGAAGTACCCCACGATGCGGAATTTCTATTGCCGCGACAAGGGCGACTTCGTGCTCGAAGAGGACAAGGATCGGGGGCACTACCGCTGGGCCACGATCGAACCGCGGCGCATTTGTTCGGGCCAGGTCAATCCCGAATCGTTCGAGTCGGCCCTGGAGCAACATCAACTGGTGCTCGAGCTATCGCCCCCTTTGTTGGCGGTGAGCCCGTTGGATTGCGAAGCGCTCGATTTGTTGTTCGGTTTCGACTTCACCTACCGGGGGAATCACAACCAATTGGTTGCCGAAGCGCTGGGCCTGAGCCCCGCGCTGGAGCGGTTTCTGGAAGTGCCGGGGGCGAGTGTCATTAACTACGAACCCTCGGTCACGCTGGCGCTGGACGAAGACTGCCGGGTGCAGTGCCGGCTCTCGATCGAAACCCGGACCAACGCCTTCCAGGTGCGCACCGGCGAATTTCCCGAGGAACAACTCAGTGTTTATCTCACGGCTCGCCAATACGGCAGCCTGCCGACACGCATGACCTTCGAGGCCATGCTGCAGCGGTTGACGCAAGTATGCCGTGAAATGGTCGACCATTACGTGGTCGAACAAGTGCTGCGCCCGCTGGCGCGGACCATCGCCACCAAGTAACAGCGACCGAATCGTGGGGCCCTGCCCCCAAGCGGCCCCCAGCCAGCCGGGTGAGGCGCTCGGGCCGGGCGTTCGTGGTAGTTTCCGTGAGGGGATTTCATGCCTGTTGGATTCAGCCAGTTTGCCAGCAACGTGACCGTGGAAACGGCCTTCAACGTGTTGGCGGTCGCCAAGTCGCTCAAGGCGCAGGGCAAAGAGGTGATCGAGCTGGAGATCGGCGATAGCCCGTTTCCCTCGACCCGCGCGGCCAAGGCGGCGGGCATCCGGGCGATCGAAGAGGACCAATCGCATTACTGCCCCTCGGCCGGGTTGCCCGAGCTGCGGGCCGCGGCCAGCCGGTTCGTGAATCGCGAATATGGATTGAGCACCCAGGCCGACCAGGTCGTGGTGGGCCCGGGGGCCAAGGTGTTCGAGCTGTTGTTCTGCGAGGCCTTTCTCGATCCGGGCGACGGGGTGCTGGTATTCAGCCCTTATTTCCCCACGTATCTGCCCAACCTGGCGCGGCGGCAGGCTCGCGTGGTGTTGTCGAACTTGAAGCAAGCGCGCGATTTCCGACCCAACCTGGACGACGTGGAGCGATTCCTTAAGCAGGATGAGCGGCCGAAGGCCATTTTTCTCAACAGCCCTCACAATCCCACGGGAGGTGTCGCCACGCGCGACGACCTGGCCGGCCTGGCCGACCTGATCCGGGGACGCGACGTGATGGTGCTCAGCGACGAGCCCTACGACCGCATGGTGTGGCGGGGCAGGCACCACACCCTTTTGGAATTCCCGGGCATGTTCGAGCAGTGCGTGGCGGCCTACACCTTCAGCAAGTCGTACAGCATGAGCGGCTGGCGGCTGGGCTTCGCCGTGAGCAGCGCGGAAACGGCTGCCATGCTGGCCAAGCTGATCAACTCATCGCTCTCTTGCGTGCCCCCGATGGCCCAGTTGGCCGGCGCCGCGGCCCTGGATTTGGACAACGCCGAACGCGACGAAACGATGCAGCTCTTTCGCGAGAAGGTTGAGTTACTGGTGCGCGGCCTGAACCAGATCGAGGGGGTTCGCTGCCTGGATCCTGGCGGAACCTTTTACGTGTTTCCCAATGTGGCGGCGATCGCCAACCGCTTGGGGCTGACCACGCATGGGTTGGCCATGTATCTGCTGGAAGGGGCCGACGATCGGTTGGGGGTCGCCTGCTTGGGGGGCGAGTGTTTCGGCGAAGCGGGGGCCGGCTTCCTGCGCCTGAGTTGCGCCGAACCGAACGACCGGCTGCAGCAGGCCATCGAATTCCTGCCCCTGGCCTGGTCCCGGACCGACCGGGTGGCCCAATACCTGGCCCGGCATCCGCAGTACCGCCTGACAGCGCCCTACTCGGTGTAGCCCGGCCCCTTGCTCGGCTGGGTGGTGCCTGTCGCGGCGCAAAAAAGGACCGGCCGGGAAAACACGTTCTCCCGGCCGGTCCCGAATCGTTCACTTACGAAGGTGGCGGTCTGCTTTCGGCTTCCTTTCCAGAGAGAGGAAACCTCGGCAACCCGTCGGCTGCTTTTAAGCAAACCGCCTCTGGTCACCACTACACATCTGGATCACCTCCTTCCTCTAGAGAGACACTCTCCGGGCCATGTCCAGCAACGCGGCCGGGAGACTCTAGCCGAGCCGGGAGCACGTTCCCCCCGGCACACACGTCTCAGCGCATCGTATGCAGCGGGCTTGGTGCGGGTCAAGCGCGATTGGCGGAAGCGCTGGCCCGGGCACCCGGCTCTCCGCGGCGCGTCCGCTATCCTTGGGGGTCGGATTTATACCCGAGGGGTCTGTAATCGAAGTCTCGCGGAATGAAGGATTGAAGAAATCCACGAGAAAACCGGCCGAAAACGAGGTGCTTCCTTTTGCCGACGGCGGTCGGCGGTTTCCCGCACGTTCGGCTACGAGCGACGAAGCCGCCGGCGCCAAGTTGAAAGTTGAAACCGGGGGGGAAACCTCGCTTAGCCTTTCTAGGGTTGCCAGATGTATTCGGCCTCCACGGCGTTGTGGTCGGAGAGGGCCACGGTGCGCGGGTCGAGGAATCGATTGACGATCACGCGCTGGGGTCGAAAGCGGTCTTCGGCCCCCAGGGGCGCGGAATAAAACTGGTAGTCGATACGGTTCCCGCCGTCTTCGCTATCCTCCTGGTCTCCGGTGCCGCCAGGGCCCTCGCCCGCCACGACCCAGGCATCGCGGAGCGGTGCTTCGCCGCGGCCGGCCTGGTAAATCGACAGCATCCGGTGGTAGGCCGATTGCGGATTGGCCAGATCGTCTTCGTTGCCGCGGGTGTTCATGTCGCCCACGATGAGCAGCGGGTTCTTGGGCGAGGAGTGTTGGCGGACAAAGTCTGCCAACTCGCGATACTGCACCGCTCGCACGTCGTCGTCTTTGCTCTCCAGGTGAGTGCAGAACACGTCGAGCCAGGTCTCGGGGCCGTCCTGGGGCCGGCGCAGCCGCGCGTGCAGCACCCCCTTGGCCGCGAAGCCATCGGCGAAGACGCCGTATTTTTCTTTTGAGCTGCCCTGGGAAAACAAGGTTTCGTTCGACTCCACAAGCACCAGCCGCGTGGCGATAGCCAGCCCGCCGTTGAATCGGCCGTCGTCGGGAGCCGTAATGGCAACGGCCTGATAGGCGGGGCCCCAAGCGGCTCGAAGACCCGCCAGAATCGTTTCGCGCGGCTTGGCTTCGAACACCTCGTTCAAGGCGACCACGTCGTAGTCGGCCAGCAGCTGGCCGAGCCGCTCGGCGCGGTAGCGGGGCTGTTTGCGGCGGTTGGCGATCGAAGCGATGCCGGGCAAGAACTGCACGTTGTACGAAATGACTCGAATTGGTTCGGTCTTTGGCTCATCGCCGGCCCCCGCGCGGTCGAAGAGCGATCCCAACAGCAAGCTCACCAGCAGGGCTTTGCGGGCCCATCGGCCATTTCCCAGGCGCATAACAAGTTTCTCCGCGTCGTTAGTAGCCGGTGAAGCAACGGGCCGGCGAAGTCGGACCTTCCGCAATCGCTTAGGGTACGCGCATTCGCTCCTGCTCGAGCCGCTGGGCCAGGAACCCGATGGCTGCTGGAGCCATGCGACTATAGTACCCAAAGCCGTGCCCGCCCCCCGTGGTTTCCAGATCGACCTGGTGGGGGATTCCCAGGGCATAGAGCTTGGTCCGCAGCCGCTCGGCGCTTTCGTGCCAGCGTAAATCGGCCGGGTCGCAGCCAAACCAGATGTTTCGCGGCCAGTTGAGCGGATGCACGTGGAGCGTGGCCGTATCTTGCCGGGCGGCTTCTTCGTCGGGATACAACTCGTAGAGCACCTCATCCCCCTCGCGCATTCGCCATTGGTAATCGATCGCCGGCGAAATGCCCGCCACCACGGGAAAGGTATTGGGATGTTTGAAGGCCAGCCGCAAAGCGCCTTGGCCCCCCATGTTTGTGCCCAATAAGCCGATGCGGGGCGGCTGAGTTTGCCACTCGTCGCGAATCCAGGCCAGCACCTGGTCGAGCAAGTAACGCTCGGGGCTGAAACGAGAATCGAACGCCGACGATACTCGGTCAGTCCACCAGGTCGGGCCGGTCATCGGCGCCAGGCAGCGCAGACCATGGCGGTCGAACTCTTGCGAAAACGCCGGCTGGTCGACCAGGCGCTGCAAGTGGACGCCATGCAGGTAGATGACCGCATAGCCATGCGGATTGAGCTCAGCCGGCTCAAACCAGTCGCAGGGATGCCCGGCGAGCTCAAGCGTTTGCCAAACTCCAGGCATGGGCACGGGTCGCTCACGAGCCGAACGGTACGAGCAAGCATTCAATCGCTTGCCCGAAGAGTCTAGCCACCCTTTGGCCGCCTGAACAGCGGGCAGCCACGCGCGGAGGGCCCAGTCTCCTGGGTGGTAGGGCGGCCCGTCGAACCCTGGAGACCGCTCCGACAACCCGCTGGACAGTCACCGTGAATTCGGGAACAATCCGGCGGGGCGGCCGGCGAGCGGGGGGCTGCACCGGCCCCAGGGAGCAAGGTGGTTTCGAGCGACGGGGACGGCCGTGCAGACGCTGCTCACGGAAGCGGAGATTCGCCAGCGCGTAGCCGAGCTGGCTGCGCAGATCAACGAGGAACATGGCCAGCAGCCGCTCACGATCATCGGGGTCTTAACCGGCAGCGTGATTCTGTTGGCGGACTTAGTCCGCCAATTAAACATGCCCCAGCGAATCGGGTTGATCCAAGCCAGCAGCTACCGGGGCGCCGTAACCCGCGGGGGCCCCGTAAACGTCTCGATCGACCTGATGCCCGACATTCGCGGTCATCGGGTTTTGATCGTCGACGACATTTTCGACACCGGACACACGCTGGCCACGTTGATCCAACAGGTCGACGACCTGGGGCCGATTGCGATTCGTTCGTTGGTGCTGCTGAAAAAGCAGGGCCGGGCCGAGGTGGTGATGCGTCCCGATTTCGTGGGGTTCGAGATTCCCGACGTGTTCGTCGTGGGCTACGGCATGGATTACGACGACGCCTACCGCAATCTGCCGTATCTGGCCGCGCTGGATCAAGCCGAGTTAGGCTCGCACGAGCGGCCCCGGGGCGACTGCCGAGCTAGGTTGCCCAGCGAGGAGCACGGCGGTTGAGCGACCGACGGCTGGTGCTTGTCACCCGACGTTTTTGGCCCCTGGTTGGCGGGGCCGAGCGGGCCATGGAGAGCTTGGCCGCCGAACTAGTGGTACGGGGCGAAGCGGTCGAGTTGTTTACCGCCCGCTGGTCGCGGCAGTGGCCGGCGGACTTGATGCACCGAGGCATTCGAGTGCACCGTATCGGTCAATCGCGGCGCCGCTTTCTGGGTACCTGGCAGTATGTGCGGGGCTTGCAGCGGGCCATCGCCCGCGGCGCCGACCAGACCCGGCTGCTCTACGTGTCGATGCTCAAGCACGACGCCTACGCCGCGATCGGAGCGGCGGCCGCTCAGCGGATTCCCGTGGTACTCCGCGCCGAGGGCGCCGGCCTCACGGGCGACGTGCACTGGCAACTCAGTGCCCTGGGGGGGCGGTGGATCAAGCAGCGTTGCCTGCGAGCCGCGGCCCTGGTAGCGCCCAGCGAAGCGATTCGCCAAGAGCTAGTGGCGGCCGGCTATCCGCGCGATCGGATTCACTACATTCCCAACGGCGTTGCCTTGCCGGCGGAGCGGACCGAGCAGGGCCAGGCCGCGGCCCGGCAGGCTCTGGCTGCGTCGCACCCCGATTTGCGACTTCCCTCGGGGGCGCGGCTGGCGGTTTACACCGGCCGGCTCGACCCGCGCAAAGGTCTGGACGACCTGGTCCGGGCTTGGAGCCTGGTCGACGCGAGCGACCCCCAGGCCCGGCTGTGGTTGGTGGGCGAGGGGCCCGCGGCAGTTGCCCTGCGCGAGCAGATCGCGGCGCAGGGGCTTTCGGGTCGGGTGGTGTTGGCGGGCAACTTCGACCACGTCGACGACGCGCTGGCCGCGGCCGATCTGTTTGTGTTACCTTCCTACGAAGAGGGAATGTCGCTGGCGCTGCTCGAAGCGATGGCCGCCCCCTTGCCGGTCGTGGCCAGCGATATTGCAGGCAACCGCCCCTTGGTGGACCACGAGCGCCAGGGGCTCGTGGTGCCTCCGGGGCAGATCGAGGCTTGGGCCGGGGCGATCAAACGGGTTTTTAGTCAGACCGAGTTGGCCCGCGCCTGGGCCGACCAGGCCCGCCGGCGGGTGCAGCAGCAATACTCGCTGGATTTGTGGGTCGACCGGCATCAACAATTGTTCGACCGGTTAACGGCGGCCGCCGGTCGATAGCCGTGGCCGGAGGCTGAAGGCCATCACCTTTACGGCAGGCTAGGACATGCCGCGGCGGCCGCCGCGTCAAGAGGAAGTAGGACGAGCTTGCCCCGCAAGATACTCCACGTCGTGCCCTCGCTCGATCAATCGGGCGCCGAAAAGCAACTGGTGCTTTTGGCGACGGGTCTGCCTCGCGACCAGTTCGAGGTGGGCGTGGTGGCGCTGACCCGCGGAGGGCCGCTGGAGCGCCCCTTGGCCGAAGCCGGCATTCCGGTGACCCTGATCGGCAAGCGGGCCAAGATCGACCCGCTCGCCTTGGCGCGATTGGTGCGGACGATGCGAACGTTTCGCCCCCACCTGGTGCAGACCTGGCTCTTGGCCGGCAACACCTATGGCCGCCTGGCCGCCCGGCAGGCCCGCGTTGCTCGTGTGGTGGCCAGCGAGCGCTGCGTCGACCTGTGGAAGAACCGGTGGGAATTCGCGGTCGATCGATACTTGGCGCGCTGGACCGATTGCATCGCGGTGAACAGCTCGGGGATCCGCGATTTTTACGTGGCTCACGGGTTGCCCGCCGAGAAGTTCGAGGTGATTCCCAATGCCGTGGAGCCACCCCCCGCGATGCACGCCACGCGCGAGGAGATATGCCGAGAGCTGGGGGTTCCCAGTTCGTCGCGATTGATCGGCGCGGTCTGCCGGTTGTGGCCGCAAAAGCGCGTGAAAGACCTGATTTGGGCCGCCGACCTGCTCAAGGTGGTGCGGAACGATGTGCACCTGGTGATACTGGGTGATGGGCCGCAGCGAGCCCGGCTCGAGAAGTTTCGCGGCCAGGTGCGAATTGAAGACCGGGTACATTTTCTCGGGCATCGCGGCGACGTGCCGCGGTGGCTGCCTCACTTCGATCTGCTCTGGCTGGCCAGCGAATATGAAGGCATGCCCAATGCCATTCTCGAGGCCATGGCCGTGGGTTTGCCCGTGGTTGCGACCAACATTCCAGGGAACCGCGACCTGGTGGTGCCGGGCGAGACCGGCCTGTTGGTCCCCGTGGGGGATCGAGCCGCCCTGGCCCGCGAGGCGCAGCGCATATTGGATCACCCGGACTTGGCCAGCCGAATGAGCGCCGCGGCGCGAATTCGAGCGAAAACCGAATTCTCGGTGAGTAGAATGATTGAGCGCTACGCCCAGTTGTACGCGCGACTGCTGGCGAGCTAGGGTTGAGTCGGCAGCCGCGCCGCGAGCGGATCAGGATGAAAAGGAGCCTGGGGTGAGAGGGGCAATACTTCGTTGGCTGGCGGTGCTGATTCTGGGAGTGCTTCCGAGCGCCGCCGGCGCCGACGAGCCAGCCTGGGTGCGCCAGGAAGATCTGATCTATGGCCGAAAGTTCGGCACGGCGCTCACGCTCGACTGGTTCCAGCCGCGCGGCCCAGCCAACGGCGCGGCGGTGCTGCTCATCGTCAGCGGAGGCTGGTTTTCGGCGCATGAAGCGATCAACCCCCAGTTCGTCGAGGAACTGATCCGGGCGGGCTATCAGGTGTTTGCCGTGGTGCACGGCAGCCAGCCTAAGTACACCATCCCCGAGTGCATTGCCGACGTTGCCAGGGCCACGCGCTATGTGCGCTCTCGGGCCAGTGATTTCGGTTTCGATCCGCAGCGAATGGCCATTGTCGGCGGATCGGCGGGCGGGCACTTATCGCTGATGCAGGGGCTCGCCGGCGACGAGGGCAACGCCGAGGCCAAAGACCCCATTGAACGAGTTTCGAGCCGGGTCCAGGTGGTGGCCTGCTTTTTTCCGCCGACCGATTTTTTGAACTTCGGAGAACCGGGAGCGGTTGCCCTGGGGCGGGGAGTGCTGGCGGGATTCCGCGCACCGTTCGATTTCGACGAGTTGAACACCACGATCAATTCCTATGAGCGCATCACCGACGAAGCGAAGATTCTGGAGATCGGCCGGCAGATTTCGCCGATCGAGCATGTCTCGCCCGACGACCCTCCGATCCTGATTCTGCACGGCGACGCCGATAAACTTGTGCCCATCCAACAGGCCCAAATCCTGGTCGAAAAACTCGCCCAGGCGGGCGTGCAATCTCGGCTGATCACCAAGCCCGGCGCGGCACATGGTTGGCCCGGTTTGATCGACGATATGCAGGTGATTCGGCAATGGTTTGACGAGCATCTGATGCCGGCGGGCGAGGCCGCCACCGAATGACAAGGCGGGGGCGCGCCGGCCTTGCGCCTGGCTGGCGCGGCCGGTCTCGGCGGCCGCGGTTGGCCTCTCGCGCGGACGGCGACAACCGGATGGTTTTGCGAAGCAGGTATGTGCGGAATTACGGGGGCAATTTGGACCACGGCCGATCGGGCGATCGATGCGGCGCTGTTGGACCGAATGACCGACCGCCTGGCCCATCGCGGACCCGATGATCGTGGAACCTATCTTCGCCCGCTGGGCTGCCCCGGCGGCGACCCCGGCGAGCCGGGCGTGGCGCTGGGTATGCGGCGGTTGTCGATCATCGACGTGGCCGGCGGGCACCAGCCCATTTCCAATGAATCCGGAACGATCTGGGTCGTCTTCAACGGCGAGATTTACAACTTTCGCCAGCTTCAGCGGCGGCTGGAAGGAGCCGGCCATCGGCTAAGTACCCGGAGCGACACCGAAACGCTGGTCCATCTCTACGAAGACGAAGGACCCGGTTTTCTCCGCCATCTCAACGGCATGTTTGCCCTGGCACTTTGGGATGCGCCCCGGCGACGGCTGCTGCTGGCTCGCGACCGTCTGGGCGAGAAACCGCTGGTGTACCGCCACGAGCCCGGGCGGCTGATGTTCGCCAGCGAGCTGAAGAGCCTGTGGGAGGTGCCCGGAATTGTCCGCCGGGTGGACCCGCGCTCGCTCGACGAGTATCTGACTTACCAGTACGTGCCGTTCCCGCGCACGATGGTCGCCGGTTTCGCGAAGCTTCCGCCGGCTCATTACGCCCTCTGGTCGGAATCGGGGCTGGAACTCGGGTGTTATTGGTCTCCCGACTGGAACCACGAGGTCGACCGACGGCCCGAGGATGTGATTGAGGAGTTGCGGGCCACGATGCGTTCGAGCGTGGCCTTGCGGCTGGAGAGCGAGGTGCCGCTGGGGGTTTTTCTCTCGGGAGGCGTGGATTCGTCGATCGTGGCCGGCTTGGTGCAGCAGACCGCGGCCGAACGGGTCAAAACCTTTTCGATCGGTTTCTCGGTCGCCTCGTACGACGAAACCGACTATGCCCGCGAAGTGGCCCGGTCGCTGGGGACCGAGCATTACGAGTTTCGCTGCCAGGCCGACGCGGTTTCGATCTTGGAGCAACTGGTTTACTACTACGACGATCCGCTGGCCGACAGCTCGGCGATTCCCACGTTCTACCTGTCGCAGTTGACCCGGCAACACGTCACGGTGGCGCTGAGCGGCGACGGGGGAGACGAGCTATTCGCCGGCTACAAGCGTTATCTGGCCGTGCGGCTCGGCGAACACTTGCAGCACCTGCCCTCGGCGGTGCGCGAATTGCTGAAACCGGCCCGCTGGTCCTGGCTGCCCGATTCCGGCTTGCAGCGTTCGCCCGGCCGGCGCTGGAAGCGGTTTCTCGAAGGGTTGGCCCACTCGCAGGCCCATCGCCATTTGGAATGGGTATGCATCTACAACGAAGCCCGCCGCGGGGCCCTGTACAGCGATGAATTCGTGCACCAGCTGAGCGACCATGATCCGGTCGCGTTTCTGGAGCAAGCCTATGCCCGGGTCGAACGACGCGACCTGGTAACGGCCGCCAGCCTGGTCGACCTGCTGACTTACCTGCCCTGTGATTTGATGGCCAAGACCGACACGGCGTCGATGGCCCACGGGCTGGAGTGTCGGCAGCCTTATTTGGATCATCGCCTCGTGGAGTTGGCCGCCGCGATTCCCGCATCGCTCAAGTTGCGCGGCGCCCGCGGCAAACAGATCTTGATCCAGGCGTTCGCCGACCTGTTGCCGCCGCGGATTCAACGACGGTCGAAAATGGGGTTCGGCGTGCCGCTCGACCACTGGTTTCGCCACGAATTGCGATCGCTCGCCAGCGATATCTTGCTCGACCCGCGCACGCTGGCCCGGGGTTACTTTCGGCCCGAGGCGGTCCGGCGGATGCTCGAACAGCACCTGGCCTGCCAGTTCGATCACAGTGCCCGGCTCTGGTCGCTTTTGTTTTTCGAGCTCTGGCAGCGGCGCTGGATCGATGTCTAATAGCCCCGTGGCGCCCTGGGAGGCCGTGCTGCCCGTCGAGTGAGCTACCCGTCGAGTGAGCTACCCGATTGGCCGATCGCCGAGCAGGCAACTCGCCCTGTTTGGCGGGGTTGTTTCCAAACGCCGGAGTCCTCCCTGAAGCACCCGGCGTTAGAACGGCAGCCTGGGCGGCGCGATTCCGCGCTGCTTCATCCGGCTATCGAGCGCTTGGCGGAAGACATCCATCTTTGCGCGCAACTCGGGCGAGGTGGCATCGAGCATTTGGCGGCGGCGCTCGTTCATGGCCTGGGGATCGCGGGGAAAACCGCGCCCGCCCCCGAACGGTGGCGGCCCGCCCAGCGGAGGACCGCCGAACGGTGGCGGACCGCCCGGTGCTTCCGGAGGCGCACCCGGTGGACGTTCGCCCCCCGCGGGGGACTCGCTCGTCGGGCCACTCGATTCGGATCCACCGGGGCCGCGGCCTTCGGCCCTTCGCTGGCGAAACTGCTCCATGCGGTCGATCATCCGGTCGAGTTCGGCCGTCCGCTCGTCGGGCGACATGGCCATGAAGCGGTCTAGGTGCTGTTCCATCATGCGAGTCATTTGGCCGCGCTGCTGCTCCATGAACTGCGTGCGGGTTGCCTCGGGCATCGATTCCACTTGTTGCCGCAGCTCTTGCATTTTGGCCCGGGTTTCCGGCCGGCTCAGGTCGGGCGGACCATCGGGGGTGAAGATTTGCTGGCTGAGCTGTTCGGCTTTGACCAGCTTGGGATCGGCCGCCGGCGCCCAAAACCACCAGGCACCTCCGCTGAGCAACAGCAGCGCGACCAACCCCGAGACGAGCAGCGCCCGATAACGCGTCATGGCAGTCACCCTTCAAAACTGGCCAAAGCGAAGCAGACGGCCGAAGGGCGTGATTGCACTTCGGACCACGCCAGCTTAGCCGAGCCGCGCGAAATCGAGAAACGCCTAGGGCGCCGGCGACGACTCGGTGACGTCGTTCGCGCTGGGAGGCAGCACCGGCACCAGGCGCAAGAGCACATCGCGCAGCTCACGCAGTTTCACAAACCGACCGACGAGCTGGTGTTCGGCCAGCGGAATCGGGCTTTTCCAGCGTTGGCCATCGCCCAGCCAAAGTACGGCCGGAATCGAGCGGGTCGATTCGTCCGACACGAAGCGCGAAAAGGCTTTGGCGGCGTCGAGCTTGAGGTGGCCGGCGCTGAACACCACGGCCTCGGCCGGTTTTTCCCCGTCGGCAAAGCGGGCCAGGGCACGCTCCGGGTCGCTGATGACCAGCACGCGGTAGCCAGTGCTCTTGAGGCCTTCGCGGACCAGATCTTGAATTCGGGTCGACGACTCGACGAGCATTACGGCGCGGCGTTCGGCCGTGGCCAAGAGCTGCACGGCCATTCGTTGGCGTTCGGCATCGCTGGCCAGGTGCTCGGCCTGCAGGTCGTCGTCTTGTTCGTCGCCGTCGGCTTCTCCCTCGGGCGTGCCCGCTTCAAGCCGCTGGGCGGCCAGCTTCAAGTCGAGCAGCATTTGTCCGGGGGTTTGGTAGCGTTTCTCCGCGTCGAGCTCCATGGCTTTGTTTACCACGGCCGCGACCACGCGGGGCACGCTCGGATCGCGCTTGCGAACCGGTACCACGTCGACGTAACGCTGGCGCGACAGCCGCTGCACGCGGTCCTTGGTTTCGGCCAGGGGGGCCTCGCCCGTGAGCAGGTGGTACAGAATGCACCCCAGGAAGTAGATATCGCTGCGCTGGTCGTCTTTGCGAACTCCGGTGGTTCGCTCCAGGCCGGCGTAGTCGATGGTGCGCGGGTTTTCGATGCCGGCCAAATCGTCGTCGTCGACTCGTTTCTCGTCGGCCGCCGCCAGGCCGAAGTCGACCAGTTTGGCCTGCATGCGGCTCGAGACGAGAATGTTGGTCAGTTTCAAATCGCGGTGGCAGAGGCCCTTTTGAAAGGCGTATTGCAAACCCGCGCACACGTCCGACATGAGTTGCACGGCCTGAGCGGGTGGAACTTTCTTGCGAATTTTGAGCAGGTCTCGCAGGTTTCCCCCCTCGACGAACTCCATGACGAAGAAATGGTTGGTGCCTTGGGTGTGGACCTCGTAAATGGGGACGATGTTGGGGTGCCGCAGGGTGCGGCCCATTTCCCCCTCGCGCAGGAACTGCTCGACGAAGGCTTTGTCGTCGCTGTAGCGCCGTCGCAGAATCTTCAGCGCCACCACCTTACCGGTATCTTTGTGGACCGATCGATACACCCGGGCGAAAGAGCCCGCGTTGACCCGGTAGAGCACCTTATAGGGGCCGTAAAAGAAACCGCCGCGCTCCCCCTTGGTCAGGCGTTCCAACTGGAAGTTGGTGAGGAATTCGCGGCGGACCAGTTGTTGCTGCAAGTCTTCGACTGGAATATCGCGCCGGCCGAAGACGCTCCAGATCTCCTGCAACTGGCGGTCGTCCACCAGGTTCAGGTCGTAGGCGCGCTGAGCAAGTTGTTCGGCCGTCCAGTCGCTCATCAGGGGGTGTCTCTCTCGGCGATCCCTGGCCAACCCAAGGGGCCATCGAGCCTGGTGATTGTGGGGAGGGCCGCCGGCCCACAGCCGATCGCAACGGCGAAGCTCATCGCTCTCCGGCGGCACCGCCGACTCGGGGCCGATTGTCGCGCACCCAGCGGCGAAGCGCGATCCTACTGGCGGCGCCGTCCCGCCTTAGGCCGGGGCAGCCAACGATCTATCCTAGGTCGAGCCCCCCGGGCTCGCAACCAGCTTTCGATCGGGGGCCCCGCGACGAAAATCCACCGACCGCCTGAGTGAACAATCGCGCGTCGCCCGACGATACAGAATCGCGGCAGGAAGCGCGCCTCTGCACCGGGATGGGCTGCTTGAAAAAAAAACACCCCGGGGCGGCTTCCGAGTCGGAAAAAGCCCCCGGGGTGAAGTGAGGCAAAGCTTGGATGCCGGCCGCCCGGCGCGGTGTTTGCTTCGTTCCGCACTCGCGCTAGTTTTGTTCCAGCTGTCGCTTGTAGTCGTCGCGCTCGCGGCGGGTAGCTTCCAAGTCGAACAACAGGTACTTCATGTCCAGCCGCAACTGGGCCAGGGCATCTTGCACCAGCGACAGAATCCGTCGCCGACGGGTCGTGCTTTCCACAACCCGGCCGAGAATCGGCTCGACCTGCTGGCGAAACTCCTGCGGCAAGCTGCTGATGGCGGCGATCAACTCCTCGACGTCGCGGGGCAAATCCTCGGTGGCGGGCTTCAGGACGCGAGATGCTTGAGTCATTGAGTTGGCTCCGGTGAGGTGACAACTCTTGTTCTAGCAGCGGTCGTGCCAAGCGCGGAGCACCCGCGGACCGGTTTTTCTAAGTTATTGCCTCCAAAGCAGTTGCGGATTCGGTCCCCAGGTAGCCGTCCGGCCGCGCTGTGGTGCATTTGCCACAGTTGCTCTGGAGCCGTGGCGTAAATCTCGCTAGAAGAACACCTTGCGCTCATAAGCCCTGTTTGGCAACGGCGTGGCAGCGACGCCACACCGCCCCCGGGGCATCGTGTAGCTCGATCGACGGTTCGGGACGGATCCCATCCCCGTGCGACCGATACGACTTGTGATTTCGTTGCTGCTGGTTGCCGTCCCGGGGGTAGGCACGCTGCGCCCCGCTTGGGCCGACGCACCCCGCCCGTCGCTTCCCCCAGGGGGCGCGTCGGTGACGGCGCTCTCCGAAAACGACTTCGAGGGGGACCACCCGAGTTGGCAGCCTGACAGCGCGGACACCGCCTACCGATGGCTGCGTCACGAGCGCGTGTGGAGCCAGGCCCATGGAGGGCAGCGCAGCGAACTGGTGCGAATTGAATCGGGCCTGGGGAGCCAGGTCATGGTGGCCCACGCCGTAGCTCCGGCACGGGTCATCGACGACTTGCGCCCCGCGGTCTGGATCCAGTCCGACCGAATTGGGATGCAGCTCTTCGGGCGCGTGGTCCTGCCCCGCACCATCGATCCGGCCACCGGCCGGCCGGCCTGGATTCTGGTTCCGGGCACCACCTTGACCGCGGCGGGGCAGTGGCAGCAACTGGCGGTTGAGGGTTTGGCCCGCGAAGTTCAGCGCCAGGTACGCCTGCTGCGTTTGCGGTTGGGTCCCGAGGCCGACAGCGGCGAGGCTTATCTCGACCGCCTGGTGCTCAATGTCTATGGCGGTCCGGGGGAGACCAGCGTTTGGATCGACGATTTGGAGCTGAGCGGCTTTGTGCCGCGTTCGATCGGCCCCGCGAGCGCCAATCAATTGGCCCAGTTCGCTACCGGCACCGGCGAACCCCAGCGGGCCCCCGGCGGCCCGCCACGGCCGCAGATCGAGCTGGAAGGAACCGTGCTGGTGATCAATCAGCGACCGTTTTTTCCCCGCGTGATCGACTACCGCGGCGAGCCGCTCGAACTGCTTCGCAACCTGGGCTTCAACACCATTCGCACCGCGCAAACGCCAGGCAGCGAGCTGTTGCGCGGCGCGCGGCGGGCCGGGCTATGGATCGTTTGTCCACCGCCAAGGCCCGCCGGCCTGGAGGGCGAGGCTCCGGTTAGGCTGGCGCCGCTGGGCGAGGCGTTCGACGGCGTCTTGGCCTGGGACATGGGGAGCCAACTCGATCGATCCCGGTTGCCGATGTTCAAACGCTGGGTCGACGCGGTCCGCGAAGCCGATCAGCGCGTGGGTCGCCCGATTGTTTGCGCGCCAGTTGCCGAACTACGGGCCTATAGCCGTCCGGCCGACGTGCTGATTTTCGAGCGGGGTGCCCTGGGAACCAGCCTGGAGTTGGCCGACTACGGCACCTGGCTGCGGGAGCGTCCGCGGCTGGCTCGGCCCGGCACGCCATTTTGGACCGCCATTCAAACCCAGCTTCCCCCCGCGCTGATCGAACAGCTTGCCTTGCTGACCGACGGAGGCCGGCGCTGGGCGGTCGAGGCCGACTCGTTGCGGCTCTTGGTTCAAGCGGCCCTGGGAGCCGGAGCCCGCGGGCTGTGTTTCACTTCGCCCGGTCCGCTCAACGCCACCGACCCGGTCACGGTGAGTCGGGCCCTGGCGTTGGAGCGGATCAATCTGGAGTTGCAGCTTATCGAGCGCTGGGTGGCATCGGCCTCGTACGTGGCCAGCGTTACCGCCAACGTGCCCCAAATCTCAGCCGCGATTCTCGAGACCGACCGTACCCGGTTGCTGCTGCCGGCCTGGAGCGGCACGGCGGCGCAACTGGTGCCCGGCCAGGCCGCGGCCAACGGCGTATCGTTCGTGGTGCCGGGCGTACCCGAGGCCTCGGACGTGTTCGAGATTTCGCCGGTAGGGCTTCGCCCACTGCAGCCGCGGCGCGTAACGGGGGGCACCCGAATCACGCTCGACGAGTTCGGTCTGGCGGCCATGATCCTGATTACCCAGGACCCGCTCGTCATAAACCAGGTTCGCGGGCGGCTCGCTCGCATCGAACGCAGGGCCACGGAACTTGCCCGAGAGATGACCCTTGGCCAACTGGCCGAAGTGGCCGAGCTCGATCGCCGGCTTAGCGAGATGGGGCAGAACCAGGATTCGGCCGCCACCTGGCTCACCACGGCCCGCTCGACCCTGGCTCGGGCGGACGGCGAATTCCTGGCCGGAGACCTGATCGGGGCCTACGCCGACCTGGAGCGGGCGGCGCGTCCCGTGCGGATGCTGTTGCGGGCTCATTGGGAGACGGCCGTTTCGGGCCTGAGCTCGCCGGTAACCAGTCCGCTGGCGCTGGTGCCGGCGGCGCTGCCGCGCGAGCTGGAATTTCGCCGTCGCCTGCAAGCGGCCGGTGCGAGCGACAATCTGCTGGCGGGGGGCGATTTCGAGATTCTTGAGCGGACGCTCAAGGCTGGCTGGCAGCTGTTTCAGTACGAGGTGCCGGGCATTGTCAGCCGAGCCGAGCTGACGGGCGACGCGCCGCACGGAGGGCAGAGCAGTTTGCGGTTGGTGGTGGAACCGGCCGACCCCGCGCACCCGCCGGGGCTGGTCGAGTCGGCCCCTCTCTGGATTCGCAGCGCCGAGGTGCCGGCCATGGCGGGCCAGTTGTTTCGGATTCGCTGTTGGGCCCGGGTCACCATTCCGGTACACGGCAGCGTCGACGGGCTCGAGGTGATCGACTCGCTGGGCGGACAGGCCCTGGCCGAGCGGATCGGGCAGACCGATGGCTGGCGCGAGGTAACGTTGTACCGGGTGGCTCCGACCAGCGGCCCCGTTTCGGTTACCTTGGCGCTGACCGGATTGGGGCAGGCTGAAATCGACGACTTGTCGATCGAGCACCTGGAGCCCCCCACGGGCGCCCCTGCCGCGCCGAGCCAGCCGGCCGCATCGGAAGAACTACCGGCTCAGGTCGGGCTCCGCAATCGCTAGCAACTGGCGCTGATTCTTCAGCGTGCCCCAGCCCAGCGAAACCAGTCGCTGGAGCGAACCAGGCAGGAGGCGCTCGAGCCCCCGGGTATAGCGCTGCCAGGTGATGCTGAAGCCGAGCCAAAGATGATGAATCTCGCGCACCCGGTAGCCGGCTTCGTACAAGGTGTTGCCCAGCAGTTGGGCCGTCCAGGTGTGCAGGTGCATGTCGAAGTTGTTGGGGCGGTATCGCCGTTGGCGCCGCCAATCATCGATCGGCACGCACAAAACCAGGCGACCGCCCGGCTTGAGCTTGTCGCGCAGTTCGCGGAGGGCTTCGATCGGATAGGGAACGTGTTCCAGGGCATGGTGCGAAATAATCACATCGCAACAGGCCGAGGGTACTTCCGCAATGCTCGCGAAGCACTCGATGCCGAGTTGTTCGGCATGCTGCCGGGCAGCCGGGTTGATTTCGACCCCGAGCCGGCGGGCGCATGGAATCGCCGAGAGAACGAAGCCCCCCCCGCAGCCGAAATCCAGGACCGTGTCGCTTAGGCGAACGTAGGGTCGAAACTTGCCGCCGTTGTGGTCGGCCGCCGCGGCACCCTTGTTCTGGCCAGGCCGCACGAAGCGGGCAAAGTATTCTTGACCCTGCTCGCCCTGGTAGCGGTCGGTAGCGCCGTAGGCGGGATTCGACTGAGACGTTTCCAGAGTGGGCACGAAACTCGTCCTTTATTGCGAAACCGGCGGTTGCGCGGATCTTCCCCCGAAACCCTGACTGCCCGCCTGATTGGAGTATAACCACGGTCCGGGAGTCTCGCGACTAGGGGCGCGGGACCGCGCCGACCGCTCAAAGTTTCCTGGTTTACCCTTGCCCGCGGATCGAAAAAATGCCCCGACCAAAGCTGTTGTACCTGCATGGCCTGGGGGCGGTGGGGGGCGGTTTCAAGGCCCACTGGCTGGTCGAGCAGGGGTTTACGGTCGATAAGCCCGCGCTGGACGACCATGATTTCGCCGTTGCCCTCGAGGCGGCCCAGGCTTGTCTGCACCGCAGCCCCCCGGACTGCATCATTGGATCCAGCCGGGGCGGTGCGGTGGCCATGAACCTGGAGAGAGGCCAGATTCCGCTGGTGCTGCTAGCGCCAGCCTGGATGCGTTGGGGGGAAGCCCGGGTAGTTGCCCCCCCGGTGGCGATCCTCCATTCGCCACACGACGAGTTGATTCCCTGGGAATACAGCCGGCAGTTGTGTCGCCAAAGCGGCTTGCCCGAGGCGACCTTGGAATTGGTTGGCCAGGCCCACGGCCTGACCGATCCGCCCGCGCTGGAGGCGCTGGTCAACGCCATCGAGCGGTTGGTAGCCGCTGGCGCGGGGCAAGGATTGGGAGGAAACGAACGCCAAGGCGCCCAGGCGCCAAGGCGCCAGGCCGATTGAACCGATCGGATCGCCGCTGGCGCGGGGCGGAAACTCTTCAAATCCAGGGGGCTGTGCCGGTTTGGCTACTGGTGGGTGCACGAAGTATTAGCCCCCGGCGACTCACCGGGGGCAGGGGCAGCACCGACGTGTGAACCGCAGTGCCCGCTAGAGCAGATGCCGGGCTTTAACTTCGAGATACCGGTTTACCAGCGGCGCGGTGAGATCTTCCGGAAACGCGTCGACCACCAAGGCGCCCTCGCGCGCGAGGGCCGAAAGCACCTGTTGACGCCAGGAGAGCAAGTCAGACGCGGCGGCCGCGCGGTACAGCGACGAGTCGTCGGGCGCTTCGCTCGCCGAACCGGTGAACAGGGCGTCGTACACTTCGCGATCGCGCAACAACACGCCCAGGGGCAAGTGACGGCCCACCAGATGTTTCAGGTGGCGCTCGACCTGCTGGGCGTTGACCTCGTCGATCAGATTGGTGATCAGCACCACCAGGCTGCGTTTGGGGCTGCGGGCGGCCAGGTACGAGAAGGCCAGGTCGTAACGCGATTCCACCAGCCTGGGAAAACGATCGAACACGGCGTGCAGCAGGCGGTTCATTTGCCGCAGTCCGGCGCGGGGAGGTACAAAATGATGGACCTCGTCCGAGAAGCACACCAGACCTACCGCGTCGCCACGGCTGAGGGCCACGTAGCTGAGCATCAGCATGGCGTTGAAAGCATGATCCAACAGGCTCAGCCCCTGGGCCTGGTTGGCCATCATGCGCCCGCAATCCACAAGAAACACCAGACGCTGGCTCTGATTCTGCTGAAAGTCCTTGACGGTCAACTTTCCCCTTCGGGCGGTGCTGCGCCATTCGACGTGGCGAAAGTTATCGTCGGGGGTGTAATCGCGCAGACGCTCGAATTCGTTGTCTTGTCCAATCCGCCTGGCCCGGCGCACTCCGATCAGGTTCAACCGATCGAGCCGAGCCAACACGGCGTAGGAGCGCAACTGCTTTAGATCGGGATAGACGTGTAGCTCGGTCTCGACCGGGTAATCGAGCAATCGCTGCCAAAGCCCGGCCCGGCTGGTGACCCGCAGATGGATCTGACGCAGGCGAAAAGCGCCGCGGCGCTGACTTTGCAGCCGGTAGGGCAGCGTCAAACGGCAGTGTGGAGCGACGCGCAGTTGAAACTGCGGAGGATCGGCCTGGAACTCGGCGGGCAGTCCGTCGCGCAGGGTGATCGATAGGGGGCGGCTAGAGCGGTGCTGCAGAATCAATTCGATTCGGTGGCCATGCCGCAGGGAAACCACGCGCCCTGCCTGGCGCGCGAGCTCGAAACGGTTTGCGCGCGGCAGGCTGAGCAGGTCGGCCAGGGCCACCAACAGCAAGACCCCGTCCAAGCCCAGCAATACGGGCCAGGCCTGGGGCAGCACCACCAGCACCAGCGAGGCTCCGCAGGGCAGCGCCGCCAAGACAAACAAGCGACCCTGAGGAAAGATGCGCAGCCAGCGCCCTGGCACCCAAAGCATCGCCGTCAGCAGCAAAAGGACCAGCAGGCTTTGGGACACCGAGCTCACAGGCGGGGCACCTCGACGGCGCGAATCAGTTCGCGGAGGATTTCGTCGACCTGGCGCCCCTCGACTTCGGCTTCGGCCGTGAGCACCACCCGGTGGCGCAGCGCCGGTAGGGCAATCTGCAGGACGTCGTCGGGCAGGGCGTAGTCGCGGCCCAAGAACCCGGCCAGGGTGCGGGCCCCCTGCAAGAGCGCGATGCCCGCCCGGGGCGAGGCGCCCAGGTGAAAGTCGGGCCACTGCCGGGTAAGCCGGACGAGGCGGTTGACGTAGTCGAGTAATTTCTCGTCGACGCGAACCGCCGCGGCATCGCGGGCGACGGCGAGAATTTCCTCGGGCGAAGTCAGCGTGGCCAGGGTGCCCAAGTGCCCGTCGAAATCTTCGTGGCGGCTGTGCAGGCGGAGGATTTCGGCCTCTTCGTCCGCCTCGGGGTAGTGGGTCAGAATCTTGAACATGAAACGATCGAGCTGCGCCTCCGGCAGGTTGTAGGTGCCCTCGGACTCGATCGGGTTCTGGGTAGCCAACACCAGGAAGGGGCGCTCCAAACGGTGGCTCTGGTTGTCGACCGTGACGCGGTACTCCTGCATTATCTCGAGCAGGGCAGCGTGGGTCTTGGCGGGGGCCCGGTTGATTTCGTCTGCCAACAACAGTTGGGTGAAGACCGGTCCCGGACGAAAACGGAACTCGCCCGCTTGTTGATCGAAAATGGGCGATCCGGTGATATCCGAGGGCATCAGGTCAGCGGTGAACTGAATGCGGCTGAACTTCAGCCCCAGTACCCGCCCCAGGGCCCTGACGAAAAGGGTTTTGCCCAGCCCCGGCACGCTCTCGATCAGCACGTGGCCGTGCGAGAACAGGGCCACGAGCGTGGTGGTGACCAGTTCGTCTTGGCCGACGAACACGCGCCCCAGCTCGCCCGTGATGCGTTCGAAAAGCCGTCGCGCGGGGGTGTCGCGGCGTACGTCGACGTCGTCGATCAGCTCGGGCGACGCCGGGCCAAGATCGCCGGGCTGGGGGATCGGGGTGGGAACATCCGGTGGGGGAACGTGGCTCATCGGCAGGTGGGGGGCAGAGGGAATGGGAAGCCAAGAGTGAAGCGGCAATTTCACGACCCGGGCGGTTCCGCGGGGGGAGAAGCATCGGCGCCGCGCACGGCCGATGGCAAGCTGGTTCGGTCAACCGCCTGGTCGGCAGACCCAAGGGCCTGGCCGGCCGCTCGCCTGCTGTCGCCCCGCGCGAGCTCGGCGTACTGCTCGCAACGGTTCCTAGCATACTGGGCATCGTGGGTCCGCTCTAGCAGGGCCCCCAAGGCGCGAATGTGCTGGCCGAAATCGGTGCTGGGGGCTCGCGGCTCTTCGCGCGGCGTGCCGAAAATCGGCAACCGCCAGGCCAACAATACCAGGCCGGCCGCCGCTAAATGGACGAGCACGCCGCTCAGCGGCCAAACGCCCAGCAGATTCAGGCCGCCGCCCTCGGCCGTTGGGTCGCGATCGACGATCTGTGGGCCGCCGTTTCCGCTTTCGAGAAAAAACACCTTGCCCGGCGCGCCGCAGCGATCGACGAGCCGAGAGGCTAGTTTGCGATGTTCGGCGTTGACCAGCGGCAGATTGAGCAGAAACGACCCGTTGGCCACCAAGATCAACTGGCTCAATTCGAAGGGTTCCTGGCTGATCAACACATCGTCGCCGGCCAACAGCCAGGGTTCGGCCCACTGGGATGGCTCCATACGGCTATGCAGAATGATCTGCGTGGCCGGAAAATGGACCCCTGCGGTAAACGTCGGAATCCCGCTGAAGTTTTTTCCCTGGCGGGCACCCGGCAGGGGCTCGACGCTGAACCAGGGGCAATCCAGCATGACCGAGAGCTGGCTGTGCCGCGCTTGCCAATCGAGCCGGGCTTCAAGCTCCTGGCGCCGTACCTCGGCTTCGGAATCGGAGGTGGTGTGCGATTTCATCCACTGCCAGTAGCCGGGAGCCGCGTCGAAATCGCGCCCCACGTAAACCAGGGTGCGGCCGGGCGAATTGCTCAGCCAAACCTCGAGCCATTCGCGCACCTCGTCGCTCGGTGGTTGCAGATCGTCGGGAAACCAGACAATCGTTTGGGCGCTGTCTAGCTTGGGGGACAGGTACCGCCAACTGGCCACCTGGTGCCCACGGTCGGCAAACATGCGGGCCAACACGGCCGTACCGTTGACGCTGCTCGCCGCCGCGCCGCCGCGCCGACCGTACTCGGTTTCCAGCGATTCGCTGCAGCCCGCGAGCGCCGCAAGCGCCAGGCAGACTAGCGATGCGGTCCACCGCGCGTTTTCTCGGCCAGAGCTGGTGGTCATCGGGCCGGTTCCTGGAGAAGCCGTTGAAATTGGGCGAGCCGGGCCAGGCACCGGTCGAAGTCGCCAGACTCGGCCGAGTAGCCACCGAAGTACACTTCTTCAAAGGCCTTGAGCGTGGGTTGCAGCAGCCCGCGGAGGGCCGGGCGGGGAATCTCGCGCAGGTACTGGCGACTGGTCTTTCCGCGCTGCAAGACAATTTGCTGATGGCGATCGAGCTCCACCAGTTGGTGACTAAACAGGTAGACGATGGCCCGGCCAAAGTCGCCCGACTGGGCGGCCCGCCGAGCGGCCCCGAGCAGGTCGGACAAGTCGGGCAAGGGGGGCAGCGGCAGCGCCTGGACATCGATCTGGCGCTCGGCGGCCGGCTGGGCGGCCGTGTCGGCGGAAACGACCCGGCTCCGCTGGCGGTAGGCTTGCCAAAGCACATAGGCCACGAGCAGCAGCGCCAGGGCGAGCACCCCCCAACCGATCCACCACAACAGGTCGGGCGAGAAACTCAGCGGCGAACCGAAGTCCCAGTTCCACTCGCGCTGAGGGCGAATCTCGAGCGGTCGGAGCAGGTCGTGCTCGCTGTCGTACCAGGGCAGGGGAGTCCAGCCCCCGGCCAGGGCCTCGCGGCCCGCCTCGACCTCGGCAACCGGATCGACCTGGGGCAGTTCGGCGGGTGCGGCCCCTTGATCGGAGCCCGAGGGCGAAACCGGCTCTTCCCAACCCGGGGGCT
Source organism: uncultured Pirellulales bacterium (assembly GCA_964399535.1). GTDB lineage: Bacteria > Planctomycetota > Planctomycetia > Pirellulales > CAYNRE01 > CAYNRE01. Next base: position 178,679 of record CAYNRE010000009.1, on the reverse strand, counting down.
CGAATGGATTGTCGTCGGGGGCCGGCTCGGATTGAGCCCTGCACGGCATTGCGATCAGGGCCAGGAGCAGCGCGGCGAGTGAGGGCGTGCGCCAGCGGCAGCAGGGCCGGCAGCCAAGGAGCCTGGGGTGGTTCATGCCCACCGCCTTTCGAGCCGGGCGGCCTCGGCCCGGACCCGCAGTTCCAGTTCCCAGCCCTCGTGTCGCGTGCGCAGGTCGAGGTAGCAGAGAAATCGCGCTACGGCCATGAAACCGACCACGATCCAGACCGACAGCGGAAAGATCACGGTGAAGGCGCTGGGATCTGCCTCCCAGTCGGACTCGAGCAGCAGGTGGGTTAGGACCCAGAGCAGCAGCCAGACGCCAAGCGAGGCACCGACCCCCAACAGGGTGCCACCCAGCCAGCGGGCGAACAGTTCTCCACTCGAGCGGCTGTGCAGTTTCAGGCTCCGCCGCCAGGTGGTGGTGCCGGTAGCCCGGGTGCTCCAAAGGGGATTTCGTTCGAGCAGCAATACCTCGTTCAAATAGGGCCAAACCGAGTAGGGCAGGATCCAGGTAATTACCGGCAGAATGAACAGCAGTCGCAACAGTCCTTGAAACCAGAGCAACTGGCCCAGCGAGCTCAGCCAATCGCGCAGCAGGCGCTTTCGCGAAGGCCGGGCTTCGAACAGGATCTGACCCAGGTACAGCGTCAGCGGCGCCGTGGCCAAGGGAATCTGCCAGACGATCAGCAAGGTCATCGCCATCAGGTAACCGGCGACGGTTTGGGGTTCGATCAGGTCGTCGGCCGAGAACCCCTGGTCCCAGACGACCAGGTAGAGGTAATCGAGCAGTGCCCAGGGGGCGACGCCCACGGCCCACCAGCCGATCAGCGGAACCAGGTGCTGGCGGCCGACCACCAGCGCCAGGTCGAGCAGTTCGGGATAGGAGCGCTCGCGAATGGCGATGCGAGTTTGATCCAATTGCATTCAGTCGCCGACCTCCGTGCTGTCGAGGGGAAGCTGGCCCAGCATCACGAAGTAGAAAACCAACAGGCTGCTGGAGACGACCGCCACCAGCGCCTTTATCCAGTACGGTGCCGCCGAGGGGGATAGAAACCCCTCGATCAGCGCCGCCAGCACGAACAGCACGATGGCGGTACCCATGATCGGCATGGCTTCGCGCCCGGCGATGCGTACCGCAGCTCGCCGGGTGAAACCGCGGGTATCGATCATGGCGAACCCGAGCCGCATGCCGGCGGCCGCCGAAAGCACGATGGCCGTCAGTTCGAACGGCCCATGCGCGGTGACGAATTCGAAAAAATTGTCTCGGCCGGCGTGGTTGGCCATGTGGCCAAACGCCGCACCCAACCCCAGGGCATTGGAAACGAGAATGACCAACCCGCCGATGCCTCCCAAGAGTCCGAAGGCGAAGCATTGCAGCCCGATGCCGGCGTTATGGCGAATGTAGAAACCGACCATGCTGGCCCGCTCTCCGGGATCGCGATCGCCCAAGGGCTGTTCGAAGCTGGTTTCGAGATTCGAAATTCCCAAAGGCCCCAGGGTTTGTTCGGCGTATCGAGACGAGCGGTAGGCGCTAATTGCCGAGGCGAGAAACAGCACCCAAAAAACCACGAACGCCAGTCGGAGGGCGTTGTCTTGAAACAACCGCTGCGGCACGGCCACCAGTAGTTCGTAGCCCCAGCGCCAGAGCCGAAACCCCCGCGACCGATACAACTGGTTATGGGCCCGACCCACCAATTGATGCAGATACTGAACGGTGTCGAGCGGTAGGCAGTAAGCCTCGGCCAGAGCCAGGTCCGCGCAAGCCGCCCGGTACAGCGAGGCAAATTGAATCCCCTGGGCGGCTCGAGCGGGAGTGCCGCGCCGACGCTCCAGTTCGTCGCAAAGCGATTCCAGCGCTTCCCAGTGGCGGCGGCGATTGGCCAGGTGCTGAGCAACTTGCATGGAACGGCTAGCCTAACGGTTGGCGGTGCTCGGGTAGCTGACGGGAGGGCCGTCCGGCTGGCCCTGGACTGGGGGTACCTGCGGCCGATCCGGGGAGCCGTGGCGGCGCGGTCCCCGCGGTAGCGCTGGGTCTTGGTCGGCCAAGAACACTCGCTGGTAAAGCGCGCAGAGCAACGAGTCGTACGGTGTGTCGGGCGGCAATCCGTATTGCCGGCGGAGCGGTTCGGCCAGGTGCCGGGCGATCTCCATTCGCCTTCCCCAGGGCAGGCGGTCGCGCGCGGCGACATAGCTGGAGAGCACTCGGGCCAGGCTCGGCGAAACGACGGTGCCGCTTGGTAGCAGGGAGGTTAGTCGCAAGGCCTCGCCGTCGCGCAGCGGCTGCGGTGCCCTGGGGCGCTGAGGATCTTCGACAATCACCATGGTGCCGCAGGCCAGGTCGCCGAGCCGCTGAAATCGCTGGCTCGAGGCCGATGCCAACCAGCCCAGCCCATAGGGGAGCAGGTAGGGAAACCCGTCGACGCTCCGCAGCACGTTGCGGAGCACGGCTTGCTGGGCGTTGATCGGCTGCCCGTCGATGGAAAGCACTCGGAGCTGAAACACCCGCTTGCCCGGGGTTTGTCCGTTCCAAGTGGTTTCGAAAACCCCACCGTAAAACCAGGAGACCAGAAACCAAAGGATCAGAACGCCGCCCGTGCCCAGGCCGGGAACCCCGATGCGGGAACTGGCAAGCGCGATCACGATTCCCAGGACGGTAATCAAAAGCGATTGCAGCAGCCGGTCGACCAGATAAGCGGGCAGGCGGCGGAACGGGCCTGCCAGGCGGTACTCGAAGGCGATGTTCTCCGGCGTAACGATTTCGATCCGCGTATCGATGGGGCGGGGGCGCTCGTCCAGCCCGGCGACTTGGTCGAGGGCCTCGCGGCGGCGCGGCAGCGGCGTTCGCCCCGCCGGAGCGTCGGGAACGGTGCTGGTCAAGACACTGTCGGCCACGGCGGTGAATCTCGCTGCTGGAAAAAGGCCGGAAACGCGACCAGGTTGACGCCGCAGGGCTGCCCGCGCGAAAGAGAGCTGCCCGCGCCGGCGAGCGCGAAACCGCCGCCCGAAGCCCCGGGGCGATTATCCGAGGCCACTGCCCAGCCGACAAGCCACGGCTTGCGTTCGGCACTGAAGCGGGTACAAACGCGGACACGCCGAGCGCGGCGGCCAGCCCCGGGGGCAAGCCCTGCGGCGCCGTGGCTCAGTCGATGTTTTCGCACCAGGATTTAAAGGACCGTGGCATGCGGCTTTCCGGCAAGACGGCGCTCGTTACCGGTGGCGGAAGCGGGATCGGTCAGGCGATTGCCTGGTCGTTGGCGGGCGAAGGATGCCGCGTGGCGGTAGCCGGACGGTCGACCGAAAAACTGGCCGAAACCGCGGCGGGCTTCAGCGGCCAGCCCCCCCTCGTTTTCCACCCGGTCGACGTGGCCGACCGCGCTAGCGTGGCTCGATTGTTCGCCTGGGCCGAGCGGGAACTGGGGTCGATCGACATCCTGGTGAACAACGCCGGCATTAACGTGGTGCGCCGATACCTGTCCGATATTTCGCCCGAGGACTGGGACCGAACGCTCGAGATCAACGCCACGGGGGTCTACAACTGCCTCCGCGAAGTGTTGCCCCAAATGCGCCAGCGGCACGACGGGCTGATCGTGAATGTCGGCTCGATCGCCGGTAAGCGGGCCGGGCTGTTGGGCGGGGTGGCCTACAACGCCTCGAAGTTCGCCCTCACCGCGCTGGCCACCACGGCCGCGCTGGAAGAGGGCAAGAACGGCATCCGCGTTACCACCATTTTCCCGGGCGAAGTCGACACGCCCATCCTGGTGCACCGACCCAATCCGGTTACAGCGGAGCATCGGGCCCGAATCCTGCAGGCCAGCGACGTGGCCGAGGCCGTGTTGATGGTCTGCTGCCTGCCGCCTCGGGCACACGTGCCCGAGCTGATCATTAAACCGACCTGGCAGGATTACGTGTAGCACGGCAAAGGGGGCACGGCGCTCGGCTTGCACCGAGCTTTTTGCAGCCAGCCGTTTTAGCGATCCGTCAGATCGTAGCAGGCCATCTCGCGATGGTTGCGCAGGTAAATCCGTCCGCCAACCAACACCGGGTTATTCCAAGTTTTTCCCTCGATGGCCGGCATCAGGGCCAACTCGCGGTGCTCGTCGGGCGTGGCTTCGACCAGGGCGAGCTGACCGGCCTCGGTGAGCACCACCAGCAGGTCGCCGGCCAGCAGCAATTGGCCGTGGCCATAGCGGCCCTGTTTCCAAGCCCGGCGGCCTGTCGAGGCATCGACGCAGCCCAGAATGCCCCGGTCGAGACCGTAGAGATAGCCCTCGTGGTACACCGGGTTGGCGTAGGAGCACTTCAGAGTATTGCTCTGCCAAACTTCGCGCGCTTTCCAAGGTGACTCGGCCGTGGCGGGCGGTTGCCCCGCGGTTGCCCCATCGGCTGCCGACGCGACGTCGCGGGTGACCTCGACCACTGCGCCTCCCAGCTCGGAAGTGAGGAAAACTCGATTGCCGGGCAACACCAACGGCTGCGAGGCGTTGATGTCGTTCAGAGTGGTCCAGGGGTGGCTCCATAGTCGCCGACCATCGGCCGGGTCGTAGGCTACGAGCCCCGAGGCATCGAAGGTGAGCACCTGCTCGACTCCATCGAGCGTAACGAGCATCGGAGAGGTATATGCGGCCCGGGTATCGCCCGCGGTCCAGCGAAGGCTGCCGGTGCCTGCATCCAGGGCCAGCACGGCCGCGCGAGGCGAGGTTTGCGCGGTCGCTTCCTCGCCCTGGGAACCCGGATTGACGATGACCAGGTCGCCGACCACGAGCGGCGAGCCGCACATACCCCACATAAGGTTCTCGGCGTTGCCGTTGAGTTTCAGGATGTTGACCCGCCAAAGCGGCTGGCCGGTGGCCGCCTCGAGACAGACCAGTTCGCCCGTGGCGCCAAGCGAGTAAAGGCGGCCTTGGTGAAAGGTGGGGGTCGCCCGTGGCCCCTCGCCGCCAGCCGACTCGAAGAACCGGGCCGGGTAGGCGAATTCCCACAACTCGGAGCCGTTGGCCGTATCGTAGGCCACCACGGCCTCGTCGGCGCGTCGCTGTTCGATCGTGAATGCGGTTTGCCCCACCACGGTAAAGGCCGCATAACCGCCCCCGACCGGTTGCCGCCAAAGGGGAGTGCCCAGCCCGCCGGGCCACTGCCGTCGAAGCGGCGGACCATCGACCAGGCCGTCGCGGCGCGAGCCGCGGTACTCGGGCGAATCGCCGGGTGATCGCGAAAGTCGCTCGGGCGCGATACGGGCCAGGGCCGAGCGATGCTTCTGACGATGGTGCTCCAACAGCTCCGCCCGCCGGGGCGCCCAGCGAAACACGAACTCGGGAACCATGTCGCCGGTGAATTCCACCGAGCGGATCGATCCCAGGAATCCCCCCAGTGCGGCGACAAGCGACACCGCGGCAATCAGCCGGACACGGCGCGGAAACCCTGAAAAGAACAAAAACCAGGGCGCGATCAGCAGGATTGCCAGCGCGGCGGCGATGTAGAGGCTGGTCATCGCCAGCCCTCGAAGCGCCCAATCGCTGGGAAGCAGCCAGAGCACGGCAACCAGGCTGCCCAAGACACCGACCACCCAGGTCGGATAGCGAAATCGCTTGCGCGGGGACGGGGGCGTTGTTTCCGGAGTCGGGTCGACAGGCATGGATGCCTCGTTTTTACGGCAGTCGGCCGATGGCGAGCGGTGCGCGGGCCCGGTGCCATCGAGCACCGCCAAGTAAGCGAAGTGTGGAATTAGGCTCCGCCGGCATTGTAAACCCCCGTCAAGCGGACCACGGTTGGCGCGATCTTGTTCATAGGGTGCGGAGAGCCACCTGGCGAGGTTCGAGGGTCGCTAGTTCGAATCTCGGAGGTTGGGCAAACCGGGGGCGGGCGACGATTGAGGCTGGGCGAATGATTCGACCACGCGTCGGCAGGGGGGCAGTGCCGCCAGAAAGGTGCGGCCGTAGGCCTTGGTTCGGACGCGTGGGTCCAGCAGCACTACCGTGCCGCGGTCGGTCCGGGTCCGAATGAGCCTGCCAAACCCCTGCCGCAGCTTGAGCACTGCCTCGGGAAGCTGATAGTCGCGAAATGGGTTCCCACCGGCCAGGCGGATGGCGTCGAGCCGGGCCTCGAGCAGCGGCCGGTCGGGTACGGCGAACGGCAGCTTGGTGATGATTACGTTGGTGAGTAGTTCGCCCGGCAGATCGACCCCTTGCCAGAAGCTGTCGGTGCCAAACAGGACCGAGCGCGGCTGTTGGCGAAAGCGTTCGAGCAGGTGCCCGCGGGGTACCCCCTCCCCCTGGACCAGGGCCGACAAGTTGTGTTCGGCCATCCAGGGGGCCAGTTGCTGAGCGGTGCGGCGCAGCAGGTCGTAGCTGGTAAACAGGACCAGGGCCCTGCCGTCGCTGCGGGCGACGTAGCGCTGGATCATGGGGACCACGCCCCGCTCGAAACCGGCCGGATCGCTGCTGGGGTCGGGCAGGCCTTCCACGAGAATCAACTCGGCCTGCTCTTGGTAGTCGAAGGGGCTGCCGAGCTGCAGCGTCTGGCATTGGGAAACGCCCAGGCGGTTCTCGAGAAAGCTAAAGCCTGCTTGGCCGCCGCTGGCCAGCGTGGCACTGGTTAGGACCACGCTGGCCGTGCGGTTGAACAGATGGTCGCGCAGCGCGGGGCCCACCTCGAGCGGCGCGGCCGTCAGCGTCGTGCGGGCACGGGGGCCCCGGGTGGCGTCGACCCAGTACACGCTGCCTTCGAGAGTTTGGGAAAGCCAGGCCTCGATTTCCACCGCCAGGGCAGCGACTCGATCGGATGCGGCCACCAGGTTCTGTCGGTCGTCGACCGACGCTTGCCGAGCCGCTTCAGCGCGAACCTGACGGGCCAACCGGTCGAGCGGATGGCTGAGCAAGTTGCGGATCATGCCGGGCTCGGTGACGCGCCCGTTCCGCGAGCCGGAAGTGTGCAGCCAGTGGTCGATTTCGGTGAAGAAGTCGCTGGCTCGAAGCAGGCACTCGATGACCAGTTGCTGTTGGCTCTTGAACTGGCTTTGGGCCAGAAGGCCCTTGTTGGTGCGGTCGTTGTAAAGCTTCTGGAGGATGTAGTTCACCTGGCTGGACGAAACGCTCATGCCCAGGTGTTCGCCGGCCACGGCTTCGATCGTGTGGGCTTCGTCGAAGATAACGGCATCGTAGTCGGGCAGGATGCTCGCGCCGCGAATCCGCAGACCCAGATCGGTGAAGAACAGGGCGTGATTCACCACGAGCAATTGCGCCTGTTGAGCGCGGCGGCGGGCGCGAAAATAGAAGCAGCGATCGTACTGGGCGCACTCGCGACCCAGGCAGTTGGCCGCGTCGCTGGCCATTTCGTCCCAAACGCCCGCCAGAGGCTTGAACGCCAGGTCGGCCAACGATCCGTCTTCGGTGGTGGCGGCCCAGCGGTTCAGGCCGCGCAATTGCTCGAATTCCTCCTGGGCGCGGAACAAGTGATCGGCCCGCTTGGCGGCCACTTGCTGCCGACGAAGGCTCAGGTAGTTGCCCCGCCCCTTGACCAGGACCGCGGAGAACTCCAAGGGAATTACGGCGTTGAGCAGCGGCAGGTCTTTCGAGAGCAGCTGCTCCTGCAGGCTGATGGTGTGCGTCGAGACGATGATCCGGCGATAGCGGGGCTCGTCGTTTTCCGCGGGCTGGGCGGCCGCCAGAATGGCCGGCACCAGGTAAGCGAAGCTTTTGCCGACGCCGGAGCCCGCCTCGACCAACAGGTGGTGCTTGCCCTCCAGCGCCGAGGCGACCGCCTGGGCCATGGCCAACTGTTCGGGCCGGCGTTCGTAGGCGGGAAGCCGGGCCGCGATGCGCCCCAGGGGCCCCAGGATTTCGTCGACCGATAGCAAAACCGCACCACGCTTCCCTGGCAGAGGCCGAACGCACCGGCCGGCGAAACGGGGGCCCCCTCGGCCCGCGCGGCACCCGCCACAGGGCCAACCTAACAATTCGGCGCGCGGCCGACGAGGCCGCCCCGTACCACGCCCGGCGTGGCGCTCGAATACCCGTTCTGGCAGGCAGCAGCGTGAGGGGCTACACCACGTCGAACACGCGCTCTACCTGGGGATCGCCGTATTGGGCTCCGCCCGTCCACACGGTCAGGTTTTCCAGCGGCCGAAACTCGGCCCGGCCATGCGTATGGCCGCAGAGCACGGTGAGCTGCCGATGGGGATGAGCCCGCATCACTTCGAGCAGCATCTGGCCCATCGCCTGGCAGGAAAAGTGCGGCAGCCATTCCTCGTCGGAGGGGCGGCCGTCGTACCAGCACGATTGGGCGAAGGGCGGAACGTGGGTGACGAAGATGGCCCGGGGGTAACGCCCGAGCGCCTCGATCAGCCGGGGTTGCACCTCGGCCGCGGCCTCGTCGCCCAGCGACTTGAGCAGCGGCCATCGTTCGCGTTTGCCCACCTGGGCCAACTCTTCGATCAGGCGATAGTCGTGCATCATCACGTAGCTGCGTTCGTAGTTTCCCAGCCGGGCATCGGCCCAGCCATCGTGCCCGAATAGCGCGGTTTGGGGGGTAAGTTCGACCAGGGGGCTGGTCGTCAGGTAGTTGAGGCTCGGCTGCTGCCGGGTGAATTGGGTAACTTGCTCGCGGACTCTGCGGAGCGAACCACCGTAAAAATCGTGGTTGCCGAGCACGAAGTACAGCGGGGCGGGAGTCTGTTGCTGAAGCTCGGCCAGATGCCGAGTCAGGCTGGCCGCTTCGGCGATGTCGCCGCTTAGCACGACGGCGTCGGGCGCGCTGGCCCACAAACTGGCGAAAAACCGGGACAAGGCCGGGGCTCCCGCGCAGTCGAGGTGGATGTCGGTGATCCAGGCCAGGCGCGTGGGCACGGCGAAGCGGACTTTCCGGAGCAGGCGGCCGTCAGAGCTTGTTCAGACCATTGTAGGCAGCCACTTTGTAGCACTCGGCCAGGGTCGGGTAGTTGAACACGCTGTCGCGGAAATACTCGATCGTGCCGTTGTGGGCCATCACGGCCTGACCGATATGAATCAACTCGGAAGCCCCTTCGCCGATCGCGTGGATACCCAGCAGGTGGTGATTGTCGAGATGAAACAGGATTTTCAGAATGCCCGTCTCGTCTCCGAGGATCTGGCCCTTGGCGATTTCGCAGTAGCGGGCCACGCCCGATTCGAAGGGCACCTTCTCCTTGGTGAGCTGTTCCTCGGTACGGCCAACCATCGAGATTTCAGGCACGGTGTAGACCGCGTAGGGATACAGCCCGGCAATGCTGCTGGCGATCTCTCCGCAGGCGTGGGTGGCGGCCAGCCGTCCTTGTTCCATCGAGGTGCTGGCCAGGGCGGGAAAACCGACCACGTCTCCCACGGCGTAAATGTAAGGCACCTCGGTTTGATAGTGTTCGTTCACCTTGAGCCGGCCGCGATCGTCGGCTTCGAGCCCCACCGAGCTCAAGTTCAGCGGCGCGGTGCGCCCCTGGCGGCCGGTGGAGAACATGAGCACGTCGTTGCGAACCCGCTTGCCGCTGGCCAGCAGGGCGACCGGTTCGTTCTGCTCCATTTCGACGTAGACCACCTCCTCGCCCAGGCGGAAGGTGACCCCGTTTTGGCGGAGGTGGTAGCTGAGGGCATCAACCACCTCGCCGTCGCAGAATTCGAGCAGCGAATTGCGGGCATCGATCAACGTGATCTTGGTACCCAGCGCGGCGAACATGCTGGCATATTCCAGCCCAATAATGCCCGCCCCGACCACGGTCATGGTCTTGGGAATCTGAGACAGGCGGAGAATGCCGTCGCTGTCGATGATGGACTGGTCCTGCAGGGCCACGTATTCGGGGCGGGCCGGTTCGGTGCCGGGCCCCAGGATGAATTTCTCGGCGGTCACCTGCTGGCTGCCCCGGCCGTCCTCGATTTGCATGGTGTTCGGCCCGCTGAACCGCGCGTCGCCGGTGAGTAGCCGTACGTCGTTGCGGGCCATTTGATGTTGAATCACCTCCATTTCGTTGCGAATCACGTGGCTGGTGCGGTAGGTAAGATCCTCCATGGTGATTTGTTCTTTGACCCGGTAGCTGCGACCGTAAACGCTTCGCAAGCGGTAGCCGGTCAGGTACATGATGGCTTCGCGGAGGGTTTTCGAAGGGATGGTGCCGGTATTCAGGCACACCCCCCCCACCACGCGCTGCCGCTCGACCACGGCCACGCGGCGCCCGAGTTTGGCCGCCGCGATGGCGGCCCGCTGCCCGGCCGGCCCCGTGCCGACTACGAGAATGTCGAAATCGAAGGTTTGGCCCATGCCAGAGACTCTGCGGGGGTGAAGGGGCCCGCGCGGGGCGAATCCGCGCCAGCGCGGCCGCTGCGTGGTCGGCCCGCCATTGCGGCCGGCATTGTACCGGCACGGCCGAGCCAGGACCAAGCCAGACTCGCCGAGTGCTCCGGCAGACCACGCGCGGGAGCTTGAAACCAACCGGGCTTTGGCCGTTTAATCTCCAGCGTGTCAACTCCCGCGGCCAGTCAATCGAGTCGAACCACAGCCGATGCCGGTACGCTTACTCGTCGGATCGCCGCGCTGGCGCTGGTGCTGACTCTGGCAATCGTGGCCATGATGGTGCCGGTGCCACGCGCCAGCCGCGAAGCCAACGCGGTGATGGACGTGGGCCACATTCTGGTCTTCGGGGCCATCGCCCTGATGCTTCGCTGGCTGTTATTGGCCGCCGGCTGCCCGCGCCGCTTCTGCAACCCAATCGCCTGGGTGCTCGTCACCGCCTTGGGGGGTGCAATCGAGGTGGCCCAGGCTCTGGTCGATCGCCATCCGAGTTGGCAGGACCTGTGGGCCGACGCCCTGGGGGCCGCGGCGACCCTGTTGGCGTTCAGTCTGCCCGAGTGGCCGGCCGGCCCGGCGCGGCGAGCCGGCTGGGCCGGGGTTGTGATCCTGTTGGCAGCGGCCGCGGTTCAGCCGCTGGTGGTATTGATCGATAGCTACGCCCAGCGCCGCCAATGGCCCGTTCTGGCCGATTTCGAACAGCCGCTGGAGATTACTCGCTGGGAGTTTCGCGGCGTTCGGGCGGCCCGGAGCGCCACCCACGCGCGGCGCGGCGCGGAGTCCCTGCGCCTGCAGTTCAACCCGGGCAAATACGCTGCGGCAACCTATATCTGGCCGCTTCCCAATTGGTCGCCCTACGGGCAACTCGAGGGGGAACTCTGGCTGGATGGCGAGGAACCACTGCGGTTGTTCGTGAAAATTGAGGATCTGAACCACAACGGCCGGATTTCCGACCGGTTTGAGCGCCCCATGCTGCTCCAGCCGGGCCGGAACCGCCTGAAGATCCCGCTTTCGGAAGTGGCCCAATCGGCCGGCGGACGGCGGCTGGACCTGGGCCATATTTCTCGGCTGCAGCTCTATACAGCGGGCATACCCCTCTCTAGAGTGGTATACCTGGACTGGCTGGAGTTAACCCGCCGCCCGGACTAACGCCCTAGACTGCCCATTGTGTGGTGTCCGTGGGGCGAGCCCCAGCCCGTTTCCGTCAGTCGGAGACGGCAGCGCGGTTGGGCGGGCCATTGGGGCGAAACTGTTCGGGACAGACCTGCGCCCCGCCTGACCCGTGGCGGCGGGAGGGGCAGGGAGCTGAAGAGTTGGAAAGCGGTCTGGGAGGCGAAGGTTGGGTCTGGGAGAGAAAATGCCAGAAACCGCTTGAAACAGGGGGAAAATCGGAAAAGTTTCTCTTGCTACTAGCGGCCGAAATGTTAAGCTCCCAAGTGTCCGGTTGCGCTGTTTTCGATTTCGTCTCTCCGTCGGCCACCGATCGCCCGAACTGCACAGTAGCTTCTGACCTTTCGCCTCTTTCCTGAGCTAGCGCGCGAGTGGCCTCGCAACCTGGGGAGTGGAGAGAGCGTCGCCGGTTAGGGCAGTTCAGCTTGGGCAGCCTGGGGCTTGTACGATCGTTCGTGAGGCACGGCATTGCCGGATCAAGGGCCCCCTAGCCGCTTCTAAAGCCGAGCTAGTGGCTTGAACAGGAGATCGCACGTTGGCGAAGCGTCTGTACGTAGGCAACTTGCCCTACTCGGTGAACAGCTCCTCGCTGGAGCAGCTTTTCTCGCAGTACGGCACAGTATCGAGTGCCCAGGTAATTGAAGATCGGGAGACAGGCCGCAGCAAAGGCTTCGGCTTTGTCGAAATGGCGTCCGACGACGAAGCGGTGGCCGCGATGAACGCTCTGAATGGGCAGCGTCACGATGGCCGTCCGCTGACGGTCAACGAAGCCAAGCCTCGCGAGGATCGCGGTGGCGGTGGCGGCGGTGGTGGTGGCGGCGGTCGCGGCCGTGGTGGTTACGGTGGCGGCGGCGGTGGCTACGGCGGTGGCCGTGGCGGCTACCGCGCCTAGTTGCCCTGGGCGGTCGGTGTTCTGGCCCCCTTGGCCCGAGCAACCATCCGCACGGCGAACAACAATCAGCCGGATTCGTCGGCCCTAGGGGCTGGCGAGTCCGGTTTTTTTGTTGCGGTTCGCCGCAGTGCGCTGCACGCAGCAAGCCCCTGCGTTGCAGCAGGCGCGGCAGCAGGACAGAATGCCAAACGGGAGGGGTCTTCCTATCTTCGCCCTCCGTATCGGGCGCCGCCACGGGTGGACTGCCCGGCCAACCCCTCGTGGATGAACTGGCACATGGAACCGCGCCGACTGGGACCGTTCTTGCTTGAAGAACGGCTCGGGGCGGGGGGCATGGGCGTTGTCTTCCGCGCCACGTATGTGCGAACCGGCCAAAAGGTGGCCGTTAAGTTCATTCCCTCCGACCTGCTGGAAAATGAACGAGTCGCGGCCCGATTTCAGCGCGAGCTGCGCATTCTGACCAAGCTTAAGCACCCTTCGATCGTGCGCTGTTACGGCGGCGGCAAACACGGCGACCGGCTTTACTACGCCATGGAACTGGTCGAAGGGGGGTCGCTGGCCTCGCTGCTGCGCCAGCGGAAACGGCTGAGCTGGGAAGCCACGGTCGACTACGGCCGGCAAATCGCCTCGGCCCTGGCCCATGCCCACTCGCAGGGGATCGTGCACCGGGACTTGAAGCCGGCCAACCTGTTGCTGACGCGCGACGGCAAGCTCAAACTCGGCGATTTCGGCCTGGCCCGCGACGCCGGGGCCACGCAGTTGACCGTGGCGGGCCGAGCCCTGGGTACGTTCGCCTACATGGCCCCTGAAATGATTCGAGGGGAACCGCCCCCCTCGTACCGGGCCGATTTGTACTCGTTGGGTTGCGTGTTGCACGAAATGCTCACCGGGCGACCGCCATTTCAGGCCGAATCGCCGGCCGAAATGTTTTACCTGCACCTGGAGTCCAAACCGGCCCGGGTATCGACCATTGCCATGGACTGCCCGATTTGGCTCGAGGCCCTGGTGGCACAGCTCCTGGAAAAGGATCCCGCCAAGCGCCCTCTCGACGCAACGGCCGTCGATCGTTCGCTGAGCGAGATCGAGGAACGAGTTGTGCAACAGGCCAGCGTGGCCGGTCACACCATCTTTGGTGGGCCGACCACGCTGTCGATCGAGCGCGACGTGAGCGAGATTCGCCGCCTGGTGGCGCCGCGCCGCAAAAAGCCCGCTGCCGACGCCGGCCCGTTTTACGAGCGCACCTGGTTTCTGGCCGGTTGCCTGGCGCTGCTGGTCGCGGGAGTGGCCTATGCCCTCTGGCCGGCGAGTGAAGAAACCTTGTTCGCGCGGGCTCAACCGCTGATGGAAAGCGCCGATCCGGTGGCCTGGCAAACCGCGCGGCGCGAGTACCTGGAACCGTTGCTCGAGCGCTTTCCCCAAGGCAAGCACGCCGCCTGGGCCCGGCAACAGGTGGACGTTATCGAAATGCATCTGGCCGAACAGCGCTTGCGCAACCACGCCAGGCTAGGGCGGCTTCCCACTTCCGAGGCCGAGCGGCTCTATGGCGAGGCCTGGCGCTACGAGCAATTCGGCGACCGGGTAACCGCGCTGGAGCGTTACCGCGCGCTGTTGGATCTCTTGCCCGACGACGAGTCGAATCGGCCTTTTCTCAACCTGGCGCGCCGGCAGATTGCCGCCATCGAATCGAACGCCGAGCCAACCGATCGGCTGCAGTTAGTTGAAAGCGCGCTGGAGCGGGCCGAGGAACAACACCGCCAGGGTCAGGTACTCGAGGCCCGCAAGACCTGGTCCAGCGTCGTGGCCTTGTACGCCGACAACCAGGAGCTCGAGCCCCTGGTCGCCCGAGCCAGGAAGCGACTGGAGGGGCTCGACGATTCGGCCGCGCCCGACAGGGAAGTAGCCGATCCGGAAGCGAGGCCCTCGGCCGCCGATGTGCCCAGCCCCGTCGAGCCAGTGCCGGCGGCCGATGGTTCGGGTTAACCTTGACGGTTATTCCGGAACCGGGGACAACGACCGACGTGCCGCAATCATCGAGCGGCGTTTACTCGACGAATCGCTTTCGGGAGGATGGTTGGATGGACGGACCGCGGCACCTGGCAGGCCCGACGGTGATCCAGGCGGCCGGCAACAAGCCGAAACGGATCGAGGAGTTCGTCGGCCGGGTGAATTCCGGCACGGCGGCCGTAAGCATCGCCCGCATGGTCAGCCCAAGCGGTTGGGTCGAACCGGGCCAAACTCCCGAGTTCGACGAATACACCGTGGTGTTGCGGGGGCGGCTGCACGTGGAGCACCCGGGCGGAGCGATCGACGTGCGGGCGGGCGAGGCGGTGATCACGCCGGCGGGAACCTGGGTGCGCTACAGTACGCCGGAAGCGGAGGGAGCCGAGTACGTGGCGGTTTGCCTGCCCGCTTTTTCACCGGGAACGGTTCATCGCGATGCGGACGGACCGTTGCCTTAAGCCGGCGGGGCTAGCTCCGACGGGCGGCACCCCCGGTCCGGCCGGCGTTTCCGGCGGCGGGATGTGATGGAAAGCGCACCTTCGGGCAGTATAATCGGGCTGGACACCGACGAATCGCGCCGGGCGCGAGGGAGCCGGTGCCCGGGGCTGCGTTTTCTTCGCCGGAGCATCGCAGGTGCGATTCCGGCACCGGAGCCGCGCGCGGACGGCGCCAAGTTCGGCTCTCGTTTCCAGCTTGGGTGTAGGGCGACCGGTTCAATGCTGCGCGCGAGCGAGCAACCACTTTGCAGGAATGCGCCATGTCGGTCAGCGTCGAAAAAGGCATGCGGTCCGAGTTAGGTGTGCAAGGCGCCGACGCCTTGGCAAGCGAAGCCACGGCGCCGGGTGCTTCTGGCCAGCAATCCGACAGCGAACCAGGCGCCGCGCGATCGGCCTCGGAAATGATGCCGCTACCCTTGGTGGTGTTCGAGCGCTATCTGTTGGCCGACGACCACGCCCATCACCCGATGACCTTTCAATTGCGACTGCTTTTTTCCGGCAGCCTGGAGGAGCAGGCGTTTGAGCGGGCATGCACGCGGGCCCTGCGGCAGAATGCCCTGTTCGGAGCGCGCGTCGCGGGCCAGGGGCGCGAGCGCGCCTGGGTGGCGCCACCCCAATGGCGCCCTTGGATCGACGCGGGTCCGCTGGGGCGCGAATTCGCTTACCCGGGCCAGGAACGCATCGCCATCGATCGCGAATCGCCCACCCGTATCTGGGTGCGGAGCGATGCGGACCAGGTCGAAGTGCGGTTGCAAGTTCACCACAGTTCGGGCGACGGTTTAGGCGCTTACCAGTTTCTGGAAGACTTGTTGGCGGCCTACGACCTGGAGTGCCGTGGTCCGCAAGCCGGTTCCCGGCTGCGCACTGTCGAGCCGCAGCGTCTGTTGAATCGGGGCCGATTCGGTTTGGACTGGTGGGGGCAGCTTCGCCGACTGCCGGCCGAGATTTGGGGCCTGGTCGTCGGTATGTTTATCTTCTTCGCCGGCCGGCCGGTGGTGCTGGCGCGCCGGGAATCGGAACCGCCGAAAGAAGATGGGCGATGCCTGCTGGACATGCCGGCATATCATTTCACCGCGGCTGAGTTCACGGGCCTGAAGGCGGCCGCTCGGCGCGACGGCGCCACCCTGAACGATTTGCTCTTATGCGAGCTGTTTCGCGCCGTCGAGCGCTGGCAAGGCCTTTGCCGGGCGCCGCTGGGCCATAAGTTGGTGCGCGTGATGATGCCGGTGGACCTGCGCACCACGGGCGACGAGCGTTTGCCCGCCACCAACGTGGTCGCCATGGTGAATATCGACCGGCGACCCACCTGGATTCGCAATTGGCGGCGCGGCCTGCGACTCATCCGCTGGGAGACCTGGTTCTTGAAGCGGTTTCGCTTCGGTCTTTCGTTCATTCGCGGGCTGGCGTTTTGCGAACGGCTTCCCGGCGGGCTCGAGGCCTTCAGCAATCTGCGCCGCCCGTACGCTACTGCCGTGCTGAGCAACTTGGGCAAGGTGTTCGAAGGGCCAGGCCTGGTGCGCGATCAAGGAAAGGTGACCGCGGGCGGGTTGCGGCTGGAAACGGTGGAATCGGCGCCGCCGGTGCGGGCTGGTACCACCGTGGGGGTATCCATTCTTTCCTACGCCGGTCGCTTGGGAATTGTGCTCAGCTACGATCGCTGGCATTGGACTCGTGGCGATGCCCAGGCATTTCTCGAAGTGTACGTCGATTGCCTGCGCGCGGCAGGTGCGGCCGCCATGAGCGAGACCACGCCGGATCCCGCGGCGCACGGCTAGCTCGTTTCCGCCAGGTCGCGCCGGGGGCAGGTGCTCGACGGTGTGGCGCCGCCCGAGGATTGATCGACCGGCGGTCCGCCTGGGACCCGGTTTCGCGGCCCCCGGCTCGCCTGTCCCGCCCCCAAACATCGGGCGCGCCATCGACGCGCCCACAAGTAGGCCTGCAGCGCCGAGCGCCCCGCAACGCCAGGTCGAGCGCAGACGAGCCGCCCCACGGTATAGGCCTGGTTCGTCCAGGCCGCCAGGGCGGGACTGAGCGGGCCGAGAAAATCGATGCACTTCTCCTCGCCGCGCTGGTGCAAGCGGAGCACCTCCTGGAAACAGAGCAATTGCCCCGGACTGTACCCAGCGTAGGCGGGGTCGTAGCCGATCTTAATGCGATGAAAGCAGTTGCCCGCCGCCAGCCCGTAGTCGAACGCGATGGGCTGGCGGTCGAGGAGCAGAAAGGCTAAACGGAGCATTCCGAGTTGATTGAGCAGTCGCGCCTGGCCGAGAAAGAATTCGAACATGCCCGGAGCTTGCAAGACAGAAGTCGACTGGGTTCCTTTCCAACTGCGGTTCTCGATTTCAAACCCTTGTCGCAGCAGCGGTTCCAGTTGCTCGTCGTCCACCCTGGAGAAGTAGTCGGCCCGAGCCGCGCCAAGCTGTTGGAGCCGATTCCAATTGCGCCGCATGTTATGGCGGTGCTTTTTCGTGCGGTCACTCCAGTAGTCGGTCCAGGCCGGCTGGGCCAGCACCCGTCCGCTGGTGAACCTGGGCAGGATTTCCAGTGGGTAGCCGGCCCGCAGCAGTGCCTGCTGAAAGTGTGCCCAGGGGTGGGAGTCGAGGGGAATTTCATCCCAGGAAAGTACCCGCCAGGGAACGAGTCGTAGGGCTCGAACGAGCCGATCGAGCAGCGGCTCGAGCGGGGAATCGGGGTCGAGCAGCAGGCTGCCCCCTTCCGACCAGGCGTTGACGGGCCGTGCTCCCCAGCGGGCCAGCCCGAGGCGGCTGCGCTCGACAAGCGGCAGCGCTGCCAGCCAGCGCGCGTCCTGGCGCACGATGACGGCGCGAAAGCGGCCCTGGGGAGCAAATTTCGCCACCCAGTGCGCTACCAGTTCGGCCCGGCTCAAGGGCGAAGCGGCGGGCGTACGCTGCCAGAGTGCGTTCCACGCCTCGGCATGGCCGCGCAACTGGTCGAGCGAGTCGAGCAGCACGATGTCTGGTTCACCGACCACAACGAAACCCCGGCCAGTCTTTGCCTGGCGGGCCAGGCGAGAGCGCCGGCCCGGGCGAACCATGAAAGATAGAACACGGCGCCCCTGACCGCGGGTGGGTACCGCTCGGCCAGGGCCAGGCCGGGGTAGGGCGGTCCTACAATCGCTACGACCCGGATGCGGGGTCGGTCGGCGCCAGGCCGGCCAGTTGACGAAAGACTCGTTCGTCGAGGTACCGCCCCTGGGCCATCCACTGGACCAGCACCGCGGTCTCGGGCCAATCCAAGGTGCGCAAGAGCGCGTCGAATGGCTCGGCCGGACACCAGCCCTTGAGTTCCAGGTAAAGCAGCCTGCCCGCCCGGTCGTAGAGCACGCCGTCGAGTTGCCAAGTTGCCTCGGCCGAGGAGCCGACCCAAACCAGCGAACCATCGGGCTCGAGAAACATTCGGGGAAGCTGCTCGAGCCGCGTGGCAACGGTCTCAAAGCTGAGCGGGAAGCCAGCGGCCAAAACTGCTTGATCCGCGGCAAGCGAGGGCCAGTCGACGCCAGCCACGGTAAGTGGCGCCGCGGCCGGCAGCGTGGTGGGTCGCGGATGCAGACTTGCGTGAAAAATGCGACGGTCCATGGATTCTGGAGGCCACCAACCGCGGGAATTCGACCGACGACGAGCTCGATTCGAGCCGCGGCGCTCAGGATCGCTAGGGCAACCCCATTTGATCGAAGTAATCGGCCCCCTTGGTAAGCCGGGCCGGGCTGGTCCAACGGGTGCGCACCCACTGGCCGTCGCGAGCCTGGTACTCGACCTCCAGATCGAGCGGTGGGAGCTTGGCATTGAAGTAGTCGTTCTGCATCGAAACCCGATCCACTTTGGGCAGCCGCGGCAAGAGCTCGTCGTCCGCGGCCGCATCGTCGCGATCCGCGTGGATCATTGAGTACATCTCTTGATACTGCACGTGGACGATACCGGTCGGGGGTTCCTCGGCTGTCGCGCCGGGCCTAAGTTGGCTAGTGACTTCGAGCGGCTGGATCCGCTCGCGATGGAATCCGCGGGGAAAGATGAGCTTGGTCGTGCGGTCGAATTCGGCCAGTGTCGCCGAGACCCGTTGGGCCAGCTGGGCCAGGCTGGCGGCCGGATCATCGCCCACCGGGCCGGCCGGGGGCAGGTCGGGGGGTGCAAGGCTGGTGGTGCTGCGCTCGGCCGCCTGTGCGCCGCTGGCCGCCGGCGGTGCCCCAGAGCTTTCCGGCACCGGTCGCGGTTCCGCAAGGTCGCCTTGGGACTCCGCCGACTCGGTCCGGGGCGCGCTCGTTTGGGCACTGTCGGAGCCACAACCAGCGGTGAGCAGTAGCGCGGTGGCCAGCCAAGACAGCACGGAGAGGGGGCGGGCGGGTTTCATGAATTTCCTCGTACCGGGAGAGCGTCGATCCAGTAGCCGGCCCACTGACCAGGAGGATAACCCTTGGCTAGTGTGGCCTGCAATCGGTCGCAGGCCCTGCGGGCCTCGTGCAGCGTGGCCAGAGGACTGATGGGATGCCGAGCAATCCCTGGTTGCAGAAGCTCGTTGCCCCCCCTGCCGAGAGCACTACCGGCGGGCTGGGGAGCCGCCAGGCTCCAAAAATCGATTCCCGGGGGTACCGCTGCCGCTGGGCTTGGCGCCGGCTGAGCCCAGAGCAAATTCGCCAATCGAGGGGCGAACCGAGATGGAGAACCGACAGCAACTGAAGCGGCGACCGGTTCCACCCCGGGGTCCACGATCAAGAGAATCACCGCCGGGCAGCTTGCCCAACGAGCTATCAACGCGGGCTGCTCGGCTTCGGATTGCGCGATCCTTGCGGCCAGGGGCACGCCGACGCGTGCCGCGTCGTCAAACAACTCGGGCTCGTACTGCTCAACGACCATCACGGCTGCCAATTCGCGCCAAGCCGCCAAGGGAGCTTGTGGGTCCAGCGAGCGCGAGATAAGTCTTGGCACCCAAGCCTTGTTCTCCCAACGAAGCCAACTTCCTGAGAGGCCGAGCGGCCGAATGGCGAGCCACCGCCGGCAGGCGGCCATGGGCAGGCCATTGCGAGTCAGTTCGAGGTCGGCCCGGTAAAGCTGCGGGTTGTCGGGCGACCAAAAGCAGGCGTCGGGGACCACGCACTCGGCCAGGGGCTCGGGTTGCCAGCCGCGGTCTTGAAAGGTGTATCGCGCCGGCAGGGTTTGACCGTACTGGCAGTGCGGCCCGTGCAAGGTGCCGGCCAGGCGCATTCCGGGCTCGCCGGGTTGCGTCCAGCGAGCGTAGACGCGCGTCTGGGCGGCCGAGGCATCGCCCCAGAACAGCTCGAAGCAGTTGGCCGCAGGGTCGGTCATCGATGCACGGGGGCAGGTTTGGTTCGTGAAGGGGGGTACTAGGGTCTTGCCTTCAGGGCAACATCGCGATGGCTCGAGCCGCCGCTCGCGGTTTTGGGCTTCTCAAACGGGCTGTTGAGCGTCTTCCAAGTCCAACAGGGGTGCCAGCAAACGCCCGGTGAGCGAGGTTTTTTGTCGTGAGACCACCTCAGGGGTACCTTGCGCCACGATGCGCCCCCCTTGGTCGCCAGCCTGCGGGCCCAGATCGATCAGATAATCGGCGCACTTCATCACGTGTAAGTTGTGTTCGATGACGATCAGCGAATGGCCGACTGCCAGCAGCGCATCGAAGCAGTCGAGCAGTTGAACCACGTCGGCATAGTGCAGGCCCGTGGTCGGTTCGTCGAGCACGAACAGGCAGCGCCCCCGCCGGGCAGTGGAAATATAGCCGGCCAGTTTGAGCCGCTGGGCTTCGCCCCCCGAGAGCGTGTTGGCGGGCTGACCCAGGCGAACGTAGTCGAGCCCCACGTCGATCAGGCGCTTGAGACGGGCCTGAACCTTGGTATGGCCGCGGAAGAATGAAAAGGCCTCGCGGACGGTCATTTCCAGAACTTCGGCGATGTTTCGACCCCGGTAGTTCACGTCGAGGATCTCGTGCCGGTAGCGGGTTCCCTGGCACTGGCCGCACCGCATGTACACGTCGGCCAGGAACTGCATATCGGTCTGAAGGTAGCCGTCTCCCTCGCATTGTTCGCAGCGGCCGTCGGCCGAGTTGAAACTGAAATGGCTGGGCGAGTAACCACGGGTGCGGGCATCGAGCGTGTCGGCGAACACGGCCCGGATTTCGTCGAACGCCTTGAGGTAGGTAACCGGGTTGGAGCGGGGCGAGCGACCGATGGGGCTTTGATCGACGAGCAGCACGTCGTCGATTTGGCCGTCGCCGAATACGTCGTCATATTCAAGCGGCGGATCGGTCTCTTTGCGCAGCCGCCGGCAAAGGGCCGGGACCAGCGTGTCTTCCACGAGCGAGCTCTTGCCGGCTCCGCTGACGCCGGTAACCAGGCAGAGCACGCCCAGGGGGAACTCGACCGTCACGTTCTTCAGATTATTGCCGCGGGCTCCGGCCAGCCGAATCCAGCCGTGGTTGGGTTGCCGGCGCCGGCTGGGTTGTCGAATGGCCCGGCGGCCGGCCAGGTAATCGCCCGTCAGGCTGTGCGGGTCGTCGACGATTTGGGCCGGAGTGCCCTGGAACACCACCTGGCCTCCGCGTTCGCCGGCGCCCGGACCGATTTCGACCAGTTGATCGGCGGCCCGGAGGATCGCCTCCTCGTGTTCGACGACCACGACCGTGTTGCCGCGATCGCGGAGCCGCAGAATGACCTCGAGCAGCCGGCTGGTATCGCTGGGGTGCAGCCCCACCGAGGGCTCGTCGAGCACGTAGAGCATGTTGACCAAGGCAGAACCGAGGGCCGAGGTCAGGGCCACGCGCTGCGCTTCGCCACCGCTGAGGGTGCGCAAGGTGCGCTCCAGCGTGAGGTAGTCGAGCCCCACGCGGCAGAGAAACTCGAGCCGCGAGCGGACCTGGCCCAGAACCATGCCCGCCACCTGGCGCTGCCAGTCGGACAACTCGATCTGGGCGAAAAAGGCGGCCGCCTGCTGAATGCGCAGGGCCGACAGCTCGGCCAGATTCAACCCGCCGACCCGGGTGCAGAGCACCTCGGCTTTAAGCCGGCTGCCGCCGCAGGCCGGGCAAGGGCGATAGCTGCGCCAACGGCTGAGGAACACGCGGATGTGCATTTTGTACTTGCGCCGCTCGAGCCAGGCGAAGAATCCCCGCAGGCCGCCGAAATTGCGCTCGGCAACTCCCTCGCGAATCAGCCGCAGGTGCTGTTCTTCGAGCTGCGAAAAAGGCACATCGACCGGCAGGCCATAATCCGGGGCCAGCGCCAGTAGTTCCTCGAGCTCATGGGCATAGGCCGGCGTATTCCAGGGAGCGATGGCCCCGGCCCGCAGCGACTTGCCGGCATCGGGCACCACCAGGTCGAAGTCGATGTCGACCACGTTGCCGAAACCCTCGCACTCGGGGCAGGCCCCCAGGGGGCTGTTGAAACTGTAGAGCCGGGGCTCGGGCGTGGGATAGTCGAGTTGGCAGTGTTCGCAGCGAAGTCGATTGCTCCAGACCGTGCGCTGCCAGGGCTGATCATCGACCGATCGGCTCGTTCCTTGGCGCCACCAGGCGCGCTGCGGAGCCGCGGGATCGGCATCTTCGGGCGGACCGGCCACGTAGACCACGGCGGCCCCCGCGCCTCGGCCAAACGCCAGTTCGAGCGAATCGCGGAGCCGGGCGGGGTCGGTGGAGCCGGCCGTAACGCGATCGACGATGACGTCGATCGGCTGCTCGCCGCGGACGCGGTCGAGGGCCCCGACCAGTTCCGCCTGTACGGAGGACCCCTGGCCCAAGGAAAACAGTCGCGAACCGACCAGGATGCGCGAGAACCCCTCTTCGACCAGCGAGGCCGCGAGATCGGGGCCCGCGGACCCCGTCGATGGTTCGGCCGCGAAAGCGATCATCAGACGCGTGCCCGGAGGCAGCTCGGCCATCGCCCGAACCACGTCTTGGGGCGTTTCGCGGCGGACCTCGCGGCCGCAGCCGCGACAAATTACCTGGCCAATGCGAGCAAAGAGCAGCCGCAGATAGTCGTTAATTTCGGTCAGGGTGCCGATCGTCGAACGGCTCGAGCGGTTGGGGCTTTGATGAGCGACCGCGGCGGCGGGTGGAATTCCGTCGATGCGCTCGGCGGCCGGCTTTTCCAGGCGTTCGAGAAATTGCCGGGTGTAGGCCGAAAAACTTTCGATATAGCGGCGCTGCCCCTCGGCGTAGAGCGTGTCGAAGGCCAGGCTGCTCTTGCCGCTGCCGCTGACCCCGCAAAACACCACGAGCTGGCGGTGGGGAATGTCGAGGTCCACGTGCTTGAGGTTGTGAACCTCGACGCCGCGCAGTTGGATCGACCGAGAGGGAGGCATGGCGGGTACGGTGCTGCGGTTGGCCCACGAAGGTGGTGACGAACCCCGTTATGATAGCCGCCCGGGCCTGGTTGGCCACCCGGCCCGCGGGCCGCCAGGCGCGCCGGCCAACGGCGGTTGACCCTCTGCTCGCATCCCCGTAGGCTGACCAGCCCGTGGGGGTTGTTTCTTACCACTTCGCTTCGATTTCATTGGCTAAACCCAACGATGCAGATGTTTCTCGGTAGCCAGTGGCAAGACCGCGACCAACGCGTCGCCGTGACCAATCCATTCGATGGAAGCACCGTGGACACGGTTCCGCGGGCCAGTTGCGACGACGTCGATCGGGCCCTGGACACGTTGTCCCTGGGGGTTCGGGCCCTGGCTCGGCTGGGCGCCTGGCAGCGCAGCCAAATCTTGCGCCGCGCGGCGGAACTGATGCGCGAGCGGGCCGAATCGTTGGCCCGGTTGATTACCGAAGAGGAAGGCAAGATCCTGGCCGAATCGCGGCTCGAGGTGAGCCGCGCGGCCGAAGTCGTCGAGCTTTCGGCCGAAGAGGCCAAGCGCCTGACCGGCGAGGTGCTGCCGCTCGAGGGCGCGCCCGGGGCCGCCGGCAAGCTGGGGTTCACCCTGCGGGTGCCCTGCGGCATCGTGGCCGCCATCACGCCGTTCAACTTCCCGCTGAACCTGGTCGCCCACAAAGTGGGGCCCGCGCTGGCGGCCGGTAACGCGGTGCTCATTAAGCCAGCTAGCGACACGCCGCTGTCGGCACTGAAGCTGGTGGAAATCTTGCTTGAAGCTGGCGTTCCCCCCGAGGCCATTGCCTGTTTGACCGGATCCGGAGCGGAACTGGGCGACGCAATCTGCCGCGACGGGCGGGTGCGTAAGATCAGCTTTACCGGCAGCCGCGACGTGGGAGAGCGCATTTGTCGCCAGGCTGGCATCAAGCGCGTCACGCTCGAATTAGGCTCGAACAGCCCGCTGGTCGTGCTCGACGACGCCGACCTTGAGCAGGTGGCCGCCGCCACGGCCGTAACGGGCTACGCCAACGCGGGCCAGGTTTGTATTTCGGCGCAGCGCGTGATTGTCGATCGCCGAGTTTACGACCCCTTCCTTGAACAATTGGCTCCGCGCGTGCGAGCCCTAACGACGGGAAACCCGCTCGACGAAGCGACCCGGGTCGGGCCGATGATCCGCCAGGCCGACGCGGTGCGCGTGGGTCAATGGATCGACGAGGCGGTTTCGGCCGGGGCGCGCCTGGTTTGCGGAGGCAGTCGCCAGGGCTCTCTGTTCGAGCCGACCGTGGTGGCCGACGTGCAGCCCACCCTGCGGCTGAGCTGCGATGAGCTGTTTGGACCCGCCGTGGCGGTCACCCGGGTCGAGACCATCGACGACGCCATCGCGCTGGCCAACGACAGCCGCTACGGACTGAGCGCCGCGGTGTTCACGCGCGACCTGAACCGGGCACTGCGGTTTGCCCGAGAAGTGGAAAGCGGCAACATTCACATTAACTGGGGACCCCAGTGGCGAGCCGACCTGATGCCCTACGGAGGTCTGAAGGAAAGCGGGCTGGGGAAAGAAGGACCACGCTACGCCGTGGAAGAAATGACCGAGCTGAAGACCGTGGTGATTCACGGACTTGGTTAACCGCCGGGTTGAAATACGCCAGCGGGGCTGATTCCAGCCTCGCGAACGGCGTGGACCAGGTATTGACCGTTGGTGGGAAATGAACTGGGCCGCCAGCCATTGGCCCCGCGGCCGCCGGATTCCTAGGGAAAGGTGGACTTGATCATGTTCGGAAGCAAGAGTCGCAAAGCCGAGGTCGAAGCGGCCCAGGCCGAGATCGATTTTTCCAAGAATAAGTACCAGTTGGAACTCGATACGAGCCAAGGCAAGATTACGCTCGACCTGTTGCCCGAGGTGGCGCCGGGCCACGTGAAAAACCTACTGGGCCTGGCCAAGATTGGTTTCTACGACGGGCTGATCTTTCACCGGGTAATCAAGGGGTTCATGATCCAGGGGGGCTGCCCCACCGGAAACGGGACTGGTGGGCCAGGCTACACGATCAAGGCCGAGTTTAACCCCACCAAGCACGTACCGGGCGTGTTGTCGATGGCCCGCACCAGCGACCCAAACTCGGCCGGCTCGCAATTCTTTATTTGCCTAGAGACCGTGCCGCATCTGGACAACCAGTACACCGCTTTCGGCAAGACGGCCGACGAGGCCAGCCTGGCCGTGGTGCGGTCGATCGGCAATGTGCGAACCGGCCCCAGCGATCGGCCCACTTCGCCCGTGACCATCAAGAAGGCCACGGTTGTTGTCACGCCGGCGGCTTAGCGGCGAGGCAACCGGAAAGTTCAGGGGTAGGCGCCAGGGCTGCACCGAGTGGGGTGCAAGGCACCCGTTGTCCTGCGCGACGCGGCCGGCGGTTGAAAGCCGAAGGGGGCTAGTTCATCGCGGGGTCGGCCGGCCCGGCCCGCAGGCCCAGGGTCGCGAAGAAATCGGGTCGAGTTACCCGACGGATGATTCGCAGCCAGAGATCTTCGTCGAAGTGCAACACCTCGCGGGGGGTCGCGGGACAGGTGAGCCAGCCGCCGACTTCCAGCTCGCTTTCAAGCTGGCCGGGCGACCAACCCGAGTAACCGCAGAAGAATCGAGCCTCGAGCTGGGGTTCTTCGACCAGCCGCTCGAGCTTCGCGGGCTCGCCGCAAAAGTACAGGCCGGGCAGCACCTCGATATCGGCCAGGTGGGCCTGACCGTGGAGGGCCATCAACGGCCCCTGGCAGGGGCCCCCCAAGTACAGCACCTGGCTCCGCTGGCAGGCCGACTCGCGCACCTGTTCCCAGGCCTGTTTCAGGGGCGTGCTGGTGGGTCGATTGACGACCAGGCCCAGCGCCCCGTCTTCGTCGTGCTGAACCATGAGCACGATCGTCTTGCGAAAATTGGGGTCGACCAGGTCGGTGGCGGCAATCAGGAAATGACCCTGAAGCGAGCTCATGGTCGTTGGCTCCCGCTGGGGGCAAAACCCGGAGGCAGACCGCAGGCGGTAGTATAGTGCAGCCTGGCCGGTGCCGAGAACCTGCCGGCTCGGGGGCCGCTGGGGGTGTGCCTCAGGCTCGCAACCGGGCTCCCAGCGTTTGGCCGCAAGCCCCCACGACCCGCTCGATGGCGGCATCGACTTCGGCGCCCGTCAGGGTTTGCTGCTGGCCGCGGAACACCAGGCTGAAAAGCAGGCTCTTCTGGCCCGAGCCGATCTGCTCGGGGTGGCGATAGGTATCTCGAAATTCGAGCGACTCGAGGTCGGGCCCGGCCTCGCGGCGGGCAATGGCTTGTACCTGGGCCCAGGTTACCGGTTCGGCAACCACCAGGTTCAGGTCGCGCGTTTGCGGCGGCTGGGTCGAGAGCCGGCGATACTGCGGGGGCCCCGTCGCGTGCTGGCCCAAGACGCCCAAGCGCAGCTCGCCGATGGCGACCGGGCCGCGCAGCTCGAAGGTTTTGAGCGCCTCGGCCGAGAGCTCGCCCACGACGGCCAGCGGCTGGTCGCCCAGCACGATTTCAGCCGAACGCTGCCGGTCGAGCAGCGACTGGTCGATTGGGCGCACCTCCAATACCAGGTCGCTCACCAAGCCGGCCAGATGTTCGACCAGCCCCTTGGCATCGGCGAATTCCCCTGCCAAAACGAAGGCCGCGACCCGTTCCTCGCGGGGCAGACCGGTGGCCGTGGGCAGGTAGATGTGGGCAACTTCAAACAGGTCGCATTCGGTGTTACCGAGCGATTCGTTGGTTCGCCGGGCGCCCAGCAAGCTGGGTACCAGACTACGGCGCAGGTGATCGGCTCCGCGCAGCAGCGGCATTTGCGACTGGAGCGCGGATGCGCCGGTCCAGGGCGAAAAAGCGGTCGACCACTCGGCCGGCACCAGGCTGACGGTCATGGCCTCGTCGCAGCCGTAGGCGGTGAGGAGTTGCCGTGCCCGCTCGAGCAGCCGGTCCTCGGCCGAGCGGGCCGAGGCAGCCATCGGCACGCGCACGTCTTCAGGAATGGCATCGTAGCCGTTGATGCGGGCCACTTCCTCGACCAGGTCGATCTCGCGCTCCAAGTCGCGCCGCCAACTGGGAGGCATGATCTCGACCGATGCCGGATGCGACCGCACTACTTCGCCCCCCAGCGAGGCGAGAATATGGATGACCCGCTCGCGCGGTACCGTGATGCCCAGCACGCGCTCGATTTGATCGAGCCGCAACACAACCGACTGGCGAGGGGGAACCGGGCGGCCGACGTCGATCACACCCGACGAGAGCTGGCCGCCGGCCAACTCGAGAATCAACTGGCAAGCGCGGCGGCTGGCCCAGTCGACCCCGACCGGATCGAGCCCGCGCTCGAAGCGGTACGACGAGTCGCTGTGCAGGTTCAGTCGCCTGGCGGTGGCCCGAATCGCGGCCGGGTCGAACTCGGCCGCTTCGATCACCAGGTCGGTGGTGCCGGGAGTGACTTCGGAACCGGCGCCCCCCATGATGCCGCCGATGCCGACGGGACGAGTAGCATCGGCGATCAGGCAGGTGCCTGGCCCCACGTCGTAGGTGCGATGGTCGATGGCTTCGATCCGTTCGCCGGGGCGGCCCTGGCGAACCACGATGGCCGGACCCTCGAGTCGGGCCAGGTCAAAGGCGTGTAGCGGCTGGCCGCTTTCCCAGAGCACGTAGTTGGTCACATCGACCACGTTGTTGATCGAGGCCACGCCCACCGTGGCCAGGCGGTTGCGAAGCCAGGCCGGGCTGGGCCCGACTTGGACGCCGCGAACGACCCGGGCCGTGTAGCGGGGACACAGTTCGGGGCACTCCACGCGGACGGTTATTTGGCGCTGCGCGGCGGGCCCCGACTCAGGCGGATGGGGATCGGGCAGGCGCAGCGGCTGGTGAAACAACACGGCCGCCTCGCGGGCCAGGCCGATGTGCCCCAGGCAATCGGGCCGATTGCTGGTGATCTCGAAATCGACGGCCCAGTCTTCCCCGACCGGCGTGGTGCTCTCGTGGTTGAAACCGGCCATCATCAGCCGCGACTCCAGCTCGGCGAGCGGGATCTCGAGGGCTACGTAGTCGCGCAGCCATTGCCAGGAAACGATCATCGGTGGCGACTCAAAACTGCCGGAGGAAACGCACGTCGTTCTTGTAGAACTCGCGGATGTCGGTCACGTTGTGCCGCCGGGCACAGATTCGCTCGACCCCCAAGCCGAAGGCGAAGCCGCTCACTTCGTCGGGGTCGTACCCCACGGCGGCCAGCACATTGGGGTCGACCATACCGGCTCCGCCCATTTCGATCCAGCGGCCGTTCCATTCGAAATCGACTTCGACGCTGGGCTCAGTGAACGGAAAGAACGAGGGCCGGAAACGAATGTGCACGTCGCCGCCGAAGTAGCTAATGGCGAACAACCGCAGCACGCTCTTCAGGTCGGCCATGGTTACGCCTGGCTCGACCAGGAGCCCCTCGATTTGGTGAAACATGGGGTAGTGCGTGGCGTCGGGCGTGTCGGGCCGATAGACCCGGCCCAGGGCGATGATCCGCACCGGAGGCTGGCGCCCCTCCATGACCCGAATCTGGACGGTGCTGGTCTGGCTGCGCAACAGCAGCGGGCCCCCCGCCGTATGCTCGGCCAGCTTGAGATAAATGTTTTCCAGGGGGTCGCGGGCTGGGTGCCAGGCGGGAATGTTGAGGGCCTCAAAGTTGTGCCACTCGTCTTCCACCTCGGGCCCCTCGGCCACCGAGAAGCCCAGCCGGCCCATGATTTCCTTGAGGTGCTCGATCGTCTGCGTCAGCGGGTGCAGCCGGCCCACCCGGCGGCGACGCCCGGGAACGGTGCGATCGAACTGCTGTCCGGTCGCCGAGGCACCAGCCTGAGCCAGGCGGTTTTGCGCCTCTTGCAGCAGGGTCTCAAGCGACTGCTTGACCTCGTTGAACCGCTGGCCGGCGGCGGGTTTGTCGGCCTTGGGAACGGCACCGAGCCCTTTTTGCACTTCCTTGAGTCGGCCGCTTCGCGCGCCCAGGAACTCGACCCGGGCGGCCTCGACGTCATCTTTCGAGGCGGCCGCTTGCAGGCGCTCGGTGGCCCACTCCTGCAGTTCTTGCAACTGCTGGAGAAACTGGTCGAGTTCCATCGAGCAGCTCCTCGGGAAACGGGAAGCGCCGCACACTTTGGGCACGAGCACCCTGGCCCGCGCGCATCGCCGGACGCAGCAACCGGGAAAGCCCTTCAAACCGTGCGCGGCGTGCGGAGCGCCGGCTAGGCGGCCAGGGCCTGTTTCACCAGGGCGACCACGACGTCGAACCCGGCCGGATCGGCGACGGCCAGCTCGGCCAGCGAGCGGCGATCGAGCCCGATCTGGGCCTTTTCCAGCCCGTGGATGAACTCGCTGTAGCGCAGCCCGCGCTCGCGAACCGCGGCGTTGATGCGAATGATCCACAGGCGGCGGAAATCGCGGCGGCGTCGGCGGCGGTCGCGAAATGCGTATACGCCCGAGCGGACCAGCGTTTCCTTGGCGGTTCGCAGTAGCTTGCGGCGTCCGCCGACAAACCCTTTGACCTTCTTGAACAGGCGGCGTTTGGCCTTATTGCGGGCCGCCCCTTTGGTCGTACGCATGGTGGAAAGGCAACCTTTCACCTGGGGGCGAATGCGAGGCCCGTCTCGTGGGTCGAGACGCGTTGTTCAGCCCGATTCGCGCCATCGGCCGCCGCGGACCATGTGCCGCCGCGGGGCCGATTGGGGGCTGGCGATCGCCTTGCGGGCGATGCCGGCCGGTTTCGAGCGAACGATCACCGAGGGCCGAGGCACTGATTGGGCCAGCGCCGTGGGTTCTCCGCAACCGGTTCGCTCGCGGCTTGCGCCGCGCGACGCTCCGGACTGGGCCGGATCGCGTCGCTGCATCTGGGTGCTCAGTTACTGCAACTGCGATAGCTCAGTCTGCCGCAGCTCAGTAACTGTAGCCGTTGAGCAGGGTGACAATCTTGGCGGTTTCGACCCCCTCGATCACCGAAGTGCCGCGCAGGTTGCGCTTGCGCTTGGCAGTGCGGCGGGTCATGCGGTGGCGGGTAAAGGCCGATTGGCTCTTCACCTTGCCGCTGGCCGTGACACGAAAACGCTTCTTAGTGGCCTTGTGAGTCTTTTGCTTGGGCATAAAAGCACCGCACACGTCGGCAACGGGCAGTCTGGCACCTGCCAGAGGCCCGGGGGACCGTTTAGGGGAAACCCAGATTATATCGGCCCCGGGAGCCGAGGGAAGGGCATCGGCCAGGCTGGAAGCGGCAAAGATTTCCCCGGCTCGCCAGGCACCCCCAGGAACAACCCGGGGCGAGGGGCCGCTGGCCAGCGGCCGCGCGGACCGACCACCTGGGAGGTTGACCAACGCCCGAGGGGGCACCACCTGCCGCCGGCTGGCAAGGAGGGCTATTTGGGGGCCACCACGGCCACGATCCGCTTGCCCTGCTGGCTGGGGGCCGACTCGACCTTGCCCAGCGAATCGAGTTGTTCGAGGATCTGGCGCACCACGCGCTGGCCTTCTTCCATGTGGGCCAATTCACGGCCCCGGAAGACCACTGAGATAATCACCTTGTTCTTCTGGGCCAGAAATTCCTTGGCGTGGGTAACTTTGACCCCCAGATCGTGTTCGTCGGTCTTGGGACGAACGCGGATCTCTTTGATCTTGCTGTGGTGGACCTGGCCCTTGTGGAGCCGTTTCTTCTGCTGGTACTTAAACTTCCCGAAGTCCATGATGCGGCACACGGGAGGGCGCTCATTGGGCGCCACTTCGACCAGATCGAGTTCGGCTTCACGAGCCTGGGCCAGCGCTTGATCGGTGGGCATGATGCCGAGCTGCTGGCCGTCTGCGGAAATGACCCGCACCGGAGAAATGCGGATTTGTTCGTTCACCCGTTGCGAGCGTTCGATTGCTAAACTCCCCCTATATGGTCCGTTCTAGGTCGTCCTGGCGGCGCAGGAGCCAGACCGACCCCCAATGCGCCGCACCCCGATGCAACGAGCGTGAGGAATGCTCCCCCTCTGCCGGCCCGTTGCGGTTAACCCCAGCTAACCGGGCAAGTATCGGTTACGAGAGCCCCGTAAGTCAACCGGATTCGTCGCCGGGATTTCGGGGTCGGCGGCCCCCGCCGGCCGGCAATTTCGTTAGCGCAGGCTTTCCAGGTAACTGACCAGGTCGCTGAGCTGTTCCGGACCCAGCACCGCATCGAGCCCGGTCGGCATCACCGATGTGGCCGAGGGGACCAACTGCTCGATCTGGGAACGGGGAATTCGCAGCTCGTCGCGCCGGGCCGTCCGCAAATGAATGGCCGCGGGGCTTTCCCGACTTAACACGCCCGTGTGGGTCAGCCCCCCGCTGGTGCTTACCACTACGCTTTCGTACCCCCGGGCCAGCGACGCGCTGGGCAGCAGAATGGACTCGACCAGGTCGCGGCGCACGCGAATTCGCCCGATGGTGGACAAATCGGGCCCGACCTGTCCGCCGCTGTCACCAATGCGATGGCAACCGCTGCACGCCGCCTGGTGGCCGAAGAACACCTGCCGACCACGCTCGGGACTGCCCGGTGAGAGCCGGGTCAACAGCGAGTCGAGCTTCTCCCGATCGGCGGCGGGTGGAGCGCGGCGCTGCTGCCAGGCCGCGGCGGCTTTTTGCCGGATCGCTTCGGGATAGACCGCCCAAGCCAGGTTCCAATCGCCCGGTTCGATGGCGGCCAGGCCCGGGGCGCTGAGGGCGGCGGCCAGCAAGGTTTCGCCGCGCTGGACCGTTGCGTCGGCCGGATCGATTCCGCCGATGGCCGATAACAAACGGGGCAGTTCCAATGGACCGGCGCCGGTGAGCACCGGGGCCAACTCCAAGCGCTGCGTTGTGGAGAGCCGGGCCCGGCCCAGGGCGTCGCAGGCCGTGAGGCGACGATCAAAGGCGCTGAATTCGTCGGAATCGCCGGCCGCGGCCCTCTGAACCAGGGCCGAGAAAGCCTCGGTCGGTAGCCGCCCCCCGCCGCGGCCCAGTAGGGTCCAGGCCCGCGAGCGAATTGTCGGATCGAGCCCGGGGCGCTGACAGAACCGTTCGAGCGAATCGACGAACGTCTCTGGGCCGAGGGAGTCGATCGTCCAGAGCACCGTTTCGGCGAGCGCCGGCTCCGAGGCGCCGAGGGCACGGGCCACGGCTTCGTGCCACAGGGCCGGAGTCGGCTCGAGCTGACTTTGGACGATCGCCTCGCACAGCACGGTCCGCAGCCCGGACGAGCTACCCGAATCGATCAGCCGCGCGGCGATTCGCTGCTGCAGTTCGGCATCGACCGCCAGCGCCACCAGGGCACCGCGCAACCGCTCTTGATCGGCCGGGGTGAGCACCTCGGCGCTCATCCAACGCTCGATGGCGGTTCTCAGCTCGGGGGCCCACTGGGGATGTTTCTCCAAGACCCCCAGCGCGGCCAGGCGAAGCGCCGGCTCGCCTGAATCGACCAGAGACACGACCTGGTCGGCGGTAAGGTTGCCGCCCGACATTTGATCGAGCGCGATCAGCGCGCCGCGGCGGACCAGGGGGTGTTCGGCGGTTAGACCTGCCCGGGTCAACTCGGGCTGGCCCAACTCAACGAGGGCGTAAATCAGCGGGTGTTCGATCATTCGCTCGGGGTCGGTGGCCAGCGCGGCCAGCAGCGGCGCCACGGCCTCGCCGCGCCCCAGTCTTCCCAGGGCGGTGGCCGCCTCGCGGCGGAGGGCCGGGTCGGGATCCTCGACCAGCGCGATCAGGCGCTCCAGGGCGTCGACGTCGCGCAGCGTTCCCAAGGCGCGAACCGCGGCGAGCCGGGCCGAGGCGTGCGGTGAATCGAGGGCCGCTCGCAAGGCCTGGCGGGCCGAGGGGGTGTCGATCCGGGTTAGCGCCCAAACGGCCCCCAGCGCGCGCTCGACCTCGAATTCCCGCGGACCCACCAGCGCGGCCAGGGTGCCGACCGCTTCGTCGCCCCGCAGGGCCAGGGTGTCGATCGCCCGCTCGCGCACCGCCGGGCGGCGATCGCCCAGCCGCTCGGCCAGGGCCGGTAGGGGGGCGTTTTGCCAGGCCAGTCGTAGCCCGCGCGGGTCGTCGAGCGGCTGGGCGTCGGCCTTACGAATGCGGTAAATGGCGCCCAGAATCTCGGGCTTGGCTACCTGAGATGTCGGACAACCATGACGGAACCAGCCACCCGTGTTGATGACCAGCAGGCTGCCGTCGGCGTCTTGCATCACGTCGGTGGGGTGGAAGTCGATGTTGGGCGAGACGAGCCAGTCTTCGTCGTCGGCCCGGTAGCTGGCCCCCACCCTTTGAAGCCGATGGCGCAGCACGCGATGGGTGTTGAAGTGGACCGAAAACAGGTTGTCGCGAAACTCCTCGCCCCAGGCCTCGCCCTGGTAACGGCACAAGCCGGCCGGGGCGACAGTGTCGTAGAGCCGCAAGGGGGGCAAAAAATCGCCGGTGCGGGCAAACTCGCGCACAACCTCGTGCTTGCGCGGATAGACGCCGCCGTATAGGTAATGAACCAGCGCGTCGTGGCGAACGTCGTCGGGATTGTAAAAGGTCATGGTGCCAAACAACTCACCCTCGGGGCTGAAGGCCAGCTCGACCGGGTTGTCCATGCCACCGCCGCAGAAAACTTCGACCTGAGAACCGTCGCGATGACAGGAGAAAATCCGGGCAGCTTTGCCCTTGGAAAGCGAGCGGCCCTGGCTATCGACGAATTCATGGCCGTGGCGCCCGTCGCACCAATAAATGCGCCCGTCGGGGCCGAGAAAGCAGCCGTGGATGTCGGCAGCGTTGCCGATGAAGCCGAACTTGCTGACCAGTTCGTCGCGCTGGTCGGCGACACCGTCGTCGTCGGTATCGACTAGCTTCCAGATACTCGGTGGACTGGCAACGTAAACCGCCCCGCGATACCAGAGCGAACCCATGGGAAAGGTCATGCGATCGGCGAACACGGTGCTGCGATCGAATCGGCCGTCGCCGTCCGTGTCTTCCAGGCGCAGCATGCGATTGGGCAGCTCGCGCAACAGTTCTTCGGCCTCGAGATTCACGCCCGCCGCGTCGGCCACATAGAGCCGCCCCTGATCGTCGAAGCTGGCCATCATGGGATGGGTAACCAGCGGAGGGCCGGCCACTTGTTCGACGACGAAGCCGGGCGGAACCCGCAGCTCGGCCGATTCGTCGGTCGATTCAGCAAGGGCCAGGGCCCAGGGCCAAGCGAGCAGCATGAAGCTGACGGCAGGGGTACCCATTCGATTCATAGTCGCTCACCACCCAAGGGGCCGTCAGGGGCCAGAGAGAGAGGCGAAGATGACCAAGGCCACCGGTCCGAACCCCGGTGCGTAGCACCGCAGGAACTGCGACCGGTCGCCAATATACGCTCTGGACCGTAACGACTCGAAATTGCGGGCCAGCCAGACTCCGCCAGGCCCCGGAGAAGTCTCGCAGGGGCAAGTCGGCCACTGGGTAGATTGCCTGTAAAGCGTTTCAGGGTAATGAGTTGTAGTTTATAAAGCAGATCAGATTCTCGATCCGGAACTGGCTCGGAATGGGAAACCTGGCCCCGGGCCCCGAGGTAAGCTAACTGGGGGGCTATGGATGCGGCGCAAGGAACTGCCGGGTTAGAATCGTCGCGCCGCGCGGGACACATGTTTTCCTGAGGATTTCAGCGATCGTTACGCCTCCCGACATTTCGCTTCGGCTGGGCCAGGAATTGCCTCCGAGCCGACTCTGCCCGGCACCTGGCCAGGGCCCGTCCGGCCGTGGCTGGTGCGGCTGCCCAGTAGCGCGGCGGACTCTGGCGGCGCTGGTCGTGAGTTTGCTGCTTGCTGGGCCGGAGAGGTTTGCCGTGGCCGATGAGCCCGAGCCGGCGGCGGATGAAGTAGCCGCTTCGGCCGGCGGTGAAATGGCCCCCGCCGATTACTTTGCGGCGTCGGTGCTGCCCTACCTGAAGCAGTACTGCCACGGCTGCCATGCGGGAAAAAGCCCCAAGGGAGCCTTCCCGCTCGATCAGTTCAACGATTTCGCGGTTGCCCGCGGACAGCGGTCGCACTGGCTGCAAGTGGCGGAAATGCTCGAGGTGGAAGGGATGCCTCCCGACGGGGCGGAGCAACCCCCGGCAGGTTCGCGAGGGGCGCTGGCCGGGTGGATTCGCGAGCACCTGGCCGCGGTTGATTGCGTGGGCCCGCGCGACCCGGGGCGGGTGACCATTCGACGGCTGAATCGGGCGGAGTACCGCAACACGGTGCGAGACCTGGTGGGGGTCGATTATCGGCCGACCGCCGATTTTCCGGCCGACGACGTGGCCGCCGGATTCGACACGATCGCCGACGCGCTTTCGCTCCCGCCGGTGCTGATGGAAAAGTTTCTGACGGCGGCCGCTGAGATTGCCGCCGAAGCGATCGTGGCCCCGGAAACCAGTCGGCCGCCGAGCCAAACCTACGCGGTGGCGCAATGGAGCGCGACGGGAGCCGAACCACAAGACCAGTGGCTGGCGTTTTATTCCGCCGGCGCTGCCCGTGAGCGACTCGACTTGCCGGCCGGGCGCTACCGGCTGGCGCTCCGGGCGTGCGGGGATCAGGCGGGCGATGAGCCGCCGCGGCTGGTGCTCAAGCTGGCCGGACAAGCAGTGGCCCAGTTCGACGTGACCGACCCGCGCGACACCCCGGGCCTGTACGAGGCGACGCTGGCTTGGCCGGCCGGCCCGGTCGAAATAGCGCTCGAGTTTTCCAACGATTATTACCGGCCTGAAGCCGCTGATGGTGTCGGAGCCGACCGCAATTTGTACGTCGAGTCGCTCGAAGTTACCGGTCCGCTCGACGCGCCGCCACGGGAGCCGGCAGAGAGCCATCGACGAATCATTTTCCGCGCGGCAGACAGTCCGGCGGCGATCGAAGAGATCGTCACTCGATTGGCTACCCGGGCCTTTCGCCGGCCGGCGCGCGCCGAAGAAGTTGCCCGGCTGATCAAGCTGGTCGAATTGGCGCGTCAGCAAGGCGAGTCGGTCGAGCGCGGGCTGCAATTGGTGGTCGAGGCGGTATTGGTGTCGCCCTATTTCCTGTTTCGGATCGAACTGGACGAACCCTCCGGGCCCGAGGCAGAGCAAGTCGCGGCGGCGGACGGCGGGGAAACAAGCGAAAGCGGCGAGGCCGAAGCCGCTCCGGCGCCGTTTCTGGCCCGCGACCTGAATCCCTACGAACTGGCCACGCGGCTTTCGTATTTCCTGTGGAGCAGCATGCCCGACGAAGAGCTGCTGTCGCTAGCCGGCACGGATCAGTTCGACGCGCAGCTCGAGACGCAAGTGCGGCGGATGATTGCCGACCCGCGCTCCTCGGCGCTGGTTGAAAACTTTGGACTGCAGTGGCTGACGCTGCGGAACTTGGACAAGCTGAGTCCCGATCCGGAACGGTTTCCCACTTGGGACGAAGACTTGCGCAGCGCCATGCGGCAGGAAGCGGTGGAACTGCTGGGCTATGTAATGCGCGAGGATCGAAGCCTGTTGGAATTGCTGGATGCCCCGTACGGGTTCGTCAACGAGCGGCTGGCCCGGCACTACGGTCTGGCCGGCGTGGTGGGTCCCGAGTTTCGCCAGGTGGTTTGGACCGACGACCGCCGCGGCGGGGTGTTGGGGCTGGCCGGGGTCTTGGCGGTGACATCGAACCCCACGCGGACTTCGCCGGTGAAGCGGGGGAAATGGGTGCTCGAGCAGTTGCTGGGCAGTCCTCCGCCGCCACCGCCGCCGAATGTGCCCGAGTTGTCGGAAGACAATCAAGCGACGGCCGGAGCCACGCTGCGCGAACGAATGGAGGCGCACCGCGCCAACCCGAGCTGCGCGGCCTGCCACGCCAAGATGGATCCCCTGGGATTCGGGCTGGAGAATTTCAACGCCATCGGCGGTTGGCGCGACCGCGAGTCGGGTAGCGAGATTGACGCTTCGGGAGAGTTGCCCGACGGGTCGGCTTTTCGCGGTCCGGCCGAGTTGCGGCGAATTTTGGTTCAGCGTCAGGCGGAGTTTCGTCGCACGCTGGCCCAACAGATGTTAGTGTATGCCCTGGGCCGTTCGCTGGCCGATAGCGACCAGTGCGCGGTCGATGAATTGGCCAGCCAGGTCGCGGCCGCGGGTGATCGATCCTCGAGCCTGATCTTGGGGATCGTTCGCAGCGACCCCTTCCGACGTCGCCGCCTGGGGAATCCCTCGGAGGAGAAAACGCCATGAGCCCGCGTGTTCTGTCACGACGAACTGTGTTGCGGGGGATGGGAACGGCGCTGGCTTTGCCGATGCTCGAATGCATGCGCCCCCTGCGGATGGGCCGGGCCGCGACCTCCTCGGCCGGCGCGCCCAACCGCCTGGCGTTTCTCTACGTGCCCAACGGGGTTCATGTGCCCGATTGGAAGCCGACCGTGACCGGTCGCGACTTCGAGGTGCCGTGGATCTTGGAGCCGCTTGCCCCGCTGCGGCAGCAGTGGAGCGTGCTCAGCGGGCTCACGCTCAACCAGGCCCGGGCCCACGGCGACGGCGGTGGCGACCATGCCCGCTCGCTGGCGGCCTTTTTGACCACGGCCCATCCGCTGAAGACGGCCGGGGGCGACATTCGCGCGGGCGTCTCGGTCGATCAATTCGCGGCTCAGCACCTCGGCGGGGCCACGCGGTTTCCCTCGCTGGAATTGGGCTGCGAGAAGGGGCTGCAGGCCGGCGG
Source organism: uncultured Pirellulales bacterium (assembly GCA_964399535.1). GTDB lineage: Bacteria > Planctomycetota > Planctomycetia > Pirellulales > CAYNRE01 > CAYNRE01. The sequence goes on along the minus strand of CAYNRE010000009.1, from coordinate 140,773 downwards.
TTGCGACACCGGATATAGCTGCGCCTATTCGAGCAACATTTCCTGGCGAACCGAATCGATGCCGATGGCCAAGGAGGTCGATCCCCGGGCCGTGTTCGACCGCCTGTTTGCCGGCGACGTACCGGGCGAATCGGCCCAGGCCCGAGCCCGGCGGCAACTTTACCGCCGCAGCGTGCTCGACCTGGTGCTCGAGGATGCCAATGGGCTGCGCGGCCGCGTCGGGCGCGAGGACCGCCGCAAGCTCGACCAGTACCTGCACTCGGTGCGCGAAGTGGAGCAGCGGCTCGAGCGGACTGAATACGAAGGGCCGGTGCAAAACACCGCGAATTATCCCCGGCCCGAGGGGATTCCGAAGGACTATCGGCTGCACCTGGAGCTGATGAACGACATGATCGTGCTGGCCTTCCAGGCCGACCTGACGCGGGTCTGCACCTTTGTCTTTGCCAACGAAGGGAGCAACCGCAGCTACAAGCAGATCGATGTGCCCGAGGGGCACCACGACCTCTCGCATCACGGCGGCGACGAGGAGAAGCAGGCCAAGATTCGCCAGATCAACCGCTTTCACGTCGAGGAATTGGCCCGGCTGCTCAGCAAGCTGCGCGACACGCCCGAGGCAGAGGGCAGCCTGCTCGATCACTCAATGGTGGTTTACGGCAGCGGCATCGGCGACGGCAATCGCCACAATCACGACCACTTGCCCGTGCTTTTAGCCGGCGGGGGTTGCGGCACCTTGGCTGGCGGGCAGCACCTGGAATACCCCGAGGAAACCCCGCTGGGTAACCTGTACGTGGAGCTGCTCGCACGCATGGGGGTGGCGGTCGAACGATTCGGCGACAGCACCGGCGGGCTCCCCGGGCTTGCGGGCTAATTGCTCCGTTGTCGCAACGGGTCAGGGTCCGAGCGTCGTCGGCAGAACATGCGAGGATTGGGTTGGCTGCCTGGCCGCACACGCGCTCGGCGATGACGCACTGTCATTGCCGACGCTTTGGGCGAACTAGGAACCGGCGGCCTGTCGCCCTCGGACTGTCTCGTGCAGGATCGGCCGTGCTTCGGCCAGGGAAACTACCGGTTTTGGTGTACTCGGGCGGAGCCGAATCGTCATGCATCTGCGCGATCGCGTGGTTGTCGTTACCGGGGGTGGGCATGGTATCGGGCGGGCTCTCTGCCGGCGCTTCGCCAGCGAGGGGGCGCGGGCGGTGGTGGTGGCCGACCTGGACGAAGCGGCGGCCACGGCCGTGGCCGACGAGATCGACGCTGTCGCGGTTCCCTGCGACGTCAGCAACGAAGCCGACCTGGCGCGCCTGGTGGCGCGGGTTGAGCAGCGGGTGGGGCCGATCGACTTGTTCTGTTCCAATGCGGGCATCTTGGGCCCGCCGGGGGGGCTCGAAGCCTCGAACGAAGCCTGGCGCCAAGTGCTCGACATCAACTTTTTCGCCCACCTGTACGCCGCCCGGGCCGTGGTACCGGGCATGCTCGAGCGGGGGGGCGGCTACTTGCTACAAACCTGCTCGGCGGCAGGGCTGTTGACTCAGATTGGGGCGGCCCCGTACGCGGTTTCCAAGCACGCCGCGGTGGCCTTGGCCGAGTGGTTGGCGATGACCTATGGGGGCCAGGGGCTGCGCGTTTCTTGCCTGTGCCCCCAGGGAGTGCGCACGCGAATGCTGGATACCGGCGCCGCGGGCCCGGCGGGCGACCTGGGACGGCTGCTGGCCGCCACGGCCCTGGAGCCCGAGCAGGTGGCCCAGTGCGTGATTGCGGGGCTGGCCGAGGAACGGTTTCTGATTCTGCCACATCCGGAAGTGGCCGAGTACTTTCAGCGCAAGGCGGCCGATTACGACCGCTGGCTAGGGGGCATGCGGCGGCTGCAAAAAACCATTGCCGACCTGGCATCGCCCGGCTAGCCGTCGCTGGTGCCGGCCCACTGGGTTTTCAAACTGGCGAGTGTTTCGGAGAGCGTTTCCACCTGCCGCTCCAGCGCCCGCTTGGCGATCTCGACGCGCTTGAGAATCTTGTCGCCCGCCGATCTGATGGTTTCGGTCGAGCGGACGATTTCGTCCAGGCTGCCGGCCTGGCGCTCGACTTCCAGCACGGCCTTTTCCAGGGTGTCGAAGTCGGCGGTTTGGGCATGGCGGGCCGACGCGGCGCGCATGCAGAGGGCCTTGGCAATGGCAAGCCCGGCCTTGAATGCCAGGTCGGTCTGAGGGTCTTCGGCGTCCCAGATCACGACCACGTCGGAGCCGTAGCGGGCCACTGGCTCGAGCGCGGCCGGGGCCGACTGCCGCGAGAACACGAACAGACCCACCTGGGCGCCGCGATTCTTGCGGGCTTCTTCCAGTTCGGCGCGGGCCTTGGCCAGGTCGTAGCCGGCCGCCTGTTTGGCCTCGATCACCAGCGTGGCGCCGGCGGCGGCGTTGTCGGGCCCGAGTTCCAATTGGCAGTCGCCCACCTTGCAGTTGCGAATCAACCCGGTGGTGTCGCCCACAAAGCGGGCCACGTCGCCGGCGGCCTGGGCCTGGTGCTGGAGAAACTCGAAAACGGCCTGTTCAAAGGTATGGCCATGGCGCGTGGAGCGGGCGGCTTCTTGGCGGCGGGCAACCATTTGGCCCAGGGTTACCTTGACCTCTTCCTGGAATTTCTGATTGTGCTGGGTTTGCTCGTCCAGCAGCGAAAGCAATTCGCGCTTGAGCCGGGCCAGGGCCGATTGTTCGTTGTCGAGCGTGAGATGATCGTGGATGGCTTTGTGGGTGTCGTCGAGCACCTGCTTGAGCCGCGAAAGGGCGGATTGCTCGCTGTCGAGCGAGAATTCGGCGGTGATGGTGCGCTGAGCCCGGTCCACGTTGCGCACCAGCCGGCTGAGGGCCGAATCCTCTTTGTCGAGCGAAAACTCGGCCACCACGGTGTCGATCTTCCCCTGAAGCTGGCCGGTAAGCTGCCCCTGGCTCTTGGTCAGTTCGCCCACCAGGCGCGACAAGGCCGACTCTGGTCGATCGAGCGAGAACTCGGCCAGCACCTGGTTGCGCTGGTGGCCGAGTTGCTCGCCCAGTGTTTCGCGCAGGGCCACGAGCAGGCCCTGCGAGGCATCGGGCGCCAGCAATTTCATCAGGGGGCTACTCTCGCCGAAATGGGCGGTAAGCGTCCTGGTGAGTTCCGAGTCGTTTCCTCCCACCTGGCGGTGGAGCACCGATTCCAGTTCTCCGTCGCGCTGAACGAGCCGCTGAATCCGCTCTTCGAATCGCCCGCTTTGTGGATCGAAATACTCGCGCAAGGTTGAGGTGAGCCGCTGCTGGAGCAGTTGGGCGTGTTGTCCCAGTTCCTGGGCCAGGCGATCGAGCATCCGCTGGCTTTCGCGGCGGACGGTTTCGCCGTCGAGCTGGCCCCGGGCCTGGGCCAGCGCCAAGACACCAATTTTCAGGGCCGCCAGGGCGAACTCGAGCCGAGCCTCGCCAGGCGGAACGGCGGCGAGCGCCGCGACGATGTCGGGATCCTGAATCTCCAGCTCCAGATGCAGCGCATCGGGATACCCCGGCAGCGGTTCGTCGTCGAGCGGGGGTGCGTCGAGCTTCCAGGGGTCGGCCATGCGTCCGTTCCTCGAGCCGAGACAAGCTTCGCCCAGCGGGCCGCGTCGAGCGGTCCAGGGCGTGCAGTATCTCAAAGCCACGGAAGACGAACAAGCGCGCCCTTGAAGGGGGAGCGCGCACGTGAACCGAGAACGGAATTCCCGTTAGCCGCTTTGAGCCAGCCCTGGGCTTGCCTGGCGGAAAGCGGAATTCGATCGAGCCACGGCGCGGATGGCCCAGGCCGAAGTGATGAGCACCGCCACGAGGGTTAGCTGCAGCACCATGTGGTTGGCGTCGGGCGTGGGGCGATCGCCCCAGACGGGCAGCACCTTCCAGGTGTGGGCGAAGTACCAGTTCGGCCCCACGGTGCGACCGCCAAACAGGTAGGGTTGCCACCAGCTTTGCCACTGCAGGTAGAGCCAGACGGCGTAGCCCAACCAGCCCAGCACCATACTGACCAGCCGGCCCCGGGCATAGGCCAGCGCGGTCAAGAGCTGTGCCCCGAGCAGGGCCAGGTCGAGCCCTGCTTGCCCATTGCCGTGGGTCAGATTGTTCCAGGGCGCCAACGGCACCCATTCGACCACCTGCAAGTAGGCGGCAGAAAGCAGTTGACAGCCCACGGCCCAATGTGCGGCTCGATTCATCGCTGACCCAAGGCTCGCCCAACCAACCGCGCGGAGAATAACCGCCCCGGGGGTATTCGCCCGGCGGGCAAGAATCTTGGGGCGCGGCGCACGGAGACGAGGTGATTGGCCAGAGGCGCCCTAGAGCGCCTCACCGCGGCAGGTGAGGCGCTCGGGCTGCAATCATCCGCCAGGCGCGCAGTGGGCGGCTGGTCGATGGTTCGGCCGTTAAACCGTGGCGGTAGCCAGCGCCTGGCGCACCGATTCGAGTTCTCCGGCGGAACCGAGCATCTGGTTCTTGTGAATGATGTAGTCGGCGTAGGCCGCCATAAACGGCTTGCCGGCCGTGCGGGGGTCGAACTCGGTGGGCTGGTCGCGGAACACCTCGCGATACACGCCGCACCAAACCAACCGGCCATCGGTATCGATGTTCACCTTGGTTACACCCAGCCGCGCCGCGGGCAGGTAGTCTTCCTCGGGCACTCCGCTGGTTTCGGGCAAGTGGCCGCCCGCCGCGTTGATGCGGTCGACCCAGCTCTTGGGCACGCTCGACGAGCCGTGCATGACGAGCGGGTAGTTGGGGAGCCGGGCCTGAATGGCTTGAATGCGGTCGAAGTGCAGCCCCTGCCGGCCCTTGAACTTGTAGGCGCCGTGCGAGGTGCCGATGGCCACGGCCAGCGAGTCGCACCCCGAGCGCTCGACGAATTCGACCGCCTGATCGGGATCGGTCAGGCAGGCGTGTTCTTCGGAAACCTGGATGTCTTCCTCGACGCCGCCGAGCATGCCCAGCTCGGCCTCGACCGAGAGACCCCGCTCGTGCGCCCGCTCGACCACGCGGCGGGTGATGGCGATGTTCTCGTCAAACGATTCGTGCGAGGCGTCGATCATGACCGAGCTGTAGAAGCCGCTGTCGATGCAGTCGTAGCAGGCTTCCTCGGTGCCATGGTCGAGGTGCACGGCGAAAATGGCCTCGGGAAAAACCTCTTCCGCGGCGCGAATCATCGCTTCCAGAAAGCGCTTGTCGGTGTACGAGCGGGCACCGCGGGAAATCTGAATGATGAAGGGGGCGCTAGCGGCGGCGCTGGTCGGCTCAGAGTTGGAATTGCGCTTGCCGAGATTGCCGCGGAACAACCCCACGGTCTGTTCCAGGTTGTTGATGTTGTAGGCCCCCACGGCGTAGCGGCCGTAGGCCTCGTTGAACAGTTGCTTGGTGGTCACGATCATGGCTGGTCCTTTCCGAGGCAGGGGAAGTCAACGGTCGCACGGGCAGGCGGCACCGGGGGCAGACCAGCTCAGCTCAACCTCAGGTTCCCCGAGCGTACGCAACGTCGGGAAAACCTGGCCGGGCCGTACGACCTGAGCCTGCTGTTTTACACCTGGAAATCCGGGTTTTACATGCCCCGGCCGCCGAAACCGGGAGACCCCGATCGCGGCGGCACGACGGTGCCCCCCTAGATTTCCTCGGAACCCTAGCTTTCCTGGTCCCAGCGGGGGGCGGGGCCGGGTGGATCCTCTGGCCGGGAAAGGGCTTCCCGTCGCGCAACTTGCGGGGTTTAGGGGTTGGTTGGCCCCGTGCCGACCCGGGCCGCGTTGCCGGGGGGGGCAGGCGCAACTCGGCTTTCGCCAGCCGCCCGATTTCGCCTACAATCCCGCCCCCCCTAAGCGACGACCCAAGTCGTGGCGGGGTGAGCAGTTCGGACTTTCGATAGCCAGGTCAAGGAAGACCCTCGGCATGAGCACGAGCAGGGCCCTCTTGGGCGAGGAAGGTTGGAACCCCGCGGACCAGCTCGCTTACGCGCGCGAGGTCATTCGAATCGAAGCCCACACGCTCGAACGGTTGGCGGGGCGGCTGAGCGAGGAGTTCAACGAGGCCGCCCGGTTGATGCTCGAATGCCGCTCGAGCGTGATCGTCAGCGGCATGGGCAAGGCGGGGCTTATCGGGCAGAAGATTGCCGCCACGCTGGCCTCGACCGGCACGCGGAGCCATTTTCTGCATCCGGCCGAAGCGGTGCACGGCGACCTGGGCCGGGTGCGGCACGACGACGTGGTACTGATTCTTTCTCAGAGCGGTGAAACCGAAGAGGTTGTGCGGTTGCTGCCGTCGCTGGTGCGGTTGCCGGTTGCCCTGATCGCGGTAACCGGGCGCCGCTCGAGCACCCTGGGTCGCACGGCCACGGTGACCCTGGAACTGGGCCCTCTGCAAGAGGCCTGTCATCTGGGCCTGGCCCCCAGCACCAGCACGACGGCCATGCTGGCCTTGGGCGACGCCTTGGCCCTGGTCGTCAGTCGGCGGCGTGGTTTCAGCCCGGCCGATTTCGCCCGTTTTCATCCGGGGGGCAGCCTGGGCCGGCAGTTATCGCGGGTGGAAGACCTGATGCGTCATCGACACGAGTGCCGGATTGCCGAGGAAACCCAGACCGTACGGCAAGTATTCGTCGAGGTGAGCCGTCCGGATCGCCGCAGCGGGGCCATCATGCTGGTCGATGCCCAGGGCAGGCTCAGCGGGCTATTTACCGACAGCGACCTGGCCCGCTTGTTCGAGAGCCGGCGCGACTGGGCGTTCGACCGGCCGATACGCGAGGTGATGACCAGCGCCCCTTGCACGGTGCCGCTGGGGGGCATGGTGAGCGACGCCGTGCAAATGATGGCCGAACGCAAGATTAGCGAGCTGCCGGTGGTGGATGGCGAGGGGCTGCCGCTGGGCCTGATCGACATTACCGACGTTGTGGCCTGGCTGCCCGTGGAAGCCAATTGAAGCTCCCGACGCCCAATGAGGGCGGTCGGGGTGGCCCAAGCCTGATGGGAAAGCGCGATGAGTATTTCACTGGCCCAGCGATGCCGCGCGATCGAGTTGATTCTGTCCGACGTCGACGGAGTGCTGACCGACGGCGGAGTGATCTTCGACAACCAGGGGATCGAAACCAAGCGGTTTCACATTCGCGACGGACTGGGGATCAAACTTTGGCAGCGGGCCGGCAACCGGTTCGGCATCATCACCGGGCGGACCTCGCACGTGGTTGAAGTCCGGGCGGCTGAGTTGGGGGTGACGCTGATTCGCCAAGGGGTCGACGACAAGCTAAGCGCGGCCCAGGGGCTGCTCGACGAGCTGAGACTTCGGCCGGAGCAAGTGGCCTACATCGGCGACGACCTGCCCGACTTGCCGTTGATGCGGCTGGCCGGCTTGGGGGCCACGGTGGCCGACGCCTGTAACGAAGCCCGCGAGGCGGCCGACTGGGTCACGCGCCAGGGCGGTGGCCAGGGCGCGGTGCGGGAATTGATCGAAACCATACTGCAGGCCCAGGGCCGCTGGGCCGACCTGGTGCAGCGCTACGCCGCCGAATAGGCCAAGACGGGTGGAGAGGCCGTGGTCGCACGCGTCACGCGAATCCTGGTCGCGCTGGGCCTGGTGCTGGCTGCCTATGGCGCTTATGCCCTGGCCGTGGTGCCCTTGGTCGAACCGGCGGCGGTGACCGGGCTGTCGGGGGGCCCCAGCAGCCTGGCCGGCGGAGTTCCGCTGGACCCCGTGGCCCGCCAGCGGAGCGACCTGGCCTATTGGTTCCGCGAGGACGAGTGGGAGCGCCGCTCGCCGAAGATTCTCGAATCGCCCCGGGGCAAGTTACTGCTGGAAAACTACCGCAACCTGGGCGACGGCCGGGTGCTGCTGACCCCCTGCACCATGGTCGTGCTGCCCACTTCGCCCGAGCTGGACGACGAACAACGGCGTCGGCAGGCGATCATTCTGCGGGCCCCCGAGGGGGCCGAGCTGGTTTTCGATCAGCCGTTCGACTTGCAACGGGCTCAGATCGGCCGCCTGATCGGCGGCAAGCTGATTGGCAAAGTCACCATTCGCAGCGATCAAAAGCAACCGGGGCCGGGCGACGACATGCAGATTGTTTGCCGCGACCTGGTGCTCGTGGAAGAACGCGTTACGAGCCCCTACCCGGTCGAATTCCGCATGGGCGCTCACCAGGGACGGGGCCGCGACCTGGAGATCCGGCTGTTCAACGATGCCCACCCCGACCCGGCCATCCAGAGCACTTCGCCGACCATCAGCGGTATTCGCTGGTTCGAACTGAAGCAGGAAGTGGCGATGCGGGCCGTGATGGCCGGTCAAGGGTTGTTGCCCGGCACCGACTCGCCCTCGGCGCCCCCTGGCACGGCCGAGGAGCGGCAGGGGCCCCCGGTCGAGATCACCTGCCAGGGGCCGTTTCGGTTCGACCTGGAGAACTACGTCGCCACCTTCCGCCATTCGGTCGATGTTGTTCGGCTGCACCCCACCGGCACCACCGACCAACTGCGGTGCGAGTTGTTGGCAATTCATTTCACGCCGGTCGGGGCGGTGGCTCCGCGAACGCCCGGTCAGCCGCAGAAGATTCCCCGGCTCGAGCCCGATTGGCTCGAAGCTCAGGGGCACCCCGTACAGGTTCGCTCACCCGTGGCCCGAGCCGAAGCGACCTGCCAACACCTGAAGTACCAGATTCGGACCCGATCGGTGACGTTGGAAGACCCGCAGCAGGCGATTGTCACGCGCGATGCCGACGAGCTGCGGGCCCCGCGGATCAACTTCACGCCCGCCGGGGGGAACCCCTGGGGGTCGTTCTTTGCCACGGGGCCTGGACAGATGCACGGTTGGGTCGCCGAGCGGCGGGGCCCCGGCGGCGCGGGGGGCGCGGTGGAGGAGGGTCGGCGGCGGCCGGTCGAGGCGACCTGGGCTCGGGGAGTGCGGTTCGCCGAACACGAGGGGGAGCACGTGCTTACCATCGAGGGAAGCGCGCATGTGTTCGCGGAAGAATTGGGCGGCATCGATGCCGAAGTGATTCATGCCTGGTTTGATGAAGTGCCCGCCGAGCCCGATGCCCGAACCGGCGCCGCGCGGACGAAGCTGATTCCCAAGCAGATGATGGCCCAGAAGAACGTGCAGATCATTTCCTCGCAGATCACCGCCCGGGTCGACGCGTTGAAAGTTTGGCTGCTGCACGAGCCGGGCTTGCCCGCGCCGGTTCCGCCGGGGGTATTGCCACCGCCGCCCGAGGCCAGAGCGGTCGCCGATCCGCCGTCCTCGGGCCGGCCGCTGGCGGGACCCGGCTTGCCAGCCCCCGCGGCCGAGCCGGTGGCCAACCAACCGCCCGCGCAGCATTTCCAGGTGGAAGGCGAGCTGTTGCAAGTCGAGCTGCGCATGCGCGGAGGTCGCAGCGAGCTCTCGCGGGCCGATGTGCGCCAGCGTGTGAAAGTGGTTGAAACGCAAACCGCTCGGCCCGACGATCAGCCGGTGGTCATCACGGGCGACAACGTCGAAGTTCAGCAGCCGGCTACCGGCCAAATGCTGGTCACGATTCTGGGGATGCCGGGGCACGTGGAGGGTCGGGGCCTGGACTTGGATGGTCAGAAGATTGTGCTCGATCGGGGGGCCAACCGCTTGCGGGTGGAGCAGGGGGGAAAGCTGTTGCTGCCGGTTCGGGGTGGCATGATGGCCAGCCTGGCCGGACCCGGGATGGGGGTTGCCGCGCTCCCGGCATTGCCGCCCAACGCCGGCGGCTCGGACGAAACCCTGGAAGTACGCTGGCTGGGGACGCTGGACTTCGACGGGCTACTGGCACGATTTCAGCAGCGGGTGGTTGCCTCGCTGCCTCCACAGACGTTGTCGACCGAGGTGCTCGAAGTCCGCTTGGCCGACCGCGTCGATTTTTCGGCCACCGCCGGTCCGCCGCCGCGTTTGCAAACGCTGATTTGCCGTCAGGGGGCGATGCTCGACCGGGTGCAGTACGACGCCGAAGGCCCCCTGAGCGACGAGCGATTGACGGTGCAGGAGCTGGTGGTCGAACATCCCAGCGGGGCCATTAACGCCGTGGGGCCGGGCATGGTGCACCTGGTGCGCCGCGGGGGTGCCAGCACTTCGCTGGCGCTGCCAGGCGGCCTGGGCAAACTCGGGCCGCAGGCCGATCCGGCGCCGGCCGAGCCCCCGGGAGTGTCGACTGAACTGACCTATTTAGGCGTGCAGTTCCGCCGCGGAATTCGTGGCAACCTGGTTCGCAAAGAGCTTACGTTTTTCGATCGGGTGCGCGCCGTTTACGGACCGGTGGGGCACTGGGAGCGCCGGTTGCCGCTCGACGGCGATCCGGCCGATTGGGGTCCCCGGGCCATGCGGCTGGAGTGCGACGAACTGACCTTGGCCCAACTCGAAAACGGCAGCGGGCGACCCTCGACCGAAATGGTCGCCTCGGGCCATGCGGATATCGAAGGCAGCAATTTCACGGCCCTGGCCGAGCGGGTTACCTATGCCGAGGCCAAGCAAGCCCTGGTGCTGGAGGGATCCGCCCGGGCCGATGCCTTGCTCGAGCGACAAACGGCCCCCGGCGCAACACCGCAGAAGGCGGAAGCCCGCAAGTTCACTTACTGGATGGACACGGGCAATTGGAGGATCGACGATTTCCGCGGGGGCGATTTCACGACGGGGGGCGCGAGTAGCCGCTAGCCGGTCCGGAGAAATGTTTGGCGGGCAGGGACGACCGGGTTCTGTTGGCTCGGTCACTTGGAATCCGCACCTCGCCGGCGGGGACGAAAACTGGCAATTTCTCTGGCCGGCGGCGAAACTCAGGTCGCCCGGCGGGGTTGCATGCCCGGCGGCCGGAGGGTGCGGCCTACGCCGGACGGATTCGACGCGCCCGAGCAAGGCGGCCCTGTGAGGCCTGGCTGAACCCGCTTTTGACTCTTGGGGGAAACCTACCCGATGATCGACTCACCTACCCGTTACGCGGGGTTCGGGATCGCCGTTTGGAGCGCCGCGCTGCTCGCCGGGGCCTGGATGCCGGCTCGGGCGCCGGCGGCCGAAACACGTCCGAACCTGGTCGTGATCGTGGCCGACGACCTGGGGAATCACGATCCGGGTTTCCAGGGGGGCACTGAGATTCCCACGCCCCGGCTCGACGCGCTGGCCGCCTCGGGCGTGCGCTGCACGCAGGGCTACGTGACCTGCCCGGTTTGTAGCCCCACGCGGGCCGGACTGATCACCGGACGCTATCAACAGCGTTTCGGCCACGAGCACAATCCCGGTCCGCCGCAGCAAACCGACGGGCGCGAGATCGGCCTGCCGACCAGCGAAGTGACCCTGGCCAATCGGTTGCGCGAGGCCGGCTATCGGACGGGTTTGGTGGGCAAATGGCACCTGGGTTCCGACCCGAAGTACCGGCCGCTGGCGCGAGGGTTCGACGAGTTCTTTGGCTTTCTGGGGGGAGCCCACTCGTATTTGGATTGGACGGCGGGGAGCCAGCGCGGCATGGCCAGCATTTTGCGTGGCGACGTGCCGGTGAGCGAAGACACTTACTTGACCGAAGCCCTGGGTCGCGAAGCGGCCGCGTTCGTCGAGCGCCAGGCCAAAAACCCGTTTTTCCTGCTGCTCACCTTCAACGCGGTACATACGCCGCTCGAGGCCACGGACAAGTACCGGGCCCGCTTCCCGCAAATTGCCGACGAGAAGCACCGCAACTACGCGGCAATGCTCAGCGCGATGGACGACGCCGTCGGACAGGTGCTCGACGCGCTTCAAGCCCAACAGCTCGAGGAGCAGACGCTGGTGTTCTTTATCAGCGACAACGGAGGGCCGCAGGGGAACACTTCGAGCAATTTGCCGTTGCGCGGGTACAAGGCCCAGTTGTTCGAGGGGGGAATACGTGTTCCTTACCTGGTGAGTTGGCCCGGACACCTGCCGAGCGGGCAAACCTACGAGCGGCCGGTCAGCTCGCTCGACCTAGTGCCGACGGCGCTGGCGTTGGCCGGAGTGGAGATCGAGGATTCCATGCGCTTGGATGGCGTAAACTTGCTCCCCTACCTGGAAGGCGAAACCGACCAGGATCCGCACGCCACGCTCTACTGGCGGTTTGGGCCAGGTTCCGCGGCCGTTCGTCATGGCGATTGGAAGCTGATTCGCCAATCAGCACAGCCCGACCAGCTTTACGACCTGGCGGCCGACCTGAGTGAGACCCGAAACCAGGCCACGGCCGAGCCCGAGCGGTTGGCCGAATTGAGCAAGTTGTTGGCGGCCTGGGAGTCGCAGCTGGAGGAGCCGCGCTGGGGCCGGCAAGGGGGCGGGGCTCGGCGGGGGCGTCGTGCCCGAGCGGCCGTACCCGCACCGTAGTCGCAAGGTTTTCGGGTCGCCGACGTATCCTCCCCGCCGGCCGGGTATCGCTCGGCCAGAATCAAGGGTTCGGGTCGCGGCGATGGGGCCGAGCACTCGCTACTGGCGAGCCGCCGAACCACTTGCGTGTTCAATGGTCGTGCATCGGCAACCCGAACGACCAGGGTTGACGATGCACTAGTGAAAGATTGCCTGGCCCGATGGCCCGAGCCGCTCGCCGGTGGCGCGAAGGATTTCGTCAAGGGCCGCGCGGTCGCCGGCGGTAAGGTGGGCGAACGCGGAACTGGTGTCTTGGCCGCGGAGTACTTCGGCCAGCCGGCTGTAGAACCGGTGAGCCACGGGCTCGGGTAGTTCGCGCATGGCCCGGCTATAAACCAGGTAGCTGAGTGGGTAGCGGAACAGACGGTGCTCGAGGTCGAGCTGATACAGCGACCGTCCCCGGGCATCGCGCGGGCTGCGCGCCGAGAATTCGGTTTGAAAATCGGACGTACCGCGGACCGGTTCGGTGAGCGAGGCCTCGCCCGAGAAAAGCGCCACTTCCAACAGTTGTTCGACCGCCTGCTGGCAGCGCCGATGGTACGACTCCGACCGCTCGCCCGCGGGGCGCCCCAGGGCCTGGTTCAGCGAATCGTCGTAGTGGGCCGCCATCCGCTCTTCGTAACTGGCCCGGGCGATGCGGTTGTGCATTTGGGTCTGGTGTTCCAGGACCATCAGGGCCACCAGATCGCTATGGGGCGAGAGGTAGAGCGAGGTGTCGAACAGCGAGGAGAGGTCGGTTCGGTTGGCGCCGGCCTGGAGTTGGTCTGCTCCCGGCGGTTCGCCGGCCACAAACGTTTGATTGCCCAGGTGGACCTGGCCGCCATGCGTGCCAGAGACGTACCAACCCCCCCAGCGCCGTTCGAGGGGCGTGGTGTGGTCGACCGTGAGGGTGCCCAGGTTGAAGATTGGCATTCCCTGTCGGTCGACATACAGCGAACGAATCAGGTGGCCAGGCAAGTCGGCGGTGCGGTTCGAGACATGGCACTGCAAACAATCGTGCGTCCGCCGCGACAGGCGGGCCGGTTGGTCGGGCCGTGCGTCGAGCGTGTAAAAGGTGCCCCCCAGGCGCGGGTCGGCCGTCGAAATCTCGAGCACCTCGCCTCCGGGTACGTAGCCCACGTAGACCTCGTCGCCAAAGTAAATGGCGCGGGGCGTGCGGCGCGAAATTCGATTGCGCTGGAAACTGGTCTGTGAAAAGACCAGCCCCTGCGACGAAACGGGAATCTCCAAGGCTTCCAGCAGGGCAGGCAGCGGCCCCCAGGGTGGTCGCGGTTCCAGGCGCAGCTCGCCTTGTTCCAGACGGCGGGCCAGTTGCGACACGGGGTTGTCGTCTTCGGCCGTCAGATAGTTGATCGGCGGCTCTTCGTAGGGAAGCTCGGCCTGGGCCAGCCGAGTTGTCAGCGGCGCCGCCAGCAGCACCGCCAGCGCGGCAAAGCGGCACGCCCCGTACCTGTGAGATTGCATCATGGCGTTGGTCGCCTGCGAGTAGGGTGGCCCGCGGCGCTCGAGGCACCGGCGTCGCGGGGCGACTACGGACCACCGCTGAACTTGAATGGGGCCAGAAATCCCTGAGTCGCCCGACTCCTATTCTGCCACGGCAGTTATTTAGGATCAATATATCCGATTTTACGTGCTGCGGGACCAGCGGGGGGCTGCTTCGCCAAGGGGGAGCGTTCGGGGCGGGCAGGCCCGAGCGCGGGCGAGATCCGAATCAAGCGGGCGCCTACTTCACTTGTAGCATCCGCTCCAGCGCGACGAGCGCCCAGTGGGCCGTTTCCTCGTCGACGTGGATGCGGTTGACCACGGCGCCGGCCGCCAGGTTCTCGAGTGACCAGGCCAGGTGTGCCAGGTTAATGCGATACATCGTGGCGCACATGCAAACCACCGGGCTGAGGAAATGAATCTCTTGCTCGGGGTGCTCTTGCTTCAGACGGTTAACCAGGTGCAGCTCGGTGCCGATTGCCCAGCGGCTCCCGGCGGGGGCATTTTCCACTTCGCGGATGATCTTGCCGGTGGAGCCTACGACGTCGGCCTGGTCGACCACTTCCATGGTGCATTCGGGATGCACCAGGATGCGAATACCCGGAACGCGCTGGCGAAATTGCGTTACGTGCTCCGGGCGGAACATTTGATGGACGCTGCAATGGCCCTTCCAGAGCAGTACCCGGGCCTGGGAAAGTTTTCCTGGGTCGTTTCCGCCCAGTTCCTGGTGGGGATCCCAGACGGTCATTTCGTCGAGTTCGATCCCCATGGCCCGGGCTGTGTTGCGGCCCAGGTGCTGATCGGGAAAAAACAGCACGCGCCGGCGGCGCGCGAAAGCCCAATCGAGCACGGCCCGGGCATTGCTGGAAGTGCAGACGATGCCACCGTGGCGGCCGCAAAAAGCCTTCAGGCTGGCCGCGGAGTTGATGTAAGTAACCGGCGTGAAATCGGAGTTGTCGAGCACCTCGCCGAGATCTTCCCAGCAGTTTTCGACCTGCTCGATCGCGGCCATGTCGGCCATCGAACAGCCAGCGGCCAGATCGGGCAGAATGACGGGCACGCGGCGTCCGTGACGTTGGGCAAGCCGCTCGGGTCGGTTGACGAGCACGTCGGCCGTTTCGGCCATGAAGTGCACGCCACAGAAGACGATGCTACGACAATCCTGGCTGTCGGCCGCCATTTGGCTGAGCTGGTAGCTGTCGCCGCGCAGATCGGCGTGGGCGATCACTTCGTCCTGTTGGTAGTGATGGCCGAGAATCAACAGCTCGCTTCCCAGCCGTTGGCGAATTGCCTGGATCTTGGCAGCTAGGGTTGCATTATCCAGTGACTTGAGCGGGGCCAAGGGGATCGGGGCCGAACCGCGTTCGTCGAGGGTGGTTGCCATGGATCGACCGCCCGGGAAGGACGGCCCCCCTAGAAGCCAAATAACCGCCGGGCTAGCCCACTCTCGGTTAAAGAGCGAGCCGGGCCAAAAAAAGCCTAACCAGGCATACGACTGGCTGTTTCGGAAGTTCTGTCAGGATAGGTAAGTATATCCCCCAGGCATCCTGCGGACACCGCCCCGCCGAGCGGGATCGCTAGCTTATCGGCCATTTGACGAGGACCAACCAGCAAGCCCTGGTGCGAATAGAGACGCGTAGCCGTTGCTTGGGTTCGACCTGGTGGCCCAGGGGCGAGTTGATCTGGGTAAACCTCAGAGGATTTGAGGCCGATAACAAGGGTAGAGCGCGACGATTCCGTGGGGAATCTCGGTCCCCGGGGCGAGGATGACGATGGGCGAGTTGACCGCCGAAGCAATGCCGGCCATTGCCGGGCAGTGCCGCGCCAACGCGGAGAATATCGGCGCGGCCCTGGCTCGAGGCTTGGGGTCGACCGTGGTGCTCGAGTTTGGCGAGCCGGTGCAACTCGCCGCGGCCGAGCTTGCCAGTCGGTTATCGGGACCGGGGTTGGTTCTGAGTTGGATCTGCGGCGAACGTGCCACGGCGCTGCTCGTCGGGGAGGCCGGCGGCCTGCTTCCGGCCTGGTATTCGGCGCCCGACGCCGCAGGCACCGGCCGACTGGGCACCCTGGCCCAAGAGCTCGGGGTGCTCTTGCTGCCCGAATCGCTCGGGGTGAGCAACGAATCGCCCCGCCCGTCCGCGAATTTGGCGGAAACCGTTGCCCGGGCACTCCCGGCCAGCGACTGCTGGGCCCTGCCGATTCAGGTTCGGAGCCAGCAGGCCGAAGCCGAGCGCGGCGAAGCCAGCGCGGTCTGGTGGCTGGTATCTCCGCTTACGGCTCCGGCGGCGCTTGGGGAGCCTGCCGCGGGCGAAGGGGCCGCACCAAACGAGACGGCGGCTGACCAAGTCGAGGCCTCGGTCGGCGGCGCAGTGTCGGCGGCGGCCGGCCCGGCGGAACGAGATCCGGCGGCCAAGACCTGGGATCGGCTGCCCCCCTATGCCCGCAGCTTGATGCGAATTCGACTCCCTGTCTCGGTGGAGCTGGCCAGCACTCGGCTCCCTGTCGGCCGCGTGAGGGAGATGGTTCCGGGCATGATCATTCAGTTCAACAAGTCGTGCGAGGAGATGTTGAGTCTGCGCGTCGGGCGGCAGGTGTTGGCCGACGGCGAGGCCGTAAAGGTAGGCGATATGTTCGGGCTGCGGGTAACCTCGATGGTCCTTCCCGAGGAGCGGCTTCGCCCGATTCGTAAGAGTTAGCCGGCGGATGATCGCAGGGGCGGGCCGACGTAGGGATTTCGTCGGCGGCCGGCTAGCGGCCCGCCTCTTCGCCAGGCAAGGGCTGGGAACCTCCGGGCCCATCGATCCTCAGCAAGTGTTCTTCGCCGCGGAAGAAGAGGCTGCCCTGGCTGGCGGCGGGGGAGCTGAAGCAGGCCTGGCCGAGGGTGTTTTCGGCTACGATCTCGAGGGCCGGCCCGGGGCGGACCACATGGGTTTGCCCGGCGTCGTCGGTGAAGTAGACCAGTCCGCCGGCGGCGATGGGCGAGCCGCTGAAGTGGCCCCCCAGCCTTTCCATCCAGATCCGCTCCCCGGTTTCGCAACGGTATTGGCTAGCCACTCCTCCATCGGTGACCAACAGGAAGTGGTCTCCGCTGGCCACGGGCGAGGGGACGTAGCCCGCGCCTTTGGTGTCGCGCCAGGCGATGTGCGAGGCGGTTACGTCGCCTTGGCCGTTGGGCCGAATCGCCATCAGGTGATACTCGGGGAATCCGGCCGTGAGAAAGACCAGACCGTGGTGATAGAGCGGCGAGGCCACGAACTGTTCGGTCGGGCCCTGCACGATCCAGTGCAAGCTGCCCTGGCGGGGATCGTAGCTGGCGACGCACTTGGATCCGGAAAAGATGAGCTGCGTTCGCCCGTCGATTTCGCGAATGATGGGGGTGACGTAGCTGCGGGTGCGGTTGGGCCGCTCGACTTTCCAGCGAGTTTGGCCAGACGCTCGATCGAGCGCCAGCAAGTAGGAATCGCCATCGTGGTCGCCATTGACGATGACCAGATCCTCAAACAGCACCGGATTGCTGCAGAAGCCGTGTTTCGAGTGAAAGGTGCCAGGGCGTACCAGCCATTGCTGGCGGCCCTCGCGGTCGTAGGCGGCCACGACCATGTCTTCGCCAGCCAAAAAGGCCACGTAAACCTGTTGTCCATCGCTGGCGGGGGTGCCCGAGGCGTAGCTGTTAAGCGGGTGCTTCTCTTCCAGCGGGGATTCGACCACTACCTGTTGCCAGAGCAGTTTTCCTGAAACTCGATCGACGCAAAGCAGGAGCCGTTTGCCCGCCGGCTCGTCGCAAGAAGCGGTGTAGATTCGGTCTCCCCAAACGATGGGCGAGGAATGGCCGCGCCCAGGCAGCGGGGTTCGCCAGACGATGTTTTCCGACTCGTTCCAGTGCACGGGCAGGTCGGGCTCGCTGCTGGAACCATCCCCCCGCGGGCCCCGCCAACCGGGCCAATTCTCGGCACGGGCGAGCGTGGTGCCCAGCCAACTCGCTAGCAGCACGGCGGCCAGGATGACGAACGGTCGCGAGGCGAGCCGATGGCGGCGGGTCGAGGTGAGCATTGCGGTTGCGGGCCGGGACCAGGCCCCCGGGAAAGGGCCCAAGGTGAAGCGCCGGGGGGCGGGCACCGTACAGCCCTGCCGCGGCAGCGGGTAGATTCTGCCCGTCAGGCTAATGGGCCCCTGGCGGCGAAACAAGCTGGGCCCTTGCCCGCTCGCGGAATTCGCGGCGCTCGACCGCGGTTCAGGGGGTAGTGGATTGGCCCACCAGGAGCCGCCGGAGCCGCCTTTGTCGATAGCGAAAAAAGCCCCAGATTAGCGGCGCGGCCAGAGGGGTGAGGAGCCCCAGGTCGAAGTCGATGACATCCCAGTAGCGCGACGTGTGCGGGCCGGCCGGTTCGACGCGCAGTTGGTGGTTCCAAACCCTCAGCGGTCCGCCCGATTCCTCGGTGGCAACGACCCGGCGCTTGGCGTCGACGCGGACGATCCGCAGGGTATGGCTCCAGGCAATCGGCAGCCAGGCAGGGCCGACCCGTAGCCGGTATTCAACGCCCGCCTGCCAGGTAGTGGGCCGCGGAGTGACCCAGGCGACCCGCAACAGTCCCCGGGTGACCGCTTCAAAGGTTTCCGGCAGGGAAAGGGCCTGCCAAACCGTTTCGGGCCGAGCCTTGAGAGTCGTGCCCACCCGGAGCTGCATGGAGACCAGAGGTTGGAACGCGGGGCGGGCGGAGCGAATCGGCGGGAAACGGCGTCGGCCTGACGGGCGGGCTGCCGAGGTGGCAAGGTTCCGCCTGGGCGGGCTATTCCGTGGGGGCCTTGGTGCGGCTGCGGCGCGAGACCTTGGTGGTCGACCACTCTTTGGTGAGCGATTCGAACACCTCGGGCGATTCGTAGCGAATCACGTTCTTGCCTTCGGGCATGGGGCCAATCAGCCCTCGGAACACGGGCAAGCCCCGCAGCTCCAGGTCGGTGCTGCAGTCGTCGATGCCGACCTGGGTGTGCATCTTCAGCAGGTGGTCGGCCTTGTTGTAGTCGCGAATACGTAGCTTGCCGTCGCTGCCCCGAGTGACGACCCTTACGATTTCCTTAGCCATGGTGAATTCGCCTTTCCGCCGGGGGTGCGACTGCGCGATGGTGCGACAATCACAGCGGATATCGGCGAGGCCTGGTCGCCAGGCCAAACGTTTGTTCAGCCTTCGACACAACAACCAAGGCTGACAAAACCCCTACTCTGAGCCTGCCAGGTGCACTCGTTACGAGCGTTACCCGAGGCAAAGCCCCGGGCACGCCGAGCCGTGAAGCCCGGGCCAGCGGATGCGGGCGTTTTCAGGGAGACGCGAGCCAGGCCGCGGCAAATCAACCCACCGCGGTGACGCCATCGGGCTGTTCGGCTTCGAGCGTTTCGAGCAAGACCTGCATGGTCAGGTGCAGGTCGGTGTTCGTTACGATTCCCACGAGCGTTTCTCCCGCGAGAACCGGCAGACAGCTAATTCCGTGCTCGATCATCATGGCCGTCGCAGCTTCCAGATCGGTGCGGGGTTGGGTGGTGACCAGGTCGGTGCTCATCACCTGGCCGGCCGTGATCTGGGCGAGTTGGTCTCGGTCTGGTTGTTCCAGCGGCCCCAGGCAGCGGAGCACGTCGCGGTCGCTGATGACGCCGATCAGACGCCCCTCTGCGTCGGTGACCAAGAGGTGACGGAACCCCTTGGTACGAAACAACCGCAAGAGCTCCAGCACGTTGACTTCGGCATTGATGCAGGTCGGGGCCACCGACATCACGTGGCCCACCAACAACCGGGCCGCGGCCGATCCACGGCAGCGGTTTTCCAGCACTTCACGCACTTGTTCGCGTTTGACGTTGAGGCGGTCCATGGCGCAGGTCCTCGGGCAAGGGGGCGCGTCTCCGGCAAGGCCCCCGGTGGGGCTCCTGCCGGAACGATTGCATTTCATGGATGGTGCGGGTTGTAGCGATCGGTCGGGTGCCGCGGCGCCGATCGTTATGCCGGCCGACGGTCCGCACGCGGTGGCCGCGACCACGCCGAAATCGCTGGAACGAGCTTCCAAGTCGGGCCGCGGGCCACTGAAGCCTAGCCCGAGAAATCACCGGAGGCCGGAATCTCGACAGGCCGGAGACCGGGAGAGCCGCGCGAAGGGGTCAGCCGGGCGGCGGGCCGCCGCCGACCAGGGGCACGAATCGGCACCCGGAAAGCCATTGCCGTGAAAAGCGATCGCCGCCGCGGAAAATCAGTTCCAGGTTCTGCGATTGGTCGCCGCCGAGCGGGGCGACGAGGCGCCCGCCGTCGGCCAACTGGTTGTAGAGCGCGGGAGGGACTTCCTCGGCGGCCGCGGCGATTAGTATCGCGTCGTAGGGTGCCCGGTCGGGCCAGCCCAGACGGCCGTCGCCGATCAGGAACTCGACATTCGTCACGCCCAGATCGTTGAGCACGGTTTGGGCCCCTCTGCTGAGCGAGGCATGGCGCTCGATGGTGACGACCTCGGCGGCCAACTCGGCCAGGATCGCGGTCTGGTAGCCGCTGCCGGTACCGATTTCGAGTACCCGCTCCGGTCCGCGCAGGGCCAGGGCCTGGGTCATGAGAGCCACGATATAGGGCTGGCTGATGGTTTGATTGCAATCGATCGGCAGCGCGCGATCGGCGTAGGCCTCGGCCTCAAAGCCCGTAGCGACGAATCGCTCGCGCGGAACGCGGCGAAACGCGGCCAGAACGCGCGCGTCGTGGATGCCCCGGGCGACGAGCTGGTCGTCGACCATTTTCCTCCGGGCGGTGACGAAGGGTTCGCTCGAGAACATGGTGGCCGCGGTAACAGCGGGTTCAGGCGGATCGACGGTGGCGCCGCCGGATGGGGCGCGAAACGAGCTTAGCGCGCCCAGGGCCGAGCGGCAACCGGGCTTTGGCCCGGTTGGCCGGCGAGGCGGCCGATCACGAGACGGCCTCGGCCTGGGGAGCGGAGACCGAGACCCGCCAATCGCTGAGGTGCAGCTCGACCTGGGCTCGGCCGCGAAAGTTGTTGATGACCGGCTGGAAGGCGATATCGAGCGGCTGTTGAAGGTCGGTAAGTTGATCGGCCCAGTCGCCATTGCCGAACGCGACGGCTCGAAACTGAACGCCGTGCTGCACCAGCCGCAGCGCCAGGTGATGGCCCCCTTCGCCCATGCGCCGCGGCAACTCGCCCAGGCGCACCCCGGTGGCGCAGAACACCGCCCGGCGGTTTTCCTGGCCGAAAGGGGCCAGTTGTTCGATCTGGTTGACGGCCGCCAGGGAGAAGGCGGCGAGCGGAGCCTCGGCGTCGATGACGATCTCGGGCTCGAGCTGAGTCTGGGCCAGCTCGGTCGCGGCGTATTCGCAAAACTGGGCGCGAAACTCGTCGAGGTAGCGTTCCTCGATCCGCAACCCGGCCGCGGCGGCGTGTCCGCCGAAACCGACCAGGCAGCTCTGGCACTGCTCGAGCGCCTGGTGCAGGTCGAAACCGCGAATGCTGCGGCCCGAGCCGGTTCCCGGTTTTACGCCCAAATCGTCGAGCGAGATGACCACCACCGGGCGGTGATACTTTTCGGCCAGCCGGCCGGCCACGATGCCGATGACGCCGGCGTGCCAGTTGCGGCCGGCGAGCACGAAGGCCGCGTCTTGCTCGGGATCGAACTGGTCTTTGAGCTGCTTGTGGGCTTGAAGGTAGATGCTGCGTTCCAGGCTCTGGCGACTGGAGTTGAGCTGATCGAGGTAATCGGCCAGGGCACTGGCGCGCTCGGGGCTGGTGGTGGTGAGCAGCTCGACTCCCAACTGGGCCTGCCCCAGGCGTCCGGCGGCATTCAGCCGTGGCGCGATCGAAAAGGCCAGGTCTTCGCTGCCGAGCCTGGGCTTGTCGGCCAGCCCGGTCGTGCGCAACAGCGCGGCCAACCCGGGATTGGGGCGCTCTTTCAGGCTGACCAGCCCGTGGCGAACCAGGATGCGGTTTTCGTCGACCAAAGGCACCACGTCGGCCACGGTGCCCAGTGCCGCCAGCCCGACCGCTTGCAGGAGGAATTCCCGCATTCCATCGCTTACCCGACGAGCCTGGCTGGCCTGTTGGCAGACCGCCCAGGCCAGCTTGAACGCGACCCCCGCCCCGCTCAGCCCGCCGAAGGGGTAGGCGGACCCTGGCAACCGCGGATGGACCAAGGCGGTTGCCTCGGGCAGTTCGGCGCCGAACTGGTGGTGATCGGTAATGATCAGGTCGAGGCCCAATTGCCGTGCCGCGCGAGCCTGCACGGGGCTGGCGATGCCGCAGTCGACCGTGACCACGAGTTGAGTGCCCTGCGAGGCCAGCGCCGCCAGGGCCGTTTCGCTCAGTCCGTAACCCTCTTCCAGCCGATTGGGAACGTAGAAGTTGACCTTGCCGCCCAATAGTTTCAGGCACTGGACCAAGAGGGCCGTGGCGGCCATGCCGTCGACGTCGTAATCGCCGTATACGGTGATCGATTTGCCTTCGCTCAGGGCCTGGTGCAGTCGCTGGGCCGCTTGCGGTATGCCAGGCAACGAATCTGGATCGCGCAGCGCCGAGAGCTTGGGATCGAGAAAAGCCAGGGCACGGTCGGGATCGTGCAGCCCGCGAGCGACAAGCAACTGGGCGATCAGCGGCGGCACCCGCACCGCGCTGGCCAGCCGCTCGATTTTGGCGGAATCGTGCGTCAGGATTCGCCAGCGGCGCTGCATGCGTTGACTCTCGTGCCGTGGGCCGTCCGGCCGGGTGCGACCGTATTGGGCACCCCGCCCGGCGCCCGTGGTATTCAATTCAGGAAACGATCAGGGATCGAGTTCGTCGAGCGGCGGGTACCAAACAGGAAGTTGTGGAAATAGAACCTTGGCCAACTCCTGGGCGGCCCGGGTCTTGGCTTCCAGCCGGCCGGCATCGACCGCTTCGTCGATATTGGTGTGTCCCAAGAGCAGCCTCACCAGTTCGGCGCTATTGCCGCTGATCAGGCATCGCCCCAGTTTGTCTTGAGCCACCTTGACGCTGCGGCGGGAAATAATCAAGCGGAACCGCTGGTCGTCGAAATGCAGGCTCAGTTCGCAGGGACGGGCCAAGCGGGCCCGGTCGGCCCGGCGATGCAGTTCGCCGCAGAGCAGCTTGAGCAGGGCGCCCGGATCGAACAGGCGGGCCATGTACATTTCGCCCTGCCAAGTTTCGTGGTGCCAGAGCGAGCTGCCGGCAGCCTGGAACACCGCGTGCAGCGGATCGTCGGGCGGCGCCGCGAGCGAGACGCTGGGTTGATCGTGCTCCATGGCCTCGCTGGCGGCGCGGGTCATTAGTTCCAAGGCCGCGTCGAACCGGCCCGGCTCGGTATAGAGCTCGACCACTTTCGGACCGCGGGTGACCGCATAGCCCACGATGGGGGCGGTACCGTCGTCGAGCTCGAACCGGTCGGGGCCCTCGATGGCGACGAGAATCTGTTCGTAGCCTTTACGGCTGATGATCCACCGCCAGTAGGGCTCGGTACGCTCGAGGGTGCCGAACCCTTCGGCGGCCTGCTGACGGTAGATGCGCATCAGGCTGGGAAGTTCGACCTGGCGCCAGGGGCGAACCGTAAGCGGCGGCGGTTCGTCGGCCGGAACCGGGCTGCGCCGCTGGGCCAGATGCACGAGCAGGTCGGGGGTACGGGCCTGGGAAAGGCAGTGACGCCCGCAGACCGCCCAGCCGGTTTGGCGGAAAAAGTGGGGAATGCGGGTGCTGAGCAGCCCCAGGGCCGTGCCGTCTTCGACCATGCATTGATCGGCGATGCGAATCAGTCGCGAGGCCAGCCCGCGCCCGCGCAGCTCGGGCAAGGTGCCCAGCCAGCGGAGCATGGCCACGGGCAGCCGGAGCGAGCCGAACTGCATCACGCGCTTGACGATTTGCAAGTGGGCGACGATGCGGTCTTCGTGTTTGACGAGCAGGCGATCGCGGGGCTCGTAGTAGGGGTCGTCGAGCGAGCTTTGAAAGGCGTCGTGCGAGGGGCCCTGAAAGACCGAAGTGAGAAAAGGAAAAACCGCCGGATGATCGCCCGGACGAGCGGGTACGATCTGACCTTGGGTTCGAGGCGAGAGCGGCAGATCGAGCCAGGGAGATTCTCCCGGCGCCTCGCTCAGGTCGATAATCGGAGCGGTTGTCGTTTCGCGGCGGGGGCCCACCAACACGGAAGCCGGCTGCGATCCACGCATGGCTGAGAAGTCCCTTCCTCGTGCCGAAGACGATCCATCAACAAGCAGACTCGCATAGACTAGAACCTTGAGGCGGAAATTTCCAGCAGAAATTCTCTCAAAACATCGGCTGGGTAAAGTGGGAAAGCATATTCGCGCGATCCCAAAATGCGCTCGGCGCGCTGTTGGCGCTGATAATTTCCCTGCGCATCGGTCCAGCGATCGCGGTCTGCCGAGACCCAGTTCCCCAGCAACTGGTTCAATTGGCGAATGGCGTGACAACGCTGGCGAGCATTGGCCGGCGTGGGCTGCAGGGCAATCCAGCGGGCTTTCGCCTCGATTTGTTCCAGGCACTCGGCTCGACCCCGCGGATCGGCGATGCGGGCCGGGTCAATCATTCGCTCGGGGTGGTAGGTCAGCTCGCGCAGGTGTTGCGCCGGCGTCCCCAGCGCGTGGACCGAGCGATTGGGCTGGGCAATCGGCAGCGCTAGCGTCGCCGACAGCACCAAGTAGGCGGGCGGCTCCCAACCGTAGTACTCGCGCGCGATCGCGTCGGTGAGCTGGTCGTACTTGGCTCCGCCGATTCCGTGCAGAAACAAGTCTCCGACGATCATCCGCGCCAAGAGGGTCGTCGTCAAGGCACGGGTTCGCAAGCGAACGCCGCGGTGCGACCACTCGGCCAGCGCGCCGAGCGCCGGCTCAGCGTTGCCCGGGGAAAACCACGGCAGCTGGCACTCGAGCGATTGGCGATCGCCCAGCTCGTAGCGCCCCCCCGCTGTCCGCACGAACAACCGCCGCCGCCGCGGGTCGTCGGCCGTCGAGATCCAAAGCGGCAGCTCATGCCAAGCGCCATCGCGAACCAGTTCGGGCACCGGGTGATGGCGGCTGCGCAAGTGGTGCACCCGGCGGTATTCGGCCAAGGCCCGGTTGTGGATGTCAAGGAATCGATCGGCGGTGGGCAGCAGATCGCAAAGCCAGCGGTGAAACGACCGCCCCTGACAGAACAAGCTCAGCGGCAACTCGAGCGTGGCCAGGCCCCATTGCCGTTCCAACTGATGGCGGGCCTGGGCCAGCGCCAAGCCCCAAAGGCCGGTTTC
The DNA here is from genome assembly GCA_964399535.1 of uncultured Pirellulales bacterium. Taxonomy (GTDB): domain Bacteria; phylum Planctomycetota; class Planctomycetia; order Pirellulales; family CAYNRE01; genus CAYNRE01. The sequence goes on along the minus strand of CAYNRE010000009.1, from coordinate 115,684 downwards.
CGCCAGGCGCCCAAGCACGCGCGGCCAATACAGCTTCAAGAGCGGCTCGGCGATCAGCGGGGCCAGCTGTTGGCCGGCTCTTTGGGCGAATGATTCCGCCAGCCGAGGGTCGAGCACCGCGCGGCTTTCGTAGGGAATCTCGGGGCCGGCCGCGTCGAAGGGCACGGCTTCGACCAGAGGGTCGTCGACGCTTCCCCCAGGCACGCGGAGCGAGGCGGTTTTCAGCGTGTCGTTGTCGACCACGAGATTGATGGCCACGGCCCGCTGGGTCTCGGCCAGCCGCGCCAGCGCGAAGTTCTTCAGCCACACGCCCGGATGAAACATTTGCGGCTGATGGCCCGCGAGGATCCAGGGGGCGTCGCACCCTAGAGCGCCGAACCGCCCAATCGGGTCGTCGGCATCGGTCTGGGGAAGATAACCGCGTGTGTAGCCGAGCGCCGCCTGAAGGGCTTCTCGGCGAGCTTCGCCGCGCAGTTGCGCGAGGAACGCCGCGCGGGGATGCGTCAAGGAGGCCTGAAGGTAAGCCCGATTTCGGGCCAGCACTTCGCCGGGCGCGAGCTGGGAGGGCTCGATGAGCACGCCGCGGTCTTCGCGGGGGGCGCGCAGGCGCCGGTAGCCCAACGCGCCGGCCGCCGAACCCTGGCTCATCCGGCGCGATCCTCGCAGAGTGTGCCCGCCCAGAGGTTGCCGCGGGGCAGTTCCACCTCGGCCAAAGCCCGATCGAGAATCAGGTGGTAGTACTCCAGCCGGGTGTTGCCGTCGTCGAGCCCGGCCCCGAACGAGCGGTTTTCGTCGAGGTAAATCCGCGGCACGGGCAACTCCAGAATCGTAAGCCCTTGGGCCGCGGCCTGAACCCAGAGTTCCAGGGGCATCGCGTAACCCGATTCGGTCAGCCGCAGTTTGGCCAGCGAGGAAACGCGATAAGCCTTGAACCCGCAGAAGGCGTCGGTCAGATGCAGGCAGAGACGACGGTTGATTTCTTCCGTCACGCGGCGGTTGATGCGCCGTCGCTCGGCCGGCGCTTCGTGGTCGCCGGCGAAGTGTTTCAGATACCGGCTGCCCGAGACGATGTCGGCGCGCTCCGAGGCGGCGACGAAGCTGGGGATGCGTTGCGGCTCGTGCTGCCCGTCGCAGTCGATGGTAACTACGACCTCGTAGCCGCCGGCCCGGGCGTGGGCAAAGGCGGTCTGCAGCGCCGCGCCGTAGCCGCGGTTGGTCGAATGCCGCACGACCTGCACCCAGGGCAGTTCGCTCAAGATTGCGGTGGTGCCGTCTTGGGAACCATCATCGACGACCAGCACCTCGGGGCTGTACCGGCGAACCTCTTCCAGAACCTGGCGCACGTGGGCCGCCTCGTTATAGACCGGAAGCGCGGTGAGGTATCGCGGCGGCATGGCGGTCGTTCTCCGGAATCGGGTGCCAGGATCCTGGCGGCCGCTCTGGTCGTATGCCGGGGCGGCCGCGGAACTCTCTCCGGTGCACAATGTGCCTGACTGCGAACTTAATCTCTGCGAGCCAACCGCGAGGTACCCAGCGGCTGCTCCGACCCGAGTGAAAAGGGGACTGCTCACTCCGCGATGTACTGCCAGACTTCCGGGCCGTGCACGTCCCCTGCAGAGGAGGGTGTTCGGGGCTCATCCGGCCGATCGTTGCATTCTAGGCAGGGTACCCCGCCAGTCAACGAGCCATCCCGCTGTCGGTTCCGGGAGCCGGAGGGCCGGCCAACCGGAAAACCTCGTCCGCCTGACGCGGGGGGCGAACCGGGCGCAACCCCCGGGGTTGAGCCGCTGGCCTCGGTCTGGATTTGGATGCCGGGGCTCTGGCCTGGGTTACAGCGGCTCGATCGGGTCGCGCTCCTGCTGACTAGGCCAAATGCGCAAGGCGGGCCAGACGCCCCCCAATCGCACGGCGAGTTGCTCCAGGGCGAACCGCTCGCTCGGGTAATGACCGGCCAGCAGCACGGCCAGGCCGGCCTCACGAGCCGTGAGGGCATGGTGGTACGACAACTCTCCGGTTACCAGGCAATCGCAACCGGCGGCAAGAACCAATTCGAGCAACGAACCGGCGCTGCCACAGGCCACGGCGACCGACCGCACGGACCGCTCGGGCGGGCCCACCCGCTGCAGCGTCTGAAGTTGCAGAAACTGTTTCAATCGCTCGCCCAGAGCGGCCAGGGTTAGCGGCCCGGTCAGCAGGCCGCGGCGTCCGGTTCCCAACCCGTCGGGGCGCGGGGCCAGCGGCTCGACTTGTTCCAGGGCCAGGGCTTCGGCCAGGGCCTGGTTGATTCCCTGGGCGGCCGAGTCGAATGCCGTATGCAAGCTGACCACGGCCACGCGCCGCTCGATCAGGGTGAGCAGCGCCCGCCCTTCTTTCGTGGCGCTGGTCAGGCGCTTGAGCCCCTGAAAGGGCAAGGGGTGGTGCGCGACGACCAGGCTGGCCTGGCCATCGGCGGCTTCCTGGGCCACGTCGGGGGAAAGGGTGAGGCAAGTCATGACCGATTCGACCGGCCAGGCGGCATCGCCCACCAGCAGGCCGACATTGTCCCAAGCCTCGGCCAATTCCAGCGGGGCCCAAGCGGTCAACAACTGGGTGACGTCGTCAACGGTTGGCATGGTCGAGGGGAATCTCCCGGGTAATGGGCGAAACTGGCGGGCTCGCGTGCGACTCTACGGTTTGGCCTCGATTCGATAGTTCAGCACCCGGCGGCCGTTCAACTCCTGGGCGCGCAGCACCAGGGTTTCGCCCAGCAGCGCTTGGCCGTCGCGAATGCGAAACACACGGGTACTTTGTCCCGGGGGCTGGCGAATGATTTGCACGCGCTGGCGGCGACGATCGGGCACGAAGAGGTCACAGTTGTAGCTCACGTCGCTGGTTCCCTGGTTGTTCAGTCGCTGCTCCACTTCGAGCTCGCCAAACTCATTGATGCGCGTGGTCAGTTCGATCGACACATCGCCCAGTCCGACTTCGAGCCAGCGATAGGCGGTGAATTGGTAGCGCCGATCGGCGGTCAGATCGAAATCGAAGCGAAGCAGTTTAGGGCCGGTTTCGGCGTCGAAGCCGAGCACCACGTCGATGGGCCGCTGGATCGATTCGCTGCCAGACAGCGAGAGGTCGATCGCCGCCGGGCGAACCCGCCAACCCTCGGGGGTGCTGACCCGTACCCGGCCGCTGGCGCCTTGCTCCAGGGCGCCGGTCAGCGACAGTTGCACCCGCTGGGGCAAGTCCGGAATATTGAGAAGCTGCTGCTTGTCGAGCGAGAGGCCGAGTTGAAACCGGGCGATGGCTTCGTCCAGCCCTTCGATGATGACCGGCACGGTGTCGATGGCGACGACCGCCCCGCCGGCGCGCTGTTCGATCGGCTGGCGTCGGCCCCAGAGGTCGACCCGGCTCGCGCCCTGGGTCAGCGACAGTGTCTCTTCGACGGGCTGGTGGTGCCAGGCCACCATCACGGTTTCACCATCGCGCGAGAAAATATGGTTCTCGGCACCCGAGGGAAGGGTCAACTGCCCCAAATAGCTGGCGCCGGCCAGCGTCAGCGCCATGGTGCGCCAGGGAAGGAATAACTCGCCCGGCGACCCGTCGGCCTGCATCACGCCGCGCTGGGGGTCGAAGGGGTCGGGAAGAAAGATTTTTTCGGCGCCGTGGGCTTTGGCGGCCACGATGCGCTTGGCCAGGTCCGCGGCCCGATCGGCAAGCGCATATTGGTCGGGATCGAGAGCCGCGGTAACGACCCAGCGCTCGGCGCCGCTATGGGCCGATTCACGAAGGTAATGCGCCAACTCGTCGGGCGTCAGCGGCGGTTCGGCCGACATCGACAGAAATCGCCACGGGGGCGACTGCGATTCGGGCGGTTCGTAGAGCCAACTCCAGCCGAACCCCAGGTTCGAATCCTGGCCGATCTGGTCGAAGGCCTCTTTGATCTGAGCGATCTTGAGTGGCAAGTTGGGGTAACCGAAGAAACTCACGTCCTCGTCGAAACCCAGTTGCCACCAGCGGATGCGCAGCGACAGTCGAACCAGCGTGGGTTCGAGCAGGGCGAACCAGTTCACCAGAGATTCGTCGTTGCCGCTACCGGAATCGACCTCGGGTGCCGGGGTAAATAAATCGGCGGCCGAGGTGCTTCGGGTGAGTTGCATTCGTTGGCGCACCGCCGGCGGCGGATCGCCGAGGATGCCGATCGACTGGATGCCCAGCGCCGAGAGGCGGTCGGTGAACCACGACAGGCGGTCGATCTGGTCGTCGGGCAGCCAGACCGGAATCTTGGTCCAGCTAATCCCGGCGTGCCCCAGCAGGGGCACCAATTCTTCCCAGCCCAGCGGTTGCGGTCCGTGGGGGAGCGACCAGCCAAACTCGCCGCCGATGGCTGCGCGGCGCGATTCAACCACCACCAACGACAAACTCCGCTGGTGGACCGTGGCCTCGTTCGAGCCGAGCCGCACCTGGACCCGGTAAAAGCCGTTTTCGGTCAATTCCGGCAGCCAGGAAATGGTGCGCTCGTCTCCGGCGCGGGTTTCGCGAATTTGACCGCGCGTGGTTTCGCCCTGCCCCCCCTCGGAAAGCGAGTAGCTGGCCTGCCCGAGCAAACTGTCGTCGATACCAAACAGCTCGAACTGGACTTGAGAAACGCTTTGCCCCACGCCCGATACCCGGCAAGTGAGTTCGATCTCGCGGGGATTGGTGAACACGTTCTGAGGCCGGCCCGACGAGACGTCGATCCGCGGTAACCGGGCCATCCAGACGTCGTCAAAGCGAACGGCCCCGCGCAGATCTTGCCCGTCGAACGGCTGCACGCAGAGCCCGATCAGGGCGAACCGGGCCCGGCGGTTGGGGGGCGACAGCGGTCCCAGCCGGACCGATTGCCAGCCCTTGGTTTGACCGAGCGGAACGCTTTGCTCCTCGCCGAGCGGTTTTTCGGTTTCGTCGAGCCAGGTAAGCGAGCAGTAGGCCTGGTCGTGAACCAACTCCTCGGTTTGCATCTGCACTTCGACAACGTAGCTCGATTGCGGTTCGATCGCGATCGGCGGACTATGCACCGCCGCCGAACCGCCGTTGAGATCGACCCGCAGGCAGGGGCTGCCGTCGGGCGAGGGGTCGCTGGCGATGCCGATCTGCACATAATGCGGATAGCCCGGGCCCCGCTGCCGAGTCCAACCGCCGGGCCAACCGTCGAAGTTTGGGTCGGCCGCCTCGTCGAAGGCGCAGTGGAAAACCTCGACGGCGTCGGGATAGCGAGCCACGGAGGGGGCATCTTGGCCGAGCAATAACCGGGGCACGGCCAAGAGGGCGATCAGCCCGCAGTAGCCGGCGACGCGTCGGACGGGGCGCGGTCGCCTGGCGTTCATGTGCTGCCTTCCCGGGCTGGTGCCCCATGACAATTGATCCTTCAGCTTGTATCGTCGATGGGCCGGTACGATCTCCAGGACCGTCAAACCGACCTGTTTTTGCGGAGAACTCCTGCCTTGCCCAAATTGAAGATCGGAGTTCAACTTCGCTCGCTACGAATGCCTCTTCGCGAGGCCCTGGTGTTCGCGTCGAAGATCGGCGCCCAGGCGGTCGAAATCGATGCCCGAACCGAGCTGCGCCCCGCCGAATTCACGCAGACGGCTCGCCGCCAATTCCGCAAATTGCTCGCTGACATGAATCTGGGCGTGGCAGCGGTTTCGTTCTATACCCGCCGCTCGTACCACGACAGCGAACAATTGGAAGCGCGGGTCGACGCGACTAAGCGGGCCATGGAGATGGCATTTCAATTGGGCGCCGGCGTGGTGATTAACCAGGTGGGGCAAGTACCCGAGGCGACCGACGACCCGCGGTGGACCACGCTAGTCGACGTGCTGAGCGACCTGGGGCGCTACGGTCAGCGGACGGGCGCGCTCTTGGCGGCCGAGACCGGCAGCGAAAGCGGGCTCGATCTGCGTCGATTGCTCGATGCGCTGCCGCCGGCCAGCGTCGGCGTGAACCTGGACCCGGGCAGCCTGATCATGGCTGGCCATAGCCCGATCGAGGCGGTCGAAGTACTCGGTAGCTCGATTCTGCATGTGCACGCCAAAGATGGTGTACGCGACCGCTCTCGGGGCCGGGGAACCGAAGTGCTGCTGGGCCGCGGGCAGGTCGATTTCGCCGAGCTGTTGGGCGCGCTCGACGAGCGCGGCTACCGGGGTTATTTCACCGTCGCCCGCGAGCAGTCGCCCGATCCGCAGTTCGAAATCCAGCAGGCCGTCAAGTTTCTGGGCAGCTTGTAGGGCGGCCTCGACCCCTGTGATCAGGCCCTGGAAACAGGCCCGGCCCGCGCGCGACGCGGCGGCAACCGGTTAGCGATTCATCCCCGGATCGCCCGCCGAGACCAGGGCCGCCACGGCGGCGATCGCGGTCTCGACCCGAAGAATGCGTGGGCCCAAATCGAGCAACGACCAATGGTGTCGCCGGGCCAGGGCAAGCTCTTCTTCAGTGAATCCACCCTCGGGGCCGATGGCGATCCAGCGCTGGTGTCGATCGGGGGGCAGGGCCCCGGCGAGGGCGAGGGCCGATGCGGCTTCGCGGCCCGGGTGCGCTATCCAAGCTGCGGCCGTGGGGGGTGCCGCGGCGAAAAACGTGGCGCAGGGCAACGGCGAATCGACGGTCATGAGCCGGTTCCGCCCGCATTGTTTGGCCGCATCGATCACGCCGCGCCGCAAGCGCTGGAGCACCGCCGGGGTAATCTCGGCTACCGATCGTTCGGCAATCAACGGCACCAGCCGAGTCACGCCTAGCTCCACGGCCCTTTCAACCGCGCCCCGCTGGCGATCGCCGCGCGGCAGTCCCACCCCCAGCACCAGGGGAACGGTCAATTCGCGGTCGAGCGTGCGGCTGGCCAGCACGGTCAGCCGAACCTGGCTGCGCCCCACCTCGCGGATTTGGGCATCCCACTCTTGGCCGCTGCCATCGAACACCACCACCGCCTGGCCCGGCTTGGCGCGGAGCACATGGGCCAGATGGTGGGCTTCGGGGCCGGTCAGCACGGCCTGCCCCTGATCGGGGGGAGCTTCGAGAAAAAAACGGTCGGGCATGGCCTTCTGCCGCGGGGGGAGACTGGATTCTCGGATTTTAACGATCCGAAGAGAGATACAGAGTTTACTAGGCCCCGAGCGATCGGCGAGGAGATTCGGCGGATGTACCTGGCATATTGGCGACTACGCGAGCATCCGTTCCGCCCCAACGGCCGCCCGGAGAGCCTTCCCCTGGCGGGCAGCCAGCTCGAATCACTGGCGAGGCTGCGGTTTCTCGTCGAAGGGGGCTGGCGGGTCGGTTCGCTGACCGGACTGCCAGGAACGGGCAAGTCGCTGCTGCTGGCCCGGTTGGGCCAGGAGTTTTCGGGGCGCGGCCAACAGGTGCTGCGTTGGTCGCTGGTCGGCAGCGAGCCCGGGGAATTGGCCTTGCGCCTGTCGGGAAACTGGGAAGGTTCGGCCAGTGCGGCGCTGCGTCCCAGCGCGGCCTGGCAACGGATCGAAGACCGGCTCCGCGTGGCCCATTTTCTCCGCCAGGGCGTGGTCGTGCTCTTGGACGACGCCGACGACCTGGCCGGCGCGCAGGCTGCCGAGTTGCGGCGATTGCTGGTAACCGCCGAGCGGGCCGGGGCTCGAATTTCGCTGATCCTGGCCAGCGGCCAGGGGATTCACGATCGGGCGATTTGCCCGCCAGGCACGCTCCGGATCGAGCTGGGGCCCTGGGACGCCGCGGAAACCGCCGGGCAAATACCGGCCCTGCTCGAGCGGGCCGGCCGTGTCGAGCCGATCTTCGAGGCCGACGCCCTGGCGCAGCTCCACGAGCTTACCGGCGGGGTGCCGGGGCATGTGCTGTCGCTGGCCGAGCTGTCGCTGGCGACCGCGGCTGCCCAGGAGATTCCCAAGATCGACGCGGGCCTCGTCGAACTCATCTATGAGTCGCTGGATACCTCGGCCACCTCGGCAGCTTCCTTGGCTTAACCTGTCTGGCCGGCACCGGGGACCTGGGTAGCCTGTTTGGCCGCGGAGCGGTGCTGCGCGCCTCCCCGGCGGTTCACCGCCTGGCCGCCGCAGGGGGAAGCCAGCCCTGGCCGGTTGGTCGTTGGGCGGTGCGAAACCGTCGACTTCGGCTAGTGTTCTGGGCCCGGGCCACTAGAATGGGCGGGTCAAACACTGGGGTGGGTTGGCCCACAGGGATGCACACGATCGTGGATAAACAGGTCTACTCGCCTGAATTGGAAGGGCCCCTGGATTTGAAAGATCCGGTGGTGGCCGCCGTGCTGGCCTGGCTGGTCCCCGGTTTGGGTCACATTTACCAGGGCCGCACCGGCAAGGGGCTGGTGTTCATGGTCTGCATTTTGGGCACCTTTTTCTACGGCCTGCTGGCCTTGGGCGAAGGGCGGGTGGTTTACGCTTCCTGGCGTCCGGACCCGGTTCGGCTACCCTACTTGTGCCAGGTGGGGGTCGGTCTGCCGGCGCTTCCGGCCTTGGTGCAGGCCTCGCGGATGCGGCAGGGGAAGCCTCCCTGGTGGGGCGGGCTGATGGCGCCGCCAGCACCGGAACGCGGGCGTCGCGGTGGCATGGAACGGCAGCCCACCATCCACGATCTGCACGTGCGGCTGCACCGTTACTTTGAACTGGCCACGGTCTACACCATGATCGCCGGGCTGCTCAATGTGCTGGTGATTTACGATGCCTGGGCGGGCCCCATGTATGTGGACGAGGCGAGTGACGAACCCGTGCCTCCGGGCGAGCGCGGTCCGCCCCAGCCAGGTGGCGACTAGTGCTCTGTCACAACCTGGATTTCGGGTCCGGGCGTATCACGGAGCACTAGGTATTTACTTGCCGCCGAACCACTTGCGTGTTCGGCGGTCGTGCCGTATCACCCGTAATTCTACGTGTGACACAGCACTAGTACTTGGGCGCGGCACCGCCGCTGAAGGCCGTTAGCCGTGGGATGTGGGGCACGAGCCCGCTGAAGGTAACTGCCCTGTGGAAGTAGCGGCCCGGTTCGCGCGGCTCGGACCGCGTGAGGGCCCACGTTTGAAAAGCGAGACTACCAGTGGTGAGCTTATTGGCCACGATGAGCGATGCCCTGCGTGAATTGGGCTATGCCCTGCCGCTGGTGGTGGCGGTGAGCCTGGTGTATGCCGCCACGCGTCACGAGCGCTTGCCTTCGGTCTGGCGCCATGCTCTGCGGGTGGGGGCCTGGATCATGGGGTTCTTGATCCTGGCCTTTATTCTGCTTCAAGCCGCTTCGGCGCGGCTGTAGCAAGCGCTGCTTGCGACCCCCCTACGTCGGGCGGGCGATCGGCATGGCTGGCCATTGGCCGAGCTGGAGCGTGGCGCACTCGCCCGAGACGTGGGACCCGGCTGCCGATCGGTCTGCCGACCGATAGCCGCGGCGAGGCTATGAGCCGCGGAGCGAACGGTGGGGCGCGTCGGGGCGATGCCGGTCGCCGCCGGAACGAGTCTCCGCCAGATCGCGACCGTGGGGGAGCACTACCTTGTCGATCGCCATCGCGGCCACCGGGCCAGCGGTCGCCGGCTGCCCGGCCGTGGCCGAGGGGGCTGCCGGTACCGGCTCGTTGGGAAGCGCGCCGCGGCGACGCATTCGCCGCTGCAAGAGGGGCTGGAACAGCCACCCCAGGGGGCCGGCCAACAGGGCGGGCAAGAGCAGCAAGTTGCCGATCAGGGCGGCCGTAAGCAGCGTCAGCATCAGCATGCCGAACCGCTGCGTGGGGGTGAAGGGGCTGAGCGAGAAGACCGACAGGCCCAGGCCGATGACGCCCCAGCTTTGGTACATCGGCCGGGCGCAATCCTTGTAAGCCAGCATGACGGCCTGCCGGCGGTTCATGCCTTGCTCGAGGCCCCGGCGGAACCAGAGCAGGAAGTGGACCACGTCGTCGACCGTGACGCCCAGGGCCACGCAGGGGGGCATGACGGTGCCGACGTCGACGGTAATTCCGAGCCAGCCCATCATTCCAAAGACGATGACGGCGGGAAAGACGCTGGGAATCAACAGCAGGAGGCCGGCCCCCAGATCGCGCACGGCCAGCATCATCACCAGGCTGATCAGGATCAGGTCTTGAATGAACCCGTTGATCAGTCCGCTGAACAGTTCGCGCTGGGCCTTGTCGACCAGGGGGACGAGCCCCGTGTAGGTGGCATCGATCCCCTCGGCGCCGGCGGTGCGCTGCTGCGCCAGGACCGGTTCGACCCGCTCGCGGAAGCCTTGGATGACCGCCGCATAGTCCAGGTCGGGCAAGGCACCCACGCGGGCCGAAACGCGCCAAACTTCTTCGTTGCTGTCCTCGCTGAGGTAATCGTTGTGGATCAGCTCGGCGCGGTGCTTCTCGAGTTGCTTGTTGTAGACGTTTTTCTGCAGGCGATCGGTATCGCGGACCAGCACCCGGCCGAGGCCGCCGAACTTCGGCGGCGTCTTCGGTTTGGGGGCGAAGGTGGCGGCTGAGAGCACGCTGCCCACCTCGGGCGACTGGCGCAGGACCGACTCGATCCGGCGCACCAGTTCCAGGCGATCGACCATCGAGAGCTGGCACTTTTGCTTATCGAACCGCAGCACCACTTCCATGGGCACGAGCGGGCCGAGGTGCTCTTCGAGCCAGGTGTAATCCTGAACGATTTTCGAGTCGCGCTGGAAGAAGTTGAGCAGCTTGACCGAGGTGCGCGTGTACTGGAGCCCCCAGCCGCAGGCGACCATCACCGCCAGGCAGGCACCGGCCACGAACAGGTTGTGTCGCAGAATCGTTTCGCCGACGACGTTCCAGCGCGAGCTGAAAATGAAATCGGCCAGTCCGCTCCCTTCGCCTCCGGCGGCCGGCGAGCGCTGAGCCAGGGGGAACATTTCGAGTGCGGCGGGCAGGAAGAGGAACAGCACGATCATGCTGATCACGACGCCGATGCCGGAGTAGATTCCGAAAAACTGGATCGGAACCAGGTTGGTGTAGGCCACCGACCAGAGGCCCACCGCCGTGGTAATCGTGGCCAGAATTAGCGGCAACCGAGCGCTGACCAGGGCCCTGCCGGCCGCGCCTTCCAGCCCGCGCTCGTGGACTTCGTCGCGGTAATAATTGGAAAGGTGGATCGCCCCCGACATGGCGGCCACGTAGACCAGCGAGGGCATGGTGAGCAAGATCGAGTTCATCTGGCCGCCGGAGTACCAGACCACGGCCAGGCTGGCCGCGGCGCTGTAAATCGCGGTGAAAAAGACCACAACGATCAGATGAAAGCTGCGCAAGCACCACCAGGAGATCAACAATCCAAACGCGCCGGTCAGGGCGGCCAGGCGCATCAGGCTTTCCTCACCGGCCTTGTCGAGCGAAACGTTGTCGACCGGGGGGCCTCCCATGTGAATCGCTTCCAGCGGAATCGCGCATTCCTGGGTGGCCACGTCGACGATTCGCTGGAGTGTGGCGCGGGGGTTCTTCTCGCCGGCCGAGGTGAAGGTGATCAGGGCACAGGTCGTGGCGTTGTCGGCCCCGATGAGCGCGCCGCGCAGCCGCTCGAGTGCCTCCTCGCGGGGGAGGTTGTTCGGCGGGTCCATGAGCTGCTTGAGCACGTCGGGACCCGTGATGACCCGGGCGAAGAACGACCCCTCGGGGTTCTCGCGGCGCTTCTCCAGCGGCGGTAACAGCTTGCTGGCGAAAAGCTTGAGTTGGGAATTGTCGAGCGTGCAGCCGTCCCAACTAATGAGGACGAATTGACCGCCGTGAAAGTGCTTCAGGAACCAGTCGAAGTCGGCCGTTTCCTGGTAGTTGGCCGGCAGCCATTCCTTGACTTCGTTCTTGTTGGTTCGCAGCGAACGCAGGGCCCCGCCGAACACGCCGGGCATCAGAAAAACGGTTACCAGCAGAATCCAGTAGCCGTACCGGCGATAAAAGGAGACGGGGGCTTCGGACATGGTACGACATCCCGGGGTGCGATCGATCGGCCAGCCCCCGGCAAGCCGGGCAGCGCCCGATCGCATCGGACGAACACGACGGAGTTACGGTTACGCCTGGGGGAAACCCATCAGCCGGCCGCAGCGATTCGAGCATCGCGCCCCAAGGCAACCGCCTGCTCGGAAGCATTTAACCTTAACCGGGGCCCTCTCGCCCGACAACCAAGCACCGGGGGGCGCGGGCCAACAATTTGGCCTTTTGCGCCGCCGGCGCCCTCCTCGACGGAAACTCTTTCCTGGCTTGCCCAGGCGGAAGACTGGTCGGTCGGGTTGCCCACTAGGGGCATCGGTTCCGGTAACGGTTGAACTTCTGCTAGCACCGATGCCTTGCGCTTGGCTTGCCCAGTCGCTAGAACCCGATGCTTTTGCCGGACTTCGTTCTTGGGTTGAGCCGCACGGCTCTTCCCCCCTGAGATTGCCAGCGAGGCCACCGCGGCGATGTTACACCGGGCCCGATGGCCCCGCGCCGCCATCGCCAACCCGTGACCGCTCGAGCGGGTTTAGAAGACGATTTCCAAACCCAGATTCAGGCCCTGGTACATGATTCGGCCGCCGCGGTTGACGGTCTCGCGGTCGGTGCCGGTGAAATTGAAATTCTCGGGTGCCAGGGCCAGGCCCGTGACCCACATCAGGTTGTATCCGGTGCGGAAGGTGGCGTATCGGTTGATGTTGTAGCTGTACTGAAAACCCAGTTCGCCCACGAAGGCCAGCGAGCGCGATTTGGCCCCATAGGCCACGTTGTTCTGGGGAAACTGAGTCTCGCGAAACGTGACCGGGTCGTTGACGATGATCGTGCCCTGCTGCGAGGCGAAGTTCGAGTACAACCCCGTGCGAATCTGGAAGCCGTAGTTCCAACGATCGAACTGCTGGGTCAGGTCGCCGCCGACCTGAGCGCCGAACAGGCGATTGTAGGTGTACTGATCGTAGTCGCCCGTGAAATTCCCTCCCACGCCGTAGGGTACGAAGTTCGTCGGGTTGCCGTCGACATCGGTTCCCGTTGACACCTCGGGATTGTCGATCTGCCCCTCGGCATGAAAATTGGCGTGCTCATAGATCTGCAAGAACCGAAGGCCGCCCAGCAGCGAGGGGGTGAGCCCCGGGCTGATCTGTTGGGTCCAACCACCGGGCATGTAGACTAGCCGGGTGCGGCGCAGCCCGCGGCGAATGCGGCGATTGAACTGCAAGTCGTGGAGCGAGGACGAATAGCCGTAGGTGTACAGGTTCGCCGAGTCGAAGCCGCGGTTGGCGTTGCTGGGAAAGTCGGTCTGGCCGAGCGTGCCCACGTAGCGGAAGGTTTGCGCGGTGCCGGTGAGCAGGTCGACCACCGTGGTTTGCGTTTGCAGCCGGTTGAGCGTGAGCAAAGCGTCTCCGCTCCAGTTGGAGAAGCCCATGTACGAGGCTTCCAACATGTGATCGCGGTTCGTCGCGTCGCGGCCCAGGTAACGGCCCACGGTGAAGCGGGCACCCGGGGTGAGTACGAATTGGATCTCTTTGGTCCCCAACACGCCGAACGTGGCTTGTTGCAAGAGCCCCGTCAGCGGGTTGATGAAGGCCACCGTGGAGCGCACCAGGTCGTCTTCGCGAACACGCGTACGGTGGTACAGCGTGAAGTCGACTCGCGAGTACCAGTTCCGGCAGCGATCGCAGCCTTCCTCGCCGCAGCTACCGGTGGAGTGCAGGAACTCTTCCTCCAGCAGCCCGGGGGCGATCTCCTCTTCGTCGATCCAATTCTCCTCGCCGAACTGGTCGACGAGCGACTCGGCGTCGTCCGACTCCGGGGCTTCCTCGGAACCAGGTTCGCCCGCGTCGGATTCTGGATCGCCCTGGTCCGGTATCGAACCGGACTCGTCGAAATCGAGCATCTCGTCGCCTCCCAAGGAAGCGTCGAGCTCGTTATCGTCCGGGGGCATCAGCGGCTCGGGCGGACCGTCCGGAAGGCCTGGGGGCGGTTGGCGCATGGCCATCCGCGGGACCGCGGCGGGACGCTGGGGTCGCCGCGATTGCGCGCGGGTTTCGACCACCAACAGCCCGACGATGAGCAGGCTTCCGATCAGTCGCAGGTTTATCCGGCTTACCACGAACACTCTCCTTACCGGACCTCGACTCAGCAGGTGCGACACGGATGCGATCCGATCGACCCGGGAAATTTTCCCCTTCCTTAATCGTCCTTCGTCAGCCTACGGAACAGGAATAACCGGCAAATTCGCGATATTCACTGTGATCGGAAAGGCCGACGCGACCGGCAAACTTGCCGCTGAATCGCTATTCCTCCTAGATTTCCAATTCCCGGCGGCAGACGGGCCGTGGTGGGGAGCCGCTCGGGGCATGCGACGATGGCGATCGCACGGAATCGCCGGGCCACACGCGTCGACCATCGGGTGCCGGGCTGGTATCTTGGGGGTTTTGCCGAGCCGGGGGGCCGTTCGTTCCGTAAGCTCCTGGAACCGGCAAGCCGAACCCTGATGGTTCGGAGACTGGCAAGGCAGGGGGGAACCTGAACCGATGAGCTCGCCGCTACAGTCGTTGATTGCGACCGGCACCAAATTGTGGCTCGACTCGATCGATCCGGAATTAGTCGTTCGCAACCGGGCCCTGGGGGCCTCGGGGGCCACCTCGAACCCGATCATCGTGGCCGACCTGATCAAGACCGGGCGGTTCGACGCCCTGCTGGGGGACCTGATTGCCCAGGGGCTCGACGACACGTCGATTGCCTGGGAGCTGACCGATCGGCTCGTTCGACAAGCGCAGCAGGTATTTCACCCAGTGTGGGTCGCCACGCGCGGCAACGACGGGTACGTGAGCTTTGAGCTGGATCCGCTGCTCGAGGATCTCGAGGCAGGGCCACCGCACGGCGAGCGGGTCGAGCGCTATATCGAGCTGGGTCGACGGTGGTCGGCCGGCCACGAGAATCGCATGATAAAGGTGCCCGCCACGCCCGCCGGTCTCGACGCGCTGGAAACGTTGGCCGCCTCGGGGGTGACGCTCAACGTGACCTTGATCTTCTCCGAGCGGCAGTACGTGGCCGCGCGCGACGCCGTGTGGCGGGGGGCCCAGCGGCGCGGGTCGCTCGAGGGGTTTAAGAGCGTGTACAGCATCTTTGTTTCCCGGCTCGACGTGTACACCGAAAAGCAGGTGCCCGGGCTGTCGCCGGCCGCCCAGGGCCAGGTGGGCGTGGTCAACGCCAAGCGCATTTGGGCGGCCAACCGGCGGTTCTGGTCCGAACACCGCACGCCGCTCGAACAGGAAATGATTTTCGCCAGTACGGGCACCAAGAAACCCGAGGATCCGCCTTGGAAGTACGTGGCGGCGTTTGCCGGTAGCGACATCGAAACCAATCCCCCGGCGACGAACGACGCGGTGCAGAACTCGGGAATGACGTTTTCGCGCCAGGTCGACCAACTGCCCCCCGCGGAAGTGCTCGCGGAGATCGACCGCCTGGTCGACATGCAGCGGCTGGAATCCTTCTTGATGGACGAAGGGCTGAAGAAGTTTGCCGATCCCCAGAAGGACCTGCTCCGCCTGATTGGCCAACAACGGGCCCGGCTGGCTTCGCATTCCTAGCAATCGGGGAGAGCCACGCTGCGAGCGAATGGCTCTCCGCGTTCGCGGACAGGCTCCGCGTGATGCTCTCCCGGCAGCGCGCCGGCCCCCCATATTCGCGACCCTCGCAGGGCCGCACCGTCCTGGGCGCGGGCTGTCGCCCGGCGCGGCCGACCCGCTCGCCAGTCGCGGGGCAGTCTGGTACGATCCTCGCTGCGTCGCGTGCCCGCCGGCGGCCCGGCGGGTCGACGGTGGGGGGCCGGAATCGTTTCGAGAGTTGCGGGTGAAGCCATGCCAATCGATCCCTACGCACCCTGTCCGGCCGGGTGCCCCAAAAAGGTCAAGTTCTGCTGCCCCGATTTGCTCAGCGAGCTGGAAAAGATCGGGCGCCTGCTCGAAGGCGACCAGCGGCTGAGCTGCCTAGAGTATTTGCAGAAGACCGAGGAAAAGTTTCCAGGCCGCGCGTGCCTGATGACCACCCGGGCGATGCTCGAAGACAGCCTGGGCCAGCACCAGGCCGCCGAAGCCACCGTGGTCGAGGCATTGAAGCTTCATCCCCAGAACCCGGTCGTACTGTCGCAATCGGCGCTGCTCGTGGCCCAGAAGAGCCCAGAGAGCGCGATCGAGCTTTTGCAGCGGGCGCTGGAGGCGAGCGGCGAGGTTGTAGCGCAACAGGTTGTGGCGGCGATCGGCCGAGTAGGCCAACTGCTGCTCATGTCGGGCTCGTTCGTGGCCGGACGCGGCCACTTAATGCTGGCCGGTGTGCTCGATCCCGAGCACCCCGAGCCGTTGATGCTGCTGGCACGGTTGGCCGATTCCGACGTGCCGATCCTGCTGCGCGACGATGTAGATTTGGTGCCTTGCCCGGCGGGAGCGCCCTGGGCCAAGGCGTTCAACTCGGCGATGGAGTTGGTCGACCGCGGCAAATGGCGGCAGGCCCTGGTAACGCTGACCGCGCTGACGACCGTCAGCGGGCAGGCCCCCTCGGTGTGGCGCAATATCGCCGTGTTGCGAAGTTGGCTGGGAGACCGCGCCGGCGCCCAGGAGGCCTGGCGCAAGTTGGCTTCGGTGAGCGGTAACGAGGACGAAGCGATCGAGGCCGAAGCCATGGCCCTGCTCAGCGAGCCGGCCAAGGAGGCGCTGACCTCGGAGTTGGTTTCAATCGAGATTCCGATCCGCGACATCGAACCGCTTACCGAACGGCTCGTGGCCGATCGGCGGGCCGCGAGCGAGCCGGTCGACACGGCCGCCGAAAGCCACGGCGACACGCCGCCCCCCCGGGCGCTGTACTCGCTCCTGGATCGCCCGCTTCCCACCAGCGGCGAATCGCTCGCCTTGGCCGACGTACCCGAGGTGCTGGGCCGGGCCGCCGTTTACGGGCGCGAGACCGATCGCCCGGCCCGGGTCGAGCTGATGGGCGTTCGCGGCTCTGAGCTAACGCGGGCCCTGGAACTGCTCCGCGAGATCGCTGGCGACGCGCTGGATGCCGAGCAGAAAGAACAGAGCGAGCAAATTAGTGGTCCGGTACCCCAGCAATTGCGCAGCGCCATTCGGTTGCCGCGAGATACCCCGGCCGAGGTGGCCCAGCGAATCGTGCGGGAGAAGGCCCATCATTTCCGGATGGAGAAATGGCCTTCCACGCCGCACCCGGGTCTGCAAGGCAAGACGCCGCGCGAGGCGGCCGCCGACCCGCTATTGCGCCGCCGGGTGCAGGCCCTGATCCTGTTGCAAGAGTTGGTCCATCAACAGCGGCGCGACGAGGCCGATTACAACCTGGTTCGCGAGTCGCTCGGGCTTCCTCAGGCGACGCGAATCGATCCCAGCGGGCTGGAGTTGGAGAGCATTTCACTGACTCGGCTGGGGAGGCTCGAACCGGCCAAGCTGGGCGACAACGATTTGCTCACCGCTTACGTGCGCGCCGTTCAGGGCAATGTGCTTTCGGCCATCTCGGCCCTGGGGCAAGAGGTGCTCCGTCGCCCCAGCCTGGAAGGCAAGTTCGACAAGGTCGAGTTGTTCGCCGAGTTGGCCAAGGCGTCGCTGGATTCGTCCACCGCGGTTGGCTTTTTGGACCGGGCCCGCCAAGCCGCCGACGCACTACGGCGTTCGACGGCGACCATTGATCTGCTGGAATTGGCGATTCATATCGACAATTTGGACGTGCCCGAGATCAACCGCGTGCTGAAGCAAATCATGACCAAGCACGGCCGCGAGCCGGGGGTCCAGCAGCGGGTGATGGAGATGCTGTGGTCGGCCGGGTTGATTCACCCCTCGCAGATGGCGCCCGGCGGAGCTGAAGCAGCCGCGCCGGGGCTGGCCGGGGCCGGCTCCGCGCCCGCCGCGGCGGCCGAACCGGGAATTTGGACCCCCGACTCCGAACGACCGGCCGGAGGCTCGAAATCGGGCCTGTGGGTTCCCGGCATGGACTAGCCGCCGGTGGATGGGGTCGGGCCGCCGCTGGCCCCCACCCGCCTGAGAAGCCTGGCTTGTCCCGGGTGACAGCGCCCGGGCGTGAGACGAGAATCGGAGCATCGATGGTCTTGGGCGGCTCGCCGCGATCCGGTGCGCGCGAGTCGCTGTTTCGACCACCCCTGGTGTTGGGTTGACCCATTCGGCGATGTGCTGAGAGCCGTGTGGCAGGTTTGCCGGCGGCCCCGAGGCGAGGATTCTGGGAAAGGGCTACCGCGCCGGCGGCCGGGCGCCCTCCTGGGCTAACATGCAGCAAGCCGATCTCGATCTTTGGCATTTGCGGCGGGCGCTCGAGCTTGCGGCTCAGGGCCAGGGTTGGGTGGAACCCAACCCCATGGTGGGTTGCGTCGTGGCCCGGGGGGCCGAGATCATCGGCGAGGGCTGGCACCGCCGCTACGGTGGTGCGCATGCCGAGGTGGAAGCCCTGGCCGTGGCGGGCGAGCGGGCGCGCGGCGCCGCGCTGTATGTAACGCTGGAGCCGTGCAGCCATTTCGGCAAAACGCCCCCTTGCACCGAGGCCATTCTAGCAGCCGGCGTAGCGCGGGTCGTGGTGGCCGCCGGCGACCCGGCGGCGCACGCCTCGGGCCGGGGACTGGCTCAACTGGCAGCCGCCGGAGTCGAGGTCAGCCTGGGCCTGGCCGAAGCCGAGGCTCGGCGGTTGATGGGGCCCTACCTGCGGCTGCTCGAGCAGGGGCGCCCCTGGGTATTGGCCAAGTGGGCCATGACGCTCGATGGCAAGCTGGCCACGCGTTCGGGCGACAGCCGCTGGATTTCCTCGGACGAGTCGCGGCAGCGCGTGCATCGATTGCGTGGCCGCATGGATGCCATCGTGGTCGGAATCGGCACTGCGCTGGCCGACGATCCGCTGTTGACCGCCCGCCCGGCCGGCCCCCGCGTTCCGCTGCGAATTGTGCTCGACTCACGGGCACGGCTGCCACTTGCAAGCCAACTGGTGCGCACCGCGGCCCAGGCAGGAGTGATGGTGGTGGTTGGCCCCGCCGCGGCGGCCGAGCGGTGCCGGGCACTGGAACAGGCGGGCTGCGAGGTGTGGCGCTGCGACGCGCCGTCGCCACCAGAGCGCTGGGAGCAGTTGCTACACGAATTGGGACGGCGGCGGCTGACCAACCTACTTTGCGAAGGCGGAGGCCAGGTGCTGGGTTCGCTCTTCGACGCTCAGTTGGTCGACGAGGTCCACGTGTTCGTGGCGCCGCGGCTGATTGGCGGGGCCCGGGCCACGCCCGCGCTGGCCGGCGAGGGGCAAGAGTGGATGGCCCAGGCCTGGCGCTTGGATGATGCGGCCTGGGAAACCGTGGGAGGCGACTTGTACGTGCGGGGGCGCGTGGCGGGCGCGTCGGACGCCGCGCCGACAATCGATTCGTGCGGCGCCGACCGCCCCTTCGTTCGCTAACCGCCCGGTCGCACGCTGGGGCGACCGATGCAGAAATAGGTGAACCCGTGCTGCTGCATCTGGGCCCGGGAGTAGAGATTGCGGCCGTCGAAGATGACGGGTGATTTCAGTCTTTCGCGCATCACGGCGAAGTCGGGGTGCCGGAATTCGTCCCATTCGGTCATGATCGCCAGGGCATGGGCCCCCTTGAGGGCTTCGTAGGGGGTTTCCGCGTACGAGAGCCGGGTGCCGTAAATGTGGCGCACGTTTTCCATGGCCACGGGATCGTGGACGTGGAGCTTGGCCCCCTGTTTCAGTAGTCGATCGATCAGCTCCAGGGCAGGGGCCTCGCGAATGTCGTCGGTGCGGGGCTTGAATGCCAGACCCCAGATGGCGATTGTTTTGCCGGTCAATCCGCCGTCGAAGTAGCGGACAATCTTTTCGAGCAGCACTACTTTTTGGTTGGTGTTGACGACGTCGACGCTTTCCAAAATGCGGGGCTCGATGCCGTGTTGGCGGGCCATCGACTGCAGGGCCCGCACGTCTTTGGGGAAGCAGCTGCCGCCGTAGCCCACGCCGGGAAAGAGAAATGCGAAGCCGATCCGCCGGTCGTGGCCGATGCCCCGGCGCACGTCGTTTATATCGGCCTCCATCCGCTCGCAGAGGTTGGCGATTTCGTTGATGAAGCTGATCTTCGTCGCCAAGAGCGCATTGGCCACGTACTTGGTCATCTCCGCGCTTTCCGGAGACATGGTCAGGCAAGGGTTTTCGGTGCGCAAATAGGGCTGATAAAGCTCTTGCAGCACCTCGCCCACCTCGGGGCGGCGCACGCCCACGACCACTCGGTCGGGCTTCATGAAGTCGTCCAGGGCGGCGCCTTCCTTGAGAAACTCGGGGTTGCTGGCCACGTCGACTTCGCGCCCCAGCCGCTCGCGTAGCCGCTGCCCCACCTCGCGATTGGTGCCCACCGGCACCGTGCTTTTGATGACCACGATGGCCTGGGGGTCGAGGTGCCCGGCGACGCTATCGACCGCGCTGCGAAGAAAATTCAGATTGGCCGATCCGTCCTCGCTCGACGGAGTGCCAACGGCCACGAACACCAGCCGCGCGCCGCGCACCGCCTGAGCCGCCTGGGTGGTGAAGTGCAACCTTCCGTGGGCGACGTTGCGCGAGACCAGTTCGGCCAGCCCCGGCTCGTAAATCGGAATGTGGCCTTCGCGAAGGGCCTCGATCTTACGGCTATCGATATCGAGGCAGGTTACCTCGTTACCGCTCTCAGCCAGGCACGTTCCGGTCACCAGACCGACGTACCCGGTTCCCAGCATGGCGATCCTCAAGGGGAATTCTCCTCGACTCTATTCTTCAGGGCAGCCGGGTCCAGGACTCGCCGCCAGTAGTGCAGGGTCTCTTGTACGGTTTGGGCGAGTGGAACCTGGGGCTGCCAATTCGTATCGCGCCGCAGCCGCCCGATATCGCCGATCGGATCGCATTTGGGCCCGGGGAACAACTCGCGAACCTCGCGGTCGGCTCCCGCCGCCTGAAGCAGACAATCCAACACCTGGCGGCTGGAACGTGCCACGCCCGATGCCACATTATAGGTCAAATCGGCGGTTTCCAGGATCGCGAGTAAGCGGTAAGCCCGGACAACGTCGCGCACGTCGGTTAAATCGATCCAAGCGTCGCGGGTGAAAACTTCCACCGGACCGGCGCCCCCCTGGGCAAGCTGCCGGGCCCACTGCGGTAGCATCAGGGGGGGCTGCTGGCCGGGACCCGTGTGCTGAAAAGCACGCGCCACGACGACCCGCAGCCCGGCCGCCTGGAATTGCCCCGCCAACTGTTCGGCCGCCAGCTTGGTTTTTCCGTATCCGCGGCGAGGTCCAAGCGGGGCATCCTCCGCGACCTGGGGGTGAGCAGGATCGACCGGGGCGTAAACCTGGCTTGAACTGACCAGCAGCACCTTGGGAGGCGCGGGCAGCCGGGCCGCCAAGTCCAGGACGCGGCGCGTGCCTTCGATGTTCACGGCTCGGGCTAGCGGGTTGGGTTCCGGGGCGCCGCACTCGCTTGGCAGGCTGATGGCGGCCAGATGGAAGATCGTCTGGGGGGCGAAGCGCTCGATCGCGGCCGACGCCCGGGCCGGCAGCTCTTCCGACAGATTCCAGCCAACCAACTCGATCTCGGCTACTGCCGGGGGAATCCAAGCAGCGAGGGCCGGGTCGGGGGTCCAGCGGGGCTGCCGGGCCGTGCCCAGCACCTGGTCTCCCTGGCCGAGCAGATGAGCCGCCAGGAATCGACCCGCGAAGCCCGTGATGCCTGTGACCAGTGCGTTCACCGAGCGGTCCTGAGCGATGGTTTTGACCAGGGGGTGTGGGCCGCGGCAGTTCGGGCGCCCCCCAGCGGGCCGATCTCACTGCGGCGACCGAGAGGAAAACCCCGGGGCGGCCCCTCGGCTGGCGAGCGTCGCTTAGTGGCTGGCGACTCGACCTCCGCGAGTTTCTTCCTCGACCCGGACCAGGTCCGCGTCGACCATCATTTCGATCAGTTGACGAAAGCTGACCTCGGGCTTCCAGCCCAGCACCCGGCGGGCCTTCGAGGCATCGCCCCGAAGGCTGTTTACCTCGGCCGGACGCAGCAGCGAAGGATCGGTTTCGACGTAGTCTGCCGGAGCGAGCCCCACCCGGTCGAAGGCCAGTTCGACCACCTCCTGGACGGAATGCTGTTCGCCCGTGGCAATGACGAAATCGTCGGGCTGGTCCTGCTGGAGCATCAGCCACATGGCCCGCACGTAGTCGCCGGCGTAGCCCCAATCGCGGCGGGCGTCGAGATTGCCCAAGCGCAGTTTTTGTTGCACGCCGAGCTTGATGCGAGCCACGGCGTCGGTGATTTTTCGGGTGACGAACTCTTTGCCGCGGAGTGGGCTTTCGTGATTAAAGAGAATGCCCGAGCATGCGAAGATGCCGTAGCTTTCGCGGTAGTTGACGGTGATCCAATGGCCGTAAACCTTAGCGACGCCGTAGGGACTGCGAGGCCAGAACGAGGTGCGCTCGGTCTGAGGCTCTTCTTGCACCCGGCCAAACATTTCGCTTGAGCTGGCCTGGTAGAAGCGGATTTCTGGATTAACCAGCCGGATGGCTTCGAGCACGCGGGTGACGCCCAGGGCGGTGAATTCGCCGGTCAGCAGCGGCTGTTCCCAACTGGTGGGCACGAAACTTTGCGCTCCCAGGTTGTAGAGCTCGTGGGGATCGACCTGTTTGATCAGGTTGACCAGCGAGAGTTGATCGAGCAGGTCGGCCTGGTGCAGGGTAATGCGGTCGCGGAGGTGGACGATCCGCTCGAAATTGGCCGTGCTGGCCCGGCGAACCATGCCGTGTACCTGGTAGCCCTGCTCGAGCAGAAACTCGGCCAGGTAGGAGCCGTCCTGGCCGGTGATTCCGGTAATCAAAGCGCGTCGGCTCATCGAATCGTTTCCTGGTGGCAGGAGTGGGGCTGCTGGCCGAGCGCGGCTAGACATTTTCCTCCGGCTCGGCCGCCGGCGCCGAGGGCGCGGGGTTCGGGGCGGAGCCGTCGGCGGAATCGACCTCTTCCTCGGCCGGCACGCGCACCACGGCGGCCAGGGTATCGCCTTCGTCGAGCGTCATGATGCGCACGCCCTGCGTGTTGCGGCCGATGACACTGACGTCGCTGGCGCGAATCCGCTGAATCTTTCCGCGGCCGGAAATCATGAGCAGTTCGTCATCGTCGGTGACGCTGACGATGCCGACAACCGGGCCGTTGCGGCTGGTGGTTTTGATGTCGCGCAGGCCTTTGCCGCCGCGCCGCTGCGTGCGGTACCGCTGGCCGGACGGGCCCCCTTCGCCCTCGGCGTCGTCGTTGGCAGAGGGTTCGGCCTCGCTTGGTTCGGCGCCTTCTTCGGCGGCTTCGGGCAGGGCGTCGCTGGTGCCGAACGGAGTGCGTTTGCCGTAGCCGTTGGCGCAGGCGGTCAGCAGCGTGGCCTCCGCCGAGGCCACGACCATGCCCACCACGCGGTCGCTGCCCGAGAGATTGATTCCCTTGACACCCATGGAATCGCGCCCCATCGGCCGGGCATCGGCCTCGTTGAAGCGGATGGCCATGCCCGAGGTGGAGGAGAGCACGACCTCGTCGCCGGGTTGAGAAATGACCACGTCGACCAGCTCGTCGTCTTCCCGGAGCTTGATGGCGATGATGCCTCCCTTGAGCGGCCGGCCATAGGCTTCGAGCGGGGTCTTCTTGACCAGGCCACCGCGAGTGGCCATCAGCAGGAAGCGGCCCGGCTGGAAATCGCGAATGGGGAAGCAGGCCGAGATTTTTTCTCCCTCGGCGAAACTGAGCAGATTAACGATGGCCCGGCCCTTGCTTTCCCGGCTGAGCTGGGGCAGGTCGTACACCTTTTGCCAGTAGACCTTGCCGCGATTGGTGAAGAAGAGCAGGTAGTCGTGGGTACTGGCCACGAACAGATGGCGGATCGGGTCTTCGTCGTCGCTCTTGGACCCTTTGATTCCCTTGCCACCGCGGCGCTGGGCCTTGTAGGTGCTGGACGGAGTGCGCTTGATGTACCCCTGGTGGCTGATGGTGACCACCATCGATTCTTCGGTGATCAGATCACCGATGTCGATCGAGCCGACTTCCTCGCCACTGATCTCGGTGCGGCGGGGCTCGCCGAAGCGGCGCTTCAGCTCCAGGCAGTCGTTGCGAATGATCTCGAGAATCTGCTGTTCGTCGGAGAGGATACGGAGATACTCTTGAATCTCGTCGAGCAGCTTCTGGAACTCGTCGGCCAACCGTTCTTGCTCCAGGTTGACCAACTGGCCGAGCGTCATTTTCAAGATGGCCTCGGCCTGCACCGCCGTGAGCGTGTAGCTTTCACGCGCTCCGCGCTCGGCCTGAAAGACCGCAAAGCCCGTATCGCCCAGGGCTCGCTGCATGAGCGCCGCGGGGCACTCGATTCCCATCAACCGGGCCTTGGCCTCGGGCTGGGTCTTCGACGAGCGAATCACGCGGATTACCTCGTCGATATTGACGTGGGCCAAAAGCAGCCCTTCCACCGTGTGCTTGCGCTGGCGGGCCCGGGCTAGGAGGAACTGGGTACGGCGGCGGATGACCGTCACGCGGTGGCGGAGAAACTCCTCGAGCAGCCCCTTGAGCGTGAGGGTGCGCGGCTTGCCATCGACCAGCGCCAAAAGAATGATCGAGAACGAATCTTGCAGCGGCGAGTACTCGTAGAGCTGGTTCAGCACCACGTCGGGGTCGGCGTCGCGTTTCAGTTCCAGGATCAGCCGCACCGGCTCCTTCAAATCGCTCTCGTTGCGAATGGCCGAAATGCCCTTGATGCGGTCTTCGTTGACCAGGTCGGCGATGCGCTCTTCGACCCGGTCGCGGGCCTGCTGATAGGGAATCTCCGAGACCACGATCCGGTGGCGGTTTTTGCCATGCTCTTCGATCCGCGCCCGGGCTCGCACGGTAATGGTGCCGCGGCCGGTAAGGTAGCCTCGGCGAATGCCGGTGCGGCCGCAGACGATACCCCCGGTGGGAAAATCGGGACCGGGAATGATCTCCATCAGCTCGTCGATCGAGACATCGCTCTGGTCGATGATTCGCACCAGCGCTTCGCAGACTTCGCCCAAGTTGTGCGGGGGAATGCTGGTGGCCATGCCCACCGCGATTCCGCCGGCGCCATTGACCAACAGGTTGGGAAACCTCGACGGCAGGACGGTGGGCTCTTGGCGCCGCTCGTCGTAGGTCGGCACGAATTCGACCGTGTCGAGTTTCAGGTCTTCGAGCATCAGGGCCGCGATCGGCGACATTCGGGCCTCGGTATACCGCATGGCCGCGGCGGGGAGGCCGGCGATCGAGCCGAAATTGCCCTGCTTGTCGATCAGCACATGGCGCATGTTCCACTCTTGGGCCATGCGGACCAAGGTGGGATAGATCACCGCTTCGCCGTGCGGATGGTAGTTGCCGCTGGTATCGCCCGAGATCTTAGCGCACTTCACCCGGCTGGCGCCCGGCGTGAGGTTCAGATCGTTCATGGCAACTAGGATGCGCCGCTGCGAGGGCTTGAGGCCATCGCGCACGTCGGGCAGGGCCCGGCTGACGATGACGCTCATGGCGTAAGTGAGGTAGCTGTCTTTCAGCTCGTCTTCAATGTTCAGATCGACGAGCTTGCCCACGGGCAGGTCGGGCGCTGCGTTGCCGGCGGGCACCTCGCCAGCGGGCTCTTCGGGCAAATCGGACGGATCTTCAGAGTCGCTGGCCACCTGGGCTCCTCGGGTCGGATGAGGGCAATTCGGGCCTCCGCGACGGTCATCCGCGACCTAGCAGACGGGCCCTGCGAAGGGGCTCCGCGAGGAGCCCCTAGGGAAACCAGAAATATACCGTTTGGGGGCCCGAAGCTCAACCCACTGGGCGTGTCGCAAGTGCTTATCGTATAAGGTGTTTTGGTTCCAATTTTCGGACCCTGGCCGGAGTTACAAGGTCGACGTTTTTGGGGCGCCGATGGATGACGAGCCAGGTGTGCCCCCCAATTCGCAGTCCCAGGCCACGCGGTGCGAAAAAACCTCGAAAAACGAGCCAGAACTATCGGAAAATGGACACAAATCGGGTGCATCCGAGAAATTGTCTCGAATAATAGATAGGGATTCGAGTCACAACCGGCGTTTCAGGGAATCCACCGAGGGTGCGTCCATGCTGATTTCGTTCTCGGTCGCGAATTTCCGTTCGTTCGGCGAAGAGGTAACGCTGAACATGGTGGCCAGCAACAAGCTGACCGACCACCCGAACCACCGGGTGTCGATCCCGGGAACCGATAAGCACGTGCTGCGTGCGGCGGTGATCTATGGTGCGAACGCAGCGGGCAAGTCGAACCTGATACAGGCGATGGCGTTCGCGCAGCGGTTGATTCGCGAGGGAGGGAGGGTGCTGCAGGAGTTGCGCCCATTTCGCTTTCGAAATGCTGACGACACGTCTCCAACGACATTCGAATTCCGATTTCTGGTCCGGGATCAAACGTACGTGTACGGGATTGATGTCGTCGAGTCGAGAGTTCTCGGAGAATGGCTAATTCGACTAGCTGGTACAGCAGAACGCGTAGCCTTCGAGCGTGGTCCGGACGACGATGTTCCCATTCGTTCCGACTCGAATGGATGGTTGGGCAACGATCCGTTGTCGGCAAAGACTCTTCGCGACGCAATTCAGCTTCCCCTGTCAACGGACGAGCCACTACTTCATCGCTTGTTTGAACTGCCCAGGGAGAAAGTAGGCCAAGGTCTCTCCAGCGTCCTCGATTGGCTAACAAAGCATCTCTGTATCGTGGATTCTGAGCACCTGAAGCGAGCCGATGAGGAGTTATTGAGAGACGAGTCTTTACGCGCTCTTTGCGGGAAGCTGCTTCGCGCCGTTGATACTGGGATCGAGGATGTAAGATTGGATGTGACGTCTATTCCTTCGATCGAACTCCGTGGAGGATTCGCGATTCCCTTTGACGACGACGAACCGGGGGGCCTGTCAACGTACACGTGGACGGATGAAGGCGGAGAAAAAAAGTTGCTGCGCCATCGCATTGTAGCGGTTCACGCGATCGACGGTCGATCGTTTAACCTTCCTATCGGTGCGGAGTCGGACGGCACGCGACAGTTGCTGTCATATCTTCCGTTTCTAGTTCGATCGCAGAATTCGCCGACGGTACTGGTCATCGACGAACTGGATCGCAGCCTGCATCCGCTCTTGTGCTGGGAGTTTGTGCGACTGTTCAGCGAAACCGAGCCTGGGGCCCAAAAGCAGCTAATTGTCACCACGCACGAGGCACATCTTTTGAACCAGGACCTGTTGCGGCGCGACGAGTACTGGTTCGTCGAGAAGGACGATCAACAGCAAAGCCGGCTTGTGCCGCTCTCGGATTTCAAGGTGAGAAACGACCTGCAACTCGAAAAAGGCTACTTGCAGGGGCGGTTCGGTGCGATTCCCATGATCGGGTCGATGCGCGAACTGGAGAAGCTGCTGGAATCGGGGCAGGAGAACGGGGCCGATGCCGAGGAAACCGCGCCCGCTGAGTCGTGATTCGGGCGTCGTCCGTGACGCCACGTTGATTGTCATTGCCAGCGAGGACAAAGACGCCGTCAAAGCGTACTTCGACCGTTTTCGGACGAAGCGAGTTCAGTTCGTGGTTTTGCCAACGGAAGATGGGAAGTCGTCGCCCGAGTCGGTTCTCAGCAGGCTCGACGAGCACCGGACAGAATACGAGGTTGGAGAGGGAGATCAGCTCTGGCTCTGCATCGACTACGATCACTGGGTTCAGTCAAACCATGTCGCGAATCTTCTACTTGTCCTTCAACAGTGCGAGCAGAAGGGCTATTTTGCCGCGCTGAGCAATCCCTGCTTCGAACTCTGGTGGCTCCTGCATTTCGGCGAGTTAGGAGAAGTCAGTAGTTTGACTTGCGAGGAAGTTGCTCGACGCGTGCGCACCGCGGCAGGTGGCTACACGAAGCGAAGCGGTCCGAGTAGTCCAGTCACCTCGCAGATGGTGGAAGACGCCGTCGAACGAGCCCGGCTGCTCGACAAGAATCCGAGCGAGAGATTGCCCGCCGAACCCATGACCAGGGTTTACCGAATCGTTCGAGAGATGAAACAGCGGGAGATGATCGACCTGCGCTAGACGAGAGCCCGACTAGTCATCGGGCGTGTCAGCTCCCTTACGGTGGCGCCGCTGGTGGCGGGGCGTCCACGTCGGGCGGCGGCTGCGGCGGGCGAGGGAAATTGCCCTCGGCCCCGGCGGATTGGCGAAGCGCTTCAGAAATCGCGACGCGAACCTGTTCGGCGTAGTTCAGCCCCGCCGTTTCGCGAAGGGGCCGAGCCTCGGTCGCGGCCCGGGAAATGAGCCGACGAAACGACTGGCTGCCCCGCAATGCCCGGGTCAATCGCGAAGCGTCGCCGGCGTACTTGGCGAACAGCGAATCGAGCGGGTGGCCAGCCTCGGCCGCACCGCCGAACGGCGGCCGGCCGTCGTCGATACCGGGTGGTCCGGAAAGCGACTCCTGGCGCTGCTTGACCGAGTCGATCTCGGCGAACAGGTCGGCCAACAGCACCCGAACGCGGCCGCCCGGGGAAAGCGAAGCCAATTCGGCGTCGCGAGCGGCGACCGGGTCCTTGGCGAAACGCACCGCCGAATCGACCATTTGGGCGAAGGCGCGGCTGTCGACGATGGCCGACACCACCGCGTCGCCGCGGCGCGGCTTGCTGTTACCGCTGCGCCCGCCGATGGCCTGATTGAGCGGATGCGGTGGCAGGGCCATAAGCACAGCCAAGCCGACGACCAGGCAGGTTGGTGTCATGAGGTCATCTCCCCGGGGGGAACGCTAAACTCGATATTCGCCCGGCACCTGAAACCCGCGGCGCCGCTGGGTGCTGTAGCGTTGCAATGCCGCTTCAATAATTGGCAGCGCGGCAGACGAGGGCTGAATGGCATCGACCGCCACGGTCTTGCCTTCCAGCAATTTGTAGTCTTGAAAGAAGCGGCGCAACATCGAGAGCCGATGGGCCGGCAACTGATTGGCTTCCTGGAAATCGTGGTACTCGGGGTCGGAGACCGCGACCGCGAGAATTTTGTGATCTTGTTTGCCGCTGTCGACCATGGTCATCAGCCCAATGGTGCGCGAGTGGACCAGGGTGAGCGGTAACACCGGTTCCTGGCACAGCACCAACACATCGAGCGGGTCGTCGTCTTCGGCCAAGGTCTGCGGAATGAAACCGTAATTGGCCGGGTAAAACACGGCCGAGTACAACACGCGATCGAGCTTGAGCAAACCCGTCGTCTTGTCGAGCTCGTACTTCACGCTCGAACCCATCGGAATCTCGACCACGGTGGTGAACTCTTGGGGCAACCCTTCACCGGGAGTCACATCGTGCCAGGCATGGGTCATGGGTAATCTCGGGGTGGGGCCGGGGAGGTCAGTCGATGCCAGGCCCAATAGGCAGGGAGCGCGGCGGCGGGCGGCCAATGCCCGCCCGGGGGCGACCGCTGCCACCTATTATGGCGAAGCGACGGCGGACAAATAGCCCAACTCAGCCATCCGCTCGGCCAGCAACCGGGCAAGCGGCGCCGCGGTCGTGGCGGCACTACCGCCGTGTTCGATCGCCACGGCGAAGGCAACCCGAGGCGATTCGAGCGGGGCATAGCCCAGAAACCAGGCGTGGGGCGGGTGGCTTTGGCTCGAGCTGGGCGAGGCCGCCATACCGGCTAGCGAAACGGTTTCCACGTACGACGCCCGATGAATCGGGCCCTGAGGGTCGCGGACGGCCCGGGCCAGCGCTTGGCGAAGCGCTTGCAGGGTGGCCGCCGAAAGGCCGGTTGATTGCGACTGATTGCTGATGTCTGGCGCTGGTTCCCCCGCTCGCGACGAACGATCGCGGGGCTCGCCGAGTTGGTCGACGACCCATTGGGGCCGCACCAGGCGTCCGCCATTGGCTACGGCGGCAGCCAGACGCACGGCTTGCAAGGGGGTGATGAGCAGCTGGCCCTGGCCCGAGGCAAAGGCGGCCAGATCGGCCTGGGTCCAGGCGGAAGTCAGGCCGGGAAGCTGTCCGCTTGCTTCGCCGGGCAACTCCGAACCGCTCGCGCGCCCCAGACCGAGCCGCCGGGCCCAGGGAACCAGCTCCTGGGGGCTCGCCGCGCGGGCCGCCAGCAGAAAATAGGTGCGGCAGTCTTGGCTGAGGGCTTCGACCAGGTTGAGCTGGCCGTGGGCGCGCCCCTGCTGGGCGAAGAGGGGGCAGGGCCAACGATCGGGATGTCCCCAGAAACCTTCGCAGTTCACCGTCGCCCAGGCATCGGTCTGGCCCGACTCCAGGGCCGCGACGGCCACGACGAGTTGCATTAAACAGCCCGGCGGCAAAGCCATGCCGAGCGAGCGATCGAACAAGGGCCGGCGGGGATCGGTAAGCAAATCGGACAGGCCCTCGGCATTTCGCTCGACGAACCGGTTGGGGTCGAAACGAGGGGCGGTGGCCGCGACCAGTACCGCGCCGGTGCGAACGTCGAGCGCGAGCACGGCGCCGCCGGCCGGTAACGGGCGTGCCCCGCTTCGATCGGGCCAGCGGCGCGCGAGCGCCTGATCGAGCAGTTGTTCGGCCGTTTGCTGCAACCGGGCATCGATCGAGAGCGTGAGATCGCGTCCCAGGCGAGGTTCGATGGCCCGGGTTTGGCTCAGCGTTTGGCCACCGCGATCGTGCCGTTCGACCAACTGGCCAGGCTGAGAAGCAAGCTCTAACTGGCCCAGACGCTCGATGCCGGAGAGCCCCTGCCAAGCGGCCAGCTCGCGCGGCACTGCGCTGCCGGCCGGCCGCTGTCCGTCGCTTGCCCTGTCACCGGCATCCATCGGGTTACGGCCCACGTAGCCCACGAGTTGGGCCGCCCGATTGCCCTGCGGGTAGGTGCGGCGGGTGGTGGCGCGCAGCCTTACGCCCGGGTAGCGATCGGGGTGGCTGGCCACTTCGGCGACCACGGTCCAGGAGACTTCGTCGACCAAGGGGTGATCGGTCAGTTCTTCTCGGACGACGATTCGCTCGGCTGCCCGGGGAGTCGCGGGGCGCGGGTTGGTCGGTAGCCAACCTTGACGGAGCAGCCAGGCGGCCAGCCGTTGCGCGCCGCCCGCGGTCGGGGGCGTGGAATCCTGGCGAAGTGCCGAGCGGCGATTGACGTCGTCGATGATGCGCTCGACCCGCCGCTGAACGCGGAGCGTTCGCTGGGTCCACTCTTGGTTGGAAAGGCCGCAGAGCGCGGCCAGCCGTCGGTGCAGCTCGATGCGCTCGGCCAGTAGTTTTTCCTCGGCGGCCCTGACCTGGGCCGGATCTCGCCGCTCGTCGCGCGAGAGTCTCTGCCGGGCCTGTCGGCGAACCCAATCGGCCTGCGGCGGCGATTCGAGCCAGCGGTAATCGAGCGCAAGCACGTGAATCTCGCGATCGACCGCCAGCACGGCTCCATCGCGGCTGAGAATGCGCCCCCGGGGCGCAGGAATCGGGCTGGTGCGCTCCAGGGGGCGCGCCGCGGCCAGGCGATAAGGCTCGGCCCAGTGCATCTGAAAACGAACCAGGCCCAGCGCCACGGCGAGCCATCCGGCCGCTAGCGTGGCGCTCAGCCAAGCCAAGCGCGACTGGCGACGCCGTGCCAGCGGCGGCGCGGCCAGCTCGAGGCCGCTCGTAACGGTGGTCAAGGCGGCGTCTCCCCGGGCCGGACCGCCGACCAGGTCACGACGATCGGCAGGCCGACCAGCAGCGTGGCCAGGCTGGTCAAGGCCAACCCGCGGACATTGCCCGGGCCTTCGAGTTGCCATTCGCCCCAACTCAACGCCCAGGCGGCTTCGATGAGCGAGGCGGCCAGCAAGCCAATCGCCGTCGGCAGAACCTTTCCGAGTAGCGATCGCG
Organism: uncultured Pirellulales bacterium; assembly: GCA_964399535.1. GTDB lineage: Bacteria > Planctomycetota > Planctomycetia > Pirellulales > CAYNRE01 > CAYNRE01. The sequence goes on along the minus strand of CAYNRE010000009.1, from coordinate 83,925 downwards.
CGGCGAGCAGGGGTTCACACAGCCCGAGCAAATAGGCGCCGAATTGGCAGCCGAGCATGAGTCCGCCGGGCGAGGGGCTGGCCAGAGCATCGACCAACAGAGCCAGGGGCGGCACGACGAGCCAGCGGCGACGACTGGGGGTGGTGACCGCAACGCCCAGCAGTACGACCAATACCCATTGAGGACGCGGCAGTTCGGGCCCGACCACCAGCGGCCAGACGTTGTCGACGGCGGCGGCCAGATAGATCCAGCAAGCGACTCCGATCCATGCCATCCGTGCAGTTCTCCGCGGTCGGACGAAGTCTTTAAGCGACTAGTGGGTCGATTTGCCCGCCGGCGGCCGCGCGGCCAACCGGCGCTCGTTGGGCTTCCAGCGCCACACGTAGAGCCGAGCCGGGGCGGTGAGCTCAACAGCGGGTCGCATCCAGAGTTCCCATTGGGTGGCTTCAGGTGTCCGCTCGGCCGAGCTGACTTGGCCGAAGCAGAGCGATTCTGTCCCGTGCCGCTCGGTGGCGGAGAGCACCCAATCGCCAACCGCGACGGGCTCCGTGGCGGGTACCCCGCGAATGCGCGCCCGCGACTGGCCGGTTCCCTCGAGCATGGCGGTCCAGGCGCCGGCCTGCGGACCGCGCGCTGAAACCACCAGGACCACTTCGCGAAAGGCGGCGTCCGTAACGCGCTCGACCGTGCTGGCCGATCGGCCCACGGTCTTCAGTCTTCCCCAGACACGCCGGTCGGCCAGAACCAGTTGTCCCGGGTCGAGTTGGTGGTCGGCTCCCAGGTCGATTTGTCCTGGAGCCGAAAGGGGGGCCAGCACCCATTGGTCGGGCGCGGCTCCGTCGGCAGAGCCCAGGTCGAGCACCTGGCGCATCGTTTGATCGGCGAGGACCTGCTGGGCCAAGAGGCGGGTCTGGAGCAATTCTCCCGCGACCAGCGGCTGGGTTGCGTGCGGCGGGCCAGGCAGCGGGCCGGCCGACTCGGTCTGGTGACGAAGCGACTGAATCTCGTGTCGCAGCAAGGCGAGTTGTTGCTCGAGTTGACCGGGCGAGGATCCTTCGGCCCGCCGCGAGGCGGACGAGCCGGCCGTGGATGGATTGCGTTGGCCGGCCAGGCCGAGCAGGAGCCGCTCGGCGGGGGCCATGAGGTCGAGCACCTTGGCGGCCAGCGCCGTGGCTAGCGGAGACTGGGCATGGCGGGCGGCGGAAAACGCCAGGGCGGCGGCGACCAGGAAGGCCAGCAGCATCCGCTGAGAGAATCGCCGGGGGTCAGACGTCATCGGAGTCGGTCTCCCAACGTCCGTGCCACTGAGAGAAATTCTCCAGCGCTTGCAGCGTGCCGCGAACCACCGCCGAAAGCGGCCGATCGGCCAGCCGCACGGGAAGGCCCGTGTGCTGGTGCAGGTACCGGTCCATGCCGCGCAAGAGCGCGCCGCCGCCGCTGAGGGTCAGCCCGGAATCGACCAAATCGGCGGCCAACTCAGGCGGGGTGCCGTCGAGGGTCTGGCGAATGGCTCCCACGAGCGTATCGAGCGCGGGGGCCAGCGCCTGGCGCACTTCCTGGCTGGTCACTTGCACTTTGCGTGGCAGGCCGCTGATGGCATCGATCCCGCGGATTTCGTCGGCCAGTTCTTCGGCGAGCGGGGCGGCACTGCCGATCTCGATGCGCAACCGTTCGGCCGCGGTGGTGGAAACGCGCAGCCCGTAGTGGCGGCGCAGATGCGCCACGAGTGCGTCGTCCCAGGCGTCGCCCCCGCTGCGCAGGCTGCAGGCGGAAACGCAATCACCCAGGCTAAGGACGGCCACGTCGGTGGTACCGCCCCCCAAGTCGACAATCATCTGCGCTCGCGGTTCGGCAACCGGAAGGCCGGAGCCCAAGGCCGCCGCCAGGCTTTCGCGCACCAGGAATACCTGGCGAGCGCCCGCCCGGGCAACGCTAGTGAACAGCGCACGTTTTTCGACCGGGGTGATTCCGCCGGGAATGGCGACCAGCACGCGGGGTGGGCGGGTCCATCGCTGGCGGAGGGCCTTGCGGAAGAAGTAACGCAGCATCGCCTCGCAGAGGCGAAAGTCGGTAATCACCCCGGCGGCCAGCGGGCGGACGACCGCGATGGAATCGGGAGTGCGCCCCGTGAGTTGCTTGGCCAGCCGCCCGACGGCGGAGCCGCGCCCCAGAATGTGGCGCGATTCCTGGTCGACGGCGACGACAGTCGGCTCGTCGACGACCAGGCCTTCGCCGACCACGGCTACCAGCGTGTTGGCGGTGCCCAGATCAACGGCCAGATCGGGTCCGAAGCGTGACCAAATTCGTGTGAGCATCCTTGCCCAACGTAAGACTCCGGCGGGGAGTCGTTCTAAAGGTCAATGTCGCGAGAAAGCGCGGTCGACGAAACGGGCTTCCTGCCGAGAATTTCGTATGGTTTGGATCCTGCCGGGCACCCGGCCCGGGAAGCATTCCCAGTGAACGAAAAGCTAAACCGCGTGCGCAGTTTGCCGGCCTCCGGGCGGCGTTGTGCGCGGGCTCGAGCCAGCCGCCGCGGCAAGCGGCTCGGCGCGGGCCGGGTCGAGCAAGCTGCCGACCCCCTGGGCCGAGGCAGCGCCCGTATCGCGATCGTAGGCCGACCACTCCAGGTACAAGCAGAGACATCCAAACAACACGGCGGCCAGCGATATCGCCAGCAGCACGGTGTAGATATCGGGCTTGGCCTTGGGGGCCAGCGAGCTGCGCGCGGGGCTAGTTGAGTCGGGTGGCGACACGGTCTTCCTTCTGGATATTGCCCTGGCGGAACTGAGGCACGATCTTGGCGACCGCCTTGTCGGGCGTGGCGCGGACGATTTCGATGCGGCCCAGGTACTTGTTCGAGCGGTAAACTTCGAGTTGGTGTCCCTTGCGGAGGCCGTCGTCGCTGCCGAGCGAGATTTCGACCATGCCCTGATCGTTAATGGCCAGCACGATGCCGTCGACCTTGGGCGGGATGCCGTCGACGGGCTCGTTTTCGTCGATGCCCTTGCGATCGAGCACCAGCTTAAGCTTGGAAATCTGTTCCAAGAGCTGCATGCTCTTGGCTTCCAGCCGCTGCTGTTCGCCCTCGGCCTGGAAGAGTTGGTCTTTGACGACGATCAACTCCTGGAACTGGGTTTCCTTGTCGGCCTCGGTGGTGCGAATCTCGTCGCGCAACCCACCGACTTCGTCGCGGAGTGCTTCGAGCGTTTTCTGCGTGGCGAGCATGGCCGCGGCAGCCTGTTCGGCTTGTTGCCTGAGATCGGCGTTGGTGCGGACCTGGGTCTCGTATTCGTCGCGGAGCGTTTCGGCCTGAGCCTGCAGCGCGGCGATCGAACGATTGCGCCGCTCCAGCTCGGCCTGCAGCTCCTTCTCGAGATTCGCCTTCTCCTGAACCAGGTTCTGGTTCTTGGTACGCTCCGCCTGCAGACGCGGCCGCAGCCCGGTGGCCGGATTCTCGACCACGTCGCGCCAGTTGGTGTGCGTTTGGTAGACGGCCACGGCCATCGTCATAAATACGAGGCTGAAGACCAAGATCAAGACCACGAAGATCTTGCCGACCAGTGTCATCGAGAGAGTCCTTCGAGAAGCAAACCAGAGACCGTCGGGCGCAGGCCCACGCGCGACAAGCTACCGTTGCGGCGCGATGGCCGGGAAGGGAGCCGAATCGCGAAAAGCGAACTCAACTGTTGTCGTAGACGGGAGATACGTCACTGCCGATACTCACCGTTAAGTATAGTTAGCCCGGGAATCGAGTGTCAATCTGAAAGGCGCAAGTTCCGCTGGCTGGGAAAGATAGGAGGAATGCTCCAACCGCTCCCACCGTTCCGATCGGACCGGGTGCTCCGTTCGGCCTGTGGGTGGGGGGTGGGCTCGCCCGGCAGGGCCGCCCCCCGGCACGAGCCGCGGACGGCGGCTTGGGCCTTAGGCGGCAGCCCTGAGCCGGCGAGGTCGAATCCGGCCGAGGGCCAGGCCGCCGCAGATTAGTAGCGCCAGGCTTGGCAACCAATCGCCACCCCGACGGTAAAGGCTACGGCGTGGGTCGGCGGCCGGTTGGGCCCAAACCACGTCGGTTTGCTGGCGTCGGCCGCGGGAACGAATTCGGCCGTCGGCGTCGATCCAGGCCGAGAAGCCGCAGTTGGCGGCCACCAGAAAGGGCTTGCGGAGCTCGATGGCGCGGAACTGACAGGCGACGAGCAGGGCATCCAGCTCGGCCGAACCGCCGTAGTAACCGTTGTTGGTCAGGTTGAGCATCAGGTCGGGCTCGGCTCCGCGCTGGGCCAGCTCGTCGACTTGCCATCGGAGCAAGTGCGGCACCAGGCACTCGTAGCAGATGTTGGCGGCCCCGGTCAGGGGGCCAAGCTGAAAGCTGGTATGCCGGGTGCCGATTTCGATTCCCTGGGGCACCGGCAAGAGCCGATACAGGGCCGGCCAGGTTTTGGCGAACGGAATCGTCTCGCCAAAAAGCACAGGGTGCATTTTGTCGTAACGGCCTTTCACGCTGCCATCGGCGGAGACGAGTACGGCTGAGTTGTAGATGGCCCGGGTGCCGGCGCCGAAATGGATCACGTCGAGCCCCACCAAGAGCGAACAGCGGAGCGAGCGGGCAGTGTCGGCCAGGATTTGCCGGGTGTATTGGGCGTGAGACTTGAGCACCGGCAGGGTCCAGTCGGCATCGGGCGGAGGGGCCACGTCGTCGCTATAGGTGAAGAGCGGCTCGCGAAACATGGTTTCGGGCCAGATCATCAGGTCGGGTCGCGGCCGCGCGGCGGCCGCTTGCTGGGATAGTCCGTAGTACTCGCGCCACACTTGCTCATGGCGGGCCGGGTCGTGCTTGACCTCGGTGGGAGTGGCTCCCTGAATGAGGGCTACCCGGTAGGTACCGGAGCGCGGCGCGAGCAGGCGCGCGTTGCCATACACGAGAGAGGCGGCCAAGAGCAGCAGGCCCGGTACCAAGGGGCGCCATCGCCAGGGCGTTCCTTCCCAGGGCAAACAGGCGGCCGCTCCGGCCGCGACGGTGACCAGCAGCGCGCTCAGCCCATAGGCGCCGCACAGATCGCAAATCTGCAGCAGGGTGAGCCAGCCTGTCTGGGTGTGCGCCAGGCTGCCGAGGGTGAAGCCCCCCAGCAGGTGGCCGCGCACCAGGTCGAGCGCCAGCCAGGCCAGGGGCGCGGCCGCGACGAGCGGAAGGCGATAGCAATGCACGGCGGTGCGGGCCAGCCAAAGAAATGCGCTGGCGTACCAGGCCAGGTAGGCGGCCAGGAACACGGCGCCCACGGCGGCCGCCGGATGGGCATGGCGGAGCCACTCGACCGACAGGAGCCAGAAGAGAAAGCCGCTCAGCCAAATCGCCAGCCAGGGTCGCCAGCCGGCAAGCCGCGACTGTCGCACCAGCAGTAGCCAGGGGACGGGCGCCAACCAGCCGAGCCAACCTAGGCCTAGCGGCGGGAACGATGCCCAAAGCCCGATCGCTCCCAGGAGTCCTAGGAGCCAGGTGTTGTGCCGCCAGGCCCGTCGCCCCTCGGGCGGCGCGTGGGCCGGCGCCTCGGTCGATGGCTCGGGCGATGCCGGCGCAGGGTGCGACCGGGTTTGCCGAGTGGGCGAAGTTTGGCCGGCGGAAGCGCTCGAGTAGGTCATGGCCAGGGTGGTCACTGTTTGCCCGATGCGGAGAGACCCGCTCAGGCTACCGACAGACTGGGCAAGACACCAAGGGCAGATCGAGCACTTCCACGGGCTGGCCGAGCGGATAGTGGCGGTCGCCGGCCGGAAAGTGGACCAAGACGTTGGCCTGGGCCAGCCCCCGCAGGTCGGCGGAACCTTGCCAGCGAACCAGTTCGACCTGGGGGCCATCGTGGTCGAAAACGAGCACCGCCGGGTGGTAGGTCGGTCGATCTCCGCGGTGAAGGAATTCACCCCGGAGCCGGGCCTTGCCGGGCTGCCGATCCACCGGGCGGCCGGCCAGGGCCGCGATGGCGGGGGCGACCAGTAACTCCCAACAGACAAAGCTGCTCACCGGGTTGCCGGGCAGGCCGAAGACCAGGTGGTTCCCATCCTGGGAGGCGCGAACACCGAACCAGAGCGGTTTGCCCGGTTTGAGCCGCACTTTGTGAAACACCTGCCGCACGCCGAGTTGTTCGAGCACGCTGGGGACCAGGTCGAGCACACCGGCCGAGACCCCGCCCGAGAGCACCAGCACGCGGGCCTCGAGGCCGCGGGCAATTGCCGCCGCCAGAGCAGCTTCGTCGTCGCCAGCGATACCAAGATCGAGCACCGGGCAACCCAGTGCGCGGGCCTGGGCGGAAAGCATGATGCCGTTGGAGTTGCGAATTTGTCCCGGGCCCGGGCGGTGGTCGGGGGGAACCAGCTCGTTACCGGTGGAAAGAACCGCCACGCTGGGTGCGGGGATCACCGCCAGGTGGCTGCGCCCCACCTCGGCGGCGAGCCCTAGCTGAGCCGGCCCGAGCAACGCACCGGTCGGCAGCACTCGGTCGCCCGCGCGCATGCTAGCGGCCTGGCGCAGCACGTTGCGTCCGGGCGCGAGCGGCGAATTGCGGATTTGCACGCGCTCGATGGCGCCGCCGGACAGGGTCGTGGTGTTCTCGACCATGGCCACGGTATCGGCGCCTTGGGGAAGCGGTGCACCGGTCATGATTTGAATGGCCTGGCCGGGGCCCAGGGCGCGGCTGGGAACCTGGCCGGCGGTAACCCGCTCGATGACTTCCAACTCGGCGGCGCCGTCGACCAGCTCGGCGGCGGACAGGGCATAGCCATCGACGAGCGATTTGTCGTAGGGGGGGGAATCCAGATCGCAGTCGACGGGCTCGGCCAGCGCAAGCCCCAAACAATCGGCGGCGGGCAGCGTGCGAGGAGCCAGCGGCAACGCTTCAGCGCGGACCAGCGCCAGGGCCTCGGCGACCGTGATCATCGCGGTACCGCGGCGGAGGTCGGCGCGGGCAGGGCCAGAAAATGCGCCAGGATTTCGGTGCCGTGCTCGGTCAGGAAACTCTCTGGGTGAAACTGCAGCCCGTGCAGCGGCCAGGTGCGATGGCGGACGCCCATGATCTCGCGGCCACCGCCGGGCATTTGGCTCCAGGCACACACCTGCAGGTCGGGGCTGAGCGTATCGGGTCGAATGACCAGGCTGTGATAGCGGGTGGCGGTCAGCGGGTTGGGCAGGCCGGTGAATAGCCCCAGCCCATCGTGGTAGATCTGATCGGTCTTGCCGTGCATTAGCTGCTCGGCCCGCACGATGCGGCTACCCAAGGCCTGACCGATCGACTGATGGCCGAGACAAACCCCCAGCGTGGGGATTCGGGGACCGAACCGAGTGACCACCTCGCAGGAAATGCCGGCTTCCGACGGGGTGCAGGGGCCTGGCGAGATAATGATATGGGTCGGGGCTTTGGCGGCGATTTCGTCGAGCGTGATCTGGTCGTTGCGGTGGACCTCGAGATCGAGCGAGGGATCGATCTCGCCGAGCCGTTGAACCAGGTTGTAGGTGAACGAATCGTAATTATCGATCAGCAGGATCATGTTCGAGCCCTGCGGTCGGCAGGGGGTAGGTGCCATTCAGGCAGGGTACGGTCGGCCGGGGGCCGCCCAGGGGCAGCCGCGCGAGCACCGATCGCCGTTTCGGGGAAGCCGTTCGGTAGTTTAACGGGTTTGGTCGCGGCGCTCTATCGGACGCGGGGTGGCCGGGCCCCGGGTACCGGGGGTTCTCGGGACGGAAAGGGGCAGGCGGCGGGAGTCGGCCGGGTACCGCTAGCAGCGGGGCGAACCCCGCCGGCCGGAAGGGGGCGGGAACTGGCGAAAAAGATTTGCCAGCCCCCGGCGCCATGCTCACAATGCACTGGTCGGCGGCGACGTGGTTCAGGCCGACCGTGCGGACCGGGCGAGGTATCGCGCGGCCCGCGGGGTTGGCCAGAAGCGGCCGCCGGCCCAATGGGCTGGATGCCGAATCGCGGATGGGTGGGATGGCCGACTTAGCGCGGCCAGAGAGCAGCATGAACTGCGAGCAAGTGTTCGACGTGCTGACGCGGGGGCCGTTTCCCACCGGGGGCTCCATCGACGAGGCAGTGGAGGCGCATCTGGCCCGCTGCCCCGGATGCCGGCGATTGGCGTTTGCCTTACAGCCGGCGCAGGAGCTTTTTGAGGAGGCGGTCGGACCTCAGGAGGGGCAAGATCTGCCGGCCTACTCGGGCAATCTCTACGGATCCAAACGCGAACGGAATTCGGCAGCGCGACGCCCCGGGCGGACCTCGCTGCGGCCGCTTCGCCGGCCCCGCCCGCGAAAAAACGCGACCATCGGCTGGCCTTGGCTGAACTTGGGGCGTTTTTCCCTGGCGATCGCGCTGGGGATGAGCTTGGGGGTGGTGCTGAAGAGTTCGCTGGCGCCGCTGTTGGGTTCGGCCGTCGAACGACAGGCCAAGCCGAGCGCCAGCGGGGGGACGCTCCTGGCCGCGGCCGGGCTGAACGAATGGCACGACAGCGGATTGGCCGACCGCTTGGGGCTGCGGCCGGCATGTCGGCCGATGCCGCCGCGAAATATTTCCACGTTCGACGGCGAGCAAATGCCCGAGCTATCGGCCCTGGCCCAAAGCTCGGTCGAGTGGGGCAGCCAGCAGTGCTGCACCCAATGCCACGTGGCGGGTCGGGAGCAGCACCGTTCCGATGCGGAGGTGGTCAAGATCGTGCAGAGTTGTCGTTATTGCCATAGCCATTGAGGAAGTAGGCGCATCGGAGACTTCGGCCCGCCCGGCTGGGGGTTGATTGCCGATGGGCTCGCCGAGAAAACGCGAACTGGAGTGAGAGAGCACGCGTGCGGGCGGTCGCCGGCCTGGCGGTGGCCCGCGTGGTTTCGCACGAAACGAACCGACTTAAAAGCTAGCAGAGGATCATCACGATGAAGTTGGCCAGTTGGGGCAAGGGGGGGCGGTGGAGCCTGGTTTTCGCGGGGATTTTCCTGGCCGCACCGGCGGCCGGCGAGGAGCCCGCGCCCGTCAGCGCGCAAGATCCCGCCCGAGTGGTGGCCCTGGCCCTGGCCGACGCCGACGACCAAGGGTGGATCGAGATTTTCGACGGCAAGACGCTCGACGGTTGGGAAGCATCCGAGCGGCCGGAGAATTGGACGGTGGAAGACGGCGCCATCGTGGGGCGTGGCCCGCGGAGCCACCTGTTCTACAAGGGGCGGGAGTTCGAGAACCTGGAATTCCAGGCCGAGGTAATGCTCAACAAGGGGGGCAACTCGGGGATGTATTTCCGGACCGCATTCGGCCCCGGCTGGCCCAACGGTTATGAAGCCCAGGTGAACAACAGCGGCGGCGACCCGGTGCGGACGGGCAGCCTGTATCACATGGCCAAGGTGTTCGAGCGCTTGGTGGGGGATGACACCTGGTGGACCCAGACCATCCGCGCCGAGGGGAATCACATCGTGATTCAGGTGAACGGCAAGACCACGGTCGACTACGTCGACGAAAAGAACACCTACACCAAGGGCTACGTGGCGCTGCAGCAGCACGACCCGGGCAGCGTGGTGCATTACCGCAAGCTGAAGGTTCGGCCGCTGCCTTAAGCGCCTATTGAAGCTTTCAACCACCGGTTGTTAGGCGTGGCGGATCGGCTCGGCAGTCCGGCGGTTCGAGGTTTGGCTCCGGGGAGCGAACGGTCGGTCCTGCGACCGACCGGTATCGAGGTCGGGCCATACCAAGGGACCGCGGCGCCCGCTCGGGGGTTGACCGGGCGGATCGTTTCCCGCGGCCGTTGCTGCTAGAAGGGCTGCGCGTGGCCGTCGAGGTAGACGTAATTGCGCGAGCCGGGCAGCCCCTCTCGGCCGTGGAACGGGTCGAAATCGTAACCCAGCCAGACATCGGACGAGGAGTAGTTGATCTCGTTGCCGCCCGGTAGCTGGCGGGTCATCAACTGCGGCCGGGTTTTGCCGGCGACGCGCGTGGCCGGGTACTCGTAGCTGGTTCGCTCGTCCTTGAAATACTTGGTATCGCTGGGGCAAACGAATACCGGCTCGCTGGATTCGATGAAGGGCGAGAGGACTTCGTAAAGGGCGGGCCGATCGGGGGTGACCGTGGGCATGATCGCGGCGTAGGGAAAGACCCCGCGGGGGCCTTGCACGTCGACATAGTTTTGCAGCGCCAGTCCGATCTGCCGCAGGTGCGACAGGCACTGGGTGCGGCGAGCCGCCTCGCGGGCGTGCATGACGGCAGGCAGCAAGATGGCGATGAGCATGCCAATGATGGCAATCACCACCAACAGTTCGACCAGGGTCAGCCCGGGGCGACCCGCGCGACGGGTTTTATCGAGGGCTCTTGACTGGGTCGACCGGCGAAGTGCTTGAGACATGGGAGAAGTATCGGAGGTTGGTTCTTAGCCACGTCCGAATGTCGGAGTCTGAAACCCGCGCTGTTGCATACGTTCGCGCATCAGGCGGCGATACTCGTCGCGTTGAGCGCGGTATTGGGGCGTGGTGGCATCGAGCCGAGCGCGCCGCCATTCGTTGACTTGCTGCGGGTTGGCGCCGCGTAGGGAACGCCGTCCGCCGCCATCGCCGCCGCGCCCCCCGGGTCCATCCGATCCGCCGGGAGGACCGCGGCGACCGTCGCCGTCGGCACTGCCTGGCCCACCCCTGGGCCCGCCGCCTGGCCCACCGTCTGGAGCCCTATCTCCACGGCGTCCCTCGCGGCGCCCGCGATCTTCGCCCGAGGCCTCGTCGCGGGCGCGGCGTGCTTCGCGCTCTTGGCGCCAGTTGGCCATGCGGTCGATTTGGCGGTCGAGCTCGGCGATGCGGTCCGTGGGCGAAAGGGCAAAGAACTGGCTGAGCTGCTCCTGCTCGCGAGCCATCCAGCGCTGTTCTTGAGACTCGCGGAATTGATCGCGCTGCTCGGGTGAGAGCGCGTCCATCTTGGTCCGAAAATGATCGAACATTTCGCGGCGCTGGTCGCGCGTGAGGTTTTCGTCGCGCATATTGGACCAAAGCTGCTCGCTGAGCTGTTGGACTTCCGCGAGCTGCCGGTCGCCACGGGCCCAGATCATCCACCAGCCGCCACCGGCCACGAGTAGAAAAACCGCTCCGGCGATGAGCCAATTCCTCGGCCGATTCATGGGCGGATCCCCCGCAAAGGAGCGTCCGGACAAATCCGTCGGCAGACGGAACCCTGAACTATTTACCCCGCCTGCTTCCAAAGGTTTCGCGCGCAAACGACTTTCCACTCCCCGGCGGGGGGTGGGTGCTTGCTTGCTAGCCTAACGCTTGGTTGGGGTGGTGGCCAGCAGCCCTTTCGGAAGGCTGCTAGGGAGCGTCGGCTGGGGCGGTGCCGTCGAAGTAAGCCTGGGTTGCGGGCCAGATGAAGTCAGCCACGGTGCGGCCTAATTCCAGCCCGGCGACATTGTCGGCCTGGATGTGGTAGCCCCCCATCACCCGCGAGATACCGGCCATTTCGGCGGTAGCCGTAAAGGTGGGCAAGGGAAGGAGCGTATCGCAGGTCAGGTGCGGGTCGTTGGGGGCCTGACCGTTGTGTCGCTGCATCAGTTCGCAGGCGAAACCGGGCTCGGTCAGGGCACCGGCCAAACGGTGTTCCGACTCGCCGAACGCATCGCTGCCGTGAAACAGGGCCAGCGTTCGGGCACAGGCGGCGCTGACGGTGCTGTGCCCCGAGACATAGCCGGGAAAGGGGGGGGTGACGAACGTGGAGGGGGAGTAGGGATGCCACAGTTCGGCGGGAATTTTCCGTACGCCTTCGCCCGGGCCACCCCAGCCGTCGATTTCTTGGCCGGCATAGTAGTAGCGTACCAGGGTCCAAGGGCGCGAACTGTCGTAGAAGCGCTTGGCGTCCCAGGCGGAGATAAAGGCGTCGAACGCGGCGTTGGCCACGGCGAAGTACAGTTTCACGTCACGATCGAGGTTGTTGCGGTCGCGTCGCGAGGCCATTTGGGCGAAGCGCAGCCAATGGCCCGATTGGCCCGTGGAGCGCGGTCCATCGCGCATGAATTCGACGATGGCCTTTTGCTCGGGCGTGAGCGAGGCGTTGAAGCGAATGCATTCGTCGACCTCGGCCTTGAGTTGGTCGGATCCGACCAGCGGGGGTGGTCCGGGGCGAAACTGGTCGGCCCGCTCCAGGGCGTAGGTCTTCACGCGGTACCAATGCGCGGTGAGGAAGTTGACGTAGATTTTGCCCCCCTTGCCGTCGTCGAAGGGAATCATTTGCCAACGATCGGGATCGAGGATTTGGTCGGGCGGATTGACGGGGCGGTAATAGGTGTAGTCGGAAAACGGTTTGCCGTTGGAGCCGACCTCGTCGCCGAACTGATTCGAACCGTCGTGTCGGCGGTGGTCGAGGAGGGCCTGTGCCGCCAGGTTGCCAACGCCCGCAGGGGTGGCGGGGTCGGTGGAAGTGTCGGTGGGATCGAGCCCCTTGGCCTGAAACTGTTCGGTAGCCCAGGCGGCGTCTTCGGGATAAGCATCGATCAGGATGCGGTAGAGGGCATAGCCCATGGCCTTCGATTTGTTGGCGTCGGTCCGTTCGGTCGCCGGGCGGCGCAGGCGGCCGGACAAGCGGGTGCCGACGGCCACGGGATCGTAGGCGGCCCAGGCGTCGTACATGGCGGTGGCCATCATCGCCAGAGAGCGCGAGTCGATCGTCGGCCGCGCCCCGTCGCGTTCCACTTCGCGAGCCACTCCTTCGAGCGCGAAATCGAGCCAGGCAAAGGCTTCCGACGGAGGCGCGGTATCGGCGACCGCTTGAGCGTGTGCGGTTGCGGCGGGTGCGAGGGAGGCGGCGGCGACGCAGAGAGACAGGAGAGCGTGACGCATAGACGACTACCTTGACAGGACGGGAGCGAAATAAGCGATCGAAGCGCTTGCCCGCGGGGGGCCGAATCAACTGCGAACGGCCATTGCCAGGGCCGCACGACCGAGATACGAGGAGCAAAAAAAAGCCCTCGGTGCGCGCGGCGGCACGCCGAGGGCGGTCATCACCCGGAACCAAACGTTGCTCGCCCCCCTGGGGGCCACCAGCTTTTTAGACGGTAATCGCACGCCGGGTAGGGGTCAAGTAAGCCGACCGCTCGAGGCGTCCGCTGGCCTGGCGTCGGCCGAGCCGAATCGACGGAGGCCGCCGCTCAGCGGGCAGCGCGGCGCTGCTGGACTTTGCCCAGGTGGTGACCGTGGTGATAGACCGTAAAGAGAAGCATTTCACGCAGGGTGAGCTTGCCGATCAGCGGGTGCGGGAGGCGGTAGCGGTCCAGGTCGACATCGGGGTAAGCCAGCACCCGGGCCGCGAAGCGATCGGCCGAACGGCGGGCCGCGGTCATCAGTTTGGCCCGTCGAGCGGGCGTGGCCGCCGCCGCCGCGAAGGGGGCGGGGGTAAAGCTGCCGGCACCGCCGCCGGCCGCCAGGATGCCCTGGTAGGTCTGGCGGATTTGGCCGTAGTTTCGCGCGGCCGCGGTGGGGCGACCGAAAAGCAGCCGCAACACCCGCGAAGGGAGCCGCAGCGCCAGGCTGACCGGGTCGGTCGATTTGACCAGGTGGGCCACGTTCTGGGCCGGCGACCAGCCCGTGCCCAGCGGGCGAAAGAATTCGTCGTCGCTGAACCCTTGCCAACAGGCTTGGGCGAGTTGGTCGACCTGGCGGAAGTCGCGGACGATTTCGTCGCGGGTATAGGGGTTGAGGGTATCGAGCATGGCGCGAGACTCGGGAAAGGCTAAAGGCGCGGCATCGAGCAATCGTTTGGCGAGCCTGGTCCGCGCGGCAGCGCGGCGCCGGGGGCCTGGGCCCCTTCCCAGGCCACTGGAGGCCCGTACACTGAGCGGTTCGCCAGTTGCGAGGGAGCGATGATCCATAATCTGCCGGTTCGGACGATGACCCACAAGGGGCTGACCATCGAGGGTTATTCCCGCGCGGCGGTGCAGACCTATTGGCGCATCGTGGAACTGAAGTTGGGGTTCGACCTGGGGGCGCACCCCTGGGCATTCATGGGAACGCCGACCTGGTTTCTTTCGCACACGCATTTGGACCACGTGGCGGCCCTGCCGGTTTATGTGGCGCGGCGGCGGATGATGAAGATGGATCCGCCGGTGATTTATCTGCCGGAGCACGCCGTGGAGAGCGTGGAGCGGATCCTGAAGCTCTTCACCCGGCTCGACCGCGGCCGAATGCCCTGCGAGTTGCGGGGGCTTGTCCCCGGAGACGAAATCGAGCTGTCGCGCGAACACGTGGTGACGGCCGCCGCCTCGAAGCACACGGTTCCGTCGCTGTCGTTCGTGGTTTGGGAGCGGAGACGCAAGCTGAAGCCCGAATACCAGGGGCTCGCCGGCGAGCAGATTCGCGATCTGCGGCTGTCGGGTACCGAGGTGACCCACGAGACGCGGATTCCCTTGGTGGGTTACCTGGGCGACAGCGCGCCCGAAGGGCTGGACCAGTGCCCCGCGTTGTACGAGGCGCAGGTGTTGATTACCGAGCTGACCTTTGTGGCCCCGCGGCACCGCAAGGAAAAGATTCACAAGTTCGGGCACATGCACCTGGACGACTTGATCCAGCGGCGCGACCGGTTTCACAACGAGCTGATCGTCGCGGGGCATTTCAGCACGCGGTATCATCAGCAGCAGGTTCGCGACTATGTGGGCAAAGCGCTGCCCGACATGCTGGGCGGGCGTTTGCATTTGTGGCTTTAAGGACCTCGCGGGGGAACCGGTCATGAAGCCCGAGGCGAACAAGCTAGGCGACCGGCGGCGATTTCTGGCGCAAGCGGGGCTGGCGGCGCTAACCGTCTCGGGCGGCTGGAGCCAGGCGGGGCGAGCCGAGGAACCGGCGAACCCTGAACAAGCCGAACTGGCCGCAGCCGAGCAGCTTCGCCGCGACCTGGTCGATGTGCACACGCACCTGGGCCAAACCTGGAACTCGGGCGAGCCGCTGACCGCCGAAGGGTTGCTGCGGTGGATGGACGCGCGGGGTACCACCCAGGCGGTGGTGTTGCCGCTGGTGTCGCCCGAATCGTCGAGCTTTCCCTTGACCAGCGATTTCGTGCTCCAGGCGACCCGGCCCTACCGCGACCGGCTGATTCCGTTTTGCTCGGTCGATCCGCGAACGAGTTACCAGGGGGGGCAGGCCGGCTTGCAGGCGATGTTGTTGCGGTATCGCGAGGCGGGCGCCCTGGGCTTTGGCGAACACAAGCCGGGCGTGGCGATCGACGACTCGAGGAACCTGGCGATCTACGAGGCGTGCCAGGCGGTGGGCTTGCCGCTGTTGTTTCATCTGGACAACCAGCGGAATACCGATCGACCGGGGCTGCCTGGCCTGGCGGGAGTACTGGAGCGGTTTCCCGAGGCCAGGTTCATCGGCCATGGCCCGGGCTTTTGGGCCTCGATTAGCGGCGACGTGCAGCAGAACGACTTGGGGGGCTATCCGCGGGGCCCGGTCGCGCCGGGGGGGGCCCTGGATCAGTTGTTCGACCGCTTCCCGAACTTGTATGGCGATTTGTCGGCAGGGAGCGGGGCCATGGCGCTGTCGCGCGACGCGGCCTTCGGGCGAGAATTTGTCATTCGCCGCGCAGAGCGATTGATGCTGGGAACCGACTATCTGGCGCCCGGGCAAGCGGTGCCGCAGTTCGAGGTGTTGGCCGGGCTGGATTTACCCTCGGAAGTGCTGGCCCGCGTGGTCCGCGAGAACGCGCGAGCCCTGCTGGGGCTGGCATGAGACTGCCGGAACGTGAGCGTCGCGAGGAGGAGCGGGAGGGGGTGGATTTGGCGGCGGGAACCGCCCCGCAGTCGCTCTATGTGCATGTGCCGTTTTGTCGGCGGCGCTGCGGGTACTGCAACTTCACGCTCGTGGCCGGCCGGCCAGACCTGGTCGAGCCCTACCTGGCCGCGGTGGACGAGGAATTGGCAGGCTGCGGGGGCCCTTGGAAGCTAGAGACCTTGTTTCTGGGAGGCGGAACGCCCACCCAACTGGCGCCGCGCCAGTTTGAGCGTTTGACGGCCTCGGTGCGGCGGTCATTCTGCTGGAACGCGCAGAGCGAGGTTTCCGTCGAAGCCAACCCGGCCGATGTTCAGGCGGAGCTCTTGGGGGCGATGGCCGCCGCGGGGGTGAACCGGGTGAGCCTGGGGAGCCAATCGCTCGACCCGGCGAAGCTGAGTTTGCTGGAGCGCGATCACGGGCCGGAGGAAGTGCGGAGGGCGGTCGACGCGATTCGGAGCAAACTGCCCGGAGCCAGCGTTTCGCTCGATTTGATCTTCGGCACGCCAGGCGAAACCGGGCCCGGATGGCTGGCCGATTTGGAGGCGGCCTTGGCGCTGGAACCCGACCACGTTTCGACCTATGGCCTGACGTGGGAAAAGGGGACCGCGTTTTGGGGCCGGCAGCGGCGGGGCGAATTGGCCGCGGCGGGCGAAGAGCTTGAGCGAGAGATGTACCTGGAGGGAATCGACCGGCTATCGGCCGCCGGCCTGGAGCATTACGAGGTGTCGAACTTCGCCCGGCCCGGCCACCGCTGCCGACACAACGAAGTGTATTGGAACGCCGAGGAGTATTGGGCCGTGGGACCAGGAGCGGCCCGCTACCTGGCCGGCGAGCGGGGGGTGAACTTTCGCAGCACCAGCCGGTACTTGCGAGCGATGGCCCGGAGAGAAAGCCCGGTGGCCCAGCGGGAGCGATTGGGGCCGGAAGACCGAGCCCGGGAAGCGCTCGTGCTAGGTCTGCGACGGATCGCGGGCGTGGACGAGGCCGAGTTTGCGCGGCGATTCGGCTTTTCTCCGAGCGAGCTGGGCGGAAAGGAGCTGAGCGAGTATCTGGATCGCGGATGGCTGGCGCGGCAAGGGGGCCGACTGCACCTGACCCGAGCGGGGCTGGTGATTAGCGACGGGCTTTGGCCGGCGTTCTTACGTTGCTAAGCGAGCGGGGGAACCGATCGGTGGTGGAAGCGGTTCAGGCGGGGGGGCTGACCTCGGCCAGACACTGGTCGACGATGTCCAGGGCCCGGTCGAGTTCCGGCTCGGAAATGGTCAAGGCCGGCATCAGGGTGATGATGTTGCCCATGGTGAGCTTGAAGCTCAGGCCGCGGTCGAGCGCGCGGTAGAGAATTTCCTCGGCTTCATCGCTGGCCCGCTCGCGGGTGGCCCGGTCGCGAACCAGTTCGATGCCCAAGAGCAGGCCGAGCCCGCGCACATCGCCGACCAGCGGGTAGCGGGCCTGCATGGCACGGAGTCGCCCCAGGGCGTGGTCGCCCAGGCGGCGGGTGCGCTCGAGCAAGTCGTGTTCGGTGATGTAGTCGAGCGTGGCCAGGGCGGCGGCGCAGGCCACGGGGTTCTTTTCGTGCGTGTAGTGCCCCAGGGCGCGGTCGGGGGCCAGGTCGAGCCGGCCGCGGGCGATGAGGGCGGCCAGGGGAAAGATTCCGCCGCCGAGCCCTTTGCCGATGACCAGCATGTCGGGCACGATGCCAAAGTGTTCGCAGGTAAACATGCGGCCGGTGCGGCCCAGGGCGTGGGGAATCTCGTCGAGAATGAGCAGGGTGCCGTGGCGATCGCAGGCGCGGCGCACGGCCTGCCAGTACTGGGGCGAGGGGATGTACGGAGTACTGCGAACGCTTTCGGCCACGACGGCGGCGACGTCGCCTTCTTTCTCCAGCACGTATTCGAGATACCCCGCGCACTTCAGGTCGCAGCCACCCCGCTGGTGACAATCCCAGAGGCAGCGGTACGAGTCGGGGGGGGGCACATGTTCGGTGCCGGGCAGGAGGGGCCCCGCGTGGCCGCGAAAGATTTCCTCGCCGCCGACTGAGATGGCGTCGAGCGAGGCGCCGTGGAACGAATCCCACATCGAGACGGTTTTGTAGCGGCCCGTGGCGATGCGGGCCAGCTTGAGGGCCATGCCAATGGCCGAAGTGCCGCCGGGGCAGAAAAGCACTTTGTCGAGGTCGCCCGGGGCCAACTGGGTAAGACGGCGGGCCAGTTCGACGGCGGGCCGATTTGTGTAGCGGCGCGGGCAAAACGGCAGCTCGCGCATCTGGGCCTCGATGGCGGCCACCACCGCCGGGTTGCCGAACCCGACCTGGTGGACATAGTTGCCGTGGAAGTCGAGATAGCGTCGCCCGGCCAGGTCGACCAGGTAGGGCCCCTCGCTGCGGGCGAGGGCGTTGAGACAGGGAGTGGACAGCGATTGGTGCAGGAAGAATTTGGCGTCGTCTTCCAGAAGCTCTCGGGTGGCCTGGTCGATCGCCCGGGCCTGCCAGGCCTGGCGACGGCTGGAGAGATTCAGGTCGCCTTCGGATTTGCAGGGGGTGGCGGGGGAGCCACTGGCAGGCTGATTCACGGGAAACTCTACGGGGTTCGGCATGGGGCGGCGTCACGAGGGGACGATCGGGGCGGCTCGACGGGGGGAGCCCGAGGGGGATTGTAGCTGGTGTGCCGGGCCTTGGCTGGGGGAGGGGCGCGGGTGCCGCCAGGGACGAGCTGGGGGCCTAAATGGGCCTCGCGCGGCCCTTGTCAGGAGAGGGGCTGAGAGACATTATGGAACCTCTTGCGGCGGCCGCGAAGGGTTCCCGGTGGAATCTGCCGCGTGCCTGGCGGGGCCGGGCCCCGCGGCGCGCAGGTAGCGGGCGCTGGCCGGGCGAGCCCTTGGTGGGCCAGTGTGCCGAGGCCGACGTAGTGGGTGGTCGATAAGCGTGGAATCGTTGGGGAAGGTCATGGCGGAAGTGCAGACCGAGTCGGAGGTGGTATCGCGGAAGCGCATTCGCGAGCTGGAGGTGATGGTCGCCGACGTGATTCGTGAAACGCACGACACCAGCACGCTGGTGTTTTTCACGGGCAACGACCGGCTGGACTACCTGCCGGGCCACTTTCTGACGATCGACCCCCACCAGTTCGCCGCGCTGGACCGGTTTACGCGTTACCTGGAAGACATGAAGGGGAAGAAGGAGCCGCCACGGGCCTACAGCATGTGTTCGGCCCCGCACGAGAAGTACCTGGCGGTGACGGTTAAGGAAGAGGAATACATTACGGGGATGACCAAGTACCCGCCGCTGCTCTCGCCGCTATTGGTGCGGCGGATCAACCGGGGGGCACGGATGGTGATCACCGGGTTCACCGGTCCTTATGTGCTGCCGGCCGACATCGAGAATCGGACCGACCACATCATTCACTTATGCGCGGGCTCGGGGGCGGTGCCGAATTTCAGCATTATCAAGCACGCCCTGGCGCACAACATGCGGCTCAAGCACACGCTGATCTACAGCAACAAGACCTGGAAGGACGTGATCTTCCGCCACGAGCTGGACAAGCTGCAGATGTTGCACCCCGACAAGCTGACCGTGGTACACTGCCTGACCCGCGAGAAGAACGTGCAGGGACCGCACGTGCATTCGGGGCGAGTCGACGAGCACGTGCTGCGGCAGTATGTGCGCGATCCGTCGGCGGTCGAGGTTTTCTGCTGCGGTCCGGGGATTACCAAGTACGATCGAGAGGCGGCGCGGCAGCGCGGCGAGGAGGCCAAGCCGCGGTTTCTGGAGTCGGCACTGGCCAACCTGGCCGCGATCGGCATTCAAAAGCAACAGATTCACCGCGAGAGTTACGGTTAAGCGAAACTCGCCAGGTGGCCAGCCCGCGGTGGAGGCGGTCCGTCGCCGGGGCCCGATGGCCGGCTGAGCCCGATGCGCGGGCGATCGGACGGACATGTCTCAGACTCGGGTGTTAGTCGTCGATGAAGACGACCCGAAGGCCGCCCGGCTGCTGAATTCTTTGACCGCGGCCCAGTTTCCGGCGGCGCTGGAGCGGGTACGGCCGGAGGGCGATTTCGAGACCCGGCTGCGGGAGTTTCCCGCCGATCTGGCGCTGGTGGTGCTGCGCCAATCGGCGGCCGGGCTCGACGCAGTGGCGCGGCTGCGGAAGCTGGACTCGGAGCTGCCCCTGGTGGTGGCGGCCGAGTCGCCTTCGGTGGCGACGGCCGCGGCCTGCCTGCGGCTGGGCGCCGCCGAGTACTTGGACGAAGCGCTGTTGGAGGCGGAGCTGCCTTCGGCCGTGGAGCGATTGGTGGCCGGGCGCCGGCTGGGGGCCGAGCACCGGCTCTTGCGGCGCCAGCTCGAGCGGCCCTACGGGTTCGACGAGATCATCGGCACCAGCCCCGCCATGCAGCGGGTGTTCGAGACGATCGTGCAGGTGGCCGACGCCGACGTGCCCGTGCTGGTGACCGGAGAGACCGGCACGGGCAAGGAACTGGTAGCGCGGGCGATTCATTCGCGCAGCCGCCGGGCCGATCGGCCGTTTGTGCCCGTGGACTGCGGCGCGATTCCCGAGAACCTGATGGAGAGCGAGTTTTTCGGGCACGAGCGGGGCACGTTCACGGGGGCCGACAGCCGGCGGATCGGGCTCTTGGAATTCGCCCATGGCGGCACCTTTTTTCTAGACGAGTTGGGCGAGCTGCCGCCGGTGCTACAGGCGAAGCTGTTGCGAACGCTGCAGGAGCGAAAGATTCGCCGGTTGGGAGGGCGCGACGAGATCGACATCGACGTGCGAATCGTGGCGGCCACGGCCCGGGACCTGGGGGCGATGGTGCGCGACGGGCGGTTTCGCCAGGACTTGTATTACCGGATCAAGGTGGTTGAGATCGTCTTGCCGCCAATCCGCGAGCGTGGCGACGACCTGGGATTGTTGGCCGAGTACTTCGCGACCCGAGCGAGCCGGGAGATGGGGAGGCCGCTGACGGGCATTTCCCCCGAGGCGTTTCAGGTATTGCGCGAGCACCCCTGGCCGGGCAACGCGCGCGAATTGCAGAATGTGATTCGCCGCGCGGTGGCGCTTTCGACCGACAACATGCTCGGGCTGGACGATTTACCCGACGACGTGGTTGCCGCGGCCGGCCAGTGGCAGAGCGCCAGCGGCGGATTCTTCGAACTGCGCGAGCAGCAGGTGGCGCGTTTCGAGCGCGAGTATCTGACGGCCCTGTTGGAGCGGCACCGGGGAGACGTGAAACTGGCAGCTCAGGAGGCGAAACTGCCGCGGGGCACGCTCTACCGGTTGATGAAGAACCACGGCCTGGACGGGGCCATGTTTCGGCACGGTTGAGGGTGGTAGCGCGGGAGGGCGTTGCCCCGTTTAGGGGAGGGGGATCAGCCTGCCGCTGGGGCTGTCTCGTCGGCGGCCGTTTGGAGCGCGGCGCGGTCGAGCCGGCGGAGGATTTCGTCGGCATCGGCCAAGCTTAGGGCGTGGCAAAACCCATGGTGGCAGGCCGCGCCGCCGTAGTCGTGGAGGTAGACTCCCTCGGCGATCGCCGCGCGAATGAAGCGAAGCATCAGGCCGCGATCGTGGCGCACCGCGTCGCGATAACTGGTAGCCGGCCCCGAGAGGCCGAAATAAATTCCGAAGCGTGCGCCGAGCCCCTGGACCCGGCCGGCGATGCCGTGCCGGTCGAAGATTTGCTGCAAGGCAGGGTAGAGGCGATCGGCCAGTTGCCCCAGGTGGTCGTAGAAGCCCGGTTGGCAATAGGCGGTAACGGCGGCGCATCCGGCGGCGACGGCCAGGGGGTGGGCGTTGTAGGTGCCGCTGTGCTGGCAAGGGCCGGTCGGCATCAGATGGTGCATGAGGTCTGCGCGGCCGCCGAAAGCGCTGAGCGGCGCGCCGCCTCCCACGGCCTTGCCGAGCGTGCAGAGATCGGGGGTGATGCCCAGGTATTGCTGCGCGCCACCGGGGGCCATGCGGAAGGCGGAGAGGACCTCGTCGAAGATGAGCAGGATCTGGTGGCGGCGGGTGAGGCGAACCAGGGCTTCGAGAAAGTCGGGCCGGGGGAGGATGCAGCCGGCATTGTAATAGACCGGCTCGCAGATCACGGCGGCGATTTCGTGGGCATGGCGCGTGACGATGGCATCCAAGATTTCGGGTTCGTTGAACGGGGCCAGAATGATCCCCTGGTCGACCGCGGGGGGGAGGCCGGCCGAGCCGGGCCAGACCGTCGGCTCACCGAGTGGACCGAGCCGCTCGGGCGGGGTGCCGATGGCCAGCATTACCTGGTCGTGGTAGCCGTGAAAGTGCCCTTCGAGTTTGAGGATTCGGGGACGACCGGTGCAGGCGCGGGCCAGGCGGATCAGATGCAGCGTGGCCTCGGTACCCGAGCCGGTGAAGCGGACCCGCTCCAGGCAAGGAATGGTGCGGCAGAGCAGCTCGGCGAACTCGGCGGTTCGCTCGTTTTCATAGGAGCAGGCGGCGCCCCGGTCGAGCGCCGACTCGATTGCAGCGCGAACGCGCGGGTCGCCGTGGCCCAGCAGCGTAGCACCATGGCTACAGCACAGGTCGAGGTATTCCCGGCCGTCGAGATCCCAAACGCGCGGGCCGGCTGCGCGGTCGATATACAGCGGGTGGCCCAGGGCGCGATTTACCCGGGTGCTGGAACTGACGCCGCCGGCGAGCGACTGCTGGGCGCGGGCGAAATGATCGGTGACGCGTGACATGGCAGGTTGTTCGCCGCGGTGGCGGGGGGTAAGCGGCTAGCGGGGCGTTGCGGGCCGGCCCAAGAGGTCATCGATTTGGGGGGCGGTAAGACCCTGACCCAAGGCGGTTTCGCGGAGCTGGGCAAAGGTGGTGTCGTCGAGCTCGATGCCGATCGTGCGGGCCAGAAGCCGGGCACGGTGCTCCGGTTCGCCAGGCATGAGGATTTCGCCCGTGGGGGTGGTGGTGCGCGAGCTTTTGACGAACTCGATGAAGCGCTCAACTTCGGCCAGAAACGCAGGAGCCTGGCCGGCATAGTCGGGATCGAACACCAGGCTGAGCATGTTGTTGGCAACGCGGGTTTCGCCCGGCCGGCTGCACGAGCCGCCAATGAGGGCGCCGGCCAAGAGCTCGGTAAGCATGCTGAGAGCGAACCCCTTGTGGCCGGCCATGGTGAGCAGCGCGCCTGGGGGCGGACCATAGAAAGCGGCCGGATCGGTGGTGGGGTTGCCTTCGTGATCGATGATGCAGTTGGGGGGCACGGGCTGCCCTTGGTTGCGGGCGACCTTGATTTTGCCCTCGGCGATGATCGAGGTGGACAGGTCGAGAATGATCGGGGGGCCCGAGCTGCGAGGCACGCCGGCCGCGATGGGGTTGGCCGAGAGCCGACGATCGATTCCGCCGTAGGGGGCGACCAGGATTCCGCCGCCGGAGGTGTTGACGAAATGGAGCGACACGAGCCCCTGGGCCACGGCGGCCTCGGCCCAATCGCCGATGCGGCCCAGGTGACCGGCGTTGCGCAGGCCGACCAGCGCCAGGCCCTGTTGCCGGGCCAGGGAGCAGGCCAGCTCGAGCGCCTGTTCGCCGAGCACTTGGCCGAAGCCGAAGCGGCCTTCGAGGATGGCCAGGGGGCCGCTCTGGTAGACGGTTTCGGCCGAGGTGTTGGCGACGACCTTGCCGGCTTGGAGCCAGGCGATGTAGTCGCGAACGCGGATGACGCCGTGCGAGGGGTGTCCCACGCAGTTGGATTCCACCAGGCGATCGGCGATGCGGCCGGCTTCGTGATGCGAGCAACCGGCCCGGTGGAAGACGGCCTGGACCAGGCGAGCCAACGGTTCGGGATGAAGAAACATGGAATCGCCGGCGTGGAGGAATTGGCGGGAGGAACGATGCGGTACCGGGCGGATTATATCGCGCGATGTTCCGGGCGCGCAAGGAAGATCCGCCCGCGCTTCGCCGGGGCGCGGGGGGCGGACCGCGCGGGGCGAAGCGGGACGGATGGGGAACGGCCTGGTCTAGCGGAGGTCACCCCGGGGGTGAATGCTAGCCGGGGGGCAGGATGACGGTGTCGATGACGTGGATCACCCCGTTGGAGCACTGGATGTCGGTCTGGATGACTTTGGCCCCGTCGATCTTGACCCCATCGGCGGTGTCGATCTTGACCGACTGGCCCTGGACCGTCTTGGCCGACTTGAGTTTGACGACGTCGGCGGCGAGGACTTTGCCGGGGACAACGTGATAGGTGAGGATCGCGGTCAGCTTGGGCTTGTCTTTGAGCAGGGCCTCGAGCGTGCCCGGGGGCAGCTTGGCGAAGGCCTCGTCGGTGGGGGCGAAGACGGTGAAGGGGCCGTCGCTTTTGAGGGTTTCGACGAGCTCGGCCGCGGTCAGGGCGGCCGCCAGAGTCTTGAAGGACCCGGCGGCGACCGCGGTGTCGACGATGTCCTTCGGTTTCTCGGCAGGCTTGGCGGCGAGGAACGCGAGCGAAGCGGCACCGAGGGCAAAGGTGGCGATGTTTCTCAGCGTACTCATGGATCGTGGACCTTTTTTCGGGTGTGAAATGCGTTTCGACCGACGCGGGGCGCCCGAAAGGGCGGCCCGAGACGAGGCGCAACGTGGATGCCTTCCCAGGAACGCAGTCTCGCGCAAGTTCGCAAGCCTAGCGACGAGCCGAGCGGGTCCATCCGTCGATGGAGCAACGGCAAGCGGCTGGCGAACCTGGCGGCGAGACGCGAAGCATCGTTCGTGGACGCCGAAGAGATCGTAGCGCCCAGGGCAAGGGGCGCAGGGCCGGTGCACGCCAGCACAAGCGAGCACGCGCGGCGGGGGACGACCGAGCGAACGAGCGAGCGGCGAGCTTTGCGGTTCAGGACTTGGGGGCCAGGTTATCGCCCTGAAAGCCGTTGGTTTTGTGGGCGCCGTCGCAGAACGGCTTATTGGCCGAGGCCCCGCAGCGGCAAAGCGCGACCACGGGCTTGGCGGGATTAGTCGGGAAGGGGTTTCCCTCGTGATCGAGGATGGTGACCGGAACTTCGATGACCAAGGGGCCATTGGGGCGACAGCGGATGGTGAAGTCGGACATGGTCGAGCACCTTCACGGGCAAAGCAGGGAAGATTCAGGTAATGACTGGGACAGTGTAGCGACCGGACACGGGTTACGGAAATGGCAGGGGATGCGCGGCCAGCGGGGCAAGGGTACGGGATGGAAATAGGGATAGAGATCGAGATAGGGATAGGGAACGCAAAGGCGCAAGGGCGCAAAGGCGCAAGGACATGAGGGGGGAAGAGCGCGCAGGGGCAAGGGTACGGGATGGAGATAGAGACGGAAATAGGGATAGAGTTCGAGATAGGGATAGGGAACGCAAAGGCGCAAGGGCGCAAAGGCGCGAATAGGGTGAAGGGTAAGGGATGGAGATAGGGATGGAGAAAGGGAGCGCGAAGGGGCAAGGGCGCAAAGACGTGAGGGGGCAAGAGCGCGAAGAGGGTGAAGGGGTTGGAAGCCAGGACGATGGGATGAGGAATTGAACGCAGAGCGACGGAGGGAACGGCGCGGGGAATCACTCGGCGGGAGTTTCGCCCTGGGAACTCCGGCGGTAATCGAGGGGAGGTTTCTGGTCGGGCTCGAGCAAGGGAGCGTAGTGGTGTTCGGCCGCGCGGCGATCGAATTCGTCTCGGGCGGCGGCCAGCACCGAGGGCTGGGTGAACAAGTCGCAGGCGGTAGCGGCCATGGCGCGAGCGGCGAGCAACATGCCTTGGCGCCCGATCGACATTCCGCCCGCGGCAACGGCTTGCCAACTGTGGCCCGGGGTGCCCGGCACCCAACAGGCGGTAGTGAAACCGGTGGTGGGAACGACCCAGGAGACGTCGCCGACATCGGTGGAGCCGCGGCGCTGGTGGCCGGAGGTGCGGTGGACTTCGCCGATGGAATCGAGCGGCTGGGGCCGGGCCAGGGTGGCTTGGATACGGGCGGCGAAAGCCTGTTCCTCGGTGGAGTATTCCAGGTTAGCCAGGGCGCGAAGATTGGCTTCGGCCAGGGCAGCCAGGGTTTGGTTGGGAAGTAGCTGCCAGGTGCCGCCCAGGTACTGGATTTCCAGCCGGGTTTCGGTGGCCAGGGCGCCGGCCTGGGCACACTTGAGCAGACGGTCGTAGATTTGGCGGGCGACCTGGGCATCGGGATGGCGCACGTAGTAGTAAACCTCGGCGAACTCGGGCACCACGTTGGGGGCGCCTCCACCGTGGGTGATGACGTGGTGGATGCGGGTGAAGTCGGGCGTGTGTTCGCGGAGCAATTGGGCCGCGAAGTTGGTAAGTTCGACCGCATCGAGCGCCGAGCGACCCTGTTCGGGCGCCGAAGCCGCGTGGCTGCTGGTGCCGTGGAAGCGGAATTTGGCCGCGACGCGGGCCAGGCAGGTGCCGTCGCCGGCGGAGTTTTTGTCGGAGGGGTGCCAGTGGAGCACCGCCGCACAATCGGAGAAGAGGCCGGCACGGGCCAGGAAGACCTTGGCGGCGCCCCCTTCCTCGGCAGGGCAGCCGTAAATGCGAAGCGTGCCGTGCAGTTGCCCCTGACTGAGGGGTTCGGCCAGGGCCACCCCGGCGGCGACCACCGCGGTGCCGAACAGGTGATGGCCACACGCATGGCCATAACCGCCGGCCACGCGCGGAGAACGCTCGGGAACGGCCTGCTGGGAAAGACCGGGCAGGGCATCGTATTCGGCCAAGAGACCGATGACCGGCTGGCCGGAGCCGATTTCGGCAAGGAAGGCGGTGGGGATGTCGGCGACCGCGCGATTCAAGCGGAAGCCGGCCGCTTGGAGGGTGTCGGCCAGGAGCGGGGCGGATTGAACCTCTTGGTAGCCCGGCTCGGCCCAATTCCAGATTTGTTCGGCGATCTGCCAGTACTGATCCGCGCGGCTTTCAATGGCGGCGTCGAGCGCGGGCTTCGGGTCTTGGGCACCGAGCGGCGCGGCGGCCAGCGCGAGTTGCACGGCGGCAGCGGCCAGCGCGAGTGGAACGAGTGGTTGCGGCAGACACGCCCTGGGAGCCAGTCGCGGGGCGGGAAACGGCTGAGAGCGGAATGGGGCCGCAGAGGGAACCATGGAAAACTCCGGAGCGACGTGGCGCTGGGGGGAACGCGAGCGATCGGGAATCGGGATCACGCCGACGAGCGGCCGGCCCGGAAGGCGATTTGCCCGGGGGTGGCACGGCGACTAGGATGACCCTGAATTTGGCATCCCGAGGCGGGAAAGGCAATGAAAACTCGGACGTTGGCAGGCGAGGCGAAAATGCGCGGATGGGACGGGACGACTTGGGCCCGCACCTGGCGATGGATGCTGTGGATCGCCCTATTGGGCTGGGGAGGCGGACAAGAGGGGTGGGCCGATCAGCCCGAGGGAGCGAGCGGCGGAAAGCGGCGCATTGTCTTGGTGTCGACCAAACCCGATCACCCTTGGGCAAGCCACATGTATGGCCAGGAGTGTGGTCTTTTGGCCAAGTGTTTGAATCAGAACGAGGGGGTCGAGGCGATCGTTTCACCGGAGTTGGACTGGCCGGCCGACGAAGGCCTGGTTCGTGGAGCCGCGGCGGTGGTGTACTACTCGCGGCCGGCGGGCGATATTCTGCTGGCGCCGGCCCGGCGCGATTTCGTAAAGCAGCAGTTGGACCGGGGGCTGGGCCTGGTTTGTATTCATTGGTCGACGGCGGCGGATGATTTGGCGCTGGGGCCCCCTTGGCTCGAAGCCCTGGGGGGGTGGTTTCACTTTCAACACTGCGGACTCAAGGTCGACCGGCGCCCGCTGGTGCAGCGCTGGCCCGAGCACCCGATTTGCCGAGGCTGGAAGCCATACGACTTGCGGGACGAGTTCTACTTGAACCTAAAGTTTCACGAGCGAACGGTGCCTGTATTGACGGTGGACGTGGACGGAGTGGAACAGACCGTGGCCTGGAGCCTGGAGCGCGAGGACGGCGGCCGGAGCTTTGGCACCACGCTGGGGCATTTTCACGACAACTTCGAGATCGAGGCGTTTCGCAGGGCCCTGGTGAACGGGATTCTGTGGGCGGCTGGGATCGAAGTACCGACCGAGGGGGCGCGGGTTGCAGCAACCGCCGACGACTTGGACCTGGGCCCGGCGCCGGCGGAATCGAAATGAGAAACCAAGCTAAGCCCGCAAGCGGGAACATCATGAAACGAACATCGACAGTGCGAGGGCTGGTCGCGGCGTTGTTAAGCGGATGGCTGGTTGTGGCCGCGAGTGCGGCCTGGGGGGAAGGGATCGCCGCCTGGCCGCAGTTTCGTGGGCCGGACGGCCAGGGGCATGGCGGCGCAGGGCCGACGCCGGTGACGTTTGGCGAAACGGAACACGTGCGCTGGAAGACGCCGCTGGAGGGTAAAGGGTGGTCGTCGCCCGTGGTATGGCGCGACCAAATCTGGATGACGACGGCCCTGGAATTGGAGGGGGGGAAGGAATCGCTGCGGGCGGTTTGCGTGGATCGAGGGAGCGGGAAGATTCGGCACGACGTGGAAGTATTCTCAGTCGATCAGCCGCCGCGATTGAACGCCAAGAACAGCTACGCTTCTCCCACGGGAGTGCTGGAAGAGGGGCGATTTTACGTACATTTCGGCACGATGGGTACGGCCGCCCTGGACACGGCCAGCGGCCGCGTGCTGTGGCGAAACACGGAGCTGAAGCTGGACCACAAAGAGGGCCCCGGCAGTTCGCCGATGTTGTGGGGGGACCTGTTGGTGGTGCACTGCGACGGCATGGACGTACAGTTCGTGGTGGCGCTGGACAAGGGGACCGGCCAGCCCATTTGGAAGCAGACCCGTTCGGGAACGTTTGACCGCGACCCAGACTTGCGAAAGGCCTACAGCACGCCGCTGGTGGTGCCTACGCCCGACGGCGAGCAGATGGTGAGCGTGGGGGCCGACCACGTTTGGAGCTATCGTCCCCACACGGGCGAGGAACTGTGGCGATTCGACTACAAGGGGTTTTCCAACGTTCCTCGGCCCTGCACCGGCAACGGGCTGGTTTACATTTGCACGGGCTATATGAAGCCGGAGCTGTGGGCGATTCGGGCCGAGGGAGCGGGGATTCGCGATCAGTCGGAGATTGTGTGGCGATTTCAGGAGCAGGTGCCGGCGATTCCCTCACCGATTGTGGTGGAGGGAAACCTGTTCTTCGTGAGCAATAACGGGGTGGCGACCGGGCTCGACGGAACGACGGGCCAGCGGTTGTGGCGGGAGCGATTGGGGGGGGACTTTTCGGCCTCGCCGGTCGAGGTTGGAGGAAGAATTTATTTCGGCAACGAACGGGGCGAGGTGTTCGTGGTCGAGGCGGCCGCCGAGTTCCGTTTATTGGCCACGAACCAATTGGATTCGGGATTGATGGCTTCGCCGGCGGTGGTCGGGCGCGAGATGTACTGGCGCACGGAGACGTCGCTTTACCGCGTCGAGGAATAGCGCGCTCGCGAGCGCGGTTTGGGCGCGGCGACGAGGCAGGCACACGACGCCGCGCGGCGGGCGGGCTACTGGGGTAGCGCGGCGCGCCAACCAGCGGTCAGCATTTGCCGAAGCTGGGTGCGAATTTCGGCCAATTCTGGGTCGTCGGCCCGATTGACGTTTTCGGACGGGTCGCGGTTGTGGTCGTAGAGCTCGACGCCGGCGCGGGCGTCGTCCCACTCGATGTAGCGGAACCGCTCGGTACGCAGGGCTCGGCCCAGGGCGCGGTCGGGGGGTTGGCCGCGGGCCAGCTGGCTGAAGGCGGCTCGTTTCCAGCCTCGGGCCGGTTGCTCGAGCAACGGGCGAAGACTGATGCCTTCGAGCCCTGCGGGCCCCGTGAGACCGGCCAGGTCGGCCAGAGTGGGATAAAGGTCGACCAATTCCACGAGCGCTTGGGTGGTCTGGCCGGCGCTGGCAATGCCTGGAGCGGCGACTAGGAGAGGAACGCGCACGGCAGGCTCGTAGAGAGTTTCTTTTTGCCAGCAGCCATGCTCGCCCAGATGGAAACCATGGTCGGAGCAGAAGACGACGATGGTGCGAGCGGCAAGTTCGAGGCGGTCGAGTTCGACCAGGAGGCGGCCAACCTGGTGGTCGACCAGCGTGATCGAGGCCTCGTAGGCCTGAATAAACTGGCGCAGGTCGTCGGGCGCGACTCCTTCGTGGGGAAGCGGACTGGTCAGGGCGAGGCGGGGTTTCGCCGAACGGTCGCCGGGAAGCAACTCGGGAATACGGATCGAGCCGAGCGGAATGGTTTGGAATCGTGGAGCCGGCGCGATGCAGGGAACGTGAGGGCGATAAAAGCCCACGGCCAAAAAGAACGGGCGGTCGGCGTTGGCCCGGAGCAAGTCGATTGCCTGGGAGGCGACCAGGCCATCGGTTTGCTCGGCGTCGGATCCGCGCGAGGCCAGGTAGGCGAGTGAGCTGCCGGGACCGCGGCGCGGGGTGAGGTTGATGACGCCCGCCGCTTCGTCTTTGTCGCAGCCGCGCGGATTGAAGACTTCGTCCCAGGAAAGAGGGTCGTCCAGGCCGTCGGCTCCGATTTGACCCGGGACCGCGGCGTGAAAAACCTTTCCGACCCGAAGGGTGCGGTAGCCGTGCTGGCGGAAGAGTTGTGGCAGGGTGACCAGGTTGGGGATGGCGTCGCGGAGGCGAGTGGCATTGTCGAGGACGCGGCAGGAATCGGGGCGGAGGCCGCTGAGAACCGAGGATCGGCTGGGGTTGCAGAGCGGAACCTGGCAGTAGGCCCTGAGAAAGCGGACTCCGCGGCGGGCGAGGCGATCGAGATGCGGGGTGGGAACGCGCGGATTGCCAAAGGTGGCGAACTGGGTATTGAGGTCGTCGGAAACCATGAAGAGCACATTGGGGCGCTCGGCCACGGTGGGGGCGTCCCAAACAAGCAATAGGAGGGCGGCCAGCAGCCAGGGCCGGACAGGCACGAGCATCGGGACACCTTGGAGGGCGAAGGGACGGGCTGATCGAGCAGCGGGCGCCGTCGGTTTTCGCGCGGAGGTAAATGGTTGGGCGGGCGAAAGGTAGTTTAGTCGCGAACATTTGGAGATGGGAACGCCGACGGGTAGGGGGCCTGGCCGTGTGAGGACTGAGCGAACCTAGGCGTGAGTGGCTGCGCCGGCCTGGGTGAGGCTACACTGGATGCCAACGAGGGGTCGTCGGCCTGAATCGAAGGCGGAAAACCCCGGTGACTCGGAGCAACGAAGCGATGACCGACGCCGCGGGCGAGCAGGGACGGGCAAACCGACAGAGCCTGGAAGGGCGGCGCGTGGCCTTCGTGGGGCGGCTGATGGGCATGGATCGCCGCTCGGCTCAGCAGCGCGTGCGCGAAGCCGGGGGAATCGTGGTGGAGCGCGCGGAGGCCCGCGTGGACCTGGTTGTAGTGGGGGAGGCAAGCGAGCGGGGAGGCGACCGCGACGGGGGGCTTGCCCTGCGACGGGGGGAGGGAATTAGCGACGAGCTGCGCGCCAAGTGCGAGCAGGGCGCGGTTGAGTTGGTGGGGGAAAGTGAGTTATGGCAGAGGCTGGGGCTGGTGCCGGAGGAAACGGGGGTTCGCCGGCGCTACACGGCGGCCATGTTGGCCGAGGTGTTGGGGCAGTCGACCGCGCTGGTGCGGCAGTGGCAGCGGCGCGGGCTGTTGGTTCCGGCCGAGGTGGTGCAGCGGCTGGCGTACTTCGATTTTGAAGAAGTGACGGTGGGCCGTCGGCTGGCGCAATTGGCTGAGCTAGGGGTCTCGCCGGGTCAAATTGCCAGGAAACTGGAACCGCTGGCAAAGCTGTTGGGGGGGGCTGCGCGGCCGCTGGCCGACCCGCGGGTAGTGATCGAGGGCCGGGAGCTGTTCGTTCGGCAGGGCGAGGGATTGGTCGAGGCCGGCGGGCAATTGCGGCTGGATTTCGAGGCGGAGGAGCGGGAGGCGCCCGGCGAGTCGGCGGTGGGAGGGGTCTTGCCGCTGAACGCGCCGCACGAAGGGGGGGGCGAACTGCCGACCGTGGAGGAGCTGGTGCAGTTGGCCGAGCAATGCGTGGAGCACGGTCGACTGAAAGAGGCGGCAGAGGCCTATCGCTCGGCGCTGGCGGCCGGGGGGCCTAACGCGGAGGTGAGTTTCCTGTTGGCCGAGGCGCTTTATCGAATGGGAGACATCGGCGGCGCGCGGGAGCGCTATTACGCGGCGATCGAGCTGGAAGAAGGCTTCGTGGAAGCCCGGGCGAATTTGGGGTGTGTGTTGGCCGGCGAGGGTGAGTTGGAACTGGCCGTGGCGGCGTTTGAAGGGGCACTGGTGCAGCACGCGGCCTACCCGGATGCGCACTATCATTTGGCCCGAGTCTTGGACGATTTGGGACGCGACGACGAGGCGCGGAAGCACTGGCAAGCGTTCTTGGAGCTCTCGCCCCAGAGCCCTTGGTGTGCCGAAGCGAGCGAGCGACTGGCGCGAGAATAGCCGGCCCAGAGGCGGAGAGCGTCGGCGGGCTGAAGGAGGCCAGCGCCTCCGATTTGTTTGGTGGGTGGGCGGCCGAGCGCTCAGCGGTTTGCGGGAAACGGAACGAGGGCTGGGGAGGCAATGTTGAGGCCGCGCGCTCGGCGAGCGCAGGTTTTGGGGGAAAGCCGGGAGAGCCGTTCAGGTCTGAGAGAAGTTGCCGAGCCGTGGGTTCTCGACGCGGAGGTAGTCGGCCGAATCGAGGGCGATGGAAATGGCGTGGTCGCCGGCGTTGAAGTTGATGCGGGGGTGGTCGAGCAGGAGCTGATCGCAGTGAGTGGGGAGGGAAAAGAGGCTGCCGAAAGGGGGAATGGATCCGGGGGTGAGCCCGGTGAGTTGGGCGACCTCGTCGCGATCGGCAAAGCGCAGGCCGCGGGCGCCGAGCCATTGGCGGGCCTGTTTGCCGTTGAGCCGGAGGTCGGCCGGGAGTACGAACATGAGGAATTGGTCGTCGACTTTGCAGACCAGGGCTTTGGCGCCCGAGGCGAGCGAGGTACCACGAATTTCGGCGGCTTGGGCGCTCGTGAACACGGGTGGGTGACGGAGCAGGTCGAACGCGACTCCGGCGGCCGTGAGGCGGTCGACCAATTGCTGGGTGACGGGGGGAAGCGACATGGCTGGTTTGGCTGGCAGGGGCGGAGGGCCGAGTTCGGGAGCGGCGCTGGGTGGGATTTTTTTAGCAGGGAATGGGCCGCCGGGCGAGCCATTGGCGCGGGGAGCTTGCAGTGGTTCGGGGAAGGTCTATGCTCCAGGTTTGGTTTGAGCCAGCCGATTGCCTGGGTAGCCGTAGAGGAGCAGCCGGGGAGTAAACGCCCCCGGGACGGTGGATGGAACACATACTGCCACAATATCAGCAGTTAGAGCGGACGACGTGGACTTACATCTCGTCGCTGATGACGATCGCGCTCTACTTCAAATTCAGCCGGCTTTGGAGCGTGCGCAACCTGGACCTGGCCGGGCTGATCGCGCTGGGGCCGGGGCTGCTGTTGGCCAGTTCGGACGGCAATGCCCGCGAGATCGGGTTTAGCTGGGTGTTCGCGATGGAGTTG
Source organism: uncultured Pirellulales bacterium (assembly GCA_964399535.1). Classification (GTDB taxonomy): domain Bacteria; phylum Planctomycetota; class Planctomycetia; order Pirellulales; family CAYNRE01; genus CAYNRE01. The sequence continues at coordinate 50,711 of CAYNRE010000009.1, read as the reverse complement.
GCGTTTTTGGTGCGGATGCTACTGGACCCGATGATGGTTCGGCGGCCGCTGCTTGAGCCGAACCTGTCGCCGGGCGGATTGACGTTCATGGGGGCGTCGCTGCTGGTGTTCTTGATGGCGCACGTGCTCAACGGCACGCCTCAGCCGGCTGACCTGGCGGGGGCCGAGCGGTGGTCGCAGGTGATGAACCGCGAGCGGGTCGCGGTCGACGACCCCTTTTTGCGAGACCACGGGCCGGGCTACGGCTTGTTGTTTGCGTTGGGAGAGCTGCCCAACCGGCTGTTGATGCGCATCGAGGGGGGGCAGGCCGAGATGGACGAGCAATCGCTACGGACCGCGGCTGCGCGGACGATGGCGATTCTGGCGCACTTGGGGGTGGTGACCGGGATGGTGTTGGTTGGGGCTCGGCACTTCGGCAACATTCGGACCGGAGTGGCCGGCGCGGGGCTGTACCTGCTGATTCCGTACACAGCGCAAACCATTGGCCGGGTGGACCACGCATTGCCCGCAGCGCTGTTGATTTGGATCGTGGTGTTGTATCGGCGCCCCCTTTTGGCGGGGATGATGCTGGGACTGGCGGCGGGGACGATTTATTACCCGCTGTTCTTGGTGCCGCTGTGGATTGGGTTTTATTGGCCGCGTGGGCTGGTGCGGTTTCTGGCGGGGCTGGGAATGATGGGCGCGCTGCTCGTGGCGAGCCTGGCGCTGACCGCGGTTGACGCCGCGGGCGTGTGGGACCAGTTCAAACAGATGGGGGGCTGGGCCACGGTGGTGGAGCAGCTATCGGGCGGGCAGGTACCGGGAGCCGGATCGCTGGGAGGGTTTTGGAGTTACCACGAGCCGGCCTACCGGATACCGGTGTTCGTGCTGTTCGCGGTATTGAGCGCGAGCCTGTGTTTGTGGCCGGCGCGAAAGAACCTGGGGACGCTGTTGAGCTGCTCGGCAGCGATCATGCTGGGGGTGCAATTCTGGCACGGCGGCGACGGGGGGATGTACGTGGGCTGGTTTCTGCCGATGTTGTTGCTCGCCGTGCTGCGCCCCAACCTGGAGGACCGGGTTGCCCTGGCGGTACTGCACTCGGGTTGGCTGCCACGGCGCGGCGGGACGGCCAGCGCCGGTCGGGCGGCTTAGGGCACGAGCGGAGTAGGGCACGGGCGGCGGAGGGGCCGTGGCGACCGGGCGGACTGGCCCAGGGAACCGACTGATGCCCCGAAGCGAGTGGTGACTGGCAGCCGGGCGAACCCGATGCCGGTGGGGCGCGTTCAGCCCGGAAACTGGCTGGGAGAGTAGCCCAGGGCGACGATGCTGCAATCGTCGATGACCGCGATGCCGAGCTGGCGGGCTTCGGCCAGGATTTCGGGCGTGTAGGTTCCGGGGTTGAAATAGACCTCGGCCGCGTCGAGGGGGGCGATCTCTGGGAGCGCGGCGCGGGTGAGCTGTGGCGGCAGGTAAATGCTGATCCGATCGAGTCGGCGCGGAAGATCGGCGAGCGAGGAGGCGACGGTGAGCCCCTCGATTTGGCCCCCCTGTGGATTGACCGGGATGACCTGGTAGCCAGCGGCCTGGTGGGCGCGGACCGATTTGTTGCCGAATTTGGCGAGATTCGAGCTGGCACCGAGGATGGCCACGGTCGGCATGGGATTTCCGGGGGGAAGGAGGGGGCAAGAAAGAGCTAGTCGCGACGAGCGTCGAGGCTTTGGCTTTTCTGCTGGGCGGCGAACCAGGCTTTCCAGGAGCGGATGTCGTACTCGAAGTTTTGCCGGGTGAGCGCGATCAGGGCGTCGAGGACGTCGCGATTCTGAAACTTTTGAGAGACCACCTTGGGGCCGCCGCCCATGGTGATTCCGCCGGCGTTGCCGCCGAAGAAATTGGCGTTGGGCACGTTGGTAGCGCCGCCGGTGGAGTTGGGATTGACGAAGGTGGCGGTTTGCTGGCCGGCGTTGCTGGGCTGGACGATGAATTTGTGGGAGGTGACCAGGGAATCGATGAGCGGGCCGACTGCGGCGGAATCGCCGAGCGAGGCCAAGGCGTAGGCGGCGTCGTTGACGGTTTGGTTCTGTTTGCTTTTGAGATGCTGGATGTATTGGGAGACGGCGCGGGCCTTGTCGTGGCGACCGATGAGTTCCAGGGCGGTGCGGCGGAGTTCGAGGTCGGGATCGCTGAGAGAGACCTCGACCAGGCAATCGACCACGGGGGCTTCGGAGAAGCGGGCAATGGTTTCCAACGCGAGTTGGCGGTGCTCGACCAGGGGATCGGAGGCGATCCAGTCGCGGAGGGCGGGAATGGCGAAGGGGTCGTCGATGGCCGCGATGAGGGAGCGAGCCTCGGCCGCGCGATCGGGATCGGAGAGCCAGGCGGTGTAGCGCTTAAGACGAACGCGCCATTCCTTTTCGGCGAGTTCGAGCTTGCGGTTGCGCTGGCTGATCTCGACCTCTTGAGGCAAGACCCAGCGACCTTTGTAGCGCACGTAGCCGCGTGAGGCCATGAGCTGGTCTTGGGTGTGCCATTGGCCGTCGATGAGGCTGTAGCCGAGGGCTCGACGGGCCTGGGCGTGGTCGGGGTCGAGCTCGATAACGCGCTCGAGATGAACGCGGCGCTGGGTACCTAGATGGTGTTGGCGACACCACTCGGCGAGTTGCCACTGGCGGTCGACGGTATCGGGAACGGAGGGTGCTTTGGCCAGGTAGGTGGCCAGATCGTCGGACTGGCGAAGCACGCGGGCCACGGCCTGACGCTCGAGGGTAAGCTGGACGCCGACGGGCGTTTCGATGATGTAGACCTGGCGGGGGATTTCGTCGGGGTTTTGCAGTTGGCCCTCGATGCGGCCGCCCGAGCGAAGCAGAAAGACATCGGCCCGGGCGAGTGATTGGAGCCCGATGAGCAGGAGCAGTAACCCGCCGATGCGCATGACGAAACCGAGCCGGAGAGGGTTGAACCGTGGGGCCAGAACCACTGGAAACTAGTATACGTGGGAGGTGCCGGGGACGCACGGCCGAGGTGGGGTTAGGAGATCTGGAAGGGTCGTAGGCCGACGGGCCGATCGAACAGGGAGAAAACCGATGAGCGAGACCGTAGCGGCACACCGCGGGGAGGCCCCACGGCAGGTGGGCTGCGGGGTAATCACCGTGAGCGACACCCGGACGCTGGAAACCGATCGGGGCGGAGCCCTGTTGGTGGAGCTGCTCGAGGCGGCGGGGCAGCGGGTAGTGTGCCGCGAGATTGTGAAGGACGAGCCCCGCTTTCTGCGGCATTTGGTGAGCCAGTGGGCGGGGGATTCGGCAGTGGATGTGATTCTGCTGACGGGGGGCACGGGGATCAGTTCGCGCGACCAGACGGTGCCCACGATTCAAGCGATGCTTGGATCGGAGTTACCGGGCTACGGAGAGCTATTGCGGATGTTGAGTTTCGCGGAGGTGGGGGCGGCCGCGATGCTGAGCCGAGCGGTGGGAGGGCTGATCGGAACGACGGTGGTATTGACCATGCCGGGCTCTCCGGCGGGCATCCGGCTGGCGATGGAGAGACTGATTCTACCGGAGCTTGGACACCTGGTTCGCGAGGCGCGGCGCTGAGCGCGGGGGGGGACCTGCTGGCGGAAGCGAGGAGGCTTGGGTAATCGGGTGACGGGGAGTGGATTTGCGGGAGGTGTAGTAGAGGGGCAAGCAAGGGATGCGGCCCGAAAGAATTGGTCTAGAGGCGCTAGGGAGGATTGACGTATAGGTGCCGACCCAGCACTGGGTGGCCGGGTCTGGGAGCCGGCCTGAGGAAGTGCAGGGTGAGAGCGGGCCGTTTGATGGGCCAGGACGCCAAGGAGGGTGTCGTGACCAAGTTGAGGATCGCGCTGGCGGCGGTGATCGCCGCCGGGCTGGGGATGTTTCTGAAGAACTTCGAGATACGGGGACTGGACCAGCTCGAGGTTGTATCGCGCGGAGCCTCGAGCACGAAGGCGGATCGCGGTAGGGCGGGCTTAACGACGCCGGCTCGGACCGAGGGGACGATCCGGATTGCATCGTTCAACATTCAGGTGTTGGGCGAACAGAAGATGGACCAGCCGGCGGTGGTGCGGGTGCTGGCGCAGGTGCTGCGGCGGTTCGACGTAACGGCGATTCAGGAGGTGAGGTCGAAGGGGCAAGACATATTGCCGAGGTTGGTGGCCGCGGTGAACGAGGGGGGCGGGCACTACGACTGGCTGATCGGCCCGCGGCTGGGGCGGACCGACTCGAAGGAGCAGTACGCCTTCGTTTACAACCGGGAGACGATCGAAACCGACGCCGAGGCGGTTTACACGGTGCACGATCCGGATGATTTGTTGCACCGGGAGCCGCTGGTGGCGCCTTTTCGCGCGCGGCTTTCGGAGCCGCAACGGGCGTTTACCTTTACGCTCATCAACGTGCACACCGATCCGGACGAGGCGCGGAGCGAAGTGAATGTGCTCGACGACGTGTACCGGGCGGTGCGCAATGACGGACGGGGTGAAGACGACGTGTTGCTGGTGGGAGATTTCAACGTGGACGAGCATTACCTGGGAGACGTGGCGTTGATCCCGGATATTGGTTGGGCGATCAGCGGGATTCCGACGAATACCCGGGGGACGACCATGTTGGACAACCTGGTGTTTGGGCGGCTGGCGACGGTGGAGTATACGGGGCGGTCGGGGGTATTGGACCTGGTGCGCGAGTTCAACTTGACGGTCGAGGAGGCGCTGGCCGTTTCGGACCATTTGCCGGTCTGGGCGGAGTTCAGCGCGCGAGAAGGCGAAGCAGGCAACCGGATGGCGAGTCGACCCTGGCAGGAGCGTTGATCGGGGCGGGGGGAGCAAGAACGGACATGGGCGTGCGGCTGGGGAAACGGTTTGAGGAGGCGGTGGGATACGCGCTTCAGGTGCACGGTGCGCAGGTGCGAAAGGGGAGCGAAGTGCCGTATGCCGCGCACCTGTTAGCGGTGGCGAGCCTGGTGCTGGAGCATGGGGGAGACGAGGAGACGGTGATCGCGGCGCTATTGCACGACGCGGTGGAGGACCACGGCGAGCGGGGCATCGGGGAGGAGATTCGGCGGCGATTTGGAGAGCGGGTCGCGGAGATCGTGGCGGGATGCAGCGACGCCGCGGGGGAACCGAAGCCAGCTTGGCGGGCACGGAAGGAGCGGCACCTGGAGCGGATGAAATCGGCCGGGGAAAGCGTGCTATTAGTGACCGCGGCCGACAAGCTGCACAACGCTCGATGCCTGGTGGCGGACTATCGACAGGAGGGGGAGGGTTTGTGGGGCCGGTTTCGCGGGGGGCGCGAGGGGACGCTGTGGTATTACCGGTCGATGGCCGCGGTGCTGGCGGGGCGGGTGGACGAACGGTTGACGCGGGCGCTGAGCGGTGCGATCGCCGAGTTGGAGCAATTGGCGACCCAATGAGGAAGCCTGGAATTGAAATCCGGCCAGCAAGGTTTTTAGGATACCGAGACGAACGATGAGCCGCGGTATCCGCAGGGCCTGAGCGTAGCTTGGGTACCTTACGAGCCCGAAGTCGTCTGAGCGAGACGACGGCGGGCTTTTTTTATGCGCCGAAGAGCGGCTGGCGGGCCGCCTGGCGGGTGCGCAGGCGAGGGCACAGCGATGGGGCGAGAGACGGGGGTGTGGCCGTGGGAGGACGTGGGAAACCTGACGGCGACGGCACTTTTGGGTTGGTTCGCCTGGTTCACGGCAACGCGAACGATTCCAAGCCTGGTGCGAAGTTTTCGGGAGGAGCTGAAGAACGAGCGGCAGGAGTTTCGGCGAGACCGGGAGGTATTCCGCGAGGAACTGGCCGAGGAGCGGATGCAGCGACACGCCGACAGCATGGGGATGGCCGAGGCGCTGCATGAACTGACGGCCGAGTTGCGGGCGAGCCGGAAATAGACGGCCGGGCCGCCGCAGGACCGGGGGCGCGACGCGGGGGCGCGAATTCAGACGGGAACAACGAAGCGGGAGCAACGGTATGGCGGACGTGGTGGCCTTGGAACTGGGCTGGAGCAAGTGGAATCAGTGGCGCGAACTGGCCCAGGTGGTGCGCGGGCTGCAGGAGTTGGATGGGAATTGGAGTGACGGGGCGACTCTTCGGCGGGGAATCGAGCTGGCGATTCGGATCGGGGAGCTGCTAGGGGCGGATCCGGCGTGGACGGGCCGGTTGCGGTCGTTGTTGACCAACGACGCGCTGTGGGAGGTGGTGCAATCGATCGTGCGGTTTGTGGCGAGCTGGGAGGAGGGGCCGCCGCGGATGGCAATGCAAGCGACGAGCGGGAGCGAAGTGTGGTCGACCGAGAGCGCGGCGCTGGAAGTGGAGGCGCAATCGCTGGCCCTGTGGTTGCCGGTGGTGCTGCAACTGATTTCGTTGTGGCGCGCGGTGCGAGGAGGCCGTTAGCGATGAGAGCGAATGGAGGAGCTGCCGGGCGGAGTGGAATCGGAGTTCGCCTGCCGCCGGTGACCGTGGAAGAGGTGTGTCTGACGTTGGCCGAGACGATTGACTGGGGGTTGAAGCTCGGAGGGATTCCCAATCAATGGCGGCGGACGAGGGGCGAGGGGATACGGGTCGCCGTGCTGGACACGGGCATTGACGCGGGCCACCCGGACCTGGCCGGGGCGATTGAGGCGGCGCGGGACTTCACGGGATCGGTCGCGGGGCCGCTGGACCGGCAGGGGCATGGAACGCACACGGCGGGGACCATTGGAGCGAGGGAGAACTCGGTGGGAGTGGTGGGGGTGGCGCCGGAGTGCCGGCTGCTGGTGGGGAAGGTGTTGGGAGACAACGGCGCGGGAGACGCGCGGCAGGTGGCGGCGGGGATCGACTGGGCGGTGGAGGCGGGGGCCGATGTGCTGAGCATGAGCCTGGGGAGCCCGGTGCCGAGCCGTGAAATTGAGGCGGCGCTGCGGCGGGCGGTGAGCGCAGGTCGCCTGGTGGTTTGCGCCGCGGGAAACGATGGCCGCGCGAATTCGGTGGGGTATCCTGCGGCCTGGGAGGAATTGGCGGTGGCCGTGGGGGCGGTGGATGAGGCGGGGCGGCTGGCGGATTTTTCGAGCCGGGGACCGCAGGTGGATGTATGCGGGCCGGGGGTGAATGTGTTGTCGACTTACTTGGACGGCGGGTATGCGCGGCTGTCGGGGACGAGCATGGCGACGCCGTTCGTTTCCGGGGTGGTGGCGCTGGCGCTGGCGAAACATCGGCGCGACGGAGGTGGAACGCCACTGACGAATCAAGCGGAGCTGGTCGAGCACTTGCAGCGCACGGCGCGCGACGCGGGACCCACGGGACGCGACAGCGGATACGGGTATGGATTGATCGACCCGGCGCGCGTGGTGGGAGAGGAGGAGCCGGAACCGGCGCTGCCGGAGATTCGGATTGCGACCACGGTACGGCTGGGAGGGCGAGCCGTGGAAGGGGCGATGGTGTTCGTGCCGGGCTCGCTGTAGGCGAGCCCTGAGACGAGGGTGTCGCGGGGTGGACGGTTGATGGACCGGCAAACAATGACGCGAGCGCTGGGAATGGTAAGCGGTTGGTTGATCGGCGGTTTGTTGGCTGTGGGGCCAGCGGCTGCGCTAGCCGCGGTGGCGGAGGACCTGGCAGCGTTGCCCGCGGAACTGCGCGGGACGGCGCGCTACCTATGGCTGGGAAACCTGGCGGAAGCGGAGCGCCCGGCAGCCGAGTCGGCGTTGGGATTGGCGGTGAACCTGGCGAGCCGACGGCCCAGGATCGTGCGGCTGACGGAGGTGGACTCGGCGTTGGGTTTGTGGCGGTTGGATCTAGCGCGGGTGGGGTGGCCCGCGGATCTGTGGGACCTGGTGGTGCGTGAAGGGGGCGAGCCGTATTTCCACCTAACGGCCGAGGTGATCAATCCGGCGAACGGCCAGCGCGAGCGAGTGATTACCGACGGGGGCTGGGTGGACTTGAAGGTGGCGGCCGAGGTGCGCGCGCTGAGCGGCAGCGTGGGAGCCGTGGTCCGAGGCGACTGGTGGTTTTCGAAGTGCTGCACCACGCGTGACGGGGGTTTTTATTACGAACTGGCCGGCGTTGCCGGGCGCACCGCGGACGAGGTGTACGCGGACTTGGGAGTAGACGTGGAGCGGACCGACGCACTGGCGGCCGAGGGTTGGGCGAACCTGTGGCGATCGAATGTAACGCTCAAGGCGCGACGGATTCGATGGCGGCGCGGCGCGCTGGGATCGGCCTGGAAGACCGAGGACTACGAAGCGAATACCGGGGATCGCGACCCTTTTCGAAACCCGCTGGGCGGCAAGTACGACGCGAGCGAGCACTTCCTGGCCGGACCCACGGAGGGATTGCCGCGGATGCTGCTGTTTGACGGGGCGAACCGGCTGACGCGGACGGTGCCCGACGTGATCGCCAAGGACCACACCGACGCGCATGGCGACGGGGGCGTGTTGGCGCCGTGGCTGTCGTGCGTGGCGTGTCACCGGCAGAACCTATTGCAGCCGTTCGAGAACGACCAGCGGTGGCTGCTGCGGGGGCGCGTGGACTTGTTGGTGGGGAGCCCGGCTGGCGCCGAGAAGGCGGCCGCATTCTACGAGCGCGACCTGGAACGGCAACTGGCACGCGACCGGGAGGATTGGCGCGAGGGAATCGCGCGGGCTAGCGGCGGCTTGACCGTGGACCAGGCGGCCGACGTGAGCGTGTGGCTGTATCGGCGGTACGCGGCGGAGATGGTGACGCCCGAGCGGGCCGCGGCGGAATTGGGATGGTGGGGTGAGGTGGATTGGAGCGCGCTGGCGCGCGGGTCGCAGGACCCGATCTGGCTGGCGCTGGCCGAGGGGGTGAGTGTGCAGCGGAAGCAGTTCGAGGCGAGTTTCGCCGAAGGGGCGATGCGCTCGGCGGCACAGGCAATGAGGCGAGGAGCGGAGACTGGGAGGTAGCGATGCAGAGGGCGCAGAGGTTGGTCCGTGGCGTGCTGATGCTGGTGCCGTGGTTGGCGGGAAGCGTGGCGCTAAGCGGCGTGGCGTTGGGGGGTGGGGAACGCGGAGCGGCGCGGGTGACTCAGCGAATCGCGGTGGACCGAGGACTGGCGGTGAGCGGATTCGCAATTCCGGTGGGCGTACCGGTGGCGGCCGTGGCGGGGCCGCTGGTGGTGTATAGCTACCGCGACGCCGCCGGGGTCGCGACCAGGCCGAGCGAGAGGCCGGTGGCATGCGGGTGCGGCTGTTGCGGCGGGGGCAGAGCTGAGATCGACACGGTGGGGAGTCTGGCCGTGAACGGGGAAGAGCCGGCTGGAGCCGCGGTGCTGCGGCAGCGTTGCGCGCGGTGCCACGGCGGGAGCGGTGCGCAAGGAGGCGTGCGGTTGTTCTCGGAGCAAGGAACTTGGGAGCCAGGGTGGCGAGCCAAGAGGAAAGCGGTTTTCAGCGCGATTCGAGACGGAGTCATGCCCAAGGGTGGGCCAGCACTTGGCGACGAGGAGTTTACGAGCGTGGTCGAGTTTCTGTTGGAAGATGAACCGCCGGTCGCGAGCGGCGAGGCGGAAACGGGAGCCGCATCCGAGGCACGCGAAGCGGGCCGCTGAGCGATGGGTGATTGAGGTGGGGCCGGGAGTGGCCGTGAGAGATTGGAAACGAAGAGCGGGAGAGGCCAGATGAAGCGATGGACGTTGGTCGTGGTGTCGTGGGTGGTTCTGTGGTTTGGGAGCGCGGTTGGGGCATGCCCTTTGGCGGGCAGTGCGGTGGCGATTTCGCCGGTGGCGGTGGCACCGCTGGGAATGGCGGTGGTGAGCGTGCCGAGCACGGTGGTGTCGACCGCCGTGGTGGCCGGGAGCGCGGTGGGATGCGGTGAACCGGTGAGCCTGGGCGTGGCGGGTAGTTTTGGTGCAGTGGCGGCCGCTGCGCCCCTGGTGCTGGGAGGCGTGGCCGGGTACGCGGTGAACCCGATGGGGCTGGGCGCGGCGACGGTGACCAGCACGGGGGTAACGGCGGTGGTGCCGCCGGTGATTGTGCAGAGAACGGGGTTGCGGCAACGGCTGCGGTCGCGATCGGTAAGCCGGGTGACGGTACGCACGGTGGTGAGATAGGGGGGCGACGGGCAACCGCTGGGTGGGCTGACGATGGGCGGGCAACCGCTGGGCGGACTGACGATGTGAGCGGCACTTGGGGAGGTGCGGGGATGGAGTTTCGAGACCGAGTGAAGGAATTGCGGCGGGTGCCGGCGAGGGAGTTGCGCCGGCATCCGCTGAACTGGCGCCGGCATCCGGCCAGCCAGCGAGCCGTGCTGGAAGGGGTGCTGGGAGAGCTGGGGTTTGCCGGCGCGCTGGTAGCCCGGGAGCTGGAGGACGGCACGTTGGAACTGATCGACGGGCACCTGCGAGCCGAAACGGCGGGTAGCGAGACGGTGCCCGTGTTGGTGGTGGACTTGAGCGAGGTGGAAGCGAAGAAGCTGCTTTCTGTATACGACCCGATTGGCGGGATGGCGGAACGAGACGGGGAGCTGTGGGAAGCGTTGCAGGCGGGTTGGCGGTGGAACGACGAGGCGGTGGCGCAACTGGTGGATGGGATGGCCGGGGAGGGTGGGCCGCCGGGAGGGGGTGCCGAGCCCGACCTGGAGACGGACGAGACGCGGCGATTTCAGGTGGTGGTGGACTGCGAGGCTGAACAGGAGCAGCGCGAGCTGTTCGAGCGGTTGACCGCGGAGGGGCGGCGATGCCGGTTGTTGATGTTGTGGTGAGCTGTCCGGTGGCGGACTCGTATCGGGTGCAACAGGTGGCCGGGCTGTTCGATGTGCCGCTGACCGAGCGGGCAAGCGAGCGGTTTCGGGTGGAAGTTCCGGAGTTGGGAAACGATTGGCGGGTGGGGGCGATCGTGGGCCCCTCGGGGAGCGGGAAATCGACGATTGCCCGGACGATGTTTGAAGGCGCGGTGGCGGAACCGGGGGCCTGGGACGAGGACCGGGCGATTGTGGACGGTTTTGGAGAGTTGCCGCTGACGCAGACGGTGCGACTGTTGACGGCGGTGGGATTCAGTTCGCCGCCAAGTTGGGTGAAGCCGTACCGGGTGTTGTCGAACGGCGAGCGATTCCGGTGCGATCTGGCGCGGGCGCTGGCCAGGGTTGGTAAGGGAGTCAGCGCGGGGACCGGGGCGGGCGAGCTACCGACGGTGGTAGTGGACGAGTTTACGAGCGTGGTGGATCGGCAGGTGGCGCGGGCGGTGAGCGCCGCGGTGAGCCGGGCGGTACGGAGCGGCATGGCGGCATGCCGGCTGGTGGCGGTTACGTGCCATTACGACGTGGAGGCCTGGCTGGAGGCGGACTGGACGATTGACATGGCGAGCCAGAGTTTTTCGCGGAGGCGTCTTCGGCGACCCCGAGTGGAGATCGAGGTGTTTCGCTGTCGAGCGGACGTCTGGCCGTTGTTTGCGCGTCATCACTATTTGAGTGGCGGTTTGAATCCGGTGGCCCGGTGTTATCTGGGGACGTGGGAGGGCGAAGCGGTCGGTTTCTGCGCGACGCTGAACCAGGTGGGGCGCAGGGGTTGGCGGCGGATTAGCCGGTTGGTGGTGCTGCCGGATTACCAGGGGCTGGGCATAGGGCTGCGGCTGGCCGAAGCGGTGGGAGACGTGGAACGGGAAGAGGGTAAGCGGCTAAGCATTACGGCGAGCCACCCGGGTGTGTTGGGGCATTGCCGCGATTCGGCGCGATGGCGGCTGGTGGGGGTGCGTCGGGCGGGGAGTGCGGGACGGCGAAGTTTTCGCGGTTATCGCGGTGGAGGGGGGCGGACCACGGCTTCGTTCGAGTACTTGGGGAGCGGTTGAGCCGGTGACGGCCGTAGGGCGCGTGGCGCCTCGAACGGGTGCCGGGCGTGGGTCCGCGCGCGAGGCGAGCGAGCCAACCAGCACGCCGGGCCGACGATGGGGCGAGGAGCAGATGGATGGCAAAACGGGCGCGGCAGGGTGTGTTAGACGCGGACAAGAAACGCGAGGTGGTGGCGATTGTTTCGGTGGGTTGCAGCCGGGCGGTGGCCGCCAAGTACGTGGGGTGCTCGGCGGAGACGATTCGCCGCGGCGCCAAGCGGGACGCGGAATTCGGGGAACAACTGCGGCGGGCCGAGACGGGGCACGAGCTGCGGTACCTGCAACTGATTCAGGGAGCTGCCAAGGATGCCAAGTATTGGCGAGCGGCCGCCTGGGCACTGGAGCGGAAGTATCCGGAGCGCTACGGACAACGAGCAACCGGGAGCGTGACCAAGGCCGAAATGGGACAGATGGTGCGGGAGCTGGGGGAGACGATTGCCGCCGAGGTGAGCGAGGCGGCGGTACGACGGAAGATTCTGGCGCGGCTCGACCGGTGGGTGGCGGCGTGGGCCGAGAGCGGGCATGACGGTGACGGATGAGCGGCCGGCAAAACGACTGGGGTGGCCTGGCCGGAGCCGGGGCCTGGTGGGGGCGGCGACTGCGCGAGGACCTGGCGGGCCGTTTCGAACGGGAAGACGAAGGCTCGCTGTTGGATTGGGGTAGGCGGTACCTGGCGGCGCACTTCTCGCGGGCGCCGTCGGGCATGCATCGGTGGCTGGCCGCGGAGCTGGAGCGGCAGCGAACGGAGCGGGGCTGCCGGTTGAATGTGATTGGCCCGCGGGGAGGCGCGAAATCGACCTTAGTGACGCTGGCCCATGTGTTACGGGAGAGCGTGGAGGGGCGGGAGCCGTATGTGTGGATTGTTTCGGAGAGCCGGCAGCAAGCGCAGGCGCACCTGGAGAACTTGCGCCACGAACTGACGGCGAACCGAGCCCTGCGGGGGGCCTATCCGGCGGCGGTGAAGGGGCTGTGGGCACGGGGGCAAGGGCTGCGGTTGGGCAACGGGGTGGCGATCGAGGCTTACGGCACGGGGCAGCGGATTCGCGGCCGACGGTATCGCGAGCATCGGCCGAGCCTGATTGTTTGCGACGACTTGCAGAGCGACGCACACGTGCAATCGGCGGCACTGCGCGAGTGGGTGCAACGGTGGTTCGAGGGGACGCTGCTGCGCGCCGGGAGCGGGGTAACCAACGTGGTGCACCTGGCCACGGCGCTGCATCGCGAAGCGCTAGCCTGCCGACTGAGGAAAACGCCAGGCTGGAAATCGCGCGTGTTTCCCGCGATTGGCCGATGGCCGGAGGCAAGCGGGCTGTGGGACGAATGGGAGCAGTTGTATACGGAGAACGAGCAAGAGGAAGGGGCCGCGAAAGCACGGGAGTTCTTTGAGCGACATCGAGCAGAGATGGAGGCCGGGGCAGAACTGCTGTGGCCCGAGGTGTTTGGGCTGTACGAGTTGATGCAGATGCGGTGCGAAAGCGGCCGGACGACGTTTGCGCGGGAGATGCAAGGGCAGCCGCTCGATCAGGCCGCCAGTGAATGGCCCGAGCGGTACTTTGGAGACACGATCTGGTTCGACGAGTGGCCCGGGCGGCTGGCGGTGAAGGTGATGGCGCTGGATCCGAATCGAGGAAGCGCGCGGGGGCGAGGCGACTTTGCCGGGCTCGTGGTGTTGGGAATCGACGGGCGTGGGGTGTGCTGGGTGGAGGCCGAGCTAGCGAGGTGGACCAGCGACGAGCTGGTGCAGGCGTGTGCCAACTGGATGGAACGGCACCGGCCGACGGCATTTGGAATTGAAGCCAACCAGTTTCAAGAGTTGCTCGGAGTGCTGTTGACGCAAGAGTTGCGGCGACGGGGAGACTTGAGCGCAGCGCTGTGGTCGCTGGAGAACCGGGTGAACAAGCTGGCGCGGATTCGGCGATTGGGCCCGTTGTTGGCCCAAGGAAGACTGCGGTTTCTGAGAGGTTCGACGGGTACCCGGCGGCTGGTGGAACAGTTGCGGGAATTTCCCTGGGGAGATCACGACGACGGGCCCGACGCGTTGGAGATGGCGGTGCGGCTCGCGGCCGAGCTACGGCGAGCGCCCCCCGACGACGGGTTAGGGCAACGATTGGAGGTGGGCTAGTGGACCCGAGCGTGTGGACGGAACGAGGGCTGGAGTTGGAAGGACCGCTGCGGATGGTGGTGGAGGACGACCTGGTGTTGGTGATGGTGGGGGAGGAGTTCCTGGACGACGCCCTCGAATCGCGATTCGGCGAGTTGGTGCAACGCGACGAGGGCCGAGGAGCGCGATCGCTCGAGTTGGGGTGGGTGCGACTGGTGGTCGAACGGCTGGACGCCGCCGACTCGAGCGGAGGTTTGGCGGAGATCGAGCAGTTGGACGCGGCGAACGACCAGGGGTAGGCAGCGCGGCCCCGTGAGACGAGGCGGGCAGGCGGGAACGGCGAATCAATCAAGCCGAGGGGAGTAGAGATGGCGCAAGAACTTGGGCAACGGCCAGGATGGCAGCGGTGGTTGAGGGAGGCGTACGCCGAACTGTGGGACGGGATCGTGGACCCGCGCGAGGCCTGGTGGGACGAGCCTGGGCCGCGGTGGGATGTGATCGGGAGCGGGGGCAACGACGAGTCGAGCGGCTGGGGGGTGGGAAGCAGCGAGGCAGAACTGACGGAGATACGGCGCGAGTGTCGTTGGCTGGCGGTGACCAACGAGTTTGCGATTAACGGGCACGAGAATCGAATTAGCTACATCGTGGGCGCCGGGCACTCGTACCGGGCGATCGCGCGGCGCGGGGAAGCGAGCGCGCCGGAGCTGGAACGGGAAGTGCAGAGGGTGCTGGACGAGTTCGTCAGCGAGAGTTGCTGGCACGAGCGGCAGCAGGAGATTGTGCGGCGGCGCGACCGGGACGGCGAGGTGTTTCTAAGGTTCTTCACGGGGCCGCGGGGTGAAACGCGGGTGCGCTTCGTGGAACCGGGGCAGGTACGCACACCGAGCGCGCGAAGCGGGGAACCGGCGCACCGGCTGGGGGTGGTGACCGAGCGGGACGACGTGGAGGCGGTGGTTGGCTACTACATCGACGGCGAACTGGTGGCGGCCGATGAGATTCAGCATCGCAAGGCCAACGTGGACCGGAACGTGCGGCGGGGATTGCCACTGTACTTCCCCGTGCGGAAGAACCTGCGACGGGCGGAGAAGCTGCTACGAAACATGAGCGTGGTAGCCGAGATTCAGTCGGCGATTGCCTTGATTCGCAAGCATGCCGGCGGAACGCGAAGTGCGTTGCAACAGTTCGTGGGAGAGCAGGCCGACGTCACTCAGGCGGGTAGCGAAGGGCGGGCGGCCCAGCATTTTCGGCGGTACGGGCCGGGTTCGATCCTGGATGTAGCGGCCGGGGTGGAATACGACTTTCCGGCCAGCGGACTCAACGCGGCGAACTATGTGGCTGTGCTGCAGGCCGAGTTGCGAGCGATTGCCAGCCGGCTGGTGATGCCGGAATTCATGTTGACTTCGGACGCTTCGAACGCCAACTACTCGTCGACGCTGGTGGCCGAGTCGCCAGCGGTGCGGATGTTTGAGCGGCTGCAGGCGGAACAGATGGCGGCCGATTTACAGGTGATGCAGCGGGTGGTGGAACAGGCCGTGGCCGGAGGGCGATTGCCACGGGAGACGAGGGAGCGGATCGAGTTGCGGGCCGCGGCACCGAGCCTGGAGGTTCGCGATCGCGTGGCCGACGAGGAGGTGGCGCGACGGCAGTTCGAGGCGGGGATTCTATCGCCGCAAACCTGGAGCCAGCGGCGAGGCTTGGACTACGAGCAGGAACAGCGAAACCTGCGCGAGCATCGAGCTGCGCTGGAGCTAGCCGGGTGCCCGCCGAGGGAAGCGAAGAACGGCGCGGAGTGAGGCGCGACCCCGTGCCGTTGGTGACTCGGCGTTGTGGATGGAAGGGAGTTGGAGAACCTTGACCAGGAAAAAGTGAAATTGTTTTCGGCCGGGGCGATTTTTAGGATGGCTCGCATGAGTGAACGACGCGAGACGGGGGCCAACGGCGCGAAGGTACGCCGCGTGGAGACGATGCTCGAGGAACTCTGGCGAGAGGTTTTGGAGCGGGGCTTTTACGGCGGCGCGGCGATCGAGGTGGTGGTGGCCGACGGAACGATTCAGCAGATTCGCCGTCGGGTTGAGCGGACGGAGCGATAGCCGTCTAGCGGACAGAGCGGACAAGACGAGGTATTGAGCCCGACCGGCGCCCTGGGCGGCGGATCGGAGCCGAGCCTGCGGCGAGGTTTTCGAACCTGGCGGCAGGCTCTTTTTTTTGGCTCGAGCTTGAGGAGGGTGCGGCAGTGGCGGAGGTGAGCCTGAGAGAGTACTGCGACTGGCGCGGGGGCGCTGCCCGGGTGGACGCGGGCCGGGGAGTGATCGAAGGGGTGAAGATTCTGGGCCTGGAATCGCGGAACGGGCGCAGTTACGCGGCGGATGCGCTGCGGGGTGCCACGGCGCTTTACGAGGGGGCCAAGGTGAATGTGAACCACCCCAAGGGAAACCCCTGGGAGCCACGCGATTATCGGGACCGGCTGGGGGTGATTCGGAACGTGCAGTGGCGGCCGGACCAGGGTTTGTTCGGGGATCTGCACTTCAATCCCAAGCACGCCTTGGCCGAGCAACTTTCGTGGGACGCGCACCACGCTCCGGAGAACGTGGGCTTTTCGCACAACGTGCAGGCCCGAACCGGGCGACGGGGGGAAAAGACGGTGGTGGAAGAGATTGTGCGGGTGCAGAGCGTGGACCTGGTGGCCGACCCCGCCACGACACGGGGACTGTTCGAGAGCTGCGAGGGGGAAAGCGAAAAAGCTGATTCCGAGACGTTGACCAGCGACGAGCCGCTTGGCGAGGGGGGAAGCGGGCAGCTGCCGGGGAGCGAGGTGCGGGCCGCGGATTTCGAGCTGGCGGCGCTGCGCGAGGAGTTGGAGCGGTTGCGGCAGCGCGACGCTCGGGTGGAGCGCGAGCGGTTGATTGAACAGGCACTGAGCGAACACGGGTTGCCGCGGCTGGGCGGGGAGGAGGAGCGCACGCGGGTGATTTTGGACGAGCGATTCGTGGCTGGGTTGTACGCCCTGGAGAGCGAGGAGGGGGTGCGAGCGACGATTGCCGAGCGAGGGCGACTGGTGCGCTGGCTGGAGCGCGAATCGGCGAGCCGACGACCATCGAGCCGGGAGCAAGCGGCGGGTGGCGAGGAGGCCGGAAGCCGGTGCCGCGACCGGGCAGAGTTTCTGCGAGCGATTCGCGGGCCGGCCGGGAGCGATGTTTGAGGGGGCCGAGGGTTGGCGCGGGTGCGAGGGTTGGCGGGGATTGAGAAGCGGCGCGGACGGCGGTTGCGCCGGCAAATTCAGCGAGGGAGAAGCGAGCGATGGCGGACGTGATGCGGTGGCGCTACGGGGACACGAACCCGGTGGTGCTGAATGTGGATTCGACGACGGTGATCGAGATTGGCGATTTGGTGTACCTGGCCACGGACGACGTGCGCCCGGCATCGGCCCAGGCCGACGGGGGGACCGAGGCGGCGAACCAGGAGGCGTTGCACGACGCCTTCGCGGGCGTGGCGATGCAGCGTTCGCGGAGCGGCGACACGACGCCGATTCGGGTGGCGACGACCGGTGTCTTCGAGATGGCTTGTCCGAGCGACACCTACGAAGTAGGCGACCTGTTGGGAGCGAGTGAAGCGGCCAGCGGGACGGAGCTGGAAGATCAGAAGGTGGAGAAAGTGGCCACGGCGAACCTGGCCCTTGGGCGCTGTGCGAAGCGGGTGAATCCGGCCGGAACCAAGGTGTTGGTGGACCTGGTGAGCACGGTGTCGCACGGCGGACCGCAGGCAGCGGCCTAGCAGGCGCCGCGCGCCTAGGGCGGTGGTTGCCAAGAGGTTGGGCCGGCGGCGCGAACATTCGACCGGCGGTGGATTGCGGGCGGGCGGTGGTGGAGGCAGGGCGAGGAACGAACAAGCGCCGAAGGCGCGGGGAGCGAAGCACGTGAGCATTAAGTATCGAGAACTGCGGCGCCGGTTCGAACTGGATGGACCGGGGCGAACCGTAGCGCATTTGAGCGAGTCGCTGACACGAGGCGAATTGCGGCCGGAAGAGTTCAGCCTGAGGGACCTGGCCGAGGCGCTGGTACCGGAAGGGCGCGAATGGGTGCGGGGCCTGGACCCGCGGAGCAGCGGCAGCGTGTCGCTGATGGAGGCCGGAGACGGGGTCGACGTGACGGCCTTCCTGAACGTGGCCGGGCAGGTGGTGTACACCAAGTTGATGGAGGCCTACACGCAGGAGGCGTTCGTGGTTTCGAAGCTGGTGGCCACGATTCCGACGCGGCTGGACGGCGAGAAGATTCCCGGGGTGACCCGGGTGGAGGACCAGGCGGAGGGAATCGCGCCTGGAATGCCGTATCCGCACTTGGGGTTCGGCGAGGACTATATCGAAACGCCCTCGACAACCAAGCGCGGGTTCATCGTGCCGGTGACCAAGGAAGCGATCTTTTTCGATCGTACGCACCTGGTGCTGAGCCGGGCGGCGGAAGTGGGCGAGGTGTTGGGGCTGAACAAGGAGAAGCGGCTGGTCGACCTGGCGATCGGGGCCAGCAACACCTACAAGTGGCGTGGCACCAGCTACGACACGTACCAGGCGAGCAGCCCCTGGGTGAATGTGCTGCCCAGCAACGAGCTGGTGGACTGGACCGACGTGGACGCGGCCGAGCAATTGCTGGCCGAGATGATCGACCCGAATACGGGCGAACCGGTGCTGGTGCAGCCGAACACGGTTTTGGTGACACCGGCCTATCGCCATGCGGCGCAGCGGATCTTCAACGCGCTGGAAATTCGGCTCACCAGCGGCGGCACGCAAACGCTGGCTGCCAACCCGTTGGCCCGGTACCAGGTGGCCGAGAGCCGGTTGATGTACCGGCGGATCGTGGCCACGGGAGAGAGCGCCAGCGACGCGAAGAAGTGGTGGCTGCTGGGGGATTTTCAGCGGGCATTCGCCTACATGGAGAACTGGCCAATTACGGTGAGCCAGTCGCCGCTGAACAGCGAGGCCGAGTTTAACAACGACGTGGTCGTGCGGTTCAAGGCCAGCGAACGGGGCGCGGCCGCGGTATTGAATCCGCGGTATGTGGTGAAGTGCACCGGGTAGACAGTTCGACTCGGGGGGAACGGGGAAGCGGGGCGCGGGCGGCCTTGGGCGAGGGGGCTGCCCGCGCCCGGCGGCGGCCAGGGAGCGACGTGGAGCCGGGGGCGAGGCGAACCTGCCCGGATCGAGCCAGCGAGGGCCCGCGGCAAGTGTGGAACGAGTGCCTTGGAATCGGCCGGGGCAAGGCGGGCGTGGGATTGAAAGCGAGCCGGAGAACCAGCAATGACGCGATTGGGTGACGACGTGGTGGGGACGTTCGACCACGGAGTGAACAACGACGTGGACACGACGGCCGAGCCCTTGACCAACGTGGCGCGGCGGGCCACGCGAGGGGTGCAACTGAAGGCTTCGGAGGCCAACACCGGAACGATTTGCGTGGGTAACGCCGACGTGACCGTGGGGGGCGCCGAGGCGACCGAGGGCTTTCCGCTAGCGGCCGGCGAAGGGTTGTTCTTGCCGATCGACGACCCGAGCAAGCTGTATGTGGTGGCCGACGAGGCCAATCAACGGGTGCATTGGCTGGTGATTTAGATCTCGGCGGCGGCGGTGACGGCGCGCGGAGCGGCGAGACCGCGGCGGTCGACGTGGGGCGAGTAGCGGACCCAGAGGAGCGGAGACGATGCGGCGAACGCGAAGCCCCCTAGGGAGCGGCCGGCGTGGCCAGGGAACGCAGATCGGGCTGGCACAATCGGCGGCGCGCCGGCGGCTGAGAGATGTGTTCAGCGGCGCCGACGAATCGCCGGTGGCGGCCGAGCGGAAGGCGATTCCCGGGCCCGGCTCGGCGGTGCTCACCGAGCTGAGCGGGGCGTGGTCGATTGGCGACGGAGCACTGAGTTTCTCGGGACCGGCAACCGCGAGCTGGGGAGAACTGGCGATGCGCGGAGTGCTTTCGCCGGGGGTGGAACTGGCACGGTCGTGGGGACCGACGATCGCCTGGAAGGTACAGGTGGACGAGCCGAGTGGGGAGGAAGACGACTTTCTTATTCTTGGCTGTTGGCCAAGCACGGTGCAGGACACGGCGGTGGAATTGGCCGTGACGTATCAGGCCTCGACCGGGTCGGTGTGGCTAGCCGACGGCGTGTTGGTGGGCAATTCGCCGGTGGGCGAGCCGTTTTGGATGGCGGTGCAGGTGCGGCCCGAGGGGGGAGAGGATTGGTGGTATCGCGGTTCGCGGTCGAACGACGAATGGTGGTTGGCGTATCGGCGAGGGGCCGGAAGCAGCGAGACTTTGCATAGCGGGATCGTGGTGGGGTGTGTCGACGGGGCGCTGTTGGAGTGGCGAATTGACGAGGGAGGCTGGTGGAAGGTGACCCCGGCGGCGGAAATAGCGCTGCCCGAGGAAGCGGTAGCTTACCCGGCCCCGGCCGACGCGCTTTATGCCTGGACGCTGGAATGCAGCGGTCTGACGGCAGGAGACCGGGCGGGAATCGAGATTCGGCGACTGAGCGCGGACCGGAGTTGGAAGCTGTGCGCGGTGGTGAACGAAGCGGAGACCGCCGTGGAACTGGTGCTGAGCGAGACGGTTGGCGGGGTTGAGATCGAGCGGGCGGTGTACACGCCGCTTTTGACCGAGGCGGGAAGCTGTCAGGTGTTGTTGCGGGCGCTGGGGTTGGAATACCTGGTTTGGCAGCGGCCCCATGCCGCGTCGACGAGCGCCGATACCGTGCTGCTGTATACCAGCACTGGCGGAGACGGCGCGGAACTGAGCGAGGGAGTGCGAGTGGTTCAGGGCGGGGCGCTGCGGGTGAGTGGGCTGACCAGCACGCCGGTAAAGGGGTACCGATGAGCTACGAGCGCGGGCGATTTGTGACCGAGTGGGTGAGCTCGGGCGGCCGGAGGCGGCCGTATCTACCGGCGGGATTCGCGGGAACGGCGGTCGATGTTACGGGGCAGGACGGTGGCGAGATTCCGCCTTCGCCAAACCTGTTGATCGTGGAGGCGCAGGGGGACACGGCGGAGCTCGACCGGTTGGCGGGCGACCCGACCTGTTCGCTCTTATGGCGAGAGGAGGTGGTGCGTGGAATCGCAACGACATGCCCGCAAGACAACGGTTGACGCCTCGGCGCGAGCGCGGCTGCGGCAGGTGTTGGAGCGAGCGGGGGTGGGTGCCGAGGAGGCGGCGCGGCTGGCCGAGGCCGCCGGTGGGGGCGCTTCGCTCGCGGAGTGGGAAGCAACGTTACGGCAGTGGATGGGCGGACTGAAGGGAGAACGATAGGCCATGACGAGCGACGCCGAACACGTGAAGCTGATTCGCGGACAAGCGCTGGCGACGATCGGGGCGATTACCGTGGAACCGAAACCGTCGTACGACATCGACGGCCAGGCTGTGTCGTGGGGCGAGTATTTGAAGCAGCTGCGCGAAACCGTGGACTGGTGCGATCGCCAATTGGCGACCAAAGAGCCGTTTGAACTGAGGACGCAAGGGTACACGCCGTGAGCGAGTGGCGACCCGACGACGAGTTGGAAGATGTGATCGATGGGGTCGAGACTGCGCAATTCGCGCGGTCGAACGGCACGAGGCTGCCGCTGACCCACGCGCTGCGGCGGGCGGTGCGGCGTCGGGAGGGGGAGCCGAGCGGCGGCGCCGTGGCCCGGAGCGACGTGACCTGGCATGTAAGCGCCGCGGAGCTGGCCGAAGAGCCGCAACTGGGGGAGCGCGTGGTCGACGCCGCCGGACGC
Source organism: uncultured Pirellulales bacterium (assembly GCA_964399535.1). Lineage (GTDB taxonomy): Bacteria > Planctomycetota > Planctomycetia > Pirellulales > CAYNRE01 > CAYNRE01. The sequence goes on along the minus strand of CAYNRE010000009.1, from coordinate 29,064 downwards.
GAGTGGACGGTACTGGGAGTTGAGCGAGCTACGCTGGGAACGCGGTGGGCGCTTTGGTGCCGTTCGATCGAGATCAGCGCGGGGCTGGACCAGCGGGTGACGATTCAACGGGCCAACGTGAGCAAGGGCCCGCACGGCGAGCCGGTGATTTCCTGGGAGGACCTGCGGACCCAGGTGCCGGGCAAGCTACAGGCGATCGAGGCCGTGGTGGGGACAGCGCTGGATCGGAGGGTGACGGAAGTAACTCACCGGCTGTGGACCCTTGAGACGGTGGAGGCGGGGCACGAGTTGAGGGTATTGCACGCGGGCGTGGCGTACCGCGTGGTGGGTTCGCGGCAAGGGGCACGGATCGATTTGCCGGCGGTGCTGGATTTGGTGCGGGTGTCGTGGCCGCTGTGAGCGGCCGAGCGAGCGATTCATCGAGGTTGACCGGCGAGCGCGTGGTGTGAGACCCAGGCCAGTGCGAGGCGAGCGGGGGCAATGAGCATCGAACAAGCGATTCACGTGCGGTGGGAGGCTTCGACAGCGCTTTCGGCGCTGGTGCCGGCCGAGCGGCTGATGACCGGCGGGCACTGGGGCGAACCGGCGCTGCCCTACGCGGTGTTGGTGCGGGGAAGCGCGGAGCCTTTGGCGCGGACCAGCAGCGGAACCGAGTTGCGACGCACCCGGGTGAGGGTGGCCGTGTACAGCGCCGACCTGGAAACCGGGCAAGCAGCGTTGCGGGCGATACGCGCGGAGTTCGATCGACAGGTGCTCGAGGAGGCCGGTGAAGCGGCGATGAACATGCAGTGGGTCGAGGAGCGACAACGGTTGGAGAGCCAAGGGGTGTGGCGGGTGACCGTGGATTACGACGTCGATACGAGCCTGGGCCCAGTCGAATCGTAGCGAAGCGCGCCTTGACGAGCGGCACTGGGGTCGAGAGCGGCGGGACAGTTGAGGAACTGAGATGGCTGATACGTTGAGCGTGGAATTGAAAACGAGCTTGTCGTGGCTATTGGCCGACGCGTCGGATCTTTCCACCGTGGTCGACAATTCCCGATTGGAATTCAACCGGAACTTGTTGGACGGGGTGGGGGCGGATCAGGCCGACAAGATCTGGCACGCCAGTGGCGGCCTGGCCTCGGGGACCGAGGTGGTGTGGGACCTGGGCGCGCTGCCGCAGACATTGTTCGGCGGAAGTTTTACCGTGGCGCTGGCCAAAGTGAAGCTGGTGGTGGTGATTCATCGGGGGACAGTTGCCGGCGAGGTGCTGGTGTTGGGCGGCGCAAGCAGTCAGCCTTGGGCCGAGCCATTTGGCGGCGCGGCGGCCGGCGTGGTCGAGGTAGGCCCCGACAGCCTGTTGGTGCTGTCGCAGAAGAAGGATGGTTGGGCGGTGAGCAGCGGCGTGGCCGACCAGCTTCGCCTGGCGAACCCGGCTTCGAGCGGGGTGGTGAACTGGAGCGTGGTGCTGGTGGGTACTTCGAGTTAGGGAACTTAAAGGGGAGCGGACGATGGCAGTGATCTCGGGCAAAGGGGGAACCGTGCTGGCGGGAGGCACTCCCGTGGCCGAAGTGACCTTGTGGCGCCTGGTGCATACGGCGAACAACTCGGCGTGGGCCAGCTCGTCGACTGGCGGCTACAAGCAGCGGGTGTGCGGCACCCGCGACTGGAGCGGCATGTTACAAACCAAGCGCGACACGGCCGCGGTGATTCCGCTGGTGGTGGGCACGATTTACGAGTTGGACTTGAGCGAAGATGGCACCAAGAAATACGAGGGAAGCGCGATCATCGACGCGATCGATGAAACCGTGGATATCGACACCGGCGAAGCGATCGGACTGACGATTCGATTCAGCGGCGCGGGCGGACTGACGGTGCCGGTGTAGGCGACTGACGGCCGCGGGCGGCGATGGGTGGGTTCGGCGCACGCCCGGCCGCGGGGCGGCTAAGGCGGCGCCCAGCGGGGTGAGGTGAACATGGCGGTGACATTCGAGGAACTGACCGGATCGCCCGAGGTGAGGATTGTCGACGGGCGGTTTCACGCCACGCGGCGATTCAAGGTGGCCTGGTCGGATACGATCGCCTTTACCGTCGACTTGATGGGGGGATACAGCGCCATCGGGGACAGTTTCTATTACACCGCGCCGGCCGCCTTTCCCGGAGTGCCCCAGGCGATCTGCCGGGAGGTGGACATTCGGCCGTTTCCGGAGGACTGGATTGACACCGGAGCCGGCGCCACGCTGTCGGATGCGACGAACCAGCCGCTGTACGCCGTGGTGCGCGCCGGTTATCGGATTGCCGATCACGCCAATCACCGTCAGCGACGCAAAGGATTGCCGCTGGTCCCCGAGGGAACCTACCTGAGCTATGCGGCCGACATCGGGATGCAAACGGTGTCGCTGCCTAGTCGTGGGTTTGTGTGGCAAGACAATGGCGCGCCGCTGCCGGCCAATCAGCACTTGGGCCTGCAGGTACCCTGCGAGCAATTCCAACTACGCTGGGAGCGCGTACCGGTGGCGCTGGTTCCCTGGGCGAGGGTGCGCGAGTTGAGCGGCACGGTGAACGAGCTGGATTTCCTGGAGCATCCGGCGGAGACCGTGCTGTTTCAGGGGGCGAAGACCACGTATGAATTTCAGTTTTCAGGCGACGTGTTGGTGACGCTGGAGATGCGATTCAGCGTGAAGGAACAGGCAAGTGTCTCGGATCCCGAGTTGCGGTTCGGTTGGAACCATTGGTTTCGCCCCGAGCCGGCGGCCGGAGAGAACTGGGTGCGGGTGGTTACCGGTGACGGTGGTGTTCCGCCGTACCGCCCGGCCGATTGGTCAAATCTGTTTGGTTTCGCCCTATGAGTCCACTGCCCGCTCCACTACGCGCCGGGGAGGAGATTCGCGAATCCTGGCTGGCACAGCTCGTCGAGGCGATCGGTGCGCGGATGCGAGTACGCGCCACACCGCCTTTGACGGCCATTGAGGACGAGTCGGGGGTTCGCATCGAGCTGGCCTACGAGCAGCGCCTCGAACTGTTCGTCTTGTCCGACTCACTGTCGGTCGGCGGCTCGGCGGAAGCGTCCGTGCTGTTATTCAACGGGGATGCATGGCTGGAGGACGAGACGAACACGATTACGGTTCACGACCCGCTTTGTGTGTTCGAGGGGGAGCCGGGCACACGCGGTTGGGCCAGCTTCCACGCCCAAAGCGGTCGCTGGCAGATTGTGCAGATGGCTTGCGGCCCAGCCGACTGCGACACCAGCTCAGGAAGCGGAGAGGGCTGATGCATTCCGCCTGGTGGCTAATTGCAAGCGGGCTCTTCGTGGCGTTGTGCTGGGTGCCCTGCCGCTGCCGATCGAGCTCCAGCAGTTCGTCCAGTTCGTCCAGCTCCAGCAGTCTGTCGAGCTCGTCGAAGTCGAGCGGCAGCTCCAGCAGCTCCAGCAGTTCGATTAACCCGACCAAATGTCACTACTGCTACGACACTGGCGCCAGTTGCCCAACCAACGAAAAGCCGTGCGAAATGATGCTCAGCATCGAAGCTGTTGAAGTGGAGGAGCACACTTGCCCGAACATCTTAAGTTCAGTCGCCAATACCGACGACTGCGGATGCAACCTCGGCGATGTGATTTGCGAAGGTGTTAGCGGGTGCACTTGGCGATATGACGACCCCGATCCGGCCTCAACTCCAGCGTGCCAGTTGACATACGCAAACATTCAACACGCACCGTGCACCGGAGGCGGATCGGTCATTATTCTGACGGATTACAAGTATTCAGCTTACGGCCTGTCCTGGCACACCTGCCCGCCGCTTGGCCCGCCGGGAAGCCCGCCAGCCTTTGAGCAGTCCGTTGGTGTCGGAACCTCGATTACTACCTGTCCGCACAAGATCAGCGGGTGCGCCTGGAAAGAGGGTTTTTCAATAGGATCGTTTTCCACCAATCAAGAAAACCAAAGAAACTTGGTTTGTGGAGCAAAGATTAGCTACACCGTTTCGCTTCATGCTTCGATCCCGGGATAGGTAAGCATGGCAAAAAAGGCCAAGTGTGTTTTCGAGTGGAGCGAGCCCGGGGTTTCCGTTCGCTGCGTGCGATGCAGCCGGATCGTGAATGTGCGGGCAGCTAAGGCGGCATCTCAGGTGCATGCAGTCTGTCGCGTTCTTGTGTCCGATGTTTGGCTGTTGACTTATTTCAATCGAGTCAAGTTCCAATTCACTGGCAGACTTAATTTGGCGCGAAACGTGGCGCGCGCCTACCTGCGGTTTGCCGTCTGGCTGGCACACAATCGAGGCCGTGGCTGGCTGGTCGGACGACGCTACTCGGAGCGGTTGGAGATTTGCGAATCGTGCGACCGCCGGAACGGCAATCGGTGCGGCCTCTGCGGATGCGTGCTCGCTGGACGCTTGCTATCGAAAGCGAGACTGGAAAGTGAGTCATGTCCATTGAAGAACTGGCCAGGAGACGATCTGAAGGGTCGCCCAGGCGGCAGCGATGCAATTACCGAGTCAACAACGGAACGTGGAAGTGCGTCAACTGTGGCTCGGAAGTCGCAATTCGTGGCCCACGGCCACCAGGGAGAGTCTGCGACATCGCCTGCCGGCCCGGAGTCAGCGGCACCCCATCAACGGAAACGATGCGGCTCTTGCTAGCCTGCCCCCTTTCGCCGGGCGACATCCTGACGATGACTGCCGCCATCCACAGCCTGCACCGCACCTACCCGGGGGAGTACCTGACCGACGTGGACACCCCCTGCCCGGCGCTGTTCGAGCACAATCACGACGTGACTCGGCTCGATCGGACCGACCCGCGGGTCCGGCGGATCGCGATGCACTACCCCAGCATTCACCGCTCGAACCGCGAGCTGGTGCCGTTCCTGGGTGGTTACACCGAATACCTGGGGGAGCAGCTTGGCCGGCCGCTGCGGTTGGCGACCAACCGGCCCCACCTGTACCTGAGCGACGAGGAGGCGGCCTTGCCCCCGGCGATCGAGCCTCCCTACTGGATCGTGAACGCCGGGGTCAAAAGCGACTTCCCGCTCAAACAGTGGCCCGTCGAGCATTACCAGGCCGTGGTCGATTGGTTCGGCGGCCGGCTGGCGTTCGTCCAGGTGGGCGAGCGGCATCACAGCCACCCGCGGCTGGCGGGCGTGGTGAACCTGATCGGCCGTACGACGACCCGCGAGCTGGTGCGGCTGGTCTACCACGCGGCGGGCGGTGTGGGGCCGATCACGTTCCTTCAGCACCTTTGCGCCGCCTGGCAGAAACCCTACGTGGCCTTGCTAGGCGGCCGGGAGCCGGTCCCCTGGGTCACCTACCCCCAGCAGCACACGCTGCACACGGTTGGCGCCGCCTGGGCTCCGGCCGAGGGGTGCTGCCGGTCTGGGGCCTGCTGGCGGGGAAAACTGAGCGAGTGTGCTCGGCCGGTGCGCGAGGGGCTGGCCCGGCCGGTCGGCCAGTGCATGGCCCGAATCAAGCCCGAGGAAGTGATTCGGGTGATCGAAAGGGGGCTGGCATGACCAGCGACTGGCTCCCCCTGATCGACCTGCCCCGGCCGCTTTCCGACGACTCGGCCCCGGGGCTGGTGGCCGAGGTGGTCGAACAACTCGGGCGGCCCCAGTTCGGCTACCCCGGCACGTTCGGCGGCCGCGGGATTGTGACCTGTGCCGGCGGCGGCAGGTATCTGCCCTGCGCCTGGGTGCTGGTGCGAATGCTCCGCCAGCACGGCTGCTCGCTGCCGATCGAGCTGTGGCACCTGGGCCCCGAGGAACTGCCCGGCGATTGGCGGACCCTGCTGGCCGACCAGGGGGTCGAGTTCGTCGACGCCCGACGGGTACAGGCCGAGCATCGCCACCCGCGCCTCAACGGCTGGGAGGTCAAGCCTTACGCGATTCGCTTCAGCCGGTTTCAGGAGGTGTTGTTTCTCGACGCCGACAACGTGCCCTGCGCCGACCCGAGCTATCTGTTCGAGGAACAGGAGTACCAGCGGCACGGCATTATCTGTTGGCCCGACTACGGCAACTTCGCGCGTACCCGCAGCGCCTGGCGGGTATTCGGCGAGATCGCCTATCGCAACGAGCCCGAGCACGAAACGGGCCAGCTTCTGGTGAACAAGGCCCAGGTGTGGCCGGCCGTGCTGCTGGCCAACTGGTACAACGTGCACTCGGCGTTCTACTACCACCACAACCTGGGGGACAAAGACACCTGGCACCTGGCCCTCAGGCGGCTGGGGATGGAGTTCGCCATGCCCCGGCGGCGGATCCACACCCTGCCGGCCACGATGTGCCAGCACGACCTGGCGGGCCGGCGGTTGTTTCAGCACCGCAACATGGCCAAGTGGTCGCTGGTCGGAAATCGGCGCATCCCCGGGTTTCTGTTCGAAGACGATTGCCTGGGCTACCTCCAGGAAGCGGCCCGGCGATTGGCCGAGCACGCCCAGTGGCACCAAATGGGCGCGGCGGACCGAACCCTGGCTGGCGAGCTAACCGGCCGCTGGCTGGAGTATTGCCGGGTGGGGCACGATCAGCGCCCGATGCGCCTGGGCGAGCGGGGCCTGGTGGAAGAGGGAGCGGCCGCCTGCGAGGCGTTTTGGCACGTGGCCGAGGGCAAGCTGCACCTGGTCGCCGCCGATGGGCAGCTTACCTGCGCCCTGGAGCGCGACGAGCATGGCATCTGGTGCGGGCGCTGGCAGCGGCATGAGCGGATGCCGGTGCGGATGGTGCCGTGGCCGGGAAGGACGATTAAGAGTCTGACGAGGGCAAAGTCGCTCGCTGATAAAGCAAGTCGATGATTCCTAGAAGCAGTTGGCCTTCGCTGGTTTCCAAGAGCCGACACACTTTGTCGATTGCCTCGCGGCGCAGATTGACTTGCCTGGCGGCCTGCCGGGCCTGGTCTTCGGTCGGCGGCTGGCCAGTATCCAGGCGGCGAGCCAGCTCGTGAAAGTCGGCCTCGGTCCAATCGCGAAACAGTTCGGGATCTTGCCCGATCGTCTGTTGCACCACCGGACTGGCAACTTCCGGGGCGGATAGCGCGTGCGGGGGGCGGTTCCAGAGAAACAGCTCGTCGACGCGCACCTCTAAACCGGCCGCCAGCCGATGTAAGGTGCGAGCATGGGGTTTGGCTGAATCTCCGCGGAGCAAGGTTTTAATGGTGCGCTCGTCGAGGCCGCTGGATTGCGCGAGTTGCGCAATGGTAAGCCCCTGTTGAGCCATCAGTCGGCGGAGGTTGTGAACCAGTTCGGAAGGTGCCATGGCAGAAAAGGTGAACAAAGTTTATTTCAAAACACCACTTTTTTGTTGATTTGAATATAAACGAATGTACACTATGCCAATGATACTGGAAAAGTCAAACGTTTCGCCGCCAGGACCGACTTGGGTGGACGGGTAGGCCGGTCGCCGCGGCAAAGCACTCTGGGCCAGGGAGGGATTGGTGACACCGAAGTTTCTGCATTGAGAACCGCATCATGTATTGCAGGGCGATGATAGGGCAGCGGGTATATCGGGTTTGGCTGGTCGAGTGCGTGGGCGCGCGCCCCAACCGTTGGGATCGAGAACCGGACGAGGCGGTGGCGATTTCCCCCGCCGTTCATGAGTGTTTTAGTGAGGAGGGGGCCCAGGCTTACCTGGAGGGCTTTAATGGTCAGGTCTTAGGTCGGCGGGGAAAGCTTTGGGCGGTGGCGGTGCCCGTCCGGATGGTGGCCGAGGGAGACCTGCGCCCTGGGCACCAGTATCGCTGGCCGGGCGTGGCCGAAGTGTCGCAGATACTGCCACGGTAGCCGCCTGCGGGCAGGCGGACCGATTGAACTGGTGCGGGTCCTGAGTCACCGGGGGGCCGTGCCGAACGAACGGCTATTGGCCCGCGCCGCCGTCCCGTGGACTAGGTTTCGCGCTGTCCGAAGCCTGGGCCCGCAGCGCTTCACTTAAGCCGGGGATGTCGGTCGCGCCGCTGGGCACCTGGAGGGTAGAGCCTTCCAAAGCCGCGCCGATGGGTTCGCTGCGGCCGGCCAGGTGTTGGGCCAGAAACTGTTCGGCAACGGCGAAAAACGCCAGGCGATTTTCCGGCCGGGCGAACCCGTGCCCTTCGTCGGGAAAGAGGACGTAGGTGACCGGGATGTGTTTGGCCTGCATGGCCGAAACAATCTGATCCGACTCGGCCTGTTTCACGCGCGGGTCGTTGGCCCCCTGGCCGATTAAGAGCGGCCGCTTGATCTGGCCAGCGTGCGTTAGCGGCGAGCGCTGGCGTAGGAACTCTTGACCCTCGGGCGTGGTGAAGTCACCGACTCGATCTTTGAACATCTGGACCATGGGTGCCCAGTACGGCGGCACGGTCTTGAGCAGTGTGACGATATTCGAGGGGCCGACGATGTCGACTCCGCAGGCGAACACGTCGGGGGTCATGCTCAGGCCGACCAGCGTGGCGTAACCGCCGTAACTACCGCCGAAAATGGCGACTTGCTGGGGGTCGGCGATTTTTTCGGCCACGGCCCAGGCCACGGCGTCGAGCAGGTCGTGGTGCATGGCGCCGGCCCACTGGCGATTGCCGGCATTGAGGAACCCTTTGCCGAAGCCGGTCGAACCGCGGTAGTTGACCGAGAGCACGGCGTAGCCCCGGTTGGCCAACCACTGGTGTTCGGGATCGAAGCCCCAACTGTCGCGGGCCCAGGGGCCGCCGTGCACATTGAGCACCAGCGGCAGCGGGTGGTCGGGGCGGCCATTACCGTCGGAGTCGGCCGCAATGGGCAGCGTCAGGTACGAGACCAGCTTCAGCCCGTCGCGAGCGGGGATGACCTGGGGGTGCATCGCGGCCAACGGCTGGCCTTCCAGGGCGGGCTGATTGGTGAACAGCAGCCGCGCCTGGTCGGTATCGCGGTGGTAGTAGTAGTAGCGCACGGGGCCGTTGTCGAGCGTGTAGGCGACCGTCCAGTGGCGATCGTCGAGCGAGCGGCTACTGACCTGGAAATCGCCAGGACTTACTTTGCGCAAGACGTCGAAATCGGCGGCGACTTGGGGATCGAGCACCTGCCACTCTTCGCGGGCATAAGTGAAGGAGACCGCTTCCAGCGTGTTCTCGGTCGGGTGCAGCATGGCGCCTGAGATATCGGCCTGGGGGTTTTCGGCCACGACGGTTTGCGTTCCGTTGTCCAGGTTCCAGGTGGTCATGGCCCCGGTGTCGCGGCCCCGGCTGTCGATCAGATAGGCCACGCGGCCCGATTTGTCGAAGCCGACGATTTGGGTCGTGAGGTTGTCTTCCATGGGAATTTGGGTGAAGGGTTTCCACTGGCCCTGGCCGTCGTATTGCTCGACCAGGTTGCTGCCGTCTGGGGCGAACTTCACTCCGAAGCGCACCTGGTAGTCTTCGTCGACGATCCACTGAGCGTAGCCGGGGTTTTCCAACACCAGCTTTCGCTCGCCGGTGGCCAGATCGACGCGGTAGACGTCGTGGAATTGGGGATCGCGATCGTTGAGGCCGACGAGAATTTCGTTGGGAAAGCGGTGGCTGACCTCGAGCACCTCGGCGGCCACCTTGGGCAGGGGCGTCAGGTCGATCGTCGCGGCGGTGGCCAGGTCGACCCGGTAGACGTGCCAGTCTTCATCGCCGCCGGCATCTTGCAGGTACACCAGGTGCTTGCCGGTATAGGCCCAGAAGTAGCTGCGAATGCCGCGGACGTGGTCCTGGGTGACGGGGCGGGCGGCCGCCAGGTCGTCGAGCGGCGCGACCCAAACATTGAGCACGCCATTGACCGGGGCCAGGTAGGCCAACTGAGTGCCATCGGGACTGATGCGAGCGGCTGCCCGCTCGGGGTTGCCGAACAACACCGCGCGGGGAATCAGCGGCACCTCTTCGCCGTAAAGCACGGCCAGCGGGCAGAGGAGGGAAAGTACGACGATGGCTAGCCCGGGCAAACGTCGGCGAAGACCGTGGATGCAGTCGCGGGGCGGCATTTCGTTAACTCCTCGGTGGTTCGTCGGGTGCGCGCCGCGCGGCTGGCGCAGGGCCGAAGAATACCCCGCCGGTCGAAAAACGACCAGCCTGCGCACCGTGGGCCCGGCGCGGCAACCGGCGAGCGGCGCACTTGGTCCGGGCCTGATTCTTCGCAATCGGACCAGGCAACGTGCCCGGCGCGCGGGGGCCTGGGTTATCTTATTTCGTCGGCGCGCCCGGGGCGGAATTCAGGGTGGCCTTGGGCGATCGCCCGATGACCGGCCCGGCGGCGCGAGGGCAAACGACACTTGGGCCGGCGTGCCGAGCCGGGGGCAGAGGCGCGATTCATGGAGCCAGTCAGCCAAGCGGCCATCGTCGAGCGCTTGAAGTCGCGCGTCGAAGCCAGACAGCCGCGCGGCTGGCCTTACCGTCCGCTGCTTTGGGTGTTAGCGGCCGCTTGCGCGGGGACGGCGCTCGATCGGCTCCTGGAACCCGCACTGCTGGTGTGGTGGTGCGTGGTGGGGGCCGCGGCAGCGATTTGGGCAGCGCTTTGGCGGGGCGGCCGCTTCACTCCGGCGGCAGTGGCGCTGCTGGTTAGTGTAGCGGGCGCTGGCGGGGTTTGGCATCACTTGTGGTGGAACGCATTCTCGGTCGACGAACTGGGGCGGCTGGCCAGCCGGGAAGGGAGCGGCCTGGTCGCCGAGGTGCTGGCGGTTTCCTCGGTGCGCCACCTGCCGGCCCCGCCGTTCGATCCGCTCCGTTCTTACACAGTCGGGCCGCGCAGCCGGCTGAGGGTTCGCGCCTTGCGCTTGCGCGACGGGGGCGGTTGGCGAAACGTGACCGGGCGGGCGGAACTGGAGGTCGACGGGCAACTGCTCGGCGTGCTGCCCGGCGACCGTTTGCGGGTTTGTGCTCGCTTAGCGGCGCCGCTTCCCCGGCTGAATCCGGGCGGGTGGGACACGGCCGCGCGGTTGCGCGGCGACCGGGTGTTGTGTCGACTGCGGTCCGAGTTTCCCGATTGCGTGACCCTGCTCGAACGTGGCGCCTGGTGGCGGCCCGCGCGGTTGTTGGCCCTGGTGCGCCGCTCAGGCGACCGGCGATTGTGGGCTTCGCTCGATCGGCGACACAGCCGCCTGGCGGCGGCGCTGCTGTTGGGGCTGCGCGACGAGCTGGATCTGGACCAATCGGATCGGTTCTTTCGTACCGGTACGGTTCACTTGTTGGCCGTGTCGGGCATGCATTTGGGCATTCTGGTGGGGGCGCTTTGGTTGACGATTCGGGCGGGGCTGTTGCCCGAGCGCCTAGGGCAATGGTTGATGATCGGCGCGGCGCTTGGGTACGCGTTACTGACCCAGGCCGAGCCACCGGTCGTGCGCGCGGCCCTGATGGTGCTGGTGGTCGGTTTGGCGGCGCTGGGGCGCCGGCCAGCCGATGGGTTGCAAGCCTTGTCGCTGGCGGGCCTGGTTGTCTTGGGGCTGAACCCATGCGACCTGTTTCGCGTGGGGACGCAGTTGTCGTTTTTGTGCGTGGTGGTCCTGATGCTCGCGGCCCAGTTGGCGCCAAGGGCCCGGCCGCTGCCCCCCTTGGAACAATTGCTGGCGTCCACGCGCCCGCTCGCCTGGCGCATGGGTCGGGGCTTGTTGCGGATAATGGCCTGGAGCTGGTATCTGACCTCGGCCGTGTGGCTGGTGACTCTGCCGCTGGTGGCCAGCCAGTTTCACCTGGTGGCGCCGATCGCCTTGTTGTTGAATTTGGTCTTGTTGCCCTTGGTAACCCTGGCGATGGCCGCCGGGGCCGCGCTGTTGCTCGTCGGTTGGCTGGTTCCCCCGCTGGGGAGTTTGGCGGCCCGCTGCTGCGACGCCAGCTTGGCCGCGCTCGACAAGCTTGTCGAACTGGCCAGTCGGGTGCCGGGCGGCGCCCTGTGGGTGGCCGGTCCGAGCGCGGCTTGGGTCGTGCTGGGCTACATCGTGCTGGCCTTGGCCGTGTGGTGCATCTACCGACCGCGCTGGCGATGGTGGTTTGGCGCCGCCTGGCTGGGGTGGTGGGTTGCCTGGGGGGCCGGCCTGACCAGCGGCCGCGCGGGGGGTGATTTTCGGGCTACCTGTTTGGCGGTCGGCCATGGCTGCGCGGTGGTGCTCGAGCTGCCCGATGGAAAGACCGTGTTGTACGACGCCGGGCAACTCGGTTCGCCCGAGGCCTGTGCCCAGGCGATTACGCGCTATCTTTGGTCGGAAGGGAAACGCCGGATCGACAGCGTGGTGATCAGCCACGAAGACGTCGACCATTTCAACGCCCTGCCGGAGTTGCTCGAGCGGGTAACGGTGGGCCAGGTAGTGGTGGCCGCGCCGATGCAGTTCGAAGGGGGGGCCGCTCGGGTCGTGGCCGAAGCCATCGACCGATTTGAGATTCCGCTTCAGCGGCTAGCGCGCGGCGATCGGCTGGCGATTGATCCCTTGGTTGGGCTCGAGGTGCTGCATCCACCGGCGGCTGGCGTTGCCGAGGGAAGCGACAATGCCCAGAGCCTGGTGCTGGCCGTGACGGTGGGCCAGTTTCGACTGCTGCTTTGTGGCGATCTGGAGCCGCCCGGAACCGAGCAACTGCTCTCGACCCCGCCTGGGGACTGCGACGTGTTGCTGGCACCGCATCATGGCAGCCCACGGAGCAACCCGCCCGGGCTGTTCGATTGGTGCCGGCCCGAACAGGTGGTGATTAGCGGTGGCTTTTCAGCGGGACTCGCGGAGGTGCGTGGCGATTACCAATTTCGGGGCGCCCGGGTCTGGCACACGGCGGCCGACGGCGCGGTGCAATTCGAGGTGGTCGAGGGAGCGGTTGTAACCCGCCAGTTTCGACCGGGAGGCTGGATTAGAGTGCCCTAGAGGGCTAGTTCGTGGCGAGTTCCGGCGGGGCTGGCCCCCGGTTGCTCCCGCCGCCTCACCAGCCTGGCGAGGCGGCGCGTTTGGCGCGGCTGGAATGGTTATGGGGCTCGACCAATGAATCTGCTGCAATGCCGCGCGCCCCGTGCGATTTTCGCTTGACCGGACTTACCGTGCCAGTAAACTCCAAGCTGGGATGAGATTCTTCGGAAAATCCTGGCCGCTCCCAGTTCTAGGAGCGGTGCTGAGGATCAGCCGACCTTTTCGGAACGGGTCGCTAGCCAGAGCAACGGAACCCGCACTCTGCTCGAAATCGGAGGTGGTGGGCGGCAGCGCCGCTCAGCCCGCCGGTTGCGTGGGATGAGGGTAGCTTTCGGCATTTCCCTGGTATTTCCCGCACTGCGATGAGCGCGCGCCCGACTGGGGCGAAGCAGGCGTTGATCGCGTGGCAGCAGCCAGTGGCGTTTGGTTTTCCTGCGTCGGCGTTGCGCGGTTCCTAGGCGGTGGAGCTTCGAGCGCAGCAAACCCTTGAGACACCCGGATAGTTTTCGGTCGAGACACCAACCAAGGATTGATCACCTAAGAGGATGTGGAGCTATGCGAACGCTTGAAACAATGGGTAAGCGCCTCCTGGCCAGCGCGGCTGGACTGGCGCTGTTGATGACGGGTGCCGCGCCGGCAGGCGCTTCAGGAATGAACGTGGTGATCGCGACTGTGAATGTGCTACCCACGGACAATCCGTTCCTGGCCGATCCGGCCAATGTGCCCGACCAGTTGAGCGACATTCTCGATGGCACCGTGCCGAGTTACATCGAGCTCGACCCGAACTGCCCCGTGCTGATGTTCAAAGCCCATGGCGGAGTGGCGAACGATCCGCAGGTAACCATTGAATGGGGGCCGGACGGCAGCTACGTGGACGCCAGTTCGTTGTACGGCGCGCAGGGCGGGATCAGCGATTACAACGTGCCGATGAGCTCGCTGGTGGGTGTATTCGTGGGCGACCCGCCGCTCGGCTCGCCCCCCGCCGCGCTACCCTACGACACCATGTCGCTCAGTTTCTCGCCGACCTTGGGCCAGGTGTTCTTCATTGGCGACGGCGTCACCGGCTTCAACATCAACCAGGGTGACTGCCAGATGTGGACGGTTCCCGTCGGGGCCAAGCGGCTGTACTTCGCCGTGGCCGATACGAACGACTGGAGCAACAACGTCGGTAACGGCGTGATCGACGGTTTCGAGCTCGAAGTGCATTGTGAGATCGTGCCCGAACCGGCGAGTTGGGCCCTGGCCGCCGCGGGGCTGGGTCTGTCGCTGCTAGCGGCTCGCCGCCGCCGGTAGTTCGGCTCGGCCGTGCCGCGTAAGCTCTCCCCCGAGCGAGCGCGTGGCTCCCGGCGAATTGCCCGATGAATTCTCAGGCCCGCCCGCAGATCGTTCGTTGATCTGCGGGCGGGCTTTGTACTGCGCCACCGCGAGCAACCAAGAATTCACCACGCCACCTGGCGCCGCGCCCAAAAACCGCGGACCAGCGCGGGGCGCCGGTCGGGCCCCTCGGCGGCCACGACCTGGGCGGTCCAACGAGCCAACAGGCGGTCTCCCTGGGCGAACGCGGTTGCCGAATCGGGGGGATGCGCTAGCCACTCGCGTTCGACCGAATCGCGCTGTTCCCAATACAGAGCACCGAGCCGCTCGGGATCGGTCATTACTCGGCGGTGCAGCCGCTCGTGGCGCCACCAGAGCGAATCGGCATCGGGCCGGTCGGTGGGGAGTGGCCCCAGGTCGAGCGGCTGGTCGACCGCAACCGGCTTGAACAGGCCCGTGCAGGGGGCCGCCGTGGCCGTGGCCCAGTGTTGGGCCCGGCCCGGCCGCAACTCGGCCACCCAGGAAGCGGTGGTCTGCGATCCGGCCAGCCATCCGCCCGCGTGCATGCAAGGGGCGCTCATGGCGCCGTTGAGCCAGCGGTACGTGGGCGCCGCCTGGCCCGCGCCATGATCGCGCAGCAGGCGCATCAGGTCGGCTACGCTCGTGGCTCTTTCGGCCAGGCACTGGGTGCGCTGGCGGCGCCGCCGGGCCTCGGCCACGCGGGTGCGAAGGGGGTCGGCGTATTGTGCGGCGAAGGCGGGAATCGACAGCCCATTGGAGATCGAGCGGCGTCCGGCCACGGCTTCCACGGCCCAGTGCCGCCCGGCTGTTTCCAGGACGAAAGCCTCGCCCGGATCGGCCACCAGGAAACTGTTGTGGTAACTGAAGCGGCGGTTTTCCAGGCCACAGCCCCCACCCTGGCCGTGCTCGGCCAGGAGAGAGACGATGGTGTCGACGGCCCGCGCCGCGGTGTCGGCTCGCTCCAAGGCCAGCCGCAGCAAGTCCATGCCGGTCAGGCCGAAGGCTTCCAGCGGCTCTCGGGTAAACACGGCCTCGTTGCCAATCGTGACGCCGGCGGCGTTGGTGCCCATCTCGGCCCCCCACATCCAGAACGGGCGGCTGATCAAGATTGGCAGAGTCTGGTCCACCTGCGGCAGTTCGATCCAGGTGGCACGAAGGCTACTGCCCGGCGCATGCCGAGCGGCTGGATGCCACTCGAGGACCTGGGCCTCGTTCACGTCGCGGTCCGAGTTCTTGGCGAACAGAACGCGGCCGGCTTCGACTAGGACCACCGTGTCGCACATGGTGATTTTCTGGACGCCAGTGAGCGGGAATGGGGATCGAGCCGGGCCGGCAACTTCCACGGCCGCCGACCCGACAGAGCGCCGGGCGGCCCACCGGGCGCCACGACTTGCGTGGCATTTACCCAGGCCCGAGGTGCGCCGAACTAGCGATCGGGCCGTTTCATTGCGTAAACGCAAGCGCGCGGCGGCGAACCGCCTACTGCGATCATAGCGCAGCGGTACCGTTCAGGCGAGCCTGGGCAGCGGGGGCACCGGCCCGACGGTTGGTTGGGGAAGTGCTCGCTAGTCGGAAGCGCCGCGCGCGGCTCGCCAACACCCGGCGGCGTTGGTGGCCTTCCCCGCTCCGGCCGGTTATGTTGGGCGATTGCTCGCCCAGCGGTGGGCAAGCCGAAGCACCTAGAGACGCGCCGAGGTTGCTTCAGGGCGGCCAGCGGCCGACCGCTGCCGCCGACATCGCCGGGTTTTGCAGGTTCGATGTGAGTTGACCAAGATGACGGTAAACACTTCGAAGGTGACAGGAAGGCGAAAGGTTCACTTCGACAACCTGGACGAGGTCGAGGCCGAGGTGAAGCGCCTTTCGGCGGGCGAAGTGGTAGCCCTGGGCAATTGGGATTTAGGCCAAATCGCCTGGCACCTGGCCCAGGGGATCGAGTCGCCCTTGGACGGCCCCCCCGCCTTCCGGCCGCCGTGGGTCATTCGGCTGGTGGTGCGAACCCTGCTGCGCAATCGGTTTCTCACTCGCCCGCTACCGGCCGGATTTCAGCTTCCCAAGGCGGGCCGAAAGTTGGTGCCGGGCCCCAATGTTTCGCTCGAAGAGGGCCTAGCGGCGTTGGATCGCGCCGTTCGCAGGTGGCGGAGCGAACCGCAGCGGTATCCCAATGGTCTGTTGGGAGAACTGACGCCGACGGAGTGGGAACAGTTTCAATGCCGTCATGCGGAATTGCACCTGAGTTTTCTACGGCCCGCCTGACCACAGCCCTGGTCCGGGCCGAAAGGAGATTGGGCGGGGGAGGAAGCGAAACGGCCCGCCAGCTCGCGCTTGGAGCGTGGCCGGCGTGTGCCGCCTGAAGGCGCGAGCGGCCCCTGGAACAATACGGCCGAGTGGCGGAATCGGCAGACGCACGGGACTTAAAATCCCGGGTGGGGTCAACCCACGTGCGGGTTCAAGTCCCGCCTCGGCCAGTTTGCAACCCATTACCAAGAAAGACGTTATTGACACATTCCGGGATGCGTGCCGGCTCCTGGGCGAAGTCGGTTTTCTGGCCCCTGTTACCGATTCTGTTACCGCTCGCCGCCTCGTGGGCCGCCCAGAGCACGTCGGCCGTTGATTCGGCGTCGCGCCCGACGTAGTACCGCAAGCTCGTTTCAATCGCCTCGTGCCTCATCAACAACTGGAGCACGGCGGGCATCACGCGAGTTGACCACCGCAGGCCGAAGGCTCTCCGTAGGTCATGGGCGCTTGCCCACTTCACTTTGACCGTGGGCCGCCCCTTCCCGTCCGGCTTGCACGGCCGCTCGTCAACTTTGACCCCAGCAGCTTTGCCAATCTGGGTGACGATTCGACCGGCCCACCGTGGAGTGATAGCGCCAACTCCACGGCGGTAGGGGATCGGGAACACCTGACCCGTCCGCTCATGCTCGGGCGTCGCCGCTAGGAACTCGGCAAACTCGGGCGACATCGGCAACAGCCGGTCTTTGTGCCCCTTCTCAAGCTCGGCCGGGATATGGAGCATCGGCCGCTTGCCGTCGAAGTCCACCCGCAGCTTGTCGGGACGGTCCCAATACAACTCCAGGGATTCCACCAGCCGCAGGCCGCTTGCCCACAAGCCGCGTAAATAGCGCTCCCAGGCGGGGGCGTGTTCCGCGCCGACCACCTTGGGGACCACGGCCAGCATCCGCTCGAATTCCTCCAGGGTGACAGGCCGGCCCTTCATCAGTTTGGAATTCTTGGCCCGTCTGGGTTTCTCAATCGTGGGCAGGGCAGGCACCAGCTTGGCCCGCACGGCCCAGGCCAGCGCGGCCCGCAGGTGGGCCAGATGGCTCGCGATGGTCGATTCACTTCGACCGGCCTTACGTAGCTCGGTCTGATAGAACGCGATTCGCTCGGCGGTTAGCTCGCGTAGCAGCACGACGCCCAGACGCCGCTCGACGCAATCCAAGATATGGCTCACCTTCTCCTCGGTGCCGGCCGCCAGAGAAGCTAGAACCTCGGTTTCGTAGCGCTGGCGAAACTCGGTCCAGCTCACTTTCGACATCGGTTTGTAGCGGCCGTCGCGCAGGTCTGATTCCCACTTGGCCGCCGCCCGCTCGGCCTCGCGTCGATTCTTGGTTTTGGCCGATTTGGTTTTCACCTTGCCCGATAGTGGGTCACGGTACCGAAGCACGAACGCGCCACGGTCTGGGTACCAGACGGATTTGACGCTGATTTCATCCCTTCCCATGCGGAAACCTCGCTTTCTAGGGTCACATCAGAAAAACGACGCACCAGCTTTGCGCCTCACGCCATCCGGCGCGCCTCATCGACTAGGAACACGTCGAGCATCCCAGGGCTTGTAATCGCCTCTGCGGGGCTCGCGCCTGTTGGAAAAGCAAACGGCCCACCCCGGGCTAGTCGGTGGAAAATCACGCAGGGCGTGACTGCGCCGAAGCGCACGATTAGCCCGGGATGGGACGTTCGGCGGAACATCAGAGGTTTCCCTGCGCGGTTTCCACGCCGCGTGCGATTGCTGTTCCCGTCAGAGGGCAGTCGCAGGTGGCAATTCTGTACGTGGGTTGCCGCAGGTGCAAGCTCGGGTTTAGCCCCCATCCTGATTTTTGGCCGAAAATATGCGCGCCTTACACACGGTCGTGGCGCTTCGCCGCGTCCAGAATTTCGCCACCCCCCCTACACCTTGCCGCGCGCCTTCCTGGCGTTGCAGCTCGCGCACAACGGTTGCCAGTTGTCCGCGTCCCAGAACAACGCAACGTCACCTCGGTGCGGCCTTACGTGGTCCGTGTGGGCCGCAGGCACTACCTTGCCGGCCTTCTCGCATAGGACGCACAGCGGATTCATGGCCAAGAACTCTCGGGATGCTTTCTTCCACCGATTGGTGTGATACAGCCGGCTTGCCGCGCTGGTCGTGCGGCTTGGGGCGGTCCAGCGGAAACGTTTGGCGGGTGTGCTCATGTTTGGGGGGTCCGGTTTTTCGGGCCGATTAAACGGCGGCCTTACACTTTGCTGAATTACGCGAAAATGCGCGTGTCGCTACACGGACGGTCTACCGCAGGTGAAGTCGGCGTGATGCGCTACCCCCCGGGGGTCAGTCCCAGTCGGCGGCCGCCGCCTCGGCCAGCAGACGGTTGGCGTCGTCCCAGCCATCATCCCCCCCACGCCAAAGGGCTCAGCCGCTGGTTAGTTGGTTGAGGGGTTGGGTGCCCATTAGGGATGCTCCTAGGTCCAAGGGGCTGCGTCCTCGAACGGATCCGGCCTAGGGGTGTTTTTGGTATCGTCCGGGCCCAGGTGGCCACATTCCGGTAACTTGGCCGCCTGGGGCTCGCCGGCGACAGAATCGGCGGTTTTCGCCTTGTTTTGGCCCAGGTGGCCCAGATGGCCAAGTTTCTGAGTATCAGGGTCTTGGCCGCCTGGAACTTGGCCGCCTGGGGAATCGTCGGGCAGCTTCCACCACCACGGCCCGGTAGGCGTTTCGCGGTAGGCCGTCACCTCGAGCGCTTTGCGGGCTCGCCGCAGGGCTCGCTCTGAAATGTCGTGCTCATCGTGCGCCGTCTCGGTCAGCTCGGCCGCCGGTTGCGGACCCTCGGCCAGGTGCTTCCGCAGGAACGCCTCGGCTCTGTCTGCCGCGTCCGGCTTCGGTCCCGGCCGCTCTTTCGGCCGGGCCAGGGCATCGTCGGCCGAGGTTGTGATTGGTTCCGGTTCCCATAGCACGTGCGGTATGGCACCGGGTTCAGGTGCCATCAGCCGGTACGCCAGGCCGGTCTCATCGTTCCCCAAATTGTTCTTGACCGGCAGCATCAGCCGCCGCCGCCCGGCCTCATCCTCGGGGTCTTTGCACACGGCAAAGGCAGCTCGAGCCGCCGCGACGAACGCCATGCTGCCCATCGTGCGGTACATGGCCGGGCCTTCACCCTTCCGCAGATGGCTGACTGCCACCACGGCCACGCCGAGCCTACCGGCCAGCTCGCTCAAGGGCGCCAGCACACCGCGAACCTCGACGTTATCGTTGCCGTGAGTCGCGCCCAGGTAGGATGATATGGGGTCAATGATTATCAGCCGGCAGTCGCCTAGCTGGGCGATGACTTGCTCGAGTCTGGCCGCGTCTCGCGACAGGTCGAAGGCGCGACGATACTCGCCGTTTTGGTCGACCCCACAGACCGCAGCCAGGGAGTGAATCCGGGCCACGTCCGCACCGGCCGCGTCGAGCCTTGGGCGGATCGTGTCCCCTAGGTCATCTTCCGCGCTCAGCAGCACCACCGAGCCCAGGGGGGCGTCGCCGCTGCCATCAGGCCAGCGGCAGCCCGTCGATACCCGCGCCGCCAGGTCAAGCGACAAGAACGATTTCCCTAATCCCGGGTCGCCGGCAACCACGGTCAGCTTGCCCAAGGCAATCCTTTGCGGCCAGAGCCAGGTCACGGCCTCGGGCTCGACGTCGGCCAGGCTCACCAGCTCGGCACGGACCGGCGCGTCGTTGGCCGCGTCGGCCGCCTCGCGGATTTGCTGCCCCAGGTGGGCAAGTGTTTCCGAGGGCTGGTCCAGTGCCGCCGCCAGCCCTTCAATCGCCTGGGCGCGACCTCGGCCGCTGTCCGGGTCGATGCTGTCTCGATATATTTCTCGGTCCCCGGACAGGAACCGCACAGCCCGATGCGGTCGTCCATTGGGCGGGTCGATGCGAACGACGATATTAGACACCGGCCAACCCCCTCGGCCGTTGCGGCCGTGCAGGTGTCGCAACCAATTCGCTGACCTCGCCGCGTAGCTCGCGAATTTCCAGCAGCAGTTGCTTTAAGGCCGCCGGCTCATGGTCCGCAGCACCGCCTCGAAGGGCTCGCAGGTCGCGGACCGCCACGGTCGCCGCACGGTCCGCGTCTAGCTGTCGGGCACGTCGCCGCCAATCACCTTGGGCATGGTCGAGCGCCAACCGAACTTGCGAAGGTGTTGCATCCGGTGCCAGGGCTCGCCGGTAGAGCGCCGCCGCAAAGGTGCCGGGTGCCGACCGTTCAAGGGCAGCTCTCAGAACGGCCTCGGGCGTTGCGCCATCCTGGCGCGTGGGCATTCCATGCCCCCTGGAACCCGCTACTATTGCGGATTCCACCTCCGATTTGTTAGCTTCCATATTCTCCCTGACCTTGCCGTTCGGGGTTTTTGGCGATGCCCGGGGTACCAGCCCGGGCGTCGTCGTTTAACGCCACACGAATGAAGTCGGCGCCAAGAATGTAGGATCGGCCACCCAGCATTCGGATGGGCAATCCTCGCTCGCGTCGTAGTTGCCGAATGGCCCACCTTCCAAGACCCGCGCGGGCCATCAAAACAGCAACCGGGTAAAGATTCCCCGGCTCGATGGGCCCGAGCCGGGAAGAATCTGGGGGCGTCGTGGGTCTGGCCATTAGCGACCTCCCACTTTGGCCGTCGGCAACCGACGAATCCAATTCGCAACGTCGTCGGTAGTCCACCGCACGTGCCGCCCGCCGACCCGCCGGCCCGGGGGGAAACTCCCGTTGCGCCTCATTTGGTCCAGCTTGCTCGGACGGCAGCCCAGCGCCTCGCAAACCTGCTGGCGGTCCAGCAGCTTGGGAACCGTTACTCCCATTTTTGCGTCCCTCCGTGGGGTTTTTGTTGCGGGGAAAGCCGCTTCCCCGCCGCGTCTTTGGGGATGATTGCGAAAATTTGAAATTGGAATCAAGCCCCACCTAAGGCCACCAAACCGCGAAGGTGTTTACATGGTGGCGTTAGCTCGCGTTTCAACCGAGCGTGTCGCGGCCGGGGTGTTACTGAATCTGTTACCAAACCCCGCCAGAAACGCGAAAACCCAGGGGCCCCCGCTGTGCAGGAACCCCCGGGTTTCTCGACGATTCAGACGGCACTCAACACCCAATCAATCGCAGCCAAAGCACTTAAAATCCCGGGTGGGGTCAACCCACGTGCGGGTTCAAGTCCCGCCTCGGCCAGTACTTACGGCGAATAGAAGGACCAGCGGAGAACCCCAACACTCATATAACACTCAATGGGCGACGCGAGTAGCCGCCGCCAGCACATCGGGCACCGTGAGCGATTCAACCGCCGCGTCCAACTGGTGCGACATGGCGATATAGCGCTGGGTGGTCTGGTAGCTATTGTGGCGCATCAGGCTTTGCAGGGCGTCAGCCGACAGCTTTGGAGCGTTCATCGTGGCGAAAGCTCGCCGCAGGTCGTGGAAACCGTAGGTCTGGCAGTTGGCGTTGTGCTCGTGCTTGGATTGGCAGGGCAGCTTGATTCCGGTCGCCGCCTGAATCTTGGCGAACTCGTCCCACAGCCGCCGGCGCGGGAACGGGAAGTAGAACACCAGCGGAGTAAACCCACCCAGGCGCTTCAGGTGCTCGACCACAACCGCGTGCAGTTTCACCCGCTCGTCGCGCCGACCCTTGTTGTCGGCCGCCCGGGTAATCGCCACGCCGGCCGCTAGGTCCAGGTCATCGCGCCGCAGGGCCAACACTTCCCCAATCCGCCAACCGGTCATGTAGCACATAGCCAACAAGGCTCGCCACCAATCGGCAGCTTGGTAGTTGCCGCCCTCGGGCAACTCGGCCGCGTCGCAGCCCGAGTAGATTGCCGCGAAGTGTTCCGCCGTGACGTAGCGGGGCAGCTTGCGGGGCTCGCGGAGCATATGCACCCGGGGCATCTTCGGCAGGTAGCCCCAGTCGTGTGCCACGCGGAGAATGGCCCGAAGATGTCGTAGCTCTTTGTTGATTGTCGCAGGGGAAACCCTGTCGTCCCCCTTCCGCCCGCGACAGACACACCGCTTGCTTACGTAGTCGTCCAAGGTGGTCGCCTTGATGCTCGACACCTTGACCGGTTTGGCGATGGCTTCAAAGTGTTTCATTGCGGCTTTGACACATTCCCGGTTGCCGGCCGACATATTCCCAAACACCTTCGCGTCGTACTCTTGGCGGAATTGCTTCCAGGTGGCCGCGCTCGCCGCCTCATACGTTCCCGAGGCAAGTTGCCCTTCGACACGGCGGGCGAACTTCTCCGCGAGCGAGCGGGATCCCACTCGCTTCGATTTCCTTCGCCCCTCGGGGTCGATCCAACCGACCGACCAGGGGCAGGCATCTCCCAGCCGTTTTCGCTGGCGATGGTCCTGAAAAACCCACGCTTTCATAACTCACCTTTCGCAGCTCGTGATTGCCCCATCCCTGGGCTGACACTCCTGAAAACCAACTCGACCAAGCGCCGCTAACGCGACGAGCTCGGCAGGTACAGCTCTGAGTTATTGGGCCGGTCGTGTTCGACCTTGCGGATGAATTCTTGGACCTGGGCCACGTGTTGGCGGGCCAGGGCCAGCAGCTCCGCCGCCGGGTCGTCGTTCGCGTCGTTCGGATCGACGAACTTACAGCCGTTGGCGCGGAACCCAAGCCAGGGAAGCGAGGGCTCGGGATTGGGCATGAAGTCCACCGGGCAGCCGTCTTCGCTGCGGGTCGGCCAAAGGCCCTTGATCCGTTCGATCAGGTCGACCAACCGCGGCGGGCAGCTGTGGGCCGGCTTGCCGTCGAGGAAAAGCGGCACCTTCGCCTTCCGGTCGGTCGGCTTCTTAGCTCGCGCCAGCTTGGTCGACGGGCGGAAACGGTTCGGACGGGAAACAGTAGAGGTAGCCATCTTGGCACCTTTCCGGCGCCCGAGCGGGCGCACGAAAAACCCAGCACCCCGGTCCGACCGCTGGAAACCGCACAGGTTGCGGCTGCGCTTGCGCGCACGATCGGACCGGGATGCTGGGCTTTAGGCGAAACATAGGTTTACCTGTCGCGGTTTCCAGGCCGCTGGCGGTGTCGTTTCGATGAAAACGGCACCGCCGAAACGAATTGTGTGCGAGGGCTAATCCTTTGGCAAGGCGATCCTGTCGCGACAACGACGCCGCGGAGCCCGGATTTTTCAGCGTCTTGTCGTCCAGATTGCCGGATAGCGATCCAGGCACTATCGACTTCGCCGATGATGGTTTGCTCGCTAGCATGATTCGAGATTGCTTTCTGCGGGAGGTTTAGCGGCCCATGGCGTTTAGCGACTTCCCCCCTGCTTCAGGGTGCGGCGGTGGAAGCAATCCCCCTCGCTCGGCCGGTCCTCGCCCATGACGCGATGACACGTGTGACGCCACTTCCCATAAGCCCTTCCCTGCGCGTGTGTGCGCGTGCGCGCACACGTGAAAGGTTTAATAGGGAAATGTGTCACTGCCGTCATCGCGTCACGGTCGATCATGTCCAAGCCCCCCCTCTCGCGGCCGGTTCGCCGTGAAACTTGATGCGCGTTTCTATGTCCCATTGCGTTGGAGTGCCGGGAGTTACGCACGGACCGACCCAGATAAACCCGCGCTCAGCCCCGGTTCGGTGGTAGCGAATCGACTTCACGCGCCCTTCGTCCGCCATCTGTTTCAATCGCCGGGCGGCGCCGCTGGCCGGGTGTCGCTCGAGGGTCGCCGCGTTGAACCAGGCGGCTGCCTGCCGGCTGGGGATGAAGATGATCTGCTCGATCGGGTCGTAGGTGAGCTCCGCGAGCCGATCGGCGAAGTACCGCTCGATTAGCTCCCCTTCCTCAGCCTCGACGTCGCTTTCTCCCTGCCGTCGCAGAATTTCGGCCTGCACCGCCTCGGGATCGTTCAGCCGGCTCAGAGTGTCCGCTTCCCAGCTTGCCCAGCGGGTGAAACGTTCGGGCGGTTGGCGGGGCCCGCGGAGCCAGCCGATCAGGTCGGCCAGAATCGCGGTGCGGTGCGTATCGATGTAGCGAAGTGTTTCTTCCTTCCAGGCCCCCGAGCGGGCCGGCTCGCCCAGGCGGATGAAGACGCATCGCTGGGCCATGTCCGGGGCCATGCTCGGCCCGTTCAGTGTCAGGCAGAATGTGAGCGTGTTGGGCCGGGTTGCCTCGCCGACGTAGAGCCGCCGGCCGCTGATCGTGGGTGCCGTAATAAGGGCCTCCAGTTCGGCCCAGGAAAGGCGAGCGCTTTTCAGGTTGTCTAAGAGCGCAACCCGTTTGGTCAGGGCGTCGGGGCTCAGCAGCCGCGACTTAATGGACCCGATTTCCTCGGCCGCCGAAAAGTCGAGCAGTCCGCCAGCCAGGTGGGCGAGCATTTCCACCAAGGAGGTTTTCCCTTTGCCGCGTCCGCCGACCGACGTAATGGCGAATGCCGGCCGAGTGCCGGCCGGGCCGCCCCATACCACGGTCGCCAGGAGCGCGCGAATCAACTCGCGGTCGATGTCGCTGGCCGGACAAAATCGCTCCAGCAGCGCGGCCAGGTGAGAACCGTCGCCCGGTTCGCTCGGCGCCGCCAAGTAGTAATGCCCGGCCATCGGCGGTTCGTGGGGGATCTCCTCAACAGCCAGATAACGGTCGGCCGTACGGCGCAGTTCGGCGAACAAATCCGCCTGCCCCAGGCAGCCATCGTCTTTGCTCCAGCGGACCCGTTCCACGGTGCGGCGGAGCCACCCGAACAGCGCCGCTGTCGATTCCAGCCAGCCCAGCCCATGATTGGCATCGACCACGAACAGTGCCGATCCAACCCGCCGCGGCCAGCCGCCCGTCAACCGTAGAACGTCCGCAATAATCTGGTCGGGGTGGCGGGCGATTTTCGACTCGCCCAGGGCCGGGTCGAGATTCGAGATTTCTCCCCGGTCGCGAGCTGCAGTTGCTGCGCAAGTGTCAGGTTCCCAGGGGCTGGCATCCGCGATCACTTGTCGCAAGAGCGTCTCGCCCCCTTCGAGCTTCAGCACGTCGCGGCAGTCGCCGCCCCCCTTCTCGACCAACGGCAGCGGTAGCTTGGCCACTCGAATCGATGCCGCCACGCCCTGGAGCACGGCCGCCGTCGCCGCAGCGCCTCGCTGGCCGGACGCATCGCGATCGGGCACCAGCACGACATGAACCCCGCGCAGCAGCGGCGCGAATTTCTCGGGCAGCCGGTTTCCTGGCAGGCCCAGCGCGAGAATTCCCAGCGCGAAGAGCGCCGCCGCGTCTTTGGCCCCCTCGACCACGGCCCAGGTCTCCCCAGCCTTGGGTACTTGGGGAGTTCCCTCCGTCGAGGGCAGGAAAACGCCGGCCGGTTTGCCGCGGGCCAGCTTTCCCTTGCCAGCCGCGTTAATCTGAAACTCGCTACACGGTTGGCCGTCCGGTCCGAAGACCGGCACCACCACGAAACTGGCCCCCTCCTGGTGCAGTCCCCAGCGGCGCCAATTCTCCCGACTGACTCCGCGTAGCGTGGCCAGGTCAAGCGGCGCCGACGCGGCAACCTCGCTCGGTTTTTTCCTTCGCTCGCGAAGCGGTGGAAGGATCCCCACTTCGCGGCAAATTACCTGGGCAGCGTCCGCGTTTCCGACCACCGCCAGCGCCAGCCGCGCGGGGCTGTATTTCGCGCCGCAAGGGTGACAATATCCCACTCCCCGGTCGACGTGGACGCGCAGCCCATCACTCGAACCGCAGGCCAGGCAGGCCAGCTTTAAGTCGTGCCCCGACTCAAGGCCCAGGATCGGCAGCCCAAGCCGCTCGACGAGAGCCCTGCCGGCCCCTGGTGGCGCAACGTGTGGGCTCACCGATCCACCCCCGCGCGGCGGCGCCAGGCAAGATATCGGGCCAGCCAGACACCATAGGTGCGATCGTTCCGACTGGCGTGCCGTCCCAGACACCAAAGCAGCGATCGCCACCAATACGAGCGCCGCGGTTGTTCGGCCAGCTCGGCCGCGACGATGGCCCGCCAATCGCGCGGCAGCGGGCGAATTGCTGGCGCCGGCAGCACCAGCGGCACGCGCGACGCTTGCGGCGCCGCGAGAGAAATAGTATCGTCCATGACTGAAGGTTCCCATCGAGCCCCGGGGCCGGTCCGCAGCCGACCTCGGGGCATTTTTTTTGCGCGCGATCTCCGCATTACCGCGCGGCGGCAGTCTCCCCATTCAAAAATCGCATTAGTTGCTCGCGCGAATAAACTGTCGCTTTCCCGACCTTTCGACCTGTGATTTCTCCCCGCAGCCGCGCATCGCGCAGGCGATGGGGCGGCACCCCGATCAAGGCCGCCGCTTCTCGCTCCGTGTATCCGAGCCGCTCCGGGCCAGCCAGCCGGGCCTCGGTCGCCCTGAGCCGCTCAAGCGCGACGTCGACCACGTCCTGGACCATGGGGCGAATGTCGTCCGCGGAAATCGTCAAGTGCATGGTCTCCCGGCTCCCTGCTTTTCACTTTCGTAGGTTCCGGGAGATGCCTCCCGACGCCGAATCTCTCTTTCGAGCGTCCGGACAGCGCCCAGGTCTCCCGCGGCTCTGACCGCTGCCAGCATGGCTCGAACCTGCTCGGTTGATAGCTCGCTGATTCGCATGGCCGAAGGGTATCGGTAGCGGACGCGATTCATCGAACAACGGACGATTTCCGGACAGTTCGTCCAACAAAAAAGCCCCGAAAAATCGGGGCTTGGCGCCGAAAAACAAATCCCGATGGACGATTGCCGGACAAACTATTCGGGCCCGGCCATGGGTGTATTTAGCACTGCCCTGGCTACCGCGAGGCTGTAGAGAAAACGGGGTGAGCGACCTTTCGAGTTTTCAACCTCGACAAACCCATTCGGATGAGTCAACCGCGATCGCTCCAGTCTCTTGCGAACTAGTTCAATTGGCAAATTCAACAATTTGGCTATATGAACGGCTGAGTACTTGGCTTCGCTCACCACCACGGGTGCGTTTTCCAAATGAAGATCTGCAGTGCTGTCGGACCACTCCAGCCCGATCCGCTCCAGCTCGATCGCCGACCAGGTGAACAGGTTGGGCACCACGCGAATCCGCACGCCTCGCGCCCGCGCGGGTTCGCTGGTTCGCGATCGGAACAATCGCATCATCCACGGCCGCCCCTGCGGACGGCCGGGCTCGAGGGCTGTCAGTTCGTCATCGAACCAAAGCCCGGCCCCGGTCAGACAGTTCGCCGCCTGCCGCTCCAAGGTCTCGAACCGATCCGCCGCCAGGCGAGCCGCTTGCCTTGCCGCGTCGTAATGCCTCTTACCATCGGCGCGCCAGTCGATCGCCGACTCGCACGATGGGCCCCAGTACAAAACCAGCTGCCAGCACTCACCGTCGAGGTAAATGAACCGTCGCGAAGGAACGCTGCAATCCGACCCGTTTAAAATGATCGGAAACACGCCGTCCATGCCGGGAAGAACCTCCGGCAGGAGCCCCTTCAGCGCTCCGTAAGGCAGCCCGAGTCGATCACCATCGTCGTCGCTCGACTCGGGAAAAACGATCGGCCACTGGGGCTCGCCGTTATCGCAAATGGCTACTGACCGCAGGTCGAAGTGCTCTCCCGCCGCGCGGAAGAGCCGTGAGAGTCCGTTCAGTTCAGCGACCCATGACGGTGTAGTTGCTGCCACCAAACATCCTTCACTGCTTCTGTCCAAATCTGACTGGAACGGTTCGCTACGATCGGCCTCGGGCAGTTTGTTCCCACCACGTCTTTCAGTTCGCTTCGTCCTCACGTAGCCACACCTGGAGTGGGTTGTACGAGTGCGCTTGGCACCGTTTTGGCCCATCCTGATCTAGCGGGCGTCGCCGTCAGACTCGGAGGTCGCGATCATCTATCGCGAGAATGAAGGCGGGCAGCCGGGTCGCCCGGTCGCGTTCCGGGCTCTCGGCCTTATGAACCACAAGATCCTGTGGGACCAACTCGACCTCCCCCAAGTCAATGTGTTGGCGTGTCGGCTTCAGGCCGCCAACACCTGATTGCTAGGGGCAATTCCTTTCATCCGTCCGAGCCGTCGACCGCCAAGATACCCGATGGGTTGGACAGAGAATGTCCAACCTATCCGTTACTCTATGACAGCTTGTTCGGCAGGCTTCCCTGCAGGCACGCGCCAGTTGGTGGAATTTCAATGTTGAAGCAGTTAATGTCGTTCGCGGCGAACAGTGTTTCTCGGCACTCGCACCTTGTTGCAGCTCTTGATTCTCTTGGGGGTATCTCGATGAGCGGCGGCCCGCTAATCCGGCAGTGGACGGAGATGCGATTGCTGGCTGGACTAAACGGAGCAACAGTTCAGGAACTGGCGAACAAGCTAGAGGTCAACGCCAAAACGATTCGTCGCGACCTGGAAACCTTGCAAAACGCAGGTTTCCCATTGACGAGCACAGTCGGCGACCACGGCCAAAAGCGTTGGCGGATCGTGTCGGGAAATGGTCCAGCGCAATTGGCGTTTAATTTGGACGAGGCCTTGGCACTCTATCTGGGCCGTCGGTTACTAGATCCGCTGGCCGGAACTTTCTTGTGGCAAGCGGCACAGCAAGCGTTTCAAAAAGTTCGTGCCTGCCTTGGACCAGCCGCGGTGGCCTGCTATCGAATTCCTGAGCCATCGGCTATGAAGGTTTCCGGCCCGTAGGGCAAGGAGACCATCGAGATGAGTACGAAGCGGCGGAAGCGACACAACCCGGAGCAGATCGTGCGGAAGCTTCGGGATGCGGATGC